>NZ_JBITGA010000003.1:0-530468 GCF_044456565.1 Streptomyces sp. NPDC050842 | reverse complement strand
GCCCGGGGGCGGGGGGGGGGCGGGGCGGGGGGGGCGGGGGGGGCCCCCGCGGGGGGGGGGGGGGGGCGGGGGGGGGGGCCCCCCGCCCCCCCCCGCCGGGTGGTCAGGACAGGGTCAGCGTCAGCACGCCCGCGTACGAGCCGGGCGCGGTGAACGCCGGGACGTCGAGGGAGAGCTTGGCGTCGACGGTGAACTCGCCGCCCGTGAGGGTGCCGTTCGGCGTGGAGGCGAGGGTCGCGCCGCCGCTGCCGACGGGACCGGCCGAGCCGGCCGCGCAGGTGCTGGGGCTGCCGGCCTTGGCGCTGCAGGCAGGGGTCCAGCTGAGGCTCCCGGCGCCGATGGCGCCGCCGGGGCCGGTGAAGTCGGTGACCTTGCCGGTGAGGGACCAGCCCGCGGGGCCGCCGCGGAAGTCCTTGACCGTCACCGTCTTCAGGTCGCCGGTGGCCGCGCCGCCCTGACCGAAGTCGACCGAGGTCAGTTCGACGGCGTCCCCGGCCTGGCTCATGGAGAGCTCGCCCGCCGTGACGGCCGCGGTGATCGTCTGGCTGTTCGGCGGAGCCGGTACGACGACCTTGTACGCGGCGGGTCCGGCGCCCTTCTCCGGGTCCCAGGCCGCGCCCTCGTACGCCACGATCCCGGTGGTCGCCGGGTCGTTGACCTTGAGCCGCGCGGCGAACCCGCCCTCGCTGTCGGTCGTGACGGTCATCTTGTCCGCGGTCTCCGCGCCGCCGGCCCGGCCGACGACGGTGACCTCGGTGAGCGGGGTGAACTTGGAGCCGTTGACGGTCACCCGCACCCCGGGGTCGCCGGTGGCGCTGTCGAGCGACAGTGCGCGGGCGTTGGGGCTGGTCACAGGGCTCGCGACGACCGTCTCGGAGACCGGGGCGGGCGGGTTGAGCACCGTACAGGGGGTGTCCAGCTCCATGAGGTAGCTGGTGTGGATGTTGTAGTCGCCCGGCGAGAGGGTGATCGATCCGGCCTCGGTGACCGTGAAGGTGCCGGTCATGGAGAAGGCCGGGAAGGAGCCCTTGCCCGGGATGGGCGGGTTCTTCTTGGGTCCCGTGACGGTGACCGCGCCGGTCTGGGCGCCGCCGAGGACGACCTTGCCGCTCGGGGTCATGATGTCGGCCGGGAGCGCGAGGTCGACGGGGTTCGACGCGGCGGGCTTGGTGATCGTGTACGTCACCGTCACCGTGTCGCCGACCTTCGGCGCGGCTTTGTCGACCGTGATGTCGGCCGTCGTGGTGCCCGTGATGGGCGGGATGCCGGCGATCGGCGGCGGGACGCAGCGCGTCTGGAATTCCACCGGGGTGGAGCCGGCGGTCGCGTGGGCCGGAGCGGCGATGGCGCCGCCTGCGGCGACCGCGAGGGCGGTCGCGCCGAGGACGGCGGTCCAACGCCGTCTTCGGGTCGCCGCCCGGGATCGGGTGAGTGCCATGTGTGGGCCCCCTCCTGAGGGATGAGAGGGCGCCATTCACGGCTGCGGGCCGAGAGAAGTCAATGGAATCGAAAACCACCGACTGATGACCCATCAGATTCTGTCAAGATCAGCTCTTTCCCGGCATTCGCCCAGGTCACACCAGAGACCGGTGCCGCCGTCGGCGACACCGGTCAGGGGTGGGGCAGGGCTCAGCTGAAGACGAACGGGCCCGGCGTCTGCGAGGTCACGGCATCACAGTTCACCGTCACCCCGAAGATCACCATCTTGAGGGCGACACCCGCGAAGTACGAGTTGAGGCTGTCGCCCGAGGCCACGGTCCCGCTCAGGGGGCCGATGGTGACGGGCTGCCCGGCGCCGACCGCCGGGTTCTTCTTCCCGGTGAAGACCCGGGTGCCGCCGCCCGCCTTGGCCAGCGTCAGCGTGGCGTTGATCTGGTCGGTACCGACCGCGATCGGTGTCGTGACGGCCGTGCTGATCGTCATGGTCGCGGCCGTGCCGCTCTGGGTGGCGGTGATGTTGGCGACGCCGCCGCCCCAGCTGCCGCAGTCGTACGACGCCGTGGCCGACCCCGGTGCGACGGCCCCGGCCGTCGGGGCGAAGGCGAGTCCGGCGGCGGCGAGCGCTCCGGTGAGTACCGCGACCGTCCCTAAGGTGCTTCTGCTTCTCATGGCGAGTTCGAACCCCTTCCGATGACGAACGCAGGGGTGCGGACACTGCGTGAATGGCGAATATCTGACGGTCCGTCGGGCGAACCGATGCTCATTGAGACGCAGACGGCCGGGGAAGGCAAGAGAAGATGCGGTGATCCTTCACAAACGCGCAAGGGCCCGGCGTCCCCGCCGGGCCCTCGATGTCGCTCGATGTCCTGTTCCAGCCCCTCAGCCGGCGGTGACGGCCTCGCGCAGCTGTCCGTCGGGACCGGCGAGCAGCACCGGCGTCTCCGGGCCGCCGAGGTCCCGTACGGCCGCGCGGTCCGCCGCCGAAGCCGCATCGGCGCTCGACACCACGGCCGCCGCCTCCAGGGACTGGGCTCCGCTGGCCACCGCCATCGCCACCGCGGTCTGCAGCGCGCTCAGCTTGAGCGACTCCAGCTCCACGGTCCCCGCCACGTACGTCCGCCCGGTCTCGTCCCGTACGGCCGCCCCCTCGGGCACGCCGTTGCGCGCGCGGGCGCTGCGCGCCAAGGTGATGATCTTGAGGTCCTCGGCGCCGAGGTCGCCGTGCTCGCTGCTGAGTGTCATGGCCCGAGCATAGGTCGGGGCCCGCGAACTCCCGGCCCCCGTCTCACCCCGCGACCGGACGTATCTCACCTCGGGGCCGGACGGATCTCATCCCGGGGCCGGACGGATCTCATCCCCGGGCTCTCGCGGGCCTCAGCCCGCGACCGGGTACATCGCCCCGCGGCGGCCCTCCGGGGAGACCAGCCACTCCAGCTTCGCGGCCGTGTCGGCCTCCGGCAGCGGGGTGTGCATGACGATGACGAGGTCCGGCCGGGCCGGGACCCTGAGCTGCGTGGCCTCGACGACCAGGGTGCCGACCAGCGGGTGCTCCATCTCCTTGCGGTTCTGGCCGCCCGGCAGGATGTCCCGCCGTTCCCACAGCTCGGCGAACTCCGGGCTCAGCTCCTTGAGCTCGTCGACGACCGCCCGGAACCCCTCGTCGTCCGGGCACTCCGAGCAGGCGGAACGGAACTGGGCGACGACCCGGGGCGCGAGCTCCTCCCAGTGGCCCATGCGCGAGCGGTACAGCGGGTCGGTGAAGAAGGTGACGAGGCAGTTCTGCGGGGCCTCCGGCCGCATCCCGAGCACGATCGCCGCGGCGTCGTTGTAGATCACCGTGTTCCAGTACACGTCCATGATGTGCGCGGGGAACGGCATCCACGTGTCGATCAGCCGCCGCAGCCCCTGGCACATGTCCCGGTCCTCCGGGGCGGCTTCCAGGGCCGGCGGGTTGAGCGCCGCGAGGACGTACAGATGGCGCCGCTCCGCCGGGCTCAGCCGCAGCACGCGCGCCACCGAGTCCAGGACCTGCGGCGAGACCGTGATGTCGCGACCCTGCTCCAGCCACTGGTACCAGGACACCCCGACCCCCGCGAGGACCGCGACCTCCTCGCGGCGCAGCCCCGGCGTGCGGCGGCGCGCCCCGCCGTCCGGGAGCCCCGCCTCGGCCGGGCTCACCCGGGCCCGGCGGCTCATCAGGAACTCGCGCAGTTCGCCGAGGCGGTGCTGCTTCGTGCTGGTGCCCTCTAGAGCGGTGGCCACGTCTGCTTCCTCCCCCTGGATGCCTGTGGTGACTGCTGGTACGTGGTGCCTGGTGGTACGACCAACAGGATAAGTACCCGCTCCCCACCCTTGTTCCCGTGGCACGAGAGTCGTCGGCATGGCAACGACGACCACGCGCCCCTCCCCGCCCACCGCTCCCCCGGCCTCCCTCACCGGCCGCAACCGGCTCATCCTCTTCGTCCTGTGCGCCGCCCAGTTCATGGTGGCGCTCGACTTCTCCGTCCTGAACGTGGCCCTGCCCGTCCTCGGCGCCGACCTCGGCCTCGGGCAGTCCGCCCTCCAGTGGGCCGTCACCGCCTTCGCCCTCCCGTCCGGCGGTTTCCTGCTCCTCTTCGGCCGGATGGGCGACCTCTACGGACGCAAGAAGCTCTTCCTCGCCGGGCTCGCGCTCTTCGGCGCGGCCTCGCTGCTCGCCACCTTCGCCTGGAACCCGGCCGCCTTCCTCACCGGGCGCGCCCTCCAGGGCATCGGCGCCGCCGCGATCGTGCCGACCGGCATGTCGCTCCTGACGACGACGTTCCCCGAGGGCCCGCTGCGGGACAAGGCGCTCGGCATCTCCGGCACCCTGCTCTCGCTGGGCTTCACCGTCGGCATGCTGCTCGGCGGGGTCATGACCGACACCCTCGGCTGGCGCTCCACGATGGGCCTGCTCGCCCTCTTCACCCTGATCGTGCTGCCGCTGGCGCCGGGTCTGCTGCCCGAGTCCCGCACCCCCGAGCGGCCCCGGCTCGACGTGCCGGGCGCGGTGACGGTCACCAGTGGTCTGCTCGCCCTGATCTACTCGCTGTCGACGGCCGCCGAGCACGGCTTCGGCCGTACGGACGTGCAGGTCACGCTGGTGGCGGGGGTGCTGCTCCTCGCGGTCTTCGTCCGGGTCGAGTCCCGGCACGCGGCCCCGCTGGTCTCGCTGCCGATGCTGCGGCGGGGCACGGTCGCCTTCGGCAACCTGGGCGGTCTGATCACCTTCTCGATGATGTCGACCGTCGTCTTCGTCCTGACCCTGTACCTCCAGGAGACGCTGGACCTGTCGGCCTTCGCCACCGGTCTCGTCTTCGGCGTGCAGGGCGTGGCCTCGATCGTCGCCGGCATGCTCGCGCCGAAGGTCATCGGCCGGATCGGCGCCCGCCGCGTCCTCGTGGGCTCGCTCGTCGGGCAGGGCCTGCTGACGGCCGCGATCCTCGGGGTGAGCGAGGACGGCGGCGTGGTCCTGGCGACGGTCGCCGTCTCGCTGGCCTCGATGTGCCACCTGGGCGCGATCATCTCGTACGGACTGACCGTCACGTCCGGTGTGCCGGACGAGGAGCAGGGCCTGGCGACCGGCCTGGTGACGACCACCCAGCAGGTCGGGCTGACGATCGGGATCCCGCTGCTCGGGGTGCTCGCGACCACGGGCGGGGACCTGTACGGGGGCGTCCGCACGGTCCTCGCCCTGGACGCGGCGATCGTGCTCGGTACGGCGGTGCTCGTCGCCCTCGGCCTGCGCCGAAGGTGAGTCAGGGCCGGTCGAGGCGGAGCCGTACCGCCTTGGGAAGACCGGCGACGACGAGGTCGTACGAGTCCTCGACGAGCTCCCGGACCATCCGGTCCGGGAGCTCTCCGACGGTCACCGTGTTCCAGTGCCGCTTGTTCATGTGATAGCCGGGGGCGACGGCCGGGTGCTCCTCGCGGAGCCGTACCGCCTCGTCCGGGTCGCACTTGAGGTTGACCCGCAGCGGCCTGCCTTCGAGCCACGACAGCGCGAACATCTTCCCGGCGACCTTGAAGACGGAGGCCTCCGGGCCGAACGGGAACTCCTCCGTCGCGTCGTTGAAGTCCAGGCAGAAGGCGCGCAGCTCGTCGGGGGTCATGCGGGCTACTCCTCGGGTTCCGTCGGTTCCTGCGGTTCCACGAGCACGGTGACGATCTTGTTCCGGCGGCCGGCCGGGGACTCCGCCGTGAGGCGCAGCGAGCGGCCGTCCGGCAGCTCCACGACCGCCTTCGCGCCCGCGATCGGGACGCGGCCGAGGGCCTTGGCGAGGAGTCCGCCGACGGTCTCGACGTCCTCGTCGTCGTACTCGTCGGGGCCGAAACCGTACAGCTCGCCGAGGTCGCCGATGTCGAGGCGGGCGGTGACGCGGTGGCGGCCCTCGCCCAGCTCCTCGACGGGCGGCAGCTCGCGGTCGTACTCGTCGGTGATCTCGCCGACGATCTCTTCCAGGATGTCCTCGATGGTGACGATGCCGGCCGTGCCGCCGTACTCGTCGATGACGACGGCGACGTGGTTGCGCTCCTGCTGCATCTCGCGCAGCAGATCGCCGGCGTTCTTGGTGTCGGGGACGAAGGCGGCGGCCCGCATCGCGGTCGACACGACGTCCGCCTCGGAGTCGCGGTTGATGTGCGTCTTGCGGACGAGGTCCTTCAGATACACGATCCCGACGATGTCGTCCTCGTTCTCGCCGGTGACCGGGATCCGGGAGAAGCCTGAGCGCAGCGCGAGCGTGAGGGCCTGACGGATCGTCTTGTACCGCTCGATGCAGACGAGGTCGGTGCGCGGCACCATGACCTCCCGTACGAGCGTGTCTCCGAGCTCGAAGACGGAGTGCACCATGCGGCGCTCGTCGTCCTCGATCAGCGACTCCTGCTCGGCGAGGTCGACCATGGCCCGCAGCTCGGCCTCGGAGGCGAAGGGGCCCTTGCGGAAGCCCTTGCCCGGGGTGAGCGCGTTGCCGATGAGGATCAGGAGCTGCGGGATCGGCCCCATGATCCGGGCGAGCGGCAGCAGGACGTACGCGGCGGCGGTCGCCGTGTTCAGCGGGTGCTGGCGGCCGATGGTGCGCGGCGAGACGCCGACGGCCACGTACGAGACGAGGACCATGACGGCGATCGCGACGAGCAGCGCCTCCCAGGTCTCCGGGAAGGCTTCGAGGCAGGCGTACGTGACGAGGACGCCGGCCGCCATCTCGCAGGCGACGCGGACGAGCAGCGCCACGTTGAGATAGCGGGTCGGGTCGGAGGCGATCTGGGCGAGCTTCTCGGCCCCGCGCCGCCCGGACCGTACGGCCTCGGCGGCACGGAAGCTGGTGACGCGGGCGAGACCGGCCTCGGCGCAGGCGGCGAGCCAGGCGACGACGACCAGGGCGACCGCGCCCAGGATCAGCGAAACGTCCATCGGGTCAGGAGACGGTCGGCGCCGGGGACGGGCCGGTGTGGCCCTTCTCCGCGCGCCAGCCGTCGACGATCGCCGCCTGGAGGCCGAACATCTCGGCCTTCTCCTCGGGCTCCTCGTGGTCGTACCCGAGGAGGTGGAGCACGCCGTGGACGGTGAGGAGCTGGAGCTCCTCGTCCATGGAGTGCTCCGTCGGCGCGTCCTTGCCCTGCTGGGTGGCGACCTCGGGGCAGAGCACGATGTCGCCCAGGAGCCCCTGCGGGGGCTCCTGGTCGTCCTTCGCCGGCGGACGCAGCTCGTCCATCGGGAAGGACATGACGTCCGTCGGCCCGGGCAGGTCCATCCACTGGATGTGGAGCTGCTCCATCGCCTCCGCGTCCACGACGATCACCGAGAGCTCGGAGAGCGGGTGGATGCGCATGCGCGCGAGCGCGTAGCGGGCGATGTCGAGGATCGCCTGCTCGTCGACCTCGGTACCGGACTCGTTGTTGACGTCGATCGACATGTGTTCTGCGTTCTACTTCCCGTTACGGCCGCGCCGATGCTCGCCGCGGCTGTCGTCGCGGCTCTCGTTGCGGAGGTCGTACTGCTCGTACGCGTCGACGATACGGCCGACGAGCTTGTGCCGGACGACATCCTGCGACGTGAGCGTCGAGAAGTGGACGTCCTGGACACCGTCCAGGATGTCGCGGACCTGGCGCAGACCGCTCTTCGTGCCGTTCGGCAGGTCGACCTGGGTGACGTCACCGGTGATGACGATCTTCGAGTCGAAGCCGAGGCGGGTGAGGAACATCTTCATCTGCTCGGGGTTCGTGTTCTGCGCCTCGTCGAGGATGATGAACGCGTCGTTGAGCGTCCTGCCTCGCATGTAGGCCAGCGGCGCGACCTCGATCGTCCCGCTCGCCATGAGCTTGGGGATCGAGTCGGGGTCGAGCATGTCGTGCAGCGCGTCGTAGAGCGGGCGCAGGTACGGGTCGATCTTCTCGTAGAGCGTGCCGGGCAGGAAGCCGAGCCGCTCGCCCGCCTCGACGGCGGGCCGGGTCAGGATGATCCGGGTGACCTGCTTGGACTGCAGGGCCTGGACCGCCTTGGCCATGGCGAGGTAGGTCTTGCCGGTACCGGCGGGGCCGATGCCGAAGACGATCGTGTGCTTGTCGATCGCGTCGACGTACCGCTTCTGGTTGAGCGTCTTGGGGCGGATGGTGCGGCCGCGGCTGGAGAGGATGTTCTGCGTGAGCACCTCGGCGGGGGTCTCGCCGCCGCCGTCCGCCGATCCGTTCTCGCTCGCCCTGAGCATGGCGATCGAACGTTCCACTGCGTCCTCCGTCATCGGCTGACCGGTGCGGAGCACCAGCATCATCTCGTCGAACAGGCGCTGTATCAGGGCGACTTCCGCCGCGTCCCCGACCGCGCTGACCTGGTTGCCCCGGACATGGATGTCGGCCCGCGGGAAGGACTTCTCGATGACGCGGAGCAGCGCGTCACCGGAGCCCAGCAGGCTCACCATCGGATGCTTGGCGGGGACGGTGAAGTGGGCGCGGGCCTGGTCGGACGTCCCGTCGAGGGACGCTCCGTCGTGGGCTGTGGGTGTCTGAGTCATGGGCCGGCACTGTGGCCTGCGCATACCTCCCGTTGCAGGGTTCTCGCTGCTCGACAACCTCTCGGCTTCCAAGCCTACGACTTGGTAGCCACAGCCCGAAGGGATTTACGAAGCGGCCGCACGGAAGCCGATCGTCGGGACCGCCCGGCGCAGCGGCCAGGGGCGCGCGGGGGCGGGCAGGAGCCGCTCCAGGAAGGCGTAACGGCCGCGCAGCGCCTCGGGGTCCTGTTTGGCGTGGCCCTGGACGTGCTGCCACCAGGCGGCGATCTCACCCCAGGTGGGGGCGGAGAGCGAGCCGCCGAACTCCTGGACGGAGAGGGCCGCGGTGAGGCCCGCGAAGGCGAGCCGGTCGGCGAGGGGCCAGTCGGCGAGGGTGCCGGTGACGAAGCCGGCGACGAAGACGTCCCCGGCGCCGGTGGGGTCGAGGGCGGAGACCTGGATGGCGGGGACCTCGGCGGTCTCGCCGGTGGCGCCGTCGACGGCGTAGGCGCCCTCGGCACCGAGGGTGACCACCGCGTAGCGGACCTTGTCGGCGAGGGCGCGGGCGGCGGCCCGGGGGCAGTCGGTGCGGGTGTACCGCATGGCCTCGGCGGCGTTGGGCAGGAAGGCCTCGCAGTGCTCCAGGTCGGTGAGGCCCGCCAGGTCCCAGTGGCCGGTGTCGTCCCAGCCGACGTCGGCGAAGACCTTGGCGCCGCCGCGCGCGGCCTGGGCGACCCACTCCTCGCCGCGGCCGGGGACGAGGGAGGCGACGGCGGCGCGGGCGTGCGGCGGGTAGGCGGGCAGGGCGCCGGCGGCGTCGTCGGGCGGGGCCTCGTGGCCGTGGGAGACCATCGTGCGCTCGCCCTCGTAGGCCATGGAGACGGTCACCGGGGAGTGCCAGCCGGGGACGGTGCGGGAGAGCGTCAGGTCGATGCCCTCGCCCTGCTCCAGGGCGTCCCAGCAGTACTCGCCGTAGTGGTCGTCGCCGAAGGCGGCGGCGAGGGAGGTGCGCAGGCCGAGGCGGGCGAGGGCGGTGGCCATGTTGGCGACGCCGCCGGGGCTGGAGCCCATGCCGCGGGCCCAGGACTCGGTGCCGCGGACGGGGGCGCTGTCGAGGCCGGTGAAGATGATGTCGAGGAAGACGGTGCCGGTCAGGAAGACGTCGCAGTCGGGGTCGGTGGGCTCGCGCAGGCACACCAACGGGTCGACCCCGGCGTGGTGTTGCGGCTGGTCTCCCCTTGCTGTGCTCACGGCGGCTCCCCGGACGTGGTGCGGATCAGATCAGTGTGCCCGATGGGGGCCGGGTGACGGGTGGGACGCACGAGGAAGGTCCGCCACATACCCGCAAACCCGCACGCCAAACCGATGGTGACGCAGATCACATACTTTACCCTCGGATACCACCTTCTCGGGCAACTCACCTGCTTGATACACATGGTTCCGCGACCCCGTGTTCCCTGCACCACCGGGCGCTCCACCCCTCCCCCTTTTCGTTCCCGGGAACGCCCATGTCGTCGCGCCTGCGCGGCTCGGGGGCCCTCGTCGCCCTCGTCGCCCTCTTCACCGCCGGTTACCTCGCCCCGTACCTGCTGCCGACCGTCGTCGGCCGCCTCGCCTCGGGGCTCGGCATCGGCCCCTCCCAAGCGGGTTCGATCGGCTCCGTGCTGCTGCTCGGATCCTCCACCGCCGGATTCACGCTCGCCGCGCGCGGCGAGCGGATCGGCCCCCGCACGGCGGCCCGCGCGGGCCTGCTCGCCATGGCGATCGGGTACGGCTCCGCCGCCGCGACCCACGCCGTACCGCTGGTGGTCGCGGGCGCGGTCATCGGCGGCCTCGGCTCGGGTACGGCGACGGCCGTCGCCGCGGCCGGGATCGCCGGGCAGCGCGACCCGCACCGGGCTTCGTCGCTGGGCCTGCTGACGGTCTCGGCCACCGCGGGCGCCCTCTACCTCACGCTGCCGCACCTGAGCGCGGGCCACGCGCCCCCGCTGCTCGCGATCGCCTGCGCGGCGGCCCTGGTGTGGCCGCTGACGGGCCGGCTGCCGGACCGCCTGGCGGGCACCGGCAGCCGTACGGCCCCGGGTTCCGCGCCCACCGGCCCCCTCCCGTACCGCCGGGCCGGGGCGGTGCTCGCCGGCGCCATCCTCTGCTGGTCCCTCGCGCAGAACGCGCTCTGGGGCGTGAGCGGCCGCATCGGGCTCACCCAGGCCGGGCTCTCCGAGGTCACGGTCGGCGCGGTCTTCGCGGCGGCGCTCGGCGCGGGGCTCGTCGGGGTCACGGCGGCGGGCGCGCTCGGCTCGCGCCTCGGCAGGGCGGTGCCGATCGGCGTCGGCACCGCCGTCATCGCGGCCTGTGTGCTGCTGAGCTCGGCCGCCGGGAACCTGGCCTCCTTCGCGACCGGCGAGATCCTGTGGAACGCCGTCTACCCGGTCGTCCTCTCGTATCTCCTCGGCCTCGCCGCCTCCCTCGACCCGCGCGGCCGCTGGGCCGTCCTCGTCGGCTCGGCGTCCTCCCTCGGTGTGGCCTGCGGCCCCGTCGTCGGCAGCCTGCTCTCGGAGAGCGCCGGGTACACGGGCATGGGCGTGGTCCTCTGCGCCCTGCTCCTCCTCGTCGCGGCCCCCATGGCGGCGGTGGCCCGCCACGCCTCCGGCCGCCCCCTCGTCCCCGGCTCCGTCCGGCGCCGCGGCGGCGCCCCGGCCGCGGTCCTCGCGGGCACGGCCTCGGCGTCCTCCGCCCTCGTCCCGCAGATGGGTGCCCCGGAACAGCCGGTCACCGAGTTCCGCGTGCGCACGGCACGCCGCCGCGCGGCGAAATCGGCCTTCCGCCTGGCGCGTCCGTCGGACCGCGGATAGCGGCGACTCCACCCCCCGCCACCTGCGACGTTCAAACCGCGGTGGATCTGCTTGTTGGGTGATACGAGGGTCACAAGGCCAACTTCTTTGTGTGATCCGCTCATACGACAGCCGGACGGGGCGGGCGCAGACTCACTGCCACGACCGCTGACGGACAACCCTCCCCTGCCGGAGGGCTGTTCGACGTGGCCACCTACAGGACGAGTAGATGGGGGAAACACGTGAACGTGCAGGACCAGTACGACGAGATCGGCGAGGCGTTCGAGGGCTTCAAGTCCCTGCCGCTGATGCGTTACGGGGAGGTGCCGAGCTTCCTGAGCCTGGTCGGCGACGTGACCGGCAAGTCGGTCCTCGACCTGGCGTGCGGCACCGGCTTCTACAGCAGGGAGTTCAAGCGGCGCGGCGCCACCGACGTCTTCGGAGTCGACATCTCCGTCGAGATGATCGCCGCCGCGCAGGAGATCGACCAGCGTGACCCGCTGGGGGTGGTCTACGAGGTCGGCGACGTGGCCGCGCTGCGGCAGCTCGACCGGCGCTACGACATCGCGCTGGGCGTGCAGTGTCTCAACTACGCAGCGGACGTCGCCGAGACGGAGCGGATGTGCGGCAACATCCACAAGAACCTGAAGCCGGGCGGAGAGTTCTTCCTGCTCGTCCAGACGCCCGACTACCGGTACGACGGTCCGCCGCTGGACAAGTACGGCTTCCGCATCGAGGCGACCGGCGAGGAGATCGAGACGGGCAGCCGAGGGCGGCTCACGGCCCTCCTCGACCCGCAGCCGATCACCATCATCACCACGTGCCCGCGCCGCGAGGTCTACGAGCAGTCCCTGAAGGCGGCCGGGTTCGGCGCGCTGGAGTGGGTCCCGCTGTCGGTGTCCGAGGCCGGCATCCGCGAGTACGGCGAGGAGTTCTGGGCGGACATGCTCTCCAACCCGCCGCTGGAACTGCTGCGCTGCCGCGCCTGACGCGGTCCGCGGAGCCGCCCTGCGGGGAGGGCGGGGCGGCTGCGCGGACGCCTCGCGGCGAGGCCCCGCCACCGGCGCGGCAATGCGCGGGGAGCGGGGCCTCGGAGCGTACGGAAGGCCTTTCGGGCAGCCGTCAGTACTGCTCGATCCTGTTGGCGTTGATGTCGTCCAGCACTCCGATGATCCTGCTGTAGCGCTGCGCGGTGCCGGAGTTCACCGGGAGGAGCAGCGTGTCCTGTGCGTAGATCACGGCCTCGCGGACGTTGTGAAGGCCCAGTGACTGGGTGGTACGCGAGAGGATGGCCGTTCCGGCGTTGATGCGCCGGGTGGCCAGGTTGAGGTAGACGGCCAACAGCTGCTTGCCCAGGATGCTCTTGGGCGCGTTGTCGTCACGGAAGGCCGCGGTGACCTCGGCGGCGGACAGGGCCCCGCTCCGGTCGGTGTCGTACCGCTGGTCGGTGGCCTGTACGCGGGCCAGGAACTCGGCGGTCCACTGCCCCGGGTGGTTCCTCCAGTAGCCCTGGGAGAGCGGGTCGCGGCTGGGCGGCGTCACGGTGATGGTGGTGGTGGCGGAGTCCGTGACGGGCGCGAAGGTGCACGCCCCGCCGGCGTTCTTGTAGCCGACGGACACGGTGTCGGTGTAGGTGGTGCCGGCCAGGGCCAGGAGCGTCGGCCTCGCGGTGAAGACGATCTGCCGGTCGCCGGAGTGCGCCGGGAGGCTGCCGACGTTCCAGACCAGGGTCCGGGTGCCGTCGTCGTTGAGGGTCACGGAGCTCGGCCTGGGGCCGGTGCCGAGATCGAGGGCCTGGCTGTAGTACACGCCTGCCGGCAGGGTGTCGGTGAGGGTGACGCCGGATGCGGCGCCGCTCCCCGTGTTCGCGTAGGTGAGGGTGTACGTGATGGCCTGGCCCGCGTCGACGGTGGCCGTGGCGGCCTTGTCCACGGTCAGGACCGGGGCGTGCACGGTGGTGGTCGCCCGTGCCGTGTTGTCGTCCGTGTACGGGTCGGGCACGCCCTCGGTGTCGGTGCCGGTGACCGTTGCGCGGTTGGTGAGGACCGTGCCGTCTGCCGTGTCGCACGGCACGAGGTAGGTGAAGGCCGGTGTGACCGTGGCGGTGGCGCCGTTGGCCAGGTCGGCGAGCGAGCGCTGCTGGGTGCTGCCGTCGGGCAGGGTGTCGTCCACGTGGATGCCCGTGGCGGTACCGGGGCCGAGGTCGGTCACGGTGGTCGTGTAGTGCACCGTGTCCCCGCCGGTGGCGTCGGCTTCGTCGGAGGACTTGGCGATCTTGAGGTCGGCCTGCTGGAACATGGCGCGGACCGATTCCTCGGTCAGCTCCGGCAGGAGCGGGCGGTCACCGTCGGCGAAGAACCCGGCGTTGAGGCGGGGGTTGTACTGGATGTTCGCCCAGTCGTCGAAGCCGCCCAGGCTCTGGCCGGGGCTGGCCTTGCTGCATCCGCCGTCGTCAGGACCGATGGACTGGATGTAGTTGATGTCGGCCGGGACGGCGGATTCCTTGTCGCCGCCGGTTTCGTTCCAGTTGATGGGACCGTTCGTGGCGGGTGCGACGCGCAGCTTGCCGGCGACTCCGTAGACGGTGTTGCGCGCGGGTGAGGGCGTCCCGTACACGCCGTTGTTCTCGTTCAGGCTCGCCTCGTCGAGCACCGTGGCCGGGGTCGTCCCGAGGGCCGTGCCCCGGGCCGCGCTGGAATAGTCCAGCGGCCTTGCGGGGTCCCTGCCCGCGAACTGCAGCGTGTAGTTCATGACGCTGAGGTAGTTCGGTTTGCAATTGACCGCGTCGTCGCCGCCGTGTCCCAGGCTCAGCGTGTGCCCGAGCTCGTGCATGAAGGTGGCGGCCTCGGCCTTCCTGCGTGCGCCGATCTTCTCGATCGTCGAGGAATCCCAGGTGTCCAGGGTCACGATGAAATCGTTACCGCCCTGCGGGCCCACGGAGGTCCACTCGGAACTGCCCGACGCCTTTGACGCCTTGGGCGGCGTGGATCCGTCGAAGAAGCTGATGGCGAAGAGCATGTAGCGGAAGGCCTGGCGTTTCGCACTCAGGATGTTCGCGCAGTTGGGACTGGACCGATCGGCTGCCAAGCCGAAGAATCCGGTGCAAGGGCCCGGCGGGCTCCCGCTCTTCAGGTCGTTGAAGTCGTCCGCCGTGCCAGGGCCGTCCGACCGCCACATGAGGGGGTTCACGGTCGTGACGGCTTCTCCCTCCGTCACATGGAGGTTGACGCCCCGGAACTTGGTCTTCGTCGCGTCGGCCGGATCGGGGTACGGGTCGACCGGAGCCTCGGCGAACGCCTTGACCACGTCGGCGAGGGCATCGGCCTGCGGTTTGGTCTCGGCCATGTAGTCCGCCTCGACGAACAGGTCCTTGCGGTAGGGGACGGCCCCGTACGGCTGATCCCCCAGGGGCAGGTCCACGGTCCCGTCGGTGTCGAAGTCGTAGCCCCTGCCCGGGACCTCCCAGGTGTTCATGAGGCCGTCGCCGTCGCTGTCCACACTGTTCGCCATGCTCACGCACGAGGGTGTGGTGATCGTGAAGTAGCCCCGGGCCACGGGGCCCTCGCTCTCACCGGCCAGGGTGGGGACCCCCGCTCCCTGTTGACCGGTCAGACCGCCGCCGGTGAAGGTGCAGGTCATCAGGTCGAATGAGAGGTTGAGGTCGTTGCTCGAACCGACCCACCGGACGGGGTCGTCGGCGCTCAGGTCATCCTGGTCCCACAGCTCCAAGTGGATGTCGACGGGGTTGTGGCTGGTGTCCACGGTCGCCGTCCGGACCCAGTTGGTCCTGAAGTCGGCCCCATGGGCGCAGCAGTAGTCGTCCTTCCCGTCGAACAACCCTTGATGGTCGATTTCGAATTTCGGATAGTAGTCGTTCCCACACGCCTCGCCGTCTCCCTCGTCACAGGAGATTTCGACGACCCGATAGAGGCTCACGGTGATTTGCTCGGTGGCGGCGTGGGCGGAAGTGGCGCCTACGGCGGCCGAGCCCACGAGCATCAACAGAAGTGCGGCGAACAGACGCGCGCACCGACCGACCCTTGACATGCGATGGTCCTCCTCAAGGCCTCACGGCCCCATTGATAGAGGAGCGGATTTTTGCCCGATGATGGCACTCGCCATCGGACCCGAAACGGGCAACACGCATGCCCGCATACACCGCTTGCAAGTGCGCTCGACCGGGCGATCACCGCCGAAGAATCATCGGATGGTCGGCCGGTGCGAAGGCGCGGTCATCGAAACCGGAGAGCGCTGGGAGAGCCCTAGGAGGCGCCGAAGTCGAAGGCCTCCACCTCCGCGAGGTACCGGGCCCTGCGCGGTTCGTCGTCCTCCAGGAAGGAGGCCTCGAAGGAGTTGCGGGCGAGGGCGCGGAGCTGTTCCGGCTCCAGGGACAGGGCCGTTCGGACCGCGTCGAAGTTGTCGCCCGCGTAGCCGCCGAAGTAGGCCGGGTCGTCGGAGTTCACCGTCACCAGCAGGCCCGCCGCCATCATCGCGCGGAGGGGGTGGTCGGCGAGGGTGTCGCTGACGCGGAGCCGGACGTTCGACAGGGGGCAGAGCGTGAGCGGCACCCGCTCTCGGGCCAGCCGGTCGACGAGCTCCGGGTCCTCCATGCAGCGCAGCCCGTGGTCGACGCGCTCCACACCGAGGACGTCCAGGGCCTCGCGGACGTACTCCGCGGGGCCCTCCTCGCCGGCGTGGGCGACGCGGCGCAGCCCGAGCCGGGCGGCCTCCTCGTACACCTCGCGGAACTTCGCGGGCGGGTGGCCGACCTCCGCCGAGTCCAGGCCGACGCCGGTGATCCGGTGCAGGTACGGCTTCGCGGCCTCCAGGGTGGCCATGGCCGACTCGGCGGACTCGTCGCGCAGGAAGCACATGATGAGCCGGGTCGAGATCCCGTACCGCTCGCCGGCCCGGTCGAGGGCGGCCCCGAGGCCCTCGATCACGGTGCCGATCGGGACTCCGCGGGCCGTGTGCGCCTGCGGGTCGAAGAAGATCTCGGCGTGCCGGACGCCCTGGCCCGCCGCCCGCTCCAGGTAGGCGTCGGCGAGCTCCGTGAAGTCCTCGGCGGTGCGCAGGACCGCCATCAGGCCGTAGTAGAGGTCCAGGAAGGACTGGAGGTCGCTGAACTCGTACGCCTCGCGCAGCGCGGTCGTGTCCGCGTACGGCAGGGTCACGCCGTTGCGCGCGGCGAGCGCGAAGGCCAGCTCGGGTTCGAGGGTGCCTTCGATGTGGAGGTGGAGCTCGGCCTTGGGAAGGGCCTTGGGGAGGGGCATGGGTGGTGCTCTATCTCTTCGGTACGGGGACCCGCATGAGGTCCTGGGCAATGCTCAGTTCGCCGTCGAACCCGGCCGCCCGCGCCTGCCGCTCGAACTCGGCCGGGTCGCTGTAGCGCTGGGAGAAGTGGGTCAGGACGAGGTGGCGTACGCCCGCGTCCCGCGCGACCGCCGCGGCCTGTCCGGCCGTCAGATGGCCGTGGTCGGTGGCGAGCCGGACGTCCTCGTCGAGGAAGGTCGACTCGATGACGAGCATGTCGGCCCCCTCGGCGAGCGCGTGCACCCCGTCGCAGAGGCGGGTGTCCATGACGAAGGCGAAGCGCTGCCCGCGCCGGACCTCGCTGACCTCGTCGAGCGTCACGCCGCCGAGCACGCCGTCGCGCTGGATCCGGCCCACGTCGGGGCCCTTGATGCCGTGCGCGGCGAGCCGCTCGGGCAGGATCCGGCGCCCGTCGGGCTCGGTGATCCGGTAGCCGTACGACTCGACGGGATGCGACAGCCTGCGCGCGTCGAGGGTGTACGCCTCGGTGACCGCGAGCGGCCCGTCGGCGGCGACGGGCACCTCGGTCAGCTTCACCGTCTCGCGGTAGGCCGTGGCGTACCGCAGCCGCTCGAAGAAGTGCTGCCCGCTCGCCGGGTAGTGGGCGGTGACCGGGTGCGGGACCTGGTCGAGGTTGATCCGCTGGATCACCCCGGCCAGGCCCAGCGAGTGGTCGCCGTGGAAGTGCGTCACGCAGATCCGGTCGAGGTCGTGCGCCGCGACCCCGGCGCGCAGCATCTGGCGCTGGGTGCCCTCGCCGGGGTCGAAGAGGATGCCCTGGCCGTCCCAGCGCAGCAGATAGCCGTTGTGGTTGCGGTGCCGGGTCGGGACCTGGCTGGCGGTCCCGAGGACGACCAGTTCGCGTACGGACACGGGTTACCCGGGGGGCCAGTTGAGACCGCGGCCGCCCAGCACGTGCGCGTGGGCGTGGAAGACGGTCTGACCGGCGCCGGCGCCGGTGTTGAAGACGATCCGGAAGCCGTGGCCGTCGATCTTCTCCTGCGCGGCGATCTCTCCGGCCTCGCGCAGTATGTCGGCGGCGACGGTCGGCGCGGCGGCGGCCAGGGACGCGGCGTCCGGGTAGTGGAGCCGCGGGATGACGAGGATGTGCGTGGGCGCCTGCGGGTTGATGTCGCGGAACGCGAGGGTCGTCTCGGTCTCGCGCACGATCGTCGCCGGCACCTCCCCTTCCGCGATCTTGCAGAACAGGCAGTCGCTCTGCGGCTCTCCGGCCATGGCCTGGGCCTCCTCGCCTTGTCGGTCGACACACGTCGGTACGACGGGAATGCTATCCGCCGCCACCGGCAGGAACCGCTCCCCGGTCAGTCCTTCGGCGCGCGGCGGTTCAGGGCCGAGCGGCTCACCCAGTACGTGATGATCACCGACCAGAACAACGGCGTGCCGAATCCGCTCACGACGCCCGAGTCGAAGGACCACAGGGCGAGCGCGACGAGCGAGTAGAGGCCGAGGAGCCCGACGGCCCCGGCCATGAACAGCACCGGCCGGCAGTTGCGCGCCACGAGGAGCATGGGGCGGCGCAGCCGGGGCGGCACCCGGCGGGCCATCCACACCACCCATCCCGTCCAGGCGCCCAGGAGCACCGCCGTGCCGGCCAGCAGCGGGACGGCCGCGTCGGCCCAGGTCGCGCGGCCGGGGATCCAGTTGATCGCGACGGCGGAGGCCACGAAGCCGAGCAGGGCCACCCAGCGGGCCCCGGCCGCGGTGTTCCAGGCCATGGCCTCCAGGTTGTAGCGGGCCTTGCGGTCGTCGAGGTCGAGCGCGGCGGAGGCCACGAAGCCCTCGGCGGCCTGCGTCCAGGCCCCGCGCCGGAACCAACGGCGCCGCAGGCGCAGCAGCGAGAGGTTGTTGTGGGCCTCGCTGCTCTGCGGGTTGAGCCGCAGCGCCGTCTCGTACGCGCGCTGCGCGGTGGCGTGGTCGCCCCGCCGCTGGGCGGTCAGGCCCACCAGGAAGTGCGCCGCGTCCTCCTCGGGGCCGAGGGCGACGGCGGCCCGCGCCGCCTCGTACGCCTCGACCGCGCGGCCCCGGCTGCGGGCGTGTTCGGCGTGCTCGGCGAGGGCGGTGCCGAGCGCGTAATGGCTGCCCCAGTACTGCGGGGCGATCCCGACGGCGCGCCGGGCCGTGGTCTCGGCCTCCGGGAACCGCTTCAGGGCCAGCAGGATCTGGACGCGCATCAGCCAGCCCATGAGCAGCTCGGGCCGGGCGCCCAGCGCCTGGTCCACGGCGGCCAGGGCGGCCGGGGCGTCGCCGGCCCGGTGGTGGCAGCGGGACAGCAGGACGAGGGCGTCGGCGTCCTCCGGGTCGGTCGCCAGGTGCTGGGCGACGAGCGCCCCGGCCTGCTCGTACCGTCCGGTGTCGTACAGCGCCTCGGCGCGCAGGAGCGCGGTCGGAGTGGTCACAGCTTGCGCTTCCGCTTCAGGTAGGCGAGGAGGTCGTCGTAGAGCCCGCCCTCGTTGGCGAACATGGCGACGTTCCGGGCGGCGGCGAACCACGGCTCCGTGGACGGCTTGATCTGCTTGGCCGCGCCGAGCAGGTCCTTCGTCGTGATCAGGCGTACGGAGCCGCTGCGGGCGGAGTCGAGGAGCGCGGCCTCGGCGGCGGTCTCGCAGAGGTGCGCGAGGTCGGCGCCGGAGAAGTCCTCGGTGACCTTGACGAGCTTGCCGAGGTCGACGGCCTCGATGGGGCGCTCGCGCAGGTGGTAGCGGAGGATCGCCTCCCGGGCGGCGGCGTCGGGCGGCAGCACGAGGAGCGTGCGGTCGAGGCGGCCGGGGCGGCGCAGCGCGATGTCCACGTCCCAGGGCACGTTGGTGGCGGCGAGCACGAAGACGCCTTCGTTGCCGGCGCCGCTGGCGATGCCGTCGAGCTCGGTGAGGAGCTGGTTGACGACGTTGCGCAGACCGCTGTGGTGCGTGCGGGAACGCTTGGCGCCGAGGGCGTCCAGCTCGTCGAGGAAGACGACGCAGGGGGCCTGGCGGCGGGCCGTCTCGAAGATGTCGTGGATGTTCTTCTCGGAGGCCCCGATCCACATGTCGAGGACGTCGGAGAGCGAGACGGTGAGGAAGTTCGCGCCGAGCTCGCCCGCGACGGCCCGGGCGATGAAGGTCTTGCCGCAGCCGGGCGGCCCGTACAGGAGCAGGCCGCCGCGCAGCGACTTGCCGTACAGCCTGCGCAGTTCGGGGTTGCGCATGGGGGCGAGGAAGGCGGCCTCCAGGCGGTCCTTGACCTCCTCCATGCCGCCGACGTCGGCGAGGCGTACGGAGCCGGGGGCGTCCACGTCCCAGGCGGCGGCGTCCCCGGCGGGCCCGTCACCGCCGTCGGCCTGCGGGTCCTCCAGGAAGCGGGGGCCGACGAGGTCCTGGACCTGCTGCTCGGCGGCGGCCCAGTCGAAGGCGGGGGCGTTGCCAGGGGCGGGGGCCTCGGGTGTCTTGGGCGCTTCGGCCGCCTGAGGCGCGGTCTGCTCTGGGGCGGGAGGCTGCACCGGAGCCGGAGCCGGGGCCGGAGCGGGGGCCGGAGCCGGGGCGGGCGCCGCGGCCGGGGGCATGCCCATCGCCCGCATCATCAGCGCGCGGGCGTCCGCGTCCCCGGGCGCGTGCTGGAGGGCGACCGCTGCCTCCGCGACGGCCTCCTCGTTGCGCCCCTCGGAAAGGAGCAGCTCGGCGAAGTGGAGGCGCAGGGGTACGTCACCGGGAGCGGCGGCAACGGCGGTGCGCAGACTGCGGATCAGAGGGGACTCGTCGGCCATGCGGCCACCCTATGAAGCGCACCGGGGCAGCCGTCCACCGGGTTCGGCAAGAACGCCGTCCCTACACTTCGGCGGATGAGACGCGAAGGCGCGCTGCGCAGGCTGACGGTGGACGGCACGGTGTGGCTCTGGAACGTCCGCCACCGCCACCCCGACTGCCGGACGGTCCTCACCCTGCGCCGCGCGGAACACCGCCACGCGCTGCTCCGGCTGGTCTTCCGGAACGCTCCGGGGCGGGCCGTGGCCGGCTTCCCGATGGGCACCGGCGAGGTCGCGGCCGGGGGCGGCTGGCTCAACCTCAACGAGCCGGGCGTGGTGCGCCGATTCCTCGAAGAGGCCCTGACACGCGGCCTCGTCCCCACCACGAACGGGGAGACGGAGGAGGACGGCTGGCCGCTCTTCGACACGCTGACGGAGGCGGATCCCTCTTCCGCTCAACTCCAGCGGCCGGTGCGCCCCAGGACGAGGGCAGCCGCCGCCGTACCCGCCGTGGACGTGCGCAGGACGCTGCGGCCCAGCCGGTAGGGCTTCGCGCCGGCCGCCTCGAAGGTCGCGAGCTCGTCCGGGGAGACGCCGCCCTCGGGGCCGACGATCAGCACGATCGAGCCCTTCGCGGGCAGCTCGGCCGTGGCCAGCGCGCCGGACGGGTGCGCACGGTCCTCGTGCAGGACGGCGGCGAAGTCGGCGGCCGCGAGGAGGGCGGCGAGCTGCTTGGTCGTCATCAGGTCGGCGACCTCGGGGAAACGCGTGCGGCGCGACTGCTTGCCCGCCTCGCGCGCGGTGGAACGCCACTTGGCGAGCGCCTTGAGGCCGCGGTCGCCCTTCCACTGGGTGATGCAGCGGGACGCGGCCCAGGGCACGATCGCGTCGACCCCGGTCTCCGTCATGGTCTCGACGGCGAGTTCACCCCGGTCGCCCTTGGGCAGCGCCTGCACGACCGTGATCCGCGGCTCCTCCGCGGCGTCCTCGTGCACCTCGTCGACCCGCACGGTCAGCTGGTCCTTGCCCTCGGCGGCCAGCACCACGCACACGGCCCAGCGCCCCCGGCCGTCGGCGAGGACGAGCTCCTCGCCCTCCCGGAGCCGCTTCACCGAGACGGCGTGCCGGCCCTCGGAACCGTCCAGGAGGAAGCTCCCGGGGCCGGGAACGGCGTCGACGACGAAGACGGGTGCGGTCATGAAGCGCTCCTGTGAGCCAGGTCGGAGAGTGCGGTGTCGAGTTCGGCGGCCAGGACCTCGACGAGTTGCCCGGCGGGGAGTTCGCGGGCGAGACGGTGGCCCTGTCCGGCCCACAGGGCCATGCCCTGGGCGTCGCCGGAGGCGGCGGCGGCCTTGCGGAGCGGGGCGGTGAGGTGGTGGACCTCGGGGTAGGCGGCGGGGGCGTACGGCCCGTGCTCGCGCATGAAGCGGTTGACGAGCCCGCGCGCCGGACGCCCGGAGAAGGCCCGGGTGAAGGCGGTCCGGGTGAAGAGCGGATCGGTCAGGGCCCGCTTGTGCAGCGGGTGCGCGCCGGACTCGGGGCAGCCGAGGAAGGCGGTGCCGAGCTGGGCGGCGTCGGCCCCGGCGGCGAGGGCGGCGGCGATCTGCGCGCCGCGCATGATCCCGCCGGTGGCGACGATCGGCAGCGCGACGCTCTCGCGGACCTGGGTGACGAGCGCGAGGAGCCCGGTCCCCGGGGTGTCGTCGTCCTCCGGGTCGTCGCGGTACGTGCCCTGGTGGCCGCCGGCCTCGACGCCCTGGACGCAGACGGCGTCGGCACCGGCCCGCTCGGCGGCGACGGCGTCCTCGGCGGAGGTGACGGTGACGAGCGTGAACGTTCCGGCACGGGCGAAGGCGGCGAGCGTCTCGGGCGAGGGACAGCCGAAGGTGAAGGAGACGACGCGGACCGGATCGTCCAGGAGGATCGCCATTTTGGCGTCGTAGCCGTCGTCGCGGCAGTCGTCGGCCTCCCCGAGGGAGGTCTCGTACCAGGTCGCCTCGCCGGCGAGCTGGTGCCGGTAGACCTCGACGGCGGCGGGATCGGCGTGCGGCCCGCCCTGCGGCATGAAGAGGTTGACGCCGAAGGGGCGTGCGGTGAGCCCGCGCACCTGCTTGATCTCCTGGTACAGGCCTCCGGCCGTCTTGTACCCGCCGGCCAGGAAGCCGAGCGCACCGGCCTCGCAGACGGCTCCGACGAGCTCGGGACAGGAAGCGCCACCCGCCATGGGGGCCTGCACGATCGGATACCGAAAGAGATCGTTCAGTGCGGTGGTGGACATACGGGCATCGTTTCATGACGGCCCCGGCGGGCCGAATCGGTACGTCAGGTCATGGAAGGCGGGCTTCCGGAAGAGGGCCGCCGGAAACGGACGGGCCTCCGGAAGTGGGAAGGGGCGGGACGGCTCGTCGCCGTCCCGCCCCTTCCCTCACGATGCCGTCCGGTCAGGTCCGCCCGTTGAAGGCGTCCTTCAGGCGCGAGAACAGCCCCTGCTGCCCGGGCTGGAACTGCCCGGTGGGCCGCTCCTCGCCGCGGAGCTTGGCCAGCTCGCGCAGGAGCCGCTCCTGCTCCGCGTCGAGCTTTCCGGGGGTCTGCACCTCGACGTGCACGATCAGGTCGCCCCGGCCGTTGCCCCGCAGGTGCGTGACGCCGCGGCCGTGCAGCGGGACCGACTGGCCGGACTGCGTGCCCGGACGGATGTCGATCTCCTCGATGCCGTCGAGGGTCTGCAGCGGCACCTTCGTGCCGAGCGCGCCCGCCGTCATCGGGATGGTCACCGTGCAGTGCAGGTCGTCGCCGCGCCGCTGGAACGTGTCGTGCGGGATCTCGTGGATCTCGACGTACAGGTCACCGGCCGGGCCGCCACCGGGGCCGACCTCGCCCTCGCCGGCGAGCTGGATCCGGGTGCCGTTGTCGACACCGGCCGGGATCTTGACCGTGAGGGTGCGACGGGAACGGACCCGGCCGTCGCCCGCGCACTCGGGGCACGGGGTCGGGACGACGGTGCCGAAGCCCTGGCACTGCGGGCAGGGCCGGGAGGTCATGACCTGGCCCAGGAAGGACCGGGTGACCTGGGAGACCTCACCGCGGCCGCGGCACATGTCACAGGTCTGCGCGGAGGTGCCGGGCGCGGCACCCTCACCCGAACAGGTGGTGCACACGACGGCCGTGTCGACCTGGATGTCCTTGGTGGTGCCGAAGGCCGCCTCGTTGAGGTCGATCTCCAGACGGATCATGGCGTCCTGGCCGCGGCGGGTCCGCGAGCGCGGTCCGCGCTGCGAGGCCGTGCCGAAGAAGGCGTCCATGATGTCGGAGAAGTTCCCGAAGCCACCGGCCCCGAAGCCGCCCGCGCCGCCTCCGCCGGAGGCCGAGAGCGGGTCGCCACCCAGGTCGTAGACCTGCTTCTTCTGCGGGTCCGAGAGGACCTCGTAGGCGGCGTTGATCTCCTTGAAGCGTTCCTGCGTCTTCGGATCGGGATTGACGTCCGGGTGCAGCTCGCGCGCGAGCCTCCGGAAGGCCTTCTTGATCTCGTCCTGGGAAGCGTCGCGGCGCACGCCGAGTACGGCGTAGTAGTCCGTGGCCACTTACGACTCCGCCAGGATCTGTCCGACGTAACGTGCCACTGCGCGTACCGCTCCCATCGTTCCGGGGTAGTCCATGCGGGTCGGTCCGACCACGCCGAGTTTGGCGACTGCTTCGCCGCCCGAACCGTAGCCGACCGAGACGACCGAGGTGGAGCTCAGCCCCTCGTGGGCGTTCTCGTGCCCGATGCGTACGGTCATGCCCGATTCCTTGGCCTCGCCCAGCAGCTTGAGGAGCACGACCTGCTCCTCCAGGGCTTCCAGGACGGGCCTGATCATCAGGGGGAAGTCGGGTCCGAAGCGGGTGAGATTGGCGGTGCCGCCGATCATCAGCCGCTCCTCGTGCTCCTCCACGAGCGATTCGAGGAGGGTCGCGAGCACGGTCGAGACCGTGGCGCGGTCCTCGAGCTCCTCGAAGGACTCGGGGAGGTCCTGCACCAGCTGCGGCACGTCGGCGAACCGGCGGCCGACCACCCGGCTGTTGAGCCGGGCCCGCAGGTCGGCGAGGGAGGTCTCGCCGAAGGGCGCGGGACAGTCGATGACGCGCTGCTCGACGCGGCCGGTGTCCGTGATGAGCACGAGCATCAGGCGGGCCGGGGCCAGCGCGAGCAGCTCCACGTGACGGACGGTCGAGCGGGTCAGCGAGGGGTACTGGACGACGGCGACCTGACGGGTCAGCTGAGCGAGCAGCCGGACCGTACGCCCGACGACGTCGTCGAGGTCGACCGCACCGTCCAGGAAGTTGTGGATCGCGCGCCGCTCGGGCGTCGACAGCGGCTTGACGCCGGCCAGCCGGTCGACGAAGAGCCGGTAGCCCTTGTCGGTCGGGATGCGCCCGGCGCTGGTGTGAGGCTGGGCGATGTAGCCCTCCTCCTCCAGCACGGCCATGTCGTTGCGGACCGTGGCGGGCGAGACGCCGAGTTTGTGGCGCTCGGTGAGCGCCTTCGAGCCGACCGGCTCCTCCGTCCCGACGTAGTCCTGGACGATGGCGCGCAACACCTCGAGTCTGCGTTCGCTGAGCATCGTGCGCACCTCCAGCTGTCGTCGTGGTTCCGGATGCTCCGGTTGCTCCGGTTTTGGCACTCACCCTGCCCGAGTGCCAGCAATCCCCCGGCCAGTGTACGGCGGCGGGCAACGCTCCTGGCAAGGAGGCGGGGGCGCAGCCGTTAGCGTCGCCCCATGGACATCGATTGGGAAGCGTACGGGTGGGAGCGGTTGGCGGACGGAGTGGGCAGGCGCCGGCTGCCCGGCTGGGACGCCACGGTGGGCCTGGTAGTGGGCACGAAGGCGGTCCTGCTCTACGACACGGGCTCGACGCTCGCGGAGGGAGCCGAGCTGCGGGCGCAGATCGCGGCGTTGACGGACGGCCGAAGAGTGACGCACATCGCACTGAGCCACCCGCACTTCGACCACGTCTTCGGCACCGCCGCCTTCGCGGGCGCGGAGGTCTTCGGCGCGGTGGGCGTGGACGAGCTGCTCGGCCGGGCCCGGGACCGGGAGGACCTGCGCAGGGACGCCATGGTGCAAGGGGTCGACGAGCGGGCGGCGACGGAGGCCGCCGACGTCCTCGTGGCCCCGCGGCACGTGGTCTCCGGGGAGTGGACGCTCGACCTGGGCGGCCGGCAGGTGCTCCTGGCGAACGTCGGCCCGGGCCACACCGGCCACGACCTGGCGCTCTGCGTCCCCGGCGAGCGCGAGGTCGTCTTCTGCGGGGACCTGGTGGAGGAGTCGGGCGAGCCGCAGGCGGGACCGGACGCGATCCCGTCCCGCTGGCCGGACGCGCTGGACCGGCTGCTGTCGCTCGGCGGCGAGGAAGCGCTGTACGTGCCGGGCCACGGAGCGGTGGTGGACGCCACGTTCGTACGACGCCAGCGCGAGGAACTGGCACGGCGCTTCTCGGTCGCATAACGTCGCCCGAATGCGCAGCTACGACCCGGACCTGACGCCCGCATGGAAGCGCTCGGCGCCCGTCCCGGAGATCCCGGCCGACCACGACCTCGTCGTCGAGGAGGTCACCACGGGCTTCTGCGGGGCGGTGATCCGCTGCGAGGCGGGCACGGTGACCCTGGAGGACCGCTTCGGCAAGCACCGCGTCTTCCCGATGGAGCCGCGCGGCTTCCTCCTGGAGGGCCGGGTGGTCACCCTGGTCCGCCCTGCCGCGTCATCGCCGGTACGCCCCACCCGCACGGCTTCGGGCTCGGTGGCGGTCCCGGGCGCGCGGGCGAGGGTGGCGCGGGCGGGCCGGATCTACGTGGAGGGCCGGCACGACGCCGAACTCGTCGAGCGTGTCTGGGGCGACGACCTCCGGATCGAGGGCGTGGTCGTCGAGTACCTGGAAGGCATCGACGACCTGCCGTCGATCGTGGCGGAGTTCGCCCCCGCCCCGGACGCCCGCCTGGGCGTCCTGGTGGACCACCTGGTCCCGGGTTCGAAGGAGTCGAGGATCGCGGCGACCGTCACGTCCCCGGACGTCCTGGTGGTGGGCCACCCGTACATCGACGTCTGGGAGGCCGTGAAGCCGTCCTCGGTGGGCATCAGCGCCTGGCCGAGGGTCCCCCGCGGCCAGGACTGGAAGACGGGCGTCTGCCGCTCCCTGGGCTGGCCGCCGAACACGGGCGCGGCATGGCAGCACATCCTGTCGAAGGTCACGACCTACAAGGACCTGGAACCGGAACTCCTGGGTGCCGTCGAGCGACTGATCGACCACGTGACCGTGCCCTGACCTCCGGTCGGCTCGTTGCGCCGACCGACGCCCGGCCCCTTCTCCGCACTCAGCGGAGGTGTTCCGTCGATCAGTTCGTCCGCACGGCCGAGCAGGTCTCAGTCCCCGCGACGGCGGGGGTACGGCTACCGCCGGCCGTCCCCCTGGCTCAGTCCACCAGGTCCCGCACGACCGCGTCGGCGAGCAGCCGACCCCGCAGGGTCAGAACCGCCCGCCCGGCCTCGTACGACGAGGGGTCGAGAAGCCCGTCCCCCAGCGCCTTCCGCGAGGCGTCGAGTCCGGCCGGCTTGAGGATCGACAGCTCGACCCCCTCCCGAAGCCGCAGCTCGAGCAGGACCCGCTCCACCCGCCGGTCCTCCTCCGAGAGGAGCTCCCGCCCGGCGCCGGGCGACTTCCCGGCCCCGAGGGCCGCCGCGTACGTACCGGGGTGCTTCACGTTCCACCACCGGACGCCGCCCACGTGGCTGTGGGCGCCCGGCCCGGCACCCCACCAGTCGGCGCCTCGCCAGTACAGCTCGTTGTGGAGGCAGCGCCCGGCCTCGGAGGTGGCCCAGTTGGACACCTCGTACCACTCGAATCCGGCCTCGGCGAAGACGGAGTCGGCGATCAGATACCGATCGGCGTGCACGTCGTCGTCGGTCATCGGCACCTCGCCGCGCCGGATGCGGCGCGCCAGCTGCGTCCCCTCCTCCACGATCAGCGCGTAGGCGCTGACGTGGTCGGGCCCGGCGCCGATCGCCGCGTCGAGCGAGGCCCGCCAGTCGTCGTCGGTCTCCCCCGGCGTGCCGTAGATCAGGTCGAGGTTGACGTGCTCGAACCCGGCCGCCCGCGCCTCGGCGACGCACGCCTCGGGCCGCCCGGGCGTGTGGGTCCGGTCGAGGATCTTCAGGACGTGCTGCTTGGCGCTCTGCATTCCGAAGGAGATCCGGTTGAACCCGCCCTCCCGCAGCTCCGCCAGGTACGCGGGGTTCACCGACTCCGGATTCGCCTCCGTCGTCACCTCGGCGTCGTCCGCGAGCCCGAACTCGTCGCGGATGGCCCCCAGCATCCGTACGAGGTCGCCGGCGTCGAGGAGCGTGGGCGTACCGCCGCCGACGAACACCGTCCGCACCGGCCGGGGGTCGTCCCCGAGCACCTTGCGGGCGAGCCGGATCTCCTCGGCGACCTGACCGGCGTAGTTGTCCCGGGAGGCGAGCACGCCCCCGGCACCGCGCAGCTCGCTCGCGGTGTACGTGTTGAAGTCGCAGTACCCGCAGCGCGTCGCGCAGTACGGCACGTGCAGGTAGAACCCGAGGGGCCGCTCGGCCGCCCCTTCCAGGGCGTGCGCGGGCAGCGCCCCGGTCTCGGGCACGGTCTCACCATCGGGCAGTACGGAAGGCATGAGCCCATTGTCCCGTACCGCCCGAGGTAAACGGTCTGCCTGTGGACAACCGAGGTCCACGCAGGTCAGGACTCGCGAGACCCCGCGTACATCTCCTCGATGAGCTCCTTGTACTCCCGCTCCACCACCGGCCGCTTCAGCTTCAGCGACGGCGTCAGCTCGCCGTGCTCGATGTCGAGGTCGCGCGGCAGCAGACGGAACTTCTTGATCGTCTGCCAGCGCTGGAGGCCCTCGTTGAGGCGGTCGACGTAGCCCTGGATGAGCTTCTGCGTCTGCGGGGCTGCGACGACGTCGGCGTACGACTTGCCCGCGAGCCCGTGGTCGGCGGCCCAGCCGAGGATGGAGGGCTCGTCGAGGGCGATCAGGGCGGTGCAGAAGTTCCGGTCGGCGCCGTGGACCAGGATGTTCGAGACGAACGGGCAGACGGCCTTGAACTGGCCCTCGACCTCGGCGGGCGCGATGTACTTGCCGCCGGACGTCTTGATCAGGTCCTTCTTGCGGTCGGTGATCCGGAGGTAGCCGTCGGCGGACAGCTCGCCGATGTCACCGGTGTGGAACCAGCCGTCGGACTCCAGGACCTCGACCGTCTTCTCCGGCAGGCCGTGGTAGCCCTCCATGACGCCGGGGCCGCGCAGCAGGATCTCGCCGTCGTCGGCGATCCGGACCTCGGTGCCGGGGAGCGGCTTGCCGACGGTGCCGGTGCGGTAGGCCTCGCCCGGGTTGACGAAGGAGGCTGCGGAGGTCTCCGTGAGGCCGTAGCCCTCCAGGATGTGGATGCCGGCGCCGGCGAAGAAGTAGCCGATCTCGGGGGCGAGCGCGGCGGAGCCGGAGATGCAGGCGCGCAGGTTGCCGCCGAAGGCCTCGCGGATCTTGCTGTAGACGAGGACGTCGGCGACCTTGTGCTTGGCGGTGAGGCCGAAGGGCGCGGAGGCGGTGCCCGTGCGGCGGAAGTTGTCCTGGCTGGCCTTGGCGTACTCGCGGGCGACCTCGGCCGCCCACTGGAAGATCTTGTACTTGGCGCCGCCGGCGGCGCGCGCCTTGGCGGCGACCCCGTTGTAGACCTTCTCGAAGATGCGGGGCACGGCCGCCATGTAGGTCGGCTGGACCACCGGCAGGTTCTCGATGATCTTCTCTACCCGGCCGTCGAGGGCGGTGACGTGACCGACCTCGATCTGGCCCGAGGTGAGGACCTTGCCGAAGACGTGCGCGAGCGGCAGCCACAGGTACTGGACGTCGTCCTGGGTGACGAGACCGGTGGCGGCGATGGCCTTGGCCATGTACGACCAGTTGTCGTGCGGGAGGCGGACGCCCTTGGGGCGGCCGGTGGTGCCCGAGGTGTAGATGAGGGTGGCGAGCTGGGTGGCGGTGATCGCGGCGACCCGCTCCTTGACGGACTCGGGGTGCTTCTCCAGGTACGCGCGACCGCGTGCCTCCAGGTCGGCGAGGGAGAGGACCCAGTCGCCGTCGGTCTCCACGCCCTCGGCGTCGATGACGATCACGTGACGGAGGTCGGGCAGGTCGGCGCGGCGCTCGACGGCCTTGGCGAGCTGGGCCGCGTCCTCGGCGATGAGGACCCGGGACTCGGAGTCGGAGAGGATGAACGCCGACTCCTCGGCGTTGGTCGACGGGTAGACCGTGGTGGTCGCGGCGCCCGCGCACATCACGCCGAGGTCGGCGAGGATCCACTCCACCCGGGTGGAGGAGGCGAGCGCGACCCGCTCCTCGGACTGCACGCCGAGGTCGACGAGGCCGGCGGCGATCGCGTAGACCCGCTCGGCGGCCTGCCCCCAACTGAGCGACTTCCAGTCGTCGGGACCGGTACCGGACGCGGCGGGAACCGGGTACCGGTAGGCCTCCGCGTCGGGAGTCCGCTCGACGCGCTCAAGGAAGAGGGTCGCCACGGAGGGCGGCCGGTTCTCGATCAGGGTCTGTGTGTCGCTCACGACGTCCTCCGGGCGGCGGCGGTGCCTGCTGGCGGTGCGTAACTACGTAACCGTCTAACCGTCTACGTAACTAACTGGCGAGTAACCTTCGATTCGGGATCAGAGTAAAGGCCCGAGGACCGGCGCGTAAGAGCTTGCAGGGCCCCGCTTCATAACGAACGGGTCCACGCGCCGACGGCGCGTGGACCCGTTAGATGCACAGAGCAGCTACTCGCTGCGCTCCCCTGCGGCCCGGCTACTTCTTCTTGCTGGAGGACTCGTCGCTCGACAGGACGGCGATGAAGGCCTCCTGCGGCACCTCCACCGAGCCGACCATCTTCATGCGCTTCTTGCCTTCCTTCTGCTTCTCCAGCAGCTTCCGCTTACGGGAGATGTCACCGCCGTAGCACTTGGCGAGGACGTCCTTGCGGATGGCGCGGATGGTCTCGCGGGCGATGACCCGGGAGCCGATCGCGGCCTGGATCGGCACCTCGAAGGCCTGGCGCGGGATGAGCTCGCGCAGCTTGGCGACGAGCCGCACACCGTAGGCGTACGCGGCGTCCTTGTGGGTGACGGCGGAGAACGCGTCGACCTTGTCGCCGTGCAGCAGGATGTCGACCTTGACCAGGCTGGAGGCCTGCTCGCCCGTGGGCTCGTAGTCGAGGGAGGCGTAACCGCGCGTCTTCGACTTCAGCTGGTCGAAGAAGTCGAAGACGATCTCGGCGAGGGGGAGGGTGTAGCGGATCTCGACCCGGTCCTCGGAGAGGTAGTCCATGCCGATCAGCGTGCCGCGACGGGTCTGGCACAGCTCCATGATCGCGCCGATGAACTCGCTGGGAGCGAGGATCGTGGCGCGCACGACGGGCTCGAAGACGTCATCGATCTTGCCCTCGGGGAACTCACTCGGGTTGGTGACCGTGTGCTCGCTGCCGTCCTCCATGACCACGCGGTAGACCACGTTGGGGGCGGTGGCGATGAGGTCGAGCCCGAACTCGCGCTCGAGCCGCTCACGGATCACGTCGAGGTGCAGGAGGCCCAGGAAGCCGACGCGGAAGCCGAAGCCGAGGGCGGCGGAGGTCTCCGGCTCGTAGACGAGCGCGGCGTCGTTGAGCTGGAGCTTGTCGAGGGCCTCGCGGAGGTCCGGGTACTCCGAGCCGTCCAGCGGATAGAGGCCCGAGAACACCATCGGCTTGGGGTCCTTGTAGCCGCCGAGCGCCTCGGTCGCGCCCTTGTTCAGGGAGGTGATCGTGTCACCGACCTTGGACTGACGGACGTCCTTCACACCGGTGATGAGGTAGCCGACCTCGCCGACACCGAGCCCGTCGGACGCGGTCATCTCGGGAGACGAGACGCCGATCTCGAGGAGCTCGTGGGTGGCGCCGGTCGACATCATCTTGATGCGCTCGCGCTTGTTGAGCTGGCCGTCGACCACTCGCACGTACGTCACGACGCCCCGGTACGAGTCGTACACGGAGTCGAAGATCATCGCGCGGGCGGGCGCGTCGGCGACGCCGACCGGGGCGGGGACGTCCCGGACGACCCGGTCGAGCAGCGCGTCGACACCGACACCGGTCTTCGCGGAGACCTTGAGGACGTCCTCCGGCTGGCAGCCGATGAGGTTGGCGAGCTCCTCTGAGAACTTCTCCGGCTGGGCGGCCGGCAGGTCGATCTTGTTCAGCACGGGAACGATGGTCAGATCGTTCTCCATCGCCAGGTACAGGTTGGCGAGCGTCTGCGCCTCGATGCCCTGGGCCGCGTCGACCAGCAGGACCGTGCCCTCACAGGCCGCGAGCGAACGCGAGACCTCGTACGTGAAGTCGACGTGCCCCGGGGTGTCGATCATGTTCAGGATGTGCGTGCGACCCTCACCCTGCCCGTCGGTCGGGGCCCACGGCAGACGGACCGCCTGGGACTTGATCGTGATGCCGCGTTCCCGCTCGATGTCCATCCGGTCGAGATACTGGGCACGCATCTGCCGCTGGTCGACCACACCGGTGAGCTGGAGCATCCGGTCGGCGAGCGTGGACTTGCCGTGGTCGATGTGCGCGATGATGCAGAAGTTGCGGATCAGAGCCGGGTCGGTACGGCTCGGCTCGGGCACGTTGGTAGGAGTCGCGGGCACGCAGGGTCTCGTCTCGGGGCGATGTCGGATCGATACGTAGGCTCCATGGTCCCATGCCCGCCGCCCTGCGCCCGGTTTGGGCGGCCCCGAGAGTGACTGATACTGTGGACAGCTGTGCCTCGTGTGCCCTCTCAGCTGCGAGTCACACTCCAGAAGGAACATCGAACCTGTAAAGGCTCTTTCGTGGCGAACATCAAGTCCCAGATCAAGCGGAACAAGACCAACGAGAAGGCGCGCCTGCGCAACAAGGCCGTCAAGTCGTCGCTCAAGACCGCGATCCGCAAGGCCCGTGAGGCTGTCGCCGCCGGCGACCTCGAGAAGGCCACCGTTGCCACTCGCGCCGCCTCGCGTCAGCTCGACAAGGCTGTCTCGAAGGGTGTCATCCACAAGAACGCCGCCGCCAACAAGAAGTCGGCGCTGGCGATCAAGGTTTCCTCCCTCCAGGGCTGAGCTCTGATGTAACCGGTCGTACGGGACCCAGCGGGCCCTCTCTCCCGCTCCCGCCCGACCACCAGGACTCGCACGCGGACGCGTTCGCCACGCGGGTGCGAGCCCACCCAGCTGTACGCCGAAGGCCCCGCCGCCTCCACCCCAGGAGCCGGCCGGGGCCTTCGCCGCACCCCCACCCCTACGCGCAGCCGCCCCCGGGCGCGGGGCCACGGCACGCGCAGCCGCGACGGGGGCGGGGACGCGGCCGTACGAACGCCACGCGAAGCCGCCGTGAAGTGCACGCACCCCGGAAACCCGGGCGAAGCCGCAGCAGGACCCAGGCAGAGGCCGGACCAGCGCGGCAGCCAACCCCGGCTGGCCACATACCGCCACGAAGCCACGGCACGTGGCGCAGCCCAACGGTGCACGGCGCGAAACCACGGCATGGGGCGCAGCCCAACCCGGGCGCCATACCGGCGCGGAGCCACGGCACGGGCGCAGCCCAGTTGTGCGCGGCGCGAAGCCGCCGCAGGGGTTCGGGGCGCAGCCCCATCGTGCGCGGCGCGAAACCGGCAGGGGGGGGCGCAGCCCCATCGTGCGCGGCGCGAAACCGGCAGGGGGGGCGCAGCCCCATCGTGCGCGGCGCGAAGCCGCCGCAGGGGTTCGGGGCGGAGCCCCGGGGACCTCAGCCCCACCAGCCCCCGGCAGGGTTTCGGGAAGGGGCGGGGTGGGGGAATCAACCGTCCCGGCGCAACGCACCCGCACCCGCACCCGGCCCCGCACCAAGACCCACCGCCCCCCTACCTCCGCAGCCGCGCCGCCCGCGCCACCGCCACCACCGCCTTCTCCAGGGCGTACTCCGGGTCGTCGCCCCCGCCCTTCACCCCCGCGTCCGCCTCCGCGATCGCCCGCAGCGCGAGGGACACCCCGTCCGGGGTCCATCCCCGCATCTGCTGCCGCACGCGGTCGATCTTCCACGGCGGCATGCCCAGCTCCCGCGCCAGATCCGCCGGCCGCCCGCCCCGCGCCGACGAGAGCTTGCCGATCGCCCGTACGCCCTGCGCGAGCGCGCTCGTGATGAGCACCGGCGCCACTCCGGTCGAGAGCGACCAGCGCAGCGCCTCCAGGGCCTCCGCGGCCCGCCCCTCCACGGCCCGGTCGGCCACGTTGAAGGACGAGGCCTCCGCGCGGCCGGTGTAGTAGCGCCCGACGACCGCCTCGTCGATCGTCCCGTCGACGTCCGCCGTCAGCTGCGCGCACGCGGACGCCAGCTCCCGCAGGTCGCTGCCGATCGAGTCCACCAGCGCCTGGCACGCCTCCGGCGTCGCCGCGCGCCCGAGCGCCCGGAACTCCTGCCGTACGAACGTCAGCCGTTCCGCCGGCTTCGTCGTCTTCGGGCAGGCCACCTCCCGCGCCCCCGCCTTGCGCGCGGCGTCGAGCAGGCCCTTGCCTTTCGCGCCGCCTGCGTGGAGCAGGACGAGCGAGATGTCCTCGATCGGGTCGTCGAGGTAGGCCTTGACGTCCTTGATCGTGTCGGCGGAGAGGTCCTGCGCGTTCCGCACGACCAGGACCTTGCGCTCGGCGAAGAGCGAGGGGCTGGTCAGCTCCGCCAGCGAGCCGGGCTGGAGCTGGTCGGAGGTGAGGTCGCGCACGTCCGTGTCGGCGTCGGCGGCCCTCGCGGCCGCCACCACCTCCTGGACGACACGGTCGAGGAGCAGGTCCTCCTGCCCCACCGCGAGCGTCACGGGGCCGAGGAGGTCGTCGGGGGAAGTCTTTCTGGTGGCCATCGCGATCCAGCATCCCACGGGCCACCGACAGCCCTGCCCGACAACCGTGCCCGACAATCCCACCCGACAACCGCACCCGTCGGCTACGCCCGACAGCCATGCCCGAGAATGACCGAGTGAGCGAACGACGACACGTACTCGTACTCCCCGACCGCGACGCCGCCGAGGAGGTCGCCGAGGAACTCTCCGACCGTTTCGGCGTGGCCGAGGCACCGCAACTCGTCCGGGACGCCCTGGCCGGTGAGGACGACGCCGAGGACGCCCAGTGGCTGGTGGTCGTCGAGGACCCGGAGGGCCGACTCGACGCGGCGGCGCTCGACGAGTTCGCCGCCGAGCACGAAGGCTGGCTGGAAGCCCCGTAACGACGCGCGCTTCGGCACGATCCGGCCGTTCGGCGATTCGTTCAGCGACTCCGCATCAAGGATTCGGCTGCGCGACGACCGGCAGCTCGTCGAGCGCGATGCCGAACAGATCCCGGTACGCGCCCCGCACCTCCTCGTCCCCGTCGAGCACCCGCTCGACGCGCTCCCCGTGGGCGCGGGTGATCAGCTTCCGGTCGCTGAGGGTGATCCGTCCCTCCTCCGTGAGGAGGGAACAGACGAGGGACCGCGGGAAGTGCGAGTCGGGCGAGGTCCGGTGGTACCAGGCCCCGGCCGTGAAGTCCGCGAGCTCGCGGGGCCGCAGCTCCAGCCGGTACTGCGGCTTCCCGTCCCGCAGCACCTCCAGATCGCCGTCGGCCGCCTCCTGCACGCGGAACCGGCCGCCCGGGTCCTCCTGGTCCCCGCGCTCGTCGAAGGCCAGCGGGTAGTGGCTGTGGTCGCCGAAGCCGACGTCGGCCAGCCACCGCTCCCCGTCGGCCGTCTCCACGAGGAGCGCCATGTGGTCGTACGGGATCCCGAGCTTCCCCTCCTCGTCGACGACGCGTGCCTGGAGCAGTGACACCCGGTAGCCGAGCTCCCGCAACAGGACCGCGAACGTGGTGTTGATCTCGTAGCAGAAGCCGCCCCTGTGGCCGCCGACGACCTTGTCGACCAGCGCCTTCTCGTCCAGGACGATGTCCTCGCCAAGGTGGATCGAGAGGTTCTCGAAGGGCACGCTCAGCAGGTGCCGCACATGCAGTTCGCGCAGGGCCTCGGCGTCAGCGCGCAGGGGCCGCCGCGCGCCGATCCGCGCCAGATAGGCACCCGCGTCCGGGAGCGCGGGCGCGACGAGGTCAGGCGCGGCAAGGCCGGGCGCAGCCGCGGTGGGGGCCGTCGGGGCAGGGGCATCCGTTGCGTCACTCATGCGGCCAGTCTCCCTCCTCTCGCGGCATCACAACGCCCCCACCGGGGTCGACTCCTCACCCCTCGTGGGCAGTTCGCGCATCCGCGCCAGCGGCGAGGGCAGCAGCCAGAGCACGGCGAAGACGGCTCCTGCGGTGGCGATCCACAGCGTCGGGCGCAGCCCGATCGCGGTGCCGAGCAGGCCTCCGGCGAGTGCGCCGAGGGGACGGAAGCCGTGGTTGAGCGTGCGATACGCGCCCATGACCCGGGCCCGTATCGCATCGGGGATCGCCGCCATCTGGAACGATCCCGCCGCGATGTCCACGATCATCACCCCGGCGCAGGAGAGGAACTCCGCCGCGAAGAGCACGGCCACCACCAGCGGCAGCGGCCCGTCGGCCAGGGGTATCAGGAGCAGGGGCAGCGTGAACCCGAGGAAACCGGTCACGAGCGAGGCGCCGACGCCGATCCGCCGGACGACCGCTCCGCTGCACGCCGCTCCGATGAGACCGCCCACCGCACCGGCGCCGAGGATCAGGCCGAGCAGTCCGGCGCCGATGCCGAGTTCGGCGGTCGCGTAGAGCACGAAGAGGGTGTGGAACATGTAGTTGAAGAACTGGACCGTGCCGGAGGCGGAGAACAGCGCGCGCATCGAACGGTCCCGGACCACCCAGCGCATCCCCTCGGTGAAGTGCCCCTTGGCCACGGCGGCCGGCGGAGGTTCGACCGCCTTGACCCGGGCCAGGTAGCCGGCCGACACCACATAGGTGAGGGCGTCGGCGACCAGGGCGAAGGGCGCGGTGAGGACTTGTACGAGGACGCCGCCGATCCCGGGTCCCGCGAGCCAGGACATCGAGCGGCTTCCGTTGACCAGCGAGTTCGCCTGTACGTACCGCTCGGTGGGGACGAGTGCCACGAGGAGCGTGGCGTTGCAGACCTCGAAGAGCACCGTGAGCGCGCCGATCCCGAAGGCCACCGCGTACAGCTGACCAAGTGTCAACGCGTCGAGCGCGTACGCCACCGGGAGCGTCAGCATCAGCGCCGCCCGCCCGAGGTCGGCGACGATCATCACGCGTCTGCGGCGGGCCTGCCGGTCCGCCCAGGCGCCGAGCGGCAGGTTGAGCAGGAGGGCGGGGAGGAGTTCGGCGGTCTTGAGCCAGCCCATCTCGGCGGCGTCCGCGCCGAGGATCAGGACGGCGGCGAGCGGGATGGCGATGAGCGAGATCTGGTCCCCGACGAGCGAGACGGTCTGCCCGGTCCAGTAGCGACGGAAGGTCCGCTCGCGCAGCAGTGCCGGTATGCGTTCCACGAGGGCCATCTCGCTCACTCCTCTTCGGGTTCTTGGCGGTGGGGGACGTCCTGCTCCAGGTAGGCGATCCGCAGGACGCTGACGGCCCGGGCGCCCTCGGGCCTGAGGGACGGGTCGGACTCGCGCCCCTCGAAGGCGCGGAGCAGCTCCTCGATCCGCTCGCCGAGACCGGTCAGCTCCTCAGGAGTGAGGTAGAGCAGGTAGTCGCTGAACTGCTCGGCCTCCCGCCACTCCCTCGGCAGCGTGTGCCGGCGCTCGATGGCCCGGGTGACGCGCTCGAAGTAGCGCTCGGTGACGGCGGCCGTCAGGGCGCCGGCGGCCTCCGCGACCGTGTCGTCCTCGCTGTACTCCGGCCACTCCGTGTACCGGGCGGTGGTCCGCCAGGGCTTCTCCCGCCCCCGGCCCCCCGGCGCCTCCTCCACGAGGCCGTACTTGGCGAGTATCCGCAGGTGGTAGGAGCAGCTGGCCACGGACTCGCCGGTCAGTTCGGCGGCCTTGGTGGCGGTGAAGGGGCCGCTGCTGCGCAGCAGTCCCACCAGGGACATCCGCAGGGGGTGGGCGTAGGCGCGCAGGGCGCGCGGGTCGGTGAGGCGGATGCTGCGGGGCTGCTCGCCCTCGGGTCGCGGTTCGCTGATCTCCGGCATAATGAAAAGCTATCTTTAGAAAGACTTCTTTACAAGGACTTCTTTACATCGACTCGCCTCCCTCACTCCGATGGCTCACCCTCCCCTCGGTACGGCCACGAGCCCGCGCCCCGCACCCACCACCGCGATCGCCCCGTCCTCGTCCGTCCGCAGCACCCGCGCCCCGCCGGCCCGCAACGCCTCCACGGTCCGGGGCGACGGGTGTCCGTACGGGTTGTCGCGCCCTGTCGACACCAGCGCGAGGCGCGGCCGCGCCGCCCACATCAGCCCCGGGTCCTGGTGCGCGGACCCGTGGTGGGCGACCTTGAGGACGTCCACCGGGCCCAGCCCAGGACTGCTCCTCAGCAACGCGCGCTGAGCCGGTGGTTCGAGGTCGCCGAGGAGCAGCAGACTCACCCCTCCGGCAGCACGGACGAGGAGCGTGACACTGGCGTCGTTCGCCCCACCGGCCGACCCTCCGCCCGACCCGCCGGAACCCGCCGGCGGCCACAGCACCCGCCACTCCAGGACCCCGATCCTCCGCTGCTCCCCCGATCCCGCACGGATCAACGGCACCCCCGCGGCGGCCGCGATCCGCCGCACGAACGCGGCCTGGGCCGGCGGTTCTTCGAGCCCCGTGGTCTGGATCGCCCCCACCGACCGCCCCCGCAGCACCCCCGTCAGCCCTGCCACGTGGTCGGCGTGGAAATGCGTGAGCACCAGCAAAGGCACCCGCCGCACCCCGAGCTCCCGCAGACAGCGGTCCACCGGTACGGGATCGGGGCCGGCGTCCACCACGACGGCCGCGTCCCCGCCCGCCGCCAGCACCGTCGCGTCCCCCTGCCCCACCTGGCACATCGCGAACACCCAGCCCGGCGGCGGCCACCCGGTGGCCCACCGTGCCAGCGGCACGGGCCGGACGACCACGAGGAGAAGCAGCCCGGCGACGAGCGCGACGGCCCACCCCCGGTGCGGCAGTCTGCGCGCCCCGAGCAGCACGAGCCCCGTGAGCAGCGCGAGGACCAGCCCGCCCCACCACCCGCCGGGCCAGGCCAGCTGGGCTCCCGGCAGCTCCCCGCCCGCGCGGGCCACCCCCGCGATCCACCCGGCCGGCCATCCCGCCACCCACGCCACCCCCGCCGCGGCCGGCTCCCACACCTGCGCCAGGGCCAGCGCGGCGAACCCGAGCACTGTCGCGGGCGCGACAGCCAGTTCGGCGAAGAGGTTCGCGGGAATCGCGACCAGACTCACCCGGGCGGCGAAGACCACCACGACCGGCGCGCACACCGCCTGCGCCGCGAGGGCCGCCGCCAGCGCTTCCGCGAGCCGCCCAGGCACCCGGCGCCGCCGCAGCGCCTCACTCCACCGCGGAGCGACCGTCAGCAGGGCCCCGGTGGCCAGGACCGAGAGCAGGAACCCGTAACTCCGCGCCAGCCAAGGGTCGTAGAGCACCAGAAGCAGGACGGCGGTGGCCAGGGCCGGGATCAGCGATCTCCGACGCCCCGTGCCGATCGCCAGGAGGACGACGAGCCCGCAGGCCGCCGCGCGCAGCACGCTCGGATCGGGTCGGCAGACGACCACGAAGGCCAGCGTCAGCGCTCCCCCGGCCACCGCGGTCGCCCGCAGCGAAAGACCGAGCCGGGGAGCGAGCCCGCCCCGCTCCACCTGGTGCGCCCGCCCGGGCCGCCCCACGAGCAGCAGCAGCACGACGGAGAGATTGCTGCCGGAGACCGCGAGGAGATGGGTGAGGTCGGTGGCCTCGAAAGCGTCCCGCAGTTCGGGGCCGATCCTGGAGGTGTCCCCGACGACCAGCCCGGGCAGCAGGGCCCGCGCGTCCGGAGCGAGCCCCTCGGTCGCTCTCCGCAGCCCGGCCCGCAGCTCGCCCGCCGTGCGTTGCGGAGCGCTCGGCGCACCGACGATCCGCGGCGGCCCCTTCCCATCGACCTTGAGCACCGCGGCGAACGGCTCACCGGAGCGCAGCGGCGGCGCCAGCCGGGCTCCGACCCGCAGCCGGGTCGAGGGAAGGAGCCGCAGCCACTCCTCCCGGCCCTCCCCTGGCGGCACGATCAGCAGCACCGGCGTACGCGTCCGGTGCGCCGCACCGTCCGACCGCTCGACGCGGGTCACCTCTCCGTCGAGGACGACCGAGACCGGCGCCATCGCGTTGCCCCGCACCCGGGGCCGGGTGAGCCGTGGATCAGAGGTCACGGTGACCTCCATCTGCGCCCGGACGTACTCCCGCGCCAGGGCAGGCACGGGACCGCGCCGCAGATCCGCCGCGTGCAGCCCCGCCGAGGCCGCCCCGGCCGCGGCACAGAGCAGGACCCCCGCACACGCGGTCGCCCGCAACCGCCACCCCGGCGACACCGGAGGGGTCCCCGGCACGTCCGGCTCCCCTCCTGAAGCACCCCGGGAACCACCCGCACCGCCGAGCCGCCGGGCCAGGCCCGGAGCCAGCAGGACGGCCGCCCCCACCAGGCAGAGGGTGACCCCGGCCACCGTCCACCACCCGGCGACGCCCACGGCACAGGCGGCGGCCGCCCAGGCCGCCAGCGCGAGGGGCACGAGCCGCAGGTCGGCCGGCCCCTCCGTCCCGGCCCGGTTCACGGCCGGACCAGGGGTTCGAGGTCGGCGAACCGGCGCTCCCCGATGCCGTTGACCTCCCGAAGCTCGGCGACCGACCGGAAACCGCCCTGCTCCGTGCGATGGTCCACGATGTGCCGGGCGAGGACGGGACCGACGCCTGGCAGGGTGTCGAGCTGTTCCACGGTGGCCGCGTTGAGACTCAGCGGCGGCCCCGGCCCACCGGCCCCGGAGCCGGGACCGGAACCGCCCACCGGCAGCCCGGGCACTCCCGGCAGCCCGACCAGGACCTGCTCGCCGTCCATGAGGACGCGGGCCCGGTTGATCCCGGTGAGATCGGCCCCGGGTTCCGCTCCGCCCGCGGCCCGCAGCGCGTCCGCCACCCGCGAGCCCGCGGGCAGGGTCAGCACCCCGGGCCTGCGCACCTTGCCGCCGACGTCGACGACGACCTTCGCCCCACCCGCCCCGGGCCCGGGACCCCGCTCGCTCCCCGGCCCGGCCCGCGCCACGGATGCGGCGGGCGTGGCCGCCACGGGGGCGGCACGGACGATCTCGGGGGCCCGTACCGGCTCCGGCCGTCCCGTCCAGAAGTACCCGCCGGCGAGGCCCGCGGCCGCGAGCAGGATCACGGTCAGCGCGGCCAGCGCCCTCGGTTCGAGCCCGCAGCACGTCTGCACCCACAGCGGAGTCCGCTCCCGTAACGCCGCCGCCAGCCGCTCGCGCGCCCGGGTCGGAGAACCACGCTCCGGCGCCTCCGGCGCCTCAGGCCGCCCCATAGCCGGCACCGAGGGCGCCGGCTGTGCAGGCCGCGCCGCCGGCGGGAACAGGGCGTCCCCCCGCCGCCGCACGACGGCCCCGGGCACCTCGGAGACCCGGCGCACCCTGGTGCGCCTCCGAGCCCGCCCAGGAGGCGCGCCGCGCCCTCCGGGACGGCTGCGTCCGTCCGAACCCGGCGCCCTCCCGGGCCCGCTCGTCGGAGCCCCCGGCCTGTCCGCGACTCCGGTGGTGATCGATGCGATACGTGTACGAAGTGCCATGCTCGTGACGGTAGAGATCACGACCGCCCCGTGCGGGACTCACCCAAGTCCCGTGGAAAAGACTCCGGTTGTGGATATCTCCGTCACTCGTACGGGGAGGCGAGGACGCTCAGCGCGGCGAGACGACGACCGCGAGCAGCCCCGGGCCCGTGTGCGCGCCGATGACCGCCCCCACCTCGCTGACGTGGAGTTCCTCGATGCCGGGGATCCGCTCCCTGAGCCGGTCGGCCAGCACGGCGGCCCGCTCCGGCGCGGACAGGTGGTGCACGGCGATGTCGACGGCACCGGAGCCGGCCCGCTCCACGGCGATCTCTTCCAGGCGCGCGATGGCCTTCGAGGCCGTCCGCACCTTCTCCCGGAGCTCGATACGCCCCCCGTCGAGTTCCAGGAGGGGCTTCACCGCGAGCGCGGAGCCGAGCAGCGCCTGCGCGGCGCCGATGCGCCCGCCCCTGCGCAGATAGTCGAGCGTGTCGACGTAGAAGTAGGCGGAGGTTCCCGCGACGCGCTTCTCCGCGGCCGCGACCACCTCGTCGAGGGAGCCGTCCGCCTCCGCGACCTCCGCCGCGGCCAGGGCGCAGAAGCCCAGCGCCATGCCGACCATGCGGGTGTCCACCACGCGCACCGGCACGGGGGCGTCCTTCGCCGCGAGCACGGCGGCGTCGTACGTCCCGGAGACCTCGGCGGACAGATGGAGCGAGACGATCCCCCGCGCCCCCGCCTCCGCCGCCTCGCGGTAGGCCTCGGCGAAGGTCTCGGGGCTCGGTCGCGAGGTGGTGACGGGCCGCCGCTTCTGGAGGGCCTCGGCGAGCGACCGGGCCGAGATCTCGGTGCCCTCCTCCAGCGCGCGGTCGCCGATGACGACGGTCAGCGGGACCGTCGTGATGGCGTGCCGCTCCCTCGCCTGGGGTGGCAGGTAGGCCGTGGAATCGGTGACGATCGCGACATGCCGGGACATGAGCGGGAGGTTACCCGCCGAAGCCCCGGCACGGCAGCCCGGCCCCCGCCGGACGCCCCCCACGTCCCTCCCGGCACCACGAACACCGGGGGCCTGGAAGGATCAGATCAGATCAGGTGGTGGTCTCCGGGCGGGCCGACTTCTCCCACGGGTAGGCCGTGCGCCGGGGATCACGCGCCGTGATCGCGGGCGGCTCGTCCCCGGCCTGCGGGCCCGCCGTCCCGGCGGGGCTCCCCCACTCTTCCGCGGCACCCGACTCCGGCGCCGTCTCCGGAACGTCCCAGTGACGCAGGGCGCCCGCCTCGACGTCGATCTGGGCGCTCAGCGACGACAGATCGTCCTCGGCGAACTTCAGCGCCCGGTCCCGGGCAGCCCGGCGCAGCGCGTCGGCCGACCCCGTGATCTGCTCGGTCCGGCGCGCGAGCTCGGGAAGCTGTCCGGCCACCCACGCCTTGTCCGGCTCCCGCTCCATGCGCTTGAGGTCCTCGTCCAGCTCGAGCCCGTGCGCGCTGAGCCGGTGGAACAGGTCGAGCGACTCCTTCAGCGAGGCGTCCTCGCCGACGCCCGCCTGCAACGCCTCCTGCGTGGCCCGCATCGAGGTGCGCAGCGAGAGCCGCATCTTGGCCAGCTCGCCCGCGACCCCGGCCTGACCGAAGCTCTTGGCCCGCAGCGTGGTGTCCTCCACCGTGCGCCGGGCCTGGTCCAGGGTGCGGTCCACCCCGCGCTTGGCCGCCCTGGCCACCTTCACGGTGGCGTAGACCCCGAGCGCCACGAAGGCGAAGAAGAGCAGCGCCATGATCGTGATAATCGCGGCAGCTTCCATGTCCGCCCCTCCGGCATCCGTCGAGTCCCCACGACTGTGGTTCCTCCACCGTAAACGGAACGGGCAGGCCAGTGGTTCCATCGGAACCCCTAACCTGCCCGTAGGGGAAACCCCCCATACCTCCGTCAGCCGTCAGCCGGCGACGATGTTGACCAGCTTCGGCGCGCGGACGATCACCTTGCGGATCTCCGCGCCGCCCAGCGCCCCGACCACGTGCGGGTCGGCCAGCGCCAGCGCCTCCAGCTCCGCGTCCGTGATCGACGGGGAGACCTCCAGGCGGGCCTTGACCTTGCCCTTGATCTGCACGACGCAGGTCACGGCCTCGTCGACGACGTACGCCGGGTCGGCGACCGGGAAGCCCTGGTGGACGACCGACTCGGTGTGGCCCAGCTTGCGCCACAGCTCCTCGGCGATGTGCGGGGCCAGCGGGGCGACCAGCAGCACCAGCTGCTCGGCGACCTGCCGGGACAGCGCGCCACCGGTCTTCGTCAAGTGGTTGTTCAGCTCGGTGACCTTGGCGATGGCGGTGTTGAAGCGCATCGCCGCCATGTCCTGCGCGACACCGTCGATCGCCTTGTGCAGGGCGCGCAGCGTGTCCTCGTCGGCGGCGGTGTCGACGACGGTGACCTCACCGGTCGACTCGTCGACGACGTTGCGCCACAGCCGCTGCAGCAGCCGGTACTGGCCGACCACGGCGCGCGTGTCCCAGGGACGCGAGACGTCCAGCGGGCCCATCGCCATCTCGTACAGGCGCAGGGTGTCGGCGCCGTACTCGGAGCAGATCTCGTCCGGCGTCACCGCGTTCTTCAGGGACTTGCCCATCTTGCCCAGGACGCGGCTGACCTTCTCGCCCTCGTACCAGAAGGCGCCGTCCCGCTCCTCGACCTCGGCCGCCGGCACGGCGATCCCGCGGGCGTCCCGGTAGACGAAGGCCTGGATCATGCCCTGGTTGTACAGCTTGTGGAACGGCTCGGCCGAGGAGATGTGGCCCAGGTCGAACAGCATCTTGGACCAGAAGCGCGCGTACAGCAGGTGCAGGACGGCGTGCTCGGCGCCGCCGACGTACAGGTCGACGCCACCGGTCGGCATGCCCTCGCGCGGGCCCATCCAGTACTGCTCGACGGCCGGGTCGACCAGCTTCTCGGAGTTGCGCGGGTCCAGGTAGCGCAGCTCGTACCAGCAGGAGCCGGCCCAGTTGGGCATGGTGTTGGTCTCGCGGCGGTAGCTCCGCGGACCCGCCCCGTCGCCCAGGTCCAGGGTGACGTTGACCCAGTCCTCGTTACGGGACAGCGGGGTCTCCGGCTGGGTGTCCGCGTCGTCCGGGTCGAAGGTGCGCGGCGAGTAGTCCTCGACCTCCGGCAGCTCCAGCGGCAGCATCGACTCGGGCAGCGAGTGCGCGACGCCGTCCTCGTCGTAGACGATCGGGAAGGGCTCGCCCCAGTACCGCTGTCGGCTGAACAGCCAGTCGCGCAGCCGGAAGTTGACGGTGCCCTCGCCGATGCCGCGGTCGGCCAGCCAGGAGGTGATCTTCGCCTTGGCGTCGACGACGCCCAGACCGTCCAGCGAGATCTCGCCGTTGGCCGAGTTGACCAGCTTCGCCTCGTACGAGGCGAAGGCGTCGTCCCAGACCGACGGGTCCGTGCCGCGGTCGTCCGACGGCTCGACGACGCAGCGCATCGGCAGCTCGAAGGCGCGCGCGAAGGCGAAGTCGCGGGTGTCGTGCGCCGGGACGGCCATGATGGCACCGGTGCCGTAGCCCATCAGGACGTAGTCGGCGATGAAGACCGGGACCTGCTCGCCGCTGACCGGGTTGGTCGCGAACGCGCCGGTGAAGACGCCGGTCTTGTCCTTGGCCTCGGCCTGACGCTCGACGTCGGACTTGGAGGCGGCCTGCTTGCGGTAGGCGTCGACGGCCTCGGACGGGGTGGCGTGTCCGCCGGTCCACACGTCGTGGGTGCCCTCGGGCCAGACGGCCGGGACGATCGTCGCGGCGCCGTCGACCAGGGGGTGCTCCGGAGCCAGGACCATGTAGGTGGCGCCGAACAGGGTGTCCTGGCGGGTGGTGAAGACGGTGATCGCGCCGGTGTCGCCGACCTGGAAGTCGACGCGGGCGCCCTCGGAGCGGCCGATCCAGTTCCGCTGCTGCAGCTTGATGGCCTCGGGCCAGTCCAGCGCGTCCAGGTCGTCCAGCAGGCGGTCCGCGTAGGCGGTGATCCGCATGTTCCACTGGCGCAGCTTGGACTTGAAGACGGGGAAGTTGCCGCGCTCGGAGCGACCGTCGGCGGTGACCTCCTCGTTGGCCAGGACCGTGCCCAGGCCGGGGCACCAGTTGACGGGCGCGTCGGACGCGTACGCCAGGCGGTACTCGCTCAGGATGTCGGAGCGCTCGGCGGCGGTCAGCTCGCTCCACGCGCGCGTGCCGGGGACCTCGCGCGTGCCGTTCTCGAACTGCGCGATCAGCTCGGCGATCGGACGGGCCTTACCGGCCTCGTCGTCGTACCAGGAGTTGAAGATCTGCAGGAAGATCCACTGGGTCCACTTGTAGTACTCCGGGTCGATCGTGGCGAACGACCGGCGCTTGTCGTGGCCCAGGCCCAGCCGGCGCAGCTGGACCTTCATGTTCTCCATGTTGGCCTCGGTGGACACGCGCGGGTGCGTGCCCGTCTGCACGGCGTACTGCTCGGCCGGCAGGCCGAAGGCGTCGAAGCCCAGGGTGTGCAGCACGTTGTGACCGGTCATGCGCGCGTGGCGGGCGTAGACGTCCGTGGCGATGTAGCCGAGCGGGTGGCCGACGTGCAGGCCCGCACCCGAGGGGTACGGGAACATGTCCATGATGAACTTCTTGGGACGGGCGGCGACCTCGGGGTCGCCCGCCAGGTCACCGGAGGGGTTCGGCGCCTCGTACGTGCCCTCGGCGTCCCAGAAGTCCTGCCAGCGTGCCTCGATGTCGGCGGCCATGGCTGCCGTGTAGCGATGCGGGGCCGCCGTCTCGGCGGTCGTATTGATCTCGGTCATGGTCCTTGAAGCTCCATCGATCGTCTCTGCCCACTGCCACGAACTGCCGCTAAATGAAAAAGCCCCTCGCACAGGAGGGGAAGCCGCGCCGACTCCGGCGGGATGACGGTCGACGGGGCGACGGTCATGCGCCGGGACTGATCAGCGCGGCTCGGTAAGCAGGAGGCGTACGGCACGCATGGCGCCAGGGTACCGCAGCGCCCGCACGGGCCGCACCGGCATTCCACGCGTGGACACACGAAGAAGCGGGCCACCCGATCCGGGTGACCCGCTTCCTTTCTGTGGAGCTAAGGAGAATTGAACTCCTGACCTCCTGCATGCCATGCAGGCGCTCTACCAACTGAGCTATAGCCCCTTGCTGTTTTCCGTCTCCGTTTCGGTTTCCCTCGCGGCGACAGACAGAACATTAACCGGCTCCCCGGCAGATCTCCAAATCGATTCTCCGACCCCCTCCGACCTGCCCGGTAGGGTCGCCGACTGTGTCCGTCTCCGTGCTCTCCAGAACCCGCGCCCGGCCCTGGCCCCTGGCCACCGCCGCGGCTGTCTGCCTGCTCTCCTTCGTGTCCTTCTGGGTGGCGCAACGCCTCGCCCACGTGAACATGCTCGACGTGATGGTCTACCGGGCCGAGGGCGAGACGGTACGGGCCGGCGGAGACCTCTACGCGATGCGCGCCACCTCGGCGGACCTCGCGATGACCTATCCGCCGTTCGCGGCCCTGTTGTTCGTCCCGCTGACCCTGGTGAGCGTCCCCGTGATGCGGACGCTCGCGACCGCGGGGAACCTGCTCCTGGTGATCGCCCTGGTCCAGCTGTCGATCCAGCTGGTCCGCCCGGCGCTGTCCCGGACGGACCTGTGGCGTACGACGCTGTGGGTCGCCGCGGCCGTGGTCTGGTGCGAGCCTGTGTGGACGACTCTGCGGTACGGCCAGATCAACCTGCTCATAGCGGTGGCGGTCCTCTGGGACCTCACGCGCCGCGAGGGCAGCCGCTGGGCCGGACTGGGCATCGGTCTCGCGACAGCGGTAAAGCTCACACCGGGGCTCTTCGTGGTCCTGCTGCTGGCCGCCGGTCTGCTGCTGTGGCGCCGGGACCGCGGCTGGAACCAGTGGCTGCGCACGGGAGTGACGGCGACCGGGGTGTTCCTGGCGACGACGCTGGCCGTGGCGCTGGCCCTGCCGGCGGACTCGAAGAAGTTCTGGACGGAGACGCTCTTCGCGACCGGCCGGGTCGGCTTCGCCGAGGAGACCGCGAACCAGTCCATCAGCGGCGTCCTGGCCCGGCTGATGCACACGGACTCCCCGGGCATCTGGTGGGTGCTGACCGCCGCCGTCATGGGCGGTGCGGCGATGTTCCTCGCGGTACGGGCCGCCGTCCGCGGCGACAAGGCGGTGGCCGTGATCATCTGCGCGTTCACGGCGCTGATGATCAGCCCGATCTCCTGGTCCCACCACTGGGTCTGGTGCGTGCCCCTGCTGATCCTGCTCGCGGACCGCGCCACGCGCGCGTGGCCGGTGACCGGTGTGGTGGCCGTGGCCTTCACGTCGTTCGCGCTGTGGTGGGTGCCGCACGACCCCGGCCGTCCCGAACTGGACCAGAACGCGGGCCAGATGCTGCTGTCCGCCGTCTATCCGCTGACGGCTACGGCCCTGCTCGTGGCGTACGTGCTGGCGGAACGGCGTCAGGCTCGGGATCAGGCTCTGGCGAAGGAGTAGAACCGCTTGAGGGTGCAGTGCTCGTCGAGGAGCCGGCCGTAGATCGGCTCCCCCTCCAGCTCGCGGTACGTCTCGATGGGGTCGCCTTTTATGATCAGCGCCCGCGCGCACTCCTCGCACCAGTACTGGAACTCGGGATTGACGGGGTCCATGTCGCGCACGATGGGCGTACCACTGCCGCACCAGTCGCATTTCCGCCTGTGTGCACCCATCAGTCAGCTCCAGCTGTGGCCGCAGGCCGTGCACCCATAGGACACCCTGCCGTTGTCGCCGAGCACTTGGGTCACCCTCCCGTCCGGATCCTCGTCCCCCTCCGGCCGTCCGATTCTGCCATGGCCCCGCAAGGGGGTCAGCGCGCTCGCCGGGGCAGCCCGGCCAGGGCGCCCACGACCGCCGCGGCGGCCAGGGCGAGGGCGGTCGCCCACAACGCGTCGGCGGACCCCTGCGCTCCGGTGGTCGTCAGCCGCCCCAGGAAGACGGTGCCGAAGACGGCGACCCCCGTGAGCTGGCCGAGCTGGGTGACGGTGGCGAGCAGTCCACTGGCATCGGCCGCGTCCCCGGGCCGTACGGTGGCCAGCGCGCCGGTCAGGGCGGGGCTGAAGGCCAGGGCGATGCCCACACCCACTCCGCACAGGGCCGGGTAGAGCGCCCAGCCGCCGGTGCCGCCGTCCGCGAGGGACAGGCCGAGGGCGAGTACGGCGGCCGCCGCGAGCAGGAATCCGCCCGGGATCAGCGCGCGTTGCGTCCGGGCCGGCCAGCGCCGCCAGGTCAGTCCGACGACGCCGAACGCGACGGCGGCGGGACCGAAGGTGAGCCCGGCGCGCAGGGCGCTGTGGCCGAGCCCGCCCTGCAGGTGCAGGGTGAGGGTGAACAGGAACCCGGCGTTGACGCCCATCGCCACGGCGATCCGGAGGACCGCCCGCCCCATGCCGGGAACGCGCAGGACGCGCGGGGCGATGAGGGGCGCGCCACCACGCCGGGCGAGCCCCGCTTCGTACGCGCCGAACACGGCGAGGAGCACCAGGGAACCGCCGAGCGAGACCCACGACCACAGCGGCCAGTCCTGCTCCTCCCCGAGGACCAGGGGGACGGTCAGCAGGGACACGGCGGCCGCGAGGAGCAGCAGTCCCGGCAGGTCGAGGCCGCGGGCGCGCCCGGGCCCGCCGGGGGCGTCGCGCGGGAGGGTCCGGGCGCCGAGGACGAGCAGGGCGAGCCCGATCGGCACATTGACCAGGAAGACCGGTCGCCAGCCCATGCCGAACAGGTCGGCGCTGACGAGGACGCCGCCGACGACCTGGCCGGCGGCGGCGCCGGTGGCCAGGACCGCGGAGTAGGCGCCGAGCGCCCTGACCCGGTTCTCGCCGGTGAAGTTCCGCTGGATGAGGCTGAGCACCTGCGGGATCATCAGGGCGGACCCGGCGCCCTGGACCAGCCGGAAGGCGATCAACTGGCCGGTTCCGGCGGCGAGTCCGCAGGCCAGCGAGGCCGCGGTGAAGAGGGCGAGGCCGCCGAGGTACATCCGGCGGTGGCCGAGCAGGTCGCCGAGGCGTGCGCCGGTGATGAGCAGCACCGCGTAGGTGATGGTGTATCCGGCGACGACGAGCTGAAGCCCGGCTCCGGACGCGGAGAGTTCGGTGCGGATGGTGGGGGCGGCGACGTTGACGATGAAGACGTCGAGGAGTGCCATGAACTGGGCGGCCAGCACCACTCCGAGCAGCGGTCCGGGGCGATTGTCGGTGCCGGCGTCTTTACTGAGTACGGGACGTGTTGTGGTCGAGGGCATGCGAGCAGCGTGCCCTCGGTCTGATACGGGTAACGAGAGCCCGCCGATACGGGTACTGACACCACCTGGCAACGGCGGCACGGGGACTCGACCATGGGGGTGTGACGACTTTGGCAGCTGTACCGATCCAGCCGCGCCGACGGCCTGAGCTGGCCTCGTTCCTGCGCAGCCGCAGGGCCCGGGTGACCCCGGAGGACGTCGGCATGCCGCCGGGCCTCCGCCGTCGCACACCGGGGCTGCGCCGCGAGGAGGTCGCCCAGCTCTCCGGGGTCGGCGTGACCTGGTACACGTGGCTGGAGCAGGGCCGCCCGATCAACGCCTCGGCGCAGGTGCTCGACGCCGTCGCCCGTACGCTCCGCCTCGACCGGCCCGAGCGCGAGCACCTCTACCACCTCGCCGAGGTGCCGTACGCGCCCGGCCACACCACCCCCGACGTCGAGGTCGTCAGCCCCGAGATCCAGGGCATCCTCGACGCCCTGGACCCGCACCCGGCGGTGCTCTACAACGCGCGGTACGACGTGCTGGCGACCAACACCACCTACGAGCGGCTCTTCCTGTGGGAGGGAAGCCGGATGGACACGGGCCCGTTCGGTTTACGCAACGTGCTGTGGGCGTTGTTCACGGCGCCGGAGCCGACGTGCCCCCTGGTCAACCGGGAGCAGGAACTGCCGCTGATGGTGGCCCAGCTGCGGGGCGCCTACGGACGGCATGTGGGCGAGCCTTCCTGGGAGGCGTTCGTCCGGCGCCTGGCGGAGGCCAGCCCGCTCTTCGCGCGGCTGTGGCGGAGCGGCGACGTCGTCCCGCCGGGGACCCGGGTGAAGACCTTCCGTCACGAGGCGGTCGGCGAGATGCGGATGACCTCGGTCTCCCTGTCCGTCAACGGGATGCCGGAGTGCCGGATCGTGACGTACACGCCCAACGACGAGGAGAGCCGCCGCGCGATCCGGGGGCTGGGCGGAAACGACGAATCCCGCCCCCTGTCGGGGACGGGATTCGGTGACTGTGGAGCTAAGGAGAATTGAACTCCTGACCTCCTGCATGCCATGCAGGCGCTCTACCAACTGAGCTATAGCCCCTCGTGTTCTTCGCGCTCTGCGCTGCGAACAAGAAGAACTTTAGCCTGTGACCTGCCGGAAAGTGAAATCCGGGTCCGGCAGGCCGCTCACGTGCCTCAGTCGTCGTCGCCGAGGACCGGCTCGGGCAGCGTGCCCGCGTTGTGCTCCATCAGGCGCCAGCCACGGGCGCCCTCTCCGAGGACGGACCAGCAGCAGTTGGAGAGCCCGCCCAGGCTCTCCCAGTGCTGGGCCTCCAGGCCCAGGAGTCGGCCGATGGTGGTGCGGATCGTGCCGCCGTGGCTCACGACGACGAGCGTGCCGTCCTCGGGAAGCTTCTCGGCGTGTCCGAGGACCACCGGAGCGGCCCGGTCGGCCACCTCGGTCTCCAGCTCGCCGCCGCCCCGGCGCACGGGCTCGCCGCGCTTCCAGGCGGCGTACTGCTCGCCGTACCGGGCGATGATCTCGTCGTGGGTCAGCCCCTGCCACTCCCCCGCGTACGTCTCGCGCAGCGCGGAGTCGTGGGCGACGGTGTGGCCGGTGAGCACGGCGAGCTCGGCGGCGGTGGCCGCCGCCCGCTTCAGGTCGGAGGCCACGACGGCGTCCGGCTTCAGCGCGGCGAGCAGCCGGGCGGCCCGGCGCGCCTGGGCGACGCCGGTCTCCGTCAGCTCGATGTCCGTCGACCCCTGGAACCGGCGCTCCAGATTCCAGGAGGTCTGGCCGTGACGCCAGAGGACGATACGGCGGCCGCTGCCGCCCTTGGTGGTGCTCAGCTCAGCTCACCGTCCGGTCCCTCGGGCAGGCCGGAGCCGGCGTCGATGTCGGCACCGGTCAGGGCGGCGTGCTCGGCCGCCTTGCCGCGGGTCTTCAGGGCTTCCTCGGGCAGCGGGAGCTCGGGGCAGTCCTTCCACAGGCGCTCGAGCGCGTAGAAGACACGCTCCTCGCTGTGCTGGACGTGGACGACGATGTCGACGTAGTCCAGGAGGATCCAGCGGGCGTCGCGGTCGCCCTCGCGGCGCACCGGCTTGGCGCCGAGGTCCTTGTTGAGCCGCTCCTCGATCTCGTCGACGATCGACTTGACCTGGCGGTCGTTGGGGGCGGAGGCGAGCAGGAAGGCGTCGGTGATCGACAGCACGTCGCTGACGTCGTACGCGATGATGTCGTGAGCGAGCCGGTCGGCAGCCGCCAGAGCGGCGGCGTTGACGAGCTCGATGGAGCGATCCGTAGCGGTCACAAGCAGGCTTTCGTCGGCGGTCCAGTACCCCTCCAGGGTCTCACGGACCGCCGACGCCGCCGCCAACGTTTACCGGGGGCCGCTATCGGGCCTCCGGGACCTTGTAGTCCTGGCCCAGGACGACGGTCACCGCGGCCGTTCCCGAGGGCTTGCCCTTGGCGACCGAGCCGGCCGGGAGACCCAAGGTCTTGGCCACCTCGGCCGCCGTCGCCTTCTGGGCCTCGTCACCGTAGATGACCTGCGACTTCTCCTGGGTGTCCGTCTCGGATCCGCCGATGAAGGCGTAGCCGCCGTTGATCAGGACGACCCGGACCGCCTCGGTCGCGTCCTTGCCGGATCCGTCCCGCAGGGAGACCCGCGGCACATCGCCGGCGTCGGGGGCGGAGACCTTGCCGCCGAGGATGTCCTTCACCACGCTGTCGCTCGCACCCTCGGTCAGCGTGCCGTCCTGCGCGACCGGCAGCAGGGCCGTCTTGTGGGCGCCGATCTTGGCGTGCTCGGCGAGCTTGGCGAGGGACGCGCCGAGGTCCTTCTCGGGGAGCGACGGGTCGAGGATCTGGACCAGGGACTCGACGGTGACCGTGGCGGCCTTGGGGTCGTCGGAGATCTTCCGCAGCACCCCGTACATGACCTGGCCGAAGCGCTGGAGCTGCTTGGCCTCGGCCTCGCCGGGGGCCCGGTAGGTCGCGTAGGCGACGGCCGCGCGGCCGTTCAGGGTCTGCTTCTCGCCCTTCTGGACGAGCGGCCCCGCACCCTTCCTCGTGTCGGGCACGGCCGTGTCCGTGTCGACCTCGATGCTGCTGACCAGCTCGACGAGGTTCTCCAGGAACGGGGTGTCCAACCGCCAGGTGCCGGTGATCTTCGCACCGAGGAGGTTGCCGATCGCCTCGCGGGTGCCGCCCGAACCGTCTTCCTCGACCGACTTGCCGAGGGTGGTCGCGGAACCCTCTCCGTCGGCAACGGCGAGGTTGTTGGGCAGCAGGATCGTGGTGCCCTGCTTGGTGGTGGTGTTGTCCACGAGCAGGGCGGTGGAGGTCCCGCCGCGCCTCGTGTCGTGGAGGTGGACGACGATCGTGTCGCGCTTCTGCGGGCCGGTCGCCGTGTTCTGCTGCTGCTCCGGGGCGGAGGTGCCGGGGAGCATTCCCGCGGACCAGAGGTAGCCGACACCGCCCACGGCGGCGAGCACGAGGACGACCACGAGCGCGACGATCCGGTTACGGCCTCGCCGCCTGGCCTCCTCGCGCCGCTCCGAGCGGCTCTCGGTGAACTTCAGCCAGTCGATGACGTCCTCGGAGTCCTCGTCGGGCTCCTCGATGAACGAGAACTGCTCGGTCCGGTACTCCCGGTCGTCGTCGTCCTGCCGTGCCGGGCCGGGCCGCTCGGACGCGGGGCGCTGACCGGGGACACCGGCCGGGGCCGCGACGGGAGCGGCGGGCGGGGCCTGCACCGCCTGCGTGGTCGGCATGGCCTGCGTCGTCGGCATCGCCTGCGTGGCCTGTACGGGGGCGGGCTCGGCCCACTGCTGCCCGGTGTCCGTGTCGTACGAGGGGTAGGCGTAGCCCTGCTGCCCGTACGGGTCGTACTGCGGCTGCTGGGCGGGCTGGGCGGGCTGCTGCTGGGCGTAGGGGTCGTAGCCGTACGCCTGCTGCTGCGGCTGCTGCTGACCGCCGTACGGGTCGTAGTGCTGCTGACCGGACTGCTGCGGTGGCTGCGGCTGCTGGTACACCGGCTGCCCGTACTCGTCGTAGCCGATGATCTGCGGCTGCGGATAGTACGGATCGTACGGATTCTGCTGGTCGTTCACCGGTGGCCCTCCCCGAAGCTCACTCGCCGCGGTACAACTGGCGCTTGTCGATGTAGCGCACCACACCGTCCGGGACGAGATACCAGACGGGATCGCCCTGCGCGACCCGCGCCCGGCAGTCGGTGGACGAGATGGCGAGCGCGGGAACCTCGACCAGCGAGACCCCGCCCTTGGGCAGTCCGTCGTCGGTGAGGTCGTGGCCCGGCCGGGTGACGCCGATGAAGTGCGCGAGCGAGAAGAGCTCCTCGGCGTCGCGCCAGGTGAGGATCTGCGACAGCGCGTCGGCCCCGGTGATGAAGAAGAGGTCCGAGTCGCTGTTGAGAGAGCGCAGGTCCCTCAGGGTGTCGATGGTGTAGGTCGCGCCGGGCCGGTCGATGTCGATCCGGCTGACCGAGAACTGCGGGTTGGACGCGGTGGCGATGACCGTCATCAGATAGCGGTCCTCCGCCGCCGACACGGTCTTGTGCCCCTTCTGCCACGGCTGCCCGGTCGGCACGAACACCACCTCGTCGAGGTGGAACAGAGCGGCCACCTCGCTGGCGGCCACCAGGTGACCGTGGTGGATCGGGTCGAACGTTCCGCCCATCACGCCGAGTCGGCGTTTGCCGCGGCCGCCGGTAGACACTTCCTGCTCTCCCATGCGTGCAGAGCCTACTGGCACCGCGGCGGACGCCGGATCAGCGGTCCCGGATCAGCGGTCGCGGTTGAAGCGCGTGGTGATCCACAGCAGCAGGAGCAGCGCACCGAGGGCGCCGAGGCCGGTGAGGTAGGGGTTGAGGCTGTCGTGGTTGCCACCGTGCTCGGCGGCGCCCTCGGCGAGCGTGACCAGGTTGGCGGCGGTGCTGTGGAGGCTCATCGTCAGCAGGACCTATCGATCGGGAATGGGAGCGGAGACTTCGCGCACATCGTATGCGGGCCGTCCGGGCACTCTCACGCCGACTCAGGCGTTCGCGTTGTCGACGATGTTGGTGTCGGTGCCGGCCTCGGTTATCCACAGGCTCCGGCACGCCATGGCGCCAACGCCTAGGCTGGCTTCCGTCAGGGGGACGAGCACCGACTCGTACGAACAGGGGGCATCCATGACCGGGAACGACCAGGGGAACGTGCCGAGCAGGCAGCGAAAGCGGTTCCCCGGCATCTCCTCGCGGGCCTATGAACATCCGGCCGACCGCTCGGCGCTGGTCGCGCTGCGGAAACTCACCGGTTTCGACACCGCTTTCAAGGCACTCAGCGGACTCCTCCCCGAGCGCAGCCTGAGACTGCTCTTCCTCTCCGACTCCGTCCGGGTGAGCGACGCGCAGTTCAGCCAGCTCAACGACATGCTGAGGGACGCCTGTTACATCCTGGACCTGGAGAAGGTCCCGTCGATGTACGTCACGCAGGACCCCAAGCCCAACGCGATGTGCATCGGCATGGACGAGCCGATCATCGTGGTCACCACCGGCCTGGTGGAGCTGCTCGACGAGGAGGAGATGCGGGCGGTCATCGGCCACGAGGTGGGGCACGCGCTCTCCGGCCACTCCGTGTACCGCACGATCCTTCTCTTCCTCACCAACCTCGCGCTCAAGATCGCCTGGGTGCCGCTGGGGACCGTGGCGATCACGGCCATCGTGACGGCGCTGCGCGAGTGGTTCCGGAAGTCGGAGCTCTCCGCCGACCGGGCCGGGCTCCTCGTCGGGCAGGACGTGCAGGCCTCGATGCGCGGTCTGATGAAGATCGCCGGCGGCAACCACCTCCACGAGATGAACGTGGACGCGTTCCTCGCCCAGGCCGACGAGTACGAGAAGGCCGGCGACCTGCGGGACTCGGTCCTGAAGATCCTCAACGTGCTGCCGCGCTCGCACCCCTTCACCACCGTGCGGGCCGCCGAGCTGAAGAAGTGGTCGGAGAGCCGCGACCACCAGCGGATCATGGACGGGCACTACCCCCGGCGCTCCGAGGACAAGGACACCTCGGTCACGGACGCCTTCCGCGAGTCGGCGGGGCACTACGCCGAGACGGTGCGGACCAGCAAGGATCCGCTGATCAAGCTCGTCGGGGACATAGCCGGTGGCGCCGGTGACCTCGCGGGCGACCTGGGCGGGCGGCTGCGCAACCGCTTCGGCGGCGGGCAGGGCAACGGCCAGGGCTCCAAGGAGACCGACGGCGAGCCCGGCGGCGGGGCCGCGGACGGGAAGACCGGGGACGGCAAGTCCGGGGACGGTCAGAGCGAGGGCTGAGCGCTCGGCGCCAGCGCACCGCACAGGGACGGGGCCGCGGGCCTGGTCGTGGCGTACGGGTCGGTGACCGTCGGCCCGCCCGCCTCCGGGGCCCGCGCTCCGGCCAGGAGCGGCTCCAGGGTGCCGGTGGAGCCGGGGCCGCACGCCTGCGGTCCGGCCTCCACCGTGCTGGCCAGCAGCTCGGCCCGGTGCATGCGCAGGTCCTCGCGGTCGAAGCGGAAGTGCATCACGCGGTGGACGGTGAAGAGCGACGCCGGGGCGGCCGGTCCCGCGCCCTCGGTCGCCGGGCGCAGCGCGTAGGTGAACGTGTGGTCGGCGGTGACGTCCAGCGTGTCAGGGCCGGACTCCTCGAAGCGGAGCGTGCCCTGCACGCGGGTGCCCGGGTCGGCGAGCGCGACCTGCCGCGGGTCGAAGCGGACGAGCCAGCCGGCGAGGGCGTGCCGTCCGTCGTCGGCCGGTGACTCGACGCTCCGGTCGAACTGCTCCAGCTGGTCCGGGTCGAGCAGCAGCCGCACGGGCCGCACGGTCGTCCCGGAGAGGGTGTCGGGCGCCAGGGACGAGGCGACCAGGTAGTCCTTGGCGATGCTGAGGGCGGCGACGACCTGGCTCTCGGCGAAGTGGGAGGTGCGCCCGACGACCGGCAGATTGATGCCGGCGGCTCCCGTGCGGAACTCGGCGACCGGACTGTGGTCGAAGAGCTGATCGGGTTGCCCGCCGGGGACGGTGCCCTGCGGGGCGAGCGGGACCACGGTGGTCCGCAGCGGTGCGGCCCGCTCGTCGACGGGGGGCTGGTACGGGTTGCGGACGCCCAGGTAGATGGCGGTGCCGAAGGCGAGGAGGATCAGCAGGACCAGCAGGACGGCCTGGCGGGAGCCGGTTCTGCCCTCCCGGCCGGCTCGGGACCGGACGGCCTGGGCGTACTCGCCCATCCGCTCCTGGGCGGAGAACTCCTGGAGGCGGGCAGCACGGACGAACGCCTCGTCGAAGACGACGGATCGGTATTCGTCCTCACCACCGCCGGGGAGACCCTCGGGTGTCCCCTCAGGCGGGTCGCCACGCCCTGCCATACCTTCAGGGTAGGTCGGCGGAGGCTTTGGTAAACGCCGAGGTGCGCGACAACTTCGGAAGAGTTCCGCCGTCAGGGTGTACGGGGAGCGACGGAGACCCGCGGCGGCGCGTATGCGGCGGACGGGGCCGGGGCCGGGTTCGGGGTGTCCACGCCGGTGGTGGCAGGCGGGGGGATCCGGTCCTGGCGATTGGCGACGGCGCCGCGGTAGACGGCGCTGAAGGCGAGGGCGACCATGCCGATGCCCATGAGGAGGGCCAGGGCCCAGGCGACGGGCCGGTGCCAGCGGGGGCTGCCCCGGTAGGGGCGCAGGGCGCCGCCGTGGCGGCCGTAGGGGCTGGCGTCGTCCCCGATGTCGTCGGGCTCGTAGGTGAGGCCGACGGGGTCGCAGCCGTCCTCGTAGGGGTCGTCGTCGGACGATCCGCCGCCGGCGCGGGCCCGGGCGGATTCGGCCTCGGCGCGGGCCTGGGCGGCGGCGAGGAGTCGCTCGACAGCGCTCGGCTCGTGCACCGCTGCGGCCCGTACGAAGGCCTCGTCGAAGACCACGGTGGCGTAGTCCTCGGACGCGCCTCCGCGGTCGACAGAGTCCTCAGGGTCCCCGCCGTCCGGAAACGGCGTGCCCCCCACGTCGTCCGGCACGGTTTCAGAGTAGACCCGGGAGGTGGTTTTGGGCAGGGAGCGTGCGAACCCTCCCCGCCCGTACCGAAAGGAGCCGGTTATCGAACGTGACCGTCGCCGGTGACGATGTACTTGGTCGACGTCAGCTCGGGAAGCCCCATGGGGCCCCGGGCGTGGAGCTTCTGGGTGGAGATGCCGATCTCGGCGCCGAATCCGAACTGCCCGCCGTCCGTGAACCGGGTGGAGGCGTTCACGGCCACCGTGGTGGAGTCGACCAGCTGGGTGAAACGGCGCGCCGCGGCCTGCGAGGTGGTGACGATCGCCTCGGTGTGACCGGACGACCACGTGCGGATGTGCTCCACGGCCTTGTCGAGGGAGTCGACGACGGCGGCGGCGATGTCGTAGGAGAGGTACTCGGTCTCCCAGTCCTCGGGCGTGGCCGGTACGACGGTGGCCTTGGAGGCCGGGGCGTGGGCGAGGACGCGCTCGTCGGCGTGGACGGTGACGCCGGCCTCGGCGAGGGCGTCGAGGGCCCGGGGCAGGAAGGCGTCGGCGATGTCCTGGTGGACGAGGAGGGTCTCGGCGGCGTTGCAGACGCTGGGCCGCTGGGCCTTGGAGTTGACCAGGATGTCCACGGCCATGTCGAGGTCGGCGTTGGCGTCGACGTAGACGTGGCAGTTGCCGGTGCCGGTCTCGATGACCGGGACGGTGGACTCCTCGACGACGGTGCGGATGAGGGAGGCGCCGCCGCGCGGGATGAGGACGTCGACGAGGCCGCGGGCGCGCATCAGCTCGCGGACCGATTCGCGGGACTCGCCGGGGACGAGCTGGATGGCGTCGGCGGGCAGTCCGGCGCCGCCGACGGCGTCGCGCAGGACCTTCACCAGGGCGGTGTTGGAGGCGTACGCGGAGGACGAGCCGCGGAGCAGGACTGCGTTGCCGGACTTGAGGCAGAGGGCGGCGGCGTCCACGGTGACGTTGGGGCGGGCCTCGTAGATGATGCCGACGACGCCGAGCGGGACGCGGACCTGGCGGAGGTCGATGCCGTTGGGGAGGGTCGAGCCGCGGACGACCTCGCCGACGGGGTCGGGCAGCGCGGCGACGTGGCGGACGTCGGCGGCGATGGCCCGGACGCGCTCCGGGGTGAGGGTGAGACGGTCGATGATGCCCTCGTCGGTGCCGGCCTCACGGGCCTTGGCGATGTCCTCGGCGTTGGCCTCGACGATCTCGGCGGTACGGACTTCGAGGGCGTCCGCGATCGCCAGCAGGGCATCGTCCTTGGCCGAGCGCGGGAGTGGCGCGATTTCGGCGGCGGCGCCACGGGCCCGGTAGGCGGCCCGGGTGACCGGGGAGAGGTTGTCGAGGGGCGTGAGCGAGGTCATGTCCGCAGGGTACTGGCACCCCTGCGGACATCCCTCACGTATCCCGCACTCCGAGACACCCTCAGTAGGGGTGGACGCCGACCGGGGCGGCCGGTGGCGGGCCGTAGCCCTCCGCGATCCGCTGGTGGTAGGTCTCGCGGTCGATGACCTCGAGGCCGACGATCTCCCAGGGCGGCAGCTTGGCGGTCTGGCGGTGCTCGCCCCACAGGCGCAGGGCGACGGCCGCGGCGTCGTGCAGGTCGCGGGCCTCCTCCCAGTACCGGATCTCGGCGTGGTCGTTGGCGTAGCGGCTGGTCAGCAGGAAGGGGTGGTCATGGGCCAGCTGTTCGAGCCCGCGCCGCACCTCCTTCAGCGGTGACTCCGCTCCGGAGACGCTGAGGGTGATGTGCCAGAGTTTGGACAGGGGCCGCTCCTCGGCGCGTGATTCCCGTGTCTCGGTGGTGGTCTCGGTCTTCGTGTCCGTGGACCTGCCCCGTGCCTCGTCGAAGTCGGCTCCGGCCTCGACACTGGTCAGGGCGCGTTCGGCAGTCCCGCGGGGCGGTGCCCCAGGGCGCGCTCGTCTCACCGGCGGCCTCCTGTGTGATGCGTGTGGTGCTGTACCCCGCCTTGCTGCTTACCCCCGAGACAAAGTTGACCAGCCCGAGGCGGCAGATGGGGCGGTTTTGGTAAACGTCCCTTCCGGATGGCCGTACTTTCAGCCGTTTCAGCGGATGACGACCAGGTCGTCGCGGTGGACTACCTCGCGCTCGTACTCAGGGCCGAGTTCCCGGGCGAGCTCGGGGGTGGACCGGCCGAGGAGCTGGGGGATCTCCTTGGCGTCGAAGTTGACGAGTCCGCGGGCGACGGCCCGTCCCGCGGTGTCGCGGAGTTCGACGGGGTCACCGGCGACGAAGTCGCCCTCGACGCCCGCGATACCGGCCGCGAGCAGGGACTTCTTGCCCTCGACGACGGCCCGTACGGCTCCGTCGTCCAGGGTCAGGGAGCCCTGCGGGGTGGAGGCGTGGGCGAGCCAGAGGAGCCGGTCGGCGGAGCGGCGGCCGGTGGGGTGGAAGTACGTGCCGGTGTCACGGCCCGCGAGGGCGTCGGCGGCGCGACTCGCGGAGGTGAGGACCACGGGGGTGCCGGCGGCGGCGGCGATCCGGGCCGCTTCGACCTTGGTGACCATGCCGCCGGTGCCGACGCCGGCCTTGCCCGCCGCGCCGATCTCGACGTGGGCGATGTCCTGGGGGCCGGTGACCTGCGCGATCCGCGCGGTGCCGGGCTTGGCCGGGTCGCCGTCGTACAGCCCGTCGACGTCGGAGAGCAGGACGAGCAGGTCCGCCCGGACGAGGTGGGCGACGAGGGCGGCGAGCCGGTCGTTGTCGCCGAAGCGGATCTCGTCCGTGGCGACGGTGTCGTTCTCGTTGACGACGGGCAGCGCGCCCATGGCGAGGAGCTGGTCGAGCGTCCGGTAGGCGTTGCGGTAGTGGGCGCGGCGGCTGGTGTCGTCCGTGGTGAGGAGGACCTGGCCGACGCGGACGCCGTAGCGGGCGAAGGAGGCGGTGTAGCGGGCGACGAGGAGGCCTTGGCCGACGCTGGCGGCGGCCTGCTGGCGGGCGAGGTCCTTGGGGCGGCGGGTGAGGCCGAGCGGTGCGAGACCGGCCGCGATGGCGCCGGAGGAGACGAGGACGATCTCCTTCTCGCCGCCGCTGCGGACCTTGGCGAGGACGTCCACGAGGGCGTCGACGCGGTCGGCGTCGAGGCCTCCGGAGGCGGTGGTGAGCGAGGAGGAGCCGACCTTGACGACGATCCTGCGGGCCTCCGTCACGTACTGCCTTGCCACGTCCGTCTGTCCCGTCACCTGCGTCGTCACCTGCGTCGTCCTCACTCGGCTGTCCCACGCGCCGCGTGTGCCCCGCTGCGGCTGCCAGGCAATCTACGCGAGCCGGGAGGGCTGCCGCTCGTCCATTCCGTTCTCTGGACCGGACCCGTCCGGGCCCTCGGGCGGCTTGCGGGGCACCAGGATCCGCTGGGAGATCAGATAGGTGAACGGGATCGCGACGACGGCCGCGACGAGGGGCGCGATCCTGTCGTCCATGCCGGCCCAGGTGACGAGCGCGTACAGGCCGACGCTCTGCACCAGGTAGTTCGTGACGTTGGTGAGGGGGAAGAGGGCGAACTTCTTCCAGGTCGGCCGGGTGCGGTAGGTGAAGTAGGTGTTCAGGAAGAAGGAGCCGACCATGCTGAGGAGGAAGGCGAGGGAGTACGCGGCGAAGTACGGCATCCAGGGGTGGAGCAGCAGGTAACACCCGAAGAACGTGCAGGTGTTGACGCCGCCGACCAGCGCGAACCGGAAGATCTCGGCCAGCCGCGCCCGCCGCGCGCCCCCCACGGCCCGCGCGCCTCCCGCGCCGGACGCGCCGGACGCCATCAGTGGTCCCTGTCGGTGGCCACGACGCGGATGCGCTCGGCGGCGGCACGCTCGGCCGCCCCGCGCCCGAAGGAGCGGTGGGTCTCCTTCACGAGGAAGTGCGGCCGCCGTTTCGTCTCGTAGTAGATCCGGCCGATGTACTCGCCGATCAGGCCCAGCATCACCATCTGCACTCCCCCGAGCCCCACGATGATCGCGACCAGGGTGACGTATCCGGGTGCGGTGACGCCCTGGGTGATCGCCGCGACGGCCACCCAGGCCGCGTACAGGACGGCGAGGCCGCTGAGCATCATTCCCAGCCAGAGCGCGATGCGCAGCGGGCGGTTGTTGAAGGAGATCAGCCCGTCCATGCCGTAGTTGAGCAGGGAGCTGAACTTCCACTTCGTCTCACCGCCCTCGCGCGCGGCGTTCTGGTAGTCGAAGGTGACGGTGTCGAAGCCGATCCAGGAGAAGAGACCCTTGGAGAAGCGGTTGTACTCGGGCAGCGAGAGCAGGGCGTCGACGGCGGGGCGGGACAGCAGGCGGAAGTCCCCGACCCCGTCGGTGAGTTCCACGTCGACCCAGCGATTGACGGCCCGGTAGTACACGCGGCTGAGCGCCGAGCGGAGCTTCTTGTCCCCCTCACGGGTCCGCCGCGCCATGACCTGGTCGTGACCCTGCTGGTAGAGGTCCAGCATGCGCGCGAGGAGCTCGGGCGGGTGCTGGAGATCGGCGTCCATGATCACCACGGCGTCACCAGTGGACTTGCGCAGGCCGGCGAGCATGGCGGCCTCCTTGCCGAAGTTGCGGCTGAAGGAGGCGTACTGGGTGCGGTGCGGGTGCCGGGCGGCGATCGCGCGCAGCTTGGCGAGGGTTCCGTCGGAGCTGCCGTCGTCCACGTAACAGATCTCGTACCCGACCGGGAGGCCGTCGAGCACCTGGCGCATGCGCGCGTCGAACCGTTCGACGACGTCCTCCTCGTTGTAGCAGGGGACGACGACGGAGAGCCTGGTCATGGAACGGTCACTCCAGAGGGATGAGCGAGAGTACGTCCTGAGGGACCGCCACCGAACTCTGCTTCGAGCAGCGCGGCCACGGTACGGAGCGGCGGTGACCGCCGGGCGTCTCCCGGGTGACCTCTCCCGGTCGGCATGTCGTCCATGCAGCAAAGCATGCGGGGAAGATATTCATATACCGGGCATCCATACCCATTTGTCACCCATAGAGACGCCGTGCCCGCGAACCTTGACCACCTGGAGCGATGACCGGTGAGTAGGACGACCCCTCCGGAGCACAGTGATGCACCGCTCCCCACCGACACCAGGGACGAGGACGGAGCCGGGGACGGGCGTAAGGGCGGGGGCACGGTCGGGCCCCGGCGGGCCCTGTCCTGGATCGCCCTCGTCGTCTCCGCCGGGGCGGGCGCGCTCCTCTCGGTCGGCGCCTTCCTCGGGCTCTACGTCCGCCCCACGTCGGACGACTGGTGCGCCCTGTGGAAGGCCCGCGACATGGGCGTCCTGGGCATCACCTGGGACTTCTACCGCACCCAGAACGGGCGCGTCACCAACGCCTTCCTCACCGGCCTGATCTACTCCGACGACATGCGGGGGCCGAAACTGCTGCCCACCCTCCTCGTGGTCACGCTCGGCGCCGGACTCCTCCTCCTCGGCCGCGCCGCGCTGCGCGCCCTGCGCCTGCCCGGCCCTCCCCCGGTCCTGCTCGCCGCCGCCGCGGCGCTCCTCTCCGCGCTGCTGTTCTTCGCCGGCACCCGCTCGTACCAGGTCCTGCTCTGGGCCCCGGCGACCATCTCCCACACCCTGCCGAGCGTGATCGGCCTCGGGGCGGTGCTCTGCGCCGTCCGGGCGGCGCAGAGCGGCCACCGATGGGCCCGGACCACGGCGGTGGCCGCGGCGTTCCCGACCGGGGCGGCGCTCGGCATGCTCAGCGAACCCTTCGCCATGGTGGCCGGGCTGCTCGCGGGCACCACCGCTCTCCTCTGCCTGCCCAGGCTCGGCTGGACGAAGGACCGGTACGTGCCGACCTGGTGCGCGTCGGCCTGCCTCGGGCTCGCCACCGGCCTCGTCCTGCTCTCCACGTCACCCGGCGCGCGGTGGCGGCGCGCCCAGCATCCGCAGGAGCCGCTGACGGCCGCGGTGGTGGGAGAAACGTTCCGCGACTGGTGGCACGTGTGGGAGACGATCGGGGGCCAGGGGGCGTACGCGGGCGCAGCCGCCGTCGGCGCGCTCCTGGGCCTCGGCCTGGGCATGACCCGCGCCCCGGGCGACGCGCCGGGCCGCGCCCCGGCGCACGGCGGGACCGCCGCCGGGCTCCCCCCGCGCCGGCTCTTCCGGATCGCGGTGCTCCTGCCGCTGCCGCTCATCGCCCTCGCGAGCCTGGCCGTCACGTACGGGCTGCGCACCGGCTACGGAGACGTGGGCTGGACGTACGGGCGCACCTGGACGAGCTTCCTGCTCCCGCTGCTGCTCGCGCTCTGCGCGTACGGAACGTGGGGCGGGTACCGGCTGGGGCTCCTGCTCCGGGCGCCCGGCCGGCCCGCCGCCCGCGCCGCGGTGCTGGTCGCGGTGGGCGCGGTCGCCGTCGGGAGCACGGCCGCCCTGGTGCGGCCGGTGTACGAGCTGACCACGAGCACGGTGGTACGCGCGACCGCCTGGGACCGGCAGAACGCGCGGATCCGGGCGGAGGTCGCGGCGGGCGCCCGCGAGGTCGCGTACGAACCGCTCCTCGTCGGCGGGCTGACGGAGCCGCTGTTCGCCCGCACGTACGAGCGGGACTGGGCGGCGCAGTGCGCGGCCACGTACTACGGCGTGGACCGCATTCACCGCCCCTGACGGCACGGCCCGCGACACGACGGAGTGGGGCGCCCCGGACCTGACCCGGGACGCCCCACTCCGTACGACGAGCTGACAGCTACGAACTACGCCGTGCGGGACGACCGGTTCGCGCCCCAGCCCTCCCAGGCGGAGCTGATCATGGAGCGGACGTCGTGACGGGCCTTCCAGCCGAGCTCCGACTCGATGCGCTCCGCGGAGGCGACCACGCGGGCCGGGTCGCCCGGCCGGCGCGGGGTGACGAGGGGCTCGACGCTGTGACCGGTGATCTCGTTGATCAGGTCGACCATCTCGCGCACCGACACGCCCTCGCCGCGCCCGATGTTCAGGGTCAGCGCGGCCGTCTCGCCGGCCTCGCCCGCCGCGGCGAGCGTGCGGGCCGCCGCGAGGTGGGCGTCCGCGATGTCGGCGACGTGGATGTAGTCGCGGATGCAGGTGCCGTCCGGCGTCGGGTAGTCGTCGCCGAAGATGCGCGGGGACTCGCCGGCGTCGAGCCGCTCGAAGACCATCGGCACCAGGTTGAAGACACCGGTGTCGGCGAGCTCGGGGGCCGCGGCGCCCGCCACGTTGAAGTACCGCAGGCAGGCGGTGGAGATCCCGTGGGCCTGGCCGACGGCGCGCGCCATCCACTCGCCGACGAGCTTGGTCTCGCCGTACGGGCTGAGCGGCAGGCACTCGGTGTCCTCGGTGACGAGGTCCACGTCGGGCATGCCGTAGACGGATGCGGAGGAGGAGAAGAGGAAGCTCTTCACCCCGGCGCCGGCGGCGGCCTCCAGGATGGTCTGCAGGCCCGTCACGTTCTCGCGGTAGTAGAACAGCGGCTGCTCGACCGACTCGCCGACCTGCTTCTTGGCCGCCAGGTGGACGATGCCCTCGACCGCGTGCTCGCGCAGCACCCGGTCGAGGAACTCGCGGTCCAGGACCGAGCCCTTCTCGAGCGCGACGCCCTGCGGGACGCGCGCCGGGTTGCCCGTGCTGAGGTCGTCGACCACGACGACACGCTCGCCGGCCTCGGTCATTGCTTTGACGACGTGGGAACCGATGTATCCGGCGCCGCCGGTGATGAGCCAGGTCATTCCGACAGTTTAGCCACAGGCCGGAGGCCGCCCGGCGGACCGCGGAAAGGTCCGCCGGGGGCCGCGCACCACCGCTTCCCTAGCGTTCGATCTCCGCGAACACCGCGTCCCACCGGTCGAGGACGCTCGGCAGCGACAGGCGCGCGACGTGCTCCCGCCCCGCCGCGCCGTACCGCCGCCGCCGCCCGGCGTCGTCCATGAGCTCGCCGAACGCGGCGGCGAGCCCCGGCACGTCCGCCGGCGGCACCAGGGTGCCCGTGACACCGTCGTCGACGAGCTCCCGGACACCGCCCGACACGTCGAAGCTCACACACGGCACCCCGCACGCGGCGGCCTCCGCCAGGGCCATCGGGCGTCCCTCGCGCTCACTGCTGATCGCGACGACGGACAGCTCGCGGTAGGCGGCCGCCATGTCCTTGACCGTGCCCCGCAGGACGACCTGGTCGGCGACGCCGAGGTCCTCGGCCTTCATCCGCAGCTCGTTCTCCAGCGGACCGTCGCCGAAGAGATGCAGCTCCCAGCCCTCGCGACCCGCACCCTTGCGACCCGCGCCCTTGCCGCCCGCGCGGGCCTGCGCGAAGGCCTCGATCATCCGGTCGTACCGCTTGATCGGGTCGAGCCGGCCGACCGCGCCGATCTTGCGGGTGTCGAGCGGAGCCCGCTCGTCCGGGTAGAACGGCAGCGGGTTCGGCATGACCCGGACGTTCGGCACGCGCTGGTTGACGAACTCGACGGCGTCCCCCTGGGAGAGGACAAGGGTCTGCTCCAGGGCCGGGTAGTGGCGCCGGATCAGCTTCAGGTTGGCGCTGCGCCGGGCCTGCGCGAAGGACTCGTGGTACTGCCCGATGCCCTTCAGATGACGCCAGTCCAGCGGCATGACCCAGTCCACCGCCCACGGCGACCCGAAGACGATGTAGCCGTCCTCGACCGCCGACAGCCTGCGCTGCATCTCCGCCCGCGCGTGCTCGCGGGCGGCCCGCGCCCGGCGGGCGTCGGCGCGCCGCGCCAGGCTGAGCCGGTCGCCGACCGTCCGCACCGGCGGCCTGGGGGCCGCGGCCGGCGGGTAGAGCGTCGCATGGCGGTACGCGCGCGTGGCGTTGTACGGGAAGGGCTCGGCGCTCGGCCGGATGCCGATCAGCTCGACGCGGTGGCCCCGCTCGCCCATGCCCTGGGCGAGGGTGTGCAGCACCCGCTGGGATCCGCCCATCGAGTCGACGTCGACACCGACGAAGAACACGTTGCGGGCAGGGGAGGCCTCAGTCATGGGTGCCGCCTTCGAAAAAAGCGTCGACCACCAGCTTGCTCGCGTGGCCGGTCTCGTACGAGCAGAACATCTCCTGGAAGCGCGCGTAGCGCTGGGCGTGCCGCTCCCGCACGCCCTCCAGGTCCAGCACGGCGGCGGCGAGGTCCTCGGTGGTCGTCAGCATCGGCCCCGGCGCGATGTCCTCGAGGTCGTAGTACGTGCCCCGGTCGCCGCCCTTGTAGTCCTCGTAGTCGTCCGTGTACAGCAGTATCGGGCGACCGGTGTTCGCGTAGTCGAACATCAGCGACGAGTAGTCCGTGAGGACCGCGTCCGAGATCAGCATCAGGTCGTTGACGTCGGCGAACGCCGAGCCGTCCCGGAGGAAGTGGCCGAGCTCCGGAGCGACCGTGAACCGGTCGTACGGGTGGGCGCGCACGACGACGGTCCACTCGTCGGACAGGTACGGGGCCAGCGCCTCGAAGTCCACCCGGATCGACTGTCCGGTGCGGCGGGCCGCGTCCCGGAAGGTCGGCGCGTAGAGCAGCACCTTGCGGCCGGCCGGGATGTCCAGGGCCTCGCGGGCGGCGGCCGCCCTGGCCCGCTGCTCCGGCTCCGCCCAGCGCACGAGCACGTCGTTGCGCGGGTAGCCGGAGCGGATCAGGTCGGCCTGGACCTCGAAGGCCGGGACGAAGGTCCGCTCGAACTCGGCGCTCGGGCAGACGAGCGCGTCCCAGCGGCCGACGGCGGCGCGGAACCGCCCCTTCTCGATCTCCGAGGCACCGCGCAGCGACGGGACGTCGAAGCCCATCGCCTTGAAGGTCTGGCCGTGCCAGGTCTGGAGGTACCGGGTGCCCTTGGGCTTCGCGTACAGGTACGGCAGGTTGTGCGAGTCGACCCAGTACGTGGCCCGGGCCAGCGCGCGGCCGTAGGCGAAGCTGCCGCGCTTCACGAGCGTGACGTCGTCGGGGAAGGAGTCCCGGCTTCCGGAGTAGGCCCAGACCACGTCGATCGGGAGGGCGCGGCGCTTGAGCTCCTCGTAGACGTAGCGGGGGTTGTCCGCGTAGCCGCGGCCCTCCACCGCCTCGAAGACGGCCAGGCCGCGCTTGCGCGGGAGCCGGGCGACGGCGTCGTAGGCCGTGGCCTTGCCCTCGTTGCCGACGAGGATCTTCTTGACCTTGCCGACCTTGGCCTTGGTCTTGCGGGCGTAGGGGCCGAGCGGTTCGAGGGACTTCAGGACGCCGGAGCGCTGCCAGGTCACCTCGAGGCGCCCCGCGCCCTTCTGTTCGGCCTGGACCCGCAGGTGGTGGATGCCGAACTTGTGGTACCTGAGGGTGGCGCGGAAGTCGGGCTGGTCGTGCTGGGCGAGCAGGATGTCCGTACGCCGCGCGCCGTCCTGCTCCAGGGCGATGACCGGGTGGCGGCGGGTCGCCACGCCGACCTTGCCGACCGGGACCTTCCGCAGGTCGAGCTCGGCCTTGGACACGTACTGGCCGTGGCCGTCCGGGACGAGCGTGAGCGGCACCGTCAGCGGCGTCTTGTGGGCGGCCAGTTTGGCCGACGCCTGGGTGTCCTCGGTGATCAGGCCGACCGGGTCGTACGTACGGATCTCCAGGCGCAGGACCGGGCCGAGCATCGACACGGAGGTCAGCTCGTGCCGCAGGCGCCCGCTGCCGAGGGACTGCTCGCGCAGGTGCCACTCGCCGAGGTCCAGCTCGCTGCGGCTCGCGTCGTCGGCGGGCGCGACGTCGCCCCAGTAGGGGACGCCGTCCACCTCGGTCACGGCACGCGGCGCGAGCTGCGGCCTGCCGAACTGGCGGGCGGCCACGGCGGCCTCCTCCAGCCTGCCGGTGCGCAGCAGGTGGAGGCAGACGCGCTCCTCGCGCGAGAGCCGCTCGTAGGTCTCGTCGGCGATCTCGTCGAGGTACGGGGTGACCTCGTCGGCGAACTCCGCGATCCAGTCGCCGTCACGGAACGGCAGGTCGCCGAGGTACAGACGGAAGTCGTGGCGGAGGAATTTGTGGTCCTTCTCGGCGCGGAGCCCGGTGTCGCCGCGCTCCTCCAGCCAGGCGTCGATCAGCCGGGCCACGCCGATGCGGTCGCGGACGTTCTGGATCTTGTGCCGGCTCGACGAGATGGAGACGCTCTCCGGTGCGAGGCGCCAGGTGTAGACGGACCACGGCACGACGGCGAAGGTCTCCGCGAGCGTGTACGCCTGCGCGGAGAACAGCTGGTCCTCGTAGTGGATGCCCTCGGGGAAGGCGAGTCCGTTGTCCCGGATGAAGCCGGTGCGGTAGAGCTTGTTCGTCGACAGGTGGTCGAAGAAGTACTCGGGCCGCTCGGCGATGCCCGCCACGACCCGCTGCTCGGCGAAGAGGTGCGGGTACCACAGGCCCGTCGTGTCGGACGCCTCGTAGAGCCGGGTCACCTCACCGGTCACGAAGTCGACGCCGGTCTCCTCGGCGACGAGCAGCATGCTCTTGCAGGCGTGCCGCGGCAGTTCGTCGTCGCTGTCGAGGAACATGACGTACGGGGCGCGGGCGATCGCGATGCCGCGATTGCGGGGGGCGCTGCAGCCGCCGCTGTTCTGCTCCAGGCGCGCGTAGCGCACGCGGGGGTCGGCGGCCTCCAGGGCCCGCGCGACGCGCTCGGTGCCATCGGTCGAGCAGTCGTCGGCGATGATCACTTCAAGATTGTTCAGGGTCTGGTCGAGTACGGACCGAACCGCTCGCGGGAGCCGTTCCTCATCGTTGTAGACGATGACGACGACGCTCACATCGGGGACGTCGCTAGTCGGCATCCAAGTCCTCTCACACAGGCATGCGGTAGTACAGAGCGCGCTCACAGTTGATTGATGAACGCCCCCGCCGACCGCCAAGTCACGACCCGGCGGGAAATTGTTCCGAAACCAGTCTCCCCCTCATCGGGTGATGTTCACCCCTTCGCCAGGAGCCTCCTGATTCGTCCGGACACCACCTGGCGGGCACCCGCCGCGCCGCCCGTGAGCCGGAGGGTCAGGCCGCGCCGCGCCGAGGCCACGACCTGGACGAGGAGGACGCGGCCGAACCTGCCGAGGACCACGCCGCGCCGGCCGGCGAACCCCTCCGGGGCCCTGACCTCGGCGCAGCCGGTCGAGCCGTCCGCGTAGCGCAGCTCGGCGCGGAGCGACCAGGAGGCGAGCCGGCCGGCGCGGAGCAGCTTCGCGGTGGGGACGCGGACGGTGGCGGTCCAGCCCTCGTCGGCGGGGAGCAGCGGGGCCTCGGCGGAGAGCGTCGCGGCCGATACGCGTTCGGTGAACCCGACCCGGACGGAGACGGGGCGCAGGGCGCCGACCCGCCCGTACAGCTCATGCACGGTGAGGGTCACCCGGGTCCCCCCGCCGACGGCGACGGCGCCGTCCACGGCGACCGGCAGCCGGGCGGGGGGCAGCTCGGCGAGACCGTCCAGCGGTACGTCGGCCGGGGCGGCGGCCAGCACCGGGGCGCCGTCCCCGGCACGGCGGTACGGCGGGACGAGCCGCGGGCGGCCGGCGGCGAGCTCGGCGAACCGGGTGAGTTCACGCCCTTCGGGTACGGCGGCGAGGGCCGTGATCCCGGCGTACAGCCAGCGGTTCGGCGCCGGGGCGGCGGCGACCGCGGCGTCGTCGAAGCCGGCGAGGTGGTCACGGGTGAGCGTCCACCAGTCGGCGCGGTAGGCGGCGGTCCGCCGCGGCAGTTCGCGGAGGTACATGGGGAGGTCGTAGTCGAGGAACTTCGTCTGCGCGGCGACGGCGAGCGCGGGACGCTCCGCCTTGCGGAACACCTCGACGACGGCGCGGTGCGCGGCGACCCGGTGCTCCCAGTTCGCCAGGGAGGCCTGGCGCAGCGAGATCGACAGGTTCGCGGCCCGGCGCCGCACGTGCCAGACGTACAGCGGCACGTCGGTGACGGCGAGCCGGGGGGCGGCGGCCTGGACGCGGGCGCCGAAGACGAAGTCCTCGTAGTGGAAGGCGCCTTCGGGGAAGCGGATCGCATGGTCGTTCAGGAAGTCACGGCGGTAGAGCTTGTTGACGGAGAGGGTGTCGAGGACCAGTTCGGGGTGCCCTTCGACGCCGTCGAGGACGGCGCCGGGGAGGGTCGCGCCCCGGGAGACGTCGTACAGCGAGGCCGCCCAGACGGTCTCGCGGCCCTCGGGGAGCTCGCGCCGCACGCAGAGGCCGGTGACGACGTCCGCGCGCTCCTGCTCCGCGACGGCGAGGAGCGCGTCGACGCCGTCGGGGATCAGCACGTCGTCGCTGTCGAGGAACAGGACGTACGGGTGGACGGCGGCGGCGATGCCGTCGTTACGGGGGGTGCCGCAGCCGCCGCTGTTGACGTCGCGGAGCAGCGGGCGCACCCGCGGCTCGCCGGCGAACCCGGCGATCACGTCGGGCGTCGCGTCCCGGGAGGCGTCGTCGACGACGACGACCTCGCCGACGGCCTCGCCCTGGGCCAGGGCGGAACGGATCGCGTCGCCTACGTGCTCGGCGTCGTCGTACGCGATGACGACGACACTGACCCGTGCCGCGCCGAGTGGCCTGGGGGGCTCGATCATCCGGGCATCGTAGCGGCGCGCACACGGAACGTGAGCACGGAAGGTGAAAAGAGAGGGCCGCCGAAAGCATCGGCGGCCCTCTCCTCGCGACGGACCCCCGGGAAGGGGGCGAGCTCGTCCTAGAAGGGGTCGAACTCGTCGTACTCGCGCTGCGCGTCGTCCCGCTGCGCGTCCCGGTCGCGGCGGCGCTGCGCCGCCGGACGCGGGGCCTCCAGACGGTGGTCCTCGCCACGGCGGCCGAGCATCTCGGCGCCCGCCATCATCGTCGGCTCCCAGTCGAAGACGACCGCGTTGTCCTCGGTGCCGATCGCGACGCCGTCGCCGGCGCGGGCGCCCGCCTTCATCAGCTTGTCCTCGACGCCGAGGCGGTTGAGGCGGTCGGCCAGGTAGCCCACGGCCTCGTCGTTGTTGAAGTCGGTCTGGCGGACCCAGCGCTCGGGCTTGTCGCCGCGCACCCGGTAGACGTCCTCGGCCTCGTCGTACGTGACGGTGAAGCCCGCGTCGTCGACGGCCTTCGGCGTGATGACGATCCGGGTCGCCTCCTCCTTCGGCTTGGCAGCGCGCGCTTCCGCGACGATGCCGGCGAGGGCGAAGGAGAGCTCCTTGAGACCCGTACGGGCCACGGCGGAGGCCTCGTACACCTGGTAGCCGCGCGCCTCCAGGTCCGGGCGGATCATGTCCGCGAGGTCCTGGCCGTCCGGGATGTCGATCTTGTTGAGGACGACGATCCGGGGCCGGTCCTCGAGACCGCCGTACTGCCGGAGCTCCTCCTCGATGATGTCGAGGTCGGAGACCGGGTCGCGGTCGGACTCCAGCGTCGCCGTGTCCAGGACGTGCACGAGGACCGAGCAGCGCTCCACGTGGCGCAGGAACTCCAGGCCCAGGCCGCGGCCCTGGCTGGCGCCCGGGATCAGGCCCGGCACGTCGGCGATCGTGTAGACGGTCGAGCCGGCGGTCACCACGCCCAGGTTCGGGACGAGCGTCGTGAAGGGGTAGTCGGCGATCTTCGGCTTGGCGGCCGACAGAACGGAGATGAGCGAGGACTTGCCCGCGCTCGGGTAGCCGACGAGCGCCACGTCGGCGACGGTCTTGAGCTCCAGGACGATGTCCCGCGACTCGCCGGGCTCGCCGAGGAGGGCGAAGCCGGGGGCCTTGCGGCGGGCGGAGGCCAGCGCGGCGTTGCCGAGGCCGCCGCGGCCGCCCTGGCCCGCGACGAAGGTGGTGCCTTCGCCGACGAGGTCGGCGAGGACGTTGCCCTGCTTGTCGAGGACGACGGTGCCGTCGGGAACGGTCAGGACGAGGTCCTGGCCCTCCTTGCCGGAGCGGTTGTCACCGGCGCCGGGCTGGCCGTTGGTGGCCTTGCGGTGCGGCGAGTGGTGGTACTCGAGCAGCGTGGTGACCGACTGGTCGACGACCAGGGTCACGTCTCCGCCGCGGCCACCGTTGCCGCCGTCGGGTCCGCCGAGCGGCTTGAACTTCTCCCGGTGAACGGAGGCGCAGCCGTGGCCTCCGTTACCCGCGGCGACATGCAGCTCGACGCGGTCCACGAAGGTGGTCATGGTTGTGCCTCCAGTTTGGGGGTACCCCCGGCCGAAGGGTGGGGGAGTACGGAATGTCTATCTAGTAACACGCGAAAGGCGGACCCGCTTCCCGTACGGGAAGTGAGGTCCGCCTCCGCAAAGATCCGATCAGGCGACCGGAACGATGTTCACGACCTTGCGGCCACGGTGCGTGCCGAACTGCACCGAGCCGGGCAGCAGGGCGAACAGCGTGTCGTCGCCGCCACGGCCGACGCCCGCGCCGGGGTGGAAGTGGGTGCCGCGCTGGCGGACGAGGATCTCACCAGCGGAAACGACCTGACCGCCGAAGCGCTTCACGCCGAGCCGCTGAGCGTTGGAATCGCGCCCGTTCCGGGTGGACGATGCGCCCTTCTTGTGTGCCATGTCTCAGTCCCTCTTACTTCGCAGCCGCGGGGATACCGGTGACCTTGATCGCCGTGTACTGCTGGCGGTGACCCTGGCGACGGCGGTAGCCGGTCTTGTTCTTGTAGCGCAGGATGTCGATCTTGGCGCCCTTGTGGTGGTCCACGACCTCGGCCGTGACCTTGATACCGGCCAGGACCCACGGGTCGCTGGTCACGGCGTCGCCGTCGACAACGAGCAGGGTCGAGAGCTCGACCGTGTCGCCAACCTTGGCAGTGGAAATCTTGTCAACCTCAACGATGTCGCCGACAGCAACCTTGTGCTGGCGACCACCGCTGCGCACGATGGCGTACACGCGGATCTCTCTCTCACTCGGGATGAAAACCTCTGAAGCCAGCCGCTCACACGGACCCGAGGGCCCGCGGCGTTCCGGGAATCGGACGAGCGGCCTCTCCCGACGAGCGGGAGGGAGTTGCTCAGAGGCGCGACGCGTCCAGTCAGACACGCCGACGGTCTAGGTTACGGGCGGCTGCCACAAGGGGTCAAATTCGCCCGACCGGGTGCGGGCCGCCCTTGAAGGGGACGGCCCGCACTCGGGGGATCAGTCCTGGGCCGGAGCCGTGGTCTTCTCCGCCGCCTTCTTGGCCGGGGCCTTCTTGGCGGTGGTCTTCTTCGCCGCGGTCTTCTTGGTCGCCGCCGTCTTCTTGGTGGCGGCCTTCTTGGCCGTGGTGGTGGCCTTCTTGGCGGTCTTGCGCGCGGCCGTCTTCTTGGCCGGCGCGGCCTCGGGCTCGGCCTCGGCGTCCGCCGTGGCGGCCTCGGTCTCGGCCGGGGCCGTGGCGACCACCAGGACGGCGGCCTCCTCGGCGCCCGCGGGGGAACCGGCGGGAGCGGTGGCCTTGCGGACGACCCGGCGACGGGCACGCGGCGGGGCGGCCACGGGGGCCTCCTCGACGGCGGGCTCGGGCGCGGTCTCCACAGCGGTCTCCACAGCCGCCTCCACGACGGGCTCCGGCTCCGTGGCGGCCACGGGGGCCTCCTCGGCGACCGGCGCGGCCACCGGCTCGACGACGGCGGGCTCGGCGGCCTCCGTGGTCGACACGACCGGGGACGTCACCCGGCGCGTGGCGCGACGGCGGCCACGCGGGGCCGGGGCCGCGGTCTCCTCGACCACGGGCTCGGCCACCGGCTCGACGGCCGTCTCGACCTCGGCGACGGGGGTCGGCGCGACGACCGGCTCCGGCTCCACCGGCTCCACGACGTAGGTCTCGGTCTCCACGACCGGGGCCGGGGCGACCGGCGCGGACACCCGGCGGGTGGCGCGGCGGCGGCCACGACCGCGCGTGGCGGCGGCCTCGGCCTCGGCGATGCTGCCGTACAGCTCCTCGTCCGGGGCGATGGGCTCGGGCAGGGCGACCGGCGCGGCCAGCTCCGCCGCGACCTCGGCCTCGGTCTCGGTCTCCGCCTCGGCACCGGACTCGACGGTCTCGTGCTCGTGCTCGTGGACGTGCTCGGCGCCACCGCGGCGCTTCTTCGCCCGCTTGCCGCCACCGCCGCCGGCGGCCGCCGGCTGCTCCATGTGGACGATGACACCGCGGCCGTTGCAGTGGACGCAGGTCTCGGAGAAGGACTCCAGGAGGCCCTGGCCGACCCGCTTGCGGGTCATCTGGACCAGGCCGAGCGAGGTGACCTCGGCCACCTGGTGCTTGGTCCGGTCACGGCCCAGGCACTCCAGGAGGCGGCGCAGCACCAGGTCGCGGTTGGACTCCAGGACCATGTCGATGAAGTCGATGACGACGATGCCGCCGAGGTCGCGCAGGCGCAGCTGACGCACGATCTCCTCGGCCGCTTCGAGGTTGTTCCTCGTCACGGTCTCTTCGAGGTTGCCGCCCTGGCCGGTGAACTTGCCGGTGTTGACGTCGACGACGATCATCGCCTCGGTCTTGTCGATCACCAGCGAGCCGCCGGACGGGAGCCAGACCTTGCGGTCCAGCGCCTTCATGAGCTGCTCGTCGATCCGGTACGTCGCGAAGACGTCGACCTCGCTCGTCCACTTGGACAGGCGGTCGGCCAGGTCCGGGGCGACGTGCGAGACGTAGCCGTGGATGGTGTCCCACGCCTCGTCGCCGCTGACGATGACCTTGGAGAAGTCCTCGTTGAAGATGTCGCGGACGACCCGGACGGTCATGTCCGGCTCGCCGTAGAGCAGGCTCGGCGCGCTCGTCGAGATCTGCTGCGCCTTCGTCTGGATGTCCTCCCACTGCGCCTGCAGTCGCTCGACGTCGCGGCGCAGCTCGTCCTCGCTCGCGCCCTCGGCGGCGGTGCGCACGATGACACCCGCGTCCTCGGGGACGATCTTCTTGAGGATGGTCTTCAGGCGGGCGCGCTCGGTGTCCGGGAGCTTGCGGCTGATGCCGGTCATCGAGCCCTCGGGCACGTACACGAGGTAGCGGCCGGGCAGGGAGACCTGGCTGGTCAGACGGGCGCCCTTGTGGCCGATCGGGTCCTTCGTGACCTGCACGAGGACCGACTGGCCGGACTTGAGGGCGGTCTCGATGCGGCGCGGGCCGTGGCCCATGCCGAGCGCCTCGAAGTTGACCTCACCGGCGTACAGGACGGCGTTGCGGCCCTTGCCGATGTCGACGAACGCGGCCTCCATCGACGGCAGGACGTTCTGGACCTTGCCCAGATAGACGTTGCCGACGTACGAGGTGGCCTGCTCCTTGTTGACGTAGTGCTCCACGAGCACGTTGTCTTCCAGGACGCCGATCTGGGTGCGCTCGCCGCTCTGGCGGACGACCATGACGCGCTCGACGGCCTCGCGGCGGGCCAGGAACTCGGCCTCGGTGATGATCGGGACGCGGCGGCGGCCCTGCTCGCGGCCCTCGCGGCGCCGCTGCTTCTTGGCCTCCAGGCGGGTCGAGCCCTTGATGGACTGGACCTCGTCGGCGCTCGTGCCGGCCTCGGCCTTCTCGCGGGCCGGGCGGGGCTCGCGGACCTTGACGACCGTACGGACGCCTTCCTCGTCGGTGCCCTCGACGTCGGCGGAGGCGTCCCCGCTGCGACGGCGACGGCGGCGACGGCGACGGGAGCTGCTGGAGCCGCCGGCGTACGCCTCGGCGTCGTCCTGCTCCTCCTCGCCCTCCTCGGCCTCGGTGTCGTCCTCGGCGCGGAGCTCGTCCGACTCCTCGGACTCCTCGACCTCGGTGAGCTCACCGCGGCGACGGCGACGGCCGCCACGGCGGCGACGGCGGGACGGGCGGTCGCCGTACTCGTCCGTCTCCTCGGCCTCCTCGGTCTCCTCGAGCTCGTCCGCGACGGCCTCGACCTCGGGCTCGTCGGCGACGGTCGCGGGGACGGGCTCGACGGCGACGGGCTCGCCGCGGCGGCGGCGACGACGGCGGGAGCCGGCCTCGGCGCGCTCGGTGGCCTCGGGGATCTCGATGGGCCCGGCCGGCTCGACGGCCTCGGCCTCGACCTCGACGGTCTCGTCGAGCTCGTCCTCCTCCGGCTCCTCCGGCTCCACGACCTCGGCGGCCGCCATGGCGGCCGTCTCCGGGGTCTGGAACATCGGCTCGGAGAAGACCGGGGCCTGGAAGACGGCGACGGCGGGACGCTCGGCGCGACGGGCGCGGGACGTCTCCGGCTTCGTGACCGGCTCGGAGGTGAACTGCGGCGAGGTGGCGCGGCGGCGGCCGCGACCCCGGGTGGCGGCGGTCTCGGCGGCGGCGACCTCGGCCTCTTCGGCGGCGATCTGCGCGACGGCGGCCTGCGGCAGCGACTCACCGGTGCTGGCGGCCTCGACGGCGGGCTCGGGGGTCGCCTCGGGGGTCGCCTCGGGCGAGGTGACCCTACGGGTGGCGCGGCGGCGGGTGCGCGGGGCGGGCGCGGCGGCCTCTTCGACCGGAGCGGCGGCGGTCTCGGCGACCGGCGCGGCCTCGACCGCGGGCTCCTCGACAGCGGCCGTGGACGTCACCGGCGCGGTGGCCTTACGGGTGGCGCGACGGCGGGTGCGCGGCGCGGCCTCGGCGGCCTCTTGGACCGGAGCGGCGGCGGTCTCGGCGACCGGCGCGGCCTCGACCGCGGGCTCCTCGACAGCGGCCGTGGACGTCACCGGGGCGGTGGCCTTACGGGTGGCGCGGCGGCGCGTCGGACGCGCCGGAGCGGCCTCTTCGGCCGGGGCGGCGGCGGTCTCGGCGACCGGCGCGGCCGCCGCGGGGGTCTCCGCGGGGACGTCCGCGAGGGGGGCACCGACCTCGACCGTCTCCACGGCGGGTGCGGTGGCCTTGCGGGTGGCGCGGCGGCGGGTGCGCGGCGCGGGGGCGGCCTCGGCCTCGACCGGCGCGGCCTCCACGGCCGGGGTCTCGGCGGTCGCCTTGGTCTCGGCGGCCTCGGTGCCCGCCGTCACCGGCGGACCGGCGGGGCGGGAAGCGGCGCGGCGCCGACGGCGCGGCGGCAGCTTGTCACCGGGGGCATTGGTGTCTTCGTTGGACTCGAGCATGCGGGCGGTTCTCCCGTCGCGCTCCCGGGCGCCGCGCCTGGTTCCGGTCCGGCGGCACGATCACGCCTGTGGCGCGGTGCCGCCGTCCGGGGCGCGGGCGCCGCACGGGAGCTGATGTCTGGCTCGCCGGTTCCGTACGCCCTGTGCGTACGGCCTGGCGAAAGTCTCCTGGTCTGTGCGCTGCCCGACCCAGGTGGCTCCCGAGTACCAGGGCGGCGCTACAACGACCGCTCCCTACGCGGTACCTGCACCCGGCGCCGTCGCTGAGGCGGTCGCGGCGGCCGTGGATGAAGCGGCCGTGACTGCCTCGCGGTCGGGCGCGAGCGGGTCGGTCACCGTGCCGGACTCCTCGTCGAAGAGCCCCTGCGCCAGCCTGGTCACCGCAGCGGGGACCGGCGGCGCCAGGTCGGCCACAGCTCGGAGACCGGACAGGACGTCGTCGGGTCGTACGGCAGGTGTCACGTGCCGAACAACCAGCCGCAGTATCGCACAGGCGCTGTCCAGCGTCCTCTCACCCTGGGGATCGCCCTGGGCGGAGGAAACCGTCAGCTCGGTGACCGCGGAGCGGGCGTCGAAGGTGCGGATGCCGTTCTTGGTCTTGCGCTGTACTTCCACGGTCTCGGCCGCGAGAAACGCGTCGGCGGCCTTCTGCGCGTCCTCGACGGTGACGCCTTCGAGCCGGAGCTCCCACACGGAGGCGGTGAGGCGGTCGGCGAGACCCGAGGTCCGGGCCTCTACGGCGTCGGTGATGTCGAGGCCCGTGGGAAGGGACTCGTCGAGCAGCGCCCGCAGCATCTCGGGGTCGCGCGTCTGGGTGAGCGCGATCTCCAGGTACTCGGCCTCGGAGCCCGTACCGGTCGGGGCGGCGTTGGCGTACGACACCTTGGGGTGCGGGGTGAAGCCGGCCGAGTACGCCATGGGCACCTCGGCGCGGCGCAGCGCACGCTCGAAGGCGCGCTGGAAGTCACGATGGCTGGTGAACCGGAGGCGGCCGCGCTTGGTGTAGCGCAGTCGGATGCGCTGCACCGCCGGTGCGGGCGGCGGGCCTTCGGGCTGTCGCTTGCCCAGTGGTTCTTCTCCTCGGTGCGGGGCGGGCGCGGGTGACGCGCCGCCCTCGGGTGTACGGGGGTTCCCTCGGGGCCGGCCGGCTCACCCCCGCTTGTGCAGGGAGATCTCGGTCTCGGCCACCACGCCGGGAACGGTCTGTTGTGGTGCAGCACCTCCCAGGTTACGCGCCTGACCCCGGATGGCGTTCACAGGCTCCGGCTGCCGCTCCCCGCCGACCAGCGCGTGCCACGCGTCGCGGCGCGCCCGGCGCACGGTCTCGCGCGCCGAGGCGAGGGCTCCGCGGACGGCCCGGCCGGTCTCCACGGCGGCCTTCCTGGCGGGGCGCCACACGGCGTCGCGCACGACGTGGCCGACCGGGGTGCACACGCTCCGGTAGAACCAGCTCACGGGCAGGCCGACCAGGTTCCACGCGAGCCACTTCAGGGCGCGGCCGACCGCGAGCGAGACGTACCCGGCCACGCGCCAGGCCACCGCGAGGGCGTCGGCGATCTCGCGGCCGATCAGCGCGAGGACACGTCCGACGGGGGTGAGCACCCAGCGGTACAGGAACACGGCGGGGACGACGACGAGGACCTTCCCGAGCCACATCAGGCCGGCGGCGAGGCCCTTGCCGAGCCAGGCGACGCCGCGGCCGAGCCAGGTGAGGGCATGGCCGAGCGGGGTGAGGACGTAGCGGTACGTCCCCGACGCGAGCGGCACGGCCACGTACCGCCACATGGCCGTCCACGGCCAGACGAGCACCGCCCACAGCGCCAGTCCGGCACCACGCCCGAACGGTGCGAGCAGCCGTGCGTACACCCAGGCCGTCGCGCGGGCCAGGCCGTGCCCGAGCGGCGTGAGGACGGCCCGGTACAGCCAGGCCACCGGGCGGGCGATCAGGTGGACGGCGATCGGTACGACGACGTAGCGCCACAGGCCCAGCCAGGGCCAGTAGAAGACCGCCTTGCACAGCCACCACGTCGCCGTGGCGACGGCCTCGGCCATCCGGGCGACGGCACGGCCGACGGGGGCGAGCACGTGCGCGTGGAACCAGTCGTACGCGCGGCCCAGTGGGCGCAGCAGTACCCGGCCCAGGAAACCGCCGCACAGGACCAGCGCGTCCCATACGAGGCGTACGGGGACGACGACGACAAGGACGACGATCCGTACGGGGATCCTGATGGCCGCCGTCAGACAGCCTTCGGGATCCGGCCGGGGGGCCGCTTTCTCCAGGTACATGTTCCGGGAGACGCGAAAGGTCCGTTCATGGTTCACCCCCGGCAACCGGATCCGGACTGTTCGGCACCGCCCCCAGGAGCGGCCCCGTAGCCTAGGTCCCTACGCCCGTCCCCCCACACACCTTGCGCATCCCCCCACCTACCCCAGGACACGTTGAGGCTCGGTATGAAAATATCCTTCCTTCTGGTCGACCGCTGTCACATCGGCGGCGTGGTCAGTGCCATCCACAACCTGGCCAAGGCGCTGGCGGACCACCACGAGGTCGAGCTGGTCTCCCTCCGTCGCAACCTCGACCAGGCGTACTTCCCGCTCGACCCCCGGGTGAAGACCCTCGCCCTCACCGACATGCGGAAGCACTCGCACACGTATGACGGTGACGACCCGATGATCGAGGTCTTCCCGCACATCTACCCGAACGAGCCGACGGACAAGAAGCCGTGGGTCAGCCGCCTGGCCGAGAAGCGGCTGATGGAGTACCTGGCCACGACCGACGCCGACATCGTGGTCAGCAACAACCCCAAGATCACGATCATGCTGGCCTACGCGGACGGCGACTTCCTGAAGGTCGCGATGGAGCACTCGCGGCCCGCGCGCTACGGCCCGCACATCCGGGACGCCCTCTTCAAGGACGCGTACCCGAAGATGGACGCGATCACCGCGCCGACGCCGGACGAGTGCCGGACCATCGCCGGGGTCGTCCCCGCCGTGAACCACCTGCTTTCCCCGATGCCCAACTGCATCCCGGCCCACGAGGGCCAGATGTCCACCGGTGACAACAAGATCGTGGTCACCGCCGGTCTGCTCAAGACCCACAAGGGCTTCGGCGACCTCATCGAGGCCTTCTCCACCGTGGCGCCCCGCCACCCGGACTGGAGCCTGCGGATCTACGGCTCCGGCCCCGAGCGCGCCAACCTGCGCAAGAAGATCAACGACACGGACAGCAACAACCAGATCTTCCTGATGGGCCCTGCCACCCCGGTCACCCCGGAGTTCGCCAAGGCGTCCGTGTTCGTCCTCCCGTCCCACCTGGAGGCCTTCGGTAACGTCACCGTCGAGGCGATGGCGGCCGGCCTGCCGGCGATCTGCTACGACGCCCCGCACGGCCCGCGCAACATCATCACGCAGGGCGAGGACGGCTACGTCGTGCCGCTCGGCGACAAGGCGGCGCTCGCCGAGCACATCGAGAAGCTGATCTCCGACGAGGACCTGCGCCGGAAGATGGCGGCCGCCGCGGTGACGAACGTGGTCCGCTTCCAGGAGGCCGAGACCGTCGCCCGCTTCGAGCGGCTCGTGGAGACCATGCGGGCCCGCCGGGCCATCCCCCGCACCGCCGCCGCCGTGGTCGATCCGCAGGGCGACGTCCGGGTGCTGGTCGACGGGCTGTCCGCCGACAGCGGCGCCGAGCTGGTCTGCAAGGACATCCGCAAGAAGGCCGACGAGGTCGTCGTCCCCTTCGTCGGCGGCGAGGCGCTGGTGCCCGCGCTCGGCAAGCTCGTCGAGGGCGACTGGGAGCTCGCGGTCCGCGCCGCCGGCTTCGACCTGCCGCTGCGGTCGGCCGGCTGCGACACCCTCCACATGCTCTCGCTGAAGCTGCCCCGCACCGAGGGCCCCGCCCTGTCCGTGCTGCTGCCGTACGCCCACACGGACGGCACCCTGCGCGTGCAGAGCCGGGTGCGCGCCCAGCACGTCGAGGTCGCGGCCCTGCACGCCGGCGCCACCTCGATCGTCATCGACGCCGCCGCCTGGGGCGTCGAGCCCGGCAAGAGCAGCGTGATCGAGGCCGTCCACCGCAAGGAGGCCGACAGGAACTTCACCTTCCCGGTGAAGGCCGGCGCCGACGGACGCTTCACGGCCACCCTGGACAACGCCGCCGCGGCCCGCCTCCACCAGGCCGGCGCCGAGGACGTCTGGGACCTCTGGCTGCTGCCGGACAAGGACTCCGCCCGGATCCGCGTCTGCAAGCTGGCCACCGACGTGCTCACCCCGATGGACGTCTTCACCTACCCGTACCCGGTGGTGAAGAGCTCCGGCGCGCCGGTCGCGGCCGCCGCGGACACCAAGTCGAAGAGCGTCTGGCGCAACCGCCTGGCCTCCGTGCCCGGCACCCCGGTCATGCACGAGCTGCGCCCGTACTTCTCCAGCAACGGCCAGCTCTCGCTGAAGATCATCGACAAGAAGTGACCGGCGAGCGGTAGGGCCTGACAGGACCTACCGGTCCCGGCCCGCGCACGACGGAGCCCCGGCCCGCAGGGAGACCTGCGGACCGGGGCTCTTCCGTACGCCCGGGGGCACCGACTACAGCGGCGCGCCGTCCTCGGCCGTCTTGAACATCAGGTCGGCGAGACGCTCGGCCGCGTGACCGTCGTCGAGGTCGCAGAACTGGTGGTGGAACTCGTCGTACTTCTCCTGGTACGCGACCTTCACCTCGTCGATCTCCCGGATGGCCGTGAGCAGGTCGTCCGAGGTCTCGACCAGCGGGCCCGGCGCGTCCTCCTCGAAGTCGAAGTAGAAGCCGCGGAGCCGGTCGCGGTAGTGCTCCAGGTCGTACGTGAAGAACAGCATCGGACGACGCAGGTGCGCGTAGTCGAACATGACCGAGGAGTAGTCCGTGATCATGATGTCGGCGGCCAGGTAGAGGTCCGCGATGTCCGGGTACTCGGAGACGTCGAAGACGAAGCCGTTACCGGCGCCCGGGATGCTGTCCACGATGTTGGAGTGGCGCCGGATGAGGAAGACGTGGTCGTCCCCGAGGCGGCGGCGGGCGTCTTCGAGGTCGACGCGGAGGTCGAACTTGAACTGGCCGCGGGCGTGGGACAGGTCGTCGCGCCAGGTCGGCGCGTACAGCACGACCTTCTTGCCCTCGGGGAGCCCCAGGCGCGCCTTGACCTCCTTGGCCCGCTCGTCGCGGTCCTCGGCGTACAGGTAGTCGTTGCGCGGGTAGCCCGTCTCGGCGATCAGGCCGTTGTAGCCCATGGCCCTCTTCAGGATGGGCGTGCTGAAGCGGTTGGACGAGACGAGGATGTTCCAGTTCGCCGCCTCCTGGACCAGGCGCTCGTGGTAGTTCGGGTCGAACTTGGGCGCGTCGATGTCCAGGCCGATCTTCTTCAGCATGGTGCCGTGCCAGGCCTGCACGATCACCTGTCCCGGCCGCCGCTTGATCCAGTGCGGGAGGTGGGCGTTGGTGATGATGTACCGCGAGCGCGCCAGGGCGTCGTACCAGTCGGTGCCCTGGAAGCGGACGGGCTCGAGCGTGTCGGGAAGCTCGACCTGGCCGTCGCGGACCAGCCACCGGTGCTTCAGGTCCGAGCCGCGGCGGAGCAGTTCCTCGTGGACCGCGCGGGGGCTGTCCGAGAACTGCTTGCCGTTGTAGCTGATGTACAGGACCTCGTCGCGCAGCGGCAGCTCGCGGCCGCGCTCGTAGACCTCGGTCCGCAGCTGGTACTGGCGGTTGGCGCCCCGCTCCATGTCCGTGAGGTCGGGCAGGCAGTTGAGCTGGGGGTGGTCCTGCCAGTGCACCTCCATCCGGTAGTCGCGGCCGTTGTGCGAGCCCTCCAGCGGGAACTGCGACACGGCGAGCCGGTCCACGACGAGCGGCAGGGACTGCTCCTCGTCGGGGGTCTCCAGGCGGAGGACCCAGCGGCCGGCCTTGAGCGGCAGGCGGCTGTTGGTGCCCGTCATCGTGGCGGGGCGGAAGGAGGCCTCGAAGGTGCCGTCCGGCAGGACGTTCAGCGGGACCGTGCGCTCGTCGAAGCGGCCCTTGGCGCTGATGACGAGGCGGTGGTCCGACAGCTCCACGGGCGCGGCGCCGCGGACGAGGAACGTCCCGTCGGCGAAGGCGATGCCGGTGATCCTGGCGCGCAGCGGGCGGCCGGAGAACTTCAGGTAGCCGTTGGCTCCGGAGAGGACCGCCACCTCGTTCTGCATGGCTTCCTCGCCGCCGAACTCGGCGGGCAGGCGGACCTGGAGGTCCGGGACGCCGTCCTTGACGACGACCTTGACGGAGCGCTGGTTCTGGCCGGGCTCCGTGACGCGTATCTGGGTGCTCCAGTTGCGGCGCATCGTCTTCGCGGCGTCGGCGCCACCGCCGGAGGCGGCCTCGGCGCTGTCCTGGTGCTCCGGCAGCAGGGCTATGTCGCCCAGGGGCACGCGGACGCGCAGTCGCGTGTGCCCGCCGGTGACGTCGAGGACCTCCGCCGGGTAGGTGAGCACCTCGCCGCTGTTCTGGTTGGCGACGCGGAGGATGATCTCGGTGCCCATGGCGAAGGTCTCACGGAACACGCCGTCGACGACGATCTCGTCGCCCTCGGGCTTGAAGCCGGTGATGACGACCGGCACCTTCTCGATGCGCAGCTTGAGCGCCGCGCGCCGGATCTCCGGGACGATCCGGAAGTCGTCGTCGAGCCACTGGTAGGGCGGGTAGGTCAGGCGGTCCGTGCCGTACGAGTGCACGGAGCGGGAGCGGACGAGGCCGCCGGACATGACGCGCATGCCCACGTGCCAGAGGCCCTCCTGCCACTTGCCGCCCTTGCGGAACCGGGCGGGGTCGATGGTCGTCTCCCAGCCGGCCCAGTCGAAGCTGTGGCCGCGGCCCTTGTGCCCGGAGGCGGTGGTGGCCTCGGGGGCGAAGATGTTGCCCAGCGGGACGAGGACGCGGCGCTGGGTGCCGTCCTTCTTCAGCTGGAGGAGCTTGACGACGCTGCGCTTGCCCGTCTGGTCGACGCGGTCGATCCAGGCGTGGCCGGACAGCTTCAGCTTGCCGTTCTCCCACGTCAGGTCGTCCAGCGGGGAACGCAGCTGGAGGTCCTTGTCGACGCGCAGGAGCTTCTTGGGCACCAGGTCGCCGCGGGCTTCCAGCGCGGAGTACCGGGCGTACTTGCGGACGACGCCGTCGAGCCCGACCGGCTCGCCGAGGCGCTCCGCCTCGATGAAGTCGACCAGCTCGTTCGCGGCGTGCTTGCGGACCAGCAGCCACTTGACGCGCAGCGCCGTGGGCAGCGTGTTGATCAGCTTGACGTCGATCTGGTCGAGGAACTTGTTCGCCACGCGCAGGAACTCGGCGCGGTACTCCTCGTCGCCGTCGGGCATCACGTTGAGGAAGATGCGCAGGTCGCCGGTGAGGACGGTCTTGTCGTACGCGAGCTTCAGCGCGTCGGCGGCGGGGTCGTTCTGCTCGGCGAGGAACCGGCTGACGTGCTCGCAGCCGGTGGCCCGGTCACGGGCCGCCTTGGGCTCGTTACGGCGCTGGGTGATCGAGGGGTTGGCCTCGCCCTCGCGCAGACGCCAGTAGTACGTGGCGTCGCTGATGATGTCGACGGACTCGGCGAGGAACTGGGCCGGCACGATGACCGGGGTGTCCTCGTACAGCACGCCCTCGGGGAAGCGCAGGCCGTGCTGCTCCCAGAAGTCACGCCGGAAGAGCTTGTTGCAGGCGAGGCGGTCCGTCAGGAGGTTCCGGTTCTTCCGGACGTGCGTGCGCTTCACGGCGCCCCGGGAAAGGAACCGGTGCATCGGCGACTGCCAGACGCGGGTGGAGTTGATGTGCTCCACGTTGCCCGTGGCGAAGGAGGAGCCGGTCTCGTCCAGGCTGCTGATCATCAGCCGGAAGGCGTCCGGCGGGATCATGTCGTCGCTGTCGACGAACGTCACGAACTCGCTCTCCGGCGCCAGGCTGTCGAGTCCCGTGTTACGGGCCGCACCCAGGCCGGCGTTCTCCTTGCGGATCAGCCGGAACCGGGCGTCCTTGTCGGCGAACTCCGCCGCTATGGCGTTGGAGTCGTCGGTGGACCCGTCGTCGATCATGAGAACTTCCAGGTCCTGGAAGGTCTGCACGGCCAACGAGTTGAGGCAGGCGGGAAGGTACTCCGCCACGTTGTAGATCGGGACGATGACGCTGAGCCGGGGTGCCATGGAGTTCTGCGTTCCTTTCTGGTTCAGACCCGCTCGACGAGCTCGAGCGCCTGAGGGGGTGACGGGGTGGCGTGCTTGGGGATTTCCGGCGGATCGGCGGGGGGTGTCTCCACCCTCCGGAGAGGATCCGCCGGGCGACGTGCTGGGCCGCACGCCCGCCGTCGAACTGCAGTACTTGTCCCGGTACCCGGTCCGCAGCTTAGCTGCCGCCCTCCGGCCCGCCCCGAAGGAAAGCGGACCTGCCGCACCGTGACGCGGGGAGCCGTGACCAGAGACACAGAAGAACGCAGGACCGTTTCCGCGCGCCCCGGTATGCGGGAGCGCGCGTTGCGTATGGGGACCACCAGGGTCGGTCGGGACATTCCTCACCGGTCCATCTGCCTGCATGACTGTGCGGCGGCCCCCGGCCGCCGCAGCTGTCCAGGGTAGACGATCCGCAATTCCGGCGTTCTCTTGTCGTTGGGCCCTCCCACACCCGCAAGGAAGAGGATGTTCACCCCGTACGCGAGCACGTGCGGTTTCCGGCGTGCGGAAGGCCTCCTGCATACTGCGCTTGAGCGGTTCGACTGAGGAGACACGACGCATGCCGGCTGCAGCTACCCCCCGATTCAGCGTGATCATCCCGGTGTACGGGGTCGAGGGCTACATCCGCGAGTGCCTCGAATCGGTGACTACGCAGAGTTACCAGAATTTCGAGATCATCGCGGTCGACGACTGCTCCCTCGACGGCAGCGGCGCCATCATCGACGAGTTCGCCGCGCGCGACCCGCGGGTGCGCGCCGTCCACCGTGCCCAGAACGGCGGCATCGGCGCCGCCCGGAACACCGGCGTCGAGCACGCCCGCGGCGACTACCTGCTCTTCATCGACGGCGACGACTCGATCCGCCCCGGCTCCCTGGAAGCCATGGCGGACCGGCTCGCCGAGGCCGAGGACCCCGAGGTCCTGCTCTTCGACCACGTCCGCACCCACGTGGACGGCACCGTCGAGCCCAGCAACTCGGGCCCGTACCTGGCCGGCATCCGCGACCAGGTGATCCGCCCCGCCGACCGCCTCGAACTGCTGCGGATGTTCGCCGTCGTCTGGAACCGCCTCTACCGCCGCGACTTCTTCACCGGCGAGGGCTACGCCTTCACCGACGGCCTGTACGAGGACGCGCTCATGGTCTACACGTCCATGGCCGTCGCCCAGCGCGTCGCGGGTCTGGAGTACGTGGTCGTCGAGTACCGGCAGCGCCGGGTCGGCAGCTCGATGCGCAGCAGCTCCCCGCGCAAGCACTTCGTGATCTTCGACCAGTACCGGAGGGTCTTCGCGTACCTCGACGGCCGCCCCGGCCTCGACGAATACCGCAAGACCGTCTTCACGCGGATGATCTCCCACTTCCTGTTCACCTTCGCCCGGGACTTCCGCATACCGAAGGGCCACCGCCGCGCGTACCTGAAGCAGGCCTCCAAGGTCTACCGCGACCTCGAACCCGCGGGCTTCACGCCGCCGCCCGGCATCCTCGGCCTGAAGTTCAAGGTGCTGCGGAGCGGTTCGTACACCGGCTTCGAAGGCCTCAAGGTGGTCAACGGCACCCGTGAGGCGGGCATCCGCTCCGTCGGCCGGTCCAAGCGCTGGGGCGGCCGCAAGGCCCTGCGCGCCTACTACGCCGTGCAGCGCCGCCTCCCCGTCGACCAGAACCTCGCCGTGTACTCGGCGTACTGGGGCCGCACCCCCGGCTGCAACCCGCTCGCCGTGCACGAGGCGGCCAAGCGGCTCGCGCCCGGCATCCGCGGGGTGTGGGTCGTCAACCAGGAGCACGCCGGCAGTGTGCAGCCCGGGCTGAAGCGGATCGCCCCGGCCACCTTCGGCTACTGGAAGGCGCTGGCCCGGGCCAAGTACCTGGTCAACAACGTCAACTTCCCCGACGCCGTGATCAAGCGCCCCGGCCAGATCCACCTGCAGACCCACCACGGCACCCCGCTCAAGCGGATGGGCCTGGACCAGCAGCACTACCCGGCCGTCTCCCGCAGCATGGACTTCGGGAAGCTGCTGGAGCGCGTCGACCGCTGGGACTACAGCGTCTCGTCGAACCAGCACTCCACCGAGAACTGGGAGCGGGTCTACCCGGCCGACTTCCGGACCGTGAACTCCGGTTACCCCCGCAACGACGTCTACTACCGCTCCACCGCGGCGGACGTCCGCCGGATCCGCGACGAGCTCGGCATCGCGCACGACAAGACGGCGATCCTGTACGCCCCCACCGTGCGCGACCACCAGAAGGACGCCTTCGTCTCCCGGCTGGACCTCGCCCGCTTCGCCCGCGAACTCGGCCCGGACTTCGTCCTGTTGGTCCGCGCCCACTACTTCTACGGCGCCGACCGGGAGTTGAGCTCCCTCGCCGAGCGGGGCGCGCTCGTCGACGTGTCGCGGCACCCGTCCGTCGAGGAGCTCTGCCTTGCGGCGGACGCCCTCGTCACGGACTACTCGTCGATCATGTTCGACTACGCCAACCTCGACCGGCCGATCGTCACGTACGCCGACGACTGGGAGGCGTACCGGACCTGCCGAGGCGTCACCTTCGACCTGCTCTCCGGCGAGCCGGGCGACACCCCCGGTGTCCTCACCACGACCGAGGACGAGCTGATCGAGGCGTTCCGCAGCGGCGCCTGGGAGGGCGAGCGGGCGGCCACGCTGCGACAGGCGTTCCGGGAGCGGTTCTGCGCCTGGGACGACGGCTTCGCGGCCGAGCGGGTCGTCCGGCGGGTCTTCCTCGGCGAGGAGGAACTGCGGCCGGCGGTCGTCCCCGTCGCCGAGCGCCACCCGGCCCCGGCGCCGCGATCGGCCGAGGGTCCCGGGGTGCTCCGCCCCCGGCCGGCGGACCAGGACGAGCTCACCGCGGCCCGGTCCGACCACTAGGGCTTGCCCCTGAGGACACGCGCAGGAGGCGCCCGGAGCGATGGCTCCGGGCGCCTCTTCGTGTCCGGTGGATCCGCCTCTTCGGACGGACGAAGGCCCGGCCACGGATGTCCGTGGCCGGGCCTTCGTCCGATCCTGTGCCTGCGGCGCGCTACTTCACGACCGACAGCGGCAGCAGCTTCTTGCCCGTCGGGCCGACCTGGATCTCGGTCTGCATCGCGGGGCAGACACCGCAGTCGAAGCACGGCGTCCAGCGGCAGTCCTCGACCTCGGTCTCGTCGAGCGCGTCCTGCCAGTCCTCCCAGAGCCAGTCCTTGTCGAGACCGGAGTCCAGGTGGTCCCAGGGCAGGACCTCCTCGTAGGTGCGCTCGCGGGTCGTGTACCAGGCGACGTCCACGCCGAAGCCGGGCAGCGTCTTCTCGGCGCACGCCATCCAGCGGTCGTACGAGAAGTGCTCGCGCCAGCCGTCGAAGCGGCCGCCGTCCTCGTACACCGCGCGGATGACCGAGCCGATACGGCGGTCGCCGCGCGACAGGAGGCCCTCGACGATGCCGGGCTTGCCGTCGTGGTAGCGGAAGCCGATCGAGCGGCCGTACTTCTTGTCGCCGCGGATCTTGTCGCGGAGCTTCGTGAGCCGCGCGTCCGTCTCCTCGGCCGACAGCTGCGGCGCCCACTGGAACGGGGTGTGCGGCTTGGGGACGAAGCCGCCGATGGAGACGGTGCAGCGGATGTCGTTCTGACCGGAGACCTTGCGGCCCTCGGCGATGACCTTGACCGCCATGTCGCCGATCTGGAGGACGTCCTCGTCGGTCTCCGTCGGCAGGCCGCACATGAAGTACAGCTTCACCTGGCGCCAGCCGTTGCCGTACGCGGTGGAGACGGTCCGGATGAGGTCCTCCTCCGAGACCATCTTGTTGATGACCTTGCGCATGCGCTCGGAGCCGCCCTCGGGGGCGAAGGTGAGGCCGGAACGGCGGCCGTTCCTCGTCAGCTCGTTGGCCAGGTCGACGTTGAAGGCGTCGACGCGGGTCGAGGGGAGCGACAGGCCGACCTTGTCCTCCTCGTACCGGTCGGCGAGGCCCTTCGCGATGTCACCGATCTCGGTGTGGTCGGCGGAGGACAGCGAGAGGAGGCCGACCTCCTCGAAGCCGGTCGCCTTGAGACCCTTCTCGACCATCTCGCCGATGCCGGTGATGCTTCGCTCCCGCACGGGGCGCGTGATCATGCCGGCCTGGCAGAAACGGCAGCCGCGGGTGCAGCCGCGGAAGATCTCGACGGACATGCGCTCGTGGACGGTCTCCGCGAGCGGGACGAGCGGCTGCTTCGGGTACGGCCACTCGTCGAGGTCCATGACGGTGTGCTTGGAGACCCGCCACGGCACGCCGGACCTGTTGGGCACGACACGGCCGATGCGGCCGTCCGGCAGGTACTCGACGTCGTAGAACGCCGGGATGTAGACCGCGCCGGTCTTCGCGAGACGGAGGAGGACCTCCTCGCGGCCGCCCGGCCTGCCCTCGGCCTTCCAGGTGCGGATGATCTCGGTCATGTCGAGCACGGCCTGCTCGCCGTCGCCGATGATCGCCGCGTCGATGAAGTCCGCGATCGGCTCGGGGTTGAAGGCGGCGTGGCCACCGGCGAGCACGATCGGGTGGTCGACGGTCCGGTCCTTCGCCTCCAGCGGGATGCCGGCGAGGTCGAGGGCGGTGAGCATGTTCGTGTAGCCGAGCTCCGTCGAGAAGCTCAGGCCGAAGACGTCGAAGGCGCCGACGGGACGGTGCGAGTCGACCGTGAACTGCGGGACCTCGTGCTCGCGCATGAGCTCTTCGAGGTCCGGCCACACGCTGTACGTGCGCTCGGCGAGGACGCCCTCGCGCTCGTTGAGCACCTCGTACAGGATCATGACGCCCTGGTTGGGCAGACCGACCTCGTACGCGTCCGGGTACATCAGCGCCCAGCGGACGTCGGCGGACTCCCACGGCTTCACCGTGGAGTTCAGCTCTCCACCGACGTACTGAATCGGCTTCTGCACGTGCGGGAGCAGAGCTTCGAGCTGCGGGAAGACAGACTCGGCAGCAGACATCTCGAACCTTCGTGAGCTGGCAGGGGGGCGACTCTCAAGCGTACCCCGGTGCTCAGCGCGTCAGCGCCGCGCGGATTTCCGGGGCCGCGGCCTTGGCCCAGACCCCGGGGAGGTCGCGCTCCCCGGCCTCCGCCGCCGCTTGCTCGCGGCCGTGGAGAAGTCCCCAGGTGAAAGCGGATTCCCCGGCCGCGTGGGCCTGGGTCGCGAGCTCGCGGAGGGCCTCGCGGGCGACGACGCTGTCCTGGTGTTCGCCCAGGAGGGACTGGACGGACTTCACACGCTTGGCGACCTTCCGCGCGGGCTTCCCTAGGGTGGGCTTGGCGGCGTTGGCGGCGTACCTCGCGCGCTTGGCGGCCTTGCGCGCCTCGTGGAGCGCGACGTCGCGCTCCTCCCCGGGGTCGAGAGCGAGGGCCCGGTCGACGCGGGCGGCCAGGCGGTCATGGTCCTTGAGGACGGCCCGGGCGAGGACCTTCCGGGCATCGCGGGACGCGGCCTTCCGCAGGGGCGGGTCGGCGAGCAGCGCGTCGAGGGCATCGAGGAGGGCGAGGTAGCGGGGCGAGTCCAGCGCGGCGAGGGTACGGCGGCGGGCGTCCCGGGCGCGGGCCGCGGACCAGGTCCGCAGCCGGCCGCGGACCGGTCCGAGCCGCAGGCTCCGGGGCAGCTCGTCGATCCGGCCGCGCAGCCGTTCGGTCAGCACCTCCTGGTCCCGGGCGATCCCGAGCTCGGCCGCCAGCCACTTCAGCTCGGCGCCGAGGGGGTCGGTGACGTCCCGGTCGAGGACCTTCCGGTACGTCTTGAAGGCGCTGCGCAGCCGACGGCAGGCGACCCGCAACTGGTGCACGGAGTCGGGCAGGTCGCGCCGGACGGCCGGGTCGAGCTCGACGATCGCGTCGATCTGCTCGCGCGCGTAGACGAGGACGGCGTGCCCAGCGGTGCCGGGCGCGGGTGCCTCGACCGCGGCCGGGGCGGTCTCGGGGGCTCCGTGCTCGGCGGACCGGGCTCCGTCCTGGGCTTCGGCGGGTCGTCGGCGCTCGGCGCTCGGTGTCGTCTCCGTTTCCGTTTCCGTTTCCGTCAGGGCCCTCGCCAGTTTGGAGGCGGACGACGAGGCGTGGATGCCGGCCTTCGTGAGGCGCTTCTCGACCGCGTCGAGGATCGCCTCGTCGGCGTCGTCGGCGAGTTCGACCTCGATCTCCTTCCAGGTGGCCTTCGCTCCCCCGGGCAGCCGCTCGGCGCGGACCGTGTCGACGGACAGCTCGGCGAGGAGCGTGCCCGACGCGTCGACCAGATGGCGGACGTCCCGCGCGGAGCGGAGACGGACGACGGGGACGACCTCGACGCCGCGGACCCGGGAACGCAGAAGCCCCGCCAGCTCACCCGGGAGGGTGTCGGCCAGCGGGGCCCTGATCTCGTCGCGGATTCCGGAGGCGACGGGGAACTTGAGGTGCCAGCCCTCGTCGTCCCCGCCCGTGCGCCGCCGCAGGGTGATCGCGTCGGCGGCGAGCCGCAGGTCAGGGGTGTCGTAGTAGACCGCGTCGAGTTCCATGACGCCCCGGTCCACGACGGCCTCGACCCCGGGGACCCGGGTGAGGTCCGGAACCCGGGTCCCGCTCGTGGCCTCGTACTTCCGCTCGATCTCACGCTTCGTCTCCGCCATGAGACGAATCTAGACCTATGCGGTCATCGGGCGCTGCACCCTGATGGACTGCAGCAGCCCGATCGCCACCCACACCGCGAACATCGACGAGCCGCCGTACGACACGAACGGCAGCGGCAGACCCGCGACCGGCATGATGCCGAGCGTCATGCCGATGTTCTCGAAGGACTGGAAGGCGAACCAGGCGATGATCCCGGCCGCGACGACCGTGCCGTAGAGCTCGGTGGTCTCGCGGGCGATCCGGCAGGCCCGCCAGAGCACGATCCCGAGGAGGACGAGGATCAGACCGGCGCCGACGAAGCCCAGCTCCTCCCCCGCCACCGTGAAGACGAAGTCGGTCTGCTGCTCCGGTACGAACTGGCCGGTCGTCTGCGAGCCCTTGAAGAGGCCCGCGCCGAGGAGGCCGCCGGAGCCGATCGCGATGCGGGCCTGGTTGGTGTTGTAGCCGACGCCCGCCGGGTCGAGGTCGGGGTTGGCGAAGGCCGCGAAGCGGTTGATCTGGTACTCGTCCAGCATGCCGAGCGTCGTGACGAGGACCGCGCCCCCGATGCCCGCGCCGATCAGGCCGAGGACCCAGCGGTTGGAGGCGCCGGACGCGAGCAGCACGCCGAGCACGATGACGGCCATGACCATGACCGAGCCGAGGTCGGGCATCAGCATGACGATGCCCATGGGGAGGGCGGCAAGGGTGAGGGCCTTGGCGACGGTGCGGTGGTCGGGGTGGAGCTGGTCGCCCGCGTCGACCTTGGCGGCCAGCAGCATCGCCATGACCAGGATGATCGTGATCTTCACGAACTCGCTGGGCTGGAGGGAGAAGCCGCCGCCGACGACGATCCACGCGTGGGCGCCGTTGATGGTGGCGCCGAGCGGGGTGAGGACGGCGAGGATCAGCACGATCGAGAGGGTGTAGAGGATCGGGACCGCGCCGCGCAGGGTGCGGTGGCCGAGCCAGATCGTGCCGATCATCAGGGCGACCCCGATGCCGGTATTGAGCGCGTGCCGGAAGAGGAAGTAGTACGGGTCGCCCTGGTTCAGCTCGGTGCGGTTCCGCGTGGCGGACCAGACCAGCAGCGCCCCGATGAAGGAGAGCGCCAGCGCCGAGACCAGCATCGGCCAGTCGAGGCGGCGGAGCATCGAGTCACGGGCGGTGAGCTTCGCGAGCGGCCCGCGCTCGGGGGCGTACCGGGAGACGGAGAAGCTGGTACGTGTCGTCATCGGGTCAGTCCCGCCTTCCGGGGGGCGGGCCCGCGAGCGGCGGCGCACCGGCGTTCTCGACGGGAGCGACGAGCTGCGACTTCGGGTCGTACGCCTTGATGTCGGGAGTGTCGATGGTGCCGTCGGCGTTCACCTTCGGCAGGGCCTTCTGCGGCCCGGGGAGCAGGGCCCGCTTGAGGTCCTGGTTGCCCGCGTCGTCCAGGCCGTAGAGGGCGTCGTAGATGTTGCGCACGGCGGGGCCGGAGGCGCCGGAGCCGGTGCCGCCCTGAGAGATCGTCATGATGATGGTGAAGTCGTCGGTGTAGGTCGCGAGCCACGAGGTGGTCTGCTTGCCGTAGACCTGGGCGGTGCCGGTCTTGGCCCGCATCGGGATCTTGTCCTGGGGCCAGCCGCCGAACCGCCAGGCGGCGGTTCCGCCGGGCTCGACGACGGACCGCAGTCCCTTGTCGAGGTCGCGGATCGTCTCCGCGCCGACCGGCAGCTTGCCGTGGGCCTTGGGCTTGATCTCCCGGATCGACTTGCCGTCCGGGCTGATCACGGCCTTGCCGACGGTGGGGTCGTAGAGGGTGCCGCCGTTGCTGATGGCGGAGTAGGCGGTGGCCATCTGGATGGGGGTGACGAGGACGTCACCCTGGCCGATGGCGAAGTTGATGCTGTCGTAGGCCTTGAGCTGGTTGCCTTCGAGGCAGCTCTCGTAGGCGATCTGCTGGACGTAGGTGCCGCCCTTCTTGCCCTGCTTGCACCACGCGTCCTTGTTCGCCTCCCAGAAGCTCTGCTTCCACTGGCGGTCGGGGATGCGGCCCTTGACCTCGTTGGGCAGGTCGATGCCGGTCTCGGAGCCGAGTCCGAAGTCCCGGGCCGTCTTGTAGAACCAGTCGTTGGCGCCCTGCTTGGGCTTTATTCCGCCGTCACGCTGCCACTCCTGGTGGCCCAGGGCGTAGAAGACGGTGTTGCAGGAGAACTTGAGGGCCTCGCCCAGGGTGATGGGGCCGTGTCCCTGGGACTCGAAGTTGGCGAAGCTGCGGCTGCCGAGGCTGTAGGAGCTGCTGCAGTTGTACTTGTCGTTGAAGTCGTGGCCGGCCCGTACGGCGGCGCTCGCCGACACCACCTTGAAGATGGAGCCCGCGGCGGCCTGCCCCTGGATGGCCCGGTTGAGCAGCGGGTAGTTGGACTTCTTGCTGGTGAGAGCGGCGTAGTCCTTGGCGGAGATGCCGCCGACCCAGGCATTGGGGTCGTAGTCCGGCTGGGAGGCCATCGCGACGACGCGGCCGGTCCTCGACTCCATGACGACGACGGCGCCCGCGTCGGCCTCGTACTTGCGGTTGGTGATCTTGTCGGTCTCGCCGCGGACGAGCTTCATGGCCGCGTTGAGCTCGTACTCGGCGACGGCCTGGACGCGGGCGTCGATGCTGGTGACGAGGGTGGAGCCCGCGATACCGGGGTCGGACTCGGTCTGGCCCATGACCCGGCCGAGGTTGTCGACCTCGTAGCGGGTCACGCCCGCCTTGCCGCGCAGCTCCTTGTCGTAGGTGCGCTCGATGCCGGAGCGGCCGACCTGGTCGGAGCGGAGGAACGGCGAGTCGCCGTCCTTCGCCTTCTCGATCTCGGAGTCGGTGACGGGCGAGAGGTAGCCGAGCACCTGCGAGGTGCGGGCCTTGCCGGGCGCCGGGTAGCGGCGTACGGCGGCGGGCTCGGCGGTGATGCCGGGGAAGTCCTCGGTGCTCTCGCGGATCGTCAGCGCCTGCTGGGTGGTGGCCTCGTCGGTCACCGGGATCGGCTGGTACGGGGAACCGTTCCAGCAGGGCTTGGGTGTCTTGGAGTCGCAGAGCCGGATCTTGTTGATGACGTCCTCGGGCTTCATCTCGAGAACGTCCGCGAGCCGGGTCAGGACGGCCTTGCCCTTGTCCTTTATCTTCATCAGCTCGGTACGGGACGCGGAGACCACCAGGCGGGTCTCGTTGTCGGCGAGCGGGACACCGCGGGCGTCCAGGATGGAGCCGCGGACGGCGGGCTGGACGACCTGCTGGACGTGGTTGTTCTTCGCCTCGTCCGTGTACTCCTTGCCGTTGCGGATCTGGAGGTACCAGAGGCGGCCCCCCAGGGTCAGGAGCAGCGAGAAGACGAGGATCTGGATGACGACGAGCCGGATCTGGACCCGCGGGGTCCGCCCGGTCTCGGGAATGTTGCTCATACTGCCGGGACCCCCTCGGTCACAGTCGCTTGACTCCCTTGATGCGGCCGGCCCGTGCGGCGCGGCTCCGGGCGGACTTCACGCGCAGGCCGCCGCGCTGGTTGCCGATCCGCAGGCCCGTGCCGGAGGAGAGCCAACCGGAGGCGACGTCGGTGCCGTTCGCCCCGCCGGCGTCGGACAGCGGATCGTTCTCGGCGCGCCGGGCCAGCGCCATGATGAGCGGCACGGTGAAGGGCGCGAGGAGCAGGTCGTAGACCGCCGCGGTGAACAGCAGGTAGCCGAGGCCCACATGGCGGGCGGCGGTGTCCCCGACGAGGGCGCCCACGCCCGCGTAGAGGAGTGTGGAGCCGACGGCCGCGACGACGACGACGGCCATGGGGCCGGTCGCGGAGGTCAGCCGGCCGTTCTCGGGCTTGGCGAGGCCGACCAGGTAGCCGATGACGCAGAGCACGAGGGCGTAGCGGCCGGCGGCGTGGTCGGCGGGCGGGGCGAGGTCGGCGAGGAGACCGGCGGTGAAGCCGATCAGGGAGCCGCTGACGGGTCCGTAGGCCAGGGCGAGGGCGACCACGGTGAGGAGCACCAGGTCGGGGACGGCGCCGGGGAGTTGGAGGCGGGCGAGGACGGAGACCTGGACGACCAGGGCGACCACGATCAGGGTCGCGGAGAGGAGGATGCGGTTGAACTTCACGGTGTCGCGTCCCCCTGGTCCTGGCCCTGCTGGTCCTGGCCTTGCTGGTTCTGGCCCTGCTGGTTCTGGCCCTGCTGGTTCCCGTTCGGCTGCTGTCCGTCCGGTGGCGGCGGTGTGATCGTGACCGTGACCGTCGGCGCGGGCTTGGGCTTCGGCGGCAGGACCATGTCGCGGGGGTTGGACTGGGGTGCCTGGACGACGACGCCGACGATGTCGAGCTTGGTGAAGCCGACGTACGGACGGACGTAGACGTTGCGGGTCAGGCCGCCGCCCGCGGGGTCGATGCGGACGATCTCGCCGACCGGGACGCCGGGCACGAAGGGCTTGTCGCCGCTGGAGCCGAAGGTGACGAGCCGGTCCCCCGTCTTCACCTTGGCCTTGCCGTTGAGGAGCTGGACGAGCAGGGGGCCGTCGCCCTGGCCGGTGGCGAAGCCGAGTTCGTCGCTCTTCTCCATGCGCGTACCGACGGTGAAGTCGGGGTCGTTGGCGAGGAGGACCGTGGAGGTGGACGGGCCGACGGTGGTGACGCGGCCGACGAGTCCCGAGCCGTTGAGCACGGTCATGTCCCGCTTGATGCCGTCGCGGGCGCCGACGTCGACGGTGACCGTCCAGGAGAAGCCCTGGGCCGCTCCTATGGCGATGACCTGGGCGCCCTTGATGCCGTACTGCCCGGCGCCGGCGGTCCTGAGCATGGCGTCGAGCTCGCGCAGCCGGTTCCGGTTGCGGTCGTCGCTGCCGAGCTCGGCCTTCAGCTCGGCGTTCTCCTTCTCCAGGGCGGCGATCCGGGTGTGCCGCTCACCGGAGTCGCGGACCGCGCCTATGGCGTTCCCGATGGGGTCGACGGCCGCCGCCACACCGTTCTCGACGGGTCCGAAGACCGCGGCGGCGGCCTGCCGGGCACCGTCGACGGGTGACTCCTGGCCGCCGCGGATGTCCACCGTGATCAGTGCGAACGCGATGGCGATCAGCAGCACCAGGAGCAGCCGGCTCTCTCGTGTGTCCCTCACGTGCGGCGGCCGTGCCTTTCCTCGTGGTTCGTTCTTCGGCTGTGCGTGTTCTCTTGTGGGGTGTTGCTCGTGTGGTGCTCGTACGGCTCTAGCGGCGCGGCTGGGCGTCCAGGACCTGCTGGAGGGCCTCGAACTCCTCCACGCACTTGCCGGCGCCGAGCGCCACCGAGTCCAGCGGGTCCTCGGCGATGTGGATCGGCATGCCGGTCTCGCGGCGGAGCCGCTCGTCCAGGCCGCGCAGCAGGGCGCCTCCACCGGTGAGAACGATGCCGCGGTCCATGACGTCACCGGAGAGCTCCGGCGGGCACTTGTCGAGGGTCGTCTTCACGGCGTCGACGATCGCGTTGACCGGCTCCTCGATGGCCTTGCGGACCTCGGCGGCGGAGATGACCACCGTCTTGGGGAGGCCGGAGACGAGGTCGCGGCCCCGGATCTCGGTGTGTTCGTCCTTGTCGAGGTCGTAGGCCGAGCCGATGGTGATCTTGATCTGCTCGGCGGTCCGCTCACCGAGGAGGAGCGAGTACTCCTTCTTGATGTGCTGGATGATCGCGTTGTCCAGCTCGTCGCCGGCGACGCGGATCGACTGTGCCGTGACGATTCCGCCGAGGGAGATGACGGCGACCTCGGTGGTGCCGCCGCCGATGTCGACGACCATGTTCCCGGTGGCCTCGTGGACGGGGAGGCCCGAGCCGATGGCCGCCGCCATGGGCTCCTCGATGATGTGCACCTGGCGCGCACCGGCCTGCGTCGAGGCCTCGATGACGGCGCGTCGCTCTACACCGGTGATGCCGGAGGGCACGCAGACGACGACGCGGGGGCGGGCCAGGTAGCGGCGCTTGTGGATCTTGAGGATGAAGTAGCGGAGCATCCGCTCCGTGATCTCGAAGTCGGCGATCACGCCGTCCTTGAGCGGGCGGACGGCGACGATGTTGCCGGGCGTCCGGCCGATCATCTTCTTCGCCTCTGCACCGACCGCCAGGATGCCGCCGGTGTTGGTGTTGATCGCGACGACGGACGGCTCGTTCAGAACGATGCCTCGGCCCCTGACGTACACCAGCGTGTTGGCGGTCCCGAGGTCGACAGCCATGTCACGGCCGATGAACGACATTGAGTTCCCCTTGATTTCCCATGGCTGAGAGTGGTGCGGCGTGGAGTTTTTCCATCGTAGTGCCGCCCGCGCGGATGCCGCGCGTCGGTCCACCTCAACACTGGTGACGGCAGGACGCGGCGATCCGTTCCCGGGATTGCCGTTCATATGCCTGGGGGCGACCGAAATTCCTTCGGTCGCCCCACAGGGTTGTGCTGATCGGCTGACGCCGGGTCAGCATTCGATCAACACGCGATCGGCACCGGATCGGCACCGGATCGACATCGGATCAGACGAGACCCGGGAAGAAGATCTTCAGCTCGCGGAGCGCCGACTCCTCGGAGTCCGAGGCGTGGATCAGGTTCTCGCGGACGATGGTGCCGAAGTCACCGCGGATGGAACCGGGCGCGGCGGCGATCGGGTCGGTGGGGCCCGCGAGCTGGCGGACGCCCTCGATGACCCGCTCGCCCTCGACGACGAGCGCGACGACCGGACCGGAGGACATGAAGCCCATCAGCGGCTCGTAGAAGGGCTTGCCCTTGTGCTCGCCGTAGTGCTGCTCCAGCGTGTCCTGGTCCAGCTCGCGCAGCTCCAGGGCCGCGAGGCTCCAGCCGGCCTTGCGCTCGATACGACCGATGATCTCGCCGATCAGGCCACGGCGGACGGCGTCGGGCTTGAGCAGGACGAGCGTGCGCTGGCTCACGGGGGAACTCCTTCGGAAAAGCGGTGTGCGGGCCTCCGAGGCTACAGGGCCCGCACGCCCCTCGATTACGCAGCGTCAGGCCCTGCCGTGGCCTGTGCGGCCTGCCCGGACTGCGACTCGGCCCAACGGGCCTTGATGTCGTCGACCTTGCGGCCGTAGTGCACCGACGCCCACCACAGGACGGCGAAGGCCGCGCCGAGGACGAACATGACCGGCACGAAGAAACCGCTGGCGATCAGGCCGATCTGGAGGGCCCAGCCGAGCTGCACGCCGCCGGGACGGGTGACCATCCCGCACAGCAGCACCGAGAGGACCATCGCGACGCCGCAGACCCACCAGACGGTCGACATCGCCAGGCTGTCGTCCTTCATGGCGACCAGACCGGCGAAACCGATGACGAAGAACTCGCCGATGAGCGTCGAGGAACAGAGCATGCGCATCGGTGTCAGCCCCTTCGCAGCAGCAGCCGGGCGTCGCCGACCGTGAAGATCGAACCGGTCACGAGGACTCCCGCGCCGCCGTACTCGGCCTCTTCCTCCGCGAGGGTGATGGCCGCTTCGAGCGCGTCGGGCAGCCGCGGCTCGACGACGACCCGGTCCTCGCCGAAGACCTCGACCGCGATCGCGGCGAGCGCGTCGACGTCCGTGGCCCGGGGGTTGGAGTTCGTCGTGACGACGACCTCCGCGAAGATCGGCTCGAAGGCCTCCAGGAGACCCCGGGCGTCCTTGTCGGCGCTCGTGGAGACCACGCCGACGAGCCGCGAGAAACCGAAGGACTCAGTTACGCCCTCCGCCGTGGCCCGTGCGCCGTGCGGGTTGTGCGCGGCGTCCAGGATCACCGTCGGGGAGGAGCGGACGATCTCCAGGCGGCCGGGCGAGGCGACCTGGGCGAAGGCCCGGCGGACCGTGTCCGCGTCCAGGGTCCTCGCGTGGTCCGCGCCGACCCCGAAGAAGGCCTCGACCGCCGCGAGCGCCACGGCCGCGTTGCGCGCCTGGTACGCGCCGTGCAGCGGCAGGAAGACGCCGTCGTACTCGCCGCCGAGGCCCCGCAGGGTGAGGAGCTGGCCGCCGACCGCGACCTCGCGGGAGACGATGCCGAACTCCATGCCCTCGCGGGCGACGGTGGCGTCCGCCTCGACGGCCTTCTTCAGCAGGACCTGGGCCGCGTCCACCGGCTGCTGGGCCAGGATGACGGTCGCGCCCTGCTTGATGATCCCGGACTTCTCGCCGGCGATCTCGCCGGTGGTCCCGCCGAGCCGGTCGGTGTGGTCGAGGTCGATGGGGGTGACGACGGCGACGGAGGCGTCGATGACGTTCGTCGCGTCCCAGGTGCCGCCCATGCCGACCTCGACGACGGCCACGTCGACCGGGGCGTCGGCGAAGGCCGCGTACGCCATTCCGGTGAGGACCTCGAAGAAGGAGAGGCGGTACTCCTCGCGGGCGTCGACCAGCTCCACGTACGGCTTGATGTCCGCGTACGTCTCGACGAACCGCTCGGCGGAGATCGGGGCGCCGTCCAGGCTGATCCGCTCGGTGATCGTCTGCACGTGCGGCGAGGTGTACCGCCCGGTGCGCAGCTCGAAGGCGCCGAGCAGCGCCTCGATCATGCGGGCCGTCGACGTCTTGCCGTTGGTGCCGGTGATGTGGATCGAGGGGTACGCGCGCTGCGGCTCGCCGAGCACGTCCATCAGGGCCGCGATCCGCGTGACGGAGGGCTCCAGCTTGGTCTCGCCCCAGCGGGTGGACAGCTCGGTCTCGACCTCGCGCAGCGCCTTGTCGAGCTCCGGGTCCTCGGGACGGCCGGGCACGGGGTCGCCCTGGACGGGGCCCGCCTGCGCACGCAGGGTGCGGCTGCCGGCCTCGATCACCGCCAGGTCGGGGTCACGCGTTGTCTCGTTGTCGACGATGTCGTCGAACTGGTCACTCGGGTCGCTCGGCTCGCTCACGGGCCCAGTCTACGGAGGGGTACCGACAGGACCATGGACCCACCCCTTTCGGGACTTTCGGTCCCCCGTCCGCCGGAGTCGCCGGGCAAACTTGGCGATCATGGACATAGGGATCGACCTCGGCACGGCCAACACGCTCCTCTACGCCCGGGGCCAGGGCATCGTGCTCAACGAGCCGTCCGTGGTGGCGGTCCAGGAGGGCTCGCGGCAGGCGCTCGCGGTCGGCACCGAGGCTAAGGAGACGATCGGCCGGACACCCGGCTCGATCAGCGCGATCCGCCCCCTGAAGGACGGCGTGATCAACGATTACGAGGCGGCCGAGGAGATGATCCGGCACTTCGTCCGCAAGGCGGTCCCGGGCCGCCGCCGGCCCCGCACCAGGATGGTGGTCTGTGTGCCGAGCGGGGTGACCCCGGTCGAGCGGCGGGCGATCGTGCACGCCTCGCTCTCCGCGGGGGCGCGGGCGGTGCACCTCATCGAGGAGCCGATGGCCGCGGCGATCGGGGCGGGGCTCCCGGTCTCCGACCCGCGCGGCTCGATGGTCGTCGACATCGGCGGCGGGACGACCGAGGTGGCGGTGATCTCCCTGGGCGGGATCGTCACGGCCCAGTCGCTGCGGGTGGGCGGCGACCGCCTCGACGCGGCCATCACCGACTTCGTCCGCAAGGAGCACTCGCTGCTCATCGGCGAGCGCACGGCCGAGGACGTGAAGGTCGCGATCGGTTCGGCGTGGCCGGTGCCGGGCGAGGAGGAGCGGGAGCGGCGGACCTTCACCGTGCGGGGGCGGGAGAAGGTCAGCGGGCTGCCCCGGACGGTGGAGCTGACGGTGCCTGAGGTGCGGGCGGCGCTCGACGAGCCGGTGGAGGCGATCATCGCGGCGGTGCGGGCGACCCTGGAGGACTGCCCGCCGGAGCTGTCCGGCGACGTGATGGAGCACGGCATCGTCCTGACCGGCGGCGGGGCGCTGCTGCCGGGGCTCGACCTGCGGCTGGCCTCGGCGACGGAGATCCCGGTCTTCGTCGCCGACCGGCCGCTGGACTGCGTGGCACTGGGCTCGGGGCGGTGCGTGGAGGACTTCGACAGCCTTCAGCGGGTGATGGGGAAGGCGGAGCGGGTCCGGTAGCCGATCAGCGCCCCAGGCCGGTCGGGAGCAGCGCCGTCACCACGTACGCCCCGTCCTCCGCACGCGCCGTGAGCGTCCCGCCCATGCTGACGACCCGCTCCTCCATCGAGAACAGCCCGGTGCCGGTCGAGACGGGTGCCGGGTCCGGCGGGGTCTTCGGCAGCGGGTTGCGCACCTCGATCCGCAGGTCCGGCCCCTCCACGGTGATCGCGACCGTCACCGGCAGGCCCGGCCCGTGCTTGGCGGCGTTCGTCAGGCACTCCTGGACGACCCGGTGGACGGCCGCCTGCCGCAGCGGCGACAGGGCCTTGGCCGCGTCCGCGACCGTCAGGTCCACGGGGCTGCCCATCCGTTCGCTCTCCTCGGCGAGCGCGGCGAGCCCTTCGAGGCCGGGGGTGGCCGCGTCCCGGTCGGCGCGGCGCACGATCGTCTCGTTGAGCATGAGGTGGGCGCGGCGGGCGGTGTCCGCGAGCTCCTCGAAGTCCTTCTGGTGCGCCCCGCCCCGCGACCGCACGGAAAGGACCTCGGCCCGTACCGCGAGGACGGTGAGCTCGCGGCCGACCAGGTCGTGGACGTCCCGGCCGACGGAGATCCGCTCCTCCTGCACGGCCTGCCGGGCGGCGGCCTCGCGGCGCTGCACCTCCAGGGCGCGCACGAGGTCCTGCCGGTACGCGGCGATGCCGACGCCCGCCGCGAGGACCCCGATCGGGACGACGATGCTCAGGAAGTCGCTCAGGGTGGCGCCGTGCCGGGCGGGCCAGCCGGGCAGCTGGAAGAAGAGGCACGCCAGGCCGATGTAGAACACGGTGGCGGCGACGGCGGCCCGCCGCCCCCGGTACCGGCCGATCGAGTACAGCGCGAACTGGATCATGGTGAGCTCGTGGAGCCACCCCATCAGCCCGAGCGCCACGAGGTACGGGACCCACGGCAGCCGGCGCCTGAGCACCAGCGTGGCCGCCCCGGCCGCCAGGACCAGGGTCGCCGTGACCCCGGTGAGCGAGTTGTCGGCGCGGGCGAGCCCGGGCACGTCGAGGACCATCAGGCCGAAGGCGCTCAGCGCGGCGACGACGTCGAGGGCGCGGGGCGAGACGGCCCACCGGTCCACGCAACGGCGCAGCGCGGGGACGGTGGGGAGGCGGGACATGCCGTCCATCATCCAAGGTCTTTCGTCCCGAAGCCGTGGACCCGAAGTCCCTTCTGGTGTGAGATCGGGCACTTCGCCCACATTGCTGTTCGACTCAGAAATGTGCACGAAGCATCCCAGGAGCAGCTCTCCTTCACCGCCGCCCTCCTGCGACTGCCCGGCCACGGAGTCCTGACCGGGTACGCGAAAGGGGCCCGGAACCGTGTACCGGTTCCGGGCCCCTCCCTGTGCCGTACTACGCCTGCGGCAGGTTCGCCAGCTGGGTCTGGATACGGGCGATGTCCTCGTCCGCCTTGGCGAGGCGGGTCCGGATCTTGTCGACCACGTTGTCCGGGGCCTTGGCGAGGAAGGCCTCGTTGCCGAGCTTCCCGTTCGCCTGGGCCTTCTCCTTCTCGGCGGCCGCGAGGTCCTTCGCGAGGCGCTTGCGCTCCGCGGCGACGTCGATCGTGCCCGACAGGTCGAGCGCGACCGTCGCCCCGGCGACCGGCAGGGAGGCGGTGGCGGAGAAGCCCTCGCCCTCCGGCTGGAGACGCAGCAGCTGACGGATGGCCGCCTCGTGGGGGGCCAGCGCGGTGCCGGTCACGTCGAGCCGGGCCGGAACCTTCTGACCGGGCTGGAGGCCCTGGTCGGAACGGAAGCGGCGGACCTCCGTGACGACCTGCTGGACCAGCTCGATCTCCTTCTCGGCGGCCTCGTCGCGGAAGTTGCTGTCCTTGGGCCAGTCCGCGATGACGAGGGACTCGCCGCCGGTGAGGGTGGTCCACAGGGTGTCGGTGACGAAGGGGACGATCGGGTGCAGCAGGCGCAGGGTGACGTCGAGGACCTCACCGAGGACACGGGCCGAGACCTTGGCCTGCTCGCCGCCGTCGAAGAAGGTCGTCTTCGACAGCTCGACGTACCAGTCGAAGACCTCGTCCCACGCGAAGTGGTAGAGGGCGTCGGCGAGCTTCGCGAACTGGTAGTCGTCGTAGAAGGCGTCCGCCTCGGAGACGACCTTGTTCAGCCGCGAGAGGATCCAGCGGTCGGTCGCCGACATGTCCGCGACGTCCGGCAGCGGGCCCTCGACCGTGGCGCCGTTCATCATGGCGAAGCGGGTCGCGTTCCAGATCTTGTTGGCGAAGTTGCGGGACGCCTGGACCCAGTCCTCGCCGATCGGGACGTCCACACCCGGGTTGGCCCCCTTGGCCAGGGTGAAGCGCAGGGCGTCGGAGCCGTACTTGTCCATCCAGTCGATCGGGTTGACCGTGTTCCCGAACGACTTCGACATCTTCTTGCCGAACTCGTCACGGACCATGCCGTGGAACGCGATCGTGCGGAACGGCGGCTGACCGTCCATCGCGTACAGACCGAACATCATCATGCGGGCGACCCAGAAGAACATGAGGTCGTAGCCGGTGACCAGGACGGAGTTCGGGTAGAACTTCTCCAGGTCGGGCGTCTGCTCCGGCCAGCCCATCGTCGAGAACGGCCACAGGCCGGACGAGAACCACGTGTCGAGGACGTCGGTGTCCTGCGTCCAGCCCTCGCCGGTCGGCGCCTCGTCGTCGGGGCCGACGCAGACCAGTTCGCCGTTCGGGCCGTGCCAGACCGGGATGCGGTGGCCCCACCACAGCTGGCGCGAGATGCACCAGTCGTTGAGGTTGTCGACCCAGTCGAAGTACCGCTGCGACATGTCGGCCGGGTGGATGTTCACCTGACCGTCGCGGACCGCGTCGCCGGCGGCCTTGGCCAGCGTCTCGACCTTGACCCACCACTGGAGCGACAGGCGCGGCTCCAGCGTCGTCTTGCAGCGCGAGCAGTGCCCGACGGAGTGGACGTACGGACGCTTCTCGGCGACGATCCGGCCGTCGGCGCGCAGGGCGGCGACGATCGCGGAGCGCGCCTCGAAGCGGTCCAGGCCCTGGAAGGGGCCGTGGACGGTGATGACGCCGCGCTCGTCGAGGACCTCGATGGACTCGAGGCCGTGGCGCTGGCCGATCGCGAAGTCGTTCGGGTCGTGCGCGGGGGTCACCTTGACGGCGCCCGTGCCGAACTCCGGGTCGACGTGCGTGTCCGCGACGACCGGGATCGTACGGTCGGTCAGCGGCAGCTTGATCCGCTTGCCGATCAGGTGGGCGTAGCGCTCGTCGTCGGGGTGGACGGCGACGGCGGTGTCGCCGAGCATCGTCTCCGCGCGGGTCGTGGCGACGACGATGGTGTCGTCACCCTCGCCGTACTTCATGGAGACGAGCTCGCCGTCGTCGTCCTGGTAGTCGACCTCGATGTCGGAGATGGCCGTCAGACAGCGCGGGCACCAGTTGATGATGCGCTCGGCGCGGTAGATCAGGCCGTCGTCGAACATCTTCTTGAAGACGGTCTGGACGGCGCGGGACAGCCCCTCGTCCATGGTGAAGCGGTCCCGGCTCCACGCCAGGCCCTCGCCGAGGCGCCGCATCTGGCCGGCGATCTGACCACCGGACTCGGCCTTCCACTCCCAGACGCGCTCGACGAAGGCCTCGCGGCCCAGGTCGTGGCGGGACTTGCCCTCCTTGGCGAGCTCGCGCTCGACGACGTTCTGGGTGGCGATGCCCGCGTGGTCCATGCCCGGCTGCCACAGCGTCTCGAAGCCCTGCATCCGCTTGCGGCGGGTGAGGGCGTCGATCAGCGTGTGCTCGAAGGCGTGGCCCAGGTGCAGGGACCCGGTGACGTTCGGCGGCGGGATGACGATCGTGTACGCGGGCTTCTCGCTCTTCGCGTCCGCCTCGAAGTACCCCCGGTCTACCCAGCGCTCGTACAGCGGCCCCTCTACCTCGGCCGGCGCGTACTGGGTCGGCAGTTCGGTGGTGGGCGCTGTCTGCTGCTGAGTGTTCTCGGTCACGGGGCCAGTTTAGGGGTGTCCCCGCCCCGTCCTGAAACGCTTTGGTTCGGTAACGGTGTGGCCCCCGCCGCACTTCATGGTCATCGCTTCCGCCAGGATGTTCGGCAGACATAAACATCCTGTGAGGGGAACCTGTCGATGAGCTACAACCAGCCCGGCCCGTACGGCGGCCAGCCGCCCCAGCAGCCCGGCCCCTACGGCCAGCCGGGCCCGTACGGCCAGCAGCCTCAGCAGCCGGGCCCCTACGGCCAGCCGCAGGCGCCGCAGCCGGGTTACGGATACCCGCAGCAGGCCCCGCAGGGCGTTCCTCCGCAGCAGCCGCCGTACGGCTACCCGCAGGCCCAGCAGCCGGGCCCCTACGGCCAGCAGCCCCAGTACGGCGCCCCCCAGGGCCCCGGCGGCTACGTCCCGCACCCGCCGGCCCCGAAGAAGTCGAAGGCGGGCCTGATCATCGGCGCGGTCGCGGTCGTCGCGGCGCTCGGCGTCGGCGCGTACTTCCTGCTCGGCGGCGGTGGCTCCTCGGTCGCGGACGACGGCGCGCACAAGCTGACCACCCCGGAGACGGTGCTCACGGAGTACAAGAAGAAGCCCGGCAAGGAGGGCGGCGACAAGGACTCCCTCAAGGAGGCCGAGCAGAACGGCGTCAAGAACGCCACGAACGTCGGCGCCAGCTACGAGGCGAAGGACGCCGCCAACCCGCTCGGCACCAAGATCATCTCCTTCAGCGGCCTCTACGGCGAGATCGACGACCCCGAGAAGGTCGTCGACAACGTCTTCGCGAGCATCAAGGCGAAGGCCGAGAAGGACAAGGCATCGGCCAAGGAGGGCGAGCCGGAACTGGTCGGCAGCCCGCAGGAGTTCACCCCGGCGGAGCTCGACGGCGCGGTCCTCAAGTGCCAGCAGGCCAAGTCCGCGGCCAACGCGGCCGAGTCCACCCCGGCCTTCTCCATGACGGTCTGCGTGTGGGCGGACCACAGCACGGTCGGCTTCGTGACGCCGGCGAACATGGCCGACATGCTCGCGGGCAAGGAAGGCTCGATGGAGGACGCCGCCTCCATCACCGCCAAGCTGCGCAAGGAAGTCCGCGTCAAGCTCTGAGCATCCGAGTCACCGACCGGACATGAGTGAGGGGGTCCCGCCTCGAAGGCGGGACCCCCTCACTCATTGTCTGCCTGCCGTCAGGCCGACTTCTCGTGTCTGCCGTCGTTCTTCACGATCCGGGGGACCAGCGTCGGGTTGACGTTGTTCCGGACGACGTCCGCCGTGATGACGACCCGGGCCACGTCCTTGCGGGACGGGACCTCGTACATCACCGACTGGAGGACCTCCTCCATGATGGCGCGCAGGCCGCGCGCGCCGGTGCCGCGCAGGATCGCCTGGTCGGCGATGGCCTCCAGGGCCGGGCGGTCGAAGTCCAGCTCCACGCCGTCGAGTTCGAAGAGGCGCTGGTACTGCTTCACCAGCGCGTTGCGCGGCTCGACGAGGATCTGGAGGAGCGCCTCGCGGTCCAGGTTGTGGACCGAGGTGAGGACGGGGAGACGGCCGATGAACTCCGGGATCATCCCGAACTTCACCAGGTCCTCCGGCATGACCTCCTGGAACTGGTCGCTCGCCTCGATCTCGCGCTTCGAGCGGATGGTCGCCCCGAAGCCGATGCCCTTGGCGCCCGCCCTCGACTCGATGATCTTCTCCAGGCCGGCGAAGGCGCCGCCCACGATGAAGAGCACGTTCGTCGTGTCGATCTGGATGAACTCCTGGTGCGGGTGCTTCCGGCCGCCCTGCGGCGGGACCGAGGCCGTCGTGCCTTCCAGGATCTTGAGGAGGGCCTGCTGGACGCCCTCACCGCTCACGTCACGCGTGATCGACGGGTTTTCGCTCTTACGGGCGACCTTGTCGATCTCGTCGATGTAGATGATCCCGGTCTCGGCCTTCTTGACGTCGTAGTCGGCCGCCTGGATCAGCTTGAGCAGGATGTTCTCGACGTCCTCGCCGACATAGCCGGCCTCCGTCAGCGCCGTCGCGTCGGCGATGGCGAACGGGACGTTGAGCATGCGCGCCAGCGTCTGGGCCAGGAGCGTCTTGCCGGAGCCCGTGGGGCCCAGCAGCAGAATGTTGGACTTCGCCAGTTCGATGGCGTCGTCCCGCCCCGCCCCGCCGCCGTTCTCGCCGGCCTGGACGCGCTTGTAGTGGTTGTACACCGCGACCGAGAGGGCCTTCTTCGCGGGCTCCTGCCCGACGACGTATCCCTCGAGGAACTCGTAGATCTCGCGGGGCTTGGGGAGTTCCTCCCAGCGCACCTCGCTCGTCTCCGCGAGCTCTTCCTCGATGATCTCGTTACAGAGGTCGATGCACTCGTCGCAGATGTACACACCGGGTCCTGCGATGAGCTTCTTCACCTGCTTCTGGCTCTTTCCGCAGAACGAGCACTTGAGCAGGTCGCCGCCATCACCGATGCGTGCCACGAGGTGCTTCCCCTTCGCCTGGGAGTGCTTGGTTCAGCGACTCCTGGTGCCTCATATTCGACGGTACCTTGCCGGGCCCCCCGTTCGGGCCCCCCTTGGCACGGTTCACATGGACGGGAATGCGTCCTGTGCCCCGTGCCGAGGGAAGGTCGGGCGTCAGCGCTCCGAGGAGGCCGTGCTCTTGCGGGTCGAGACGATCTGGTCGACCAGGCCGTACGCGAGGGCGTCCTCGGCGGTCAGGATCTTGTCACGCTCGATGTCCTCGCGGATCTTCTCGATCGGCGTCGAGGAGTGCTTGGCCAGCATCTCTTCCAGCTGGCTCCGCATCCGCAGGATCTCGCGGGCCGCGATCTCCAGGTCGGAGAGCTGCTCACGGCCGGTGCCGCCGGAGGGCTGGTGGATCAGCACGCGGGCGTTCGGCAGGGCCATCCGCTTGCCGGGCGTACCGGCGGCGAGCAGCACGGCCGCGGCGGAGGCCGCCTGACCCATGCAGACCGTCTGGATGTCCGGCTTCACGAACTGCATCGTGTCGTAGATCGCCGTCAGCGCGGTGAAGGAACCACCGGGGCTGTTGATGTAGATGGAGATGTCGCGGTCCGGGTCCATCGACTCCAGGCACAGGAGCTGCGCCATGACGTCGTTGGCGGAGGCGTCGTCGATCTGCACGCCGAGGAAGATCACGCGCTCCTCGAAGAGCTTCGCGTACGGGTCGTACTCGCGGACGCCCTGCGAGGTGCGCTCGACGAAGCGCGGAACGACGTAGCGATTGTCCATCGGCGCGCCGGTGTAAAGGCCGCTCGCGGAGAGGTTGTTCTGCATCTGGGTGTTCACCGTCCTGGTGGCGTTCGGTGGGCTGGGGCTCTTGAGCGGACTGCCGGGGCTCAGGCGCCCGTGCCGCCGCCGCCGGGAACACCCGCGGCGTGCGTGATGATGTCGTCGATGAGGCCGTAGCTCTTGGCCTCGTCCGCGGTGAACCAGCGGTCGCGGTCGCCGTCGCGGATGATCGCCTCGACGGTCTGGCCGGAGTGGTGCGCGGTGATCTCGGCCATGCGCCTCTTCGTGCGAAGGAGGTACTCGGCCTGGATCTTGATGTCGGAGGCCGTGCCACCGATGCCGGCGGAGCCCTGGTGCATCAGGATGTCGGTGTTCGGCAGCGCGAAGCGCTTGCCGGGGGTGCCGCCGGTGAGCAGGAACTGGCCCATGGAGGCCGCCATGCCCATACCGATGGTCACGATGTCGTTCGGGATGTACTGCATGGTGTCGTAGACGGCCATGCCGGCCGTCACCGAGCCACCGGGGCTGTTGATGTACAGGAAGATGTCCTTCTCCGGGTCTGCGGCCAGGAGGAGCATCTGAGCGGTGATCTTGTTGGCGATCTCGTCGTCGACCTGCTGGCCGAGGAAGATGATCCGCTCGCCGAGCAGCCGGTTGTAGACATGGTCGCCGAGGCCGCCACCGATGGACGGCTCACCCGCGGCGTAAGGCTTCAGATTCGTCACGTATCCACCTGCTCGTCTCCGACGGCCAAGGCCGTCTCAGCGTCTCGTTCCGAGGGCAGTGCCCTCGTATTCATGGACCCTAACGCGCAGGTAGGACAACGCCATCCCGGTTCCCGAACTGTTCGCTGGGAGCGCAAGGTACGCGGCGGCGCGTAAGGGGTTCCGGTATGCCCACGGGCCCGCACGCACAGCAGTGCGTACGGGCCCGTGGAGCGGGGTTCCGCGCCGGGGCGCGGAGCCGCTTACTTGTCCTCGGAGACCTCGGCCTCGCCGGTGACGGCCTCGACGGCCTCGGCGGCGGTCTCGAGCTCGTCCTCGTCGTCGGAGAGGTCGACGACCTCACCCGTGGTGTCGACGACCTTGGCGGCCTCGACGACGACCGCGAGGGCCTTGCCGCGGGCGACCTCGCCGACGAGCATCGGCACCTGGCCGCCCTGGGCCACGGCCTGGGCGAACTGGTCGGGGCTCATGCCGGAGGAGGCGGCACGACGGAAGAGGTGCTCGGTGAGCTCCTCGCGGGAAACCTCGAGCTTCTCCTTGTTGACGAGCTCATCGAGGATGAACTGCGTCTTGATGCCCTTCTCGGCCTGCTCCTTGGTCTCCGCCAGGAACTCTTCCTCGGTCTTGCCCTGGAGCTCCAGGTACTTCGCGAGGTCGATGCCCATCTGGCCGAGCTGGTGGTGCTCCAGGTTGTGCTTGCGGGTGTTGATCTCGTCCTCGAGAAGCTTCTCGGGCATCGGGACCTCGACCAGCTTGAGGAGCTCGTCGAGGACGCGCTCCTGGGCCTGGGTGGCCTGGTCGAACTGCTTCATGTTCTCGAGGCGCTTGCGGCTGTCGGCCTTGAGCTCGTCGAGGGTGTCGAACTCCGACGCCATCTGCGCGAACTCGTCGTCCAGCTCGGGGAGCTCACGGGCGGCGACGGTGGTGACCTTGACGGTGACCTCCGCGTCCTTGCCCTCGGCGGAGCCGCCCTTCAGCTGCGAGGTGAAGGTGGCCTCGCCACCGGCCTCCAGGCCCTTGACGGCCTCGTCGATGCCGTCGAGCAGCTCGCCCGAACCGATGGTGTACGAGACACCGTCGGCGACACCGTCGGGGAGGACCTCGCCGTCGACCTTGGCCTCAAGGTCGATGGTGACGACGTCGCCGTCCTGGGCGGCCCGCTCGACCGTGGACGTCGAGGCGAAGCGCTCGCGGAGCTGCTCCACCGACTTCTCGATGTCCTCGTCGGTGACCTCGACCGCGTCGACGGTGACCTCGATGCCGGAGTAGTCCGGGATCTCGATCGTCGGGCGGATGTCGACCTCGGCGGTGAAGGCCAGCAGTTCGCCGTCCTTCAGCTCCGTGATGTCGACCTCGGGCTGGCCCAGCGGGTTGACCTCGGCCTCGTTGACGGCCTCGGTGTAGAACTTCGGGAGCGCGTCGTTGACGGCCTCTTCCAGCACGGCGCCGCGGCCGAACCGCTGGTCGATCACGCGAGCCGGGATCTTGCCCTTACGGAAGCCCTTGACCGTGACCTGCTGGTTGATCTTCTTGTACGCCGCGTCGAGGCTGTCCTTGAGCTCCTCGAAGGGCACCTCGACAGTGAGCCGAACCCGGGTCGGGTTCAGGGTCTCCACGGCGCTCTTCACGGTTAGGTCTCCTTGTGGCTGATTCCTGGAATCCACCGTCTCCGCGTGAAAGCGGTTCCGGCGGGTCGGCCCGGTCAGAAAGACACACGGGCACGCAGCTTGCATAGTAACCGCAAGCGGGGAGGCAGCCACAACGCGATCAAGAACGAGGCCTATCGGACCCGTGATCGTCATGGTCGGGGTGGCGGGATTTGAACCCACGGCCTTCCGCTCCCAAAGCGGACGCGCTACCAAGCTGCGCCACACCCCGTCGGTGCGACACGTAGGGTACATGGACGGGGACGGTGCGGCGCCCCCTGTTTTAAGGGGTGTGCACGAAGGTCCCCCGACCGGCTACCATGCTCTTCGTGCCGCGGTCCTCGTGACCTGCGGCGCGATGCTGTGCGGGTGTAGCTCAATGGTAGAGCACTAGTCTTCCAAACTAGCTACGCGGGTTCGATTCCCGTCACCCGCTCCACGGTCTCAGGGCCGGTCCGGAGAAGTCTCCCGGACCGGCCCTGAGGCGTTTCCGGAGGCTCGCGAGATGCCGGGTCCGGCAGGCTCGCGCAGACTGGGCTCAGCCCGTCTCCCGCCGTACCGGAGGTAGCGATGAAGGACCTGAAGTTCGAGCGGAAGCGCTCGGTGTCCCGTCTCGAGGCAGCCGATCAGCTGACCGCCCTCGCCGCCGCGCTGAGGAAGGGCGGGGAGGCCGAACTGGAGCTGGGGGCCGGAACGCTGAGCCTGCACATCCCCGACGAGTTCCGCAGCGAGGTGGAACTGGAGGTCGGCGACGGGGAGATCGAGCTGGAGATCGAGCTCAAGTGGTCGACGGCCGGCCCCCGGGAGGCGGCGAAGCCGAGTACCGCCGTCACTGGCGGCGACATGGGGGCGAAGCGGTCCGCGCCGAAGCCGGCCGCGCACCCCGCGAAGCCGACCGAGAAGACGGCCGAGAAGCCGGCCGAGGCGCCGGCCGCGAAGTCGGCTGCGAAGCCGGTCGCGGACAGCAGGGCGAAGGCCGCGACGACGGCCAGGAAGTCGAAGGCGGCCAAGTCCCGGAAGTCGGCGGCCTGACGCCGGTCCCCCGCCCGCGCCGGCTCAGAACTTGATGGAGCCGACCGTCTGCGTTATCGAGTCCAGGAAGCGCTGGATGTCGTCGGCCATGCCGGTGGAGGCGAGGAAGAAGCCGAAGAGCACCGCGATCACGGCCGGTCCGCCCTTGAGGTTCCCCCCGCGGATCAGCACCACCAGGATGATTGCCAACAGCAACACCACAGACAGTGAAATGGCCACAACTGATCACACCCTCGGTCGGTCCCGCCTTGCCGCCGGGGAGCGCACGTCGCTCACCACCCCCCGCTGTCTCCATGGTGCCATCAACTCCCCTGCCCCCGTGGCGCCGTGACGAATCGTCGTGGAGAAGATCACGTCACACGGAGGTGGCCGGTCAGGTGCGGCGGGAGATCAGCAGCAGCGCCCGGTCGTCGTTGACGTCCTTGGCGACGGCCTCGATCAGATGCCAGGCGACGCCCTCGAAGCCCTCGACGACGCAGCGGTCGGCCTCGCCGGTGAGGCGGTCGATGCCCTCGGCGATGTCCCGGTCGGCGGCCTCGACGAGGCCGTCGGTGAAGAGCATGAGGACGTCGCCGTGCAGCAGCGAGCCCTTGACCGGGTGGAATTCGGCCCCGTCGTAGACGCCGAGGAGGGGGCCGTCCGCGGCCTTCTCCTCCCAGCGGCCGCTGCCCGCGTGCAGCTGGAGCGCGGGCAGGTGCCCGGCTGAGAAGAGTTCGTAGTCGCCGGAGTCCAGGTCGAGGACGAGGTGGACGGAGGTGGCGAAGCCCTCGTCCCAGTTCTGGCGGAGCAGGTAGCCGTTGGCCGCGGGGAGGAAGCCGTGCGGCGGGAGCGAGCCGAGGAGACCGCCGAAGGCGCCGGAGAGCAGCAGGGAGCGGGAGGCCGCGTCCATGCCCTTGCCGGAGACGTCGGTGAGGACGACCTCCAGGGTGCGGCCGCCGTGGGTGCGGGCGGCGACGACGAAGTCGCCCGAGAAGGACTGGCCGCCGGCCGGGCGGAGCGCCATCTCGCGGTGCCAGCCCTGCGGGAGCCGGGGCAGGGCGCTCTGTACGCGGATGCGTTCGCGCAGGTCGAAGAGCATGGTGCCGCCGCGCCGCCAGGGGACGCCGACCCGGGCGCGGAACTGGGCGATGAGGAGTCCGAAGAGCCCGCAGGCGGCGACGGTGAGGACGGTGCCGGGGGTGACCCGGGCGGGGCCCTGGGTGTACGGGCCGAGGACGACGGACTCGACGATGAGGGCGCCGGCGGCGGCCGCGTACAGGCCGAGCAGGCTGGCGGGGCGCAGCAGCAGCCCGCCGGCCACGATGGGCAGGACGAGCGCGGCGGGCGCGCACCAGACCGGGTCGAGGAGCGTGCCGCAGGCGATGGCCGGAATCATCAGGAGGAGTCCGGCGAAGGCGAGCCAGTCGGAGCCGTCCCCGCGGAAGTAGTCGACGCCGGATCTGCGCAGCGCGATGCGGGCCCGGCGGGCGCGTCTGCGCGTCCGGGCCGCGTACGTGTTCACTCCCGCGCGGTGTCCCATTGGCCTGGACCCTATCCACCCCGTCCGACATCGCGCAGGGGTACCCCGGTGACAATGTGCGTGAAATCGGGTCGCCCCGGGCGCGCGCCGCTGATATCGATGGCATATGACGACTGAACTGCGGGTACTCACCCCGACCGAGTGGGATCGCTGGTACGAGGTCCTTGAGCTGGCGTTCGGGGGTGTGGCCGAGGCCCCGGAGGAGCGCGCGCTTTGGCGTGATCTGACCGAGTTCGACCGCTTCTTGGGTGTGTGGGACGGCGATCTGTGCGTGGGGACGGCGGGCGCGTTCTCGTTCCGGCTCACGGTGCCGGGCGGGGCGTCGGTGCCGGTGGGCGGGGTGACGATGGTGAGCGTGGCGGGGACGCACCGCCGGCGCGGGATCCTGACCTCGATGATGCGGCGCCAGCTTGACGACCTGCGGGCCGCCGGCGAGTCGGTGGCGGTGCTCACGGCCTCGGAGCCGGAGATCTACGGGCGGTTCGGCTACGGCGTCGCCGCGTACACGGCGCGGGCGACGATCGACACGACCCGGGTGCGGCTCTCGGTGCCGGAGGGCACGGACGGCGTGACCTTGCGCCGGGCCGATCTGACGGAGTCCTCCGCGGCGTGCGAGGCGGTGTACGCGAAGCTGGTGCCCGGGCGGCCGGGGATGCTCGCCCGGCTGCCCCAGTGGGAGCGGCTGCCGCTGATCGACCCGCCGGCCGACCGGGAGGGTTCCTCGCCGCGGCAGTGCGTGCTCGCCGAACGGGCCGGGGAGGTCGTGGGGTTCGCGCACTACGCGATCAAGCCGGAGTGGTCCTTCTCGGGTGCCGACGGGGCCGTCACGGTCCATCAGCTGATGGGGCTCGACGCGGTGGCGGAGGCGGCGCTGTGGCGGTTCCTCTGCTCGGTGGACCTGACCAGGGAGGTACGGATCCTCAGCCGGCCCGTGGACGACGGCTGGCAGCACCTGGTGAGCGACATCCGGCGCTGCGCCCCGAAGCTGCGGGACGCGCTGCACGTGCGCCTGGTGGAGGTGGGCGCGGCCCTGGAGGAGCGGACGTACCAGACGCCGGTGGACGTGGTGTTCGAGGTCGAGGACGCGTTCTGCCCCTGGAACGAGGGGCGTTGGCGGCTGACGGGTGACACGAAGGGAGCGACGTGCGTCCGGACCTCGGATCCGGCGGACCTCGAACTGTCCGTACGGGAGCTGGGCACGGCGTACTTGGGCGGGCCCTCGCTGATGTCACTCGCGGCGGCGGGGCGCGTGCGGGAGCTGAGGGAAGGGGCGCTGGTGGAGGCGTCGGTGGCCTTCGGGTCGCCGGCGGCGCCCTGGCTGCCGCACGGGTTCTAGACGGCTCGGCCCTGTCCGGCGGATCAGGGTCGGATAGGCCGCGGCGTCTGGTGCGGTGCATCGCAAGGCGCCGGAGCGTCCTCATAGCGGAGCTATGTGGGCGTTTCGGTAACGCGGCGAGGTGCCGTGCCAGGCGTCGCGGCCCCGGCCATGATCCGCCGGACAGGGCCTAGCGGGTCTGGCAGCGCGGGCACCAGAAGAGGTTGCGGGCGGCGAGGGCGGCGGTGCGGATCTCGTCGCCGCAGATGTGGCAGGGCTGGTGCGTGCGGCGGTAGACGTATACCTCGCCGCCGTGGTCGTCGACGCGCGGCGGGCGGCCCATCGCCTCGGGCGTGTGCTCGGGGCGGACGGTGTCGATGCGGTTGAGGCGGACGCCTTCGCGCATCAGTGCGGCGAGGTCGGTCCAGATCGCGTCCCACTCGCGCGCGGTCAGGTCCTTGCCCGCGCGGTAGGGGTCGATGCCGTGCCGGAAGAGGACCTCGGCGCGGTAGACGTTGCCGACGCCCGCGATGACCTTCTGGTCCAGGAGCAGGGCCGCGATCGTGGTGCGGGACTTCGAGATCCGGCGCCAGGCCTTGCCGGGATCGTCGCCGGGCCGGAGCGGGTCGGGGCCGAGGCGGTCGTGTATCGCCTGCTTCTCGGCGTTCGTGATGTACGCGCAGGTCGTCGGGCCGCGGAGGTCGACGTACCCGTCCGTGTCGGCGATCCGCATCCGGACCGTGTCCGTGGGCGGCGGGACGGGCGCGGCGCCGAAGTTCACCTTGCCGAAGAGGCCGAGGTGGATGTGGACCCATTCCCTGTCCTCGAAGGCGAGGAAGAGGTGCTTGCCGTGGGCCTCGGTGGTCTCCAGGACGCTCCCGTCGAGCAGGGCCGCCGAGTCGGCGAACTTGCCCTGGGGGCTGGAGACGCGCACGGGCCGGCCGCCGAACCGCTCGCGGTGGTCGGCGGCCAGCCGGTGGATGGTGTGCCCTTCAGGCATCAGGCAGCGGGGCCCTGCGGGTGGTGGGCCGGGATCGGGGGGAGCTCGCCGGTGTTCTCGTACGCGGTGAGCATGTCGATCCGGCGGGTGTGACGCTCGTCACCCGAGTACGGCGTGCTCAGGAAGATCTCGACGAACTTCGTCGCCTCTTCCTGGGTGTGCATCCGGCCACCGACGGAGATCACGTTGGCGTTGTTGTGCTCGCGGCCGAGGGCGGCGGTCTGCTCGCTCCAGGCGAGGGCGGCGCGCACCCCCTTCACCTTGTTCGCGGCGATCTGCTCGCCGTTGCCGGAGCCGCCGATGACGATGCCCAGGCTGTCCGCGTCCGCGGCCGTCTTCTCGGCGGCGCGCAGGCAGAACGGCGGGTAGTCGTCGAGGGCGTCGTAGATGTGCGGACCGCAGTCGACAGCCTCGTGGCCGTGTGCCGTGAGCCACTCGACGAGGTGGTTCTTGAGTTCGTAGCCGGCGTGGTCGGAACCGATGTAGACGCGCATGGTGCCGAGTGTGGCATGTCAGAGGCCGGGTAGCGGTCAGCGGGGTCGGGACGTTCACCCGACCTGGTATGGACCTTCGCCTCTCGCGGAGTGGTCCTCACAACTATCCGGAATGAAGTCTTCCGATCACCCCCTTCCACAGGGTTCAATGCTCGGGCTCGCGACCCGAGCGTCCCCCACACGTTAGGAAGCGTTCATGAACACGCAGCCGACCCTGGAGAAGGAAGGCGGAACGGCCGGTACGACCGACGTTCCGCAGTCCTCCGACGGTCTCAAGGCCGGGCTCAAGAACCGTCATCTCTCCATGATCGCCATCGGTGGCGTGATCGGCGCAGGCCTCTTCGTCGGCTCCGGCTCCGGCATCGCCGCAGCCGGCCCCGCGATCCTGCTGTCCTACTTCCTCGTCGGCGCCATGGTCGTCTTCGTGATGCGGATGCTCGGCGAGATGGCCGCCGCCCGGCCGTCCTCCGGCTCCTTCTCCGCCTACGCCGACCGGGCCCTCGGCCGCTGGGCCGGCTTCAGCATCGGCTGGCTGTACTGGTTCTTCTGGGTCGTCGTCCTCGCCGTCGAGGCGACCGCGGGCGCCAAGATCCTGGAGGGCTGGATCCCGGCCGTACCGCAGTGGGGATGGGCGCTCATCGTGATGGTGGTGCTCACCATCACCAACCTCGGCTCGGTCGCCTCGTACGGCGAGTTCGAGTTCTGGTTCGCGGGCATCAAGGTCGTGGCCATCAGCGCCTTCGTCCTCATCGGCATGCTCGCGGTCTTCGGCGTGCTGCCCGGCTCGGACAACCCGGGCACAGGATTCGCGCACCTCACCGACACCGGGGGCTTCTTCCCGATGGGCGCGGGCGCGGTCCTCACCGGTGTGCTGATGGTCGTCTTCTCCTTCATGGGCAGCGAGATCGTCACCCTCGCCGCCGGTGAGTCCGAGGACCCGCAGAAGGCCGTCACCAAGGCCACCAACAGCGTGATCTGGCGGATCGGCGTCTTCTACCTGGGCTCGATCTTCGTCGTCCTCGCCCTGCTGCCGTGGAACGACAAGTCGATCGTCGAGAAGGGCTCGTACGTCGCCGCCCTCGACTCCATCGGCATCGCGAACGCCGGCCAGATCATGAACGTGATCGTCCTGACGGCCGTCCTGTCCTGCCTGAACTCGGGTCTCTACACCGCGTCCCGCATGGCGTTCTCGCTCGGTCAGCGCGGCGACGCGCCGAAGGCCTTCGCCAAGGGCAACAAGCGGGGCGTGCCCACGGCTGCGATCCTCGGCTCGGTCGTCTTCGGCTTCGTCGCGGTCTTCTTCAACTACAAGTGGCCGGACACCGTCTTCGCCTTCCTGCTGAACTCCTCCGGCGCGGTCGCGCTCTTCGTCTGGCTGGTCATCTGCGTGACCCAGCTGAAGATGCGCGGCATCATCCTGCGGGAGACGCCGGAGAAGCTGGTCGTGAAGATGTGGCTCTTCCCGTACCTGACCTGGGCGACGATCGGCATGATCGTCTTCGTCCTCGGCTACATGCTGTACGACGGCGGCAGCGCGCGTGAGCAGGTCGTGCTCTCGCTCCTCGTGGCCGCGCTCGTGATCGCCATCGCGCTGGTCCGGCAGTGGCGGGCGAAGGCGCCGGCCGAGCGCCCGTAGTCCGTACGCGTACGAAGTCGTCCGCAGACGAGAGGGCCCGTCGTTCCCCCGGAACGACGGGCCCTCTCGCGTACCTCGACGTGCTCAGCCCTTGCGGCCGACGAGCTTCCAGGCGGCCGGCAGGGCGCCCATGGCGAGCGCGGCCTTGAGGGCGTCGCCGATGAGGAACGGGGTGAGGCCCGCGGCGACGGCCTGGCCGAAGGTCATGCCGGTGGCGAGCGCCAGGTAGGGCACGCCGACCGCGTAGATGATCGCGGAGCCGAGGGCCATCGCACCGGCCGTGCGGAGCACCGAGCGGTCGGCGCCGCGGCGGGCGAGGGCGCCGACGACGGTCGCGGCGAGCATCATGCCGAGGATGTAGCCGAAGGACGGCATGCCGTAGCCGGAGGTGGCCTGCGCGAACCACGGCACGCCCGCCATGCCCGCCACGGCGTACGCGGCGAGGGCCAGGAAGCCGCGGCGGGCGCCGAGCGCGGTGCCGACGAGCAGGGCGGCGAAGGTCTGGCCGGAGACCGGGACCGGGGAGCCGGGGACCGGGACGGAGATCTGCGCGGCGAGGCCGGTCAGGGCGGCGCCGCCGACGACCAGGGCGATGTCCCGGGCGCGGCTCGCCGGGAGCAGGTCGGCGAGGACGGTGCCCGCACGGAGGGAACGGACGGGGGCGGCGGCGGTGCTCATCGGTACTCCGCGGGGTGAGGGTGGGTGGGACACGTTGACGCTATGCCAGGTGTGAGCGTCCGATCACCGTCAGCCGCCCACAAAGCGGCGGTCGAGCCCTTCGTGGAGATCGAACAAACCCCGCCGATCACACCTCGCGCCACGTGACGCTTGTCACTGGGAACTCGTGCAGGGAGGTCCCTTTTGCGCCAAGGGACCTTCACTGGAGAGACTGTGGAGTCTCCATAAACCGTCAGAGAGCACGAGCCCCCACATGCACGACTCCCTCGCCACCGAACCGGAGCCCCTCTCCCACGGTCTGAAGCAGCGTCACCTGACGATGCTGGGGCTCGGCGGGGTGATCGGTGCCGGACTCTTCGTCGGTTCGGGCGCGGGCATCGCGGTCGCCGGTCCCGGCATCGTGGTCTCGTACCTGATCGCGGGCGCGCTCGCGATGCTCGTCATGCGGATACTGGGCGAGATGTCGGCGGCGATGCCCGCCTCCGGGGCGTTCTCGGTCCACGCCGAGCGGGCCCTCGGGCGCTGGGCGGGTTTCTCGGTGGGCTGGCTGTACTGGTTCCTGCTGGTCGTCGTCCTCGCGGTGGAGGCGACGGGAGCGGCGCGGATCGCGAACGGCTGGGCGCCGGGGGTCCCGCAGTGGGGCTGGGTGCTGATCTTCATGGTCGTCTTCACCCTGGCCAACCTGGCGGCGGTGAAGAACTTCGGCGAGTTCGAGTTCTGGTTCGCCGCGCTGAAGGTCGGCGCGATCGTGCTCTTCCTGATCCTCGGCACCCTCGCGATCGTCGGCTGGCTCCCGGACACTGATCCGGTAGGCATGGCCAATCTGACCGGTCAGGGCGGTTTCCTGCCGAACGGCTGGGAGGGTGTCGTCTCCGGCGTGCTCGCCGTGATCTTCGCCTTCGGCGGCCTGGAGGTCGTCACGATCGCGGCGGCCGAGTCGGCCGACCCGGCGCGGAACGTGGCGCGAGCGGTGCGGAGCGCGGTGTGGCGGATCCTCCTCTTCTACGTGGGGTCGATGCTGGTCATCGTGACGCTGCTGCCGTGGACGTCGATGGAGCCGGGCCAGTCGCCGTACGTGGCGGTCCTGGACGCGATCGGGGTGCCGGCGGCGGGCCAGATCATGAACGTGGTGGTGTTCGTGGCGCTGCTCTCGGCGCTCAACGCCAACCTGTACGGGTCGTCCCGGATGGTGTTCTCGCTCGCGGAGCGCGGGGAGGCGCCGAAGGGGCTGCTCCGGGTCTCGGCCGGCGGGGTGCCGCGCCGGGCGGTGCTCGCCTCGGTGGCCTTCGGCTTCGTCTCCGTACTCCTCAATCTGAAGTGGCCGGACTCCGTCTTCCTCTACATGCTCAACGCGGTCGGCGCGGTGCTGCTGTTCGTCTGGGCCCTGATCGCGGTCTCGCAGCTGAAGCTGCGGCGCCGGATCGAGCGCGAGGCGCCGGAGACGCTGACGCTGCGGATGTGGGGCTTCCCGTGGCTGACGTGGGTGGCGCTGGCCGCGATGGCGGGGGTGCTCGTCTTGATGCTCAACGACGACGCGGCGCGTCCGCAGGTGCTGTGGTCGGCGGCGGCGACCGGGCTGGTGCTGCTGATCGCGTGGGTACGGGAGCTGCGTACGAACCGGGCATGAACCTTCACTTTGTGTGAAGGTCGTGACCGTATAGCGGACATCGGTTCCCTCTGAGCGGTGCGCCCACCCAGACTGTGGGCTCCCTCCCCGTCTCAGCTAGTGAACAGGGCTCGCCCATGTCTCGGACCACCGCGCCCGCGCCGGCCGACCGCAAGGACGGCGCGACCGCACCCGCCGAGGGCCTCACGCACGGCCTCAAGCAGCGCCACCTCTCGATGATCGCCCTCGGCGGCGTCATCGGCGCCGGACTCTTCGTCGGCTCCGGCGCCGGCATCGCCGCCGCCGGTCCCTCGATCGTGATCGCCTACGCCCTATCGGGCATCCTCGTCATGCTCGTGATGCGCATGCTCGGCGAGATGTCGGCGGCGAACCCGGCCTCCGGCTCCTTCTCCGTCCACGCCGAGCGCGCCTTCGGCTCCTGGGCGGGTTTCACCTCGGGCTGGGCCTTCTGGTTCCTGCTCTGTGTCGCCGTCGGCCTGGAGGGCATCGGCGCGGCGAAGATCATGACCGGCTGGTTCCCGGGCAGCCCCGAGTGGGCCTGGGTCGCGCTCTTCATGGTGGTCTTCTGCGCCACCAACCTGGCGGCGGTGAAGAACTTCGGCGAGTTCGAGTTCTGGTTCGCCGCGCTGAAGGTCGGCGCGATCGTCCTCTTCCTCGGCATCGGCGTGCTCGCCATCACCGGCCTCCTGCCCGGCTCGGACGCCCCCGCGCCCGGCACCACGAACCTCACCGGTGACGGCGGCTTCTTCCCCAACGGCTCCGAGGGGCTGATCGTCGGCCTGCTCGCCTCCGTCTTCGCGTACGGAGGCCTGGAGACGGTCACCATCGCGGCCGCCGAGTCCGAGCACCCGGTGCAGGGCGTCGCCAAGGCCGTCCGTACGGCGATGTGGCGGATCGCGCTCTTCTACATCGGCTCGATGGCGGTCATCGTCACCCTCGTCCCGTGGGACGACAAGGCGGTCGTGGAGAAGGGCCCGTACGTCGCCACCCTCGACCACCTGGGCATCCCGGCGGCCGGCCAGATCATGAACGTGGTCGTGCTGGTCGCCCTGCTCTCCGCGATGAACGCCAACATCTACGGCGCCTCGCGCATGGCCGGTTCGCTCGTGGCGCGCGGCCAGGGCCCGAAGGCGCTCGGCAAGCTCTCCGGCGGCGTTCCGCGCCCGGCCGTGCTCGTCTCCTCCGTCTTCGGCTTCGGCTGTGTGCTGTTGAGCTACTGGCGGCCGGACGACATCTTCATCTGGCTGCTCAACACCATCGGCGCGATCATCCTGGTCGTCTGGTTCTTCATCGCCGCCTCCCAGCTGGTGCTGCGCCGCCGCACCGAGCGCGAGGAGCCGGAGAAGCTTGTCGTGCGGATGTGGGCCTTCCCGGTGCTGACCTGGGTGGCGCTGGCCGGCATGGCGGCGATCTTCGTCCTGATGGCCCGCGAGGAGGGCACGCGCGTGCAGCTGTACTGGACGGGCGGGCTGACGCTGCTGCTCGCCGCCGTCGGCTTCGTACGCCAGAAGGCGGCGGCGGGCCGCACTTCCTGATCCGTACCACCTCGTCCCGAAACCCCCGAACCGCCTTCCGGTTCGGGGGTTTCGCCGTGTGTGGAACGAGGGGCCGGGCCCCCGGACCTAGGGCGAAGGGCTGATCAACATCTCGCGCACCTACTGTTAGCCTGCACTTGCGCATAGGTTGCAATAAGCAGGAGCCATTGAAGGGGCCGGGCACATGGCGATCTACACACTTCCGGAGCTGCCGTACGACTACGCGGCGCTGGAGCCGGTGATCAATCCGCAGATCATCGAGCTGCACCACGACAAGCACCACGCCGCGTACGTCAAGGGCGCGAACGACACCCTGGAGCAGCTGGAGGAGGCCCGCGACAAGGACCAGTGGGGCTCGATCACGGGCCTGGAGAAGAACCTCGCGTTCCACCTCTCCGGCCACATCCTCCACTCCATCTACTGGAACAACATGAACAGCCCGAAGGACGGGGGCGGCGGCGAGCCGCTGGCCGCCGACGGCGTCGGTGACCTCGCGGACGCGATCACCGAGTCCTTCGGGTCCTTCGCCAAGTTCAAGGCCCAGCTGACGAAGTCCTCCGCGACCACCCAGGGCTCCGGCTGGGGTGTCCTCGCGTACGAGCCGATCAGCGGCCGGCTCATCGTCGAGCAGGTCTACGACCACCAGGGGAACGTCGGCCAGGGCTCGGTCCCGGTCCTCGTCTTCGACGCCTGGGAGCACGCCTTCTACCTGCAGTACAAGAACCAGAAGGTGGACTTCATCGAGGCCATGTGGCAGGTCGTCAACTGGCAGGACGTGAGCAAGCGCTACCAGGCCGCCAAGGCCTCGGTCCCGCTGATCTCCTTCTGATCGGCGCCCGAAAGGGCACCCCGTCGTCCTGCTCGTGATCGTCTTCTCAACCTTCACGCCGCAGGCGGATGAAAGAAGGACCCCCGCGATGACAGGAATCGCGGGGGTCCTTCCGTTCCGGGGCACTACTCGAAGCTGGGCGCCGCCGTCCGGGTGCGCTTGATCTCGTAGAAGCCCGGCGTCGACGCCACGAGCAGCGTGCCGTCCCACAGCCGGGCCGCCGCGTCGCCGCGCGGGGTCGGGGTGACGACCGGGCCGAAGAAGGCGACCTCGTCGCCCGTCGGGCCCGGCACCGCGATGACCGGGGTGCCGACGTCCTGACCGACCTTCTCTATGCCCTCCGTGTGGGAGGCGCGCAGCTCGGCGTCGTAGGTGTCCTTGTCGGCGTACTCGACCAGGTCCTCCGGCAGGCCGACGTCCGTCAGCGCGCCGACGATCGCCTCACGGGTCGCGCCCTCGCCGTTGTTGTGGAAGCGGGTGCCGAGCGCCGTGTAGAGCTTGCCGACGACCTCGTCGCCGTGCAGCTGCTGGGCGGCGACGACGACGCGGACCGGGCCCCAGGCCTGGGTCAGCAGCTCGCGGTACTCGGCCGGGAGCTCGTCGAGCCGGTTCTCGTTGAGCACGGCCAGGCTCATGACCTTCCAGCGCACGTCGACCGGGCGCACCTGCTCCACCTCCAGCATCCAGCGGGAGGTCATCCAGGCCCACGGGCACATCGGGTCGAAGTAGAAGTCTGCGGTGGTCCTGGTCTCGGACATGTCACTCCTCGGTACGGCCGTGATGAAGGTGCTGCTGATCGTGGTGCTGAACGACGTGGTGCTGAACGACGTGGTGCGCCGAAAGGAGCAAACGCCACGGGCGCTCGAAGGCATTCCCGTGCGCCGGGTGACAGTGGCACATGGGAGGATCGGTGCTGTTTCGAACGTGCCACGAAGGAGTGACCGTGCCCGGTGAGAATCTGTCCCGCGACGAGGCCCACGAGCGGGCCGCGCTGCTGTCCGTCGACGGGTACGAGGTCGTCCTCGACCTGCGCTCGGCGGTCGGCGACTCGGCCGAGGCGGTGCGCACCTTCCGCTCGGAGACGACGATCCGCTTCCGCCGCACCGGCGAGGGCGCGAGCACGTTCGTGGACCTGATCGCCCCGTCCGTGAACGCGGTCACCCTCAACGGCCGCTCCCTGGACCCGGCCGTCGTCTTCGACGGCTCGCGGATCGCCGTCGACGGCCTCGCCGACGAGAACGTGCTCGTGGTGGACGCGCAGTGCGCCTACAGCCGCACCGGCGAGGGCATGCACCGCTTCGTCGACCCGGAGGACGGCGAGGTCTACCTCTACACGCAGTACGAGCCGGCCGACGCCCGCCGGGTGTACGCCAACTTCGAGCAGCCCGACCTCAAGGCCCCGTACCGCTTCGCGGTGACCGCGCCCGAGGGGTGGACGGTCTGGTCGAACGGCGCCGGGGAGCAGGACGCCGAGGGCGTGTGGCGGTTCGCCGAGACGGCGCCGATCTCCACGTACATCACGTGCGTCGTGGCGGGCCCGTACCACTACGTGACCGACAGCTACACGCGCGGCGAGCTGGAGATCCCGCTCGGCGCGATGTGCCGCAAGAGCCTCGCGAAGCACTTCGACGCGGACGACGTCTTCCTGATCACCAAGCAGGGCTTCGACTTCTTCCACGACAACTTCGACTACCCGTACCCCTTCGGGAAGTACGACCAGGCCTTCGTCCCCGAGTACAACCTCGGCGCGATGGAGAACCCGGGCATGGTGACCTTCCGCGAGGAGTACATCTACCGGGGCAAGGTCACGCAGGCCGCGTACGAGAGCCGGGCCAACGTCATCCTCCACGAGATGGCGCACATGTGGTTCGGCGACCTCGTCACCATGGTGTGGTGGGACGACCTGTGGCTGAAGGAGTCCTTCGCGGACTTCATGGGCTCCTTCGTGAACGCCGAGGCGACCCGCTTCACCAACAGCTGGGTCACCTTCGCCAACAACCGCAAGGCCTGGGCGTACCGCGCCGACCAGCTGCCGTCCACGCACCCGATCACGGCCGACATCCGTGACCTGGAGGACGCCAAGCTCAACTTCGACGGCATCACGTACGCCAAGGGCGCGTCCGTCCTGAAGCAGCTCGTCGCGTACGCGGGCCGGGACGCGTTCCTGGAGGGCGCGCGCCGCTACTTCAAGCGCCACGCGTACGGGAACACGCGCCTCGCCGACCTCCTCACGATCCTGGAGGAGACCTCCGGCCGGGACATGACGACCTGGTCCAAGTCCTGGCTCCAGACCTCCGGTGTGAACACGCTGACGCCGGTCGTCACCTACGACGCGGAGGGCCGGATCACCGAGCTCGCCGTCGTCCAGGAGGGCGGGGAGCTGCGTCCGCACCGGGCGGCGGTCGGCCTCTACCGGCTGTCGGCCGAGGGGGACCTCGTGCGCTTCGCGCGCGCCGAGACCGACATCACCGGCGCCCGGACCGTCGTCGCGGAGCTGGCGGGCGAGGAGAAGCCCGACCTGGTGCTCGTCAACGACGACGACCTGACGTACTGCAAGATCCGCTTCGACGAGGGTTCGCTCGCCACCCTGCGCGCGCACCTCGGCGACATCGGCGACCCGCTGGCCCGCGCCCTGTGCTGGTCGGCGCTGTGGAACCTGACCCGCGACGGACTGATGCCCGCCCGGGACTTCGTCTCCGTCGCGCTCGCCTTCGCGGGCCGCGAGACCGACATCGGCGTGGTCCAGATGGTGCACGCCTGGACGAAGTCCGCGGTCTCCCTCTACGCGGCCCCCGAGTGGCGCGAGGAGGGCGGGCGGCTGCTCGCCGAAGGCGGGCTGCGCGAGCTGCGACTGGCCGAGCCGGGCAGCGAGCACCAGCTGACCTGGGCGCGGTTCTTCGCGGCCACGGCCGGTTCGGACGCCGACTTCCAGCTCCTGGAGGGGCTGCTCGACGGTACGGCGAAGATCGACGGGCTCGACGTCGACCAGGAGCTGCGCTGGGCGCTGCTCTCCCCGCTGGCCGTGCACGGCCGGGCGGACGAGGGCCGGATCGGCGAGGAGCTGTCCCGCGACGACACGGCGACGGGCAAGCGCCACCAGGTGCGGCTGCTCGCCTCGCGGCCCTCGGCCGCGGTCAAGGCGCAGGCCTGGGCGCAGGTCGTCGAGTCGGACACCCTGTCGAACGCGCTGGTGGAGGCGACGATCGCGGGCTTCGTCCAGCCGACGCAGCGCGAGCTGATCGCGCCGTACGCGGAGAAGTACTTCGCGGCGATCGAGGGGCTGTGGGCCGAGCGGTCGATCCAGATCGGCATCGACGTCGTCAAGGGCCTCTTCCCGGGGCTCCAGGACAGTGACGAGACGCTGGCCGCGGCGGACGCCTGGCTGACGGCGCACGAGTCGGCGGCGCCGGCGCTGCGCCGCCTCGTCCTGGAGGCGCGGGACGACCTGGCCCGGGCGCTGCGCGCACAGGCCTGCGACCGCCTGGCCGCGTAAGGCTGTGACGCCGGTGGGGGTCGCGCGCTTCGGCGGGCGGCCCCCATCGGCGTACGGGGCGGGTGTCGCGTTCTGCGACGCGGGCCCTCATCGGCACTCGAACGCGCGTACTTTAGGGCGAGGTTGTCCCTAAATGTCGACGAGCGTGTAACAGGGGTTAGGGGAGCCTTCGGAAGCGGAAGACCCCCGGCATGAACCACAACACCCCCATCACCCCCCGCCCCCTCCCCCTCGCCTCCCGCACCGGACGCACCCAACGACTCGCGTCCGCCGCCCAGTTGAGGACCCAGGGCGTTCCCGCCGGCGAGGTCGCCGCGCGCTGCCGGTCCGGCGGCGGCTGGCAGCAGCTCCTCCCGGGCGTCTTCCTCCTCCAGTCCGGACCCCCGACCAGCGAGGACCGGCTCAACGCCGCACTCCTGTACGCCCGCCGGGCCGGTGCCGTGCCGGCGCAGGGGCCCGAGGCGATGATCACCGGGCTCGCCGCGCTGACCCTGCACCGCTTCTCCTCCGCTCCCCCGCTCACCGCCCTGGACCGGATCGACGTGCTCGTCCCGCGCACCCGACGGCTGCGCTCCACCGGCTGGGTGCGGGTGGTGCGCGCCGCCGAGCACCCCGAACCCGTGGAGCTCACCGGCGTCCCCGTCGCCCCGGCCGCCCGCGCCGTCGCCGACGCGGTCGCGGGCCTCTCGGACGCCGAGACCGTACGCCGGCTGCTCACCGAGGCGGTCCGCGGCGGGCACTGCGAACCGGCCGCGATCGTCCGGGAGTTGAGCCGGGCCCGGCTGCTCGCCCGGCCGCACGTGGTGGACGCGGTGGACACGCTCCTCGCGGAGGGGCGCTCGCTCTCCGAGGAGCGGCTGTACGAGATGGTGCGGGAGTTCGGGCTGCCGGACCCGCTGTGGAACGTGGACCTGCGGCTGCCGGGCGGCCCGCACCTGGGCGGGGTGGACGCCTACTGGCCGGACCAGGCGGTCGCCGTCGAGCTGGACACCCGGGCGCCCCGGCAGGACGACGACGCGCTGTGGTCCGAGTACACCCGCAAGCGCGAGCACCTGGAGCGGCTCGGGATCACGGTCGTCCACCTGACCCCGCGCAAGCTGCGCGAGGCCCTGGACCAGCAGGCCACCGTGGTCCGTACGGCCCTGATGGCCGCGCCGGACCGGCAGCCGTCCGCGTATGTCGTCGTCCTGCCGCGCTGACCCGGTGCGGGATCAGCCCTTCGGCGCGACGTCGCAGAACTCGGCCTCCAGGACCGACTCGGAGCTGCCCGTCCAGTCGGCGTTGAAGTTCAGGGCTATCGAGTGGTTGCCGTCGCGGGTGACCTGGGCGTCGGAGGTGGAGCCGTGGATGCCGCCGCCGTGGCCCCAGACCTCCTTGCCGCAGCTCAGCTTCTGCTTCATGAGCCCGAGTCCGTACCCCGCTCCGGGGAAGTCGGGGTGGATCGGGATGGTGGTGGTCATCTCCCGCAGCTCGGCCTTCGGGAGCAGCTTGCCCTTGAGCAGGGCGCGGTAGAAGGTCTGCAGGTCGTTGGAGTCGGAGATCATCTCGCCGGCCGCGTAGGCGAGGGTGGGGCTGAGCTTGCTGACGTCGTGGACCGGCGTGTTCGGGCCGGCTTCGAGGGAGAGTGTGGACCAGGCGGGTGAGCTCGGCTTCGGCATCCGCACGTCGGTGCCGGGGACGCTGGTGGCGCGGAGCTTGAGCGGCTTGATGATGCGGTTCTCGACCGACTTGCCGTACGGGCGGCCCGTCACCTTCTCGATCACCATGCCGGCCAGGACGTAGTTGGTGTTGGAGTAGTTCCAGGCGGTGCCGGGGGCGAAGTCCGGGGCGTGGGTCATCGCGATGTCGACGAGCTGCTTCGGGGTCCACCGGTCGTAGCGGTGCTCCAGGAAGCCGGGGCCGAAGATCTCCTTCTGGAAGCCGGGGTCGGAGGTGACGCTGTAGACGCCGCTGGTGTGGTTGAGCAGCTGGCGGACGGTGATCTTCCGGCCGTCGTGGCCGTTGCCCTGGACGACTCCGGGCAGCCACTTCTCGACCGGGTCGTCGAGGTCGATGCGGCCTTCGGCCTGGAGCTGGAGGAGGACGGTGGCGACGAAGGTCTTGGTGATGGAACCGACGCGGTAGCGGTCGTTGCCCTTGCGCTCGCCGGCGGTGCCGGTCCACGCCTCCCGCCCGTCGCGGGCCTGGGCGACGGCGCCGGGCACGCCGGCGTCGACCGCCGCCTGGAGCGCCTGCTGGGTGGCCGCGTGGTCCTGCTTCGCGGGCGCGGGAGCCGCCAGGGCGGGCGTGGCGAGGGCGGTGGCGGCGAGGCCGGCCACCAGGGTGGCGGCGACGACGGTACGGGCGGTGCGTGCGGCTGACATGCGGGCTCCCCTGTTCCTTTTCCTGTTCCTGCGAACGCTGTGCTGCGGTCGGCGGGGAGGACCTCGGGGGTGCCGGGACAGTTGAGCGGGAGGGGGATGGTTGAGCGTTATTCGGCCTAGTTCGGCCCCTTTGAAGGAGGGGTCAGCTGTTCGACGGATCGGTGAGGCGGGAGCGGCCCACGGGAGGTCGCTCGCGCCACAGGTCGAGGCCGATGTCGACGAGGGAGACACGGGGCAGGCCGGAGACGGCGTCGAGAGGATGCCAGGCGGCGAGGTCCGTCGAGCCGCCGGTCTCGTTGCGCAGGACACCCCCGGTGACCTGCACCTCGTAGATGATCCGCAGGCCCTGGAAGTCGCCGGGACCGGCGAGGCGGCGGAGCCGGCTCCGGCGGATGGAGTCGATGCCGAGGAGGGCGGTGGGTTCGGTGACGTGCCCGGTCTCCTCCTCGACCTCGCGGACGACGGTGTCGACGGGCTCCTCGCCGTGGTCCATCCCGCCACCCGGCAGAGTCCACTGCTTGTTGCCGTCGCTCGACACCCAGCGGGCGAGGAGGACCTCACCGTCACGGACGCACACGGCGTAGGCCGCCACCCTCAACTCCTGCTTCATGCACCGAGGTTAGATCCAGTACGCGGGGTACGTCCGCCCCGCGGCACGGGCGCCGGCGAGGCCGACGGCGACCAGGACGAGCGAGGCGACGGCGAGAAGGCCGAGAAACGACCAGAAGGGCGGGGCCTGGAGGGCGACGATCACGGCGGTGGCCGCGGCGGGCGAGTGCGGGGTGCGGGCGCACATCATCACGCCGAGGGCGAGGCCGCCCGCGACGGCGGCGCCCCAGAGGCCGGGGCCGGCCACGGCGAGGACCGCGAAACCGGTGAGCGCGGAGAGGAGTTGGCCGCCGACGACGGAGCGCGGCTGGGAGAGGGGCAGGTCGGGGGCGCCCGCGACCAGCGCCATGCTCGCCGCGAGCGGCGGGATGAGCAGGGGCTGGTGGAGGAGGGTGCCGACGGCGACCAGGAGGAGGAGAGCGGTGACGGCGGTCGCGGTGCCGACGAGGAGGGCGCGGGGGCGGGGGCGGGCGGGGGGTCCGGGGCGGGTGGGGGCGGTGTTCGTCGCGGGGGTCGTCGCTGGGGCCTGGGTGGTGGCCTGAGTGGTGGTGGGCACGGCGGTCCTCGGTCAGGGGGCATCAGGTCAGGGGTCAGGGGGCCGGCGGGTTGGCCGGGGAGTACTCCGGAGCGGACCAGCGCAGGGGGCTGCCTGCCGGGGTCTCGACCGTGTGGTCGACCCCGAAGCGGACGACGCGCCCCTCGGGGCCGTACTCGGTGTGCGCGAGGCCGCTGAGCTGGAGGGTCGTCCCCGTCTCCCAGTCGAGGAAGAGCAGACCGGCGCGGCCGTCCTCCTCCAGGTTGCCCAGGGTCAGGAACATGGCGTTGCCCGGGTAGTCCCGCCAGCTGATCTCCCGGGGCGTGTCGACCCGGACGAAGCCCGGGTTGCCGCCGCGGTGGCTCGCGTCGACGCCGTCGGGCGCGGTGGTGGAGACGAAGAAGGTGTCGGCGGCACGGACGCGGCGCACCTGGTCGGGGGTGAGCGCCTCGCCGTGCCGCACGACACCGGACTCGGGGCGGGCGGCGGTCTCGGAGCCGTACCAATCCCGCTTCTGGAGGTACTTCGGGCAGTTGGAGAAGACCTGCTCGGCCTCGATCACGAAGCCGCGCGCGCTGGGCCGCGCGATGCCGTTGAGGCGCATGCGGCGGCGGGTGCGGGGGTCGAGGGCGATCGTGCCGACGGGGGTGCCCGCGGCGGTGAAGGCGGCGGCGAGCGGGTCGTGGGCGGGGACGCCGCCGGCGACGGAGACGGTGTGCGGGCCGGTGGCGCGGGTGAAGCCGGGGGCGCCGGTGAGCAGGGTCGACCAGACGCGGCCCGCGGGGTCGGCGGCGCCGATCACCAGCATCGGCTGGAGCTCCAGGAAGGCGGCGGCGACGGGGCGGATGCCGGGGGTGACGGAGCGGCCCACGTGCGCGGCGAGGTCCCGGACGCCGAGACGTTCCTGCAGGGCGAGAGAGCCGGAGTTGTACGGGTCCATGACGGGCCTCACTTGGGTGCGGAGGTGAGCGCGACCGGGTCCGGCTAGAAGAACCCGCAGGTGGGGGCCGTTCCGGCCGGGGCTTCGGCGGATTCCGCGCCCTTCGGGACCGAGATCTCCAGGCGGGTGCCGTCCGGGTCGTGGAAGAAGATGCCGCCGGAGCCCGCGCCCTCGTGGTGGGCGACGACGCCCTCGTACGCGAAGGAGGCGCCGCGGGCGGTGAGCGCGGCCTCGGCGGCGCGGACGTGCTCGATGGACTCGGCCTCGAAGGCGAGGTGGTGCAGGCCGGGCCGGGCGGAGTCGTACGCGCCCTCGGACTGCTGCCAGAGGGTGAGGACCAGACGGCCGTCCTGGCCGAGGAAGGCGTAGCGGCTCCCCTCCTCCTTGCCCTCGCCGAGGACGTCGAAGCCGAGGACGTCGCCGTAGAAGGCGAGCGAGCGCGCCAGGTCGGTGACGTTGAGGCCGACGTGGTGAGTAGCGAGTGTGCCGATCGCGGACATGGCTGTCCTTCCGTCGCAGTGGCCGCCCCCCATGGGCTAACCGCTTACCTTGAGGTTAGGGGTTAGAGGCTCGGGCGTCAACCGCTCACGTACTCTTGAGGGGTTAGCTCATCGAGGAGGATGCCCGCCATGACCGCCACCGACCCGCGGCCGCTCACCGGCGAGCCGGTCTCCCTCGACCTGCTCAACACCCGCTGGAACGTGGAGGGCGTCCGCCAGGACCTGCTCACCGGCGTCGAGGGGCTCGGCATCTGGCTCGCCGCCAACGGCCTGGAGGGCCGCTTCGCCGCCGACGCCGGCACCCTGCGCCACACCCTCGCCGCCCGGGACGCGCTCACCGCGCTCGTCGACGCCCCCGGAGATCCCGCCGCCACCGCCCGCGTCGACGCCGTCCTCGGCCACGGCCGCATCCGGGCCACCCTCACCACCGAAGGCCCCGGCGAGGAGGCCGAGTTCGCCGACCCCTCCTGGGGGCCCGGCTGGACCGCCGCCCGCGACTACCTCGACCTGCTGCGCACCGCGCCCGACCGCATCCGGGCCTGCGCCCACGAGGCGTGCATCCTGCACTTCTTCGACACCTCGCGGAACGGCACCCGCCGCTGGTGCTCGATGGCGATCTGCGGCAACCGGGCCAAGGCCTCGCGCCACTACGCCCGCACGAAGGAGAGCTGACCCGCCAGGACGGCGAACTCGCCCCGGTTCGCACCTGTATATCCCCTGTGGCGCATCGGGCGCGCTGGCGGGTTTACGCCGCGACGCAAACCCGGCCCCGAGTAACTCTCCACAAACCCCTGTCGTTTACGAAAGGCTGAGCGGTCATCCGGCACCGAAATCCGGACTCTCTCCTTTCACAAACAGGGATGTAAATGACCACCCCCGAAACTCGGAGCTCCATACCCGGAAGCTCGACGCACGGGCACAGACGCGCGGCCCGCATCGCCGCCGCCGCCGGCCTGGTCGCCGCGCTCGTCGCGACCGGCGCCGCGCCCGTGCTCGCCACCGAGGCCCCGGTGACCACTCCCCCGGTGAAGTCCTCGAACCCGGCCGACAAGCTCGGCGCCATCGACGCCCAGCGCCTCACCGAAGCCCAGGCGGGCGGCGAGAAGAACGTCACCGTCCTCGTCGCCACCGCCCCCGGCGCCACCGAGCAGGTCGCGGGCCAGCTCGACGCCGTCCCCGGCGCCTCCGTCGGCAAGCAGCAGGACGCGCTCGGCTACGTCCGCGCGACGCTGCCGACCGCGAAGGCCGAGGCCGCCATCAAGGCCGCCACCAAGCTCTCCTCCGTGCAGTCGATCGACCTCCAGGCCGAGATCCCCCTGGACGACCCGACCCCGGACGCGGGCGCGGCCACGGGCGCCGTCGACGGCACCACCGTCACGACGACGTACCCGGCCCCGGGCAAGAACACCCCGGCGAAGAACCCGTACAACCCGTCGCACGAGATCGGCGCGGTCGAGTTCGTCAAGGACCACCCGAAGGCCGACGGCCGCGGCGTGACCATCGGCATCCTGGACTCCGGCGTCGACCTCGGTCACCCGGCCCTCCAGAAGACCACCACCGGCGAGCGCAAGATCGTCGACTGGGTCACGGCCACCGACCCGATCACCGAGGGCGACGCCACCTGGCGTCTGCAGAACGCCCCGGTCGCGGGCCCGGTCTTCACCGCCGCCACGCAGAGCTGGAAGGCGCCCGAGGGCTCCTACCAGTTCAGCCGCTTCACCGAGTCGGTCACCGCGGGCGGCGACCCGGCCGGTGACATCAACCGCGACGGCGACACCACCGACGTCTTCGGCATGCTGTACGACCCGGCCGCCGGCACCGTCCGCGTGGACACCGACCAGAACAACGACTTCACGGACAACGCGCCGATGAAGCCGTACAAGGACGGGTACCAGACCGGCTACTTCGGTACCGACAACCCGGCCACCGAGGTCGTCGAGAAGACGCCGTTCGTCGTCGAGATCCGCAAGGACGTCGCGATGGACCCGCTCGGCGGCAGCTGGGTCGGCCAGAAGCGCGACTTCGTCAACGTCGGTCTCGTCGAGTCCTCGCACGGCACGCACGTCGCCGGCATCACCGCCGCCAACAGCCTCTTCGGCGGCAAGATGAACGGCGCGGCCCCCGGCGCGAAGATCGTCTCCTCGCGCGCCTGCACCTGGACCGGCGGCTGCACCAACACCGCCCTCACCGAGGGCATGACGGACCTCGTCGTCAACCGCGGTGTCGACATCGTCAACATGTCGATCGGCGGCCTGCCGCAGCAGAACGACGGCGACAACGTCCGCTCGCGCCTCTACACCCGCCTGATCGACACGTACGGCGTCCAGCTGGTCATCTCGGCCGGCAACTCGGGCCCCGGCATCAACACGATCGGCGACCCGTCCCTGGCCGACAAGGTCATCTCGGTCGGCGCGGCCGTCTCCAAGGAGACCTGGGCCGCCAACTACGGCTCGGCCGTCGAGAAGAAGTACGCCATGTTCCCCTTCTCCTCGCGCGGCCCGCGTGAGGACGGCGGCTTCACCCCGACCATCACCGCCCCCGGCTCGTCCGTGAACACCATCCCGACCTGGCTGGCCGGCGCCGGTGTCCCCGAGTCCGGCTACGCGCTGCCCGCCGGTTACGGCATGCTCAACGGCACCTCGATGTCCTCGCCGCAGGCGGCGGGCGCGAGCGCGCTGCTGCTGTCGGCCGCGAAGCAGCGGGGCATCGCGCTCTCCCCGCTGACCCTGCGCACCGCCCTCACCTCGACCGCCCAGCGGATCCCCGGTGTCGCGGCCCACGAGCAGGGCTCGGGCCTCATGGACATCGAGGAGGCCTGGGACTCGATCAAGGACGGCGCCACGGCGCACGACTACAAGGTCGAGGCCCCGGTCGACACCGCGATCTTCCCGGCCCCGCACACCGGCACCGGTGTGTACGACCGTGAGGGCGGCCTCAAGGTCGGCCAGAAGCGCGTCTACGACGTCACGATCACGCGCACGAGCGGCCCGGACCGGTCGATCGAGCACGAGCTCGACCTCAAGTACAACGACGGCACCTTCCGCATCCTCGGCGACGACGAGATCGACCTGCCGCTGAACAAGCCGGTCACCGTCAAGCTCCAGGCCCGTGCCGCCACCGCCGGCGCGCACAGCGTCATCCTGGAGGCCGACGACGAGCGCACCGAGGGCGTCGACAAGCAGATCCTCGCCACCTCGATCGTCGCGAGCGACCTGGTCGCCCCGGGCTACGGCTTCTCCGCCTCCGGCTCGGTGCAGCGCAACAGCACCAAGCACTACTTCGTCACCGTGCCCGAGGGCGCCAAGACGCTGGAGCTCTCGCTGGCCGGTCTGAAGGCGAAGAGCCAGACCCGGTTCATCGCGATCCACCCGTACGGCGTGCCGGTCGACCCGACCGCCACCACGGGCTGCTACCCGCACTACAACCCGGCGAACACCTGCCGCCCGGACCTGCGGTCCTACGCGAACCCGACGCCCGGCGTCTGGGAGATCGAGGTCGAGTCCCGCCGTACGTCGCCGGACCTGGACAACCCGTACACCCTGGGTGTCTCCGTCCTCGGCGCCGACTTCGACCCGGCCGTCCAGACGGTCGCCGAGGCGAAGATCGGCACCCCGGCCCCGGTCCAGTGGACGGTCGCGAACCGCTTCGCGGGCATCGAGGGCAAGCTCAAGGGCGGCTCGCTCGGCTCGCAGAAGAGCGAGACGCCGACCATCCAGCACCACGAGCAGCAGACGAAGACCGTCACCATCGGTGAGGGTGTGGAGCGGCTCGACATCGCCATCGGCAACACCTCCGACAAGGCCGCCGACCTCGACCTCACCGTTCTCCTGAACGGCAAGCAGGTCGGCCAGTCGGCGGACGGCGACTCGGAGGAGTCCGTCTCCTTCGTGAAGCCGGCCGCGGGCACGTACACCGTCGTCATCGACGGCTACGCGGTCCACGCCGAGGGCGGCACCACGTTCGACTACAAGGACGTGTACTTCTCGTCCGCGCTCGGCACCGTCCAGGTCGACGCCTCGAAGACGTACCCCCTGGCCAACGGCGCGTCCGCCCAGGTGGCGGCCGAGGTCCTGGTCGCCGGTGCGGCTCCCGAGGGCCGTCAGTTCTTCGGTGAGGTCCAGCTGGTCAACGCCCGCGGCACCGTCGCGGGCAGCGGCAGCGTCCTGATCGGCGCGGTCACCCCGTAGTACCCCGCAGGTGAGAGGGGCGGGCGCCGAAACCGGCGCCCGCCCTTTTCACGTCCCGACCTGTGGACAATGGATTGGACAAGGCGCCCCGGGACATACGCATCATGGACCGGCAGCACCCTGCACATACGTACGGAGGAGTCCCCGTGAAGGTCGGAATCGTCGGAGCCACCGGTCAGGTCGGCACAGTCATGCGCAGCATCCTGGCCGAGCGGAACTTCCCCCTCGACGAGCTGCGGCTCTTCGCGTCCGCCCGCTCCGCCGGCACCGTCGTCGACGGCGTCACGGTCGAGGACGCCTCCACCGCCGACTACACCGGCCTGGACATCGTCCTCTTCTCCGCCGGTGGCGCCACCTCCAAGGCCCTCGCCGAGAAGGTCGCCTCCCAGGGCGCCGTCGTGATCGACAACTCCTCCGCCTGGCGTCGCGACCCCGAGGTCCCGCTGGTCGTCTCCGAGGTCAACGCGCACGCGATCAAGGACCGCCCCAAGGGCATCATCGCCAACCCGAACTGCACCACGATGGCCGCCATGCCGGTCCTCAAGCCCCTCCACCAGGAGGCCGGCCTGACCGCGCTGATCGCCACCACCTACCAGGCCGTCTCCGGCTCGGGCGTGGCCGGTGTCGCCGAGCTGCGCACGCAGGCGTGTGCCGTGGCCGAGACCGCCGACCAGCTGGCGTTCGACGGCGAGGCCGTCGAGTTCCCCGCGCCGGCCGTCTACAAGCGCCCGATCGCCTTCAACGTGGTCCCGCTGGCCGGTTCGATCGTCGACGACGGCTCCTTCGAGACCGACGAGGAGCAGAAGCTCCGCAACGAGTCCCGCAAGATCCTGGAGATCCCGGAGCTCAAGGTCTCCGGCACCTGCGTGCGCGTCCCGGTCTTCTCCGGCCACTCGCTCCAGGTCAACGTCCGCTTCGACCGCCCGATCAGCGTCGAGCGCGCCTACGAGCTGCTCAAGGACGCCGACGGCGTCGAGCTCTCCGAGATCCCGACCCCGCTCCAGGCGGCCGGCAAGGACGCCTCGTACGTCGGCCGCATCCGCGTCGACGAGACGGTCGAGAACGGCCTCGCGCTGTTCCTCTCCAACGACAACCTGCGCAAGGGCGCCGCGCTGAACGCGGTGCAGATCGCGGAGCTCGTCGCGGCCGAGCTCAAGGGCTAGGTCGCGGCCGAGCTCAAGGGCGAGCCGAACCGGTCCGTACGGCCCTGAGGGGCGGCCTCCCGTTGCGGGGAGCCGCCCCTCAGGCGTACCCGGCCGTGCCACAGTTCCCTCATGACCCAGACACCCAGGGGAGCCGACATCGCGGTGCCCCCGCAGGTCCTCCACGTCGCCGTCAGCTGGCGGACCGGGCAGGAGGTGCCCGACGTGGACGTCTCGGCGCTGCTCCTGGGGTCCGGGGCGCGGGTCCGGGGCGATGCGGATCTGGTCTTCTACAACCGGACCGACCACCCTTCGGGCGCCGTGCGGCACCTGGGGAGGTCGGCCCCGGGCACGCCCGGCAGCCCGGCGGCGGACTGGCTGTGGCTGGACCTCGCGCGCGTGGAGCCGGAGGTGGAGCGTCTGGTGGTCGTGGCCTCCGCCGACGGCGGCTCCTTCGGGCAGGTGCCCGGGCTCGACGTGCGGGTCACGGACGCGGCCGGGGCCACCGTGGCGTACCGCGCGATCGGGGACGCGACGACGGAGACGGCCCTCGTCTTCGGGGAGTTCCACCGGGAGGGCGGCGGCTGGCGCTTCCGTCCGGTCGACCAGGGGTACGCCACCGGGCTCGCCGGGCTCGCGACGGACTTCGGCATCGTGGTGGAGCCCCCGCCGCCCCCGATCCCGGGCCCCGGCTACGTACCGCCGCCGGCCGCGCCGGTGCCCCCGCCGCCGCGCGCCGCCCCGCCCGGGCCCGTGGCCGATCCGTACGGCGGGGAGTTCCGGCCCGCCACCTACCAGGGGCGCGGCAAGGAGACCGTGCGCTGCGATCCCGGGTTGCCGCCGGGCCGCTGGGTGCTCCTGGAGATCGAGTCGTACCACTCCCTCTCCACCACCATCGAGTCCTGCGACGCGCAGGGCCGCGCCGAGGAGTACCTGCTCGCGGCGTACGAGGACGACGTCCGGGCCCGTACGGTCGCCCTCGTCCCGCGCGCCCGGCCGCTGGCCCTTCGGGTGGAGGCCGACGCGCCCTGGACGCTGCGGGTGCTGCCGCTCTCCCACGCCCGCCGGTTCGACAGTCACATCGAGGGTCTCGCACACGATCTGGTGGTCTACGAAGGGCCGTCCGGGGTCCTCGACTTCCTGCACGGCGGCGTGTCCCGCTTCACCGTGCACCGGCACGCTCCGCCGCAGGATCCGCTCTACGACGACGAGGAACAGGATTTGCTGGTCAACGGGGTGGGCGAGGTGCGGGCGAGCGTGGCCGTGCCGGGGCCCGGGCTGTTGCGGATCAGTGGTGACGGACCGTGGAAATGTGCCGTGCGCCGCTGAGGCGCCGCGTGGAAGGATGGGCCAAACGTCACGAAACCGAGGAGTTGACCGGGTGCCTGGCACAAACCTGACCCGTGAAGAGGCCAAGCAGCGGGCGGCGCTGCTGACCGTGGACGCGTACGAGGTCGAACTCGACCTCACCGGTGCGCAGGAGGGCGGTACCTACCGGTCCGTCACCACCGTCCGCTTCGATTCCGCCGAGGCCGACGCCGAGACCTTCATCGATCTCGTCGCCCCCGCCGTCCACGAGGTCGTGCTCAACGGCCACCCGCTGGAGATCGGTGCGGTGTTCCGGGACTCCCGGATCGCCCTGCGGCATCTGCCGGCCGGCCGCAACGAGCTCCGGGTCGTCGCCGACTGCGCGTACACCAACACCGGTGAGGGCCTGCACCGCTTCGTCGACCCGGTCGACGACCAGGCCTATCTGTACACGCAGTTCGAGGTGCCGGACGCGCGGCGGGTCTTCGCCTCGTTCGAGCAGCCCGACCTGAAGGCGACCTTCCAGTTCACCGTGAAGGCTCCGACGGGCTGGAAGGTGATCTCCAACTCGCCGACGCCGGAGACGCCGAAGGATGACGTGTGGGTCTTCGAGCCCACCCCCCGCATCTCCACGTACATCACGGCGCTGATCGTCGGCCCGTACCACTCGGTGCACTCCTCGTACGAGAAGGACGGGCAGAGCGTCCCGCTCGGCATCTACTGCCGTCCGTCGCTCGCCGAGTTCCTCGACGCCGACCACATCTTCGACGTCACGCGCCAGGGCTTCGACTGGTTCCAGGAGAAGTTCGCGTACGACTACCCGTTCGCGAAGTACGACCAGCTCTTCGTGCCGGAGTTCAACGCGGGCGCGATGGAGAACGCGGGCGCGGTCACCATCCGCGACCAGTACGTCTTCCGCTCGAAGGTGACGGACGCGGCGTACGAGCGTCGGGCCGAGACGATCCTGCACGAGCTCGCCCACATGTGGTTCGGCGACCTCGTCACCATGGAGTGGTGGAACGACCTCTGGCTGAACGAGTCGTTCGCCACGTTCACCTCGGTCGCCTGCCAGGCCTCGGTGGCGGGCACCCGCTGGCCGAACGCCTGGACGACCTTCGCCAACGCGGAGAAGACCTGGGCCTACCGCCAGGACCAGCTCCCGTCGACGCACCCGATCATGGCGGAGATCAACGACCTGGAGGACGTGCTCGTCAACTTCGACGGGATCACGTACGCCAAGGGCGCGAGCGTCCTGAAGCAGCTCGTCGCCTACGTCGGCGAGGACGAGTTCTTCAAGGGCGTGCAGGCCTACTTCCAGGCGCACGCCTTCGGGAACACGCGCCTGTCCGACCTGCTCGGCGCGCTGGAGGAGACCTCCGGCCGTGACCTCAAGACCTGGTCGAAGGCGTGGCTGGAGACGGCCGGCATCAACATCCTGCGCCCCGAGATCGAGACCGACGAGAACGGCGCCATCACCGCCTTCGCCGTCAAGCAGGAGGCCCCGGCGCTGCCCGCCGGCGCGAAGGGCCAGGCCGTCCTGCGTCCGCACCGGATCGCCATCGGCTTCTACGACCTCGACGCGAGCGGCAAGCTGGTCCGCACCGACCGCCTCGAACTCGACATCGAGGCCGCCGAGCTGACCGCCGTACCGCAGCTCGTGGGCAAGGCGCGCCCGGCGGTCGTCCTCCTCAACGACGACGACCTGTCGTACGCGAAGGTCCGCCTCGACGAGGTGTCCCTCACCAACGTCACCGCGCTCCTCGGCGACTTCGCCGAATCGCTGCCGCGCGCCCTGTGCTGGGCGTCCGCCTGGGACATGACCCGCGACGGCGAGCTGGCCACCCGCGACTACCTGGAGCTCGTGCTCTCCGGCGTCGCCAAGGAGTCCGACATCGGCGTCGTCCAGTCGCTCCAGGGCCAGGTCAAGGCGGCCCTCGAGCTGTACGCGGCGCCGGAGTGGCGGGCCGAGGGCCTGGCGCGCTGGGGCACCTTCGCCCAGGAGCAGCTGCGCGCCGCCAAGGGCGGCAGCGACCACCAGCTGGCGTGGGCGCGGGCCTTCGCGGCGACCGCCCGTACGGACGCCGAGCTCGACGTGCTCGCCGGGCTCCTCGACGGCGCTGTGGTGATCGAGGGCCTGGCCGTCGACACCGAGCTGCGCTGGGCGTTCGTGCAGCGGCTCGCGGCCACCGGCCGCTTCGACGAGGCGGAGATCGCCGCCGAGCTGGAGCGCGACCGCACGGCGGCGGGCGAGCGGCACGCGGCGACCGCGCGTGCGGCCCGTCCGACGGAGGCCGCGAAGGCCGAGGCCTGGGCCTCGGTCGTCGAGGACGACAAGCTGGCGAACGCCGTGCAGGAGTCGGTCATCGCCGGCTTCGTCCAGTCCGACCAGCGCGAGCTGCTCGCCCCGTACACGGCGAAGTACTTCGCGTCGATCAAGGGCATCTCGGAGACCCGCAGCCACGAGATCATCCAGCAGATCGTGGTGGGCCTCTACCCGACGCTCCAGGTCTCTCAGGCGACCCTGGACGCGACGGACGCGTGGATCGCGGAGCACGACCCGGCCCCGGCGCTGCGGCGTCTGGTGACGGAGTGCCGCGCGGGCGTCGAGCGCGCGCTGAAGGCGCAGGCGGCGGACGCGGCCGCCGCCTGACGAGAGTGAGACGAGGAAGGGCCCCCGGACCAGCTGGTCCGGGGGCCCTTCCGCTGTGCCTGGCGGGTCAGCCCAGGGAGTCGATCCACTGCCAGCCGCCGGTGCCGACGGTCGCGGCGGGCGCGAAGCCGGTGGGCGTGCCCGGCAGGAACTCCAGGTTCTCGGCGGTGCCCGCGGTACGGGTGGACCACAAGTCGGGGGTGCCGTCGCCGTTCACGTCGCCTGCCGACAGCAGGAGGCGGCGGTCGGCGACGGTCGCCGTGCCGGTGCCGCCGAGGACGGTCGGGGAGGTGCCGAGGTCCTGGGTTCCCTGGCCCTGGTACTGCGTGATCTCACCGGTCGCGCGGTCCCGGGCCCACACGTCGGCCTTGACGTCGCCGACCGTGTCGCCGGGGGTCAGCACGTCGTACCCGGCCCACTCCGCGGACCCGATCTGGACGGCGGCCTTGGCTGCGAAGGTGGGCTGTCCGGCCGTGGGCGCGCCACCCCGGTGCAGCCACAGGCCGGTGGCGCTGCGGACGAGGACGTCGGGCAGGCCGTCGCCGTCGACGTCGCCCGCCGCGAGCGGCGTGAGGCCGCTCCAGCCGGTGGGCCGGCCGCCCATGGCGACGCGCGGGCCGAGATCGCCGCCGCCGGTGGTGGGGTAGACCCACAGGTCGTTGCCGATGCGGGCCAGCACGTCGGGACGGCCGTCGCCGGTCCAGTCGCCGCGGTGGCTGACGACGGCGCCGGCCCAGCCGCCGGTGCCGATCTGGCGCTGGCCGCCGAGGACGCCGTCGCCCGTGCCGGGGTACAGCCGCAGATTGCCGTCGTCCTTGACCGCGAGGAGGTCGGGGCGGCCGTCGCCGGTCAGATCGGTGTCGCCTGCGGAGACCGGGCGGGCGGCGGCGCGGAGCAGCTTGTGGTCGGAGAGCGGCTTGGTGCCCGGCGACTCGGGTTCGAACGCGTCGGCCCGCACGGTGTGGAAGTCGCGCGCGCTGAGGAAGACGTGGTCGAACTTCTTGCCGCTCGCGACGGTCGGCTCCCCGGTGTGGCAGGAGGTGGCGCCGCTGGTGTGGCACGTCTCGGTGAAGAACTCCGGGTCGTTCTCGTCGGCCTCGACGAACGGTCCGATGCCGGGCGGGCCGGTGCGGATCGGGTTCAGGGCGGGGTCGTAGATCGGTTCCGTGCCCGCGTTGAGGTCGGTGCCGAGGATCACCGGGGCTCCGGCGGCCCACGTGTCGATGTGCGCCATCACCTGCCCCGAGCCGTTGTCCGGCTTGATGTACTGGGCGAGGTGGGTGTTGCACACCAGGGTGGTGCGCCCGTCGACGGGGCCCCGGGCGCAGAGGACCGAGCGCGGTGACTGGCCGGCCGGGACCGTGAGGCCGGCCGCGTACCGCTCCACGGCGGGAGCCTTGACGAAGATGCCGAGGCCGAGCCGGGTGTCGGTGGACCACTTGGCGCAGCCGGGCCAGGACCTGGCGGACGTCCACACGGCGCTGTAGCCGGGGAGCGCGTCGCGGAGGGCGACCCACTGGCCGATGCACAGCTCCTGGAGCATGAGGGCGTCGGTGTCCCAGGCCAGGGTCTGGTCACGGAGTTCGGCGGTCCAGGCGGTCAGGTCGAGGTCGCTCTGACACTCCTCCCACCCGCCGCAGACGTTGTACGTGATCGTGCGCACGGGCGGCGCGGTGGCCGGGTCGAGGACGTCCTCGGCGAAGGCCGGGGCCGCCATGGTGCCGGCGAGCAGCGCCGCCGCGAGGGCGAGCGCGGCGGCGAGGCGGGCCGCGCCCCTTCTCGCCGCCGACGTCACTGTCGTTCGGAATCGTTGCATCGGTCCCCCAGGTGTTCGATGGTCGCGCAGCCGGATGATCTTCGCAGGCGCGAGGGGGGACGTGGAGTCCGCCCGGCGGGCGGGCGTCGGCGCGCGGCCGCGCCGCCGGGCGGAGGACCGGGGGTTCCCCGCGTCAGCCGCCGAGCGCCGCGTACCGGGCGCGCAGGTCGGACGCGCCCTGCTCCGTCAGCGTGCCGTGGAGCCGCATCCGGGCGACGCCGCCGTCGGGGAAGGCGTCGAGGCGGACGTGGGTGACGACGGCCTGGGCCGGGAGCTTGAAGCGGTGCAGGGTGTCGGGCTGGAGGCGGGTCCGGGGGATGATCTCGAACCACTCGCCCGTCTCGCCGTTGCGTCCCTGGAGCGCGATCCAGCCGGCCGAGTTGCCCTTGAGGTAGGCGGTGTCGATCTCGACGGCGCGGACGGCGCCCTGGGCGGCGAGCCGGAACCGGACCCAGTCGTTGGTGCCGCGGACCCGGCGGCGGCGGTTCTCCCAGCCGTCGTCCATCTTGCGCGAGGTCCCGGGCAGGATGATCTGGGTCGGCGAGGAGTAGAACTTGTCCGAGGCGTCCTCGTACGAACCGCCGTTGAGCACGGAGATCAGGTCGAGGGTGCCGAGGAGCTCCAGCCACTCGGGGTCGGGCACGACCTCGCCGTGGACGCGGAGGCGGGCGATGCCGCCGTCCGGGTGCTGGCAGACGCGCAGGTGGGTGTAGCGGCGCTCGGCGTCGATCGTGAAGCCGTTGGCGGCGTGGCCGCGCACGGGGGTCGGCGGGACGAGCTCCTCCCACTTCGCGTCGGCGAGGTCGGCGGGGCCGGGCGAGCCCTCGACGGCGGTGGCCTGGATCGAGACGCGCTGCGGGTAGTTGCCGCGGAAGTGGGCGGTGTCGACGACGATGCCGCGGATCACGCCGGGGGCGCCGAGGCGGACGATCGCCCAGTCGTGGTCCTCGGGGGCGGGGAAGACGTGGTCGGCGTCGGCGCCGCGGCGGCGGCGGGTCTCCCAGCCGTCCATGATCTTGCCCTTGTGGCCGAAGTGCTCCGGGTCGAAGACGGCCCGCTCGCGGACGAGGAGGTTCTCGCGCTCGGCGAAGAACTCGTCGTTGGCGGCCACGACGCCGGCGCCGAGGCGGCGGTCGGCGAGGTCGACGAGCTCGGTGAAGGGGAAGTCACCGGAGCGGTAGTCGGCGTACGGGTCGCCACCGGAGTAGGGGGCGGCGTCGTTGGCGTGCGGGTCGGCGTTCTCGTCGAAGCTCATGAATCGACTCTCCCGCGCCCGTTCACTCCGGTCCATCGAATGTTTTCGACGCACCTGTTCAGTTCTGCTGAACGGTTTCGCGGGCCGCGGCGGCCTGCCGGAGCGCGGCGAGCACCCGGGCCACCGCCGGGCCCTCCTCCGCCCCGCGCCGTACGGCCGCGACGACGTGGCGGCGGGGCTGGTCGGCGGAGAGGACGCGCATGACGACGCCGGCGCCACTCCGGCGGTCGGCGGAGGCCATCCGGGGTACGAGCGCGATGCCCATCCCGGCCTCGACCATGGCGAGGATGGCGGTCCAGCCGGAGGCGCTGTGGGCCTGTTCGGGGACGAAGCCCGCGGCCTCGCAGGCGGCGGTGGTGATCTCCGACCAGGGGCCGGAGCCGCCGAAGATCCACGGTTCGGCGGCGAGGTCGGCGAGGCGGAGACCGGGCGCGTCGGCGAGCGGGTGCCCGGCGGGCAGGGCGACGTCGAGGGGGTCGGCGAGCAGGGGCACCCGGCTGAACTTGGGGTCGCGCACCGAGGGCGCGTGCGCGGCGAGCGAGAGCGCCAGGTCGACCTCGCCGGCCGTGAGCAGTTCGTACGCCTCCGCCGCCTCGGCCTCCCGGACGCGGATGTCGAGCCCCGGGTGGGCGGTCCGCAACTGCCGGACGGCGGGGACGACGAGCGCGGGCACGGCCGTCGAGAAGGCCGCCACCCGCAACTGCCCCGCTTCTCCCCGCAGATACCCGTCGAGCTCGGCGTCGGCGCGCTCCAGTTGCGCGAAGACGACCTCCGCGTGCCGGAGCACCAGATGGGCGGCGTCGGTGAGCCGGACCCGGCGGCCCTGGGCCTCCAGGAGTCGCACCCCGAGCTGCTTGGCGAGGTTGGTGAGCTGCTGCGACACGGCCGAGGGGGTCATGAGCAGGGCCTCCGCGGTCGCGGTGACGGTGCCGCGGTCGCGCAGGGTGCGGAGGATCTGGAGCTTCTTGATGTCCCACTCGGTCATGGGGCGCAACCTACCGGGCGCGCCGGAGTGCGTTCAGCGGCCCCGGGCCGAGGCCAGTGCCACTCCGCCGAGGATGAGCGCCATGCACGCGACGCCGAGGGCACCGAGCCGTTCGCCGAGGAGCGCGTACGACAGGAGGGCGACGCAGACGGGCTGGAGGTAGTAGACGACACCCGCGCGGGCCGCGCCGATGAGGGTGATCGCCTTGTTCCAGGCGAAGAAGGCGACGGCGGAGGAGAAGACGCCGACGTAGAGCAGGGGGCCGGCGGTCGCGGCGCCGACGGCGAACCCGCCCTGGACGGCGAGGGACACGGCGTACGCGGGGGCGAGCATCAGCGCGCCGAGCAGGAAGGTGGTGAAGAGGAAGGCGAGTCCGTCGATCTCGGCGGGCTTGCGCTTGAGCAGCGCGCTGTACGAGGCGAAGGACAGGGCCGCGGCGAACATCCACAGGTCGCCCGCGGCGAAGTCGACGGCGAGCGAGCCCTTTCCGACGAGCAGGAGCACTCCGAGGGCGGCGGTCAGCATGCCGAGGACCCGGCGGGCGCCGAGGCGCTCGCCGCCGAGGCGGGCGTAGACCGCCATGATCACCGGGGAGGCGGCCATGATCGTGCCCATGTTGGAGGCGGAGGTGGTCAGTCCGGCCTGGTGCACGAGGGTGTTGTAGAGGGCGACGCCGAACAGCGAGGCGAGCGCGACGAAGCCGAGGTGTCGGCGGATCGTCCGCCACTGCCGCAGGAACGGGCGGGCGGCGAAGGGGGCGACGGCGATCAGCGCGATGATCCAGCGCCAGAAGACGGCCTGGACGGGCGGGACGGTGTCGGCCATGTCGCGGGTGGCGACGAAGCTGCCGGACCAGACGACGGTGGCGAGGAGGGCGAGGAGCACGCCGAGGCCGGCGCCCTTCGCGAGCTTCCTCGCGGGCGCCGGCCTCTCGGTGGTCGTGTCGGCTTCTGTGGCGGTCGGGTGGCGTGCGGTGATCAGGCTCATGCCGCTTACCGTCGCACCCTCGAACCCTCCAGGTCCATCGAAACTTCCTGACCGTTCTTTTCAGTTGAGCTGAACGATTCGACCTTCTTCGCACTCTTGGGAGTACGGGGAGCACGGGGAGCACGCGGACCCATCTGGCCGACCAGGGTCGCGCCGAAGGCGATGGCCATGCCCAGCAGCTGCACCGGGCCGAGCGCCTGCCCGAGCGCCGCCCAGCCAATGATCGCCGCGGTGATCGGCGAGAGGGGGCCGAGGAGGGTGGCCGAGGAGGCGCTGAGCCGCTCGATGCCGCGGAACCAGAGGAAGTACGAGATCGCGGTGTTGCCGAAGGCGAGGTAGGCGTAGCCGGCCAGGTTGGTGCCGGTCAGGGCCGGCGGGGCGCCCTCGATCAGGAAGGCGACCGGCAGGATGATCAGGCCGCCCGCGGTGAGCTGCCAGCCGGTGAGCGCGAGGGCGCCGACACCCTCGGGGCGGCCCCAGCGCTTGGTGAAGACGACGCCGGCCGACATCGAGAGCGCGGAGAGCAGCCCGGCGATCACGCCGACGAGGTCTAGTGCGGCCCCGGCCTTGAGGACCACGAGGCTGACGCCGAAGGCGGCGGCGACGGCGGTGATCAGGGACTTCGCGGTGGGCTTGTCGCCCAGGAAGAGCGCGGCGAGGCCGACGACGAAGAGCGGTCCGACCGAGCCGACGACCGCGGCGACGCCGCCGGGGAGCCGGTAGGCGGCCAGGAAGAGCAGCGGGAAGAAGGCGCCGATGTTGAGGGCTCCGAGGACGGCGGCCTTCCCCCACCAGGCGCCCTGCGGCAGCTTGCGGGTGAGCGCCAGGAGCAGGAGTCCGGCGGGCAGGGCGCGCATCAGGCCGGTGAAGAGCGGCCGGTCGGGCGGCAGGAACTCGGTGGTGACGAAGTAGGTGGAGCCCCAGGAGATCGGGGCGAGGGCGGTCAGTGCGACGACGGCGGCCTTGCGGGACATGACGGTTCCCCCTGACGCGGTGTTCCGGGGCCGCGGGGCACCGGACTGGCTTGGCGGTGATTAACTTACCACTAAGCTACTTACTTGCAAGCGTCTTAGTTGCCATCGAGGAGAAGAGAAGGGAACACTGGAGCCATGGACACGCAGACCCCCGCGCACGACGCCGTCGACGCCATCACCGACCAGTGGGCGGCCGTCCGCCCCGACCTGGACACCGTGCCGATGGCCGTCTTCGGGCGGATCTACCGGCTGGCCAACGCCATGCGCGGCCGGGTCGACAAGGCGTACGCGCCCTACGGCATGGCGCTCGGGGAGTTCGACGTACTCGCGACCCTGCGCAGGTCCGGGGAGCCGTACACGCTCTCACCGCGCGAGCTGACCGCCACGCTGATGATCACCACCGGGGGGATGACCGGCCGCCTGGACAAGCTGGAGAAGGCCGGGCTGCTCACCCGCAGCCCCGACCCGCACGACCGGCGCGGACTGCGCGTCACGCTCACCGAGCACGGCAAGGAGCTGGTGGACCAGGCCGTCGGCGCCGGGCTCGGACAGCAGCGGGCGGCCCTGGAGTCGGCGCTCACCGAGGAGGAGACGGAGCAGCTGGCGGGACTGCTGCGCAAGCTGCTCGCGACCACCGTGTGAGCGCCCGGCCGGGCCTGAACGCACGGCACGGGCCTGAACGCACGCGAGGGCGCCGCACGGTACGTCGGTACCGTGCGGCGCCCTCGGAGAGAAGGGGGTGGCTGTTACGCCTTCTTGGACTTGTCGAGCACCATCACCAGGCCGGCGATGACCAGGAAAAGCACCAGCGGGGCGGCCACGAACAGGCCGATGGTCTCGACGACCGACAGCTTGGGAGCCGGGTCGTCACCGTCGTCGCGGGTCAGCGCGAGCGCGGGGGACGACATGAGCAGCATCATCAGCGTCGTACCGGCCGCGACGGCGCCGGCGCGCAGGGCGTTCTTCTTGTCCACGGTGCAAACGTAGCGAACACCTAAACCGGCCGCGCGCCCGGGGGTACCGTACGGGCGCTCCCGGGGTCCGTACGGGTGTTCAGCTCGCGCAGCAGAGCATGGGCGCGGGGCGAGGCCACGAGGCGTTCCAGGGTGAGCGGCTGCCCGTCCGGGCCCGCGATCGGCAGCCGCCAGTTGGGGTACTCGTCCCAGGTGCCCGGCAGGTTCTGCGGTCTGCGGTCCCCCACCGCGTCCGGCAGCCACACCCCCACCATCCGGGCCGGGGTGCTCAGCAGGAACCGGTGGACGGCCAGGATCTCGGCCTCCTCGTCCCCCGGCCCCTCCGGGAGCAGCCCGAGCCGCCGGAACAGCCCCAGCCACTCGGTGGTCTCGGTCGCGTCCGCCGCCCGGTCGCGCTCCGGGTCGCCGTCGACGAGCCCGAGCCGGTGCCGCAGGACGACGTGGTCGCCGGAGAGCCGGGCGGCCGTCGGGGGCAGGTCGTGGGTGGTGGCGGTGGCCACGCACTCGGCGCGCCACCGCGCCGCCGGCACCGGGCGGCCGGTGCCCGCCCAGTCCCGCTCGAACCAGAGCACGGAGGTCCCGAACACCCCGTGCCGGGCCAGCTCCTCCCGTACGCCGGGCTCGACCGTGCCGAGGTCCTCGCCGATGACGAGGGCCCCCGCCCGGTGCGCCTCCAGGGCGAGGACGGCGAGCATCGCCTCGGCGTCGTACCGGACGTACGTCCCCTCGGTGGGCTCGCTGCCCTCCGGCACCCACCAGAGCCGGAACAGGCCCATCACGTGGTCGATGCGCAGGGCGCCCGCGTGGCGCAGGAGTTCACGCAGGAGGCCGCGGTACGGGGCGTACCCCGCGGCGGCGAGGGCGTCGGGCCGCCACGGCGGCAGGCCCCAGTCCTGGCCCCGGGCGTTGAAGGCGTCGGGCGGGGCGCCGACCGACATGCCGGCGGCGAAGGCCTCCTGCTGGGCCCAGGCGTCCGAGCCCTCCGGGTGGACGCCGACGGCCAGGTCGTGGACGATCCCGACCTCCATCCCGGCCTCGCGGGCGGCCTCGGCGGCCTCGGCCAGCTGCCGGTCCGTCAGCCAGGCCAGCCGGCAGTGGAAGTCGACCCGGGCCGCGAGGGCAGGATCGGCGCGCACGGCGCGCTCCGCGGAGCGCGGCTCGCGCAGCTCCTCGGGCCAGCCGCGCCAGTGGGGACCGTGGCGCTCGGCGAGGGCCTGGTAGGTGGCGTGGTCCTCCAGGGCGCGGCCCCGCTCGGCGAGGAAGTCGTGGTAGTCGGCGCGCCGCCCCGGCCCGAGCTCCACACCCCCGACGACGAGCTCCAGGGCCCGCCGCTTGACGTCCCAGACCGCGTCACGGTCGATCAGCGCGCCCTTGCCGAGGACCCGTTCGCGCAGTTCGGCCGCCTCCGCGAGGATCCGGTCGAGCTCCTCGCGCCGGCCGGGGTCCACGTACGCGTACTCGGGCACGGACTCGATCCGCAGATGGACCGGGTCCGGGAAGCGGCGCGAGGAGGGGCGGTACGGGGAGGGGTCGCTCGGCGCCCCGGGCACGCCCGCGTGCAGCGGGTTGACCTGGACGAAGCCCGCGCCGTGCGTCCGGCCCGCCCAGGTGGCGAGCTCCCGCAGGTCACCGAGGTCGCCCATGCCCCAGGAGCGCGTGGAGAGCAGCGAGTAGAGCTGGACGAGCAGCCCGTACGTGCGCCGCCCGGGGCCGGGCACGCGCGCGGGGCTCACGATCAGGGTGGCGGTGGCGGCGCGCCCCTCGGGGGCCTGCGCCTCGACCGTGTGGACGCCGAGGGGCAGCCGGTCCCAGTCCGGGCCGGTGAGGACCGCGCCCTCCTCGGTGGTGACCCGCAGCCGGGTGCCGGGCGGCAGGTCCTCCGGCGGGCGGACGGGCTCCTCGCCCCGCCGCCGGACCAGGGTGGGCGGCAACAAACGCTCCCGCTCGGCCCGTTCCGCCGCGTCGAGGGCGGCCGCGACCGCCTCCGGCGTGGTCGCGTCCACGCCCAGGGCGCCGAGGACGGCCACCACGGCGGCGTCCGGCACGGAGACGGTGACGCCCGCGGAGGGGCTGTACTCGGTGGCGACGCCATGACGGGCGGCGAGACGGGCCAGGGTCACTTCACACTCCGGGGGACTCCGTGCCGCCCGCGCTGCCGCGGACGGTGGGTTCGCTGGTGAGGGGTGCCGCCTCGGTCAGGGGCGGTTCGCTGGTGAGGGGCGTCGTGTCGGGCAGCGGCGGTTCGCTGGTCAGCGGGGAGTCGGAGGATGCCGACTGCTGAGGGATGCGTATCCGTCCGAGGTGGCGGGCGGTCGTGGTCACGGGGGTCTCCCGGTTTCGTCTCGACAGGTGGGACCTGGGGGTAACAGCTGAGCCCTACCCACCGCACCTCGTTTTACCGGCGGAAAGTGGCGAAGTGGCGTCATCTCCGTGACGGCTCGCCGGGCAAAGCCGACACATCGGCCACACGCATTGACACCCCAGTGCGACGGGTGGTGGGCTCGTGACCCACTCGTGACCGACCGGCAGAGCGGCCGACCGGGCCACCGGCCTGGGCCGAAGGGAGTTCCCGTGCACCTCGGGCGCAGGAAGCGCACGGCGACGGCGGTCGCCGCGGCCGTCATCGGCGGACTCCTCGGAGGCGCCTCCCCGGGCGCGGTCCACGCGGCTCCCGTTCCGCCGTCGGCCGACGCCGCGACCGCTCCCACGACCTCTCCCACGACGACTCCGCCGGCCGATCCCCCGGCCTCCGGCCGGTCATCGGCCGCCACGGCCCCCACGCGCGCACCCGTGACAGCGAAGGCCGCCACAGCCGGTGCCGCCTCGACCGGGACGCCCGCCGTCTGGCCCCGGCCCCAGTCGCTGACCGGTCGCGGACCCGCCGTACGCCTCGGGAGCGAGGTCACGCTGCTCGCGGACGCCGACGCCGATCCGTACGCCCTGACCGCCCTGCGGGAGCTGCTGACGGCCGCCGGGGTGCGGACCGTCCACACCGGACTCCCCGGCCGTGGCCCGGTGTTCCGGGTCGCGGGGCCCTCCGGCGACGACTCCGAGGCCACCGAGGCGGCGCTGGCGGCGCTGCGCGTGCCCGAGCGGCTCGATCTGCCGCGCGGCGGCTACCGGCTCGCGACGGGCCGCTTCCAGGGGCGGGACACCGTCGTCCTGGACGGCGTCGGCGAGGAGGGCCTCTTCCACGCCGTCCAGACGCTGCGTCAGCTCGCCGGCGCGGGCGGGGAGATCCCCGGCGTCCTCGTGCGCGACTGGCCGGGCACGGCCGAGCGCGGCCTCACCGAGGGCTTCTACGGCACTCCCTGGAGCCTGGAGCAGCGTCTCGCCCAGGTCGACTTCCTGGGCCGCACCAAGCAGAACCGCTATCTGTACGCGCCCGGTGACGACCCGTACCGCCAGGCGCAGTGGCGCGAGCCCTATCCCGCCGCCCAGCAGGAGGAGTTCCGCGCGCTCGCCGAGCGGGCCCGGGCCAACCACGTGACGCTCGGCTGGGCCGTGGCCCCCGCCCAGTCCATGTGCCTGGCCTCCGGCGCCGACGTGGCGGCCCTGACCCGGAAGATCGACGCGATGTGGGCGCTCGGGGTGCGCTCCTTCCAGCTCCAGTTCCCCGACGCCGGATACGGCGAGTGGCACTGCGCGAAGGACGCCGACGCCTTCGGGCGCGACGCCGAGGGCGCGGCCGCCGCCCACGCGCGCGTGGCGAACGCCGTCGCCCGGCACCTCGCCGAGCGGTACCCGGACGGCGAACCGCTGACGGTGCTGCCGACGGAGTACTACCAGGACGGAACGAGCGAGTACCGCACGAAGCTCGCCGGGACGCTCGACGCGGACGTACGCGTCGCGTGGACCGGCGTCGGGGTCGTCCCGCGCACCATCACCGGCGGCGAACTGGCCGGGGCCCGGAAGGCGCTGGGCCACCCGCTGGTCACCATGGACAACTACCCGGTCAACGACTACGCGCAGGACCGGCTGTTCCTCGGCCCCTCCACGGGCCGGGACCCGGCCGTGGCGGCCGGTTCCGCCGCCTTCCTGGCCCACGCCATGGAGCAGCCGGCCGCCTCCCGCGTCCCGCTCTTCACCGCCGCCGACTACGCCTGGAACCCGAAGGGATACCGGCCGCAGGAGTCCTGGCGCGCCGCCGTCGACGACCTCGCGGGCCCGGACCCGGCCGCCCGCGAGGCCCTGCGGGCGCTCGCCGGGAACGACGCCTCCTCGATCCTCGACCCGAAGGGCGAGTCGGCCTACCTGAAGCCGCTGATGGCCGCCTTCTGGGCGTCGCGCACGAGCCCCGACAGCGCCGCCGGCACGGCCGCGAAGGAGAAGGCGGCGCGCGAACTGCGGGCCTCGTTCACCGTGATGCGGCAGGCCCCCGAGCGGCTCGCGGCCACCGCCGGCGGCACCCTGGACGACGAGACGGGACCCTGGCTGGAACAGCTCTCGCGGTACGGCCTGGCGGGCGAGACGGCGGTCGACATGCTGCTCGCCCAGACACGCGGCGACGGCGCGGCGGCCTGGCAGGCGCAGCTGCGCCTCGAACCGCTGCGGGAGGCCCTGAAGGCGAGCCGGGTGACGGTCGGCGCGGGAGTGCTCGACCCGTTCCTCACGCGCGCGGTGACGGAGGCGGCGGCCTGGACCGGCGCCGACCGGACCCCGGCCAGCAAGGCCGACCGTGCCCCCGACTCGTACACCGTGCGGCTCGACCGGGCGCGGCCCGTGGAGGCCCTGACGGTGATGACGGCTCGTACGGAACCGGGTACAGGCGCAGTCACGGACACGGGCAAGGGCAAGGGCACGGAACCGGACGCGCGCGTGGAGGCGTACGTCCCCGGGGAGGGTTGGCGGGCGCTCGGCCCGCTCTCCGCCTCCGGCTGGACGCAGACCGACCTGAAGGGCCTGCGCGCGGACGCGCTGCGGGTCGTGTGGAGCGGCGAGGGACCGGCGCCCGAGGTGCGCTCCCTGGTGCCGTGGTTCGCCGACGGGCCGCGTGCCGGGCTCGAACTGGCCCGCACGGAGACGGACGCGGAGATCGGCGGCCCCGCGCAGCGGGTGGACGTGGAGCTGACGGGGCTGCGCGCGGGCGAGGTGCGCGGGCCGATGACGGCGAAGGCCCCGAAGGGGATCGCGGTGCGGCTCCCGAAGCAGGCCGTGGTGGAGCGGGGCACGCGGACGACCGTCCCCCTGGAGGTGTCGGTGGGCGCGGACGTGCCGGCCGGTTCGTACCGGGTGCCGGTGTCCTTCGCGGGCGAGGAGCGGGTCCTGACCGTGCGGGCGTTCCCGCGCACGGCGGGCCCGGACCTGGCGCGGGCGGCGACCGCCTCCTCCTCGGGCGACGAGACCCCGGACTTCCCCGCCTCCTCGGCGGTGGACGGCGACGCGGCCACCCGCTGGTCCTCCCCGGCGGAGGACGGCGCCTGGTGGCAGCTGGAACTGGCCGAGCCCGCGCGGATAGGCCAGGTCGTGCTGCACTGGCAGGACGCGTACGCCTCCCGCTACCGCGTCCAGGTCTCGGCCGACGGCCGCGTCTGGCGCACCGCGGCGACCGTCGCGGACGGGCGGGGCGGCCGGGAGTCGGTCCGCATGGACGCGGCGGACACGCGCTTCCTGCGGATACAGGGGGAGACGCGGGCGACGCCGTACGGCTACTCCCTCTGGTCGGTGGAGACCTATGCGGTGGCCCCGCAGGACCCGCCGAAGAAGCCCGGGACGCAGACGCCCGAGAAGCCGGAAGGCACGCCCGAGGAGCCGGAGGACCCCGCCGCGCGCCCCGAGGGCGCACCCCAGCGGCCTGAGGGCACGCCCGAGGAGCAGGACACCCCCTGACGGGTGCCCCGTCCCCGTACGCGAAAGGCCTCCCGTACGCCCCGGGTACGCGAAAGGCCCGGCTCAACCCGTCGTCAGCGCCCCCACTGGGGCGTCCGCGACGGAGTCGATCCGGGCCATCACGTCCTCGGCACCGTACGGCTGGAGGTAGGGCAGCCAGCGGGGGTCCCGGTGTCCGGTCCCGATGATCCGCCAGGCCAGGCCGGTCGGCGGGGCCGGTTGGTGCCGCAGCCGCCAGCCGATCTCGCGCAGGTGCCGGTCGGCCTTGACGTGGTTGCAGCGACGGCAGGCCGCCACCACGTTCTCCCAGGCGTGCGTGCCCCCTCTGCTGCGCGGGATGACGTGGTCGACGCTGGTCGCGACGCCCCCGCAGTACATGCAGCGCCCGCCGTCGCGGGCGAAGAGGGCTCTGCGGGTCAAGGGAACGGGCCCCCGGTAGGGGACCCGCACGAAGCGCTTCAGTCGCACCACGCTCGGCGCGGGCAGGACTTGGGTCTCGCTGTGCAGGAAGGCGCCGGACTCCTCGAGGCAGAGAGCCTTGTTCTCCAGTACGAGGACGAGTGCGCGGCGGAGCGGTACGACGCCGAGGGGCTCGTACGACGCGTTGAGGACCAGGACATGCGGCACGGATGCCTCCAATGGCGCCGGCGGCGCGTGGCTCGCGCCGGGACGAACTGCTCTCAGTCTCTCCTCATGCCTGGTCGGAACGCCACCACGTACCGGAATCGGGGTGACGGGCCCGGGGTGTTCTCGACCACATCGGCATCTCTCCGAGTACGTGCCCAGGTGAGGTCCGTCTCTCCCTCGAACACGGCAACAGGACCACGTCCGATGCCCCGTTAGTGTGGATGGTCTGCGTACGCGATGCCTGGAGGTTCCCCCGTGTCTTGGTCCGCCCTAGCGGCTGCCACCGAACCCGAACCCATGCCGGTGACCCTGGACGAGGCGGCGGAGAAGGCCACGAACGCGGCGAGCTGGGTGGAGGAGAACTGGTCCACCTGGCTGAACACCGGACTCCGCATCCTGCTGATCCTGGTCGTCGCGCTCCTGCTGCGGATGGCCGTCCGCCGCGCCCTGACGAAGCTCATCGAGCGGATGAACCGTTCGGCGCAGGCGGTGGAGGGGACGGCGCTCGGCGGCCTCCTCGTCAACACCGAGCGGCGGCGGCAGCGCTCGGAGGCGATCGGTTCGGTGCTGCGCTCGGTCGCGTCGTTCCTGATACTGGGCACGGCGGGGCTGATGATCCTCGGCGCCTTCAAGATCGATCTGGCGCCACTGCTCGCCTCGGCCGGTGTGGCCGGTGTCGCGATCGGCTTCGGCGCCCGGAACCTGGTGACGGACTTCCTGTCCGGCGTCTTCATGATCCTGGAGGACCAGTACGGGGTCGGTGACTCGGTCGACGCGGGCGTGGCCTCCGGCGAGGTCGTCGAGGTGGGCCTGCGGGTGACCAAGCTCCGGGGCGTGGACGGCGAGATCTGGTACGTGCGCAACGGCGAGATCAAGCGGATCGGCAACCTCAGCCAGGGCTGGGCGACGGCGGGCGTGGACGTGACCGTCAAGCCGACGGAGGACCTGGAGCGGGTGCGGTCGGTGATCACCGAGGCGGCGGATTCCATGACCAAGGAAGAGCCGTGGAACGAGCGCCTGTGGGGGCCGGTCGAGGTGCTCGGTCTGAACGAGGTGCTGCTCGACTCGATGACCGTCCGGGTCTCGGCGAAGACGATGCCGGGCAAGGCGCTGGGCGTGGAGCGCGAGCTGCGCTGGCGCATCAAGCAGGGCCTGGACGCGGCCGGCATCCGGATCGTGGGCGGAGTCCCGGCCCAGGCCGAGGAGTCCGCGGCCGACCCGACGGCGGGCATGGCGGCCCCGTCGGCCTTCTCCTCGGCGACCTCGCCGCAGTCGGCGGCGGCGACCCCGCTGCCGAGGACGGACCTCACCAAGTAGCGCGCGGCAGTACGTACGGGCGGACGCCCCCGCAGGTAACGCTTTGGTTGCCTTCGGGGGCGTCGTGCGTTCCCGGGTCTTGACGCTCCGGTGACGGGCGCCTTATTTTCCTCCCACCGAATAGGAAACTTTCCTAACAGTGTGGAAGGACGCGGTCCCCGGCAGGGCAGCAGAATGGCCGGTACCCGATCAGCTCCGAAGGGCAGGTGCACCCCTCATGGCCGGTACGACCCCGGGAACCCCCGGCACACCGCGCGTGCTGCGAGCCATGAACGACCGGGCAGCCCTGGACCTGCTCCTCGAACACGGACCGCTCTCGCGGACCCGGATCGGCAAGCTCACCGGCCTGTCCAAGCCGACCGCCTCCCAGCTGCTCGCCCGGCTCGAAGCCGCCGGGCTCGTCGTCGCCACCGGCACCACCGAAGGCCGGCCAGGACCCAACGCCCAGCTCTACGCGGTGAACGCGCGGGCCGCGTACGCCGCCGGGCTCGACGTCAACGAGCACCGCATCCACGCCGCCGTCGCCGACGTCACCGGCGAGATCGTCGGCGAGTACGAGCTCCGCACCCCCGGCCGTACCGCCACCGGCGTCGTCCACCAGGTCACCGACGCCCTCGACGGGGCCGTCAAGGCGGCCGGAATCGCCCCCGACGACGTGCGGCGCCTGGTCATCGGCACCCCCGGTGCCTTCGACCCGGCCACCGGACGGCTGCGGTACGCCTCCCACCTGCCCGGCTGGCACTCCCCCACCCTCCTGGAGGAGCTGGCCGCCGCCCTGCCCATGCCCTTCGAGTACGAGAACGACGTCAACCTCGTCGCCATCGCCGAACAGCGCGTGGGCGCCGCCCGCGGCCACGCCGACTTCGCCCTGCTGTGGAACGAGGCGGGCATGGGAGCCGCCCTCGTCCTCGGCGGGCGGCTGCACCGCGGATTCACCGGCGGCGCCGGCGAGGTCGGCTTCCTGCCCGTCCCCGGCACCCCGCTGGTCCGGCAGGTCACCAAGGCCAACTCCGGTGGCTTCCAGGAGCTCGCCGGCGTCCAGTCCGTCCCCCGGATCGCCCGCGCCGCCGGGATCGAGACCCCCGACCAGCCGTACGTACCGGTCGCGAGCGGCCTGCTGTCCCGGGCCGCCGAGACCCACGGGGACGACCCCCGGTACGCGGAGCTGCTCGACCGGTACGCCGAGCGCGTCGCCACCGGCCTCGCCTCGATCGTCGCCGTCCTCGACCCCGAACTGATCGTGCTCTCCGGTGACGTCCTCGTCGCCGGCGGCGAACCCCTCCGCGCCCGCGTCCAGTCCGAGCTCGCCGAGCTCGCGGCCTCCCGTCCGCGGCTCGTCCTCGCCGCCGTACCCCGGCACCCGGTGCTGCGCGGCGCCCTCGAAAGCGCCCTCGCGACCACGCGCGACGAGGTCTTCGACACCTCGCGCTGACCACACCCCGCGCCGACCCACACTCGCGCCGACCCCCGACCCGCCCCGCCTCTCACCCCATCCCGTAAGCCCTCCGCCACAGGGAGACACCGTCATGCCCGCACGTCCGCGCAGAGCAGCCGCCGCGCTCGCCGCCACCGCCTCGATCGCCCTCTTCGCCTCCGCCTGTACGGGCTCCACCGAGAACAAGGCGAGCGACGACCCGAACGCCAAGACCACGATCACCTTCTGGCACGGCTGGTCGGCGCCCTCCGAGGTCGCGGCGATCAAGAGCAACGTGGCCCGCTTCGAGAAGGCCCACCCGAACATCAAGGTGAAGCTCGTCGGCGACATCGCCGACGACAAGCTCAGCCAGGCACTCCGCGCGGGCGGTTCGAACGGGCCGGACGTGGCCGCCTCCTTCACCACCTCGAACGTCGGCAAGTTCTGCCACACCGGCGCCTTCGCGGACCTGAAGCCCTTCCTGGAGAAGGACAAGGTCGACCTGGACAAGACCTTCTCGAAGGTCCTCCAGGACTACACCCAGTTCGAGGGCAAGCGCTGCACGCTGCCGCTGCTCTCGGACGCCTACGGGCTCTACTACAACAAGGACGCCTTCAAGGCGGCCGGCCTCGACCCCGAGGCCCCGCCGAAGACCTGGTCCGAGTTCGCCAAGGTCGCCAAGACGCTCACCAAGGCCAAGGGCGACAGCTACGAGCAGCTCGGCTTCATGCCGAACTACCTCGGCTACGAGACCGTCCCGAGCCACTACATGTCCCAGTGGAACCACACGTACTTCGACGAGAGCGGCAAGTCGAACCTCGCCAGGGACCCCGGCTTCGCGAAGATGCTGAGCTACCAGAAGTCGCTGGTCGACGGCCTGGGCGGGTTCGCGAAGCTGGACAAGTACCGCACCACCTTCGGCGACGAGTGGGGCGCCAAGCACCCCTTCCACACCGGCCAGGTCGCGATGCAGCTGGACGGCGAGTGGCGGCTGAACTTCCTCAAGGACGCCAAGGCCGACTTCGAGGTCGGCGTCGCGCCCCTGCCGGTCGCGGACGACGAGGTCGCCGAGTACGGCAAGGGCTACCTGTCCGGCACGATCATGGGCATCGCCCCCCAGAGCACGAAGCAGAACGCCGCCTGGGAGCTGGTCAAGTACATGACCATGGACACCGAGGCCGTGGTGAGCTTCGCCAACGACATCGGCAACGTCCCCTCCACCCTGGAGGCCCTGAAGTCCCCGAACCTCAAGGCCGACAAGAACTTCAAGGTCTTCCTGGACATCGCCCAGCACCCCGAGTCCTCCACCTCCGACGGCGCGGTGAACGGCTCCACGTACCAGGACACCTTCCAGGACTTCGCCCAGAAGTACGAGAAGGGCCAGGTCCCGGACCTGAAGAAGGGGCTCGCGGACACCGCGGCCCAGATCGACCGCGACATCGCGCAGGCGAAGTAGGACCAGGGACCGGAACCTCATGTCCACCGACACCCTGCACGAGGGGCGCCGGGCGGCGCTGCGGGCGAAGCGCGTGCGCAACGCGCTTCGCACCGCGGCGTTCATGTCGCCCTGGCTGATCGGCTTCAGCGTCTTCTTCGCGTACCCGCTCGTCTCGACCGTCTACTTCTCCCTGATGAAGTACGACGGGATCAACCCGCCGACCTGGCGGGGCCTGGACAACTGGACGTACGTCTTCTCCGACATGCCGAAGTTCTGGCCGGCGATGCAGAACACCCTCTGGCTCGCGGTCGTCATGGTCGCCTGCCGGGTGGTCTTCGGCCTCGGCGTCGGCCTCCTCATCACCAAGATCAAGACGGGCGCCGGAGTCTTCCGCACCCTCTTCTACCTGCCGTACCTGGCCCCGCCGGTCGCCGCCACGCTGGCCTTCGTCTTCCTGCTCAACCCCGGTACGGGACCGGTCAACTCGTTCCTGGAGGCCGTCGGCGTCCCCGCGCCCTCCTGGTTCAACGACGCCGCCTGGGCCAAGCCCGCGCTGACCGTCCTCGCCGTGTGGGGCGTCGGGGACCTCATGGTCATCTTCATGGCCGCGCTGCTCGACGTACCGAAGGAGCAGTACGAGGCGGCGGAGCTGGACGGGGTCTCGTCCTGGCAGCGTTTCCGCTTCGTCACGCTGCCGAACATCTCGCCGATCGTGCTCTTCGCGGTCGTCACCGGGATCATCGGCGCGATGCAGTACTACACCCAGCCGATCGTGGCCGCGAAGGTCGCCTCGGGGGTGATGGGCGGCTCCGGCCAGACCTTCGAGCCGGGCTATCCGGACGACTCCACGCTGACCCTGCCGCAGCTGGTCTACACCCTCGGCTTCGGCCGCTTCGACTACGGCGCCGCCTGCGTCGTGGCCCTCGTCCTGTTCGCCCTCTCCATGGCCTGCACCGCGCTGCTCATGCGCCGTCGCGGCGGCCTGATCGGCTCGGGTGACTGAACCATGACCACCCCCGTATCCACCCTCGACCGCCCCGCGGGCACGTCGTCCACCGGGAACGCCGGACCGCCCTCCGCCGCCGAGAGGACGGCCCGCCGCAAGGCGCTCCTGCACTGGATCGCCGTCCACTCGCTCGGCATCGCCGCGGCCCTGTTCTTCGTGCTGCCGTTCGTCTTCGTCTTCCTGACGTCCCTGATGAGCGACCAGCAGGCGCTGACCCGCGACCTCACCCCGAACTCCTGGCACTGGGACAACTACGTCCGGGTCTTCGAGTCCGAGGGCTTCCTCACCTGGTGGAGGAACTCGCTGCTCTACGCCGGGCTCGGCACCGCCCTCGTCGTGGTGTCCTCGATCCCCGTGGCGTACGCGCTCGCCAAGTTCCGCTTCCGCGGCCGGCACCTGTCGCTGCTGCTCGTCATCTCGATGATGATGCTGCCGCCGCAGGTCGTGATCATCCCCATGTACCTGTTCTGGGCCAAGCAGATGGACCTCTCCGGCACGCTGTGGCCGCTGATCATCCCGCTGGCCTTCGGCGACGCCTTCGCCATCTTCCTGCTGCGCCAGTTCCTGCTGACGATCCCGAACGAGTACATCGAGGCCGCGCGGATCGACGGCTGCGGCGAGTTCCGCACCCTGATACGCATCGTGCTGCCGATGGCCAGGCCCGGCATCGCCGCCGTCGCCCTGTTCCAGTTCTTCTACTGCTGGAACGACTACTTCGGGCCGCAGATCTACGCCTCCGAGAACCCCGGGGCCTGGACGCTGAGTTACGGCCTGGAGTCCTTCAAGGGCGCGCACCACACCGACTGGAATCTGACCATGGCCGCGACCGTCCTGGTCATGGCCCCTGTGATCCTCGTCTTCTTCTTCGCCCAGAAGGCGTTCGTCGAGGGAGTCACACTGACCGGAGTGAAGGGCTGAATCACACATGAAGCTCGCTGTCGTGGGGGGCGGCTCCACCTACACCCCCGAACTGATCGACGGATTCGCGCGGTTGCGCGACACCCTGCCCATCACCGAACTCGTCCTCGTCGACCCGGCCGCCGAGCGGCTCGAACTCGTCGGCGGGCTCGCCCGGCGCATCTTCGCCAAGCAGGGCCACACCGGGAAGATCGTCACCACCTCCGACCTGGACGCCGGCGTCGAGGGCGCCGACGCCGTCCTGCTCCAGCTGCGGGTCGGCGGGCAGGCCGCCCGGAACCAGGACGAGACCTGGCCGCTGGAGTGCGGCTGCGTCGGCCAGGAGACCACCGGCGCCGGCGGCCTCGCCAAGGCGCTGCGGACCGTCCCGGTGGTCCTGGACATCGCCGAGCGCGTCCGGCGCACCAACCCGGACGCCTGGATCATCGACTTCACCAACCCCGTCGGCATCGTCACGCGCGCGCTGCTCCAGGCCGGGCACAAGGCCGTCGGCCTGTGCAACGTGGCCATCGGCTTCCAGCGGAAGTTCGCGAAGCTCCTCGACGTGGCCCCGTCCGCGATCCACCTCGACCACGTCGGGCTCAACCACCTGACGTGGGAGACGGGCGTACGGCTCGGCGGTCCCGACGGCGAGAACGTGCTGCCGCGGCTGCTCGCCGAGCACGGCGACACCATCGCCGGCGACCTGCACCTGCCGCGCCTGGTCATGGACCGCTTCGGCGTCGTCCCCTCGTACTACCTGCGGTACTTCTACGCGCACGACGAGGTGGTGCGCGAGCTCGGCACCAAGCCCTCGCGGGCCGCCGAGGTCGCGGCGATGGAGAAGGAACTCCTGGAGATGTACGGGGATCCGGCGCTCGACGAGAAGCCGGCGCTGCTCGGCAAGCGCGGCGGCGCCTTCTACTCGGAGGCGGCCGTGGACCTGGCCGCCTCCCTGCTGGGCGGCGGGGGTTCGCCGTACCAGGTGGTGAACACGTACAACAACGGCACGCTGCCGTTCCTGCCGGACGACGCCGTCATCGAGACGCAGGCGGCGGTGGGCCGGGACGGTGCGGCGCCGCTGCCGGTCGCGCCCGTGGACCCGCTGTACGCCGGGCTGATCGCGAACGTCACGGCCTACGAGGACCTGGCCCTGGAGGCCGCGCTGCGCGGTGGCCGCGACCGGGTGTTCAAGGCGCTGCTCGCGCACCCGCTGGTCGGGCAGTACGCGTACGCCGAGGGCCTCACGGACCGGCTGCTCGCGCACAACCGGGAGCACCTCGCGTGGGCCTGACCGGAACGCTGCTGGCCATCGACGCCGGCAACAGCAAGACCGACGTCGCCGTCGTCGCCGAGGACGGCACGGTCCTCGGCGCGGCGCGCGGCGGCGGCTTCCAGCCCCCGCTGGTGGGGGTGAAGGCGGCGGTCGACGCGCTCGCGGAGATCGTCGGGCGGGCGTGGGAAGGAGCCCGAGGCACCGGCCTTCCGCCGTCCTTCGCGCACGTCGCGGCCTGTCTCGCGAACGCCGATCTGCCCGTCGAGGAGGCCGAGTTGCTGGCCGCGCTGGTGGCCCGTGGCTGGAGCCGGTCCGTGCGGGTGCACAACGACACCTTCGCCATCCTGCGGGCCGGTCTCGACGAGCCGCGGGGCGTGGCGGTGGTGTGCGGCGCGGGGATCAACTGTGTCGGCATGACGCCGGACGGGCGGACCGCGCGCTTCCCCGCGATCGGCAAGATCTCCGGGGACTGGGGCGGCGGCAGCGCCATGGCCGAGGAGGCGCTCTGGTTCGCGGCGCGTGCCGAGGACGGGCGCGGCGAGCCGACCGAGCTGGCGCACGCGCTGCCCGCGCACTTCGGTCTGGAGACGATGTACGCGCTGATCGAGGCGCTGCACCTGGGCCGGATCCCGTTCGAGCGGCGGCACGAGCTGACGCCGGTGCTGTTCCGGGTGAGCGCGGCGGGCGACCCGGTCGCGCTGGCGCTCGTGCACCGGCTGGCCGAGGAGGTCGCCGCCCTGTCGGCGGTGGCGCTCGGGCGGCTCGGGCTGCTCGACGAGGAGGCTCCGGTGATGCTCGGCGGCAGTGTCCTCGCCGCGCGTCATCCGCAGTTGGAGGACCGGATCGTCGAACTCCTCGGCGTCCGGGCGCCCAAGGCGACGATCGGCTTCGTCACCGCGCCGCCGGTCCTCGGGGCCGGGCTCCTCGCCTTGGACGAGGTGGCGGCGGCTCCGGCGGCGGCCGCCCGGCTGCGGGAGCACTACGGGGCCTGAGGGGCGTGAGTGCGGGGCGGTTCTTCTCTCCGAAGAGGCGCCCCGCACGCATGTTCACTCCTTCGAGCGATGTCCGAAAGGGAACCGATCGCCGCCGGGGGACGTATTCAAGGTGAGGGGGTTCACCTGCGGATGTGCCGGGGGCATGAGGCACGATAAGAACAAGATCGCGTCAATCCCGGTGTGCGGGCAGGCCTCTGAGGCCATACTGCTGGCCGGACGGACCGACGTCAGCGACCCAGGGGGAGGTCAAGTGACATACCCGCCGAACGCGCCCGCCGCCCCGGCGACGGCGCAGGCCACGCCGCCCGCACCGGCGCGCCCGGGCACGGTGCCGGCGCAGCCGTCGGCCGCGCCCGCCGGCGGCCCTCCCGCGGGGCGCGGGGCCTGGGCCGTGGGGCGCGAGCGACTCCGTGAGGCCGCGACGACCGAGCCCGGCCGTCTCCAGATCCTCGGGGCCGTACTCGCGCTGCTCGTCGTCGCGTTCGGGGCGGTCACCGCCCTCGAAGTCACCGACCGCGGCTCCTCCGCCGACGACGTGGTCAGCCGCAGCCAGCCGCTGAGCGCCGACGCCGCCGCCGTCTACCGCTCCCTCGCCGACGCGGACACGACCGCCGCCAGCGGCTTCCTCGCGGGCACCCTGGAGCCCGCGGAGTCCCGCGAGCGGTACGACGAGGACATCGCCACCGCGGCCCGGCTCCTCGTGAAGGCCGCGGCGAACACCGAGGTCTCGAGCGCGTCGGCCCGCGAGATCACCACGCTCAACGAACAGCTGCCGCGCTACACGGGCCTGATAGAGCGCGCCCGGGCCGCCAACCGGCAGGGCCTGCCGCTCGGCGGGGCCTATCTGCGGTACGCGAACCAGCAGATGACCACCGAGCTGCTGCCCGCCGCCGAGCGGCTGTACGCGGCGGAGACCCGTCGGCTCCACGAGGACGACGACTCCGCCCGCACCTGGCCCTTCCTGTCGCTCGCGCTCGGCCTGGTGGCCCTCGCCGCGCTGGCCTGGGCGCAGCGCCGCAACTACGCCCGCACCCACCGGGTGTTCAACCAGGGCCTCCTCGCCGCCACCGCCGCCTCGCTGGTCGTCCTGGTCTGGCTCCTCGCCGCGCACACCGTCGTGCGGGCCGAGCTGAACGCCGCCCGGGCACACGGGCAGGAGTCCCTCCAGCTCCTCAACGAGGCCCGGATCAGCTCGCTCACGGCCCGCGCCAACGAGAACCTCACCCTGGTCGCCCGGGGCGCCGTCCTCACGGAGGACGGCAAGAACGACAAGTACGAGGCGGACTACGCGGCGAGCATGACCGCCCTGACGACCGCGCTCGCCTCGGCGAGGGAGCTCGCCGACGACGACGCCGGGCGCTCCCCGGTGGACGAGGCGGCGTCGCGTACCGGCGAGTGGCAGAAGCGCCACAAGGCGGCCCGCGCCGAGGACGAGGGCGGAAACTTCGAGGGCGCGCTGAGCCTGATCGTCGGCGCCAAGGAGACGACGGGCCAGTCCTTCGACCAGGTCGACGCGGCCCTGGAGCGGGCCCTCGCCCACGAGCAGGCCGAGTTCACCCGCTCCGCCGACGACGCCAGGGGCGCGCTGACGGCGCTGCCGCTGGGCGCGGCGGCGCTCGGGATCCTGGGCGCGGCCGGCGCCGTGCTCGGTATCAACCGCAGACTGTCGGAGTACCGGTGAGAGGGGGCGGGATGCCGAACGGCACGGACCCGCTGGTGCGGCGGGCCGCACAGCGGCTGCGTGGCTGGGGCGGGGTCGCCGCCATGGCCGTGGCCTGCGGGCTCACCGCCTCGCTGACGCTGCTGCCGCTGGCACACGACGGGAGCGGCGCCGAGGCCGTGCCCGGGACGACCGGTCCCGGCCCCGGTGTGGGCACCGGGGTGCAGGTCGGCGTCCAGGCCGCGGCCGACACCTGTGAGAACCCGGAGGCATCGCTCCGGCCCGACGCGGTGGACGGTCCCTCGATCCAGGCGATCAAGGCGCGCGGGAAGCTCGTCGTCGGCGTCGACCAGTCCAGCTACCGCTGGGGCTACCGGAACCCGGAGAACCGCGCGCTGGAGGGCTTCGACATCGATCTGGCCCGGGCCATCGCACGGGACATCCTCGGCGACGACAAGGCCGTGATCTTCCGGGCGATCCCGACGAACCAGCGGATCGCCGCCCTGGACAGCGGCAAGGTCGACCTCGTCGTGCGCACGATGACGATCAACTGCAAGCGGATCCAGCAGGTCGCCTTCTCCACCGCCTACTTCCAGGCCGGGCAGCAGGTCCTCGCGGCCAAGCTCGACCACGGCATCACCGGCTACGACTCCTCGCTGCGCGGCAAGCGGATCTGCACCGCCGAGGGGTCCACGGCCTACGAGGAGCTGGAGAAGAACTCGTTCGGCGCGGTCTTCAAGGACGAGGCCGACGGCACGAAGGACGACAAGGACCTGCTGACCGTCCCCAACCAGCTGGACTGTCTGGCCAGGCTCCAGCTCGGCGAGGTCGACGCGGTCGTCACCGACAACGCGCTCGCGGCCGGCCAGGCCGCCCAGGACCCGGCGGTCGAACTGAAGGGCAAGCCGTTCACCACGGAGTACTACGGGGTGGCCGCGAAGCTGGGGAACGACGACCTGGTCCGCCGGGTCAACAAGGTCCTCGTGGACTACCGGAACGGGCCCTGGAAGCAGGCGTACGACCACTGGCTCAAGGCGGACCTGCCCGGGATATCCGGGCCGCCCGAACCCGTGTACAAGTGACCCGGCCGGCAGCCCCCGCGAGCAGCCGCTGGACACGCGGCGGAAGAGGTGATCGATGGGCGTCACGGGACCTCCCGGTCCGGTGATGGACCGGGACGAGGCGGACCGTGCGCTGGCACGGCTCGGTGCCGAGCACAAGGCGATCGAGGACTCGCTCCTCGCCCTCCAGGACCACGCGGGCCGCAGGCTGCTCGAAGGGGCCGCGCTGACCGGCACGACCCGGGACCGCTGGGCGGCAGCCGAGCGGACCATCACCCTGCTCTGGACCTGCTTCGACGTGTACACGGGCGCCCTGCGCGACGCCCGTGGAATACGGACGCGGCGGCGCTGGCCCGGCCGGGACGAGCTCGTGGAGCTGACCGACCGGCTGCGCGGCGAGAGCGTCCTCGTCGCGGGCGGGGCGGGCGAACAGGGCCTGCTCTCCGAGCGGTTCACGCTCGAAGGGCTCGTCCGCCGGATGAACGAGCTGTACGCCTCCTCGCTCGACGTGGTGGTCACCGCCGACGCCGTCTGGTCGGCGCTGCCCGCCCGGATAGACCTGCTCGCCGCGGAGCTGGGCCGGACGCGCTCGCTCGCGCACTCGGTCGGCGTGCGGCCCGGGGAGCACCCGGCCGGTGACGAGCTGGAGGACATCACGGCCGAGCTGACCGCGCTGCGCTCGCAGGTCGTGACCGATCCGCTCGCCTTCTGGCGGCCCGCCGCGGGCAGTTCGGCGCCCGGCGGAGGGCGGCCGGACACCGCGCGGTACGACCGGGCGGCCCTGGCTCTGGAGGACATCCGGCGCGAGATCGAGGCGGTCCTCGCGGTCCGGCAGGACTCCGAGGACCGGCTGCTGCGGCTGCGGGACGTGCTGTCCCGCGCGGACCGGACGCTCACCGAGGCGCGGTCGGCGCGCGGCGAGGTCCTCGCGAAGATCGCCGCCTCCGAGGTGCCGGCCGTCAGTGGGCCGCCGACGGCGCTCCAGGAGCGGCTCGCGGCCGCCGCGGAGTACCGCAGGCACCAGCAGTGGCACCGGCTCTCCCCGCTCCTGGAGTCCCTGGAGCGGGAGGCGGAGGACGAGTTGATGCGGGCCCGGGAGTCGCTGACCGCGGTCACGGCGCCGCTCGCGGTCCGGGCGGAGCTGCGCGGCCGGCTCGACGCGTACAAGGCGAAGGTGGCGCGGCTGGGGGCGGCGGAGGATCCGCTGCTCATCGAGCGGTACGACGCGGCACGCCGGATGCTGTGGAGCGCGCCCTGCGACCTGCGGGTCGCGGAGCAGGCCGTGCTGCGCTATCAGCAGGCCGCGGCGGACGTACTGTCCGGCCCGAGAGATGCCGGAGGACGACAGTGGTGAGCGGGGAGACGGGTGTGGGGAGCTGTCAGCGTCCCTCGTGCGAGGGTTCGTACGAGGACATGGGAGCCGGCGAGCTGTACTGCGACACCTGCGGGCTCGCCCCGGTCGTCGCGCCCGGCGGGCTGATCGGTTCGACGCCGACCGGCATGGCCGTACCCGGCAGAGGAGCCGGTACGGGCGGTATCGGCGGGCCCGATTCGAGCTCCTCGCGGAGCTCGCGGGCGTCCTCGCGCGCCTCGTCGCGTTCGTCCCGCTCGTCGACGTCCCGCCGTTCGGTCTCCGGCCGTCTCTCGCGCTCGCTCTCCGGTGCCTCCGGGGGCCGCTCGGTGTCGGTGCGCAGCTCGGGCACGTCGACCGGGCAGTCCGCCCGGAACCGGCTGGGCGCGGGCCTGGTGACGATCCCGGAGGTGCCGCGTCCCGACCCGCGGGGCGCGGTGATGGAGAACCCGGAGGTGCCGGAGCGGAAGCGTTTCTGCTCCCGTTCCGACTGCGGTGCGCAGGTGGGCCGTTCGCGCGGTGACCGGCCGGGCCGTACGGAGGGCTTCTGCACCAAGTGCGGGCACCCGTACTCCTTCGTGCCGAAGCTGACCGGCGGGGACATCGTCCACGGCCAGTACGAGGTCGCGGGCTGCCTCGCGCACGGCGGTCTCGGCTGGGTCTACCTCGCCGTCGACCGGGCGGTCTCCGACCGGTGGGTGGTGCTCAAGGGCCTGCTCGACACCGGCGACCAGGACGCGATGGCCGCGGCCATCTCGGAGCGCCGCTTCCTCGCCGAGATCGAGCACTCCAACATCGTCCGGATCTACAACTTCGTCGAGCACCTCGACCAGCGCACCGGCTCCATGGACGGCTACATCGTCATGGAGTACGTCGGCGGCAAGTCGCTCAAGGAGATCGCCAACGACCGGCGGACCCCGGACGGCCGGCGCGACCCGCTGCCGGTGGAGCAGGCCTGCGCGTACGGGATCGAGGCCCTGGAGGCACTCGGCCATCTGCACAGCCGGAACCTGTTGTACTGCGACTTCAAGGTCGACAACGCCATCCAGAGCGAGGACCAGCTGAAGCTCATCGACATGGGCGCGGTCCGACGGATGGACGACGACGAGTCGGCGATCTACGGCACGGTCGGCTACCAGGCGCCGGAGGTGGCCGAGGTCGGCCCGTCGGTGGCCAGTGACCTGTACACGGTGGCGCGGACGCTGGCCGTGATGACGTTCGACTTCCAGGGCTACACGAACGTGTTCGTGGACTCGCTGCCCGACCCGGAGCACATCGCGGTCTTCCGGACGTACGAGTCGTTCTACCGCCTCCTGATCCGCGCCACGGATCCGGACCCGGCGCGGCGGTTCTCCTCCGCGCAGGAGATGGCGGAGCAGCTGACGGGCGTCCTGCGGGAGGTGGTGGCGGTCCAGTCGGGGCGTCCGCGTCCCGCGCTCTCGACGCTGTTCGGCACGGAGGTCCGGGTGACGGACACCGCGCTGTTCGCCGAACTGACGGAGGACGTGTCGCTGCTCGGGGCCCGGAAGGGTGCCGGGAGGCGGGGCGGTGAGCGAAAGACTCTTCCGGCTACGGGTACGGCTCCGGGTACGGCTCCGGCCGTGGCCGGGCCCGGGGGCGCCGCCGGGCCCGGGCTCGGGTGGTTGCTCGCGGTGGTCGACGCGTCCGCCACCGGGCTCGCGCTGCCCGTGCCGCGCGTCGACACGGGCGACCCGAACGCCGGGTTCCTCGCCGGTCTGCTGGCCGCCGCCCCCGCCGAACTGCTCGGCGCGCTCCAGGCCGCGCCCGCTCCCTCCACCGAACTGCGGCTGCGCACGCTGCGGGCCCACCTGGAGCTGGGCGACGCGCCCACCGCCGTACGGACCCTCGCGGCGCTGGAGGAGCGGGACCCGGACGACTGGCGGGTGGTCTGGTACCGGGGCGTGACCTCGCTGGTGACCGGGGACCACGAGCACGCGGCGCTCGCCTTCGACGCGATCTACGACGCCTTCCCCGGAGAGCCGGCGCCGAAGCTGGCGCTCGGGATCTGCGCCGAGGTCCTCGGCCAGCTGGACAACGCCGCGGAGTACTACCGGCTCGTGTGGGCCACCGACCCGAGCTTCGTCAGCGCGGCCTTCGGGCTCGCCCGCGTGCAGCTCGCGGCGGGCGACCGCGCCGGAGCCGTACGGACCCTGGAGTCCGTGCCGGAGGCCTCGATCCACTACACGGCGGCCCGGGTCGCGGCCGTGCGGGCGCGGCTCCGGCGGCGCCCGGCGCACGAGCCGCTCGGCGCCGAACTGACGGCCGCCGCGGCGCAGGTCTCCGCGCTCCAGGGCTTCGGTCTCGACGCGGTCCGCCGGGAGCAGTTGTCGACGGAGGTCCTCGGGACGGCCCTCGACTGGGTACTCTCCGGGAGTCCCGGTGCGGCACCGGGCGGCGGTGCGCTGCTGCTCGGGAGTGAACTGGACGAGCGCGGACTGCGCTTCGGCCTCGAACGCTCGTACCGGGCGCTCGCCCGGCTCGCCCAGCGGGGCGAGGAGAGGATCGAACTGGTGGAGCGGGCCAACCGCTTCCGCCCCCGGACGTGGGTGTGAGGATGTCCCAGAAGCCGAAGCCGAAGCCGTCGCACGGACTCGCCGCCTGCCCGGGCTGCGCGGAGCCGCTGGACTCGGGTGACCGGTTCTGCGGGGCGTGCGGCTACGACCTGACGGCCGTCCCGGCGGCCGAGGCGGAGCCGGACCGCCCGACCGTGGCGATCGTCGCCCCCGTCGACTGGCCGGCCGCCCCGCCCCGGGAGGCCGGTTCGCTCTCGACGGCGACCCAGCACCCCGGCGACCTGCCGGGCACCGACTCCGGCGGCCGTGACCTGCCCACCATGGCGGTCCGCACGGACGGCCCGGTGCCGGCGGGCACGCCCGCGCCGGGCGGGGACTTCGAGCTCGCCGCCCCCGACCCCCGTACCGCGGTGCAGGTGGACCCGCCCCAGGCCCAGGCCCAGACTCAGGCACAGACACAGGCCCAGGCCCAGGCCGCACAGCCGCCGGTGCCCGCTCAACCGCCCGCGACCCCGCCCTCCCCCGCCCCCGACTCGGCCGCGGCGGCGTTGTGCGTGGCCTGCCGGGCCGGACGGGTGGACACCGACGGGTACTGCGAGAACTGCGGGCACGCGCAGCCGCGCGAGCGGGACCACATGGAGCAGGAGCTCGACACCGTCGCCGCGGTCAGCGACCGGGGCCTGCGCCACCACCGCAACGAGGACGCGTTCGCCGTCTCGGCGACCACCCTCCCCGACGGCTCCCCCGCCACGTTCGCGATCGTCTGCGACGGCGTCTCCTCGGCGACCCGCCCCGACGAGGCCTCCGCCGCCGCGGCGCGGGCGGCCGGCGCGGCGCTGCTCGCCGCGCTGCCCCGCGGCATCCACCCGCAGCAGGCGATGCACGAGGCGATCGTCGCCGCCGCCGAGGCCGTCAACTCCCTCGCGGAGGAGCCCGGCCCGGACGGGGCCGAGCACGACCCCCACCGGAACTCGCCGGCCTGCACGATCGTCGGCTCCGTCGTCGCCGACGGCCTGCTCGTCGTCGGCTGGGTCGGGGACAGCCGCGTCTACTGGGTGCCGGACGACCGCACCACCCCGTCCGCGCGGCTCACCGAGGACGACTCGTGGGCCGCCCAGATGGTCGCGGCGGGCCTGATGAACGAGGCCGAGGCGTACGCGGACGAGCGCGCCCACGCGATCACCGGCTGGCTGGGCGCCGACGCGTACGAACTGGACCCGCACACCGCCGCGTTCAAGCCGGACCGCTCCGGGGTGGTCGTGGTCTGCACCGACGGCCTCTGGAACTACGCGGAGGGCGCCGAGGACATGGCGAGGGTCGTCCCGCCGGACGCGGCGGGCCGCTCGCTGGCCGCCGCGCAGGCCCTGGTCGGCCACGCCCTCGACGGCGGAGGCCACGACAACATCACGGTGGCGCTGCTGCCGTTCACCGTCGCTCTCCCAGGGGCAGGATCCGCCTGAGCGGCCGCCGGTCCCCCTGTCACCTCACTCTTCCCCGTCGTCGCCCGAGGAGCCGAAACAGATGGCGAACTTCTCCAAGCCGACCGCGCCGCAGTTCTCCGTGGACGTGTACCAGAACGAGTTCCTGCCGGAGGGCGGCCGCGAGGTCAGCGCCATCGTCACGGTCACGTCGACCGGGGGCGGCACCAGCGGCGCGACCGGCGTCGCCGGGTACGCGGACGGCGGCGGGGCCGGCGTGGTGATCATGGTCGACTGCTCCGGCTCGATGGACTACCCCGCCACCAAGATGCGCGGCGCCCGCGAGGCGACCGCCGCCGCCGTCGACACCCTGCGCGACGGCACCTCGTTCGCCGTCGTCGCCGGTACGCACGTGGCGAAGGAGGTCTACCCGGGGAACGGCCGCCTGGCCGTCGCGGACGCCCGGACCCGGGCCGAGGCCAAGCAGGCGCTGCGAAGCCTGTCGGCCGGTGGCGGCACGGCGATCGGCACCTGGCTGCGCCTCGCGGACCGGCTGCTCTCCTCCGCCGGACTCACCATCCGGCACGGCATCCTGCTCACCGACGGCCGCAACGAACACGAGGCGCCCGAGGAGCTGCGAGCCGCGCTGGACGCCTGCGCGGGCCGGTTCACCTGTGACGCGCGCGGGGTCGGCACCGACTGGGAGGTCAAGGAGGTCACCGCGATCGCCTCGGCGCTCCTCGGCACGGCCGACATCGTCGCCGACCCGGCCGGCCTCGCCGCCGACTTCACGGCGATGATGGAGCAGGCGATGGGCAAGGGCGTGGCGGACGTCGTGCTGCGCCTGTGGACGCCGGTCGGGGTGGAGATCGGATACGTGAAGCAGGTCGCGCCGACGGTCGAGGACCTGACCGGCCGGCGCACCGAGGCCGGACCGCGCGCCGGGGACTACCCGACGGGTTCGTGGGGCGACGAGTCCCGCGACTACCACGTGAGCGTGCGCGTCCCGCAGGCCGCGATCGGCCGGGAGATGCTCGCCGCCCGGGTCTCCCTGATCGCCCTGGACCCGGCGGGCGGCGACCCCCGGCCGCTGTCTCAAGGACTGGTACGGGCGGTGTGGACGGACGACCTGGCGATGTCCACGTCGATCAATCCGCAGGTCGCGCACTACACCGGGCAGGCGGAGCTCGCGGACGTCATCCAGCAGGGTCTCGATGCCCGCAAATCGGGCGATCGCGACGGCGCGACGGCGAAATTGGGCCGCGCGGTGCAGCTCGCGGCGGCCTCCGGCAACGCGGATACGGCGAAACTCCTTTCGAAGGTGGTCGACGTCGTCGACGCGGCGACGGGTACTGTGCGTTTGAAGGCGAAGGTCGCGGAAGCGGACGAGATGACACTCGAGACCCGCTCCACCAAGACCGTTCGCGTCAAGAGGTAGAGGCAGCCCGGCCCGCCGGGCCGGACGACGAGAGGGGGAAGCACCGACATGCCGACCTGCCCGAACGGACACCAGTCGGTCTCCGACGACTGGTGCGAGGTCTGCGGCCATCGCATGGCCGGGGCGGGCGCGCCTGCGGGTGCCGTTCCGCCGCCTCCCCCGCCGCCGCCCGCTTACGGATACCCGGGTCCCGGCGGCCCCGGCCAGCCCCCGATGGGCCCGCCGCCCGGCGCACCCGGCGGCCACGGCGCTCCCGGTGGGCCCGGTGCTCCCGGCGGCTTCGGTCACGGGGGCGACCCGAACGCGACCGCGCAGGCGGAGCTCTGCCCGCAGTGCCGTACCCCGCGTGAGCACATGGCGCCCTTCTGCGAGGAGTGCCGCTGGAACTTCCTCACGAACACGGCGACCTCCTACACGCCGCTGGCTCCGCAGCAGTCCGGGCCGCCGCCCGGTCTGAACCTGCCGCCCGGCTTCCAGTCCCCGCCGCCGCCCCCGCCGCAGCAGCAGCCCCAGCAGCCGCCTCAGCAGGATCCCTTCGGGTATCAGGGCTCGCGCCCCTCCCAGGTGAACCGCCCGGCCGAGCCGCTGGGCGCCGAGCCCACGCACCACCAGGCCCCACCGCAGCGCCCGCCGGCGCAGCAGCCGCCCATGCAGCAGCCGATGCAGCCGCCCGTACAGCAGCAGGCGCCGCCCGCGTACCTCCAGGCACCGCCGCCGCAGGCGCCGGTCCAGGCGCCGGTCCCGCCCGCGCCGCCGCAGCCGCGCGCGGACGACGACTGGGTCCTGTCGCCGCCGTCGCAGCCGCAGCCCCCGCAGCACCAGGCCCCGCCGCCGCCCCCGCAGCAGCAGCATCAGCAGTTCCAGCACCAGGCTCCGCCGCCGCAGCAACACCACCAGCAACAGCAGCAGCAGCAGCAGCAGCAGCAGCAGCAGCAGTTCCAGCATGAACCGCCGCGGCCGCCCCTGGGCTGGACCGCGGTCATCGGTCCGGACCGCGAGTACTTCATGGCGATGATGCACCGCAGCGGCCCGGAGGCCACGGGCCTCAACCTGCCCGCGTACTCGCCGGACAAGCACCTGCCGCTCCAGGGCAACCAGATCTCCATCGGCCGCCGCCGGCACTCCACCGGCGAGTCCCCCGACATCGACCTGTCGGTGCCGCCGGAGGACCCGGGCGTCTCGCACCAGCACGCCGTGCTCGTGCAGCAGCCGGACGGTTCGTGGGCGGTGGTGGACCAGAACTCCACCAACGGCACCACGATCAACGGCGGCGAGGAGCCGATCCAGCCCTACGTCCCCGTCCAGCTCCAGGAGGGCGACCGCGTGCACGTCGGCGCCTGGACGACGATCACGATCCGCCGCGGCTAGCCGGCGGACGGCAGAGGCCAGGCGTACGGCCCTCCGGGCTCGTCCAGCCAGGCCCACTGCCGGTCGCCGCTGACCGTCACCCCGAAGCGCTCCCGCTCCGGCCGCCCCTCGCGCAGCCAGAGCGAGAGCGCTTCGCGTCTGTCCAGGGCTTCGGCGACGAGGCCGCACAGGAAGCGGAAGCGTTCGTCCCCGGCGGGTCCGTGGCGCGGGCTCCGACCCTCCGGGGCGTGGGCGGCGACGCCCCGCAGCGCCACGAAGTACGCCGACGTCTCCAGGAACCGCCCCTCCGCGTGGGTGCCGTCGCGCACCCGCAGCAGGAGCAGCCCGGTGGAGAGCGGGGTGAGGACCAGGGCGCCGGGCCGGCACTGGGCGAGCCAGGGGTACGGGACGGCGGGCACCGCGCAGGTCGCGACGATCCGGTCGTAGGGGGCGTGGTCGGGGCAGCCCCGGGCGCCGTCGGCGGCGAGCACCGAAGGCCGGTACCCGGCGGTGGCGAGGTGGGTCCGGGCGGACTCGGCGATCTCCTCGTCGAGGTCGACGGTGGTGACGTGCCGGTCGCCGAGCCGGTGGCAGAGCAGGGCCGCGTGGTAGCCGGTCCCGGCGCCGATCTCCAGGACGTCGTGGCCGTCGCGCACGTCCAGGGCCTGGAGCATGAGGGCCATCAGGGAGGGCTGGCTGGCGGAGGAGACCAGCTCCCCGTCGCGTACGCGGGTGGCGATCGCCGTGTCGGCGTAGGTGCCGCGCAGCCAGCGCTCCCGACGCACGGGGTCGGGGTCGCCGGCCCAGAGCCGCTCGTAGCCGCCGGTCCCGGAGACGTAGAAGTACGGGACGAAGAGATGGCGCGGGACCTCGGCGAAGGCGGCCCGCCAGGCGGGGTCGGACAGCGCGCCGTCCGCCTCGATCCGTCGCACGAGCGCCAGCCGCTCCCGCGCGCCGGCCCCGGCGAACTCACCCCACACCTCTCCGCCCATGCCTCCACTCTCCCGCCCCAGGGGCCTCCGGGCGACCGCCCGTACGGGTACGGGTACGGGCGGTCCTAGGCTTCCGGTCCTCGGCCCGGCCATCTGAGACGATGGAACGGTGAACGAGATTCCCGGGGAAACGACGCAGGAGCAGACCTTCTACGAGCAGGTCGGCGGCGAGAAGACCTTCCGCCGCCTGGTCCACCGCTTCTACGAGGGCGTCGCGGAGGACCCGCTGCTGCGCCCGATGTACCCCGAGGAGGACCTCGGCCCGGCGGAGGAGCGCCTCGTGCTCTTCCTGATGCAGTACTGGGGCGGTCCCCGCACCTACAGCGACCACCGCGGCCACCCCCGCCTCCGCATGCGCCACGCCCCGTTCACGGTGAACCAGGAGGCCCACGACGCCTGGCTCCGCCACATGCGCGCCGCCCTGGACGACCTCGCGCTCGCCCCCGAGCACGAGGCGGAACTGTGGCGCTACCTCACCTACGCGGCAGCCTCCATGGTGAACACCGCCGGCTGACGCTCCCTCAACCCTCCCTCGCCCCTCCCTCACCCCGTCCCACCTCATTCACCGCGACACCACCCCCTGGACGGACACATTCCGGAGACGGAACGCCGAATAACGGTCACGATCGCATCAAGGTCGGTCCGTAAGCGGTTTCCACCGGCACCTGCACTCTGAAAGCATCCGAGGGAAGTCCGGGGGGACTCGATGGACTTTCGGAGAACTTTCGGCGGCGTTCGGCGCGCGCAGGGGGGTTCAGGGTTCCAGGGGGATGGGTGACGGGGTTCGTATTCCTGCGTGTCAGGGCTCACCGGCTGCTACTGGCCGCGGCGCTGCTCGCCGTGCTGCTGACCACCACCGTGCTGGCCACGCTCGCCGCCTTCTCCTCCACCATCGGGGACGCGGCGCTCCAGGCGGGGCTCCAGGGGCGGTCCGCGCCCGCCGCGTCGCTGCTCGTGACCGGACAGGTGGACGCCGCCAAGCGGGCGAGTGCCGACGAGGCCGTGCTGGAGGGGGCGCGGAAGACCTTCGCCGGGCTGCCGGTGAGCGTTCGGCGCCTCGAACGCTCCGGGCCGTACGCGCTGCCCCGCGCCCTTCAGCCGCCCGCCGCCCGCAAGGGCGATCCGGACCTCACCCGCTTCGCCGCCCTCGACCGCTCGCGGCTCTCGCTCGTCCGCGGCGCCTGGCCCTCGGCCGCCCGCGCCGGCGGTGTCGTCGAGGCGGCGATCCCTGAGGAGGCCGCCCGGCGCCTCCGGGTCACGCCCGGGACCGTGCTCACCCTCGGCGACCGGCTCACCGAGGGCAAGGTGGTGAAGACCCGGATCACCGGCGTCTACCGGCCCGTCGACACCGCCGACCTGTACTGGCGGCTCGACCTGGCCGGCGGCCGCGGCGTGCGGACGGTCGCGTTCACGACGTACGGACCGCTCTTCGTCGACCCGGCCGTCGCCGCCTCCGGAGCGCTCAGCGCCGGGGACACGTCCTGGCTCGGCACCGCCGACTTCAGCGGCCTCACGACCGACGGGATGGACGACCTGCGCGTCTCGGCGACCGAGGCGCCGAAGGAGCTGGCCGCCGCCACCGAGCCGTTCGGGACGACGATCGCCGCGGCGACCGCGCTCCCGACCGTCCTGGAGCAGACCCAGCGGGCGCTCGTCGTCTCCCGCTCGACCCTCCTGATCGTCGCCGTGCAGCTGGTGCTGCTCGCCGCGTACGCGCTGCTCCTCGTGGCCCGGCTGCTCAGCACCGAGCGCTCCGGGGAGACGGCGCTGCTGCGGGCCCGCGGCGGTTCGCGGCGCCGGATCACCGGGCTCGCCGCCGTCGAGGCGCTGCTGCTCGCGCTGCCCGCGGCGATCGCCGCCCCGCTCCTGACCGGTCCGCTGACCCGGCTCTTCACCGAGCGGTCCGCGCTCTCCTCGCTCGGGGTACAGCTCGACACGACGCCGTCCCTGCAGGTCTGGCTGGCCGCCGCCGCGGTGGCGCTGAGCTGCGCGGCGGCCGTCGTGGCTCCCGCGCTCGCCGCCGGGGACGGTGCCGCCGTCTCCCTGCGCAAGAACCGCTCGGGCACCCTGCCCGGTCCCGTACGGGCCGGGGCGGACATCGGGCTGCTCGCCATCGCCGCCGTCGCCTACTGGCAGTTGCAGCGGCCCGCCGCCACCGGCGCGACCCTCGGGTCGGGCGAGGACGGCGGGGGCTCCGTGGACCCGGTGCTCGTCGCCGCGCCCGCCCTCGCCCTGCTCGCCGGCACCGTCCTGACCCTGCGTCTGCTGCCGCCCGCCGCCAAGCTGGCCGAGCGGCGCGCGGCGAGCGGGCGCGGTCTCTCCGCCGCCCTCGCCGGCTGGCAGTTCAGCCGGCGGCCGCTGCGCGGCGCGGGGCCCGTACTCCTCCTCGTCCTCGCCGTGGCGATGGGCATGCTGGCCATCGCGCAGAGCAACTCCTGGGATCGTTCGCAGCGGGACCAGGCCGACTTCCGGTCCGGTGCGGACGTCCGCGTCCTCGCCGCCGGGCCCGGTGAGCCGACGCAGACCGAACGGCTTGCCGCGGTGCCCGGTGTCACGGGCGTGGCCCCGGTGCACCGTGCCACGACGGACGTCGCCGGGAAGAACGCGACCGTCCTCGCCGTCGACACCCGCGCGGCCGCGGGTGGGCTGCTGCTCCGCCCCGACCTCGCCGGCACCTCCTCAGCGACCTCCCTCCTCGCCCCGCTCGCCCCCGAGGCCGGGCCCCGCCCCGGGCTCCCCCTGCCCGCCGGCACCCGGACGCTCGGCATCGACCTGCGCACCGTCGCGGCGGTGCGCACCTCCGCGGCCCGGGTCACGGTCGTCCTGGAGGACCCGAACGGCATCCCGTACCGGCTCATCGTGGGCTCGCTGCCCTCCGACGGCCGCACGCACCGGCTGACCCTCGACCTCGGCGCCCTGACCGGCGAGCCCGGCGCCACGGGCGGGGCGAGCACCGCGGGCAGCAAGGGCTCCGGCGGCCTGCTCACCCTCACCGGCCTGGAGCTGGCCGGCGAGGTCGACGACGTCGAGAAGCACCCGCTGACCCTGCACGTCGAGCGCTTCACCACCGTCGGGCAGGACGGCGCCGAGCGGACGCACGCGCCGGGACGGATCCTCGCCGACTGGGCCTACGCCGCCGAGCAGACCCTGAACGGCACACCTCAGGTCACCGTCCCCGCGACCGGCCGCCCCGGCGCCGCGGGACCCGGCGGCCGCCCCGCGCCGTACTCCGTCGCGTACACGGTCACCGGCATGGAGCTGGGGGACGAGTTCCCCACGACCGAGGAGTACACCGCCCGGCTGACCGCCCCCGGGCCGAAGGCGCCCACCCGGCTGTCGGCCGTGGTCACCGAGACCTATCTGGCGGCGACCGGCGCCAAGCCCGGGGACCAGCTCGAGATCACCCTCGGCGGCAAGCCGGTCGCCATCACCGTCGCCCAGGTGGTCAAGGAGCTGCCGACCACCGGCCCGGGCGCCCAGGGGGCCTCCGCCACCACGCCCGTCGCCACCCCCGAGGACGGCGGGTCGATCCTCGTCGACCTCGCCTCGGTCAACCGCTATCTGGCGACCGACGAGACCGCGAGCGTGCCCGCGAGCGAGTGGTGGCTGACCGTCGTGCCCGGCCGGTCCGACGAGGTCGCCGCGACCCTGCGGGCCCGCCCGAGCGCGGACCCCAAGCAGCTCCTCGTACGCGACGAGACGGCCGCCGACCTGCTTGGCGACCCGCTCGGCGCCGGACCCAACGCCGCCCTGATGGCGGTGGCGGCGGCCGCCGCCGCGCTCGCCGCGGTCGGCTTCGCCGTCGGCTCGGCCGGTGCGATGCGGGAACGGTCCGCCGAGTTCGGGGTGTTGCGGGCGCTCGGCACCCCGCAGCGCCGCCTCGCCCGGCTGATCGCCGTCGAGCAGGGCGTGCTCATCGCCGTCGGCCTGCTCGTCGGCATCGGGCTCGGCGCGGTCCTGGCCCGGGCCGTCGTCCCCCTCGTCGTCCTCACCGGCCAGGCCACCCGGCCCGTGCCCCCCGTCCTGGTGGAACTGCCCCTCGGCCAGGTGGCGCTCCTCCTCACCGGTGTCGCCGCGCTGCCGCTGGCGATCGTCGCGGCGATCGCGCTGCGCCGCACCGACCCGGCCGTGACCCTGCGCCACCAGGGGGACAACTGATGACCGCCGCAGGCAAGGAGAACGAGAACAGGGAGACCAGCGCCATGCCCCGGTCCGAGAAGCCCCCGCAGCCCGAGAAGCCCACTCGGTCCGGCAAGCCCGCCCCCGCCGTGGCGCCCTGGGTGCGGACCCGGCTGCGGACCGCGCCCTGGGCCGCCGGCTCGCTGGCTCTCCTCGTCCTGATCACCGTCTACCTCGCCGCCGCGCTCCCGCGCGCCGTCGACGCGTACGAGACGGAGGGCCTCCGGCACGAGATCGAGGCCGCCGCGCCCCGCAACAGCGTCCTCGAACTGACCCAGCCGGGCGGCATCGGAGGGTCGCTCGCCGAGCGCGAGGCGACCCTGGCCCCCTCCGTCCTCCTGGGCAAGCGGGACACGCTGCGCTCCCTGCTCCCCGAGCCGCTGCGGACCGACCCGAAGCAGACCGTCCACGGCGTGCGTACGATCAAGCGGATCGACGGGCTCGACCCGTGGTTTCCCCGGCCCGACGGCCTGAACCCCCAGCTCGTGCTCTCCTCCCCGTCCGACCTGACCGCGCACGCGACGGTACGGAAGGGCAGAATGCCCGCCGGAACGGCGCGCGCCCCGGAGGCCGTGGTCACCGCGGCGACCGCGAAGTCGCTCGGCATCAAGCCCGGTTCGGTCGTGCACGTGCCCGGCGTCGTGAACGCACAGCCCGTCGCCGTGACGGTCACCGGCATCGTGGAGCCCCACGGCATGGAGTCCGCGTACTGGGCCGTGGAGCCGCTGCTGCACACCCCGGCACTCACCCCGATCGTCGGCGACGAGGTGAAGTACTACTGGCAGGGGGCCTTGCTCCTCTCCCCCACCTCGGCGCCCGTGATGTTCTCCACCACCGGTGAGCCGGAGGCCTACTGGCGGTACATGCCCACGGCGGGTCACCTCACCGCGCGGGACGTCGACCGGCTCGACGCCGCGCTCGGCTCGGCGAGCGCCGGACCCGACCTGGTCTCGATGCGCCAGGTCATGGGGAACACCGGCGCGCTCACCACCAAGCTCGACGACATCGTCGACTCCTTCCGCTCGATGCGCGAGGCGATCAACCCCGTCGTGGCCGTCGCCGTCTTCGGGATCGGCGCGGTCGCGGCCGTCGTCGTCGCGATGACCGGAGGCCTCTTCGCCGCCCGCCGGGACAGCGAACTGGCGCTGCTGCGCTCGCGCGGCGCCTCGCTGACCGGGATCGGGCTGCGCCTGCTCGGCGAGACCGCGGCGGTGGCCGTGCCGGCCGCCGCGCTCGGCCTGGCCCTGGCGGTGTGGACCGTACGCCCCCCGGAGACGGCGGGCGGTCCCGCCGGAGCCGAGGCGGGAGCCGGAGCCGCGGCCGAGGCCGCCACCGGGCTTCCCCTCGGGCCCTCCCTCCTCGCCGCCGCCCTCGTCGCGCTCCTCGCGATGCTCGTCCTGCCGCTGCGGGCCGTCGTCCTGCACCGCCGCCCGCGTCTGCACGGCGGCCGCGACGACCTGCTCACCGCCCGGCCCTCCCGCCGCCGCACGGTCGCCGAACTCACCCTGCTCGTCCTCGCCGTGGGCGCCGTCGCCTCGCTGCGGCTGCGCGGCACCGGCGACTCCGGGGACCACCTGGTGAGCGCCGCCCCGGTGCTCGTCGGCGTGATCGCCGCGCTCGTCCTCGTACGGATCTATCCGCTGCCGCTGCGGTGGCTGGCCCGGCCCGCCCGCCGGCTGCGCGGGGCCGTCGGCCCGCTGGCCCTGGCCAGGGCCGGACGCTCGTCCTCGACGGGCGCCCTGCCGCTCCTCGCGCTGGTCCTCGCGCTGACCACGGCCGCGTTCGGCGGCTCGGTCCTCGCCGGGGTCGCCGACGCCCGCGACCGGGCCGCGCTCCTCGCGACCGGCGCGGACGCCCGCGTCGACGGCTCGGTCGAGTGGACGCCGCTGCCGCCCGGGCTCACCGAGGCGGTACGCGACACGGCGGGGGTACGGGACGTGGCCCCGATCCAGGTCGAGTACGGGGTGGCGATCCCGTCCTTCCAGGGCACCGCCGCCCAGCCGATGAGCGGGCCGCTCGTCGGCGTCGAGCCCGGCTCGTACACCCGCCTCGCGGACCGGACCGGCTTCGGCCCGTTCCCGGCGAAGCTGCTCGCGTCGACCGGGAAGGGCGGCAAGGACGCCGTCGCGGACACCGAGCGGGTCCTGCCCGCGATCGCCTCGCCCGCCATCGCCGAGCGGCTCGGCAGCGAGCCGCTGGAGATCGTGGCGGCGGCCGGGGTCTTCCGGGTGAAGGTCGTCGCGGTCCGGTCGACCACCCCGGCCCTGTCCGGCGAGGACTTCCTCCTCGTCAACGCCGCCGACCTGACCCACCCGCAGCCCACCGCGCTGCTCGTCACGGGCAGTTCGGCGGAAGGAGCGCTGGACGGGGCGGGCCTGCGCGCCACCGTGACGGCGAAGTCCGACGACTTCGCCGTGACGCTCCGCACCGAACTGCGCTCCACCTACGTCGACTCGCCGCTCCAGACGGGCGCCGAGCGGATCTACGCGGCGGCCATCGGCGCGGGCGCCGCCTACGCGGTCGTGGCGGTGCTGCTCTCCCTGATGCAGAACGCGCCGGAGCGGACCACGCTCCTCGCGCGGCTGCGGACGATGGGCCTGACCCGGAAGCAGGGCCGCAGACTCCTCGGCCTCGAAGCGCTGCCGCAGGCGGTCCTCGCCGCGCTCGGCGGCATGCTGGTCGGCTGGGCGACGGTGCCGCTGCTCGCCCCGGGCATCGACCTGTTCCGGCTCGCACTCGCGACGGCACCGGGCTTCGCCCCGCTGGACAGCGCCCCGCTGCGGGCGGACCCCTGGTCCCTGGTCCTGCCCGCGCTCGGCGTCGTCGTCCTGACGGGACTGGCGGCGGCGGGGCAGGCATGGTGGGCGGGGCGCAGGGGCTCGATCAAGGAACTGAGGGCAGGAGACGCACGATGACGAAGACCGGTACGACCCTCCCCACCGCCCCTTCGGGCACCACCCTGGAGGAGCTGGAGCAAAGGGCGACGGCGCGGCGCGACCGGCCCTCGTACGGGCACGACGCGCTCATCGCCTGCGACCGTCTCGTCCGGATCTTCACCACGGACGGGGTGGAGGTGCAGGCGCTCCAGGGGCTCGATCTCCTGGTGAAGGAGGGCGAGTTGATGGCCCTGGTCGGCGCGTCGGGCTCCGGCAAGTCGACGCTGATGAACATCCTGGCGGGCCTCGACGTGCCGACGGCCGGCTCGGCGAGCGTCGCCGGGTGCGACCTGCTGGCGATGGACGGCAAGGCGCGGCTGCGCTACCGCCGCGAGGTCGTCGGCTTCGTCTGGCAGCAGACCGCCCGCAACCTCCTCCCGTACCTGACGGCCGCCCAGAACGTGACGCTGCCGATGCAGTTGCGGGGCCGGACGAAGCGGAAGGCCGAGCGGGCCGAGGAGCTCCTCTCGATGCTGGGCATCGCGGACGTCCGCGACCGGCGCCCGCACCAGCTCTCCGGCGGCCAGCAGCAGCGGGTGGCGATCGCGGTCGCCCTCGCCAACAACCCCTCCGTGCTGCTCGCCGACGAGCCCACCGGCGAGCTGGACTCGGCCACCGGCGAGCAGGTCTTCGCGGCCTTCCGCCGCGCCAACGAGGAACTGGGCACCACGATCGTCATCGTCACCCACGACCAGGCGGTCGCCTCCGAGGTCCGCCGCACCGTCGCCATCCGCGACGGCCGCACCTCCTCGGAGGTGCTGCGCCGCACCGAGGTCGACGAGCAGGGCAAGGAGTCGCTGGTGGCGCGGGAGTACGCGATGCTCGACCGCGCGGGCCGGCTCCAGCTCCCGGCGGACTACACGCAGGCGCTCGGGATGGAGCACCGGGTGGCGCTGGAGCTGGAGCAGGACCACATCGGGGTCTGGCCGGACGACGCGGAGCGCTGACGCGAGGCGAAACCGGGGAGGGGCGGCGCGGCGTCCCTCCCTGGGGGGTGATGTCCATGCCATCAAGGTCATCAAGGCCACCAAGGCCATCGGGAAAGCCGGCGCGGGAGACGCAGGCGAGCCGGGCGAGGAAGGCGGGACGGGCCCGGGCGGCGATGTTCCTGCCGGCGGCCTGCGCGGTCGTCCTGGCAGTCTGGGCGACCTGGTGCTTCGGGGGCGCGTCGGCGCCGTCCACGGCGGTCGCCGTCGCCGTCGGCGGAGCGATCGTCCTCGCGGCGGGGGTGGCCTACTTCCTGCTGGTCACCGGAAACCTGGGTTTCTTCGGCGCGGTCTCGCTGGTCGGCGGGCTGCTGCTCACGGCCGCCGCCACGGACCAGGCGGCCGCGCGCGGGGAGGTCGCCGAGTGCGTCGTCGTGAAGGTCGTCGGGGAACACAGGGAGGCGATCTTCGACGGCGGCCTCGACACGACGCTCCACCACCACACGCTGCGCTGCCCCGGCGGGTATCCGTCGACGCTGGCGGAGGACGGTCGGCTCGCCCCGGACGGCGGGACCCTCCGGGTGGCCTACGACGCGCGGCGGCGGGTGGACCCGGCGGTGGAGGGCTCCAGCTCGCCGTGGCTCCCGGGCTTCCTGGCCCTGCTCGCGCTGACGGCCGCGACGGCGGGGGCGCGACACGTACACCTGCGGTGGAGCCGCCCGGAACCGGACCCGGGGCCGCGCCGCTCCCGCCGCGGGGTCTAGCGGGTGTCCGTCAGCGACCAGGGGTGACGGTGAGGGACATCGGCGCGGTACGGAGGGCGATCGAGCCGTACGGGGTGCGCAGCCGGAGCCACGGCCCGGAGGCGAAGAGCGCGACCGGCGCGTCCCCCTGCCCGGGCGGCAGGAAGCCCAGCGACTGCGCGGCGTGCACGGCCCGCAGGGGCAGTCCGGTGGTGCCGAGGGTCCGGGACCAGATCTCGCGGCCGATGCGGTCGCGCTCGGCCCTGGTCCGCCGCTCCTCCGGCAGCTCCTCGTCGCGCGTCCGGAACTCGGCGACGGCCGCGGCGACCGCGCCCCGCATCTCGGGGGCGCCGGGCAGCCCGGCGACCGGCTCCCAGCCGGCCCGGGGCGGCAGCACGCCCGCCCAGGGCGGACCGGTGACGGAGTCCGGGACGACCGCCTTGCCGGCCGACTCCTCGATGCCTTCGAGGAGCTCGCCGGCGGAGACGGTGACGTCCAGGTCGACGGCGTCGACGAGCCGGGCCGTACGGATCGCGAGCACCTCGAAGGACGCCGGCCGGCCGAAGACGGCAAGCGCCCCGCCGCCCGCCTGGAGGCGGACGGCCGCGGCCCGGTCGTAGTGGACCAGCCGGCCCAGGAAGGCGGCGAGAGCGGCCGCCTCCCGGGCGTCGGCGAAGTGCAGCGGAGCGAGGACGGTCATGCGGCGGAGTTCATCCCGTCGTCCACGTACTCCTCCAGGAAGCTCCGCTCCTCGGCCGTGATCCGCCGCGGGCGCTGAGCCTCCAGGTCGAAGGGCACGACGACCGTGGACGCCCGGACGTACACGACGTCCGCGTCCTTGACCTCGTACGCGATCGTCAGCGACGCCGCGCCTATCTTCGTGACCCACGACTCGATGGTCACCGGCTCGTGCCGGTGGACCAGCGGCCGCTTGTAGTCGATCTCGTGCCGGGCCACGACGGACCCGCCCGAGAACGAGGGGGAACCGTCCCCCGGCGCCAGCCGGAACATGAAGTCGATCCGCGCCTCTTCCAGGTACCGCAGGAAGACGACGTTGTTGACGTGCCCGAAGGCGTCCATGTCCGACCAGCGCAGGGGACAGCTGTAGATGTGCCTGGTCACTGACCTCAGCCTCGGGTCAGCTTCTTGTACGTGGCGCGGTGCGGACGGGCCGCCTCGGCGCCGAGGCGCTCGATCTTGTTCTTCTCGTACGACTCGAAGTTGCCCTCGAACCAGTACCACTTCGACTCACCCTCGTACGCGAGGATGTGCGTGGCGACCCGGTCCAGGAACCACCGGTCGTGGGAGATCACGACCGCGGCGCCGGGGAACTCCAGGAGGGCGTTCTCCAGCGACGACAGGGTCTCGACGTCGAGGTCGTTGGTGGGCTCGTCGAGGAGCAGCAGGTTGCCGCCCTCCTTGAGCGTGAGCGCCAGGTTGAGGCGGTTGCGCTCACCACCGGACAGCACACCCGCGGGCTTCTGCTGGTCCGGGCCCTTGAAGCCGAAGGCGCTGACGTACGCGCGGGACGGCATCTCGACGTGGCCGACGTTGATGTAGTCCAGCTCGTCGGAGACGACGGCCCACAGCGTCTTCTTGGGGTCGATGTTGGCGCGGCTCTGGTCGACGTACGAGATCTTGACGGTCTCGCCGACCTTGATGGAGCCGGAGTCCGGGGTCTCCAGACCCTGGATCATCTTGAAGAGCGTGGTCTTGCCGGCGCCGTTCGGGCCGATGACGCCGACGATGCCGTTACGCGGCAGGGTGAAGCTCAGGTCGTCGATGAGGACCTTGTCGCCGAAGGCCTTGGAGAGGTTCTCGACCTCGACGACGATGGAGCCCAGACGCGGGCCCGGCGGGATCTGGATCTCCTCGAAGTCCAGCTTCCGCATCTTGTCGGCCTCGGCCGCCATCTCCTCGTAGCGGGCGAGACGGGCCTTGGACTTGGTCTGACGCCCCTTGGCGTTGGACCGCACCCACTCCAGCTCTTCCTTGAGGCGCTTGGCGCGCTTCTCGTCCTTCTTGCCCTCGACCTTGAGGCGGGTGGCCTTCTTGTCGAGGTAGGTCGAGTAGTTGCCCTCGTAGGGGATCGCGCGGCCGCGGTCGAGCTCCAGGATCCACTCGGCGACGTTGTTCAGGAAGTACCGGTCGTGGGTGACGGCCACGACGGCGCCCGCGTACTTCGAGAGGTGCTGCTCCAGCCAGTTCACCGACTCGGCGTCGAGGTGGTTGGTGGGCTCGTCGAGGAGGAGCAGGTCCGGGGCCTCGATGAGCAGCTTGCAGAGCGCGACACGGCGCTTCTCGCCACCGGAGAGGTTGGTGACCGGCCAGTCACTGGGCGGGCAGCCCAGGGCGTCCATGGCCTGCTCCAGCTGGGCGTCGAGGTCCCAGGCGTTGGAGTGGTCCAGGTCTTCCTGGAGCTTGCCCATCTCCTCCATCAGCGCGTCGCTGTAGTCGGTGGCCATGAGCTCGGCCACCTCGTTGAAGCGCTTGAGCTTGCCCATCTGCTCGGCGGCGCCGTCCTGCACGTTCTCCAGGACGGTCTTCGACTCGTCGAGCTTCGGCTCCTGCATGAGGATGCCGACGCTGTAGCCGGGCGAGAGGAACGCGTCGCCGTTGGACGGCTGCTCGATCCCGGCCATGATCTTCAGAACGGTGGACTTACCGGCACCGTTCGGGCCCACCACACCGATCTTGGCGCCGGGCAGGAAGTTCAGGAAGACGTCGTCGAGAATCACCTTGTCGCCGTGCGCTTTACGCGCCTTGCGCATGGTGTAGATGAACTCAGCCAAGAGAAACCGTCCGGCAAAGAGTGAGTGGGCAGATACACCCCATCTTGCCTGACCGCCACCCTCAGGCGGAAACCGGTAAGACCGGCGCGAGGGTGGAGAGGGAGCCGGGACGGGGGCGGCGCGCGGCGCGTGGGCGCGGCGCGTGGGCGCGGCGCGGGCGAGGCCGCTGGGGGGTGCCTGGAGGGGCTGAGGGGACCCCGGACGTGCGACGGCCCCCGCACGGCCCCGGACGCGGATGCGAACCAGGGCCGTACAGGGGCCGTACAGCGGCCGTGCGGAGCTTCACGGAGCGAAGCGCGTGTGACGCGGATCACTCCGTGAGGTCAGGCTCCGGAGGTCACCGTCAGTGACCGGCGGCCTTCTTCTTGCGGAGGATGAACACCGCGGCTCCACCGATCACGACGAGCGCGGCGGCGATGCCGGCGATCATCGGGGTCGCGTTGGAGCTGCCGGTCTCGGCGAGGTCGCCGCCACCGGTGGTGCCGGTGGTGCCGGTCGTACCGGTGGTCTCACCGGCCGGGGCCGAGGTCGACGGGGTGGCCGACGGGGTCTCCGTCGAGGGCTGGGTGGAGGGGGTCTCCGACGGCTCGGTCGAAGGCTCCGTGGTGGGGGTGGTCTCCGAGGGCTGCGGGCCGGGGGTGGCCGTCTTGCAGTCCAGGACGCCCTCGAAGGTCTCCTCGAAGCCGTTCGGGCCGGTGATCGTGAACTTGTACGCCTCGTCCTCGGCGAGCGGGACCGTCACGGTCTTCGTCTCACCGGCGGCGATCGTGTACGAGGTGCCCTTCAGGTCGAAGGTCCAGGCCTCGTCGCCCTCGTTGGAGGCGATGATCTCCAGGCCGCCCTTGGCGCAGTCCTTCGCGACCGTGACGGCCGGGACGGCACCCTTCTTCGCCCAGGTCGCGGAGGCCTTGGCGTTGACGGTGGAGTCGCTGGAGCCGGCCAGGATCAGGGTCTGCGAGGGGCCGTCGATGGAGACGAAGGCGCGGCCCAGCGGAACCTTGGTGGTGGCTTCGGCGGTCAGCTCGGCGGTGCCGTCGGCAGTGCCGGCGGGGACGTCGAAGAAGACCTGGTCGCCGTTCTTGGCCTCGGAGACGGGCTTGCCGTCCTTGTCGACGACCTGGACGCCGGCCGGGGCGCCGGCGGCGGCGGCGACCTTGGCGATCTCGGAGTTCGTGGAGACCGTGATCGGGCCGAGGCGCTCACCGGCCTTGCCCGCGACGGAGGAGGGCGACAGGCTCAGCGAGGCCTTGGGCTCCTCGAGCTGCTTGGCCTCCTTCAGCAGGTACTCGGTCAGCTTCTTGGCGTCCTCGTCCTTCGGCGTCGCGGTGACGTCGTCGGAGAGGGTCCAGATCGCGGCCTGGGTGCCGGCCGCGGCCTCCTTCTTGGAGAGGTCCACGCCGACCTTGCCGCCGAGGGTCTCGGCGGAGAACTTCGGGTAGGCGTTCTCCAGGATCCAGAGGATCTTGCCCGCGTTCTCGTTGTTGTGCAGGGAGGACTCGCCCCAGCCGACTTCCTTGTAGTCGAAGTCGTGCTTCGCCGGGGTGCGGAGGTCGATGCAGTAGGTGAAGAGAGTGCCTCCGCCACCGACCTCCATCTTGAAGAGACCACCCTGGACCGGCCACTTGTCGCCGTTCTTCTCGGTGATCTCGACGCCGGCGACGTCCTCGGTCAAGCCGCCGAGCTTCGCCGTGACGCCACCCGTACCCGGGGCGGGCTCATCGGCGAACGCCGGACCGGCGGTCGCTATCGCACCGGCCGCGACAAGGCCGGAGACCAGGGTCGCGGCGGCCAGGCGGGCAGCGCCACGCCCACGAACTGAAAACATTGGATTCCCCTCCGGGCGAGCCGCTCCGCGAACATGGTCGATTCGCGTGGGGGGAGCGCGCGCCAGCAGACTCACAGACTCGATGGGCTCACGTGCCACATGAGTACCCGGGAATCCTATGGATGCGGAACCCCCCGGTGCCCGGCCATACGTTCAGATAACCATTCCGTCTCAGAATCGTTATCCCCCCGGCGAGTTGGTCGACAAATCCACATGACACATGGTCAGGGAACGGTCACCAACCGCTTCGTGGCTTCTGTCCAGGGGTCCTGCTCGGGCGCCTGCACGAGGGTCGGCTCCGGCTCCGACCGGGGCCCATGCCCCGGCCCCTGCCCCGGCTCCGCCTTCGCCACGCGCCTGAAGGCGGCCGTGCCCCGGGTCAGATCGTGCCCCACGGCCAGGGCGTCCACGTCCACGAAGGTCTTGCGCTGCCCGTCGCGCTCATCCTCCCGTACCCTCAACCGGCCGTGCACCACGAGCGGTTCCCCGACGGAGACCGAGGCCGCGAGGTTGGCCCCGAGCGACCGCCAGGCCGACACCGTGTAGAAGCTGGTGTTCCCGTCGGACCAGAGCCCCCGCTCCCGGTCCCAGCGCCGAGCGGTCACCGCGAAGCGGAACCGCGCCACCCCGCCCCCGGCCGTCTCCCGGTACTCCACCGCCGTCGCCACATTGCCGACGAGCGTCACGGTCGTGTCGTTCATGGTTCCGCCCCCACCTGTGCGTTTCTCTCGGTCGGCACCATGATGGGGGCGGTCGGGAAGAGCCTGCCGGGACCTGTGGACAACCCGGCGATGGGGGACAACTCCCTCACCCGGAAGGGGAATGACCAGACATACCAGCGGCCGCCACAACGCGTCCGCTATCTCCCTCGTACGCCCGCCCTGGTCGCCCCCAGCCGCGACGCACCGGACCGGATCCCGCCGACCACCCGCGCCGAGGGCCGGGTGCCGACCACCGTCGCGTACTGCTCGCGGACCTCCCGGTAGCGCATCAGCTCCGCCGCCACCGGGTCGAGCACCCGGGCCCGGCCGCACGCCGCCGCCGCCTCCCGCAGCCGGCGCTCGGCCTCCTCCCCGTACCGCCGGGCAGGGCCCTTCACGGCGCCCTCGCAGGCCCATTCGACGAGCGGGCCGCCGACGATGCCGCCGAGCATGACGACGACCGGCGGAAGGAGCCCCGGCTCCACCACGCCGACGATCTGGCCCACCAGCCACAGCGCCCCGAAGATCTGCAGGAGCGTCATCACGGCCTGCGCGAGGACGGCGGCGGGCCACCAGGCGGGCCGGGGCGGCCGGGCGGCCGGGTCGCCCATGCTCGCCGTCAGCTCGTCGAGGGCCTCCGGCAGCCCCTCGGCCCCGCGCGCCGCCGCCTCCCGTACGGCCTGCGCCCAGGGGGTGGGGAGGCCGCGCGAGGCCTCGTCGGCGACGATCCGTACCGCCTGCTCGACGCGCTGCCGCGCCGTCAGTTCGTCCTCGGTGGGCGAGTCGAGGCGCGGGGCGGTGGAGCCGTGCGCGCGCAGCCGGTCGTACCAGCGGTAGAGCCGTAGCCAGGGCGTACCGCAGGCGCGGATGGCTCCCCGGCGCCAGACCCGCTCGGCGGCCTCACCGGCGGCCTGGGCGCCGACGGCGACCGCGAGCCGGTCCGCGAAGTCCCCCCGGGCGCGCTCGTCGAGGCCGGAGCGGCCGTCGGCGACGTACGCGGGGCGGAGTCGGCCGGCGGCGGCGTCGATGTCGGCGGCGAGCCGGCGTTCGGGGGCGGTCCGTTCCTGGACGAACCGGCCGATGAGTTCGCGCAGTTCGGGGATGCCTTCGCCGCTCAGCGCGGAGACGGCGAGGACGGTGGCGCCGGGTTCGCCGTGTTCGCCGAGCGCCACGCCGTCCTCGTCGAGGAGGCGGCGCAGGTCGTCGAGGACGAGGTCGGCGGCCTCGGTGCCGAGGCGGTCGATCTGGTTGAGGACGACGAAGGTGACCTCGGCGTGCCCGGCGAGGGGGCGGAGGTAGCGCTCGTGGAGGGCGGCGTCGGCGTACTTCTCGGGGTCGACGACCCAGATGACGGCGTCGACGAGGCCGAGGACCCGGTCGACCTGGTCGCGGTGGGCGGTGACGGCCGAGTCGTGGTCGGGGAGGTCGACGAGGACGAGGCCCTGGAGTTCGGCGTCGGCCGCGCCGCCGGCGAGGGGTCGGCGGCGCAGCCGGCTGGGGACGGCGAGCCGGTCGAGGAGTCCGGCGGCGCCCTCGGACCAGCTGAGCGCGATGGGCGCGGAGGTGGTGGGGCGGCGCAGGCCGGTCTCGGAGACGGGGACGCCGGCGAGGGCGTTGAAGAGCGTGGACTTGCCGCTGCCGGTGGCGCCGGCGAGGGCGATCACGGTGTGCCGGGAGGAGAGCCGCTGGCGGGCGGCTGCCTCGTCGAGGACGCGCCCGGCCTCGGCGAGGGCGTCGCTCTCGACGCGGGTGCGGGAGAGCCCGACGAGCTCGTGGAGGGCGTCGAGGCGGGTACGGAGGGGGCCGGCGTAGGCGCCGCCGAGAGGAGGCAGCGCATCCTCCTCTTCCGGAACCTCTCGCTCCGGATCCGCCGCCAGGGCGGCCCGCTCGCTCGCGCGCCGGGCGATCAGCCCGTCGTCCCAGCGCTCACGGCGGCTTGAGCCGCGGTCGTCGTCCACCACGTCACTTCTCCTTCTGCAGTACGGAGAGCGCGGCGATGAGCTCCGCCTGCGGCTCGGGGGTCACGTCGAGGCCGTCGAGGGGGGCGAGGCGCCGGTCGCGCTCGGCGTGCAGGACGCGGTCGACGTACGAGAGGACCAGCTCGCCGCCCTTGTCGCGCAGGCGCAGGGCGGCCTGGGCGCCGAGGAGTTCGGCGAGGCGGTCGCCGGCGGCCCGGGTGCGCCGGCCGCCGAGGAGGGAGGCGGCGAGGAGGGCGGCGACGGTCTCGGCGTCGGGGACGGCGGTGCGGGCGGCACGGGAGGAGCGGGAGGAACGGGAGCCGGAAGGCCGCTCGACGTTCCGCACTTCCTCCTCGGCGAGTTCTTCGAGTACGCGGCGCCAGCGACGTACCTCCACGCCGGTCCGCTCCCCCGTCTCCCGGTCGCCGCCGGCCCGCGGCGGACCCAGGGCGTCTGCGGCGGGATCGCGCTGCCAGGCGTCGTGTACGCGCTCCTCGGCGGCGGCCGCCGCGCAGTGCAGGAGGGCGGCGAGGGACTCGGCGAGGGCGTCGAGGAGTTCGTCGGCGGTGCTGTCGCGGGGATAGCCGCGCCAGCGGGTGCGGGCGTCCCCGGCGAGGACGGCGCCGCGGCCCAGCTGCTGCCGCACGCGCTTGCCCTGCTCGCGGTAGGCGGCCTCGACGGCGCCGCCGAGCCGGACGGCGGAGGCGTACTGGGCGGCGACGGCGCCGGCGAGTTCGGGCAGCCGGGTGTCGAGGGAGTCGATGACGCCGGTGGCGGTCCGGCCGAGGGCCTGCTGGCGGGCGGCGGGGTCCTCGGCCCGGTGGGCGAGCCAGGCGCGGAGCGGGGCGACGGCACTGTCGGGCAGGAGTCCGCTGCCGCCGTCCGTGGACTCGGGCAGCTCGGGGATGGTGAAGCGGGGCACGTCGCCGAGGCCCGCCTTGTCGAGGAGAGCCTCGTACTGGCGGGAGACCTCGCCGATGACCTGGTGCGGGACGCGGTCGAGGACGGTGACGAGGGTGGCGTCGTACTCCTTCGCGGTACGGAGCAGGTGCCAGGGGACGGCGTCGGCGTACCGCGAGGCGGTGGTGACCATCACCCAGATGTCGGCGGCGCAGATCAACTCGGCGGCGAGAAGGCGGTTCTCGACGACGAGGGAGTCGATGTCGGGCGCGTCGAGCAGGGCGAGCCCCCGGGGCAGGGAGGCGGCGGTCTCGACCCGCAGGGCGTTCTCCTCGGGCGGCTCCTCGGTGGAGTGCTCCTCGTCGGCCTGGGGCAGCCAGACGCGGGTGAGCTGCGGGAGGACGCGCATCCCGGCGAACCAGTGGTGGTCCTCGGGGTGGCAGACGAGCACGGGGGTCCGGGTGGTGGGCCTGAGCACCCCCGACTCACTGACGCGCCGCCCCACAAGGGAGTTGACGAGCGTGGACTTCCCGGCTCCGGTGGAGCCGCCGACGACGGCGAGGAGGGGGGCGTCGGGATCTTTCAGGCGGGGAACCAGGTAGTCGTCGAGCTGAGCGAGGAGCTCGGCCCGGGTCTGCCGGGCGCGTGATGCGCCGGGGAGGGGGAGTGGGAGACGCACGGCGGCGACACGGTCGCGCAGGGCGGAGAGTGCGTCGATCAGCTGAGGCCGTTCGTCCAAGGTCACCACATGCGAAGAATGCCCAATTTATGAGTGTTTTTGAAGCGTATAGGCGTCCTGCGCGCCGAGAGAAGAGAAGGGCGACCGGGACCGCAGGCATAACGAGTGCACAACACCCGCCCCGAGCGGCGTGAAAACCGCTGCGCGAATCGCACCTGCCTGCGATTATCGTTCCGCTTCACCGAACCTCCACATCGTGCCACGCAGGTGAAGCACCCGGGCCAAGGCGATCGGAGCCCTATCCTTGTCCCGGCAGGCCACACCCCACCCACCAGGGCCTCCAGGCCACACGGCCACCACCCGGCCCCCGTAGCTCAGTGGATAGAGCAGGTGCCTTCTAAGCACTTGGCCGCAGGTTCGAGTCCTGCCGGGGGCGCACGACGGAAGACCCTCCTTCGGGAGGGTCTTTTTGCTGGTCGGGGCGGTTTTCGCGCGTATACCGGATCGAGCCTCACGGTACGGATGGGCGGTGCCGGCCCGGGTGGGCTATTCCTTCGGCAGCCGTGCCATGTCGGAGACCGGGCCGAGGTGGCCGAGCTTGTCGGGGTTGGATACGGAGCGGATCGCCCGGATCACGCCGTCGACGATCTCGAGTTCGACCACGTTGACCACCCTGCCCGCAGGGTCGTACGTCACGGCGCCCGGGCGGTTGTTGACCCAGGCCGGACGGAGGTCGGCGCCCAGGCTCCGGATCCGGCGGAACCCGCCGACGAGCAGCTGCCCGACGCGCTGCGGCTCGGCCACCGGATTCCTGGTCGCGCGCGCCTTGCCGCCGCCGTCCCCGTAGTACACGACATCGGGTGCGAGCATGCCGAGCAGCGCGTCCAGGTCACCGCCTTCGGCCGCCTCGAAGAACCTGCGGGCGAGTCCCTCGCCCTCGGCCCGCTGGGCAGGGAGCGGCGCACTGTCCGCGTCCGGCCCGGCCGCGGCGATGCGCTTCTTGGCGCGGGCGAAGATCTGGCGGCAGTTCGCCTCGGACTTCCCGGTGGCCCTCGCCACGTCCGGGTAGTCGTACGCGAAGACCTCGCGCAGCATGAACACCGCCCGTTCCACCGGCGAGAGTGCCTCCAGCAGGACGAGGAAGGCCATGGACAGCGAGTCGGCCAGCTCGGCGTGCTCGACCGGTCCCGGCCGGCCGTCGGTCACGACGACCGGTTCGGGCAGCCAGTTCCCCACGTAGGTCTCCCGACGTACCCGAGCCGAGTTCAGGTGGTTGATTCCCAACCGCGTCACGGCCGTGGTCAGGTACGCCTTTGGTGTGGAGATCTCGGTACCCGCCTGGTGCGCCCGGGTCAGGCCGAGGAAGGCGTCCTGGACGAGGTCCTCGGCGTCGCCCACCGACCCGGTCATCCCGTAGGCGATGGAGAACATCAGCGGCCGGTACCCGGCCACGTCCCTCACATCCGTCTCTCCCGGCACGGGACCCCCTCCTTCAACTCGCGTACGGCGATGCCCAGTCCGAGCGCGCCGTCCCGCCCGCTCATTCCAAGATCCACAGGACGCCCAGAGGGTATCCGAGGGGCCCGTCGGCCGCCGCCGGGCCGCCGACGCGCGGCGGTGAGACGCACGTCACATCAGCCCCTGTCACAGGCTGCCGGGGTGCCCTGTCTTAGAGGGCAACAGCGAACAGCAGGAACGAGGAGTGCACGATGAACGCTCGACTGAACTTCATGACCAGCCCCGTCGCCGCCAAGGCCATGAAGCACATCATCGCCGCGAGCAGGGCGCTCGCGGAGTCGACCGTTCCCGCTTCCACCCGGGAACTGATGATGCTCCGCGCCAGCCAGATCAACGGCTGCGCCGGATGCATCGACATGCACACCAAGGACGCCGCGCACGCCGGTGAGAGCGCGGTACGACTCAACCTGGTCGTGGCCTGGCGGGAGGCCACGGTGTTCACCGACGCCGAACGCGCCGCCCTGGAGCTGACCGAAGAGGGCACCCGCATCGCCGACGCGGCCGGCGGGGTCTCGGACGCCGTCTGGGCGAACGCGGCCAAGCACTACGACGACGACCAGCTCGCCGACCTGGTCGCCCAGATCGCCATCATCAACGCCTTCAACCGCGGAAACGTCATGATCCAGCAGCCCGCGGGCGACTACCAGCCCGGCCGGCACGGCTGACCATCCGCCCGCCGCCCCCTGGTTCCGCGAGCCGACACCACGCAAGGACACATCCCATGAACCTCGCCCTGTGGATCATCACCGGACTTCTCGCCGCCGCCTACCTGCTCGGCGGTGCCTTCAAGGTGATCACGCCGAAGAAGAAGATCGCCGCGAGCGGCGCCAGTGCCCGCTGGACCGAGGACTTCAGCGCCGGCGGCATCAAGACCATCGGAGCCCTCGAGGTGCTGGCCGCGGTGGGCCTGGTTCTGCCCGCCCTGCTCGGCACAGCGCCGGTTCTGGTCCCGCTGGCGGCTCTCGGCCTGGTGCTGATGATGGCCGGCGCGGCGATCGTCCGGATACGGCGTCACGAGACCACGTTCATGGTGGTGGACCTGGCCTACCTCGTCCTGGCCGCCTTCGTGGTGTGGGGCCGCTTCGGCCCCGAGGCCTTCACGGCCTGACCCAGTCGCGGGGGTAGGGCACGCGGAGCGTTTCGGCTGGGGTCGGGGTGTGGGGGGTGGTGGCGTGCAGGCGGCCGCCTTGCAGGGTGATCGCGCCGGCTCGGGTCATGGTCGTGACCAGGTCGGCGGCCAGGGACTCGGGAGTCGTGTCCAGGAGTCGTGCGGCGTCGGTGAGCCACGGCCGCGTGTGGAGGTACGGCTCGACCTCGGCCGCCGGGATGCCTCCGCGGATCATCAGGGCGAAGGCGAAGATCCGCCGGGCGCCGTACAGGACCGCGCCGTCCGGGTCGTCGACCAGTCGCCGCGCGCGGCGGACGGCCGCGGCGAACGCGGCCGCGGGGTCGGCGGGGACCGGGCCGTGGGAGGGCAGGATCACCCGCGGGGCGAGGTCGGCCATCCGCTGGAGGGACGCGAGCGCGGTGGTGGCCGCGTCGAGCCCGTCGAGCGCGAGGTTCACCCAGCCGACGTCGTAGTCCGACAGCGCGTCCCCGACCACGAGCAGTCGTTCGTCCGGCTGCCACAGGGCCAGATGGCCCGGCGTGTGGCCGGGGGTGCGGACGACCTCCCAGTCGGTGTCGCCGAGGCGGAGGACCTGCCCGTCGTCGAGGGAGACGTCGACCGTGTACGGGGCCACGGGCTGGTCCAGGTACTCGGCGGCGCAACAGCCGGGGTCCCGCCGGGAGATGGCCTCCGCCTCCGGGGCCCCGGCCGCGATCGCGGCGCCCTGGCTCTGGAGGAGGGCGTTGCCGCCGACGTGGTCGGAGTGCCAGTGGGTGTTCACGACCAGGTCGACGGTCCGCCCGGCCTGCGCGCGGGCCCAGGCGGCGGTCTCCTCGGCATGGCCCACGAAGCCGGTGTCGATCAGGGCCGGTCGACGTCCGTGGAGCAGCAGGGTGTTGGCGTCGGGGAAGGGGCGCTGCCACCAGGTCGCCCAGCGCGGCAGCGCGGGGGCTGGGGCGGGGGCGGAGTGCGGGCTCACCGCTCGGGCCTGGTCACGCGGATGAGGGTCTGCTGGCCGTTGGCGACGAGCTTCCGCTCGCCGCCGGGCTGGACGGCGTACACCTCCGACTGGCAGACGGTCAGGGTGCGTCCGGACTTCAGAACGGTGCCGATCGCCTCGATGCGGTCGCCTGCGGCGGGCGCGAGGAGGTTGATCTTGTACTCGACGGTGAGTACCTCGGATTCCTCGTCGAAGAGGGTGAGTGCCGCGTAGCCGCCGGCGCTGTCCGCGATGGCGCTGGTGGCGCCGGCGTGGACGTAGCCGTGCTGCTGGGTCACCTCGGGGCGGGCCGGGAGCACGATGCGTACGCGGCCGGGGCCTATGTGGGCGAGGTGCGCGCCGAGGTGGGTCATCAGGCCTTGGCGAGCGAAGCTGGTCCGGACGCGCTTCTGGATCGCGGGGCCCGCCTCCTCCTCCGCCTGTGTCTCGTCTTCCACGTACGTACTCTCCTTCCCGCCCGTCTGTCGAGTCGAGTCGTGTGCGTCAGCCGGCCAGGCGTTCCACCAGCAGGAACCCGCCGATGGCGATCATCATGGCACCGGAGGCCCTGGTGACGGCCCGGGCTGCCGAGGGTCTGGCCTTCAGGACCGTGCGGGCAAGGACGCCGACGCCGAGGTAGACGACGGCGCACGCGGTCAGGTGCAGCATGCTGAGGAGCCCGGTATGCGCGGCGACCGGCCAGCCGCCGGCGACGTCGATGAACTGCGGAAACAGCGAGAAGTAGAGGAGCAGCGCCTTGGGGTTCAGGCCGCTGATCCCGGCGCCCTTGAGCATGACCTGCGCGGGGGAGGCGCCCGCGCGCTCTCCGGCGCCCGTGCGCGCTCCGGCGTCCGTGCGCGCTCCGGCGTCCGTGCGCGCTCCGGCGTCCGTGCTTTCTCCGGCGGTCGCCGGGACAGCCGACTGCCGCAGGACTCCCCAGCCCAGCCACAGCAGATAGCAGGCGCCCGCCATGGTCAGCGCGGTGACCGCGACCGGGGAGCTCGCCACGATCATCGCCAGGCCGGCGACGGCCACCAGCGCGTAGGCGGCGTGGCCGACGACCAGCCCGGTGACGGCGGGTACGACCGACCGGTCGCGCAGGCCCGCCGAGATCGCGTAGGCCCAGTCCGCGCCCGGGGTGAACACCAGCAGCAGGTCCACCGCCAGGAAGGCCGCCAGTGTCGTCGTGTCCATCGTTCGTTCCCTCTCGCATTCCTTGTTCCGAGAGGGAAGGCTAGGGCGGATATGCCCGAAAGTGTTTGCGTTCTTACCCCAGGAATGGGCACCTGGAGGGAGAATCTTCTTCATGGATGCCATGGACCGGAAGATTCTTACCGAGCTGCAGATGGACGGCCGCCTGACGATCACCGAGCTGGCCGCCCGCGTGCGGCTCAGCGTCTCGCCCTGCCACCGCCGCCTGCGCGACCTCGAACGCGAGGGCGCCATCCGCGGCTACCGCGCCGTCGTCGATCCGGCCGCGGTCGGCCTGAACTTCGAAGCCCTCGTCTTCGCCACCCTGCGCTGGGAGAACCCCGACACCGTCACCACCTTCGAAACGGCCGTCACCGCCATCCCCCAGGTCATCCAGGCCCAGCGCCTCTTCGGCGAACCCGACTACCTCCTCCGCGTCGCCACCACCGACCTCGCCGCCTACCAGCAGCTCTTCGACCAGCAGCTCGCCCGGCTGCCCGGGGTCCAGCGCCTGGCCTCCACCCTCGTCATGAAGAACGTCATCGACGACCGCCCGCTGCCCGAGTAGCCCCCGCCGGCCCGTCAGGGCGACCGGCGGCTCCGCCGGCCGGGCCGGCCGCAGGACCTGTCGTCGACTGGTCAGCGGACCGGGCGGGGCAGGCGTACGCGGACGAGGGTCGTCTCCACGCCGCTGTCGACCAGGCGGCCGGCCGCGTCGAAGGCCGCGGGACCGTCCGTCATGCCGAAGTCGTTGTCGTTGAGCAGGACGAGGGTCGAGCGGCCTTCGAGGGCGATGCCCTCGATCTTGCCGGGGACTCCCGCCACGGTGTTCAGGTCGACCACCAGACGCTTGGCGAGGATCGGGGCGGCCTTCGCGGCCTCGTCGTCGAGCTGCTCCAGGGTGGGGGTCGCGGGGGTGTCCCAGACGGTGTCGAGGATGTCGGCGCCGCGGCGGAGGCGGACCTCGTACACGCGGGAGGCCTTGTCCGTGCGCTCCTGGACGAGGAGGCGGTCGCCGCCGAGGGCGACGAGGGCGGAGATCTTGAGCTCGGAGGTCTTGGTCTGGCCGGGCTCGACGACCTCGACCGGGTCGAAGCGGTAGGCGTACTCGGCGGTGACCTCGTTCGTGCGGGTCGAGAAGCGCAGCAGGCGCGTGGTGCGGGAGTTCTCGCCGGTGGCCTTGTCGGGGTTGAGCAGCGGGCTCTGCAGCGCCATGACCAGATCGCCGTCGGGGAGCAGCGCGAGGCCCTCGAAGCCGCGGTTGATCTTGCGCTGGAGGAAGACCGACGGGAGCGACTCGATCACCGGGTAGTCGGCGCCGGTGAGGCCGAGGCCCTTCGGGACGTGACGGGCGAGGACCCGGCCCTTCGGGGAGACGTGCACGAGCGAGGGGCCGTACTCGTCCACGAGCCAGAAACCGCCGTCCCGGTCCCGCACGATGCCCTCGGTGTCCAGGCCGTTCGGGTCGTACGCGAGCGGGGTGGAGGCGTCGTACGTGTACGGGGCCTCGTCGCGGCCCGGCTGGTTCGGCAGGCCGGTCACGGGGGCGCCGGACCTCGTGGTGAGCGGGATGGAGCGCAGGACGTCGATGCGGCCGCCGACGGCGCGGATCTTGACGATCGCCGGGTCGAAGCCGGGCACCGGGAACGTACGGCGCTTGTCCTTCCCGACGGATATCTGGCCGTTGGGGCCGCGGTCGGTCACGGTCCAGTACTCGCCGGGCCGTTCGGCCGGGTAGAGGTCGCTGCCGATGCCGCCGAGGTCGACGCCCCGGTCGTCGTCGACGCTGCCGGGCAGCAGGGCGTTGCTGAACGCGGCGAGCGGGATGTCGGGGAGGGTCGAGGTGGAGACGACCCGCGCGGTGGAGCCGTGGTGCGCCGGCGTCGCGTCGGCCGTCCCCACCACCACCGAGAACGCGAGTGCGGCGGAGACGGGAAGCACCACGGCGGCGGGCCGGCGCAGGAGACGCGGATTCATCTGAACTCCCTTGGACACACATGGGGTACGCGTGGGGTGCGCGTGGGGTGCGCGTGGGGTGCGCGTGGAAAGTCGCCGGTGAGGGCGGGCTGGGCGCGCGCTCATGGTCCGGTTCCGCGCGCAACGCCCGGCTACGCGTTCACGACGACCGGGTGAGTCCTGGGTGAACGCGCGTCTCCGGCGCGCCGCCCCGTCAGGAGCGGTCGAGGATCAGCTGCGTCTTGAGGATGTCGCCGTGGTGGAGCCAGCCCTTGGCCTCCGCGACGGCGATGGCGTCCTCGTGCAGCTCGGCCGCGTCCGCGTACGAGTCGGTCTTGAACGACAGCTCGGGGACGTGACGCCGGTGAACCGGCGGCGTCGGGGACCCGCCGCCCTCGGGCCGCCGACGACCGAGCGAGAATCAGGTCATGGTGATGACCGCGCGCGCCCTCAACCGCTCCACCCTCGCCCGCCAGTTGCTCCTCGAACGGGCACCTGTCGACGTCGAGGAGGCCCTGCGGCGGGTGGTCGCCGTGCAGGCGCAGCAGCCGGGTTCGCCGTACGTGGCCCTGTGGAACCGGGTCGCGGGATTCGACCCGGGACTGCTCGACGGGGCGGTGGAGGAGTTCCGGGCGGTGCGGTCCACCCTGATGCGGCTCACGCTGCATCTGGTGCACGTCGAGGACTACCGGGCGTTCCGGGAGGGCATGGAGCCGACGCTGCGCGGTTCTCGGCTCGGCGACCACCGGTTCAGGGCGGCCGGGTTCACGCCGGCCGACGCCGACGCGCTGCTGCCGGGGCTCCTCGCGTACGCCGAGCGGGCGCGGACCGGCGCCGAGATGCTGAGCCGTCTCGCGGAGGGCCGCGGCGGTCCGGTGGAGTCCGTGGCCTGGCGGATGATCCGCCAGTACGCGCCGCTGTGGCACGCCCCGACGGGGCCGCCGTGGTCGTACGGCACGGCGCAGTCGTTCGTCACCGCGAACGCCCTTCCCGAGCACCGGGATCCGGACGCGGTCGCCGCGGGCCTCGCCGTGCTCGTCCGACGCTATCTGGAGGGCTTCGGGCCGGCGTCCGTGGCGGACATCGCGCAGTTCTCCATGACGCAACGGGGCCGGGTGCGCGAGGCGTTGGCGGCGCTCGACGGCCGGGTCGAGCGCCTGGAGGGGCCCGACGGGGTGGTGCTGTACGACGTGCCCGGGGCGGTCCGGCCCGACGAGGACGTTCCGGCCCCGCCCAGGCTGATGGCCATGTGGGACAGCATCCTGCTGGCGTACGCGGACCGCGGCCGCGTCATCCCGCCCGAGTACCGCAAAGCCGTGATCCGCGTGAACGGCGACGTCCTGCCGACGCTGCTCGTCGACGGGTACGTCGCCGGGGTCTGGCGGCCCGTCGACGGCGGGATCGAGGCCTCCGCGTTCCGGCCGCTCCCGGCCCGCGCATGGGAGGAGCTCGCCGGAGAGGCCGCCGCGCTCGGGGCGTTCCTGGCGGGCCGGGACCCGCTGGTCTACCGGCGCTACGACCACTGGTGGGCGAAGGGGCTGCCGGTGGTCGAGTCGAAGGTGTTCCCCGTCCTCTGACGTGCCGGCGGCCACATTCGTGCCGAGGGCAACGACGGCGCGTGGCACGAGATCGGCGACCTGAACGTGTCGGTGGCGCTGCGCGGCGAGTACCGCGACGTCCACCTGACCGGCGACGTCGACTCCCCCGAGGCCTTCGGCATCCTCCTCGCCCGGCACTTCGTGACCTCGCAGCCCGTGATCCACGAGGCGCCGATCCGGATCGAGGAGTACGCCTGGGAGCGCGTCTCGGTGCCCACGCGCAAGGAGCAGCACTCCTTCGTGCGCAAGGGCCAGGAGGTCCGCACCGCGCAGATCACCTACTCGGAGACCACCGAGCTCCAGGTCCTCTCGGGCCTGAAGGAACTGACGGTGATGAACTCGACGAACTCCGAGTTCCACGGCTTCATCAAGGACAGGTACACGACGCTGAAGGAGGCGTACGACCGGATCCTCGCCACCAAGGTGACCGCCCGCTGGGCGAACTCGGCCTCGGCGGCGGCGGACGCGGAGCACGACTGGGACCGCTCGTACGGGAAGGTGCGCCGCCACATGCTGGAGGCGTTCGCGGAGACGTACAGCTACTCGCTCCAGCAGACCCTGCACGCGATGGCCGACCGGGTCCTGGACAACGTCTCCACGGTCAACGAGGTCCGGCTCAACCTCCCGAACAAGCACCACTTCCTCGTGGACCTGGAGCCGTTCGGGCTGAAGAACGACAACGAGGTGTACTTCGCGGCGGACCGGATGTACGGCCTGATCGAGGGCACCATCCACCGTGACGGCGTCCGGCCGGTGATCGCGACCAGCGACTGGATCACCGCGTAAGGATCACCACGGCCTGGCCGTCTCGACTCCCAGCCATACGGCTCCGAGTCCGGCGGCCAGGCTCCCGGCCACGTTCAGCACCGCGTACCCCTTCGCCCCGCCCTCGTACAGCTTCAGCGTCTCGTACGAGAAGGTGGAGTACGTGGTGAGGGCGCCGCACAGGCCGGTGCCGAGCAGCAGGTGCAGCCGCTCCGAGGAGACGCCAGTGAGCAGCCCGAGCACGAACGAGCCGACGACGTTCACCGCGAACGTGCCCCAGGGAAGGCCGAGGCCGAAGCGGGCCTTCGCCAGCCGATCGGTGAGATAGCGCAAGGGCGCGCCGATGGCGGCGCCCGCCACGACCAGGAGCCAGTTCACGCGGGCCTCACCCTGACCGGTGCGACCGCCCGGGTGGCGGCGACCCCCGCCCAGACGGCGGCGAGGGCGGTGAGCACGGTCGCCCCCAGGTAGAGCAGGCCTCGGGTGGCATCGCCCGCTGCCAGCAGCCGCTGAGTGTCGAGCGCGTACGTCGAGAAGGTGGTGAACCCGCCGCAGAACCCGGTGCCCAGGAAGGGGCGGAGCAGCGGATGGGGAGCCACGCGGATGCGGGTCTCGGTGAGCAGCACCATGAGGACACCCAGCACCGCGCAGCCCACCGCGTTCACCGTGAAGGTCGTCCAGGGGAACGCGTGGGCCGGGGTGGGCCAGACGAGCGAGGCCCCGTAGCGGGCGGCCGCCCCGAGGGCGCCCCCGGCGGCGACGGCCCCGACGACCGCCGTCTCTCCGCGTGTTCCCATGCCCGGAAGGTTACGGGGCCCGGCCTGATCGGCAGGACACCCCCAAGGCGCGGAGGAAGTCGAGGCGAGGCGCACGGGCACGGTTCCCGGCCTGGGGCATTAACCGGGAGCCGACGCCCGTGCGACCTCGCTCTGCGATGGTCCGGCCACTCCGCGCGACGGGTCAAGCGGCGCCGGTGAGTCTGTCAGATCCCCCGCGGGATCCGTCGGATCCCCCCGCGGGGTGTTCCGGAGATCCCCCGGACACCCCTAGGGCACGTCCGGGGCGGGGCGGTGGCGACGGCCGTGACCTGGGGTGATGTAGGGGGAGGTGGTCCGGCCACCATTCGGCGGCCGATTCGGGTGCCGGGTACACCTCGTCCCCGGGGGCGGGTACGGGCGACGGTGGTGGAGCAGCGGGAGGGAGCTGCGCAACCTTCGGGCAGGAGTGTCGTGAGTACATCCGTCGCAACCAAGCGCAGGGCCACCACCGGGGCCGTCCCGTCCTTGACGGTTCCCCTGAGCGTCACCACGCCCGTCGGTGCGGCCGGTTCGGGCGAGGAGGCCTACGCCGAGCTCTGCTCCGCGCTCTTCTCCGGCTTCCCGCGCCGCGACCAGCGCCTGAAGGCCGAGCAGTACCTCTACGGTCTGCTCACCGCGCAGGGGCGCAAGTCGATCCGTAACATCGCCGCGCAGATAGGCGGGCCGGCCGCCGAGCAGAGCCTGCACCACTTCGTCTCCAGTTCCACCTGGGACTGGCAGCCCATGCGGGCCGCGCTCGCCCGGTTCCTGGAGCGGAACAGCTGCCCGCAGGCCTGGGTGGTCCGGCCGATGCCGATCCCGAAGGCCGGGGAGCACTCGGTGGGCGTGGACCGGCGTTTCGACCCGGAGCGCGGTCAGGTCTTCCACGGCCAGCAGGCGTTCGGCGTGTGGTTCGCGAGCGACGAGCTCAGCGTCCCCGTCAACTGGCGGCTGTTCCTGCCGGACCCGTGGGTCAACGACCGCACGCGGCGCGACCGCGCGGAGGTTCCCCAGGAGGCCGGCGAGGAGACGCTCGAGGAGTGCGCGGTCGCCGCGGCGCTCGACACCGCCCGCTGGTCGGACGTCACCCGCAAGCCGGTGCTCCTCGACATCCGCGGCGGCGCGGGCCGCGCGGCGCTCACCCGGCTCGCCGGGGCCGGGGTGCCGGTCGTGGCGCGGATCGGTCCGGGTTCGCGGCTGGCGATCGCGGACCGTGCGCTGCCGGGCTTCGGGGCGGGTCCGCTGTCGGCGGTGCAGATCCTGGAGTCGCTCAAGGGCCTGCGCAGGCCGGTGAGCTGGGTGGACACGGTGGCCGGTGTGCGGACCTCGCGGACGTCGCTCGCCACGGCCGTGCGGGTCGCGCTGCCCACGCCGGGCGGCGAGCGGATGCGGCCCCTGGTGCTGCTCGGCGAGTGGGACGACCCGCGGCGGGCCCCGGCGCGGGTGTGGATCAGTGATCTGACCCAGTCCCCCGTCGGCTCCCTGCTGCGGCTGACGAAGCTCGCGCGCCGGGTGGAGCGGGACTTCGTGGAGGTCGGCGAGGGGGCGGGGCTGCGGGACTTCGTGGGCCGTTCGTTCCGCGGCTGGCACCGCCACATCACGCTGGCCTCGGCGGCCCACGCGGCGACGCTCCTGGCCTCGTCGGACTGGGACGCGGCCTACGACTCCGGGTACGGGTCGCGACGCAGGGCGAGCTGACCGGGACCGACCGCCCGCCCCGGCGCCCGCCCGCTGCTCCTACGGAGCGGCCGGGCGGGCCGGGTCGGTCGTGGCGCGGCCCCGGGAGAGGACCTCGCGGGTGCGCTGGAGGCGCAGCGCGAGCTGGACCTCCAGGACCTGGCCCGGCTTCTGCCACTCCGGGCCGAGGAGTTCGCCGATCCGTTCCAGGCGGCGCGAGACCGTGTTGGGGTGGACGTGCAGCGCCTCGGCCGCGTTGGTCGGGCTGCCGCCGGAGGCGAAGTACGCCTCCAGGGTGCGGGTGAGGTCGGTGAACCGCTCGGCGTCGTAGTCGAGTACGGGCCCGATCGCCCCCTCGACGAAGCCCTCCACGTCGTGGTCGTCGGAGAGCAGCAGCCCGAGGAAGCCCAGGTCGTGCACGGAGGCGGCGGAACCGGTGCCGCCCAGGGCGCTCATCGCGTCGAGGCAGCGCTGGGCCTCCTGGTGCATCCGTCCGACGCCGTCCGGGCTCGTCGCGGGACCGGCGGCGGCGACGGAGACGGGGTGGCCGAGCAGCGGGGACAGTTCGGCGGCGACGGCCTTGGCGGCGGCGGAGGCGTCGATGCCGGGGAGCAGCAGCACGATGCAGCCGCCCTGCACGGTCTTCAGGCCGGAGAGGCGGTACGCGTACGAGGACGCCCACACGACCGCCCGGCCCTGTTCGCCGCCCTCCGGTCTGGCGAGCACGAGGACGTGCGGTCGGCGCAGGTCGACGCCGAGGCGGCGGGCGCGCTGCGCGATCTGCTGCGGCGCGTGCGGCGGGTCGGCGATGAGGTCGTCGAGGAGTTCGTCGCGTACGGGCCCCTCGGCGACGGCCGTGGAGCGCCGCATCAGGAGGAGGAAGGCGACGGACTGGGCGGCGAGTTCGAGGAGCCGTTCGTCCTCGCCGGTGAGCCCGCTCGCGGCGCGGATCACGAGACCGCCGAGGTCCTCGGAGCCGGCGATGACCGGGGCGACCCAGGTGTCTTCGTCGGCGGGGACCGGGCGGCGGCGGGCGTGCGCGTCGAGCGAGGCCTTGGCGACGGCCTCCTCGTCGAGGCCGGGGATGTCCCCGCCGGCGAGGGCGCGGCCGCCCTGGTCGCGGACGAGCACGGTCGCGTCGAGGGCGTCGCCCGCGGCCTTGGCGACGTTCCCCAGGTCGCCGCCCGCGAGGACGAGGTTCATGATGCGGCTGTGGGCCTCGCTGACGTGCCGCATCCGGGTGAGGCTGGTGCGTACGCGGGAGCTGTCCCGCTCCAGTTCGGAGACCTCGGCGCGGGTCCGGTCGAGGATGCCCGCCTTCTCGACGGCGAGCGCGGCGAGGTCGGCGAGCGCGGCGAGGAGGCCGAGCTCCTCGGAGGTGTGGTCGCGGACGCGCCGGTCCGCGCCGTACAGCACGCCGATCACGGCGTCGCCGCTGCGCAGCGGCGCGGCCATGATGGCGTGCAGCCCTTCGCCGCGGACGGCGGCCTCGGCGGCCTCGTCGAAGGCGGGCGCGTGGACGCCGGCGTCGAGGGAGCCCGAGGGGGCGAAGCGCTCGTCGGCGAGGTAGTCGGCGGTCCAGACGGGCTCGCCGTGGAGCTGGACGGCGCCGCCGAGTCCGTACCCCTCGGCGATCGTGAACCCGGGGACGAGGCGCGGTCCGGTCGTGCGGCCGGGGCCGGTGTCGAGTCCGGCGCGGGCGCCCTCGGTGGTGTGGACGTAGCAGCTGCCGTGTTGTCCCCGCAGCGTCACGAACGCCATGTCGAGGCCGAGGAGCCGGCGGGCTCGGCGCGTGATGACGCGGAGCAGGCTGTCGAGGTCGTACGAGAAGGTCAGGTCGCGCGCGGTGTCGGTGAGGGCGGCGAGTCCGGCCTCGCGGCGCGCGGCGTCCTCGCTTCCGGAGCGGACCTGGTCGGCGAGCTTCACGGCCCGCTCCAGCCGTTCGAGTTCCTCGCCGGAGAGACCGGCCAGCCGGGCCTCGTCGAGGAGTGCGTCGTAGCGGGCGGCCGGTGCCTGTCCGGCGAGCAGTTCGAGGACCGTGAGCAGCGCGTCGGCACCGCCGGCTGCGTCCGCGCCGTGCGAGGTCATGGTCTCCACCCCCGTAGTAGAGCGAAATAGGGCACCTCGATGGAAACCCCTCCTGCTCGCCGAAACTATTTCGGCTTCGGGAGTCGGTCAACATCGACCTGCCGCACGTCCACAACGGCGGCCTGACGTACTTCGTTCCCGAGGTCCCGCGACTCCCTCAGACGAGGGAGCCGACGGGGACGGGACGGGACCGGGCCGGGGTGTACTGGGCGGGCACGTGCGCGGGCGGGCGAGCGGGTGTCCGGGTGGGCATCCCGACGGCGTTCCAGGCGGGCGTCCACGCGGGCGTCCAGGCGGGCGCCTGGGTGTCGAAGACGGAGCGGCCCGCGGTGTTCCGCATGGTCAGGACCGAGCGGTGGAGCCGGCGCAGGCGCGCCGAGGGTTCCATGCCGCTGTCGCCCGCGAGGGCCGACCGCAGCCGCTCGTACGTGGTGAGGGCCTCGTCGTGGTGGCCGCAGCGCAGCAGGGCGACCATGTAGTGGGCGTGCAGGGGTTCGTTGGTGCGGTAGTGGGCGACGAGGCCGGAGAGTTCGGAGACCAGCTCGGCGTGGTGGCCGAGGCCCAGCTGCGCTTCGACCCACTGGTCGAGCACGCTCAGGCGGGAGGCTTCGAGGCGCTCGATCTCGCGGCGGAGCCGGGGGCCCGCCGCGACGCCCGCGTACGGCTCGCCGCGCCACAGGGCGAGCGCCTCGCCGAGCCGGAGCGCGGCGCGCGTGAGGTCGCCCGCTTCCATGGCCCGGTAGCCGGCGCCCGCCGCGCGCTCGAACTGCCAGACGTCGTGGACGCCGCCGCCGGTGTCGAGGCGGTAGCCGCCGGGCTGGGAGACGAGGACCGCGTCGGCGGTGCGCCGGTCGGCCCAGCCCTGGCGGGGCTCCGCCGGGTCGGCGCCGTTCAGCGCGCCCGCGACGAGCCTCCGCAGCTCCGCTATATGGGACTGGAGTTCGGCCCGGGCGCCGCGCGGGGCGCCCGAGGGCCAGAGCTCCTCGGTCAGGACCGTCACGGGGACGACCTGGTCGGCGCTGGCGGTGAGCAGGGCGAGCAGCTGCCTCGGTGCGGCTGCCGTCGGGGTGATGGACACGCCGTTCTCCCGTACCGACAGTCCCCCCAGGATCCGGACGTCCACCTTGCCCCCTCAGTGCCTGTGCGGTGTCTGCGCGCGGGATGACCCTCGTTGATTAGAAAAGACCCCCGTAGGCATGTCAATAAGAAACCGGAGGGTACGGAAACCTGACCCGTGATATCGGGGTGCTTCACCCCATTTGAGGGGATATTTCGGCGTCAGGTTTTCGTCACTGGCTCAGACCTTTGCCCAGCGAAAGACGGTTTCAGGACTCAGGGGTACGCTTTCGAAGGGCTCTCGCGGACGTCGGAGGGGTCCTCAACCGCGATTTCACGCCAGAAACCGCCCGGTGGGTACGGTTCAGAGCACGGCGGCGGCGGTGAGCAGTCCGAACGCGACGACGATCAGGGCCGTACGGACCCGGTGGAATCCGTTCCACCGCTTCTCGAAGGCGGCCCGCACCGCCGCCGGGTCCTCCCCGGCCGCCCCTTCCGGGCGCTCCGACGCGGCGAGGGCCACGTTCAGCGGGACGTTCCCGGCGACGGTGACCAGGTGGTTGAGGGCCGCGGACACGAGCCCCGCCAGGACGAGCCACTTCTGGGTGTCCGTGCGTCCGTCGACGGGGACGAGGAAGGCGGCGGCGGGGAACGCGACGACCCCGAAGAAGACGAGCAGGAACACGGCCCTCGGGACGCATTCGTTGATCCGGCGCATCGCCGTGACGAACTCGGCGTCCGTCAGGCGGGCGAGGGCGGGCATGATCCCGGTCTGGAAGATGAGCAGGAAACCGGCGTAGAGCCCGGTGCATCCGACGGCGAGGGCGAGCAGCAGGGTGGCCATGCGGCCATTCTGGCCCGCCACCCGCCCCGCGCGTCAGCCGTACGGCTCACCGGACTTCGCCTGTACGGGTCACGGGACGTCAGCTGTACGGGTCACCCGACCGCAACTCCCCCTCCCCGGACGCCCCTTCGCTCGGCCCCGCGGTCGGCCCGAGCAGCCGTTCGGCCTGCCGGACCGCCTCGGCGAGCTCCCGGACCACGGCCGATCCCGACCGTCCGGCGATCACCTCCGCCCGCTCCGCGAGCGCCGTGAGCCCGGGGTCGCCCGGCAGGTCGCCGCCGCGCAGCGCGTCCGCGAAGTAGGCGGTGATCGCGGTCAGTTGGAGGCTTTCGTGGCCGCCGTCCCACAGCCCCTTGCCGAGCGCCTCGACCTCGACCGTGCCGGAGCGCTCGTGCGGCGCCCGGGTCGCCGGGTCGAGCCAGCGGACCGTGGCGGTGGCGACGCGGCCCCTCGCGCCGGTCCGGGTCTTCACCGCGTACAGCGCGGTGACGGTGTGGCCGGCGCCGACCTCGCCGCCGTCCACCCGGTCGTTCCGGAAGTCCTCGTCGGCGACCTCCCGGTTCTCGTACCCGACCAGCCGGAACTTCTCGACGGTCCGCGCGTCGAAGGCGACCTGCGCCTTGGCGTCGCGGGCGCGCAGCTCGACGTGGGCGGGCAGCTGGTCGACGAAGACCTTCCGGGCCTGCTCGGGGGTGGAGACGTACGTCGTGTGGCCGTCGCCCTTGTCGGCGAGCCGCTCCATGAAGTCGTCGCCGTACTCGCTGCCGACCCCGACGCCGAACAGGGTGATGCCGTGGGCCCTGCGCTCCTCGTCGATGCGGGCGAGGATCGCGTCCGCGTCGGTCTCACCGGTGTTGGCGAGGGCGTCGGAGAGCAGCACGACCCGGTTGGTGGCGCCCTTGCGGCGGCCGTCGACGGCGACGTCGTAGCCGGTGCGGACACCGGCCTCGACGTTGGTGGACGAGGTCGTCGCCAGGGACTCCACGACCTCGCGGATCCGGCCGCGGGATTCTCCGACGCGGGTCATGGGCAGCCGGGTCTCGGCCTCGTCGCTGAAGGTGACGAGGGCGAACGAGTCGTCGTCGCGGAGCTCGTCGGCGAGCAGCCGGAGGGACTCCTTGACGAGGTCGAGCCGACCGGGCTCGGCCATGGAGCCGGAGATGTCGACGACGAAGGTGAGGGCGGCGGGCGGGCGTTCACCGCTCCGGTCCGCGTCACGGGTGGCGAGCCCCACCCGGACCAGGGACCAGCCCTCCGTGCCGGTGCGGGCGCCGTCGAGGCTCACGCCGAAGCCGTTGTCCGCCGGGCGCGGGTAGTCGGGACGGAAGCTGTTGACGAACTCCTCGGGGCGCACGGTCGTCGGCTCGGGCAGCCGGCCCTCGGCGAGGGAACGGCGGGCGTAGCCGTACGAGGCGGTGTCCACGTCGAGGGCGAAGGTGGAGAGGTAGTCGGGGGCCGGGGGCCTGGTGCGCTGCTCGCCCTCCTCGGGCGCGGCCGCGTCCGCTCCCGGGCTCGCCGTGCCGGGGGCGACGTACCCCGGTTTCGTGGCCCCTCCACCGCCGGTGGTGCCCGGCGCGGTACGGCCTTTCTCCGCGTGCGACACGTCGCTCGTCCCGCCCGACGCGCCACAGCCGCCGACGGCCAGTCCGGCGACGATCACCCCCGCGATCGCGGCCCTGAACCGGGCCCCGCGGCGACCGTTCGCCGCCGTGCTCTGTCGACTCATGTCATCCACCCCTCTTCGTACGGCACTTGTGAATGTGACGAACGAAGGGCCGGGACGGAGCAGTCGGAGGGGTTGCGGATGGATCTCGATGTGGCAACGGCGACGGGGGCGGACGAGGGTGGCATGGATTCGCCATCCTTTTCAACAGGGGTTGTCACCGTGTGCAGTCGCATGCGTACATTTAGTGGACATCGATCGGGCGGGGGTGGTCAGCGGTGGCAGAGAGCGCGGGCTCCGTGATGCTCGCCCGTTCGGCGATGAACCGGGCCGCGACCGAGGGACAGCGGCCCGCGGGGCGCCCGGTCCGGGGCGCGCGGCGCATCAGCGCCGCGCTCGCCGGGCTGGCCGCTTCCACCCGGCACGAGCTGCTGACCTTCGACGACCCCGTCGCCTCCGCGGGCTGCGCGATCCCCGGGCCGTTCCTGGAGCTGGCGGGAGCGTGCATGCGGGCCGCGGCGGAGCGGGCCGAGGAGGTCCGGCGGATCGTGCCGCGGCACGCCCTGCCCAGGCTCGAGAGCGGGCTGCGGATGCCCGGCCGGGCCCGGCTCGCGGACGCCATCCCGTTCAAACTGATCGTCGTGGACCGGACGGTGGCGGCGGTCCCGCTGGATCTGGAGCTGCTCTACAACGGCCTGCTGCTGATCCGCGACCCGGTGGTGGTGCAGGCCCTCGTCCGGGCGCACCACGCCTGCTGGGCGGCGGCCGAGGAGCTGACGTACGTGCCGCCTCCCTCTCCCCCGCCGCTGGACCTCGCGCCGCAGTCGCGGCTGGTCCTCGACGCTCTCCTGTCGGGGCTGACGGACGAGGCGGCGGCGGCCAGGCTCGGCATGTCGGCGCGGACGTACAGCCGCCGGGTGGGAGAGCTGATGGCCGCCCTCGGCACGACGAGCCGCTTCCGCGCGGGCGCGGAAGCGGCTCGGAGGGGGTGGGTGTAGCGGCTCCTGCGACCGCTCCTACGACACCTCCTACGACACCTCCTACGACACGATGTCCTTGCGGGCGAAGCCCCGGAAGGCCAGGGCGAAGAGGATCACCGCGTACGTCACCGAGATCGCCGCGCCCTTCACCATGCCGCCCCACTCCAGCTGCGGCTGGAGGGCGTCGATCCAGGCGAACTGCCAGTGCGCGGGCAGGAAGTCGCGCCAGTCCCCGAGCGCCGTGACGGCGTCCAGGACGTTGCCGACGATGGTCAGGCCGACGGCGCCGCCCACCGCGCCGAGCGGGGCGTCGGTGCGGGTGGAGAGCCAGAAGGCGAGCCCGGCGGTGACCAGTTGGGAGACGAACACGAAGGCGACCGCGACGGCGATGCGCAGCACCGCGTCCATGGCGGGCACCGAGCCGCCGGTCGGCAGCTGGAGCGGCCCCCAGCCGTAGGCGACCGTGCCCGCGGCGAGGGCCACGAGCGGCAGGAGGACCATCGCGGCCGCGCTGTAGGCGAGGGCCACCGTCAGCTTCGAGGCGAGGAGCCGGGAGCGGGGCACCGGTGCGGCCAGGAGGTAGCGCAGCGAGGACCAGCTCGCCTCGGAGGCGACGGTGTCGCCGCAGAAGAGGGCGACGGGGACGACGAGGAGGAAGCCGGCCGAGACGAAGAGGCAGGTCGCCGCGAAGTTGGCGCCGGAGGCCGTCGCCGTGTCCATGAGCGTGATCCGGCCGTTGGTGTCGCCGTCCCCGGCGCCGCCGATCGCGAAGGCGGCGATCAGGACGAAGGGAAGGGCGACGAGGATCCCGCCCATGATCAGGGTGCGGCGCCGCTTCCACTGGCGCAGGGCTTCGACGCGCAGCGGCAGGGTGCGGCCGGCCCGGTAGCCGGGGGCGGTCGTCCCGGCCGGGGGCGCGATGGTGGTCGGCTTCGTGGTCGGCGCGCTCATGCGGCTCCTCCGATCAGGGTCAGGAACGCGTCTTCGAGGCGCCGGTGCGGTCCGACCCCGGTCAGCGGTACGTCCAGGCGGACGAGGTCGCCGATGAGGGCGGTGGCGTCCGCGCCGTCGAGGCGGACGAGGAGCCCGCCGTCGGCGCGGGCCGCGGAGCCGACGCCCGGGAGGGCGCCGATCTTCTCGACGAGCGGGTCGTCGATCTCTCCGGCCAGCGTCACGAGCAGGGTGTCGCCGGAGCCGGTGATCTCGGCGACCGGCCCGGCCTGGACGAGCTGTCCCCGGTCCATGACGACGAGGTGGGTGCAGGACTGCTCGACCTCCGCGAGGAGGTGGCTGGAGACGATGACGGTCCGGCCCTCGGCCGCGTACCGGATCATCACCTCCCGCATCTCGCGGATCTGCGGCGGGTCCAGGCCGTTGGTCGGCTCGTCGAGGATGAGCAGGTCCGGCAGACCGAGCATGGCCTGGGCGATGGCGAGGCGCTGCCGCATGCCCTGCGAGTAGGTCCGTACGGCGCGTTCGAGGGCGCTGCCCAGGTTCGCGATCCGCAGGGCGTCGTCGACGCGGGCGTCCTCGGCGGGACGGCCGGTGGCCTTCCAGTACAGCTCCAGGTTCTCCCGGCCGGAGAGGTGCGGCAGGAAGCCGGCGCCCTCGACGAAGGAGCCGACCCGGGAGAGGACCGGGGCGCCGGGGCGGATGGCCTGGCCGAAGACCCGGATCTCGCCCTCGTCGGGCCGGATCAGGCCCATCAGCATGCGCAGGGTGGTGGTCTTGCCGGCGCCGTTCGGGCCGAGCAGGCCGAGGACCTGGCCCTGTTCGACACGGAAGGAGAGGTCCTTGACGCTGTACCTGTCGCCGCCCGCGTACTTCTTGGAGAGTCCGGTGATCTGGAGGGGTACGGAGGTGAGTTCCGGGTCCGGCGCGGGGGCCGTGGTGCGGCGGCGGGCGGTCAGGAGGAGCGCCGCGGCGACGGCCAGGCCGAGCAGCGGCAGGCCCCAGACCCACCAGGGCAGGGTGGCGGCCTGGGTGTCGAGGCCGGGCGCGGTCGGGACGGTGAGCGGGCCCTCGACGGCGACGGTGTAGCCGGCGGGGACGGTCGGGGAGGCGTAGCCGAGGTCGGTGGCGGCGAGGACGAGCCGCAGCCGGTGCCCGGCCTCCACCTCGTGGTCGATCGCGGGCAGCGTCAGGGTGACGCTTCGGCCGGCCTTGGCGTCCTCGACGCGGACGGGGGTGACGAGCTGGGAGGGCAGCACCTGCTGCCGTCCGTCGGGCCCGACGTCGTACACCTTGGCGAAGAGGACGGCGGAGCCGTCGGCGGCGGTCGAGGTGACCTTGACGCGGACCGTCGGGGTGCCGGTGATCCGGACGGCGCCGGTCTGCGGCTTCGCGTCGAAGCGGGCGTACTGGCCGGGGAAGTCGAGGGAGAGGCCGACGCCGAGGGAGGAGAGGCCGGAGAGTCCGCCGCCGAGGCCGGGGACGGCCGAGATGGCGGGCGGCGCGGCGCCGGCCGGGTTGGCGAAGGTCTGCGGGGGCCCGGCGAGGGCCATGTTCTCGGTGGCGGCGGTGAGGCCCGGGTAGCGGTCGGCGGTCGCGCCGCGCAGGGTGGCCTGTCCGTCGGTGGAGTCGACGCCGCCGGTGCGGCTGACGCGGAAGGCGGGGCCGGTGTCCGCGGAGGTGTCGCGCTTCAGCCAGCGGTCGAACCACGTGCTGATCCGTCGCTCGACGCGCTCGGTCTCGCGGTCGCCGCCGTCGTGGCCGCCGGCGATCCAGTCGACGGCGACGGGGGCTCCGTTGGCGGTGAGGGTGCGGGCCATGGCGTCGGACTGGGCGAGGGTGAAGAGGGAGTCGGACTGGCCCTGGACGATGAGCGCGGGCACCTTGATGCGGGCGCCGACGGCGGAGGGGCTGCGGGCTTCGAGGAGGGCGCGGGCGGCGGCGTCGGGCTTTCCGCTGACGGCGACGCGCTGGTAGAGGGTGCAGAGTTCGGCGGTGAAGCGGCCGCAGCCGTCCGCCGTCCCGGCCGGGCCGGAGGCCTGGGCCGAAGCCGGGGCCGCGCCCGGCTGGTTCCCCGCCGAGAAGAAGATCCCGGCCCAGAGCTTCTTGAAGACGTCGTTCGGGAAGAGGGCGTCGGCGAGGTTCCAGTAGGTGATCTGGGGGGCGACGGCGTCGACGCGCGGGTCGTGTCCCGCGGCGAGCAGGGAGATCGCGCCGCCGTAGGAGGCGCCGGTGACGCCGACGCGCGGGTCGCCGGCCTTGTCGAGGAGGACCTCGGGGCGGGCCGCGAGCCAGTCGATCAGCTTCCGGACGTCCGCGACCTCGTGGTCGGGGTCGTTGAGGCCGATCTCCCCGGTGGAGGCGCCGAAGCCGCGGGCGGACCAGGTGAGGACGGCGTAGCCGTCGCGGGCGAGCTGTTCGGCCTGGGCGCGGACGTCGTTCTTCGAGCCGCCGAAGCCGTGGCCGAGGAGGACGGCGGGGCGCCGTTCGCCTCCGCCGCTCGTGAAGTACGAGGTGTCGAGCCGTACACCGTCGATGTCGAGCGCCTTGTCCGCGCGCTGCACGGGTGGCGGTTCGTCGGAGGCGACGGCGGTCCAGGTGCCGGCACCCGCGAGGACGGCGAGGACGGCGGTGACCGCGGCCCACCGGGGAAGTCGGAGTCGCATGGGTCGAGCCTATGCGGGCCGACTCGTGCGGCACTGCGGTCCGCAGGGGGAGGCGCCCGACCTCCTGGGGTCGTACGCCCGGCCTCGCCGTACACCAGACGCGGTACGCGCGACCGCCGCCGCACCCCGACGAGGACGGCCCCCGGGGCGCGGTGTCGTGCGCGCTCCGGGGGCCGTTCGTCATGAGCCGCTCGTCATGAGCCGCTCGTCATGAGCCGCTCGTCATGAGCCGCTCGTCACGGCCGCGACCGGAAGGTCAGTGGTTGCGGGGGAAGCCCAGGTCGACGCCCGCCGGGGCGTCGGACGGGTCCGGCCAGCGGGTGGTGACGACCTTGCCGCGCGTGTAGAAGTGCACGCCGTCGTTGCCGTAGATGTGGTGGTCGCCGAAGAGCGAGTCCTTCCAGCCACCGAAGGAGTGGTAGCCCACCGGCACCGGGATCGGCACGTTGACGCCGACCATGCCGGCCTCGACCTCCATCTGGAAGCGGCGGGCCGCGCCGCCGTCACGGGTGAAGATCGCGGTGCCGTTGCCGAAGCGCGAGCCGTTGATGAGGGCGAGGCCCTCCTCGTACGTCTCGGCGCGCAGCACGCAGAGCACCGGGCCGAAGATCTCGTCCTGGTAGGCCGCGGCCGTGGTCGGCACGTGGTCCAGGAGGGACAGGCCGATCCAGTGGCCGTCCTCGTGACCCTCGACCGTGTAGCCGGTGCCGTCGAGGACGACCTCGCAGCCCTCGTCCGCCGCGCCGGTCACGTAGGAGGCGACCTTGTCGCGGTGGACGGCCGTGATGAGCGGGCCCATCTCGGAGGTCGGGTCGTTGCCGGGGCCGATCTTGATCTTCTCGGCGCGCTCGCGGATCTTGTCGACGAGCGTGTCGCCGATGGAGCCGACGGCCACGACCGCGGAGATCGCCATGCAGCGCTCGCCGGCGGAGCCGTACGCCGCCGAGACGGCCGCGTCGGCCGCCGCGTCGAGGTCGGCGTCCGGGAGGACCAGCATGTGGTTCTTCGCGCCGCCGAGCGCCTGGACGCGCTTGCCGTTGGCGGAGGCGGTGGTGTGGATGTGGCGGGCGATCGGGGTGGAGCCCACGAAGGAGATCGCGGAGACGTCCGGGTGCTCCAGAAGGCGGTCCACGGAGACCTTGTCGCCGTTCAGGACGTTGAAGACACCGTCCGGGAGGCCCGCCTCGGCGAGCAGCTCGGCGATCTTCAGGGCCGGCGACGGGTCCTTCTCGCTCGGCTTGAGGATGAAGGTGTTGCCGGTCGCGATGGCGATCGGGAACATCCACATCGGCACCATGGCCGGGAAGTTGAAGGGCGTGATGCCCGCGACGACGCCCACCGGCTGGCGGATCGAGGCCACGTCCACGCGGTTCGAGACCTGGGTGGAGAGCTCGCCCTTGAGCTGGACGGTGATGCCGCAGGCCAGGTCGACGATCTCCAGGCCGCGGGCGACCTCGCCGAGCGCGTCGGAGTGGACCTTGCCGTGCTCGGCGGTGATCAGCTCGGCGATCGCGTCGCGGTTGGCGTCGAGCAGCGCGCGGAACTTGAAGAGGATCGTGGTGCGCTGCGCGAGGGACGAGGTGCCCCAGGTCGCGAAGGCGTCCTTGGCCGCGGCGACGGCGGCGTCCACCTCCTCGACGGAGGCGAGCGCGACTCGGGTGGTCACGGCGCCGGTGGCCGGGTCGGTGACCGGGCCCCAGTTGCCCGACGTGCCCTCGACGGTCTTGCCACCGATCCAGTGGTCGACAGTCTTGACGGTGTTCGTCATGACGAAATGCTCCTTCAGAGATGGCGGCGTCGGGCGGTGACGTGCCGGTCGTACTCCTCGCGGGCCTTGACCGCCGACGGGCGGGTCGACGTCTCGGCCACGGGCACATCCCACCATGCCTGGGCCGGGGGCGGGCCCGACACTGTGTCTGCCGTTTCGGTCTCGACGTAGACACATGTGGGAACCGTCGTGGTCCGCGCGTCCGCGAGGGCTTCTCGCAGGTCACGCACGGTGCGGGGGCGCAGCACGCGCATGCCGAGGGAGGCGGCGTTGGCCCCGAGGTCGATGGGGAGCGGCGCGCCGGTGAAGCCGCCGTCCGGGTCCCGGTGGCGGTAGTCGGTGCCGTAACGCTCGGCGCCCACGGCCTCCGAGAGGCCGCCGATGGAGGCGTAGCCGTGGTTCTGCAGGATGACGAGACGCAGGGGCAGTCGCTCCTGGACGGCGGTGACGATCTCGGTGGGATTCATCAGATACGTACCGTCGCCGACGAGCGCCCAGACGGGTCGACCGGGCGCGGCGAGCAGGACGCCGAGGGCCGCCGGGATCTCGTAGCCCATGCAGGAGTAGCCGTATTCGACGTGGTACTGGTCCGTGGAGCGGGGCCGCCAGAGCTTGTGGAGGTCGCCCGGGAGCGAACCGGCGGCGTTGATCAGGATGTCGCTGCCGTCGACCAGAGTGTCGAGTACGCCGAGGACCTGGGCCTGGGTGGGCCGGGCGTCCTCGTCGGGGACGGCGTAGGCCGCGTCGACGCGGGTCTGCCAGCGGAGTCTCTCCTCGGCGTACTCGTGCGCGTAGTGCGGGGTGACGTGGTGCGGCTCCAGGAGCGTGTGGAGCTGTTCCAGGCCCTCGCGGGCGTCCGCCACGAGGGGGAGCGCGGCCAGCTTGTGGGAGTCGAAGGCGGCGATGTTGAGGTTGACGAACCGTACGGAGGGGTGGCCGAAGAGCGTTCCCGAGGCGGTGGTGAAGTCGGTCCAGCGGGTGCCGACGCCGATGACGACGTCGGCGGTGCGGGCCAGGTGGTCGGCGACGGCGGTGCCGGTGTGGCCGACGCCCCCGACGTTCTGGGGGTGGTCGTGCGGCAGCGCCCCCTTGCCGGCCTGGGTGAAGGCGACCGGGATGCCGGTCAGCGCGGCGAAGTCGTGGAGCGTCTCCTCGGCCCCGCTGTACCGGACGCCGCCGCCGGCGACGATCAGCGGACGGGTGGCCCGGCCGATCGCCGCGACCGCCGCGTCCAGCTCGTCCTCGTCCGGGGAGGGGCGGCGGACGCGCCAGACCCGCTCGGCGAAGAACTCCGCCGGCCAGTCGTACGCCTCCGTCTGGACGTCCTGGGGCAGTGCGAGGGTGACGGCGCCGGTCTCGACGGGGTCGGCGAGGACCCGCATGGCGGCGAGCGCGGCCGGGATCAGCGCCTCGGGGCGGCCGATCCGGTCGAAGTAGCGGGAGACGGGGCGCAGGCAGTCGTTGACCGAGACGTCGCCCGCGTACGGCACTTCGAGCTGCTGGAGCACGGGGTCGGCGGGGCGGGTGGCGAACGTGTCGCCGGGGAGGAGCAGGACCGGCAGGTGGTTGACGGTGGCGAGCGCGGCGCCGGTGACGAGGTTGGTGGCGCCGGGGCCGATGGAGGTGGTGACGGCGTGCGCGGAGAGCCGGTTCGACTGGCGGGCGTAGCCGACGGCGGCGTGGACCATGGCCTGTTCGTTGCGGCCCTGGTGGAAGGGCATGAGGTCGGGGTCCTCGACGAGGGCCTGGCCGATCCCGGCGACGTTGCCGTGGCCGAAGATGCCCCAGGTGGCGGCGATCAGCCGCTGTCGGGCCCCGTCGCGCTCGGTGTACTGGGCGGCGAGGAAGCGGACGAGCGCCTGGGCGACGGTCAGCCGGATGCTCATGCGTACCCCTCCGTGTGGTCCGGGTGGAAGGAGATCTTCCATTCCCGCTCGGTTCCGGGGCCCGCCATGACGTTGAGGTAGTAGAGGTCGTGCCCCGGCTGGGCGATCGACGGCCCGTGCCAGCCGTCCGGTACGAGGACGGCGTCGCCGTCCCGGACTTCGGCGAGGAGCTCGGCGCCGCCGGGCCGGGAGGGCGAGATCCGCTGGTAGGCGAGACCGTGCGGGCCCGCGATCTCGTAGTAGTAGATCTCCTCCAGGACGGACTCGGCGCCCGGGCGGTGCTCGTCGTGCTTGTGCGGCGGGTAGGAGGACCAGTTGCCGCCGGGGGTGACGACCTCGACGGCGATCAGCCGGTCGCAGTCGAAGGCGCCGGCCGCGGCGAAGTTCCGCACCTGGCGGGCGCGGTTGCCGCTGCCCCTCGTCTCGACGGGAACCTCCGGCGCGGGGCCGTAGCGGGCGGGGAGTCGTCGCTCGCACTTCGCTCCTGCCAAAGCGAAGCGGCCCCCCGCGCCGGAGGCGATCTGGGCGTGGGCGTCGCGCGGTACGTAGGCGAAGTCGGCCACTCCCGCGAACACGCTCTCGCGGCCCAGGAGTTCGAGGACTTCGCCGTCGACGCGCACGCTACAGGCACCGGCGAGGGGAAGCACGACCCATTCGGAATCCCCGCTCTCGAAGGAGTGGATCTCCCCCGGCCCGAGGGTGAGGACCCGGAGGGCGGAGTGCTCCCAGCCGGCCCGGTCGGGGTCGATCCGGACGGCGTACGGACCGCGGGCGGCGGACCCGGAGGGCAGGTGGAGGCGCTCGGTGGGAGAAGGTCCGGAGTTCATGACTGATCCCTACCGTTCCAATTGAGTGACCACGAGTGAGTCTTGTACCCATATCTGGTCACTGCGGATATCCCGAACGGTTTTGGATATCCGACTGGTTGCCCGCGTTCCGGTGTTCCCCGCTCGGGCACGTGCATCGCGTGCGCGTTCCGTGACGGGTGGGCGGGTTTCCTCACGCTCTCGTGTCTCCGGTCCGGCCTGGGCGGTCCGATGCCCCGCAGCATCACTCTGGTGCTGCGGGGGCGGTGCCGTCCGACGCCGGATCGGGTACCCGAGGGCGCGTCGCCCGATCGCGACGCTCGCGGCGTCATGACGGGACATTGTGCGGCGCGGGGTGGCCAGCGGCTTCTGCCAGTGCCGGCCTCCCCACTGGGAGGTGTAGGCAGGATCGACCGCCACGATGGCGAGGCCGTGTTCGGCGGCCATAGATACCAGGCGGGCTTTGAGCTTGCCGGTGGGGATGCCGGAGATCAGCTGCCTGAACCGCTTTCTACGGCCGTGCTTCTCGCGGGTCTTCTCGGCGGCGAAGTCCAGGTCCTCGATCGCGATGGCGGCCACGCCGCAGCTTTGCGCCCAGTGCAGGAGCCGGGTGATGGCGTGCCGGATCTGCGCATCGCGGTGATCCGAGCTGCCGGACAGGTCGTAGAGGAACCGCGTCGGGTCGCCGACCGGGTTGCCCTGCGAGTCGAGGCGGTAGGCGGCAAAGTGGTCGGCATTCGTATCGACACCGATCACGCCCTGGGCCCGTGCGGCCGCCAGGGGGACGGTCTTGACGACGGGGCGTTGCCAGGAGGCGGTGAGATACCAGCGACCGCGTTCCACGTCGTAGTGGATGCGGTAGGCGACCGCCCGGTTCGCCTCAACACGGTCACGCCATTCCTGGCCCCGGTGAGCGAACGCGATCTCCGAGGCGAGGACGTACCGGCCGCGCTTGGCGTTGGCAAGGTGCGCCAGCGGGGCGGGCAGTTTGATGCTGACCTCGCCGTCGGGGGTGACGCGGATCGTCTCGTTCCCGAAACGCTTCCCGGACTCCCCGTCAGCGGCCAGGAACCAGCGCGCCGCCTCCCACCGTTGCCGCCACTCCACCTCCGTGAGCTGGGCGGCTTGAAGATGGTGCCGGGTGTTGAGCAACTTCCGGCCGCCGCGCACGACGCGCACGACACCGGCCTCACGCTCAGCGCCAGCGGCATTGAGCCGGTGCTCCAGAATGCGCAGCCGCCGCGACTTCTGGAACCACTCCCCCTTGGACCGGTAACCGCCCGCAGCACGCTTCGAACCCTTCTCACCGAGCGGCAGGGACAGCCGGTGCATCAGCATGCGGACACCAGCCTCAAGGGACTGGACGTACGCAAGCTGGCAGCGCCGGGACAGCGCCCACTGATCGTGTGTGGCCTTCGTGATCGACCCCGCCCACCGCGAGGACGACTCCGCCGTCAGACCCTGCTTACGAGCCGCCCATGAATCACTGCCGTGGTCACCCGCGTCCGCGCACCGGGCCTTGAGATCAAGCGAGGCGAGTCTGCCCAGATGCCCGCCGGCCAGCCGCAGAACCCCCTCATCCTCGGGTGTGAGGTGCTTGAGCCGGTCTCGTACCGCCACACCGGACGGCCCCAGAGCAACGAACGGCGCGTCGATCACACGCAGCTGCCTTCTCACGTTCCCCAGCACCACACACCTCCCTCCGCCACCAATACCCCGAACCTTCCCACCACCACCGACACCCCGATCCCCACACTCCCACACCGTGACCCAGGTCACATTCACGCGCTCTTGCGCACGCTCCTGGACACTCACCGAGTAGCAGCTCCCTACCCTCTCTCCGACTCCGGGATCGTTCCCGTGCCCGCCGCGAGCGCCTCGGTGATCTCCTCCGCGGTCGGCATGGCGGAGGAGCAGGCGAGGCGGCCCGCGACGATCGCGCCGGCGGCGTTGGCGTGGCGCAGGGTCCGTGCGAGGTCCCAGCCGGCGAGGAGGCCGTGGACGAGCGCGCCGCCGAACGCGTCGCCCGCGCCGAGCCCGTTGACCACCTCCACCGGCAGGGGCGGCACCTCGGCCTCCGTCCCGTCGGCGGCGAGCGCGAGGACGCCCGCGGGTCCCTGCTTCACGACGGCGAGCCGGACCGCGCCGGTGGCGAGCAGCGCGCGGGCGGCGGCGTACGGCTCGCGCTCCCCCGTCGCGACCTCGCACTCGTCGAGGTTGCCGACGGCCACGGTCGCGTGGCGCAGCGCCTCGGCGTAGAACGGGCGGGCCTCCGCCGGGTCCGTCCAGAACATGGGCCGCCAGTCCAGGTCGAGGACCGTCACCTCCCGGCCGGCGCGGGCGCGCAGCGCGCCCAGGGTCGCGGTGCGGCTCGGCTCGGCGCAGAGGCCGGTGCCGGTCGCCCAGAAGACCCGGGCGGCGCAGATCGCGTCGAGGTCGAGTTCGTGCGGGTGGATCTCCAGGTCGGGGGCCTTGGGGAGGCGGTAGAAGTGGAGCGGGAAGTCGTCGGGCGGGAAGAGTTCGCAGAAGGTGACGGGGGTGGGGTACGCCGCGACCTCGGTCACCCAGCGGTCGTCCACGCCGAAGCCCTTGAGGTCGTGGTGGAGCGCGGCGCCGAAGGGGTCGGCGCCGGTGCGGGAGACGAGCGCGGTACGGCGGCCCAGCCGGGCGGCGGCCACGGCCACGTTGGCCGGGGAGCCGCCGAGGAACCTGCGATAGGTCTCGACGCGGTCGAGCCCGACGCCGCTCTGGAGCGGGTACAGATCCACGCCGAGGCGCCCCATGGTGATCAGGTCGTACGGCTCCGTCTCCATGCGCCACCTTTCGCCTCCGGCCCCGCCCCCAGGTCTAGTCGGCCGCCCGGAGGCGTGTCAACGATATGTCCGGACATTCGGACGCCCCGTCCATGTGTCCGCACGCCTGCTTGACGCTCCTCTCGGGCCCCGGCCAAGGTGGCAGACATGACGAAGCCGTCGCGTCCGTCTCGTCCCTCGCGTCCGTCCCGTATCCGGATCGGCTCCGCCCCGGACTCCTGGGGGGTGTGGTTCCCCGACGATCCCCGGCAGGTGCCGTGGCAACGGTTCCTCGACGAGGTCTCCGGCGCGGGGTACGAGTGGATCGAGCTGGGGCCGTACGGCTATCTGCCCACCGATCCGGCCCTCCTCGCGGAGGAGACCGCGCGGCGCGGGCTGCGGGTCTCGGCGGGGACGGTCTTCACCGGGCTGCACCACGGCCCGGGCGTCTGGGACCGCACCTGGGCGCACGTCGCCGAGAACGCCGCCCTCGCGCAGGCCATGGGCGCCGGTCATCTCGTCGTCATCCCGTCGTTCTGGCGGGACGACCGGACGGGCGAGGTCCTGGAGGAGCGCACGCTCACCGTGGAGCAGTGGCGGGATCTGACCGGTCTGACGGAACGGCTGGGGCGGGAGGTGCGGGAGCGGTACGGGCTGCGGCTCGTCGTCCATCCGCACGCCGACACCCACCTCGACGGCGAGGAGAGCGTGACGCGCTTCCTCGACGCCACCGACCCGGAGGCCGTCGCCCTCTGTCTGGACACCGGGCACTACGCGTACGCCGGCGGGGACAGCGTCAAGCTGATCGAGAGCTACGGGGAACGGATCGGCTACCTCCACCTCAAGCAGGTCGACCCGGAGATCCTGGCCCGGGTGGTGGCCGAGGAGGTGCCGTTCGGCCCGGCGGTGGCGCGGGGCGTGATGTGCGAACCGCCGTCCGGGGTGCCCGCCCTGGAGCCCGTGCTCGCCGCGGCGCAGGCCCTGGACGTGGACCTCTTCGCGATCGTCGAGCAGGACATGTACCCGTGCGAGCCGGACATTCCGTACCCGATCGCGCTGCGCACCCGGCGCTTCCTGCGCTCCCGCGGCGTGTGACCGGCGCGTAGCCCGGCGCATACCTGTGTGACCGGGGGTGACGCACGCGGACACACCGGCGGCCGCGTGCATCACTTCCGTCACACAGGTCCGTTCCCTGTCACACGTATCCCGGTTACGCGGGTCTTCCGTCACAGGCGCTCGACAGCCGCTCTCCTCCTGTCGGCAGGGGTCGTTCAAGGGGCACAGGCTCAGTGATCACCATCGCCCGCCCGCAGCGCCCCCGAACGGCACCCCCTGCCGCCGCTGCGCGGTGCGCAGGGAGGTACCAGGCATGACGGACAGCAGGCTCTGGTCGTACAAGGACATCGCCGCGCACATCCGCGTCCAGCCGGACACGGTCCGCTCCTACCGGAAGCACGGCCTCCTGCCGGCGCCCGACCAGGTCGAGTCGGGCAAGCCGTACTGGTACCCGGACACGATCCGCGCCTGGGTCGCCAGCCGCCCCGGCAACCGGGCCCGCCGCGACTGACCGTCCCTCCTCCCCCTACGGCGAGGACGCCGGGCCCCGGAGCGTTCCGGGGCCCGGCGTCCCGTCGTACGGGATCAGCCGCTCGTACGGGATCAGCCGCGTGCGGCAGCGCTCTCGCGCCGCTCCTCGGCCGCCTCCTCGGCGACCTCCGTGGCCTTCGGTTCCGGCAGCGGCGCGGGGCCGTCCGACTCGCTGACGCCGAAGCGGTCGTGGAAGCGGCGCAGCGGCCCCGGGGCCCACCAGGTGAAGCGGCCGGTCAGCTTCATCACGGCGGGGACGAGGAGGCTGCGGACCACCATCGCGTCCATGACGACGGCGAGGGCGACGCCGAGGCCGAGCATCTTGGTGTTGGTGACCCGTGAGGTGCCGATCGCGACCATGACGACGGCGAGGATCACGGCGGCGGCGGTGATCAGGCCGCCGGTCCTGCGCAGGCCGAAGCGGACGGAGTGCTCGTGGTCGCCGGTGGCGTCGTGCTCCTCCTTGATGCGGGAGAGCAGGAAGACGCCGTAGTCCATGGAGAGCCCGAAGGCCACGCAGAACATGAGCACGGGCAGGGTGGTCTCGATGTCTCCGGTGGCGGTGAAGCCGAGGAGCCCGGCGAGGTGGCCCTCCTGGAAGACCCAGACGACCGCGCCGAACATCGCCGTGAGGCTGAGGGCGTTGAGGGCGACGGCCTGGACGGGCACGATCACGCTGCCGGTGAGCAGGAAGACGAGGAGCAGGGTGGCGAGGACGACGATCACCGCCGCCCAGGGCAGCCGCTCGCCGAGGGCGTCCTTGGAGTCGACGAGGACGGCGGCCTGTCCGGTGACGGAGGTCTCGAAGGGCGCGGGCGCGGCCCGGAGTTCGCCCACGACGCTCTGGGCTTCGGCGCCGACGGTCTCGCCCTCGGGCACGACGGTGAAGTAGGCGTGGCCGGCGCCGCCGCCCGCGATGACGGGGCCGTCGGCCCGCTCGACGCCGTCGAGGGCGGCGATCCGCTCGCGGAAGGCCTCGTACTGGGCGGGGGTGGCCTCGCCCTCGGCGAGGACGGTCAGTCCGCCGCCCGGGTTGCCGGGGAAGCCGTCGCGGAGCTGGTCCTGGACGACCCGGGAGGAGGCGGTGACGGGGAGCTGGCGGTCGTCGGCGGTGCCGAACTTGACGCCGAGGAAGGGCAGTCCGAGCAGGACGAGACCGGCCGCGGTGGCGACGGCGAAGACCGGCGCCCGGCGCATCACGAGGTCGGCGGCCCGGGCCCAGCCGGACCCGTCGGAGTCCTCCCGGGGCGGGCGGCCGCGCCGCAGGAGGCGCCGCAGGTCCAGGGCGTTGACCCGGTCGCCGAGCAGGACGAGGGCGGCCGGGAGCAGGGTGAGCGCGGCGGTCGCGGCGAGGACGACGACGGCGATGCCGGCGTAGGCGAAGGAGCGCAGGAAGTACTGCGGGAAGACGAGCATCGCGGAGAGCGAGACGGCGACGGTCAGCGCGGAGAACAGCACGGTCCGTCCCGCCGTGCGCAGGGTGGTGCGGACGGCGGTGTACGTGTCGGCGCCGGCGGCGAGCTCCTCGCGGTAGCGGCGGACGACGAACAGGGCGTAGTCGATGGCGAGTCCGAGCCCGAGGGCGGTCGTCAGGTTCTGCGCGAAGACCGAGACGTCGGTGAACTCGGTGATGCCGCGCAGGACGGCGTTGGTGCCGAGGATGGCGACGATGCCGACGCCGAGCGGCAGCAGGGCGGCGACGGCGCTGCCGAAGACCATGACGAGGAGGACGAGGGTGAGGGGCAGGGCGATGAGCTCGGCCCGCAGCAGGTCCTCCTGGATGATCACCTGCATCTCGTGGCGGACGGCGAGGCCGCCGCCGAGGGTGACCTCGACGGGGCCGTGCGTGCCCCGGTACTCGGGGGCGATCCGGTCGAGGATCGCGGCGGCGTCCTTCTCCTCGCCGGCGATCCGGGCGGCGATCACCGCCTGGCGGCCGTCCTCGGAGCGGAGCGCGGGCGAGCCGGTGGACCAGTACGAGCCGACGCCGTCGACGCCCGGCTCGGCGTCGAGCCGCTCGGCGAGCTTGCGGGCCTCGGCGGCGACGGCGGGCGTGTCCACCGCGGCGGGGGCGTCCACCGCGGCGGCTCCGGCGGTCCCGGCGGCTCCGGCCTCTCCCGTATCGACGAGAAGGAGCAGGTTGGGCTGCGAGCCGGGGAACTCCCGGGCCAGCGCCTCCGTGGCGTACGTGGACTCGGCGGCCGGGTCCTCCCAGCCGCCGCTGCCCATCCGGTCGGCGACGCCGCCGCCCGCCAGGACGGCGAGGGCGGTGATCACGAGTGCCACGAGGAGCGTCAGGCGCGGCCGGGCGGTGACGAACCGCGTCCACCCGCCGCCCGCGCTCCCGCCGGGAGCTGATTTCTTGACTTCGGCCATGACGCGGTGTCCCCTTCACCTGACCCGTGTGCGCGCTTCCCGGCAGGTCACATGGGTCGCCCATTGCCATAGAATGACAAACACGAGTGATCACTCGCGTTTCTTTAGAATGCGAGCGACCTCTCGCATTTGTCAAACGTGTCGAGCCCGCGTTGAGGAGAACTGGGGACAGTCATGTCCGAGAAGCCTGAGATGTCCGAGGAACCGAAGCCGCGCCGCCGTCAGGCGCGCGGCGAGCGCCGCATCACGCAGCTGCTCCAGGCCGCCGCGAACGTCTTCTGCGCGAACGGGTACACGGCGGCCAGCACCAACGCGATCGCCCGCGAGGCGCACGTCTCGCCCGGCACGCTCTACCAGTACTTCCCGAACAAGGAAGCCATCGCCGTCGAGCTCGGCGGCCGCCTCATGCACGAGATGCGCGAGGCCCACGGCCAGGCCTTCACCGCGGAGAACCTGGCCCTGCCGCTACCCGAGCTGCTCGACGCGGTCGTCGACCCGCTGATCGAGTTCAACTGCGCCAACCCCGTCTTCCTCGCCCTGATGCACGGCTCCGAGATCCCCGGCCGCATCGCGGAGGAGCACGACGCCCTGCACGCGTCGCTGATCGAGCGGGTCCGCCTCCTGATCGCCCACTACCTCCCGGACAGCCCGCCCGAGGAGTGCGTCCGGGTCGCGGACATGGCCTTCGCGGTCTTCAAGGGCGGCCTCCACCTGGTCCTCGCCGCCCCCGAGGGGCCCGAGCGCGACGCCACGGTCGCCGAGCTGAAGCGGGTCCTCCTGCGCTACCTCGACCCGGTCATCGGCGGCACCCACGCCGACGACGCCCGCCTCACCACGTCTCGGAACCCCTGACCGCCTCGGAGGGCACCGCCTTCTCCCCGGCCCGGGCCCGCAGCTTCAGCGCGAGCAGCGGGAAGACGAGGACGGAGACCATGCCGGCGCCGACGAGCGCCGCCGCCTCGCCCGCCGTCAGCTCGTGGTCCTCCACGCCGATGGTCGTGATCGCGACGACGAGCGGCAGCGCCGTGGAACCGTAGAGGACGAGCCCGCCCCGGTCCTTGCGGTCGAGGTCGCGCGGGGCGAGGAACCAGATCGGTCCGCCGCGCACGGCCAGGAAGAGCAGCAGGAAGACCGGCAGCAGGAGCAGCGTCCGGCCGCCGGAGAGCAGCGAGTCCAGGTCGAACTCGATCCCGGTGACGACGAAGAAGACCGGGACGAGGAAGCCGAAGCCGACGGCCTCGATCTTCTCCAGGATCTCCGGGCCGGCCTCGGGCGCCGCCCCGGTCAGCACGAGCCGGGTGATGAGCCCGGCCGCGAAGGCGCCGAGCAGGATGTCGAGCCCGAGCGCCGTCGAGGCCCCCAGCATCAGGGCGAGCAGCAGGAACACGAACCGGACGGCGAACTGGCCGCTGCTGTGCAGGGTCTTGGCGATGACCCGGGAGAACCACGGCGGGCGCGGGCGCAGCGCCCAGAACACGGCGGCGGCCGTGAGCGCGGCGAAGACGGCGAGGAGCACGGTCGACTCGGCCGCGGCGCGCCCGCTGAGCAGCAGCGCCATCGCGATGATCGGCCCGAACTCGCCCACCGCGCCGAAGGCCATGACGACCGAGCCGAACCGGCCCTGGAGCTCGCCCGCGTCCCGCAGCACGGGCAGGACGGTGCCGAGCGCGGTGCTGGTCAGCGCCACCCCGATGAAGACGCCCTTGGCATAGCCGCCGCCCAGCAGGATCCCGGTGCCGAGCCCGAGGGCGAGGGCGGCGACCCAGGCCCAGACCGCGCGCTTGAGGGTGTCGCCGCGGACCTTGCCGAACTCGATCTCGTACCCGGCGAGGAAGATCAGCATGGTGAGGCCGAGCTCGGAGAGGCCGTCGATCAGCTCGTCGGGGTGGGCCCAGCCCAGGAGGTCGGGGCCGATGAGGATGCCGAGGAGGATCTCGAAGATGACGAGGGGTACGGGAAACCTGCGCCCCACCCCGTAGGCGAGCAGCGGCGCCAGGACGGCGATCGTCATGATCAGGATGAGCGTGGTCCCCGAATGCGACATAACGGGTATTTACCATAAGCTCCGGCCAGATGACCTGTCGGCGAAGGGACTTGGAGGTCCCCCCGGCGCACGAGCACCCGCCCACCACCCAGACACCCCGCCGCCTCCCACGACCCCGCCGCCAGCGCCGCAGCCGCACCCCGAGTACCGCGACTGCACGGGGTGCTCGCCCCCTTCGGGCACGGCCTGCGGACGGCCATCGCCGGCGGGGCCCTGCTCGCCCCCCGCCGCCCCGACGGCCGGTTCCCCGCCGCGCCCGTCATCGGCACCTACCTCGGGGTCGCGGTCTGCACGCGCTGTGGGACTCACCCGGCTGAGAGCACTTGCGCGGCGCGAACCGGCCGGGACTGGAATTCATACCCCCTAGGGGTATAATCTCGGTTTTGTACGACTCTGAACCCCCGAAGGAGAACGCCATGACCGCTGAGACGAAGACCGAACTCACCACCGTCTACCAGGTCAAGGGCATGACCTGCGGCCACTGCGAGGGCGCGGTCTCCAGCGAGATCTCCGAGCTCGCCGGCGTCGTCTCGGTCACGGCCGTCGCCTCGACCGGCCAGGTCACCGTCGTCTCCGCCGCCCCGCTCGACGAGGACGCCGTGCGCGCCGCCGTCGACGAGGCCGGCTACGAACTGGTCTGACCGACCGTTCCGATCAAGTGACCATGAGTGAGTCTTGCACCCACACCTGATCACTGCGGACATCCCGAACGGTTGTGGATATCCGGCTGGTTGCCCGCGTTCCGGTGTTCCCCGCTCGGCTTCGTGCATCGTGTGCACGATCCGCGACGGGTGGGCGGGTTCCCTCGCGCCCTCGTGTCTCCGGTCCGGCCTGGGCGGTCCGATGCCCCGCAGCATCACTCCGGTGCTGTGGGGGCGGTGCCGTCCGACGCCGGATCGGGTGCCCGAGGGCGCGTCGCCCGATCGCGATACCGGCGGCATCGTGACGGGACATCTTGCGGCGCGGAGTGACCAGCGGCTTCTGCCAGTGCCGGCCTCCCCACTGAGAGGTGTAGGCAGGATCGACCACGATGATCGCGAGGCTCATCTCTGCGGCCATCGACACCAGGCGGGCTTTGAGTTTGCCGGTGGGAATGCCGGAAATGAGCTGCCTGAACCTCTTGCGACGGCCGTGCTTCTCGCGGCTCTTCTCGGCGGTGAAGTCCAGGTCCTCGATCGCGATGGCGACGACGCCGCAGCTTTTTGCCCAGTGCAGGAGATGGGTGATGGCGTGCCGGATCTGCGCGTCACGATGCTGGGCCGTGCCGGACAGGTCGTAGAAGAACCTCATCGGGTCGCCGACCGGGTTGCCGTGCGGGTCGAGGTGGTAGGCGGCGAAATGGTCGGCGTTCGCATCGACGCCGACCACACCTTGGGAACGGGCCGCCTCCAGCGGGACCGTCTTGACGACGGGGCGTTGCCAGGAGGCGGTGAGGTACCAGCGGCCACGTTCCACGTCGCAGTGGATGCGGTAGGCGACCGCCCGGTCGGCGGTGACGCGGTCAACCCACTCCTCTCCCCGGTGAGCGAACGCGATCTTCGAGGCGAGGACGTACCGGCCGTGTTTGGTGTTGGCCAGGTGCGCGAGCGGCGCGGGCAGCTTGATGCTGACCTCACCGTCGGGGGTGACGCGGATCGTCTCGTTCCCGAAACGCTTCCCGGACTCCCCGTCAGCGGCCAGGAACCAGCGCTCCGCCTCCCACCGCTGCCGCCACTCGGCCTCTGTGAGCCGCGCCGCTTCGAGGTTGTGCCGGGTGTTCAGCAACTTCCGGCCACCCCGCACCACGTGTACGAGACCGACCTCACGTTCAGCGCGAGCGACATCGAGCCGGTGTTCCAGGATGTGCAGACGCCGCGACTTCTGGAACCATTCGCGCCTGGATCGGTAGCCGCCCGCAGCCCGCTTGGTGCCCTGTTCTCCGAGCGGGAGGGACAGGCGGTGCTTCAGTGTGCGGACACCGGCTTCGAGGTTCTGAATGTGCGCGAGCTGACAGCGCCGCGACAATGCCCACTGATCGTGCGTGGCCTTCGTGATAGACCCGGCCCACCGCGAGGACGACTCGGCCGTCAGGCCCTGCTTGCGGGTCGCCCACGCGTCGCCGACGTGGTCGCCCGCGTCGGCACACCGGACCTTGAGATCACGCGAGGCGAGCCTGCCCAGGTGTCCTCCGACCAGTCGCAGAACCTCCTCGTCCTCGGGCGTGAGGCTCTTGAGCCGGTCGCGTACCGCCACACCGGACGGCCCCGGAGCGACGTACGGCGCGTCGATCACACGCAGTCGCCTTTTCGCGTTCCCCCGCACCATTCACCTCCCTCCGTGACCACCACCCCGAACCTATCCACCGCCACCAGCAAGCCGACCCCACACCCCCACGCTGTGATCCAGGACACATTCGCACGCTCTTGCGCATACGCCTGGACCTCACCGAGTAGCAGTTCTCGGCCCCTCGCAGTCGACACCCCGCAGGGCCGTACCGTTACCGGGTACGGCCCTGCTCTCGTTGGGAAGCGCTCATGACGTCCACGATCACCGAGCTGACGATCGGTGGCATGACCTGTGCCTCCTGCGCGGCCCGCGTCGAGAAGAAGCTCAACCGGATGGACGGGGTGACCGCGACGGTCAACTACGCCACCGAGAAGGCACGGGTCGAGCACCCCCCGGAACTCACGGCCGGCGACCTGATCGCCACCGTCGTCAAGACCGGCTACACCGCCGAGGAACCCCTGCCGCCGGAACCCGAGCCCGAGCTCGACGAGGCCGATGCCGGCGAGGAGGACCCCGAGCTCGCCTCGCTCCGGCAGCGGCTGACCGTCTCCGCCGTCCTCGCCGCGCCCGTGATCCTGCTCGCCATGGTCCCGGCGCTCCAGTTCGACAACTGGCAGTGGCTCTCGCTCACCCTCGCCTCCCCCGTCGTCGTCTGGGGCGGACTGCCCTTCCACCGGGCCGCCTGGACCAACGCCAAGCACGGCGCCGCCACCATGGACACCCTGGTCTCCGTCGGCACCCTCGCCGCCTACGGCTGGTCGCTCTGGGCCCTCTTCCTCGGTGACGCCGGCATGCCCGGCATGCGCCACGGCTTCGACCTCACCGTGGACCGCACCCAGAGCACCTCCACCATCTACCTGGAAGTCGCCGCCGGGGTCGTCACCTTCATCCTGCTCGGCCGCTACCTGGAAGCCCGCGCCAAGCGGAAGGCGGGCGCCGCCCTGCGGGCCCTCATGGAGCTCGGCGCCAAGGACGTGGCCGTCCTGCGCGGGACCACGGAGGTACGGATCCCGGTCGCGGAGCTGCGGACCGGCGACCTCTTCGTCGTACGCCCCGGGGAGAAGATCGCCACCGACGGCACCGTCACCACCGGCGCGTCGGCCGTCGACGCCTCCCTGCTCACCGGCGAATCGATGCCGCTGGACGTCACCGAGGGCTCCGAGGTGACCGGCGGCTGCGTCAACGTCTCGGGCCGACTCGTCGTCCGGGCCTCCGCCGTCGGCGCCGACACCCGGCTCGCCCGGATGGCGAAGCTCGTCGAGGACGCCCAGAACGGCAAGGCCGAGGTGCAGCGGCTCGCCGACCGGATCTCCGCCGTCTTCGTCCCGGTCGTGCTCCTCATCGCGCTCGGCACGCTCGTCACCTGGCTGCTGATGACCGACGACCCGACGGCCTCCTTCACCGCCGCCGTCGCCGTTCTGATCATCGCCTGCCCCTGCGCCCTCGGCCTCGCGACCCCGACAGCGCTGCTCGTCGGCACCGGCCGCGGCGCCCAGCTCGGCATCCTCATCAAGGGCCCCGAGGTCCTGGAGTCCACCCGCCGCGTCGACACCGTCGTCCTCGACAAGACGGGGACGGTCACCACGGGCCGCATGCGACTCGTCGGCGTGCGCGTGTACGGGGGCGGTTACGGCACCTCGGGCACCGACGAGACGGAGCTGCTGCGGCTCGCGGGCGCCCTGGAGCACTCCTCCGAGCACCCGGTCGCCCGCGCCGTCGCGGCCGCCGCCGCCGAGCGGTGCGGCGAGCTCCCCGTACCGAAGACCTTCGAGAACGTCCCCGGGCTCGGCGTACGAGGCTCCGTCGACGGCCGGCTCGTCCTCGTCGGCCGGGCCGCCCTCCTCACGGCCGAGGGCATCGACATGCCCGGCACCGCCGAGCCCGGCGCCGTCCACGTCGCCTGGGACGGCGTCGCCCGCGGCACCCTGACCGTCGCCGACACCGTCAAGGACACCAGCGCCGAGGCCGTCACCCGGCTGCGCGGCCTGGGGCTGAGGCCCGTCCTGCTCACCGGGGACCACCGGGCGGTCGCGGAGGCCGTCGCGGCGGAGGTCGGCATCGACGAGGTGATCGCCGGGGTCCTGCCGGAGGAGAAGGCCGGGGTGATCCGCCGGCTCCAGGAGGAGGGCAGGACCGTCGCGATGGTCGGCGACGGGGTCAACGACGCCGCCGCCCTCGCCACGGCGGACCTCGGCCTGGCGATGGGAACGGGCACCGACGCGGCCATCGAGGCGAGCGACCTGACCCTGGTCCGCGGCGACCTCCGCGTCGCGGCGGACGCCATCCGGCTCTCCCGCCGCACCCTGGCGACGATCAAGGGCAACCTCGCCTGGGCCTTCGGCTACAACGTGGCCGCGCTGCCCCTGGCGGCGGCGGGCCTGCTCAATCCGATGATCGCGGGCCTCGCGATGGCCTTTTCGTCCGTCTTCGTCGTATCCAACAGCCTGCGACTGCGGCGCTTCACGTGAATTCACCTACACGTGACGCACAGGACCTTCACAAAGAGATCTAGATCACAGATATTGGGGGGTAACCATCTGGGCTGTTCGCGAGTCTAAGTGGGCGATGCCGAGAACGTCTTGGGGGACGTTCATGGGATGTCTTGGGGGACGTCCCTAGGCAAGCGTTGGCCGGGGCACGTGCACCGGGGAGCTTTGAGCGGCCCTCCCGTACGTACCCCGGCAGACCGCGTCACGCCCGAACCCGCGCAGCTACTGCTGACGCCGGCAGACGCCCGGCCCGGATCCCGTGGGGGGAATCCGCACCGGGGGATATGGGAAGCGCCCCGACCGTCGACCCGTGGGGGGATCGGCGGCGGGGCGCTTCTTGCGCTCTTTTTCAAGGCTCGGTTCGCCTCCGGGGCGCTCCAGTCGGTGTCGAGGCGACGATCGTGCTCGACCCTCCTTCGTCGGGCCTCCGCGCGTTCGTCGCCTCGACACCGACCGCGCCCCTTCGGCTCACTCGCCGGGGCGCAACCGGGTCCCTGAGGTCTTAGCGGGCCTCGACCGGGACGAAGTCGCGGAGGACCTCGCCCGTGTAGATCTGGCGCGGGCGGCCGATGCGGGAGCCCGGCTCCTTGATCATCTCGTGCCACTGGGCGATCCAGCCGGGAAGGCGGCCGAGCGCGAAGAGCACGGTGAACATCTCGGTCGGGAAGCCCATGGCGCGGTAGATCAGGCCCGTGTAGAAGTCCACGTTCGGGTAGAGGTTGCGCGAGACGAAGTACTCGTCCGAGAGCGCGTGCTCCTCCAGCTTGAGCGCGATGTCCAGCAGCGCGTCGTCCTTGCCGAGCGCCGAGAGGACGTCGTGCGCAGCCGCCTTGATGATCTTGGCGCGCGGGTCGAAGGACTTGTACACCCGGTGGCCGAAGCCCATCAGGCGGACGCCGTCCTCCTTGTTCTTCACCTTGCGGATGAAGGAGTCGACATCGCCGCCGTTGGCCTGGATGCCTTCCAGCATCTCCAGGACCGACTGGTTGGCGCCACCGTGCAGCGGGCCCCACAGGGCCGAGATGCCGGCGGAGATCGAGGCGAACATGTTCGCCTGCGACGAGCCGACCAGACGCACGGTGGAGGTCGAGCAGTTCTGCTCGTGGTCCGCGTGCAGGATCAGCAGCTTGTCGAGCGCGGAGACCACGACCGGGTCGAGCTCGTACTCCTGGGCCGGGACCGAGAAGGTCATGCGCAGGAAGTTCTCGACGTACCCGAGGTCGTTGCGCGGGTAGACGAAGGGGTGGCCGATCGACTTCTTGTACGCGTACGCCGCGATCGTCGGAAGCTTGGCGAGCAGCCGGATCGTGGAGAGGTGGCGCTGCTTCTCGTCGAACGGGTTGTGGCTGTCCTGGTAGAAGGTGGACAGCGCGGAGACCACCGACGACAGCATCGCCATCGGGTGGGCGTCCCGCGGGAAACCACGGAAGAAGTTCTTGACGTCCTCGTGGACCAGCGTGTGCTGCGTGATCTCGTTCTTGAAGGTCGACAGCTCGTCGACCTTGGGCAGCTCACCGTTGATCAGCAGGTACGCCACCTCAAGGAAGGTGGAGCGCTCGGCCAGCTGCTCGATGGGGTAGCCGCGGTACCGCAGGATCCCCTGCTCACCATCGAGGTAGGTGATCGCGGATTTATAGGCGGCTGTGTTGCCGTATCCGCTGTCCAGGGTGACCAGACCGGTCTGGGCTCGGAGTTTCCCGATGTCGAAGCCCTTGTCGCCAACGGTGCTCTCGACCACCGGGTAGGTGTATTCACCGTCCGCGTACCGCAGTACTACAGAGTTGTCGCTCACGTCATCCCTCACCGACGTAGTGCCTCTTCTTCGAGGTGCCCTGACTGTCTCTACCATCCCCCATTTGGCTCAGGAGAGTGCACTCGGGGTCGACCATTGGGCCAATCGGCGGCACTCAGTGCCGCCAACCTTCACATCCTGCCCCCTTCGCCCCGGTTCCGGTAGCCCTCCGTGATCTTTCACACCAGGGAGCCACCTGTGAGCCGATGGGACAGTGCGGTAAAGCGTCTGCCCGCCGAGACCGTGCGGACCGCCTGGGCGATCGCCCGGCGGGAGCCGACGAGGACGACCAGCTTCTTGGCCCTCGTCACGGCCGTGTAGAGCAGGTTGCGCTGGAGCATCATCCAGGCACTCATCGTGACCGGGATGACCACCGCCGGATACTCGCTGCCCTGCGAGCGGTGGATGGTGACCGCGTACGCGTGGGCCAGTTCGTCCAGCTCGTCGAAGTCGTACGGCACCTCCTCGTCCTCGTCCGTCCGCACGGTCAGCCGCTGTTCGACGGTGTCGAGGGCGGCGACGACGCCGACCGTTCCATTGAAGACACCGTTGGCGCCCTTGTCATAGTTGTTCCTGATCTGGGTGACCTTGTCACCCACCCGGAAGACCCGACCGCCGAACCGCTTCTCCGGCAGGTCGGGGCGGGCCGGGGTGATCGCCTGCTGGAGCAGTCCGTTGAGCGCGCCCGCGCCCGCCGGGCCGCGGTGCATGGGGGCCAGGACCTGGACGTCCCGCGGGTCGAGGCCGAACTTGGCCGGAATGCGCCGGGCCGCGACCTCCACGGCGACCCGTGCGGCGTCCTCGGTCTCCTCCTCGACGAAGAGGAAGAAGTCCGGCAGGCCCTGGGTGAGGGGCGGGGTGCCGGCGTTGATCCGGTGCGCGTTGGTGACGACCCCGGACTGCTGGGCCTGCCGGAAGATCCGGGTCAGCCGCACGGCCGGTACGGGACTGCCGGGGGCGAGCAGGTCGCCGAGGACCTCGCCCGCGCCGACCGAGGGGAGCTGGTCCACGTCCCCGACGAGAAGGAGGTGGGCACCTGGTGCCACCGCCTTGACCAGCTTGTTCGCCAGGAGCAGGTCGAGCATGGAGGCCTCGTCGACGACGACCAGGTCGGCGTCGAGCGGCCGGTCCCGGTCGTAGGCCGCGTCCCCGCCCGGTTTGAGTTCCAGGAGCCGGTGGACGGTGGAGGCCTCGGCGCCGGTCAGCTCGGCGAGCCGCTTGGCGGCCCGACCGGTGGGCGCTGCGAGGACGACTTTGGCCTTCTTGGCGCGGGCCAGTTCCACGATCGAGCGGACCGTGAAGGACTTGCCGCAGCCCGGGCCGCCGGTGAGGACCGCGACCTTGCGGGTCAGGGCGAGCCGGACCGCGTCCTCCTGCTCGGGCGCGAGCGAGGCCCCGGTGCGGTCGGCGAGCCAGGCCAGGGCCTTGTCCCAGGCCACGTCCCGGAAGGCGGGCATCCGGTCCTCCTCGGTCCGCAGCAGCCGTCCCACCTGCCCGGCGAGCGACAGCTCGGCACGGTGGAAGGGCACCAGGTAGACGGCGGTGACCGGTGTCCCCTCGGGGCCGGGCACCGACTCCCGTACGACCCCCTCGGGGTCCTCGGCGAGCTCGGCCAGGCATTCGATGACGAGCCCCGTGTCGACCTGGAGGAGCTTGACGGCGTCGGCGATCAGCCGCTCCTCGGGGAGGAAGCAGTGGCCCTGGTCGGTGGATTGCGACAGCGCGTACTGGAGGCCGGCCTTCACCCGGTCCGGGCTGTCGTGCGGGATGCCGACGGCCTGGGCGATGCGGTCGGCGGTGAGGAAGCCGATGCCCCACACGTCCGCGGCGAGCCGGTAGGGCTGGTTCCGCACGACGGAGATGGAGGCGTCCCCGTACTTCTTGTAGATCCGGACCGCGATCGAGGTGGAGACCCCGACCCCTTGGAGGAAGACCATGACCTCCTTGATCGCCTTCTGCTCCTCCCAGGCCGCCGTGATGTTCTTGGTGCGCTTGGGGCCGAGGCCCGGCACCTCGATCAGGCGCGCGGGGGCCTCTTCGAGGATGTCGAGGGTGTCCAGGCCGAAGTGCGAGGTGATGCGGTCGGCGAAGACGGGGCCGATGCCCTTGACGAGGCCGGAGCCGAGGTAGCGGCGGATGCCCTGGATGGTGGCGGGGAGGATCGTCGTGTAGTTGTCGACGGCGAACTGCTTTCCGTACTGCGGATGGGACCCCCAGCGGCCCTCCATGCGCAGCGACTCCCCCGGCTGGGCGCCGAGCAGCGCGCCGACGACCGTCAGCAGGTCACCGGAGCCGCGCCCGGTGTCGACGCGCGCGACCGTGTAGCCGCTCTCCTCGTTGGCGTAGGTGATCCGCTCCAGGACCCCTTCGAGCACTGCCGGACCCCGGCCCTCGTTGGACATGCCCCGACCGTAGCGAAGGCCTCGGACAGCCGGGACACCCTGTGGACAACTCGCGTCCCAGCGCTGCCGGGAGCCTCAGAGCGCCGCCGTCAGGTCCAGTTCGACCCGCTGCCCGGGGAATCCGAGCTGCGCGACCCCGAGCAGCGTGCTCGCCGTGGTGAACGCGGGCCCGAGGGCGGACGCGTTGAGCCGCTGCCAGACGGCGGCGAGTACCGGCCGCTCGTCGCTCACGACGTAGATCACGGACCTGACCACCCGGTCCGGCGTCGCCCCGACCGCTGCCAGTGCGGCCAGGGCGTTGGCCACGACCTGGTCCACCTGTGTGTCCACGTCGTCCCCGGCGAGCTCCCCGTCCGCGCCCAGTGGGCACTGTCCGGCCAGGTAGGCCGTACGGCCCGCCTCCACGACCGTGACGTGGTGGTATCCGGGGGTCGCGTGCAGGCCTTCCGGATTGACGCGCCGTATCTCCGTTGTCATGGCCCTCATCGTGAGGACCGTGGGTCCGCGCGGCAACAGAGATTCCGCCGACATGCCGACTCGGGGCCCTGGGCCTAGCGTTTTCGGCATGACTGACTCTTCCTTCCAGGACGACGTCCTGACCGAGCTCGGGGACGACCGGCTCCAGGAGATCGCCGGGCTGTTGGGCACCGACGCGACCGGGGCGCAGGAGCTCGTGGGGAGTTCGGTGGCCGAGCTGTCCGGCGAGCTGCGCCAGGCGGCGGCCGAGCCGGCCAGCGCGGACGAGGTGCGGGCCGCCGTCGACGAGGTGACCTCGGCCGAGCCGCCGCTCCAGGGCGTCGCCACGCTCGGCGGTCTGGCCGCGGGCGGGTTGATGGCCGGGGTGCTCGCCAAGCTCGCCCGGCCCGCGGCGAACGCGGTCGCCAAGCGCACCGGACTCCCGCCCGCCACGGTCAACCGCGCCGTCGACATCCTGGTCCCGGTGGTCATCGCCGCCCTCACCAAGCGCGCCGCCGCCAAGGAGGGTGGCGGCCTGGGAGATCTCCTGGGCGGCGGCACCAAGAAGTAGGGCGCCGCGGAAACGCCTCCCCGGTCTACCATGTATGAAACGTGGGCCTTCTCCCCACATCGCACACATGGAGGTCGATCATGGCAGTGACCAACGTGGACGTGGACGACGAGGTACTCGCCGAGGCCGCGAAGCTGCTCGGTACGACCACGAAGAAGGACACCATCAACACGGCGCTGGAAGAGGTCATACGGCGTCACCGCCGCCGTGCCGCCTACCAGCGGCTCGCGGAGCGGGGCACACGAGGTGAACTGGAGCCCACACGCCGAGCATGGGAAGCCCGCAAGGCCGCCCAGCACGGCGAGGGCTCCGAGTGATCACGTACCTCATCGACACCAGCGCGTACGTGCACCTCGGCATCGATCCCGCCGCACACCGGCGCTGGGACGCCGAGATCGAAACGGGTGCCATCGGCATGTGCGAGGCCACCCGGGCGGAGATCCTCTTCAGCGCCACCGGCCCGGACGACCGTGACGAGATCGATGAGGACATCTCCGCCATGTTCGCCGTCGTCCGCGTTCCGAAAGACGCGTGGCGATGGGTGGAGACCGCCCAGTACAAGCTGACGCAGAAGGGACAGCACCGTGCGGCGGGCGTCGTCGATCTCCTGATCTGCGCCACGGCGGTCCATTACGGCCTGACCGTCCTCCACAGGGACGACGACTTCGCCACGGTCGCCCGCGTCCTCAAGGAAGTCGAGCAACAGGACGTGCGACACCTGGGCGGGTGACCGCACGCCCTTCGGCTGCCCGGCCCCGCACGGCCGGGCAGCCTCGACCCGATCCCTCCGCACAGGGGCCGGGTGGCTCGTGGGGCCTCGGGCCGCTCAGACCGTCAGGAAGCGGTCCAGGGTCTCCTCCAGGACCTCGACGCCGTCCCGGGCCCACAGCTCGTCGTTGAAGAGTTCCACCTCGACCGGGCCCGTGTAGCCGGCCTTCTCGACCAGGTCCGCCCAGGCCCGCAGGTCGATCGCGCCGGTGCCCAACTGGCCCCGGCCGTTGAGGACTCCTGCCGGGAGCGGCGTCGTCCAGTCGGCGAGCTGGAAGGAGTGGATCCGGCCGGCCGCGCCCGCGCGTTCCACCGCGGCCGGGGCGCGGTCGTCCCACCAGAGGTGGTACGTGTCGACGGTGACGCCCACCTGCTCGGCCGGGAAGCGCTCCGCGATGTCCAGGGCCTGGTCGAGGGTGGAGACGGCGCAGCGGTCGGAGGCGTACATCGGGTGGAGCGGCTCGATGGCGAGGCGGACGCCCCGCTCCCCCGCGTACGGGGCGAGTTCGCCGATCGCCTCGGCGATGCGGGCCCGGGCGGACGGCAGGTCCGGGCAGGCGGGGGTGAGGCCGCCGGAGACCAGGACGAGGGTGTCGGTGCCGAGCGTCACGGCCTCGTCGATCGCCGCGCGGTTCTCCGCGAGCCAGCCGTCCGCCGTGAAGAAGCCGCCCCGGCAGAGGGTGGTGACGGTGAGGCCCGCGTCCCGTACGAGAGCGGCGGCGGCCTCGACCCCGTACGCCTGGACGGGCTCGCGCCACAGGCCGGTGCCCGGGATGCCGAGGCGGACGCAGTGGGCGACCAGGTCGGGCAGGGCGAGCTGCTTGACGGTCATCTGGTTGACGCTGAAGCGGTCGATGTTCACCGGGGGGCTCCGTGGACCGTGAGCAGGGACCTCATCCGGGCCTCGGCCAGCAAGGGGTCGGGGAACAGGCCGAGTCCGTCGGCGAGTTCGTAGGCGCGGGCGAGGTGCGGGAGCGAGCGGGCGGACTGGAGGCCGCCGACCATCGTGAAGTGGTCCTGGTGGCCGGCGAGCCAGGCCAGGAGGACGACGCCCGTCTTGTAGAAGCGGGTCGGGGCAGCGAAGAGGTGGCGGGAGAGCCCGACGGTGGGGTCGAGGATCTCGCGGAAGCCCGCGACGTCGCCGGTGTCGAGGGTCCGGACGGCCGCGGCGGCGAGCGGGGCGAGGGGGTCGAAGATGCCCAGCAGGGCGTGGCTGAAGCCCTGTTCGTCGCCGGCGATGAGCTCCGGGTAGTGGAAGTCGTCGCCCGTGTAGCAGCGGACGCCCTCCGGGAGCCGGCGGCGCAGCTCGACCTCGCGCCGGGCGTCGAGGAGGGAGACCTTGATGCCGGCGACCTTGTCGGGGTGGGCGGCGATCACGTCGAGGAAGGTCTCCGTGGCCGCGTCGAGGTCGGCCGAGCCCCAGTAGCCCTGGAGCGCCGGGTCGAACATCGGGCCGAGCCAGTGCAGGATCACCGGTTCGCTCGCCTGCCGGAGGAGGTGCCCGTACAGGTCGAGGTAGTCGTCCGGGCCGTGCGCGGCGGCGGCGAGGGCGCGGGAGGCCATGAGGATGGCCTGGGAGCCGGTCTCCTCGACGAGCGCGAGCTGCTCCTCGTAGGCCTTGCGGACCTCCGCCAGGTCGGCGGGGCCGGTGAGCTGGTCGGTGCCGACGCCGCAGGCGATGCGGCCGCCGACGGCGTTCGCCTCGGCGGCGGAGCGGCGGATCAGCTCGGCGGCCCCGGCCCAGTCGAGGCCCATGCCGCGCTGGGCGGTGTCCATGGCCTCGGCGACCCCGAGGCCGTGGGCCCAGAGGTGGCGGCGGAAGGCGAGGGTGGCGTCCCAGTCGACGGCGGCGGGCGAGTCGGGGGTGGTGTCGGCGTACGGGTCGGCGACGACGTGCGCGGCGGAGAAGACCGTACGGGAGGTCAGGGCGCCGCCGGCGCCGAGGGCGAGGGGTTCGGTGCGGGGCTCGTACGCGCGGACGCCGCCGCCTGCCTGCGGGAGGCGGATCACAGGGAGACCTCCGGGACGTCGAGGCGGCGGCCCTCGGCGGCGGACTTCAGGCCCAGCTCGGCGAGCTGGACGCCGCGGGCGCCGGCGAGCAGGTCCCAGTGGTACGGCTCGTCGAGCGCGATGTGGCGGAGGAAGAGCTCCCACTGTGCCTTGAAGCCGTTGTCGAACTCGGCGTTGTCGGGGACTTCCTGCCACTGCTCGCGGAAGGCCTCGGTCGCCGGGATGTCCGGGTTCCAGACCGGCTTGGGGGTGGCCGAGCGGTGCTGGACGCGGCAGTTGCGCAGGCCCGCGACGGCGGAGCCGTGGGTGCCGTCGACCTGGAACTCGACGAGTTCGTCGCGGTTGACGCGGACCGTCCAGGAGGAGTTGATCTGGGCGATCGCACCGCCCTCCAGCTGGAAGATGCCGTACGCGGCGTCGTCGGCGGTGGCGTCGTAGGGCTTGCCCTGCTCGTCCCAGCGGCGCGGGACGTGGGTGGCGACGTGCGCGCTGACGCTCGTGACGCGGCCGAAGAGCTCGTGGAGCACGTACTCCCAGTGCGGGAACATGTCGACGACGATGCCGCCGCCGTCCTCCGCGCGGTAGTTCCAGCTGGGGCGCTGGGCGTCCTGCCAGTCGCCCTCGAAGACCCAGTAGCCGAACTCGCCGCGCACGGACAGGATCTCGCCGAAGAAGCCGCCGTCGATGAGCCGCTTGAGCTTGAGCAGGCCGGGGAGGAAGAGCTTGTCCTGGACGACGCCGTGCTTGATGCCCTGCTCGGCGGCGAGGCGGGCGAGGTCCAGGGCGCCGGCGAGGTCGGCGGCGGTGGGCTTCTCGGTGTAGATGTGCTTGCCGGCCGCGATGGCCTTGGTGAGCGCGTCGACGCGGGCGGAGGTGACCTGGGCGTCGAAGTAGATGTCGATGCTGTCGTCGGCGAGGACGGCGTCGAGGTCGGTGGACCACTCGGTGAGGCCGTGGCGCTCGGCGAGCGTGCGCAGGGCGTGCTCGCGGCGGCCGACGAGGACGGGCTCGGGCCAGAGGGTCTCGCCGTTGCCGAGGTCGAGGCCGCCCTGCTCGCGCAGGGCGAGGATCGAGCGGACGAGGTGCTGGCGGTATCCCATGCGTCCGGTGACGCCGTTCATGGCGATGCGGACTGTCCTGCGTGTCACGAAAGGTTCCTCTCCCCGGCATTCCGCGCTCGATAGAAAGCGCTTTCTGTCTGGGAGGAAGCTAACCTGCCGACATCACGCCGGACAAGGGCCTCGGAGGTACGCACACGATGACCGTCACCCTGGCGGACGTGGCCGCCCGCGCCCGGGTCTCCCCCGCGACCGTGTCCCGGGTCCTGAACGGGAACTATCCGGTCGCCGCGTCGACCCGCGAGCGCGTCCTGCGGGCGGTGGACGAGCTGGACTACGTCCTCAACGGGCCCGCGAGCTCCCTGGCCGCCGCCACGTCCGACCTGGTCGGCGTGCTGGTCAACGACATCGCCGACCCCTTCTTCGGGATCATGGCGAGCGCGGCGCAGAGCGCGATCGGGGAGGTCGCGTCGGGGCGGGCCGGGGGCGAGAAGCTCGCCGTCGTCTGCAACACCGGCGGCTCCCCCGCGCGCGAGCTGACCTACCTCACCCTGCTCCAGCGGCAGCGGGCCGCGGCCGTCATCCTCATGGGCGGCTCACTGGAGGACCCGGAGCACCTGGCGGCGACGGCGGGCAAGCTGGCGAAGCTCGCGGAGGCGGGCACGCGGGTGGTGCTGTGCGGGCGTCCGCCGGTGCCGGGCGACGCGAACGCGGCGGCGCTCGTCTTCGACAACCGCACCGGCGCGCGGCGCCTGACCGAGCACCTGCTCGGGCTCGGACACCGGCGCATCGGCTACGTGGCGGGGCCGGCCGACCGGACGACGACCCGGCACCGGCTCGAAGGCCACCGGGCGGCGCTCGCGGCGGCGGGGGTCGCCGAGGGCCCGACGGTCCACGGCCCGTACGACCGCCGGTCCGGCTACGAGGCGACCGCGGAACTCCTCGACCGCGCCCCGGACTTGACGGCGGTCGTCGCCGCCAACGACACGGTGGCGCTCGGCGTCTGCGCGGCCCTGCGGGAACGGGGCCTGTCCATCCCGGACGACGTCTCGGTGGCGGGCTTCGACGACCTGCCCTTCTCGGTGGACGCGGTCCCGGCCCTCACGACCGTACGCCTGCCGCTGCACGACGCGGGCGCGCGGGCGGGCCGCCTGGCGATGGGCGCGGAGGAGCCTCCGGCGGGGGGTCCGGTGAACGTCCCGGGGGAACTGGTGGTCAGGGGGTCGACGGCCCGGCCGTGGCGCTGAGTGCCCGCTATCGTGGGAATCGACGACATACGGAGGCCCGCATGACGACGATAGTGATGGATGTCGCGAGCGCCTGGGACGCGCTGGCGGGCACCAATCTGCCCGATGGCTATCGCGTGGAGATCACGGAGGGGAAGATCATCATGACGCCGCAGGGCCGAGATCAGTGGAAGGTGATCCTCAAGGCCGCGCCGCAGATCGAGCAGCAGCTGGCCGGCCACGGCGAGATCCTCTCGGACGTCATGATCGACTTCCCGTCCAGCCTGTACGGTTACGCCCCTGATCTCGCCATCGTCGCCCCCGGCTCCGAGCTGAACAGTCGGGGGCGCTTCGAGTGGCACAGCCTGGAGGCCGTGCTCGAGGTCGTCTCGAAGAGCACGCGGGACAACGACTTCGACAAGAAGTTCCGGATGTACGCCGAGTGCGCCATCCCGCTCTACGTGATCATCGACCCGTCGGACAGCACCTGCACCATCCACCGCAACCCCACGCGCACCGGCGTCTACGTGGAGCAGGAGCAGATCATCTTCGGCGAAGACCTTGTGCTGCCCCTCGAAGGGCGGGAGATCGTCGTCAAGACCGACGGATTCCCGCGCTCCGAAGGCTGACCTACTTCTCCGGCGTCAGGCCCGTCGCCGTCAGGACCGCCTCCACCGTCTCCTCGACCGTCTGGTCCGCGTTGTCGATCCAGACGCCCTCGCCGGAGAGTTCCTCGCGCATGGCCTCGTCCAGGAAGGCCCAGTTGGTCGTGAGGCGCTTGTGGCGGGCGTTGTTGCGTTCCCAGGCCTTGTCCGGGCCGGGGGCCAGGATCACCAAGTGGAGCGGGACCGCCTTCGCCTGGGCGCGATAGAAGTCCAGGTGGGAGCGGCGTACGACGACGTCGTCGAGGACCGGCAGGAAGCCGGCGGCGGCGAAGCTGTCCGCCAGGAGACAGGCGTTGCGGGCGCGCAGCAGGATCTGGCGGTCCGCCTCCGGGTCGCCGTCCGGGCTCGGCCAGTGGCCGCCCTGGACGATCAGCTCCTGGAGGTCGTCGACCTCGATGTGCGCCGAGCGGGCGAAGCGGGCCGCGAGGGCCGCCGCGACGGTCGACTTGCCGCTGCCGGGGATGCCGGCGAGCAGGACGGCGCCGGGGGCGGGCTCTGGGGTGTCGACGGTGATGTGCGCGAAGGTCATGCGGGCCTTTCGTTGCCGGTGGGACCGGACGACGATACGGTCGCGGACTCGCGGGACGCCAGGGAATTCTCCGGCGGTGCGGCCTTCGGGGACGGGCGCGCCCCCGTTCCCGACTGCCCGGACGCGGAAGCCGGGCTCCCTTCGTTCCCCGGTTGCCCGAACGCGGAAGACGGGCTCGCTCCCTTCCCCGGCCGCTCGGCCGGGGTCGGAGCCCTGCGCGCTCCCGGTGCGAAGGACGTCAGCGCCACTCCCCCGACCAGCAGCGCCGCCGCGCACCAGCGGAGCGGGCTCACGCCCTCCCCCAGGAACAGGGCGGCCGAGGACATGCCGAAGACGGGGACCAGGAGCGAGAAGGGCGCGACGGACGAGGCCGGGTAGCGGCGGAGCAGCCACCCCCAGGCGCCGAAGCCGAAGACGGTCGTGACCCAGGCGACGTAGAGGATGACGCCGACGCCCGTCCAGTCGAGTCCGCGCAGGGCCGCGAGGTCGCGCTCCGGGCCCTCCAGGAGGAGGGAGAGGGCGAGGAGCGGCAGGACGGGGACGGTGCTGACCCAGACCATGAAGTTGAGGGCGTCGGGCGGGGAGGCCTTGCGGGTCAGGACGTTGGAGACGCCCCAGCAGGCCGCCGCGGCGATCACCAGGGCGAAGCCCGTGAGCGCCCCCGCCGCGCCGTCGAACGCCCCCTCGTCGACCGCCGCGACGCCGATGCCCGCGAGGGCGACCGCCATGCCCGCCACCTTGAGGCGGCCGGGGCGTTCGCCGAGGGCCGCGAAGGCGAAGAGGGCGGTGAAGACCGCCTGGACCTGGAGGACGAGGGAGGAGAGGCCGGCCGGGGCGCCGAGGTCCATGCCGGTGAAGAGCAGCCCGAACTTGGCCACGCCCAGGACGAGTCCGACGCCCACGATCCACTTCCAGGCCACGGTGGGGCGGCCCACGAGGAAGACGGCCGGCAGGGCGGCGGCGAGGAAGCGGAGGGCGGAGAAGAGCAGCGGCGGGAAGTGGTCGAGGCCGATCTCGATGACGACGAAGTTGACGCCCCAGACGGCCGCGACGAGCGCGGCGAGAGCGAGGTGCGCCGGGGCGAGGCGGGTGGGGGCGGAGGCGAGGGGCGCGGCGGGGCTCATGGTGTCGAGCATCGCGCCGACAACCGTGTAGCACCAGCACGGGTTCCTTCATGGTGGGATGAAGCAACGCTTCATCCCACCACCCCGACGGGAGTCCCTCGTGCTGGATCTCGGCCGTCTGCGCGCCCTCCACGCCGTCGCCGTCCACGGCAGCGTCGGAGCCGCCGCCTCCGCCCTCGGCTACACCCCGTCCGCCGTCTCGCAGCAGATCGCGAAGCTGGAGCGCGAGACCCGTACGACCCTGCTCGAACGCAGCGGGCGCGGCATCCGCCTCACCGACGAGGCTCATCAACTCGCCGATACCGCACAGCAGTTGCTCGCCCTCGTGGAGGAGGCCGAGGTGCGGATCGAGGAACGGCGCGGCCTGCCCTCCGGGCGCCTGACGATCGGCTGCTTCGCGAGCGCGGCCCGCGGTCTGATGCCCCGGGCGCTCGCGGAGCTGGCCCGGCGTCACCCCGATCTCGACGCCCGCCTGTCGGAGGTGGACCCGCACCTCTCGATCGACCTGGTGGCGCGGGGCGTGATCGATCTGGCCGTGGCGCACGACTGGGACATCGCCCCGCTGCCGACGCCCCCGGGGGTCGAGCGGGCGGCCGTCGGCGACGACCTGTGCGACGTCCTCGTCCACCGGGAGCATCCGCTGGCGGCCCGGGAGTCGGTGCGACGGGAGGAGCTGGCGGACGAGCGGTGGATCTCGCAGCCGCCGGGGACGGTCTGCCACACCTGGCTGACCCGCACGCTGCGGGCCACGGGGTACGAGCCGCTGATCGTCCACCAGGCGGAGGAGAACCACACCCAGGTCGCCCTGGTGGCGGCCGGTCTGGGCATCGCGCTCGTCCCGCGGCTCGGCCGCGGGGTGCTGCCGCCGGAGGTGACGCCGGTCCGTCTCGACCCGGTGCCGACGCGGCGGCTGCACGCCATGTGGCGGACGGGGGCGGCGCGGCGCCCGGCGATCCGGGAGACGGTCCGTACGCTCCAGGAACTCTGGCCGTCCATCACCTCGACCACCGAGGCGTAGGAACCTCGATTCCTGTGCGGGTCCTTGACCTGGCAGTTACTTTCGGGCTATCCGTGACTCCTTGGAAGTTTCCTTCAACCTTGCACGGCCGGAAGGAGCATCAGTGCACCACCGCGCCCCCGCCCCCTCCCCCTCCCCCTCCCGACGCACCCTTCTCACGGTGACCGCCGCAGCCGCCGCGGCCGCCGTCACCGGGGTCACCGCCCCCGTCGCCCACGCGGAGACCGCCGACAGGAAGCTCCAGCGGATCATCGACCGGATGTCGCTGGAGGAGAAGGTCGGCCAGCTCTTCGTGATGCGGGTGTACGGCCACTCCGCGACCACCCCCGACCAGGCCGACATCGACGCCAACCTCAAGGAGATCGGTGTCCGCACCGCCGCGGAGCTGGTCGAGCGCTACCACGTGGGCGGCGTCATCTACTTCTCGTGGGCCCACAACACCCGTGACCCGCACCAGATCGCCGACCTGTCCAACGGCATCCAGCAGGCGGGGCTCGCCCAGCCGACCCCGGTCCCGCTGCTCATCTCGACCGACCAGGAGCACGGCATCGTCTGCCGGGTCGGCGAGCCCGCCACCCTGGTGCCGGGGGCGATGGCCCTCGGCGCGGGCGGCTCGCTCGCGGACGCCCGCAAGGCCGCGCAGATCGCGGGCGCCGAGCTCGCCGCCGTCGGCATCCGGCAGAACTACGCCCCGGTCGCCGACGTCAACGTCAACCCGGCGAACCCGGTCATCGGCGTCCGCTCCTTCGGCTCCGACCCGCGGGCGGTCGCCGGTCTGGTCGCCGCCCAGGTCAAGGGCTACCAGCGGGCCGGGGTCGCGGCCACCTCCAAGCACTTCCCGGGGCACGGCGACACCGCCGTCGACAGCCACTACGGCCTGCCGACGATCACCCACACCCGGGCGCAGTGGGCCGAGCTCGACGCGCCGCCGTTCGAGTCGGCGATCGACGCCGGGATCGACTCGATCATGACCGCGCACATCGTGGTGCCCGCGCTCGACCCCAGCGAGGACCCGGCGACCCTCTCCCGGCCCATCCTCACCGGCATCCTGCGCGAACAGCTCGGCTACGACGGCGTGGTGGTCACCGACTCGCTCGGCATGGAGGGCGTGCGCACCAAGTACGGCGACGAGCGCGTCCCGGTCCTGGCGCTCAAGGCCGGGGTCGACCAGCTCCTCAACCCGCCGGACCTCGACGTGGCCTGGAACGCGGTCCTGGCGGCGGTCAGGGACGGCGAGCTGACGGAGGACCGGCTCGACGAATCGATCCTGCGGATCCTGCGGCTCAAGGCGAAGCTGGGCCTCTTCCGGCAGCCGTACGTGACGCGCGCGGGCGTCGACCGGGTGGTCGGCACCGAGGCGCACCTCGCCCAGGCGGACCGGATCGCCGAGCAGACCACGACGCTGCTCCTCAACGAGGACGGCTTCCTGCCGCTGACCCCGTCCGGCCACGGCAGGGTCCTCGTCGTCGGCGCCGACCCCGCCTCGCCGTCCGGCACGACCGGGCCGCCGACCACCACCCTGGCGACGGCCCTCGGGGAGCTCGGGTTCACCGCGACCGCGCTCTCCACCGGGATCACCCCGACGGCGGCGAAGATCGAGGAGGCGGTGGCGGCGGCGGCCGGGCAGGACGTCGTCGTCGTGGGCACGTACAACGTCACCGCGACCAGTCCGCAGCGCACGCTCGTCGCGCGGCTCGTCGCGAGCGGCGTCCCCGTCGTGACGATCGCGATCCGCAACCCGTACGACATCGCCCGGATCGGCGGCCAGCGGGCGACCCTCGCCGCCTACTCCTGGACCGACGTCGAACTCCGCGCCGCGGTCCGCGTCCTGGCCGGGCGGGCCCGGCCGAAGGGGCGGCTGCCCGTCCCCGTACAGAGCGCGGACGATCCGACCCGGGTGCTCTACCCGGTCGGGTACGGCCTGTCGTACCGCTAGGACGTCAGACAGGACGTCAGACAGGACGTCAACGGATGTGCCCGGTGGTCCGCGAAGGACCACCGGGCACACTCACGCGTACGGGAGGGTTACGGGCGCAGCCCGTGCTCCCGCGTCACGTCCTCGTCGACCGTCTTGTCGAGGCGGGCGTCGAAGCGCGCCAGCGGCTGCGCCGCGTCGACGGCCGGGGCGGGGACGCCGGCCCAGGCCAGGATGCGGGCGGTGGCGTTCTCCCGCTCGGCGTCGACGAGCCCGGCGACGTTCGCGCCGTGGTTCGCGCCCGGCGCGGTGTAGACGTAGCTGTCGCGCGCGCCCTTGCCGAGGTGGAACGGCTCGGCGCCCCACGGGTCGTTGCCGCCGTAGACGAAGAGCATCCGGTTCGCGTTCTTGCGGACCCAGTTGTCGACGTCCCGCATGGCCTGCGGCTGGAACTTCATCGGGATCGACTTCGGCACGAAGCTGCTGGCCGGCTGGTAGCCGTAGCGGCTGAGGCCCGCGAGGTGCGGCTGCTTGATGCTGGGCGAGCCGAGCTGGGTGGCCGCCTGGTAGTAGTACGGCGTGTAGTAGTCCAGGCCCTGGTCGGCGTAGGCGGCCCAGCCGGAGTAGGCGTCGATCGTCTCGTAGACGGTGTCGTCGCTCGCGGTCGCCGCGTCCGGGATCTGGTCGCAGACGTCCTGGCCGTAGTACTGCCAGAAGCCCCAGACGAAGTCGAGGACGACGGCTTCCCAGGCCTTGTCGAGGCTGCCGACCGTGTTGAAGGTGGCGCCCTCGGCCTCGGCCCACTCCTTGTACTTCTTCTGCAGCGGCTCGCGGCGGACGAGGGCCTCGCGCTGCATGTTGTTCAGGCGGTCGCGGCAGTCCTTCGTACCGACGTTCTCGAAGAACCGGTCGTAGGCCGAGTCCTCCTTGTTCACCACGTCGTTCGGGGCGACGTACGCGACGACGCCGTCCATGTCACGCGGGTAGAAGCGCTCGTAGTAGGTGGCGGTCATGCCGCCCTTCGAGCCGCCGGTGGAGAGCCAGTTCTCCTCGTAGATCTTCTTCAGCGCGGTGTAGATCCGGTGCTGGTCCGTGGCGGCCTGCCAGATGTCCAGCTTGGACCAGTCGGCCGGCTGCGGGCGGGACGGCGTGAAGAAGCGGTACTCCATCGAGATCTGGTTGCCGTCGATGATCCGGGTCGGCTCCGCCCGGCTGGGGGTGGTGCTCAGCCCGTAGCCGCTGGTGCGGAAGACGGTGGGGCGGCTCGTGTCCTTGTGGAGGACCGAGAGCCGCTGCTTGAACGTGCCCGCCCACGGGCGCTTGTGGTCGATCGGCTGGACGTAGTCCAGGACGAAGTAGCGGTAGCCGGCGTAGGGCTTCTCCTCGATCAGGCTCATCCCGGGGATCGCCAGGATGCGGTCCTTGATGTCCGTGCTCTGCGAGTCGGCGACGGCGGTGGGGCTGTTGGCCTCCGTGTCCGCCGCGGTGGCCACGCCCGCGGTGCCGACGGTGCCTATGAGCACCGCGAGCGACACCAGCCCTCTGAGCGACTTGCGCATTCGTCCTCCCCTTGGTTCACAACGGTGTCGCGAACCTAGCGGGGGCAACGTGTGGACCGCCAGACCCAGTTGGTCCTTACCCTTGGACTTTCCTGTGCATCAGCAGAGGAACCGGGACGACGTCGGCACGGAAACCGGGCGTCAGCACAGGATCCAGCCCGTGGACCTGCCCTGCCCGGACACCGATCCGTAGGCGCGGACGCAGCGGTTGAGGGCGTGGACGGTGACCGGGCCGGTCTGCCGGCCGAACCGGCCGGCCTTGACGGCGGGGCGGCCGCCGCGCGGCTGGAGGGAGACGGTCATCGGGCGGGCGGCGCCGGGGCGCTTGGCGACGGTGACGGCGCAGGCGTAGTGGCGGGTGCGGTAGAGGCGCAGCTCGCCGGTGGCGAAGTGGTAGGTCTTGGTCGGGCGGCCCTGGCAGACGGAGGCGGCGTCGGCGGTGGAGCCGCCGGGGCCGGGCCCGGGAAGCACGAGCAGCGTGAGGGCGGCGAGGAGCGGGACGAGGACGCGGGCGAGCAGCCGCCGGCGGCAGCGTGGTCCGTGCGTCGTGTCCGTGGGCATGCGGTCCCCTCCCGAGCGAGTCAGCGAGTCTCCGTACGGACGTACGGAGACTCGGACGTACGGGCGTACGACGCACCAACCACCGGAATGGTTGCCTCCGGGTGCCGGGGGGCGACCTCGGCCGCCCTACGCGAACGTCGTGGCGACGAACAGCAGGAACACGGCCTCCGCGCCGAGCTGGGTCCACAGCGCCGCCCGGCGGACGTCGGCACGGGAGGTGCTCTGCACGGCCACGAAGGCCGCGCCGGCGATCACCAGGCTCGCGACGTACAGGAAACCGGGGGCGCCGCCGCAGCCGGTCCCCTTGGCGATGCAGCCGGAGGCGGCCTCGGTGGTGAGAGCGAGGAAGCCGACGAGCAGGGTCGCGGGCAGCAGCAGCCCGGCCCAGATCAGCGACCGCTTCCGCAGCCGCGCGCCTTCGACGTCCGGCGGGGTGATCGGGACGGGCGAGGCGGCGCGGCGGCGGAGGTCGGGGCTCATGCCCTCATCCAATCCCGCGGGGGTGGTGGCCGGGAATCCGCTCGGATACTCATCCGGACGGATCGCCCGTACTCACCCGCGTGAACACCCCGGGAAACCCGCCCGTGCTCACCCGCGTGAACACCCCGGGAAACCCGCCCGTGCTCACCCGCGTCCTCACACCCGCTCGGGCTCCGCCTCCTCCTCGGCCTCGCCGATGAACGTGCTCCACAGCGACGCGTACCGGCCGCCCAGGGCGAGCAGTTCGTCGTGGGTGCCGTCCTCCGCGACCCGTCCGCGGTCCATCACGACCACCCGGTCGGCGCGCGCCGCCGTGGTCAGGCGGTGGGCGACGACGAGCGTGGTCCGGCGGCCCGCGAGCCGGTCGGTGGCCTGGTTGACCTGGGCCTCGGTGGCGAGGTCGAGGGCCGCCGTGGCCTCGTCGAGGAGCAGGACGTCCGGGTCGACGAGCTCGGCGCGGGCCAGGGCGATGAGCTGGCGCTGACCCGCCGACAGGTTCCGGCCGCGCTCGGCGACCTCGTGGAGGTAGCCGCCGTCGAGCGTAGCGATCATGTCGTGCGCGCCGACCGCGCGGGCCGCCGCCTCGACCTCGGCGTCGGTCGCCTCGGGGCGGCCGTAGGCGATGGCGTCACGGACCGTCCCGGCGAAGAGGTACGCCTCCTGGGGGACGACCCCGAGCCGGTGGCGGTACGCGGTGAGGTCGAGGTCCCGCAGGTCGGTGCCGTCGGCGGTGACCCGGCCTTCCGTCGGGTCGTAGAACCGCGCGACCAGCTTGACCAGGGTCGACTTGCCCGCGCCGGTCTCGCCGACGAAGGCGACGGTCTGCCCGGCGGGGATGCGCAGGTCGATGCCGGTGAGAGCCGCCTCCTTGGTGTCGTACGCGAACGACACGTCCTCGAAGGCGATGTCGCCGCGCAGCGTCTTCACGTCCCGGGGCGCGTCGGCGGCGGCCGTCGACGTCGGCTCCTGGAGCAGCTCCTGCATCCGCTTCAGGGAGACCGCGGCCTGCTGGTAGCCGTCGAAGACCTGCGAGAGCTGCTGCACGGGGGCGAAGAAGAGGTCGATGTAGAGGAGGTAGGCGACGAGCGCGCCGGTGGTGAGGGTGCCGCCGTCGATGCGGTTCGCGCCGACGATCATGACGGCCGCGGCGGCCACCGAGGACAGCAGGGTCACGAAGGGGAAGTAGATCGAGATCAGCCACTGACCGCGGACGCGCGCCTCGCGGTAGTCGTCGCTGCGGGCGGCGAACCGGTCGGCGCTCGCGCGCTCACGCCCGAAGGCCTGGACGATCCGCAGCCCGGTGACGGACTCCTGGAGGTCGGCGTTGACCCCGCTGATCCGCTCGCGCGCCAGCTCGTACGCCTTCACGCTCGACCGGCGGAAGAAGTACGTGGCGACGGCGAGGACCGGCAGGGTCGCGAAGACGACCAGGGCGAGCTGGAGGTCGAGCACGAGCAGCGCGACCATGATTCCGAAGAACGTCACGACCGAGACGAAGGCGGTGACCAGGCCCGTCTGGAGGAACGTGGACAGGGCGTCCACGTCCGTGGTCATGCGGGTCATGATCCGGCCGGTGAGCTCGCGCTCGTAGTAGTCCAGGCCGAGCCGCTGGAGCTGGGCGAAGATCTTCAGGCGCAGACCGTAGAGAACCCGCTCGCCGGTGCGGCCCGTCATCCGGATCTCGGCGGTCTGCGCGACCCACTGCACGAGCACGGTGACCAGGGCGAGCGCGGAGGCCGCCCAGACGGCGCCGACCGCGAGCCGGTTCACGCCCTCGTCGATGCCGTGTCGGATCAGGACGGGAAGCAGGAGGCCGGCGCCCGCGTCGAGGGCGACCAGGCCGAGGCTGATGAGGAGCGGGACGCCGAAGCCGCGGAGCAGGCGGCGCAGGCCGTAGCTGGCCTCGGGTGAGACGGCGCGGGACTCGTCGATCCCGGGAGTGTCGTCCGCGGGCGGCAGGGCCTCGACGGCGGCGAGCAGCTCGGGGGTGGCCCCGGGCGCGGGGCTCTCCTCGGCGGCGCCCGCGTCCCGTACCCACAGGGTGGGGGTGATGCCCCGCTCGGCGTCGAACTCGGCGTCGAGTTCGGCCCGCAGCGTGGCGTCCTCGGGGACCTCGGCCGGGGTGACGTGGCCGGGCGAGACGGCGCCGAGCTCGTCGGGGTCGGTGAGGAGGCGGCGGTAGAGCGCGGAGCGCTCCTCCAGCTCCTCGTGGGTGCCGATGTCGGAGAGCCGCCCGTCGTCGAGGACGGCGATGCGGTCGGCGAGGCCGAGGGTGGAGCGGCGGTGGGCGATGAGGAGGGTCGTACGGCCCGCCATGACCGACTTCAGGGCTTCGTGGATCTCGTGCTCGACCTTGGCGTCGACGGCGGAGGTGGCGTCGTCGAGGAGGAGGAGCCGGGGGTCGGTGAGGATCGCGCGGGCGAGTGCGACGCGCTGGCGCTGACCGCCGGAGAGGGTGAGGCCGTGCTCGCCGACCTTGGTGTCGTACCCCTCGGGCAGCTCGGCGATGAACCGGTCGGCCTGGGCGGCGCGGGCGGCGGTCTCGATCTGCTCCTGGGTGGCGTCGGGGGCGCCGTACGCGATGTTGGCGCGGACCGTGTCGGAGAAGAGGAACGAGTCCTCGGGGACGAGCCCGATCGCGGCGCGCAGGGAGTCGAGGGTGAGCTCGCGGACGTCGTGGCCGCCGACGAGGACGGCGCCGTGGGTGACGTCGTAGAAGCGGGGCAGGAGGAGCGAGACGGTGGACTTGCCGGAGCCGGAGGCGCCGACGACGGCGACGGTCTCGCCGGAGCGGATGTCCAGGGAGAAGCCGTCGAGGACGGGCCGCCCGTCCTGGTACGCGAAGGAGACGTCGTCGAACTCGACCGTCGCGGGGGCGTCGGCCGGGAGGTCCTTCGTCCCGTCCTGGATCACCGGCTCGGTGTCGACGAGGTCGAGGACCCGATCGACGCCCGCGCGGGCCTGCTGTCCGACGGTGAGGACCATGGCGAGCATCCGGACCGGGCCGACGAGGGAGGCCAGGTAGGCGGAGAAGGCAACGAAGGTGCCGAGGGTGATCTCGCCCTTGTAGGCGAGCCAGCCGCCGAGGGCGAGGATGGCGACCTGCCCGAGGGCGGGCACGGCCTGGAGCGCGGGGGTGTACTTCGAGTTCAGCCGGATCGTCCGCAGCCGGCCGGCGAAGAGCTTGCGTCCGGCCTCCCGGATCTTGCCGGTCTCCTGGTCCTCCTGGCCGAAGCCCTTGACGACCCGGACGCCGGTCACGGCCCCGTCGACGACCCCGGCGACCACCGCGGCCTGCTGCTGCGCGTGCCAGGTGGCCGGGTGGAGGCGGGTGCGGCTGCGCTTGGCGATGAACCAGAGGGCGGGGGCGACGGCGAGCGCGACGAGCGTGAGGGGGAGGGAGAGCCAGGCCATGACGGCCAGCGAGATGACGAAGAGCAGGATGTTCCCGATCGTCATCGGGAGCATGAAGAGAAGGCCCTGGATGAGCTGGAGGTCGCTGGTGGCACGCCCGACGACCTGCCCGGTGGACAGCTCGTCCTGCCGCCGCCCGTCGAGCCGGGTGATGGTGCCGTACATGTCGGTACGGAGGTCGTGCTGCACGTCGAGGGCGAGGCGGCCGCCGTAGTAGCGGCGTACGTAGGTGAGGACGTACACGAGGACGGCGGCGCCGATGAGGAGGCCGGTCCAGGTGGAGAGGTCCCGGGTCTTCGTCCCGATGACGTCGTCGATGATCACCTTGGTGACGAGCGGTACGAGGGCGAGGACGGCCATGCCGACGAGCGACGACCCGAGCGCGAGCACCACGTTGGCCTTGTAGTGCCACGCGTACCCGGCGAGCCTGCGCGCCCACCCCTGCTGCCGCTCGCCCGTCTGTTTCTGCCCGACCGCCGCCACGAGTGGCCTCCCGTCCGTCCTGCTCTACCGGAAGGCCCAACGCACCTGGGCTGCGATTTCATCCCGCCGCAACAAACCGAGCGACCACTCGGCCACAGGGTCGCCGGGCGCCGGGCGGGGTAGGGAGCTTGGGGGCCGCCGTGCGGGCGGCGCCGGGGTCGGACCGGAAGGGGAGATCATGGCGCGGGTCGAGGAAGGGAAGCCGTACGGGTGGGGGCGGCTGTACGCGGCGTTCCAGGTCCTTGAGGGGCTCGCCGAGGGGAGATCGGAGCTGGGACGGCCGGCGAGGCTGAAAGTGACGGTCGGCAAGCCCCGGACCACGTTCGAGGAGCTCCTGGGCAAGGCGGGGCCGCAGCTGCTCGCCGCCCGGGAGAAGGGCGGCGACCGGGCCAAGGCCGTCGAGGTGGTCTTCGCGGACGTGGCGAAGCTGATACCTCCGGGACCGATGAGCAGGGCCGGGCTGACCCAGGCGGAGGGGGAGGCGTTCCGTCAGGGGTACGAGCACCAGATGGCCCTGTACCGCAAGGAGTGGGAGGCACTCGTCGTCTGAGTCCGGCGCCCCGCCGCCCGCCGGGATCGACGGGCGGCGGTCCGGGGAGCGTGGCTCAGAGGTGGGTCGGTTCGAACATCCTCAGGAGGGCCGGGAGGACGACCACCGACGGGCCGGGCGTCGCCAGGGCCTTCGCCAGGTCGGCCGCGAGCGTCTCCGGGGTCGTCGTCACCGCCGGCACGCCGAAGGACTCGGCGAGCGCGACGAAGTCCGGGCGGGTGAGCTCGGTGCCCGTGGCCTCGCCGAACGCGCCCGTCATGTACTCGCGCAGGATGCCGTAGCCGCCGTCGTCGACGATCAGCCAGGTCACGTCGAGGTCGTACTGCCTCGCCGTGGCCAGCTCCGCGATCGAGTACATCGCGCCGCCGTCGCCGGAGACCGCGAGGACCGGCTGCGACGGGTCCGCGGCGGCCGCGCCGAGGGCGGCGGGGAAGCCGTAGCCGAGGCCGCCGGCGCCCTGGGCGGAGTGCATGGTGTTCGGGTGCCGGGCGTCGAAGGCGGACCAGGCCCAGTACGCGAGGATCGTCATGTCCCAGAAGCTCGGGGCCCGGTCCGGGAGCGCCTCGCGCACCGCGGCGACGATCCGCTGCTCCGGGCCGAGGTCCTGGGCGGCGATCCGCTCCCGCACCTTGGCCAGGACGGCCGAGACCCGCTCGGGGGCGGTCGGGTCCGTGCGCTCGCCGGCCGTCTCCAGGAGGGCCTGGAGGGCGAGCCGGGCGTCCGCGTGGATGCCGAGCGCCGGGTGGTTGGACTCCAGCTTGCCCGCGTCGGCCTCGATCTGGATCACCCGGCCGCGCGGGGCGAACGTGTGGTAGTTCGAGGACAGCTCGCCGATGCCCGAGCCGACGACGAGGAGGACGTCGGCGTCCTCCAGGAAGTCGGTGGTGTGCCGGTCCTCCAGCCACGACTGGAGCGAGAGCGGGTGCTCCCAGGGGAAGGCGCCCTTGCCGCCGAAGGTGGTGACGACGGGCGCGTCGATCCGCTCCGCGAGCGCGAGGAGCTTGCCGGAGGCGTCGGAGCGTACGACTCCGCCGCCCGCGATGATCACGGGCCGGGCGGCCTTCGACAGCAGGTCGGCCGCGACGGCCGTGAGCTCGGGGCGCGGGACGACGTCCTCGGGCGTCGCGTCCATGGCGGTGACCACCGGCAGGGTCGTCTCGGCGAGGAGCACGTCCTGCGGGATCTCGACCCAGACGGGCCCGTGCGGGGCGGTGAGCGCCGACTCCCAGGCCGCCGCGATCGCGGACGGGATCTGGGACTGCGTACGGACCGTGTGGACGGACTTCACGACGTCCCGGAAGGAGGCCTGCTGGTCGCGCAGCTCGTGGAGGTAGCCGTGCCTGCCGCCGCCGAGCCCGGCGACGGGGATCTGGCTGCCGATCGCGAGGACGGGCGCGGACGCGGCGGCCGCCTCCTGGAGCGCGGCGAGCGACATGAGCGCGCCGGGCCCGGTGGAGAGCAGCAGCGGGGCGGCCTCGCCGGTGATCCGGCCGTACGCGTCGGCGGCGAAGCCCGCGTTGTTCTCGACGCGGAGACCGACGTACCGCAGGGCGGAGCGGCGCAGGGCGTCGAACATGCCGAGCGCGTGCTGGCCGGGCAGGCCGAAGACGGTGGTCGCGCCGAGGCCGGTGAGGGTCTCGACGACGAGGTCGCCGCCGTTGCGCCCGGGGGGCGGGTTCAGTGCGGCCTCGGTCTGCGCCGGCGTGGGGCGCAGCACCAGGTCGTGGTCGTGGGTCATGAACGGTCCCCTCGGGGCGTGGCGTGGTCGGTACGGTGCGGCCCGGCGGCCGGGTGCGGCGCGCTGCTCGCGGCGAGCGTGCCACACCCGGCGGGAACGCCTACTGCGCGGTGCGGCTCGCGGCGATCTGGCGGGACATGATCGTCGTCAGCTCGTACGCCGTGTGGGAGGCGGCGACCGCGGTGATCTCGGCGTGGTCGTACGCCGGGGCGACCTCGACGACGTCGGCGGAGACCAGGTTGCAGGAGGAGAGGCCGCGGAGGATCTCCAGGAGCTCGCGGGACGTCATGCCGCCGGCCTCGGGGGTGCCGGTGCCGGGCGCGTGGGCCGGGTCGAGGCAGTCGATGTCGATGGAGATGTACAGCGGGCGGTCGCCGATGCGCTGGCGGAGCTGGTCGGCGACCTCGTCGGCGCCGCGGCGGTAGATGTCGGCCGAGGTGACGATGCCGAAGCCCATCTTCTCGTCGTCGGTGAGGTCCTGCTTGCCGTAGAGCGGGCCGCGGGTGCCGACGTGGGAGAGCGCCTCGGTGTCGAGGATGCCCTCCTCGACGGCCCGGCGGAACGGGGTGCCGTGGGTGTACTCGGCGCCGAAGTACGTGTCCCAGGTGTCGAGGTGCGCGTCGAAGTGGAGCAGGGCGACGGGGCCGTGCTTCTTGGCGACGGAGCGCAGCAGCGGCAGCGCGATGGTGTGGTCGCCGCCGAGGGTCATCATGCGGGCGCCGGAGCCGAGGAGCTCGTCCGCGGCGGCCTCGATGGTCTCGACGGCCTCGTTGATGTTGAACGGGTTGGCGGCGATGTCACCGGCGTCCGCGACCTGGGCGAGGGCGAACGGGGAGGCGTCCTGCGCCGGGTTGTAGGGGCGCAGGAGGCGCGACGCCTCGCGGATGGCGTTGCCGCCGAAGCGGGCGCCGGGGCGGTACGAGACGCCGCTGTCGAAGGGGACGCCGACCACGGCGATGTCGGTGGTGCCGACCTCGTCGAGTCGCGGCAGCCGGGCGAACGTCGCGGGACCGGCGTACCGCGGGGTGCGGGACGAGTCGATCGGGCCGCGCGGGGTGTTCTGGTCGCTGCTGCTCATGGTCGGGTCCTCCTGGGTGTGGCGGGGTGTCGTCCGGACTGGTCTGGTCCGGTGGTGCGGGTGGGTCAGCCGGTCGCGGCGACCGGGACGGCCCCGGCCTCCGGCTCCGGTGCTCCGGTGGTGTCCTGGCCGGTGGTGTCCTGGCCCGCGAGCCGGGCCCGCCAGTGCGCGAGCACGGCGGCGTCCGTCGGGCGGGTCGCCAGGGAAACGATCACATACGCGGCGAGCGAGGCCAACAAACCATAGTAAACAGGCTCATTTGCAAGGATTCCGTAAGTCCACATCAGGCCGATCACGGCGAGACCGCCGACGGTGACCGCGGCGAGCGCGCCCTGGACGGTGCCGCGGCGCCAGAGCAGGCCGCCGAGGATCGGCACGAGGAGCCCGGCCACCAGCAGGTTGTAGGCGACGGTGAGGGCCTGCACGACGTCGTTGAGGGCGATGGCGATGACGATGACCGCGACGCCCATGATCAGGATGAAGAGGCGGTTGCCCTTCACCTCGTCGTGGTCGTCCTCGGCCTCCGACGCGGTTCCGCGCAGCCGCGACCAGATGTCGTTGTTGGCGACGGTGGCGCAGGCGATGAGCGCGCCGGAGGAGGTGGACATGACGGCGGCGAGCGCGGCGGCGAGGACCAGGCCCCGGACGCCCATCGGCAGCTCGTCCTTGACGATGGTGGCGAAGGCGTCGTCGGCGCTCGGCAGGTTCGGGTAGAGCACCTTGGCGGCGGTGCCGATGACGGCTCCGGCCAGCGCGTACGCCAGACAGTAGGTGCCGGCGACGGTGCCGCCCCACTTCGCGACCTTGTCGGTGCGGGCGGTGAAGACCCGCTGCCAGATGTCCTGGCCGATGAGCATCCCGAAGGTGTAGATCAGCACGTAGGTGAAGATCGTCTCGCCGCCGATGCCGAGGGGCTCGAAGTACGAGGTGGGCAGCGCGGCCTTCATCTCGGCGAAGCCGCCGGCCTTGACGACGGCGATCGGCAGGAGCAGGAGCAGCACGCCGATGGTCTTCACCACGAACTGGACCATGTCGGTGATGGTGATCGACCACATGCCGCCGAGGGTCGAGTAGGCGACGACGATGGTGCCGCCGAGGACGATCGCGACGGTCCGGGGCAGGTCGAAGAGGACGTCGAAGATCGTGGCGTAGGCGATGGTCGAGGTGACCGCGAGCATCAGCGTGTACGCCCACATGACGACGCCCGAGATGACGCCGGCCCGGCCGCCGTAGCGCAGGTCGAGCATCTCGGAGACGGTGTAGACCTTCAGCCGCGCGATCCGGGCGGAGAAGAAGACGGAGAGGGCGAGCAGGCCGAGGCCGATGGCGAAGACCATCCAGGCGCCGGAGAGGCCGTACTTGTAGCCGAGGCCGACACCGCCGATGGTGGAGGCGCCGCCGAGGACGATGGCGGCCATGGTCCCGGAGTACATCCAGGGCCCGAGGCGGCGGCCGGCGACCAGGAACTCGCTCTTGGACTTGGCACGGCGCATGCCCCACCAGCCCATCGCCAGCATGCCGGCCAGATACAGGGCGATCACTGCGTAGTCGACGGCCATGGGGCCTCCTTCGCGAACCTCGGTGGCGTGTCGTGCGGGGGAATGACCCAGGTGTCGATCGCGGGGACATCCGCCCGTACCCGCGGTTCTGGGATGTCACGACAGTAGGTGGCCGGAAAGCGGCGAAGAAGTGTACGTTTCCTCCATCGTCCGGGCGGGGGATGTACGAAAGGCCCATGACCTCCGTGACCCCCATGACGCCCGCACCCCCCTGGGAGCCGGCCTCCACTCCCCCGGCGCCACCGGTCCCGCTCTCCGCGCTGCTCGCCCGCCGGGACCTCGGACTCCGGCTGCTCGCCGGGTCCGGGGACGTCCCGCTCCACTGGGTGCACACCTCGGAGATGGCCGACCCGTATCCGTACCTCCTCGGCGGCGAGCTGCTCATGACGGCGGGCGTCCTGCTCACCGACCCGGCGCACTACGTCGCGCGGGTGGTGGAGGCGGGGGCGGCGGCGCTCGGCTTCGGGGTGACGCCCGTCTACGACACGGTCCCGGCGGAGCTCGTCGAGGCCTGCGCCCGGCACGGTCTCCCTCTGGTCGAGGTGCCGCCGAAGACCCCCTTCACGGCGGTGGCGCGGGCGCTGTGGCGGCTGATGGCGGAGGCCCGGCTGCACGAGCTGCGCCGGGTGACGGAGGCGCAGCAGTCCCTGGCGACGGCCGCGGCCCGGCCCGCCCCGGTCCCTGCGGTGCTCGGCGCGCTGGCGTCCCGGCTGGGCGGGCGGGCGGTGCTGTTCGGGGCGGACGGTACGGAGTCGGCGGCGGCCGGCCGCGAGATCCCGGCGGAGGCGGCGGGGGCCCTGCGCGAGCTGGTGGGGGTGCTCCCCCCTAGAGGCCCGGCGTCGGCGAGCGGGGACGGGGGCGGGCGGCGGCTCGCGGCGTACGCGCTGGGCGGCGGGGACGGTCTGACGCTCGGCGTGGCGACGGAGCGGCGCGATCCCGGCGACCACACGATCGCGGGCGTCGCGGTGGTGCTGCTCTCGCTCCTGACGGCCCCGCACCGGGGCGCGGACGCGACGGTACGGGACGGGGCCCTGGTCCGGCTGCTCCTGGGCGCGGCCCCGGCGGAGATCGCGGACACGCTGGGCCCGGGCCCGTGGACGGTGGTCCACGCCTCGGGCGGCGACGGCACCCCGTTCGCGGCGGCCTCGCTGGCTGCGGCGCTGGGGACGCCACTGGTGGACGCGGGCGGTACGGCTCCGGGGGCGGCAGGCCCGGGCGGTACGGCTCCGGAGGCCGCGCTCGGAGCCGTACGCCTACTCCTGCCGGCCTCCTCCCCCGTCACCGCCCAGACCGGCTGGACGCTGGGGGTGAGCGCCCCCGTCGAGGCGTGCGAGCTCGCGGCGGCCGACGCGCAGGCGGCGCGAGCCCTGAGGCGGGCGGAGGCGACCGGGGCGGATCTGGTCCGGCACCGCCCGGGCGGGATCGCCGCCCTGGTGGACCCTGACGAGGCCACCGCCCACGCGCGCGCCCTCCTCTCCCCGCTGACCGAACCACTCGCCGAGACCCTGCGCGTGTGGCTCTCGCTGCACGGCGGCTGGGACCGGACGGCCGTCGCGATGGACATCCACCGCAACACCGTCCGCCAGCGGATCACCCGCTGCGCCGCACTCCTGGGCCGGGACCTGGACGACCCGGACGTCCGTATGGAGCTGTGGTTCGCGCTCAAGTCCCGGTGAGAGGCGGGGCCCAGGACGCCCTCACCGGAATCACCGCTCCGGTGTCGCGGCGGCCGTTCGGGCGTCGCCCCTGTTTCGGAGAAGTGTCAGTGGACGCCCGCGGCATGGGCGGCGGCCAGCTCCGCGACCCGGCTGCGGTACGCCTCGGCCAGGTCGCCGCCGTTCGCACCGGGAACCCCCTCAGGACCGGCCCCGAGCGACTCCAGGACCGCGTCGACACGGGCCTGACGGTCCGCCAGCGCGCCCATGGTGTGCGGGTACAGCAGGTCGAGCCCGCGCTTGTCGCCGTCGGACAGGTTCTGCCCGTTACCGGCCGGCGCGCAGCTGCTGGGGGTGGACTTGTAGAAGAACTCCGGGAACCGGTACAGCATCACGGACTTCGCGTCGAAGGGCCCGGCGACGAGATCCGGGGCGTCCACGGTGCGCAGGTTGTGATCCACCTTCGCGCGCGGCCATCGGTTCGGCGCACCCGCGAGGAACGTGTAGATGCCGGGCTGCCGACCCTGGGCGTCCGCCACGAAGGCACCGGTCGGGTCCTGCGTGGGGACGTACCCGGCCGGGTCCTCCCAGCGGAACTCGCCCTCGCAGGTGCCGCGCATGTTCTGGTGGGAGTGGTGGAACCCCAGTGCGTGCAGGAACTCGTGCCGCACGGTGCCCTCCCACTGGGCCGGCCTGTTCGACGCGAACCGCCCGAGGTTCAGGCTGCGCTGGCCGGGGTTGCCCCCGACCGGGCCTCCTCCCGCACCGATGGCACTGTCCGTGCTGTCGGTGCCCACCAGGGAGAAGAAGCCCGGCTGGTCGAAGCTGACCCGGATCTCGGCGGCCAGGACGGTATCGGACGTGGTCCATCGCCGGAACGTTCCGGCCCCGCCGTTCTGTCCGAAGTCGAGTGTCAGGTTGCAGGCGTCGGTGATCTGCTTCGTCGCACCCGCGATGTCCGCGTGCAACTGGTCGTCCCCGTCGAGGAACGCGACCCGCACCGTCTTGCCCAGTGGCCACCGCCCGATGTCGGTGACGAGGAATTCCATGCCGTCGGCGGCCGTTGCGCGCCTCCAGCGGTCCCGTACCTCGATCTCCGCGACGACCTCGTCAGGGAGGGATTCGAGAGGGAGGGATTCGAGTTCCATGACGCGTCCTTTCGCATCACATTCGAAAAACGGTCCCCCCGACCGGTACCGGTCTGATGACGGATGGGCTGCTCGGCTCGTCGCGCGAGCGTGCCGACGTCGGAAACACCCGTCCCAGTATCCCCCGAATGGCGGTACTCTGCGACTCCACTGTCACTCTGAGTAGTTCAGCACGCGTCAGGATGACACCGCGTCAGGACCAGAGCTTGTTCACGGCAGTACGGGTCGTCGCCTTGAAGGCGGTCAGCGGGGCGTCCTTGAAGTCGCCCATCTGGCCCCAGCGGACGAGGGTGACGGTCCGGCCGTCGCGGCCGACGGAGAAGAGGTGGATGTCGGTGTTGCCGATCTGCGGGTCGGCGGTGTCCAGGCTGTAGACCCAGGCGCCCTCCTCGACGGCGAGCTTGCCGTGGGAGGCGCTGACGGCGTGCAGGCCCGGGTTCTGCCGCTCCAACAGGGGCCCGCAGCCGGCGAGGGCCTTGCGGAGGGTGTCGACCAGCTTCACGGCGTCGGCCTCGGTGCGGGCGACGGTGGTGATCTGGACGCCGTTGGTGTCGAGCTCGGTGCTGAACTCGCGGTAACGGGTGTTCTGCGCCGGGATCTTGTACGGGGCGCAGAGGGCGCCGCCGTTCTCCGGGATGCCGGTGAAGACCTGGGTGGCGGTCCACGGCGTCGACGACGGCGGCATCTGGGAGGCGGCGAGGAAGGCGGGCTGGGCAGCGGCCTGCGCCGGGGCCGTGGCGAGGGCCGCGAGGCCCAGGGCGGCAGCGGCGGCGGTGGCGAGTGCGGTACGGAGCTTGTTCATGGTGGTGGATCCCCCGTCGGGTCGTTCGGTCAGTGCTCCACCAGCGTCGGGCCGGCGCCCGCCGCCTGCAACGGTGACGCGCCCACCATCCGTCCCGGAACCATTCCACCCCCGCTGACGTGCAAGGACGTGAAGGGTGGGACGCAGGGTCGAGGGGGATGGAATGCCGAAGGACGCCGCCGTCGAGGAGTTCGCGTGGCTCGTACGCGCGCTGAAGGCGCGGGACGGGCGCAGTTACGCGGCGCTGGGCCGGCGCCTGAGCGTCAGCGCGTCCACCCTCCACCGCTACTGCTCGGGCGCGACCGTCCCGGAGGAGTTCGCCGTGGTCGACCGCCTCGCCCTGCTGTGCGGGGCGGACGAGGAGGAGCGGCGGGCCCTGGAGGTGGCCTGGAACCGCGCGGACCGCACCCGTCGCCCTCCGGTGCCGGAGCCCGACGCGGAGCCCGACGCGGAGCCCGACGCGGAGCCCGAGCCCGGCCCGGAACCGAAGCCCGCTCCGGAGCCCGCGCCGACCCCGGAGCCAGCGTCCGAGCCCGAGCCGGCCCCGGAGCCTGCGTCCGAGCCCGAGCCGGTCCCGGAGCCAGCGTCCGAGCCCGAGCTGGCACCCGTGCACGCGCGCGTGCCGGGCCTCCCGTCCGAGCGGCGGAGGCGCCGGTGGGGGTGGGCGGGCGTGGTCGGCGGGGCGCTGGCGGTCGTGGGGACGGTGACGCTCGGAGCCGTACTCCTGCCCGGGAAGGCCCGGGAGCGGGCCGCCGAACCACCGGCGCCGCTGACGTGGACGGCCGCCTCGCACATCTGGAAGAACGGGTGCGGGCACACCTACCTCGTGGAGCGGACGCCCCCTCCCCCGCCGGAGTCGGCCGACGCGCGGAGTTGGGCGACGGCGCAGGGGGCCGTGCACGGCGGGGAGACGCTGGTGCGGGTGTCGGTGCAGGGGAAGGGCGCGGCAGCGGTGGTGCTCCAGGCGCTGCACGTGCGGGTGGTGCAGCGGGGCGCGCCGCTGCCGTGGGCGGCGTACCGGATGGACGACGGGTGCGGCGGGGCGGTGACGCCGCGCCGTTTCGAGGTGGACCTGGACCGGCCGCGGCCGGTGGCGCGGGCGCTGGACGGGTACGACGCCTCCGGGGAGGAGGGCCGGACGCTGCCGGCGGTCTCCTTCCCGTACACGGTCAGCGCCGCCGAGCCGGAGGAGCTGCTGGTCTCGGCGGGGGCGGCGGGGTGCGACTGCCGCTGGTACCTGGAGCTGGAGTGGAGCTCGGAGGGGCGCCGGGGCACGGTCCGGATCGGGGACGAGGACGGCACGCCCTTCCGGACGAGCGGGGCGAAGGGGCGGCCCGTGTACGGGTACGACTCCGTGGGGCGGGCCTGGATCACAGGCGAGGAGTCTGGACAGGGTGGGTGACCGATGGGTAACTTCGTTGACGACAGACTGAGCAAGCGCTTAGACAACTGGGCCCGCCCGCACACCGGAGGAGACGCACCGTGCGCCGTACCGTATTCAACGAGGACCACGAGGCGTTCCGGGAGACCATCCGCGCCTTCATCGAGGCCGAGGTCGTCCCCGTCTACGACGACTGGTTCGCGGCGGGCCAGGCGCCCCGCGAGTTCTACGACAAGCTCGGCGAGCTGGGCATCTTCGGCATCAACGTGCCCGAGGAGTTCGGCGGCGCGGGCCTGGACACCCACAAGTTCGAGGCCGTCCTGTACGAGGAGACCTCGCGCGCGGGCGTCCAGTTCGGCGGCTCCGGCGTGCACGTGCTGCTCGCCCTCCCCTACATCAAGATGCTCTCCACCGACGAGCAGAAGAAGCGCTACCTGCCGAAGTTCGTCACCGGCGAGGAGATGTGGGCGCTGGCGATGACCGAGCCGGGCACCGGCTCCGACGTCGCGGGCATGAAGACCACCGCCAAGCTCTCCGAGGACGGCACGCACTACGTCCTCAACGGCTCGAAGACCTTCATCACCGGCGGCGTCCACGCCGACCGCGTGATCGTCTGCGCCCGGACGTCCGCCCCGTCGGCCGACGACCGCCGCTTCGGCATCTCGCTCTTCGCCGTGGACACCAAGTCCGAGGGCTACTCCATCGGCCGCAAGCTGGACAAGCTGGGCCTGCGCACCTCCGACACGGCCGAGCTGGCCTTCGTCGACGTCAAGGTCCCGGTCGAGGACCTGATGGGCGAGGAGGGCAAGGGCTTCTCCTACCTCGGCCACAACCTGGCCTCCGAGCGCTGGGGCATCGCCTTCGGCGCCTACGCCCAGGCCAAGGCCGCCGTCCGCTTCGCCCAGCAGTACGTCACGGACCGCACGGTCTTCGGCAAGCCGGTCGCCTCCTTCCAGAACACCAAGTTCGAGCTGGCCGCCTGCCAGGCCGAGGTGGACGCGGCCGAGGCCGTCGCCGACCGCGCCCTGGAGGCCCTGGACGCCGGCGAGCTGTCCCCGGCCGAGGCCGCGAGCGCCAAGCTCTTCTGCACCGAGGTCGCGCACCGCGTCATCGACCGCTGCCTCCAGCTGCACGGCGGCTACGGCTACATGAACGAGTACCCGATCGCCCGCCTCTACGCCGACAACCGCGTCAACCGCATCTACGGCGGCACCAGCGAGATCATGAAGTCGATCATCGCGAAGTCGATGGGCCTGTAAGTGCCCCACCCGCACGACGCACTGGATGCCCTGCTCGATCTGCTCGACCTGGAGCGGATCGAGCGGGACATCTTCCGGGGGCAGTCCCGCTCCGCCGTCGTCCCCCGCGTCTTCGGCGGCCAGGTGGCCGCCCAGGCGCTGGTGGCGGCGGGCAGGACGTTGCCCGAGGTTCCCCAAGCTCTCGGCTCCGCTCGAGCAGGGGAGGCCCCAAGTCTCGCGCACTCCCTGCACGCGTACTTCCTTCGCCCCGGGGACCCGGGCGCGCCGATCGTCTACACGGTCGACCGCATCCGCGACGGCCGTTCCTTCACCACCCGCCGGGTCGTCGCCGTCCAGCACGGGCAGCCGATCTTCCACCTCTCCGCCTCCTTCCAGGCGTACGAGGAGGGGCTCGACCACCAGTCGGAGATGCCGGCCGCGCCGGACCCGGAGTCGCTGCCGACGGCCGCCGAGATGCTGCCCCGGCACCTGCCGGCGGACGTCGCGAACCGGCTGGTCGAGGCGCGGGCCGCGGTGGACCTGCGGTACGCCGACACCCCGCCCTGGGGTTCCGTCGGGGAGCCGCGCGAACCGCGCTCGCAGGTGTGGTTCCGTACGAACGGCAAGCTGGCGGACGACCACCTGCTGCACGTCTGCCTGGCGACGTACGTCTCCGACATGACGCTGCTCGACTCCGTCCTGCTCGCGCACGGGCGGGGCGGCTGGGCCGTCGGGGACGTCGTCGGGGCCTCCCTCGACCACGCGATGTGGTTCCACCGGCCCTTCCGGGCCGACGAATGGCTCCTCTACGACCAGGAGTCCCCCTCCGCCTCCGGCGGGCGCGGACTCGGCCAGGCCCGGATCTGGACCCAGGACGGGAAGCTGGCGATCTCCGTGATCCAGGAGGGTGTCGTTCGCGTTCCGCGCTGATGATCGGACATACCGTCCGGTCATGGCGGATAACGGCGAAAACCCGGGAACCGGCGCGAGCGCGGGGAACAGCGCAGGCACCGGGAACGGCGAGAGCACCTTCACCGTGATCGTGGCGGCGGCGGCGAACCTCGGGATCGCCGTCGCCAAGGCCGTCGCGGGTGTCATCAGCGGGTCGAGCGCGATGCTGTCGGAGGCCGCGCACTCGGTCGCCGACACCGTCACCGAGGGCATGCTGCTCACCGCGCTCAAGCGGAGCGAGAAGCCCGCCGACGAGGACCATCCCGTCGGGTACGCGGGCGAGCGGTACGTGTGGGCGATGCTGGCGGCCGTCGCGACCTTCGTCGGCGGCGCGGTCTTCTCGGTCTACGACGGCATCCACACCCTCGTCCACGGCGAGGAGCTCGGCGATCCGCTCGTCTCGTACATCGTCCTCGGCGTCGCGTTCGTCCTGGAGGGCTTCTCCCTGCGGACCGGGATCAAGCAGGTCCAGGCCGAGGCGGAGCGGATGAAAGCCCCGCTCAGCCGCTATCTGCGGTTCACCGCCGACACCACCGTCAAGGCGGTGGTCATGGAGGACTCGGCCGCCCTGGCCGGCCTCATGCTGGCGGCGGGCGGCCTGCTCGGCGGCCAGATCACCGGCTCCGGCGTCTGGGACGGCGTCGCCTCGATCCTCATCGGCCTCCTGCTCGTGTACGTGGCCTGGGTCCTCGGCCGCTCCAACGCCGAACTGCTCATCGGCCGGCCGCTGCCCCGGTACATGCGGGACGCGGTCCGCGAGGAGCTGCTCACCGTCCCGCACATCGTGGACGTCGTCGAGCTGACGACTCTCATCCAGGGGCCCTCCGAGGTCCTGGTCGCCGCGAAGATCGACTTCCGGGACGTCGCCTCGGCGGAGCAGATCGAATGGGCCTGCGAGGACGCCGAGGCCCAGCTCCACGAGCGGTTCCCGGCGATCATCCGCGTGTACCTGGACCCGACGCCGGGCCTGGGCCGGCGCCGGGCCAGGCCCTCAGAGGAGGCCTGAGGCATCCAGCGTGTACGCCGTCATCGGCTCGTAGGAGCGGGGGTCGATCACGTGGTCGTCGAGCGGGATCGTCACCTGCATCGTGCCCTCGGCCTCCCCGATGAACAGGGCGGGGTCGTTGCAGTCCGCGTAACCGACGGAGTCGATGCCGCGCTGGCCCGCGCGCCCGGCCCAGCCGTGGTCCGCGACGACCAGGTCGGGGCGGCCCTCCTCGCCGAGCGCGTCGAGGATCGCGTTCATCGGCTCCGGGGAGTGGGTGTGCCAGAGCGTGGCGCCGCGCTCGAAGACGGCGACGTCGGCGAACTGCACGACGTACCCCTCGTCGGCGATCAGCCCGCCGGGGATGCGGACGATGTCGCAGCCCTGGGCGCGCAGCGCGGCGGCGACCCGGCTGTGGACGTCGATGAGCGCGCCCGGGTGGCCGGTCGCGAAGAGGACCCGCTCCTTGCCGGCGGCGGCCTTGCGGAGCCGGGCGGCCATCCGGTCGAGGCCGTCGACGGTCAGCTCGGGGTCGATGGTGTCCTGGCCGGTCCGGTGGGCCGGATCGTCGACGACACCGCACCGCTCGGCCATCACGGCGAGCACGTCCTGCTCGTCGGTCCAGCGGTCACCCAGCTCCAGACCGAGCCAGTAGTGCCGGTCGCCGTTGGCGAGCTTTCTGTAGTGGGAGAGGTTGTTGTCGCGCGGCGTGGCGACGTCTCCGGCGATCCGAGTACGGACGAGGTGCTCGACAAGGGCGGGGCGGCTGAGTATCGGCATGGGGTTCATTCTGTCCGAGTGCGCTGCGTGACGAGCAGCCCGTCCCGGTTCCCGGACCCGGGACGCTGCGTGACGAGCGGCCCGTCCCGGTTCCCGGACCCGGGCCCCTCCCGCCCCCTACTCGGCCGCCAGCGCTCCGAACGCCCCGTGCGCCAGCCGGCGCAGCAGCGCCTCCATGGGTTCGCGCCCCAGCGCGGCCAGGTGCGGGGTCGAGTTCAGGAGGCCGAAGACGGCGTGGACGGTGGTCCGGACCTCGGCCTCGCCCACGGCCGGGTACAGCTCCCGCACCACCGGCACCCACAGCTCCACGTACTGCCGCTGGAGCTGCCGCACCCGCTTGCGGTCCTCGTCCTTGAGCCGGTCGAGCTCCCGGTCGTGCAGCGTGATCAGCGGCCGGTCGTCGAGGGCGAAGTCGATGTGGCCGTCGACGAGGGAGGCGAGCACGGCCTCGGGGTCGCCGGTGGTCTCGCCGACCCGGATGCGGCCGCCCGTGAGGAGCCGCTCGCTGATGCCGACGAGCAGCTCGGCGAGCATCGCGTCCTTGCCCGGGAAGTGGCGGTAGAGCCCGGGTCCGCTGATGCCGACGGCCGCCCCTATCTCGTCCACGCCCACCCCGTGGAAGCCGCGCTCGGCGAACAGGCGGGCGGCCTCTTTGAGGATCTGCTCGCGTCGCGTCGGTGCGGTGGTCCTGGCGGTCGTGGTCATGCGATCGATTCTAGACAACCCGGTTAGCGGTCGTTAACCTGAGCGACATACGTTAACGCTCATTAACCGAGCAAGGGAGCTCGAGGGATGCAGCAGGCACCTGTGCTGACGAGCGCGGCGGACCCCGCGTCCGCGGCCTGGCAGGCCAACGAGGCAGCGCACCACGAGCTGGCCGCGACCCTGCGCGCCAAGCTCGCCGCCGCCGCGCTGGGGGGCGGTGAGAAGTCCCGCGCCCGGCACACGGCGCGCGGGAAGCTGCTGCCGCGGGACCGCGTGGACACCCTCCTGGACCCGGGCTCGCCCTTCCTGGAGCTGGCCCCGCTGGCGGCGAACGGGATGTACGGCGACCAGGCGCCCGCCGCCGGGGTCATCGCCGGCATCGGCCGGGTCTCGGGCCGCGAGTGCGTGATCGTCGCCAACGACGCCACGGTCAAGGGCGGCACGTACTACCCGATGACGGTGAAGAAGCACCTGCGCGCCCAGGAGGTGGCGCTGGAGAATCGTCTCCCCTGCCTCTACCTGGTCGACTCGGGCGGCGCGTTCCTGCCGATGCAGGACGAGGTCTTCCCGGACCGGGAGCACTTCGGCCGGATCTTCTACAACCAGGCCCGGATGTCCGGCGCGGGCATCCCGCAGATCGCGGCCGTCCTCGGCTCGTGCACGGCGGGCGGCGCGTACGTCCCGGCGATGAGCGACGAGGCCGTGATCGTCCGGAACCAGGGCACGATCTTCCTGGGCGGTCCGCCGCTCGTGAAGGCGGCGACCGGCGAGGTCGTCACCGCGGAGGAGCTGGGCGGCGGCGAGGTCCACTCCCGGATCTCCGGCGTCACCGACCACCTCGCGGAGGACGACGCCCACGCCCTGCGGATCGTGCGGAACATCGTCGCCACGCTCCCCGAGCGCGGCCCGCTCCCCTGGTCGGTCGAGCAGGCCGAGGAGCCGAAGGTGGACCCGGCCGGGCTCTACGGCGCGGTGCCGGTGGACTCCCGTACCCCGTACGACGTGCGCGAGGTGATCGCCCGGGTCGTGGACGGCTCCCGCTTCCAGGAGTTCAAGTCCGAGTACGGGCAGACGCTGATCACCGGCTTCGCCCGCATCCACGGCCACCCGGTCGGGATCGTCGCCAACAACGGCATCCTGTTCGCCGAGTCGGCCCAGAAGGGCGCGCACTTCATCGAGCTGTGCGACCAGCGCGGGATCCCGCTCGTCTTCCTCCAGAACATCACCGGCTTCATGGTCGGCAAGGCGTACGAGCACGGCGGCATCGCCAAGCACGGCGCCAAGATGGTCACGGCCGTGGCCACCACGCGGGTCCCGAAGCTGACGGTCGTCGTCGGCGGTTCGTACGGCGCGGGCAACTACTCGATGTGCGGCCGGGCGTACTCCCCCCGCTTCCTGTGGATGTGGCCCAACGCCAAGATCTCCGTCATGGGCGGCGAGCAGGCCGCGTCCGTCCTCGCGACGGTGAAGCGGGACCAGCTCGGCGACGAGTGGAGCGCGGACGACGAGGAGGCCTTCAAGGCGCCGATCCGCGAGCAGTACGAGACCCAGGGCAGCGCCTACTACGCGAGCGCCCGGCTGTGGGACGACGGGGTCATCGACCCGATGGAGACCCGGCAGGTCCTCGGCCTCGCCCTGACCGCCTGTGCCAACGCGCCCCTGGGTGACCCCCAGTTCGGCGTCTTCCGGATGTGAAGGGCCCCCAGGAGATGCACAGCATGTTCGACACCGTCCTCGTGGCCAACCGAGGCGAGATCGCCGTCCGCGTCATCCGCACCCTGCGGGAGATGGGCGTGCGCTCGGTGGCCGTGTACAGCGACGCGGACGCCGACGCCCGGCACGTACGGGAGGCGGACACGGCGGTACGGATCGGTCCGCCGCCGGCCGCCGAGTCGTACCTGTCCGTCCCGGCGCTCCTCGACGCGGCCGCCCGCACCGGGGCGCAGGCCGTGCACCCGGGGTACGGGTTCCTCGCGGAGAACGCCGCGTTCGCGCGGGCGTGCGCGGACGCGGGTCTGGTCTTCATCGGCCCGACCGCCGAGGCGATCTCCCTCATGGGCGACAAGATCCGGGCGAAGGAGACCGTGAAGGCGGCGGGCGTGCCCGTCGTGCCCGGTGCCGCCGACCCCGATCTGGTCGAGGCGGCCCGCGAGCTGGGCGCGCCCGTCCTGCTCAAGCCGTCCGCCGGCGGCGGCGGAAAGGGCATGCGGCTCGTCCGGGACCTGGCGGTCCTGGAGGACGAGATCGCGGCGGCGCGGCGGGAGGCGCGCTCCTCCTTCGGCGACGACACGCTGCTCGTGGAGCGGTGGATCGACCGGCCCCGGCACATCGAGATCCAGGTCCTGGCGGACACCCACGGGAACGTGATCCACCTGGGCGAGCGCGAGTGCTCGCTCCAGCGCCGCCACCAGAAGATCATCGAGGAGGCGCCCTCCGTCCTCCTCACGCCGGAGATCCGGGCGTCGATGGGCGCGGCGGCGGTGGAGGCGGCGCGCTCCTGCGGCTATGTGGGCGCGGGCACGGTCGAGTTCATCGTGCCGGGCGTCGACCCGTCGGCGTACTACTTCATGGAGATGAACACCCGCCTCCAGGTCGAGCACCCGGTGACGGAGCTGGTCACGGGCATCGACCTGGTGGAGTGGCAGCTGCGGGTCGCCTCCGGCGAAGCGCTCCCCTTCACCCAGGACGACATCCACCTGACCGGCTGGGCGATCGAGGCCCGCATCTGCGCGGAGGACCCCGCGCGGGGCTTCCTCCCCTCGGGCGGCACGGTCCTCTCGCTGAACGAGCCGCAGGGCGCGGGGGTCCGTACGGACTCGGGCCTGTCGCAGGGCACGGAGGTGTCCTCGCTCTACGACCCGATGCTGTCGAAGGTCATCGTCCACGCGAAGGACCGCCCCACGGCCCTCCGCAAGCTGCGCGCGGCCCTCGCCGACACGGTCACCCTCGGCGTCCCCACGAACGCGGGCTTCCTGCGGAGGCTGCTGGCCCACGAGGACGTCGTCGCGGGCGACCTGGACACGGGCCTGGTGGAACGGGACGCGGAGAGCCTGATCCCGGAGGGCGTCCCGACCGAGGTGTACGCGGCCGCGGCGGCCGTACGGCTCGCCGGGCTGGCCCCGGCGCCCCGGGAGGGCTGGACGGACCCGTTCTCGGTGCCGAACGGCTTCCGGCTCGGCGGTCGCCCGGCGCCGCTGCCCTTCCCCGTACGCGTACCGGGAAGCGAACCGGTGGTGGTCGAGGCATCGGGCGGTGCCCGGGTCACGGACTCCTCGGTGATGGTCACGGTGGACGGGGTCACCCATCACTTCCACCGCAGCGGCAACTGGCTGGGCCGGGACGGCGATTCCTGGCACGTGCTCGACCACGATCCCGTCGAGGCCGCGCTCAGCGGGGCCAAGCACGGCGGGGCCGACACGCTCGCCGCGCCGATGCCCGGCACCGTCACCGTCGTCAAGGTGGCCGTCGGGGACGAGGTCGAGGCCGGGCAGAGTCTGCTCGTCGTCGAGGCGATGAAGATGGAGCACGTCATCTCCGCCCCGCACGCCGGCACCGTCACCGAGCTCGACGTCACGCCCGGCTCCACCGTCGCCATGGACCAGATCCTGGCCGTCGTCGCCCCCCGGGAGGAATCGTGACCGCCACCGGACTGCCCATGACCGTCCCCGATCCCGGGCTCCCGGCCCGGGTCCGGATCCACGAGGTCGGCGCGCGCGACGGGCTGCAGAACGAGAAGTCGGCCGTCCCGACGGACGTGAAGGCCGAGTTCATCCGGCGGCTCGCCGCCGCCGGTCTGGACACGGTCGAGGCGACCAGCTTCGTGCACCCGAAGTGGGTGCCCCAGCTGGCCGACGCCGAGGAGCTGTTCCCGCTCGTCCGCGACCTGCCCGTCCGCCTCCCGGTCCTCGTGCCGAACGAGCGCGGCCTCGACCGGGCGCTCGCGCTCGGGGCGCGGGAGATCGCGGTCTTCGCCTCCGCGACCGAGTCCTTCGCGAAGGCCAACCTCAACCGGACCGTCGACGAGGCGCTCGCGCTCTTCGCGCCGACGGTCACCCGCGCCATAGAGGCGGGGCTGAAGGTCCGCGGCTATCTGTCGATGTGCTTCGGCGACCCCTGGGAGGGCGCCGTCCCCGTCGAGCAGGTCGTCCGCGTCACGAAGGCGCTCGCCGAGATGGGCTGCGACGAGCTGAGCCTCGGCGACACGATCGGCGTCGCCACCCCGGGCCACGTCCAGGCGCTCCTGACGGCGCTGAACGAGGCCGGGGTCCCCACGTCCCGTATCGCCGTGCACTTCCACGACACCTACGGGCAGGCCCTGTCCAACACCCTCGCCGCGCTGCGGCACGGGGTGACGACGGTCGACGCCTCCGCCGGCGGCCTCGGCGGCTGCCCGTACGCGAAGAGCGCGACCGGCAATCTCGCCACCGAGGATCTCGTGTGGATGCTCGACGGTCTCGGCATCGAGACCGGGGTCGATCTGGCCGCCCTCACCGCCACGAGCGGGTGGATGGCCGAGCAGTTGGGCCGGCCCAGCCCTTCCCGTACCGTCCGCGCCCTCTCCCACAAGGAGTGACCACCGCCATGTCCCTCGACCACCGGCTCTCCGAAGAGCACCAGGAACTCCGCCGCACCGTCGAGGCCTTCGCGCACGACGTCGTCGCCCCGAAGATCGGCGACTACTACGAGCGGCACGAGTTCCCGTACGAGATCGTCGCCGAGATGGGCCGCATGGGCCTGTTCGGTCTGCCGTTCCCCGAGGAGTACGGCGGTATGGGCGGTGACTACCTCGCGCTCGGCATCGCCCTGGAGGAGCTCGCCCGCGTCGACTCCTCCGTCGCCATCACCCTGGAGGCGGGCGTCTCCCTCGGCGCCATGCCGGTCTTCCGTTTCGGCACGGAGGAGCAGAAGCGGGAGTGGCTGCCGAAGCTGACCAGCGGCGAGATGCTCGGCGCGTTCGGTCTGACGGAGCCGGGCGCGGGCAGCGACGCCGGCGGCACCCGCACCACCGCCGTCCGCGACGGCGACGAGTGGGTCATCAACGGCTCGAAGTGCTTCATCACCAACTCCGGTACGGACATCACGGGTCTGGTGACGGTCACGGCGGTCACCGGCCGCAAGCCCGACGGCCGCCCGCTGATCTCCTCGATCATCGTCCCGTCCGGCACGCCGGGCTTCACGGTCGCCGCCCCGTACTCCAAGGTCGGCTGGAACGCCTCGGACACCCGCGAGCTCTCCTTCTCCGACGTCCGCGTCCCGGTGGAGAACCTCCTGGGCGAGGAGGGCCGCGGCTACGCGCAGTTCCTGCGGATCCTGGACGAGGGCCGGGTCGCGATCGCGGCGCTGGGGACCGGGCTCGCGCAGGGCTGTGTGGACGAGTCGGTGAAGTACGCGCACGAGCGCCACGCCTTCGGCCGTCCGATCGCCGACAACCAGGCCATCCAGTTCATGATCGCCGACATGGAGACGAAGGCGCACATGTCCCGGATCGGCTGGCGGGACGCGGCCTCGCGGCTGGTCATGGGCGAGCCGTTCAAGAAGGAGGCGGCGATCGCGAAGCTGTACTCCTCCACGGTGGCGGTGGACAACGCCCGTGACGCGACCCAGATCCACGGCGGCTACGGCTTCATGAACGAGTATCCGGTGGCCCGCATGTGGCGCGACTCGAAGATCCTGGAGATCGGCGAGGGCACGAGCGAGGTCCAGCGGATGCTGATCGCCCGGGAGTTGGGCCTCCCGGCCTGATCCTCGACGCGTGTACGGAACCGTGCCCGCCGCTCCTCCCCGGGGCGGCGGGCACGGCCGTGTCGGCAGCCCCGTACGGAGCGGCGGCAACGCCACCGTGTCGGTCACCGCCGCGTACGGGGCGAGACGTACGCGTCGTAGTCCTCCCAGCCATCGGCCGACGGGAGCCGCACGGAGCGCCAGGCGTGGGCGTAGCCGGGCGGTGCGGCGCCGGCGGGCACGATGACCGCCACCGGCATCCGACGGGCGGCCGCGGCGATACCGGCCGGGGTGATGCTCTCGTCGTGCCCGCGCGGCTGACGGGAGGAACAGCCCGCGTAGTAGCCGATCAGCACGTACTCGCGGCCGGTGACCAGGCAGGGCGGCCGGACGCCGAGACCGTGCAGCGCGGTCGCGACGGTGGTGAATCGGGCCCGTACGGCACGGCTGTTGCTGACGGCCCGGTCGAGCACGGCGTACTGCACCGCGAGGTGTCCGAGCAGGGCGACGGCGAGCAGAGCGGCGGCCGTCCGGCGCCGCGCGGGGCGCACCCCGGCGAGCAGGGACACGGCGCACTCGCCGACGGGCACGGCCAGCAGGGCGTACGCGGGGAGCAGGAAGCGGGGGGCCGCGTAGCCGACGGTGAAGAGGTACGGAGCGGCCAGCGCGGCCGCGGTCAGGGCGGCGAGCAGGGCCGGGGCTCCCCGGCCGGCGCGGAAGGCGGCGACCGTTCCGGCGGCGACGGCCGCCGGCAGCAGGAACCACCACACCGCGGTGAACGGGTGCTCCCAGGGCACGTCGCAGGGCCGGCACAGGGTGCGGCCGGCGAGAGCGCGCGCGTGGTCGTCCACGGACAGGTACCAGCCCAGCGAGCCCTGGATCTCCCCGGCGCGCCGCAGTCGCGCGGCGAGGCCGCCGTAGTGCGCGTACGCCTCGGCGATCCACGGCAGCGCTCCGAGCGCTAGCCCTCCCGCGAGCACGGCGGTGAGCACGGCGGCGCGGCGCCGCCAGGCGGGCACCAGCAGCGCCGCGGCGCCGAGCGGCAGAACGAGCCAGAGTCCGTCGCCGGGCCGGAACAGGGTGACCCCGGCCACGGTGAGCCCGAGCCCCCCGAGCGCCGCACGACCGGCCACACCCCCGCGGCCGCCGTCGGCGAACCGCAGGAAGAAGCCCACCGCGGCCAGCGCGCCGAACGCGCACCAGAGGTTGGGCATGACCCGCGGGCCGTAGAACAGCGTGACCCACAGCCCGGCGAACAGCGCGCCTCCCGCCGTCAGCACCGACGAGGGCAGGATTCCGCGCCAGGCCCGAAGTGCTCCCCAGAGGGCGGCCCCGGACAGCACGGCGAGGTAGACACGGATCGCGGCCGTGGAGTCGGTGACCGCGGCCACCGGGGCGACGAGGTACGAGACGCCCCGGGCGCGGGGGGCGCTGAAGAAGGCGGCCGGGGCGTTGCCGCCGACCTGGCTGACGTACACCGCCTCGTCCCAGCCGAGGCCCGACCCCGGGACGACCAGGGCCAGTTGGGCGAGGGTGAAGAGCACCGCGAGCCCGGCCGGCCAGAGCGGCGATCCGGGTGGTGGCCCGGCGGAGGTGGACGTGGACGGAGACGTCGTCGTAGTCGTGGACGTGCGGGGGTCCGGCGGATCCGAGGCGTTCGCGGTCGTGTCGACGTTGGCCATCCCGCCCATGGTCCGGCTGGCGCCCCGCCCGCCCCTTGCGGCGCGCCGCGCGGGGCGCGTCCTTCGCCTCGTCAGGAGTAGTGAGCGTCACAGCCGTCGGGGGAAGTTCCACCCTGTCGACGAAACGTGAGGTTAGGCTAACCTATCTTCGACTTGCCCCGGCCGACACTGGCTCGCACCTCGTCTCGTACCTCGTACCGAAAGCGACTCCGCCATGCCCAGCACCGCCCGCGCCACCCATCTCACCCGTCGCGGCCTGCTGGCCGCGGGCGGCGCTCTCGGGCTCGGCGCCGCGCTCGCCGCCTGCGGCGGCGAGACGAAGAAGGACGGCGGCTCCACCGCCCCCTCCGCCTCGGCGAAGTCCGGCCCCTGGGAGTTCAAGGACGACCGCGGCCTGACCGTGAAGGCGAAGTCCACCCCGAAGCGGATCGTCGCCTTCACCGGTACGGCCGCCGCCCTGCACGACTTCGGCATCGAGACCGTCGGCGTCTTCGGCCCGACCTACGTCGAGGACCCGAAGACCAAGGAGCGGAAGCCGGACGTCCAGGCGGGCGACCTCGACATCAACAAGGTCGCGGTCATCGGCAACGTCTGGGGCGAGTTCAAGATCGAGGAGTACCTCAAGCTCAACCCCGAGGTCCTCATCACGGACATGTGGGAGAAGAACGACCTCTGGTACGTCCCGGCGGAGCAGAAGGACAAGATCCTCAAGATCGCCCCGAGCGTCGCCCTGTGGGCCTCGGACCTGTCGATGCCGGCCGTCCTCCAGCGCCACGCCGACCTGGCCGCCTCGCTCGGCGCCGACGTGCAGACCGCGCAGATCAAGGCCGACAAGGCCCGCTTCGAGGCCGCCGCCGAGCGCGTCCGCAAGGCCGCCAAGGCCAAGAAGGACATCAAGGTCCTCATCGGCTCCGGCTCCCCCGACCTGTTCTACGTCTCCACCCCGGTCCGCCCGACCGACACGCTCTTCTTCAAGGAGCTGGGCGTCAACCTGGTCGTCCCGACCAAGCTGGACCAGGGCGGCTGGTTCGAGGGCCTCAGCTGGGAGAACGTCGACAAGTACCAGGCCGACGTCATCATGCTCGACAACCGCACCGGCACCCTCCAGCCGGAGCAGCTGAAGGCCAAGCCGACCTGGGGCGCGCTGGCCGCCGTCAAGGCCGGCCAGGTCATCCCGCGCGTGACCGAGCCCGTCTACTCCTACGCCAAGTGCGCCCCGCTCCTCGAGGACCTGGCGAAGGCCCTGGAGAACGCGAAGAAGGTGTCCTGACCCGTGACGACCGCCGAGACCGCCCCGTTCCAGTTCTTCTCCCTCCAGGTCGACCGGACCCGGCGGCTCGGCCCGTCGCTGGTCCGCGTCACCTTCACCGGCGAGGACCTGAAGAGGTTCGCCGCCGGGGGCCGCGACCAGTCGCTCTCGCTCTTCCTGCCGCACCCCGGCCAGGAGGCGCCCGTCCTGCCGCCGCTGGACGACCCGGACATGTACGCGATCCTGGGCGCCTGGCGGGCCATGCCGGACGACGAGCGGGCCGTGATGCGCTCGTACACCGTCCGCGAGCAGCGCACGGATCCGAACGAGATCGACATCGACTTCGCCATCCACGCTGAGACATCGGCCGCCGGCGCGGCGGGCGTCGGACCCGCCTGCCGCTGGGCCGGCCGTGCCACACCGGGCGACCGCGTGGTCGTCCTCGGTCCGGCGGTCGCCGCGAACACGGGTGTCCGCTTCCAGCTCCCCGCGGACGCCGACTCCGTGCTGATCTGGGCGGACGAGACGGCCCTGCCGGCCGCCTCGGCGATCCTGGAGTGGCTGCCGGCCGAGACCCGGGCGCAGGTGTTCCTCGAAGTGCCGTACTCCGGCGACCGCATGGACCTCGCGACCGAGGCGGACGCCACGGTCACCTGGCTCGTACGGGAGGAGGGGGCGCCCTCCGCCGTGGACGCGGTCCGCGGCGCCGAGCTGCCCGGCGAGGCTCCGTACGTCTGGATCGCGGGCGAGTCCGGCGCGGTGAAGGCGCTGCGCCGCCACTTCGTGCGCGAGCGCGAACTCGACCGCAGGCGGGTGACGTTCGTCGGCTACTGGCGCAAGGGGCTGTCCGAGGACGCCCTGCGCGAGGTGCCGGACGAGACGCAGGAAGACGCGTAGCCGACCAAGGGCCCTCCTCTTCCCTCCCTTCCCCAATGACCCCCCGACCCTGACGGGTTGGGGGGTCATTGCGTTCTAAAATTAGGTTAGGCTAACCTTACTTTCACACCGCTTCCCTCGGCGGCATCCCTCAGCGTTTCTCCCGAAAGGGCCCCCACATGCGCTCCCACCTGCTCAACGACGCCACGGCGGAGAGCTACCGGCGCTCCGTCACCGAAGGAGTCGAGCGGGTGGCGAACAAACTCGCCACGACGCGCCGCCCGTTCAGCGGCGTGACGCCCGCCGAACTGGCCCCCGTCATCGACGCCGTCGACCTCGACCGGCCGCTCGGCGACTCCTCCGCCGCCCTCGACGAGCTGGAGAGCGTCTACCTCCGCGACGCCGTCTACTTCCACCACCCGCGCTACCTGGGCCACCTCAACTGCCCGGTGGTCATCCCCGCCGTCCTCGGCGAGGCCGTCCTCTCGGCCGTCAACTCCTCGCTCGACACCTGGGACCAGAGCGCCGGCGGCACCCTCATCGAGCGGAAGCTGATCGACTGGACGACCGGCCGGGTCGGCTTCGGCCCCGCCGCGGACGGCGTGTTCACCAGCGGCGGCACGCAGTCCAACCTCCAGGCCATGCTGCTGGCCCGCGAGGAGGCCAAGACGGACGACCTGTCCAGGCTCCGCGTCTTCTCCTCCGAGTGCAGCCACTTCAGCGTCCAGAAGTCGGCCACCCTCCTCGGCCTCGGCGCCGACGCCGTCATCTCCATCCCGGTCGACCGCGACAAGCGCATGCAGTCCGTCGTCCTCGCCGCCGAGCTGGAGGCCTGCCGCGCCGAGGGCCTGACCCCGATGGCGATCGTCGCCACCGCCGGCACCACCGACTTCGGCTCCATCGACCCGCTGCCCGAGGTCGCCGCCCTCGCCGACGAGTACGGCGCCTGGATGCACGTCGACGCGGCCTACGGCTGCGGACTGCTCGCCTCGCTCACCCGCCGCCACCTCCTGGACGGCATCGAGCGGGCCGACTCGGTCACGGTCGACTACCACAAGTCCTTCTTCCAGCCGGTCAGTTCCTCCGCGCTGCTGGTCCGCGACGGCGCCACCCTGCGCCACGCGACGTACCACGCGGACTACCTCAACCCGCGCCGCACGATCGCCGAGCAAATCCCGAACCAGGTCGACAAGTCGCTCCAGACGACCCGCCGGTTCGACGCGCTCAAGCTCTGGATGACGCTGCGCGTGATGGGCGCCGACGGCGTCGGCGAGCTCTTCGACGAGGTCTGCGACCTGGCCCGGGAGGGCTTCGCGCTGCTCGCCGCCGACCCGCGCTACGACGTCGTCGTCGAGCCGCAGCTCTCCACCCTCGTCTACCGCTACATCCCCGAGGCCGTCACCTCGCCCGCCGAGATCGACCGGGCCAACCTCTACGCCCGCAAGGCGCTCTTCGCCTCCGGCGAGGCCGTCGTCGCCGGCACCAAGGTCGACGGCCGCCAGTACCTCAAGTTCACCCTGCTCAACCCCGAGACGACCGCGGCCGACATCGCCGCCGTCCTCGACCTGATCGCCGGCCACGCCGAGCAGTACCTGGGAGAGACCCTTGTCCACGCCTGAGACGACCGAGACGCACGACTTCATCGGCATCGGGCTCGGCCCGTTCAACCTCGGACTCGCCTGCCTGGCGGAGCCCATCGACCACCTGAACGGTCTCTTCCTGGAGTCCAAGCCGGACTTCGAGTGGCACTCGGGGATGTTCCTCGAAGGCGCCCACCTCCAGACGCCGTTCATGTCGGACCTGGTCACCATGGCCGACCCGACGTCCCCGTACTCCTTCCTCAACTACCTGAAGGAGAAGGGCCGGCTGTACTCGTTCTACATCCGGGAGAACTTCTACCCGCTGCGGACCGAGTACAACGACTACTGCCGCTGGGCCGCCGGAAAGCTGACCTCGGTCCGCTGGAGGACGACCGTCGCCTCCGTCGCCTTCGACGAGACCGCGCAGGTGTACGTCGTCACCACCGAGGCCGGGGAGACCTTCCGCGCCCGCCGGATCGTCCTCGGCACCGGCACCCCGCCGTACGTCCCCGAGACCTGCGCGAACCTCGGCGGCGACCTGATCCACAACTCGCGCTACCTCCCGAACAAGGAGGCGCTCCAGAAGAAGAAGTCGATCACCCTGGTCGGCAGCGGCCAGAGCGCGGCGGAGATCTACTACGACCTCCTGTCGGAGATCGACGTCCACGGCTACAAGCTCAACTGGGTGACCCGCTCCGCCCGCTTCTTCCCCCTCGAATACACCAAGCTCACCCTGGAGATGACCTCCCCGGAGTACGTGGACTACTTCCACGCGCTCCCCGAGCAGACCCGCTACCGCCTGGAGACCCAGCAGAAGGGCCTTTTCAAGGGCATCGACGGCGAGCTCATCGACGCCATCTTCGACCTGCTCTACCAGAAGAACCTCGACGGGCCCGTCCCCACCCGCCTCCTGACCAACTCCGCGCTGCACGCAGCCGCGTACGACGACACCAGCGGCACGTACACGCTCGGCTTCCGCCAGGAGGAGCAGGAGAAGGACTTCACCCTGGACACCGAGGGCCTGATCCTCGCCACCGGGTACAAGTACGCCGCCCCCGCCTTCCTGGAGCCGGTCCACGACCGCATCCGCTGGGACGGCCAGGGCCGCTTCGACGTGGCCCGTAACTACTCGATCGACACGACCGGCCGCGGCATCTTCCTCCAGAACGCCGCCGTGCACACCCACTCGATCACCGCGCCCGACCTGGGCATGGGGGCGTATCGCAACGCGTACATCATCGGGGAGATGCTGGGCTCCGAGTACTACCCCGTCGAGAAGACCATCGCTTTCCAGGAGTTCGCCGCATGACCATCCGCTTCCGCCCGCTCGATCCCCTCAAGGACGCGGAGCTGATCCACGCCTGGGTGACCCACCCCAAGGCCGCCTTCTGGATGATGCAGGACGCGAGACTGGAGGACGTCGAGCGCGAGTACATGGCGTTCGCCGCCCACCCGCACCACCAGGCCTTCATCGGTCTGGTCGACGAGGTCCCCGCCATCCTCATGGAGCGCTACGACCCCACCCATCTGGAGCTGGTCGGCCTCTACGACCCGCTCCCCGGCGACGTCGGCATGCACTTCCTCGTGGCCCCCACCGACACCCCGGTGCACGGCTTCACCCGCAGGGTGATCACCGCCGTGATGGCGGAGCTGTTCGCCGACCCGGCGACCGCCCGTGTGGTCGTCGAGCCGGACGTGTCCAACAAGGCGGTCCACGCGCTCAACGAGGCCGTGGGCTTCGTCCCCGAGCGCGAGATCCAGAAGCCCGAGAAGAAGGCACTCCTCAGCTTCTGCACCCGAGAGCAGTTCGAGGCGGCCGTGGCGGTGTCGATATGAGCACGACCAACCGGCTCGACCCCGTGGCCCACCTCACCCCCGACCGCTGGGCGACCGCCAACCGCGCGCTGATCCGCAAGGGCATCGCCGAGTTCGCCCACGAGCGCCTCCTCGACCCGCAGGAGCTGGGCGAGAGCCGCTACAAGGTCCTCAGCGACGACGGCGCGACCGAGTACCGCTTCACCGCCGACCGGTTTGCGCTCGACCACTGGCAGGTCTATCCCGACTCGATCAGCCGCCACCGCGGCGACGAGCAGCTCCCCCTGGACGCGCTCCAGTTCATCACCGAGCTGCGCGGCGCCCTCGGCCTCAGCGACGAGATCCTGCCGGTCTACCTGGAGGAGATCTCCTCCACCCTGGCCGGCACGGCCTACAAGTCGACGAAGCCCCCGGTCACCTCCGCCGAGCTGGCGCACGCCGGCTTCCAGGCGATCGAGACCGGGATGACCGAGGGCCACCCCTGCTTCGTCGCCAACAACGGCCGGCTCGGCTTCGGCGTCGACGAGTTCCGGGCGTACGCCCCGGAGGCCGCGAGCGACATCCACCTGATCTGGCTGGCGGCACGGCGCGACCGCACCACCTTCACCGCCGGCGCGGGCATCGACTACGAGACGTTCGTACGCACCGAACTCGGCGACGCGACGGTGGACGCCTTCGCCGCGACCCTCGCGGCCCGCGGCCTGGACCTGGCGGACTACCTCCTGATGCCGGTCCACCCCTGGCAGTGGTGGAACAAGCTGTCCGTCACCTTCGCGGCCGAGGTCGCGCAGCAGCGCCTCGTCTACCTGGGCGAGGGCGACGACACCTACCTGGCGCAGCAGTCGATCCGTACGTTCTTCAACGCCTCGGACCCGGCCAAGCACTACGTCAAGACGGCGCTCTCGGTCCTCAACATGGGCTTCATGCGAGGCCTGTCGGCCGCGTACATGGAGGCCACGCCGGCGATCAACGACTGGCTGCACACCCTGATCGAGTCGGACGCGACCTTCCGGTCGGCCCGCTTCTCGATCATCCGCGAGCGGGCGGCCGTCGGCTACCGGCACATGGAGTACGAGGCCGCGACCGACCGCTACTCCCCGTACCGCAAGATGCTGGCCGCGCTGTGGCGCGAGTCCCCGGTGCCGTCGCTCGCCGAGGGCGAGCGCCTGGCGACGATGGCCTCCCTCCTCCACGTGGACCACACGGGCGCGTCCTTCGCGGGCGCGCTGATCAAGGATTCGGGCGTCGCGCCGACGGACTGGCTCCGCCAGTACCTGGACGCCTACCTCCTCCCGATCCTGCACAGCTTCTACGCCTACGACCTGGCGTTCATGCCGCACGGCGAGAACGTGATCCTCGTCCTCGACGAGCAGGGCGCGGTCTCCCGCGCGATCTTCAAGGACATCGCCGAGGAGATCGTCGTCATGGACCCGACGGCGGTCCTGCCGCCGGCGGTGGAGCGCGTCCGCGCCGAGATCCCGGAGGACATGAAGCTCCTCTCGGTCTTCACGGACGTCTTCGACTGCTTCTTCCGCTTCCTGGCGGCGACGCTGGCGACGGAGGGCGTCCTCGCGGAGGAGGACTTCTGGCGGACGGTGGCGGAGTGCGTACGCGGCTACGAGCACGCGAAGCCGGAGCTGGCGGACAAGTTCGCCCAGTACGACATGTTCGAGGAGACCTTCGCCCTGTCGGCCCTCAACCGCCTCCAGCTGCGCAACAACAAGCAGATGGTCGACCTCTCGGACCCGTCGGCGGCCCTCCAGCTCGTCGGCGACCTGGTCAACCCGATCGCCCGCTTCGCCTGACCCTGACCCGCCCCCCAGACCGATGCGAGCCCCGCCGGAGTACGGTCCTCCGGCGGGGCTCGCATCTGTTCGGCACAAGGCCTGACCCGTACAACCATTCGGGCGGTCGCTGGTCTCACCCGGCGAAAGGAGAACACATGCGCATGATCATGAAGCGGGGGCTGGCGTCTCTGCTGGGCCTCGCGACGCTGGGCACCGTCGCCGTCACCACGGCCGCGCCCGCCCAGGCGGCCGTGAGCGACTGCCCGGCGGGCTACTTCTGTGCCTGGACGCAGGAGGACGCGAAGGGGTCGATGCTCAAGACGAAGACGAACATGGCCACGATGGGTTCGTGGGGCACCCGGTTCGGCTCGTACATCAACCGGACGTCCGTGTACGCCTGCATGTACGAGTCCCCGGACTACAAGGCGTACGACGGTTACTGGTCGGAAGCTCCGTCCAACGGCTCCTGGACCACCGGTCCGATGACCACCATCGCCTCCGTGAAGTTCGTCCGGACGCAGCGTGAGTGCTCCCAGCCCGCGTACCCCTGGTGGTACACGGAGACGTCCCCCAAGGCGGCCGGCTTCGGTGACCTGAACGGCGACCGCAAGGCCGACGCCCTCGTACGGGACCTGGTGGGGCGGCTGTGGTTCCTGCCCGGCGACAGTTCGGGCCGACTGGTCGGCGCCGGCGGCTGGAACGCGATGGACGCCCTCGTGCGCCACGGGGACTTCACCGGTGACGCCCGCGAGGACGTCGTCGCCCGCGAGCGTTCGACCGGCAGGCTGTGGCTGTACCCCGGTACGGGGACGGGCGGGTTCGGGACGCGCGAGCTCATCGGGTCGGGCGGCTGGAACGGTATGGACCGGATCGCCGGTGTCGGCGACCTGTCCCGGGACGGCCGCGCCGACCTGCTGACCGTCGAGAAGTCCACGGGCAAGCTCTGGCTCTACCCCGGCACGGCTTCCGGCGCCCTCGGGGCCCGCAAGCTGATCGGCTCCGGCGGCTGGAGCGCCATGAACGCCCTCGTCGGCCCCGGCGACACGAACGGCGACGGCCGCGTCGACGTGATCGCCCGGGAGAAGTCCACGGGCAAGCTCTGGTTCTACCCGGGGAACGCCACCGGTGGCCTCGGGGCCCGCAAGCTGATCGGCTCCGGCGGCTGGAACGCGATGGACACCTTCCTCGCGGTCGGCGACACCACCGGCGACGGCCGCCCCGATCTCGCGACCGTCACCAACAGCGACTACGTCATCGACGGTCAGCGGGGGAACCCGGGATGGCTGGTCGGCTACCGCGGTCTCGGCACCGGCGGCTTCGCGGCCGGCGAGCGGACCAACGGCGACTGGTGGCGCCTCAACGGCGCCTTCTGACCCACCGGCGCGTGCGACGCCGCGAGCCCCGCCGGAGTACGTTCCTCCGGCGGGGCTCGCGGCCGTGAGGTGGGGACGGGCCTTGCCAGAACGGCAAGAACAATTGCCCCCGCCAGTACGGCAGTCGCAGCCTGGTTCCGGTCAGGACGATCGAACCGAGAGGCTGCGCAATGACTGTCAACAACCGCGTCCACCACGTCCGTTCCGGCGAGCTGGACGGTTACGCCGCCCTCAGTGGAGGCACGGTCGGCTCGAAGAAGCTCTGGATGGGCCGGGTGGAGAACCCGCCGCTGAGCTCGACGGACAACCATCATCACGGCGACTCGGAGGCCGGGATCTACGTGGTCAGCGGTCACCCCGTGTTCGTCTTCCACGACGGCACACAGGAGGTACGCATCGCCGCCGACCCGGGAGACTTCTTCCTCGTCCCCCCGTTCGTCCCGCACCGGGAAGAGAACCCCGACCCGAACGAGCCCGCGGTCGTCGTGATCGCCCGGACCACCCAGGAGCCGATCAAGGTCTCCGTGCCCGAGCTGTACCGGCTTGAGGAGACGGACACGCGGTCGAGCGGTTCGATGCCGTAGGGCTCGAACCGCGAACCCACTCGCCGGTCGCCGGCGAAGCCCACCGCCGGCACATAGAGGAGCGGGACGTTCACCGCCATTCTCGATGGTCCCGTAATCGACGGGACCATCGCCACCGCCGCGTCCACGGTGCTCAGGCACGCGCTCACCACACGCCCTTGTTACGTCACTCCATAAGGGCAGTGCTGCCCTCTCTCACGCGGGCAGGCGATGAGCGCTCGCGAAACATACTGCTGCGCTTTGGAGTAGTAGCCGAGGACGACATCGTTCCCCGCCACCAGCCCCAGCGTCTCGCGGGTGCGTTGCAGCCGGTCCCAGACCGGGAAGTGCTCCTGGTCCACAGGAGGGTTCTGCGTCAGCTCCCCCTCGATCCAGGCGACCGCCGCGTCCACATCGGAGTACGTGGCCACCACCTGCTCGCCGGCGCGCCTCAGCCAGTCCTTGATCTCGATCGGCGGATGGTCCGCCGGTACCTCCCTTCGCCGGATCGCCGAATCCGGATACGACCGACCGGTGTACGCGTACGCGTGCCAGTGCTGTGTCACGGGCGCAACGTAGCCGCGCCCGAGGTCTTCACCGCGTGACACGGACGGCAGCCCTCCGTGCGAGTTCGGCCACTTCCGCGGACTCCAGGAGCAGGAGTGCACCGATCAGGTACTCACGCGTCCACCGGATCACCGTGTCGGGCGCGTCCAGCAGGGCAGCGGGTGCGATCTCGGCCCGCAACGCGGGGTCCACCAGCGCCTGGGAAAGGACCTCGCGCGTCATCTCCGAGGCCAGCCAATGGAACGTACGCTCCTTGAGCGCGAACGTCAGGTGCAACGAGGGCTCGTCCCCCACCGTGTACGGCGAATGGACATAGCCACGTGGCAGCCAGAACACGTCACCGGGTTCCAGCGTGAAGGACTGAGCCGGAGGCGTGTTGGCCAGATAGTGCCGCTCCTCCGGAGTGAATCCCCTCTCCAGGAAGTTGCCGTGGTCCGTCGTCGGGTTCGCGACGAAGGGCGGGTGCAGCGGCCACGCCTTCCGCCCGGAGAGCTGGACGATCAGTGTCACGTACGGGTCGTAGTGGTACTTGAGCCCTTGCGCTCCCGGCGGAGTCAGGTACGCGTTCACGTGCACCAGGCAACCCGTCTCGTCCTGGATCTCGCGTCGCAGAACGCTCAGGGCCGGCTTGACCGTCTGGAGCTGCCGGACCGAGACCGTGCCTCCGTCGTCGAGGTGGTCGCGGATCGCGCCGGGCCGGGGCATGTCGCCGTCGATGTACGCGTACCGCTCCAGGACCCTGCCGTCCTTGACCAGGACGACGTTACGGGCGGGAACACATTCGGCGTCCACGAGAGCGTTGAGTTCGTCGATAGACCACAGGTGCGCCAGGGCGCCGGGGTCGCGGCGGAAGAGCCTCGGCAGGGTGGGCCAGTTCTTGAGGATCTCCGGGACGCTGTCCGCGAGTTCAGCGAGCGGCAATGCTCACTCCTTGGGGTGTTGAGAGCCGAACGGGGCCCATCGCCTGTGGCGTGGGCCCCGTCATGTGTCACTTGGCGGCGTCGACCCTGGTGATCCATCCCCGCGCGAACGCGGTGATCTCGTCCGCGCTCATCCGCAGCTCGCGACCGGCCCCCTCGGGCTTGTTGTCACCGAGCGCGTACCCGCCACCGTGCAGCTCCGCGAGGGTGATGCAGCTCTCCATGTTCCCGGTGTTGTCCGTTCCGCCCCCGCAGAGTGCGGCGAAGGGACCGGCCACCTCCCGCTCGTACAGATCGCTCATTACTGTTGATCTCCTGTTCTCAGTCTTCGATGGGGACTGGATCCCGCCCTCGGACGGTCTTGCCGGACATCACCGAGGGCGGGGCCTGCCCGGTCCCCCGCGTGGAGGGACCGGAGTCTTTGCTCGCGGACTACCGCGTAACGGCCACCGCGTGGAGCCTCACCGGGTGCCGTCCGTCACCAGGGCGACGTACTCGACCGTCACAGCGAAGGTGTCGTGCCCGGTCGTGATGGTGTGCGCCAGGCATTCGGCGTTCACGCCGGGAGGCTCGGCGGTGAGCTGCGTCTCCCAGATGCACTCGCCGTCCATGCGGTACGCCGTGGCGACGGTCTCTCCCTGCGGGCGCGGGCCGATCCGGTGCGTGACGAGCACGTCCACCGGCGCCGTCACGGCGCCTCGATCCGCATCTTCGGCGGGTCGTGCGGGTGGTTTCGGATCTCCACCACGCAGTCCACGGCGGCGGATTCGTCATGCTGCGGCCCCCCGCGCATGTGCTGGTCGAACCGTCGCGCCAGATACGCGCACGGGGTGCAGTCCGGAACCGGCTCGGGCCGGGGCCGGAGCTCGTGGTCGGCGGAGAGGACGAACGTGGGGCGTACGGGGGTGGTGAGGGTACGGATGGTCGACCACTCGCCCTCGGTCGGAGCGCGCAGGTCGTCGGGCGACGCGGCCCACTCGGCACCGCCGCCCGGCGGACGCAGGTAGATCCGCCCGGCCTGACTGCGCGACACCCGGCCGAGCCGGGTCGTTCCGTTGCCGGTGTCGGCGACGAAGGCGCCGGCGGCGGGTTGACTGTGCACGGGCACGGTCACTCCTCTCCGTAGCGAATCCACTACCAGGGGTCGCCAGCGTGGCGTAGGGTCGAGAACCCTTCAACTGGGCACTTTCGAAGGAAGAGTTGTGGTCAATCGCAAGGAGTTACGACCGGAGGACAGTCCGCACGCGGCCTACGGCGCACATCTGCGCAGGCTGCGGGAGCGTCAAGGCTGGACCCAGGACGACCTGGCGGCGCAGACAAGCTATTCCAGTCAGCACATCTCGGCGGTGGAAACTGCTCGGAAACCGCCGACCCTTCCCTTCTCGCGGGAGGCCGATCAGGCTCTGGGCACGGCCGGGGCGGCCGACTCGCTCGAACGCCTGTGGAACGAGATGCGATACGGCAGCCTGCGGGAGGGCTTCCCGGAGTACGTCGGGTACGAAGGGCGCGCCGTCGAGATCCGGTCATTCCACATCGGGATCGTTCCAGGGCTGTTGCAAACACCGGAGTACGCGCAGGCGCTCGCCAACGGCGATGTGCGGCGCGGTTCCATCACGCAACAACAGGCGGACGAACGCGTCGCGTTCCTCATGGGACGGCAGGCGGCGCTGGTGAGGGACCGCCCACCCATGCTGCTCGTGGTGATGGACGAGAGCTGTATCCGCCGCCCGGTCGGCGGATCCGCGGTCATGGGGGCACAGTTGGAGCGGCTGGTCGAGTTCGCCGAGCTGCCGAACAGCGTGCTTCAGGTGACACCGTACGAGAAAGGCGAGCGCCGCCCATTCGACCTTCCGGTCAATCTGCTCACGCTGGCCGACCGTTCGATGGTCGCATACGCGGAGACGCATACACGGGGGTATGTGGACCGTGAGCGCACCGCCGCAGTGTCCATCCTGACGGCCTACCATCAACTCCAGGCCGAATGCCTCTCTCAGGCAGATTCCGTGGCCTTGATCGTGCAGGCACGAAAGGGCATGTCGTGACGACCACTTCCCCCCGTTGGTACAAGTCCTCCTACAGCTCCGGCGGCGGTGAGTGCGTCGAGGTCGCCACCAACCTCGCCACCCCCCACGGCACCGTCCCCGTCCGGGACTCCAAGCGCCCCACCGGCCCCGTCCTCCACCTCCCCGCCACCGCGTTCGCCGTCTTCGTGGACGGCGTCAAGGGTGGCGGGTTCGGCAACATCTGACCCGGTCAGGTCTCCCCGGCTACTCCCCCGGCCAGGGCACCTGCGGCGAGCGGTAGTAGTCGATGCCCAGCGCGTCGAAGCGCGGGGCCTGTTCCGCGAGGCGGACCTTGTACGTGTCCCAGTCGTGGGTCTCCGCCGGGGACCAGCCCAGTTCCGCGAGGCCCGGGAGGCGCGGGAAGGCCATCACGTCGAGGTCGTCCGTCGTGGCGAGGGTCTCCGTCCACAGCGGGGCCTCGACGCCCCGGACCGCGCTCTCCGGGGCGCCGGGCAGGTACGTCGCCGGGTCCCAGTCGTACGAGCGCCGGACCTCGACCGTGCCGGCCCAGGCGAGGCCGAGCGGGGTGTCCTTCGTGTACTTCATGTCGAGGTAGGAGCGGTCGGCGGGCGAGAGGATCAGGCCCGCGCCGTCCCGGGCGGCCGCCGCGACCCGCTCCTTCTCGGCGGCCGGGGTGCGGTCGAGGCCCCAGTACTGGACGAGCGCGCCCTCGACGGGCTTCGTGCCGGTCAGCTGGTGCCAGCCGACGACCGTCTTGCCGTACTTGGCGACGAGCGGCTGCACCTTGTCCATGAAGGTCACGTAGTCGGCGTGGCTGGTGGAGTGGGCCTCGTCGCCGCCGATGTGGACGTAGCGGCCGGGGGTGAGGGCGGCGATCTCGCGGATCACGTCGTCGACGAAGTCGTACGTGACGTCCTTGGGCACGCAGAGGGAGCTGAGGCCGACCTTGATGCCGGTGTAGAGGGGCGGGGCGACGCCGTCGCAGTTGAGTTCGGCGTACGAGGAGAGGGCCGCGAAGGTGTGGCCCGGCACGTCGATCTCGGGGATGACCTCCTGGTAGCGGGAGGCCGCGTACCGGACGATCTCCTTGTACTGCTCCTTCGTGTAGAAGCCGCCGGGGCCGCCGCCGACCTCGGTGGAGCCGCCGTGGGTGGTGAGGCGCGGCCAGGAGTCGACGGCGATGCGCCAGCCCTGGTCGTCGGAGAGGTGCAGGTGCAGGGTGTTGATCTTGTAGAGGGCGAGCTGGTCGATGAACCGCTTGACCTCGTCGACGGTGAAGAAGTGGCGGGCGACGTCGAGCATCGCGCCCCGGTAGGCGTAGCGCGGGGTGTCGGTGATCGTGCCGCCGGCGATCTTCCAGGGGCCCGGCTGGACGGAGCGGCGCTCGACGGCGGAGGGCAGCTGCTGGCGCAGGGTCTGGACGCCGCGGAAGAGGCCGGCGGGTTCGCGGGCGGTGAGGGTGACGCCGTCGGGTCCGGAGCGGAGGCGGTAGCCCTCGTCGCCGAGCTCGCCGGCGCCGGGGTCGAGCCGGAGGCGGATGCCGTCGCGGGCCGCGGCCTCGTCGACGATGTGCAGCGGGAAGCCGGTGGCGGGGCGGAGCAGCCCGGCGAGGTAGCGGCCGACGGCCCGGGACTCGCGGGAGCTCTCGTCGATGCCGATGCGGGTGGCGCGGGTGAGGGTGTACGGCTCGCCCTCGGGGGTGACGGAGGCGGGTACGGGCACGATGCGGCCGAGCGGGCGGACCTCGGGTTCGGCGGCGGCGGCCTTGCCGTCGGCGCTTCCGGTGTCGGCGGTGGCCTCGCCGCAGCCGGCACCGGCGGTGGCGACCAGGAGGAGTGATCCGATGAGGCGAGGGATCCTTCGGCGCTGACTCACGGGCATGGTCCCCTTCGGGTGATCGACACGTCTTCGGGTGATCGGCACGTCCGACGTCCTGCTGTTCTTCTCTTCGGTTCTGTTCTGTATATCCAGTCGGCAACCATGCGTACCGCCGCCCGTACTCCGGGTCAAGGTCTGGACCAATATCCTCGTTTTTGACGGCGATCATGCGCCGCCTGCCCGATTTCGGGCAGGATTCTTGCAAAGGGCGACGGGTACCCCTCAGTATTCACGGGTGCTCGAACGCCGCCCGTCGCATGACGACCTCGTCGACCATCTGGTCCGCAGCACCGCGCTCCAGCGCGGTGAGGCCGCCCGGGTGGTACTCGACGTGCTGGCGTACTTCGACGAGACGACCGAGGAGTTCGTCCGCCGCCGCCACCGCGAACTGCAGTCCGGCGGGTCCGTGAACGCCGAGATCTTCGAACGGATCTCGGCGGAACTGCCCCACCGGGCAGTGGCGCCACCGGAGCTCTCGCTCCGGCAGCTGCGCCGCATCGTCTACGGCTGAGCACGGCCGAGCGCGGCCGAGCAGCACCATCGTCTACCTGGAGGGGTTTCACCTTTATGTGCGGAATTGTCGGTTACATCGGAAAGCGCGACGTCGCCCCGCTGCTCCTCGAGGGCCTGGCGCGTCTGGAGTACCGGGGATACGACTCCGCCGGCATGGTCATCACCAGCCCGAAGGCCACCGGCCTGAAGATGGTGAAGGCCAAGGGCCGCGTCCGGGACCTCGAAGCCCGCGTCCCCAAGCGCTTCTCCGGCACCACCGGCATCGCCCACACCCGCTGGGCCACCCACGGTGCCCCCAGCGACGTGAACTCGCACCCGCACCTGGACCCCGAGAACAAGGTCGCGGTCGTCCACAACGGCATCGTGGACAACGCCCAGGAGCTGCGCGCGAAGCTGGAGGCCGACGGCGTCGTCTTCGCCTCCGAGACGGACACCGAGGTCATCACCCACCTCATCGCCCGCTCCCAGGCCGACACCCTCGAGGAGAAGGTCCGCGAGGCGCTCAAGGTCATCGAGGGCACCTACGGCATCGCCGTGATGCACGCCGACTTCAATGACCGCATCGTGGTGGCCCGCAACGGCTCCCCGGTCATCCTCGGCATCGGCGAGAAGGAGATGCTCGTCGCCTCCGACGTCGCCGCCCTGATCGCCCACACCCGCCAGGTCGTCACCCTCGACGACGGCGAGATGGCCACCCTCAAGGCCGACGACTTCCGCACCTACACGACCTCGGGCGCGTCCACCACCGCCACCCCGGAGACCGTCGAGTGGGAGGCCGCCTCCTACGACATGGGCGGCCACGACACGTTCATGCACAAGGAGATCTCCGAGCAGCCCGACGCGGTCGACCGCGTGCTGCGCGGCCGGATCGACGACCGCTTCTCCACCGTGCACCTGGGCGGCCTGAACCTCGACGCCCGCGAGGCCCGCACCATCCGCCGCATCAAGATCCTCGGCTGCGGCACCTCGTACCACGCCGGCCTCATCGGCGCGGGGCTCATCGAGTCCCTGGCCCGCATCCCCGCCGACGCCGAGCCGGCCTCGGAGTTCCGCTACCGCAACCCGGTCGTGGACCCCGACACCCTCTACATCGCCGTCTCCCAGTCCGGTGAGACCTACGACGTGCTCGCCGCCGTCCAGGAGCTCAAGCGCAAGGGCGCCCGCGTCCTCGGCGTCGTGAACGTCGTCGGCTCCGCCATCGCCCGCGAGGCCGACGGCGGCGTGTACGTCCACGCCGGCCCCGAGGTCTGCGTCGTCTCCACCAAGTGCTTCACCAACACGGTCACCGCCTTCGCGCTGCTCGCCCTGCACCTGGGCCGCATCCGCGACCTGTCCGTCACCGACGGCAAGCGGATCATCGAGGGCCTGCGCAAGCTGCCCGCGCAGATCAGCGAGATCCTCGAGACCGAGGACGAGATCAAGAAGATCGCCGCGGAGTACGCGGGCGCCCAGTCGATGATGTTCATCGGCCGCGTCCGGGGCTACCCGGTGGCCCTGGAGGCCTCCCTCAAGCTGAAGGAGATCTCCTACATCCACGCCGAGGCGTACCCGGCCTCCGAGCTGAAGCACGGCCCGCTCGCCCTCATCGAGCCGGCCCTGCCGACGGTCGCGATCGTCCCCGACGACGACCTGCTGGAGAAGAACCGCGCCGCCCTGGAGGAGATCAAGGCCCGCAGCGGCCGCATCCTCGCGGTCGCGCACCAGCCGCAGGCGAAGGCCGACCACACCATCGTCGTGCCGAAGAACGAGGACGAGCTGGACCCGATCCTCATGGGCATCCCGCTCCAGCTCCTCGCCTACCACACGGCGCTCGCCATGGGCCGCGACATCGACAAGCCGCGCAACCTGGCCAAGTCCGTCACGGTCGAGTAGCAGCCGGTCGGGGCCTGTCCCCCCGACCCGCACCGCACCGCCGGGCCTGTCCCCCGGCGGTTCGACCGGACACGAAAGAGGTCCCTGTCGCACACCCAGGTGCGACAGGGACCTCTCTCCTTCTCGTGAGTTACCCCGCGGCCGGGGCGCTCGTGCCCGCCGAGCGCCGGAGGGCCGTCGGCCAGCCCGCCACCGCGGCCGTGGCGCCGTACCAGGCGACGAGACCCCCGACGGCCGCGACCCAGCCGCCCGCCTTCGCCAGACCGCCGTTGTCGGCCAGCGCGCCGATGCCGATCAGCAGCAGCGCGACGAACAGCAGCCCGTACACGCCCTGTCCGAACAGCCCGCTCCCCGACGCGGCCATGGTCAGCGTGAGCGCGAGGAGCGCCCACAGGAGCATGAAGAGCCCGACGGCGTCCGCCGAGGCCCCGCCCCCGACGGCGGTCCCCCAGGTGAACCAGAAGGCGCCGAGTGCGGTGTACGCCGTGCCCTCGCCGGTGCTGCCGCCGCGCAGGGCGATCAGTCCGACGAGGAAGAGCGCCACCCCGCCGACCCAGGTGGCGAGGCCCGCGGCATCCGCTGCCGCGACGTTGTCGATGACACCCGTCCCGCCCAGCCCGAAGGCCAGCAGGGTCAGTCCGAGTGCGAGGTTGCCGAGAGTGGAAGTGCTGTTCCCCGCGGCGACTTCGTTGTCCACGGCGGGCTCCCTTCAGGAGTGCAGTCGTGCTGCGTGAGCTGCTGTGATCCGGTGAACCTTATCTACCCTTCACAAGCGCACAATTCACCTGAGGAAGGCCGAATTTATGGCCGGTTGGCGCCAGTTGGGGACTGGATCACAGGAGCGAGCCGCCGCGAAGGGGCCTACGGGATGACGATCACGGGCCGCTGGGCGCGGCGCGCGAGGCGGCCGGCCACCGAGCCGAAGATCCGGCCGACGATCCCGTGCGTGGAGCCGACCACGATCGCGTCGGCCGAGTACTCGCGGCCGACCTCCTCCAGCTCGTGGCAGATGTCGCCGCCGCGCTCGACGAGGATCCACGGCACCTCGGAGAGGTGCTCGGCGCAGGCCAGCTCGAGACCGAGGACCTCGGTGCGGTGATCCGGTACGTCGACGAAGACCGGCGGCTCGCAGCCGGCCCACACCGTCGTCGGCAGCCGGTTGGCCACGTGCACGATGATCAGGCCGGAGCCGGAGCGGCGGGCCATGCCGATGGCGTACGCGAGGGCTCGCTCACTGGACGTGGAGCCGTCGAAACCGACGACCACCCCGTGCCGGAAGGCCGGGTCGCAGGAGTGGCGTGGCTGTTCTACCGCGAGGGGGTCGACCGTGGAGTCGGCGACGCGCTTGCGGTCCGCGGGTTCGGGGAATTCGTGACCGGCCATCGGTGTCTCGGCGAAGGGAGTCCTCGTGGGAAGGGACGGGGAAAGGAGGGGACGGAACAACGGGTGGCGGCGGAGCTGTGTCCGGGAATCATCTTCCCAAGCCCATACCCCCAAGGGTACGGCGACACTCCTCTCCTGCCCAGAGCCCGCCGTGCCACTCCCCGGCGTTCGCCCCGCTCTCGCGTGGCGTCCCAGGGAGCATGCCCGAGGGGTTCGCGATCTGGCAATGCCGGTTGTGCCCTACAGGCGTCGGTACGGGGGCCAAACGGACGTCGCGCACAGTGACCGGAACGTTCCGCTCCTCGTTGCCACAGGTCCAGCCCCCGTCGCAGGGAGACCGCCCGTGCCCGCACCATCGACCGCCGCCGGCCAGACCCCCACCGGCTCCACCCCCGCACCCGCGCTCGGCTCGCCCCGCGGCCGTCGCCGGGCGCCCGCCGCCCCGGCGGGCCCCTCCCCGACCGCCTCCGCGACCGCAACCGCGATCACCACCCCGATCACCACGGCGACCGCCTCGGCGGACCCGGGCCGGGAGAACCGGGAAAGAGGAGCGGGCTCCGGGGCGGGCTCCTGGGCGGGAACCGCCGATCCCGCCGGTGACGTCGTCCGATGGGCGGTCTTCTGCTGCGTCCTCGTACCCGTGGTGCTCGTCGTCTTCGGCACCTCGCTCGGCGGGGCCGCCGGGACCGCGCTGGGACTCGTCTCGGTGACGGCGGCGTGCCGGGTGCTGCTGCGCCGCGCGGAGCGCGGACTCCAGGCCGAAACGGCACGAACCGGGCGCCGGAACTGACCCGAGGACCGGCCCGACCCCCTTCGAGTTGACAGGTTCGTACACCCGAACCCATATGTTTTCAGCCAACTTCCATTCGTCGGCGAGTCCTTGGCGGAACGGTTGGCCAACCCCGGCGCCGACAGCCCCCGAAGCCCCGAATCACGGCCCCGCACCCTACGCTCACGGGGTGTTCGCGGCGCTGCCCCTTCCCTTGACGGCCGTCAGGTGGAACGCTTCGCGATCGATCGCTTCGCGCCAAGTGGCCTTGTCGACAATCCACCGGATGGAGAACTTGTCACGCCGGCGCCACGGGACGCAGTAGATTCGATCATGGGTACCGAAGACTGGGGTCTCGTGCAAAACCGAGGGGAAACGTGCAGGAGCGACACGACCAGGGAGACGCGAACACCGAGGGGGGCTTAGCGTCATGAGCCAGGACTCCGCCGTAACGGAGGTCGCACGGAAGCTGTCCGGACGCCGCCGCCGTGAAGTCGTCGCAGTGCTTTTGTTCAGCGGCGGCCCCATCTTCGAGAGCTCCATCCCGCTCTCCGTTTTCGGCATCGACCGGCAGGACGCGGGCGTGCCCCGCTACCGGCTGCTCGTCTGCGCCGGCGAGGACGGCCCGCTGCGCACCACCGGCGGTCTCGAACTCACCGCGCCATACGGCCTGGAGGCCATCGGCCGCGCCGGGACGGTCGTCGTGCCGGCCTGGCGGTCGATCACGTCGCCGCCACCGCCGGAGGCGCTCGAAGCGCTGCGCCGTGCCCACGAGGAGGGCGCGCGGATCGTCGGCCTCTGCACCGGGGCCTTCGTCCTCGCCGCCGCGGGCCTGCTCGACGGCCGGCCGGCGACGACGCACTGGATGTACGCGCCGACGCTCGCCAAGCGCTACCCGTCGGTCCACGTGGACCCGCGGGAGCTCTTCGTCGACGACGGCGACGTCCTCACCTCCGCCGGCACGGCGGCCGGAATCGATCTGTGTCTGCACATCGTGCGGACCGACCACGGCACCGAGGCCGCTGGCGCGCTGGCGCGCCGGCTGGTCGTCCCGCCGCGGCGCAGCGGCGGTCAGGAGCGCTACCTCGACAGGTCTTTACCAGAAGAGATCGGCGCCGACCCGCTGGCCGAGGTCGTCGCCTGGGCGCTGGAGCACCTCCACGAGCAGTTCGACGTGGAGACCCTGGCCGCGCGCGCGTACATGTCACGGCGGACCTTCGACCGCCGGTTCCGCTCGCTGACGGGCTCCGCCCCGCTCCAGTGGCTGATCACGCAGCGGGTGCTCCAGGCACAGCGGCTGCTCGAGACCTCCGACTACTCGGTCGACGAGGTCGCGGGCAGGTGCGGCTTCCGTTCGCCGGTGGCGCTGCGCGGCCACTTCCGGCGCCAGCTCGGCTCGTCGCCGGCGGCCTACCGGGCGGCGTACCGGGCCAGGCGGCCGCAGGGCGAGGTCGGCACCGCGGTGCTCGACCCGGTCATGCCCGTCCAGGTCGCCGCCGGCATGCGGCGCCCGGCCTCCTCGCTGGAGCCGGGGAAGGCGCACGCGGACGCCTACGCTCCCGGCCGCCCCTCACTGCCGGGCCAGCGCAGCGCGCCGTGACGCCGTAACACCGACCCGCGCGGCCACAAGCGGCGCACCGCAGGACCGACGGGCGTCCGGGGACACCTCCCCCGGGCGCCCGTCGGCCGCTTCCCCCGGGAAGAACAGCACCTAAGGTGGACGCATGAACGATCGCATGGTGTGGATCGACTGCGAGATGACCGGGCTCTCGCTGACGGACGACGCACTCATCGAGGTGGCCGCACTGGTCACCGACTCGGAACTGAACGTGCTCGGCGACGGGGTGGACATCGTGATCCGCCCGCCGGACGCGGCCCTGGAGACCATGCCCGAGATCGTGCGCCAGATGCACACGGCCTCGGGGCTCCTCGACGAGCTCGCCGGCGGCACCACGCTCGCCGACGCGGAGGCCCAGGTCCTCGCGTACATCCGCGAGCACGTCAAGGAGCCCGGCAAGGCGCCGCTGTGCGGGAACTCGGTCTCCACGGACCGCGGCTTCCTCGCCCGGGACATGCCCGCCCTGGAGAGCCACCTGCACTACCGGATCGTCGATGTCTCCTCGGTCAAGGAGCTGGCCCGCCGCTGGTACCCGAGGGCGTACTTCAACAGTCCGGAGAAGAACGGCAACCACCGGGCACTCGCCGACATCCGCGACTCCATCACGGAGCTGCGCTACTACCGCGAGGCGGTCTTCGTCCCGCAGCCCGGGCCTGACTCGGAGACCGCGAAGCGGATCGCCGCGCGCCACTCCGCGCCCGCGGAGTAGACCCCGCCCGAACGGGGTCGCTCGCGTCCGGAATCAATGCGGGCGCGAGCACCCCCCAGGACCCTGTAGACTTCTTCTCGGCCGGTCGGGGAAACCCGAGAAAAACGCCGGTCATGGTGGGTATAGCTCAGACGGTAGAGCACCTGGTTGTGGTCCAGGATGTCGCGGGTTCGAGTCCCGTTACTCACCCTGAAGGCCGAGGCCCCGGTTCGGAAGAACCGGGGCCTCGGTCGTTTTCGTATGTCGCCGGAGTCGCCCCTAGGAGCAGCTGAAGGCCGTCGGGGGCGGGTTGGTGCCCGACCACGTGCCGTTGAAGCCGAAGGCCGTCGAGCCGCCCGGCGGGACCGTCGCGTTGTACGCGAGGTGCGTCGCCGTCACCTCCGTCCCGGTCTGCGTCGCCGTGGTGTTCCAGGCCTGGGTGAGCCGCTGGCCGGCCGGATAGGACCAGCGGACGGTCCAGCCGTCCAGCGGGGTCGTACCCGTGTTCCGGACGGTGACCTGCGCCGTGAAGCCGCCCGTCCACTGGCTCGTGACCGCGTACGTGACGGAGCACACACCCGGGGCGGGCGGGGTGACCGGGGCGAGCGCCTCGGCGATCCCGGCGCGGGCGGGCTTCGGGGCGAGGCCCTCGTCGTACGGGGTGGCCGCGCCCTGACCGGGGAAGAAGTCCGGGATCCAGGAGTCGGCGTCGGTGAAGCCCCAGACGGTGACGCCCGCGCAGCGGGTGACGGCCAGGCAGGCGCGCAGGACGGAGGCGTAGTCGGCCTTCTGCCGCGCGAGCTTCGCGTCGGTCGCGGGCAGGGTCATGCGGATGTCGAGCTCGGTGATCGCCACGTCCACGCCGAGCTCGGCGAAGCGGCGCAGGTTGGCCTCCAGGGAGGCGGGGACCTGGCCGAGGACGAGATGGGCCTGGAAGCCGACGCCGTCGACCGGGACGCCCTGGGCGAGGAGCCGCTTCACCAGGGCGTACATGCCGTCGCTCTTCGCGCCGATCCCGTCGGTCGAGTAGTCGTTGAGGTAGAGCTTCGCGGCCGGGTCGGCGGCCCGGGCGGCGCGGAAGGCGTCGGCGAGGTACGACTCGCCGAGCGTCGCGCCGAAGACGGACTGCCGGAGGGTGCCGTCCTCGTTCAGGGGCTCGTTGACGACGTCCCAGTGGTCGATCCGGCCCTTGTAGCGGCCGGCCTCGGCGGCGATGTGGTCGGTCATCAGGGTGCGGAGCTCGTCGGCGGTCCAGGTGCCGCCCGTCACCCAGGACGGCAGCTGGCTGTGCCAGACGAGGGTGTGGCCGCGGACGCGCTGGCCGTGGGCCTCGGCGAAGTCGACGACCCGGTCGGCGCCGGTCCAGTCGTACGTGCCTCGGGTGCGTTCGACGGAGCCCCACTTCATCTCGTTGCCGGGGGTGACCGAGTCGAACTGGGCGGCGGCGACGTCCGCGTACCCGCCGGTGAGTCTCCCGCCGGTGACGGCGGTGCCGAGGTAGACGCCCCGGGCCTGGGCGAGGTCCCGGAGCGGGGCGTCGGCGGCGGCTGCCGGAGCGGCGGGGGTGAGGGTGAGGGCGGCGGCGAGGAGGGCCGTCGTGGCGATCAGGCGACGGAGCACGTCGCACCTCCGAGGGTGAAGGCGGCCGGTACGGGGTTGGTGCCGGTCCAGGTGCCGGTGAAGCCGAAGGAGGCGGAGGCTCCGGCGGCGACGGGGCCGTTCCAGCCGACGTTCTGCGCGGTGACGGCGGTCCCCGTCTGGGCCGGGCCGGCGTTCCACATCTGGCCGATCCGCTGCCCGGCGGGGAACTCCCAGCCGAGCTTCCAGCCGGTCCAGGCGGTGGCGGAGGTGTTGGTCAGGGTGACGTCGGCCTGGAAGCCGCCCTGCCACTGGTTGGTGACCTTGTAGGCGACCTTGCAGGTGCCGGAGGGCGCGGGCGGGTCTGTGGGGTCGGTGCCGCCGCCGGTCTCCGTCGTGTCGCCGTAGATGATGCCGCGGCCGTTGGTGGAGACATACACGCGGCCGTAGACCCGGGGGTCGCCGGTGATCGCGCCGCCGGTCCAGCCCCATTGACGGGCGTCGTCGTTGATCCGGACCCAGCTCGCGCCCGCGTCGGTGGAGCGGAAGACGCCCCGTACGCCGCCGATCTTCGCGCTCGTGTAGAGCGCGGGGTACGCGGCGCCGGGTGCGGCCTTGCCGAAGCCGATCGTGTCGGCCTGCTCGACGCCGGAGACCCGGGCGAAGGTCGCGCCGCCGTCGGTGGAGTGCCAGAGGCCGTACGTGGAGTCGGGGGCGCCGCCGGCGAACCAGAGGTCGCCCTTCGTGCCGGGGACGGCCTTGAAGCGGGCGTTGCCCTTGGCCGGGAGGCCGGTGGCGCGGGCGGTGAAGGTCGCGCCGCCGTCCGTGCTGGCGTAGAAGGTGCCGTCCTTGAAGCCGTAGAAGGCCTTCGGGTCGACGCGGTCGGACTCGACGGTCGCGCCGGCGGGGATGCCGGTGGAGGCGGTCCAGGCTCCTCCGGTGCCGGTGTGGACTCCGGTGCCGTCCGGGCTCCACACGTAACGGCTGCCGTCGGCGGACGCGGCGACCGTGCCGCCGCCGGTGACGCCCGAAGGCTCCTGCCCTGCGGACCAGTTGGCGCCGTTGTCGGTGGAGAACGCGACGTGCGGTCCGCCGTCGAGGTGGCCGGCGCGGACGACGACGTCCGGGTTCGTCTCGGCGTAGTCGAGGCTGGTCGTGGAGGTGAAGTTCGGGGAGGTGAACATCATCGACGGGACAGCGGTGAGGTCCGTGTGGCGGAAGCCGCCGATGTCGCCGAGGGCGCTGATCAGCGGGGCTCCGGAGGGCGGGGAGGCCAGGTCGAGGACGGCGGTCTCCTCGAGTCCCTTCACCATGGGCCTGATCGTGAAGTTCGTGCCGGTGTCCCACTTGGTGAGTTCCTGGGTGCCGTAGATCGTGGCGCCGGTGCCGTACATCATGCGGTTCGAGTCGAAGGGGTCGATCTCCAGGGCCTCGGTCATCCAGCCGAGCTTCGGGGTCTGTTCGGGCGGGGCCGGGTCGGCGCCCCAGGTGAGCCAGGGGACGGAGGAGACGTCCATCGTGTAGCGGTTGGCGCGGGTGGGGTACGAGGTGTAGTCCCAGGCCTTGCTCCAGGTGGAGCCGGAGTCGGTGGAGCGGAAGATCTGGGTGTCCGGCCACCAGGAGCTGTAGGCGGAGACCATGACCGTGCCGGGCCGCTGCCGGTCGACGGTGAGGCCGCTGAAGCCGTGGAAGGTGTCGGCCTCGGCGACGGGGCTGATGTTCGTCCACGCGCCGGTGGCGGTGGCGTACCGCCAGACCTGGCCCTTGCCGCCGTCGTACGGTCCCGCCGTGTCGCTGTACGCGAGGTAGAGGTAGCCGTTCTCCGCGTCGAGGACGCCCTTGTGGGCGAGGTACCCGGTGGGCTGGCCGGGCAGCCGGGTCCAGGTGGCGCCGGCGTCGGTGGAGCGGTAGACGGCGTTCTCCTTGTCGCCCACGCCGACGTAGATCGTGCCGGTCGCGGTCCCGGGGGTGCCCGTGGACTCGTCGAAGGTGACCCAGACGATGCCCTGCTCGTCGGAGTTGTAGCCGCTGGTGTCGGTCGGGTCCTGCTGGTAGGCGCCGGGGTTGGTGAAGGTGGTGACCTTCGACCAGGTGACGCCGGAGTCGGTGGAGCGCCACAGGCCGTTGCCGCTCGGCGCGCCGAGGTAGAGGACGCTGTTCTCGTGGGGGTCGACGGCGAGGCGTTCGCCCATGCCGCGGCCGGGCATGTTGCCGCCGAGCTTGAAGGGGAGGTCGGTGCGCTGCCAGGTGGCGCCGCGGTCGGCGGAGCGGAGGACGGCGCCGTTGCCGGGGTCCCAGTCGTTCGTGTACGTGCCGACCGCCGCGTACAGCCGGTCGGGGTCGACGGTGTCGGAGGCGAGGCCGACGACTCCGGTGTGGCCCCAGTGGTCCCAGTCGACGGAGTCGAGGAGCGGGGTCCAGGAGGAGGCGGCCTGGTTCCAGCGGTAGACGCCGCCGATGTCGGTGCGGGCGTAGACGAGGTCCTTCTCGGTCCGGTTGAAGACGATGCCGGGGACGAAGCCGCCGCCGTCGATCCGGACGTTCTTCCAGGTGTACGAAGATGCCGCCGCGGCCGTGGGCACGGGCGTCTCCGGGGCCGCGGTCGCGGGGACCGCTCCCGCGAGGAGGCCCGCCGTCAGGGCGAGCCCCGCGAGGAGGTGGCGTGTTCTGCGCATGGGTATCCCGTCGACGATTGAATGGGAGCGCTCCCACTATTGAGTCGGGGTCAGAACACGGTCAAGGTCCGGGAGTCGTCGAAGACGTTCGACGACGCGGGGATGGGGGCGTGGTGCGTGCGGGTGACTTCCGCCCGGCCCGACGAACTGCCCCCCGCTGCCCGGGGCGGGCGTCCCCGCGCGGGAGCCGGTGGACGGGAGCGGACGGCGGATCACGCTCACGGTCGGGGTGTTCGGCACGTTCGGCCTCCAGGAGGCCGGGCTCTACGACACGTACATGCGGATCCACCCGGACATCGCGGTCCGGCAGACCTCCCTCACCCGCAACGACGTCTACCACCCGCAGCTGCTCACCCACCTCACCACCGGCTCCTACACGGAGGAGTGGAAGGCCTCGCGGGCGTAGGGCGCAGGTCGGCGAGCGAGGTCGACGTCCGACAGCCGCCAGCGTGATCCGCCTTGGGCGATCACGCTGGCGGCATGACGACTCCCTCCACCCCAGAGATCACGAACGCCGCCGCCACGGACTCGGCGGCCGTCCTGACCGGTATGTACGCGGCGGAGGCCGCCTATCTGGCGGCCGGAGGCCCCGGCAGGGCCTCCTTCGCACCGCTCGCCCCCTACTTCGCGCCCGACGTCGTCCTCCACCAGGCCGCCGCCCTGCCGTACGGCGGGACCTGGCGCGGGCACGCGGGCGTGGAGCGCTTCTTCCTCACGATGAGCCGGGTGTGGGAGTCCTTCGACATGACGGAGCAGGAGTTCCTCGCCACGGGCCCGACCGCGGTGGTCCTCACGCGCGTGCGTGCCCGCGCCCGTGCCACCGGCCGCGAGCTGACCTTCCCGATCCTGCAGACGATCACCGTGCGGGACGGCCGGATCGCCGAGGTCAGGCCCTTCTACTGGGACACCGCGGCGATCGCCGACGCCTGCGCGCCGCGGCCGGCGCCGGCCGGGTAGGGGTGCGCGCCCCGGCCGGCGGTGGGGTGGTTCCGGCCGGGGCGCGCGGTGTGGGGGGCCTGAGGGCCTGCCTACTTGTAGGCGGCGAAGGCCTTCGTGAAGGCCAGGGGCTGCTGGAGGATCGAGGAGCAGGTGGCGTCGGCGTGGTTCACGGCGCCGGCGGCGCACTGCTTGTCACGGGTCGAGGACCACATCGAGAGCCAGCCGAGTCCCTTCGACTTCGCGAAGTCGACGAGCTGTGTGGCGTCGTCGACCCGGAAGATCTCGGTGGTGACGTCGTTGACGCCGATCATCGGGGTGACGGCGACGGCCTTCCAGGCGGCCGCGTCGGAGAGCCCGAGGACTCCCTTGACCTGGGCCTGGGTCGCGGTCGCGGCCTGGATCGCGTACGTGCCCATGTCCGCGCTGTACGCCGGGCCGTAGTCCATCGCCATGATGTTGACGGCGTCGACGCGGACGCCGTTCTTCTTCGCGTCGACGAGCAGGGCCACGCCCGGCTGCGTCAGGCCCTCGGGCATGACCGGCAGGGTGAAGGAGACGTTCAGGCCGGGGTGGGTCTGCTGGAGCTGGGCGATCGCCTGGGAGCGGCGGGTGTTGGCGGCCGTGTCCGGCAGGGCGGCGCCCTCGACGTCGAAGTCGACCTTGGTCAGTTTGTACTGGTCGATGACCTTGCCGTACGCGGCGGCGAGTGCCGAGGACGACGAGCAGTTCAGGGCCAGCTCGTGGCCGGCGGCGCCGCCGAAGGAGACGCGGACGTCACCGCCCTTGGCGCGCAGGGCGCCGATCTGGGCCGCGACCTTGTCGTTCGCGAGGTCGGTGACCCCGCCCCAGAGCGGGGCGCAGGAGCCGCCGGAGGTGATGAAGGCGAGGTTGAACTCCTTCACGCCGGTGGCGTCGGCGGTCGCGAGCAGGTCGTACGTCGGGTAGAGCGAGGTGTCGACGTACGGGGCGTACTTGGCGGCGGTGCCGGGCGCGCCGGTCGCGGTCGGCGTCGGGGTGGGCGCCGTGGTGGGGGGCGTGGTGGCGGTCGCCGTGGGGGTCGGCTTCACGGTGGCCGTCGCGGTGGCGGTGGCCGTGGCCGTCGGAGTCGGCTTCACGGTGGCCGTGGCCGTGGCTGTCGCCGTCGGCTTCGGGGAGGCGGTCGCGGTCGGCTGGTCGGTGGGGCGGCCGCTGGGGGTGGGGGCGGGGCCTCCGGCGGAGCAGGCGGCCTTGTTGATGAGGCAGCCGGTCGGGTCGCCCGCCGCGCCCGCGGCGGAGGTCACGAAGCCGACGGTGACGGACTGGCCGGGGCCGAGCTGCTTGTTCCAGCTCGCGGGCTTCACGGTGACGTGGCCGCCGGAGACGGTGTGCTCGCCGTTCCAGAGGGAGCCGATGGTCGTCCCGGCCGGGAGGTCGAACTCCAGGGTCCAGTCGGACTGGGCGGTGGTCGTCTCGTTGGTGACGACGTACTGGCCGGTGTAGCCGCCGGTCCAGGCGCTGGTCCGGGTGTACGCGGCGCCGACGGCGGCGGCCTGCGCGGTCCCGCCGAGCGCGAAGGCGGCGCCGCCGGCGATCGCCGCAGCGACGACCGCTCCGACGACCTTGGTCCTGGTGCTCGCCCTGCGCCGGTGCGAACTGGTGCCCATCGGTGCCTGCCTCTGTGTGCCGGGGTGTGGGGGTGGTGGGGTGCGGCAGCACGCTAGCGACTGGGAAACGGACAAATGGCCGCGATCGGGCCGGGGTTGGGATTCTTAGGCTCCGCTTAAGGAAGGCATCGGAAACACGAAAGGTTCGACCCCGACGGGGCTCAGGCGTCGGGAGGATTCAGGCGTCGGCTGCGCGCCGGGTGCCCGTGCCGCCACCGCGACGGCGGCGGGCCGGGCGGTGGCCGCGGCGGCCCGTCGTGGTGCCCGAGCGGCGCCCGTCGAGCCCGATCCAGACGCGGACCTCGGTGCCCCCGAGGACGGAGTGCCCGATGGCGACGTCTCCCCCGGTCGCCTCCGCCATCCGCCGCACGATGTCCAGGCCGAGGCCCGTCGAGCCGGGCCTGCCGCCGCTGTTGCCGCGGGCCAGGGCGGCGGCGGGGTCGGCGATGCCGGCGCCCGCGTCGGAGACCAGGACGATGACGGCGTCGTCGCCGTTGTGGACGTCGATGGAGAAGGCGGTGCCCTCGGGGGTGTGCCGGAAGACGTTGCCGAGCAGGGCGTCGAGGGCGGCGACGAGTTCGGGGCGGGCCACCGGGATGCGTACCGGACGTTCGACGCCCGCGACCCGTACCCGCCGGCCCTCGTCCTCGGCGAGCGCCGACCAGAAGTCCATCCGCGCACGGACCACCTCGGCGGCGTCGCAGCCGGCGCCGGGGCCGGTCGCCTGGGTCTGCGGCTTCGCCTCCCGGGCCGTACGGATGATGATGTCGACCTCGCGCTCCAGCTGTTCGACGGCCGCGCGGGTCTGCTCGGCGGCGGGTCCCGAGCCGAGCGAGGCCGTGTTGAGCCGCAGCACGGTCAGCGGGGTGCGGAGCCGGTGGGAGAGGTCGGCGGCGAGCTCGCGTTCGTTGGCGAGGAGCTGGACGACCTGGTCGGCCATCGAGTTGAAGGCGACGGCCGCCGACTTGAGCTCCGGCGGGCCTTCCTCGGGGACCCGCGCGCCGAGCCGGCCCTCGCCGAGGTCGTGGGCGGCGCCCGCGAGCCGCTGGGCGGGCCGGACCATGCGGACGCCGAGCCGGTCGGCGACGGCGACGGAGCCGACGATCAGGGCGATGCCGACCCCCGCGAGGACGAGCCAGGCGGTGGCGACGCCGTTGGTGACCTCGCCCTCGGGGACGAAGAGTTCGACGACGGCGACCTGACCGCTGCTGATCGCGGTGGGCTGGAGCAGCGCGAAGCCGCCCGGCACCTCGGCGATGGAGGCGCGGCCGAGCCGGCGGGTGGCGGCGAGCTCCTCGGCGTCGGCCCTGCGGGTGCCGATCTCCAGCGCGGTCCCGCCCGGCTCCGCGGCGGGCACGTGGACGGCGAGCCGTCCGGCGGCCCCGTCCTCGGTGGTGGCGACGGCCTTGTCCAGCTCCTCGCGGTCGGTGGTGATCGCGAGGACGGGGGCGAGCCCGGCGGCCCGCCGTTCGGCGTTGGAGAAGGCCCGGTCGCGGGCCATCTCCTTGACGACGAGCCCGAGGGGTACGGCGAAGGCGACGACGACCATGACGGTGACGGCCAGCGACACCTTGACGAGCGCCCACCTCACGGCTGCGGCTCCCGGGGCGGCTCCAGCTTCACGCCCACCCCGCGCAGGGTGTGCAAGTAGCGGGGCCGCGCGGCCGTTTCGCCCAGTTTCCGCCGCAGCCATGACAAATGCACGTCGATGGTCTGGTCGTCCCCGTAGGACTGCTGCCACACCTCGGCGAGCAGCTCCTTGCGCGGGACGACCACGCCGGGCCGCCCGGCGAGGAACGCCAGCAGGTCGAACTCGCGCCGGGTGAGGTCCAACGGCGCCCCGTCCAGCTCCGCCTGACGGCGCAGCGGATCGACGGTCAGGCCACCGACCCGGATGACCCGCGGCGGCGGCGCCTCGCCCGCGGCGGACCGCGCCCGGCGCAGGACGGCGGCCATGCGGGCCGAGAGGTGGTCCACCGAGAAGGGCTTCACGAGGTAGTCGTCCGCGCCGGCGTGCAGGAGCCGTACGATCTCGGCCTCGTCGTCCCGGGCGGTCGCGATGATCACCGGTACGTCGGTGATCCCGCGCAGCATCTTGAGCGCCTCGGACCCGTCCAGGTCGGGCAGTCCGAGGTCGAGGATGACCACGTCGAAACGGAAATGGGCGACCTCGCGCAACGCCTCCAGAGCCGTCCCGACGCTCCGTACCGTGTGGGAGGCCTCGGAGAGCTGGCGGATGAGGGCGGAGCGCACGAACTGGTCGTCCTCGACCACGAGCACACTTGCCATGGGCCGCACCGTACGCCATTCGGGGGAACGGGTGAGCAATCCACACCCTCCCGTACTCCCCCTCACAGGGTGGTGCACTATGGGCCGGTGCGAAGAGGACTCGTTCACGCCCTGGCCTGGTCGCTCGCCACCGGCGCGGCGGTCACCCTGTCCTGGTGGGGAGTGCACACGGTGCTGTCCGGCACGGTCTACGACCCTCCGCGCGCGCTGCCGCTCCCGGTCGGCGCCACCGAGGTCGCACCGGGCACCTCCGGCAGCGATCCGCTGGCCTCCTCGACGCACCGGGCCGAGCCCCCGGCGACCTCGCCGCCGTCCCGCAAGCCCACGCCGAGCGAGGACCGCACGACGTCCGCCGCCCCGCCGTCGACACCCGCTTCGCCGCCCTCCGACGGGCCGGAGTCCACGCCGGCGACACCCCCCGCCACCACGGCCGCGCCCGCCACGAGCCCCGCGCCCACCACCGCGTCCTCGGTGAAGAGCTACCCGGTCGACGGCGGCCGGGTCACCTTCGACCTCGGCGAGACGTCGGCCGAGCTGGTCTCGGCGACGCCCGCGTCGGGCTGGCAGATGCAGGTGTGGAAGCAGCCGACCTGGATCCGGGTCACCTTCACCAAGGACGGCCGCGAGCTCTCGGTCTTCTGCCTGTGGCACGACAGCGCGCCCCGCGTGGAGATCGAGGACCGCACGGCCTGAGAGGCCTCGGCGGCCTCAGCGGAAGACGGACGCGGGCGGTACGGGCGAGGGCTTGGCGCTCGCGTCGGTGACCGGGGCCGCCCCGCCGGCGAAGTCGGCGAGCTCCCGTCCGTGCTCCACCCGGCCCGGGTGCGGATCGGTGGCGACCCGGCGGGTCAGCTCGGCCACCGGCAGCTCTCGGTCGGAGGCGAGCAGCACGGCGTTGCCGAAGCGGCGGCCGCGCAGCACCGTGGGGTCGGCGGTCAGCGCCAGTTCGGGGAAGACGGCGGCGGCCGTGGCGATCTGGCCGCGCAGATGGGTCAGGGGCGGGCCGTCGGCGAGGTTCGCCGCGTAGAAGCCGCCGGGGCGCAGGACCCGCCGCACCTCGCCGAGGAACTCGGTGCTGGTCAGATGGGCCGGGGTGCGGGCCCCGCTGAACACGTCGGCGATGACGAGGTCCGCCCAGCCGTCCTGCACCTTGGCGAGTCCGGCGCGGGCGTCGGTGGAACGTACACGGATGCGGGCCCCGGCGTCGAGGGGTAGTTCACGGCGGACGAACTGGACCAGGGGCCCGTCGAGTTCGACGATCTGCTGGGTGGAGCGGGGGCGGGTGGCGGCGACGTAGCGGGCGAGGGTGAAGGCGCCGCCGCCGAGGTGCACGACCTGGAGCGGCCGGTTCGGCGGGGCGGCGAGGTCGGCGATGTGGCCGAGGCGCCGCTGGTACTCGAAGGAGAGGTGGGCCGGGTCGTCGAGGTCGACGTGCGACTGCGGGGCGCCGTCGATGAGGAGCGTCCAGGCGCGCGGGCGCTCCCGGTCGGGTATGAGTTCGGCGAGCCCGCCGTCGACGGTCTCGACGACGGAGGCGGCGGACGCCGCCCGGTCGCGCTGTTTGTTCCTGGCCACGTGCCCCATTATCCGGGCATGCCCGGCTGGGCACCGCCCCGTGGCTCAGTGGCAGCCGTCGGCCGCCTCGATCAGCCGGGCCGCCTCGCCGAGCGCCTCGCGCAGGACGACGGGGTCGGTGACGGGGTCGGTGTCCTTCGGCGGCAGCAGCCAGCCGGCGGGGCGGGGGGTGTCGCCCGTCGGTTCGGGGAGTTCCGGCAGCTCGGGGAGGCGGAGGCCGCGCCCCGAGGTCCGCGTACACGCGCTGCCCGGCATGTCCCAAGCGGCGGCCGTGCCCGGCGGGACCAGGAAGCCGAGGGTGTCGCAGGCCCCGTCGTGCACGACCGGGCCGACCGCGGGGGTGCTGCCGCGGCGCAGGATGTCGACGGCCTCCAGGCCCTGCCGGACCGGCACGGTCACCAGGTCCCAGGGCTCCGCGGGGGGCTGGGGGGTGGTGCCGGCGTCCGGGGCGGGCGCGTGCCACGTGGCCGACTGCGAACCGATCTCCGACATGGGACGCCTCCTCGCTCCAGAGGAGACACGTTCCGTCTCTCCCTTACGGTTCAACGCCCGTGCGCGTCAACGGCTACGGCGCCATGCCGCTGCAAAGGATGGCAGTTCATGGCAGATCGCAGGCGAGATATCCGATTTGTAGCCAAACTCAGCGTACGCATCCGGTCACAGCAGGTACGTTCTTGCCGCCGGACCACCCGGCAGCACCAGGAGAGGGCTCGGCCATGGCGATGTCACGGGCAGTTCCCAACCTCGCCTTCCGCCGGCTCCGCGGACAGCACTCGCCGGCGGAGTTCGCCGCGGCTGTCCGCCGGGCGGCGCGGGAGATCGGCGAACAGGTCGCGTGCGACGCCCGCTACATCGGGCGCGTGGAAGCGGGCGAGATCCGCTGCCCCAACTACGCGTACGAGCGGGTCTTCCTGCACATGTTCCCCGGACTCGGCCTCTCCGACCTGGGCTTCTCCGCGCGGGAGACGGTACGCGGCCGGCGGCAGCCGGTCGCGGCCGGGGCTCCGCCTCCCGTCGCGATCTCGACCCGGAACGATGAGGAGAGCGACGTGCTGCGTCGCGCATTCATGACGAGCGGCTCCGCCACCCTGGCGGCCGCCTCGCTGGGACTCGGCGGCCCCGCCGTCGCGATCCCCGCCCCCCGCGGCAGCCACCGAATCGGCGAGACCGAGGTCCGGGCCGTGGAGGAGGCCGTACGGCAGATCCGTCTGCTCGACGACCGGCACGGCGCCGACGGGCTCTACAAGGTGGCCGCGCAGCCCCTCCGTACCGCGTACGCGCTGCTCGACACGGGAACCATGACCCGTCGCTCCACCGAGGACCGGCTGCACGCGGGCGCCGGCGAGCTGTCCCTCTCCGTCGGCTGGCTCGCCCACGACTCGGGCCGCCACGAGGACGCGCGCTCGCACTACGCCGAGGCCCTCGCCACCGCGCGGTTCTCCGGGAACGCGGCCCTGGAGGCGCACGCCTTCTGCAACACGTCGTTCCTGGCCCGGGACACCGGCCGGTACCGCGAGGCGGTCCGGGCGGCCCAGGCGGGGCTGCGGGCCGCGCAGCCCCTCGACTCGGCCCGGCTGCTGTCGCTGCTGTCGCTGCGGGAGGCGGCCGCGTGGGCGGGGCTCGGCGACCGGTCCGCCTGCGAGCAGGCCCTCGGCCGCGCCCACGGGCACTTCGACCGGGGGCCCGCCGACGGCGACCCGGAGTGGATGTCGTTCTTCGGCGAGCCGGAGCGGGAGGCCCTGGAGGCCCAGTGCTGGGCGGCCCTCGGCGACTGGGGGCGCGCCGCCCGCCACGCCCACCGGGCGACGGTCCTGCAGAATCCGTACTTCGCCCGGAACCTCGCGCTCTACCGCGCCCACCTGGCCAAGGACCTGGCGCACGCCGGGCGCCCGGACGAGGCGGCGGCGGAGGCGAAGCGCGTCATGGACTCCCTCGACGGCATCGCCTCGGCCCGGATCCGCGGGATGCTCGCCGAGACGAGCCGGGTCCTCGCCGCGTACTGAGGGGCCCGGTGTCCTACTCCAGGTGCCCGGTGTCGTTCCAGCGCTCGATCGCCGGTGCGCCGTACGCCCAGCCCAGGACCGAGAGGCTCGTCGGGTCGAGGCGGATGCGGGACGCGAACGAGACGTCCTCGCCGAGCCAGCGCGCGCCGATCGAGCGCAGGATGTGGCCGTGGGCGAAGACCAGCACGTCACGGTCCGTGGAGCGGGCCCACTCCACGATCTCGTCGGCGCGGTCCGAGAGCTGTGCGAGCGACTCTCCCTCCGGGACGCCGTCGCGCCAGATCAGCCAGCCGGGGCGGATCGCCTGGATCTGGGCCGGGGTCATTCCCTCGTACGACCCGTAGTCCCACTCCATCAGCGCGTCCCACGGCTCGGCGCGGTCGCCGAATCCCGCGATGGCGCAGGTCTCGCTCGCGCGGACCAGCGGGCTGGTGCGCACCTCCACGTCGGGCAGTCCCTGCCAGGGTCCGCGGTGCAGCCGCTCGCCGAGCAGCTTCGCGCCGCGCCGGCCTTCGTCGAGCAGGGGGATGTCGGTCCTGCCGGTGTGCCGGCCGAGAAGCGACCACTCGGTCTGGCCGTGCCGGGCGAGCAGGATGCGCGGTGCCATGGGAAGGCTCTCCATTGGTTCACGGTGTGCGGACGTGCCTCTCCCATCATCGCCCACGCGAATTCGGGGTGACGTCCGGGCGACCTCCGGACGGTTGTCAGTGGTGGATGCGAGACTTCCGCGGGTGAGCGCATCCCTGGACACCGGTCTGCCCCGACCCGCGCAGACGACACTCCGACAGGCTCTGGCCGAGCTGCGCGGACCGGGCACGCCGCCGCGCGCTCTGGACGCGCGGGCGCTCGCCGCGCTCGCCGCCAATCCGGGCTGCCGACGGCGGGCGCTGCTCGACGGCGCCGGGGTCGACAAGGCGGCGCTCGCGTCGAAGCTGGGCTCCCCCGCGCCGTTCGGCCAGTCGCAGTTCGCGATCATGCGGGGCAACTCGTTCGAGGCGAAGGTCAAGGCGGACGGCGGCCGTGAGCTGCTGCGCCTGCTCGGCGTCGAGGAGCCCGGCGCGGTCTCCGTGCCCGATCTGGCGGCGGCCGGACCCCAGGGGCGGACGGCCCGGACGGCGCTCGCGCTGCGGGAGGCGACCGGGGCCGGGGCGTGGGCGCTGCTCGACCATCCGCTGCTCGCCCTGGAGGTGGCCGGCTCCCCGGTCTATCTGGAGCCGGACGCGGTGGTGGTCGCTCCCGACGGGCGGTGGACGGTCGTCGAGATCAAGTCCTTCCCGATGATCGACGGCGCGGCCGACGCGTCGAAGGTGGGCGCGGCGGCCCGGCAGTCCGCCGTGTACGTGCTCGCGCTCGAACGGATGGCGGCGCTGACCGAGGGCGCGCGGGTCGCGCACTCGGTGCTCCTCGTCTGCCCGAAGGACTTCTCGAACGTGCCGACGGCCTCGGTCGTGGACGTGCGCAAGCAGCGGTCGGTGACCCGGCGGCAGCTGGCCCGGCTGACCCGGATCGAGGAGATCGCGGACGCCCTGCCGGAGGGCACCACCTTCGATGTGGCGGGGTGCTCGCCGGCGGAGCTGACGGAGGCCGTGGAGTCCGTGCCCCACGCGTACGCGCCGGAGTGCCTGGCCGCCTGCGAGCTGGCCTTCCACTGCCGGGCGCGGGCCCGGGAGGCGGGCGCGGTGGAGACCCTGGGCCGTGCGGTACGGGGTGAGCTGGGCGGCCTCACGACGGTCGACGCGGTCCTGGCGGCGGCGCGCGGCGAGGCGGGCGACCCGGACGATCCGGCGGTGGCGGCCCTGCGCCGGGCGCGGGCGCTGCGCCAGGAGGCGCTGGACCGGGTGGCGGCGCCGAACCGGTCGCAGGGGCCGTACGAGGAGGACCCCGCATGTCGCTGATCTCCGCGCTCGCCCGGATGGAGGCCGTCGAGTCGGGCCGTGCCCAGCCGCTGGCCACCGTCCGCCACCGGCACGTGTCCGCGCGGCCGCTCGTCCTCGTCCCCCTGACGACGGCCGGTGAGGCGGGGGCGCCGCTCGGCGCGCTCGTCGGCACCGACCGCGACGAGCCGCGGCTCCTGGTGGTGGCGCAGCCCCGGGACCGGGACCTGCGGTTCGCGTTCCTCGCCGACCTGGCGGAGGAGGTCCTGCCGTACGTCGACTCGTTCACGGACGTCGTCGAGGCGGCGGAGCGGAGCGAGGTCGATGCCGAGACCGGCAAGAAGGTGAAGGTCGAGGTCGAGCTGTGCGCGGACGCGCCGCAGCTGATCGTGCCGAGCCGGGCGGGCATCGAGTACGTACGGCTGCTCGGGCGGTCGACGCGGTTCCGGCGGACGGCCGAACAGGATCCGGAGACGCCGTTCCCCGCGCCGCCGCGCGTGCCGCTGCTCGGGCGCTGGCTGACGCACTTCGGCGAGCGGGCGCGGGTGCCCGGTTCCTCGCTGCTGCTCGCCGCGACCGACCTGCTCAACCGGCACTGGGCGACCGGCCAGTCCTCCCTGGAGGACCAGCACCTGGGCGCGCTGCTCGCCTGGATCGACCCGCGGGACGGGGAGTCGGGGCCCGAGGGAGCGCTGCGGGCCGAGGCCGGCCGGGACGAGCGGGGGCAGCTGCTGTGCCCGCCCGCCGGGCCCGCCACCGATCCGGCCTTCGACAACCGGCTCCTGGCGCCCGCGATCGAGCGGTACGACCGGGCCCGGCAGGCGCTGGGCGCGGCCGAGGACGGTGAGGCGGCCGACACGGGCCTCGGCGAGCTGCACCGGGCCGAGCGGGAGATCCGGCGGGTCGTCGCGTCGCAGCTGAAGCCGACCTGGGACCTCGTCTGGCAGGCCCTCGACCTGCTGCGGGAGCTGCCGGAGGGGGCCAGGGTCGAGGACCGCTGGACCCGCGACCGCTGGTCGTTCACCGGTCACCGGGACCGGATCACGGCCGGCGAGCCGCCGCAGCCGCGCCGGGACGACGCCGTGGGGGCGGCCTCGAAGCTCGCGGCCCGCGAGCAGGCGCAGGGCCAGCTGGAGGCGCACGAGGCGCTCGACGACCCGCTGGTCCTGGCGGGACGGCGGCTCGCGGGCGAGGCGTTCGCGGCGGAGGTGGTCGAGGTGACGATGGCCTGGACGGAGTCGAAGCGGCCCGCGCCGCGCCCGCTCCTCACGGTCCGCACGGAGGACCGGCCGCACCTCGCGGAGAAGGCGAAGGTGTTCCGCTCGCTCGACGGGAAGCCGCAGGCGGCGGAGTTCGTGCGGCACGAGGAGGACGGCTCGCTGGTGCTGCGGCTCCTGGACAAGATGGGGCGGTCGAAGGAGCCCGCGGAGGGCTCGGTGCCGGAGAAGGGCGAGCGGATCGCCTGGACGCTGTTCGAGCACGAGCAGCGGGTCGGGCCGAAGCTGCCGGACCCGGAGGAGACGCCCTGGACGCACGGCGGACCGCCGCGCCAGGCCGACCTCCCCGAACCGCCCGACGCCGTGACCCCCGAGGACGTGCTGTGACGACCGTTGAACCGCGTTTCGATCCGTCCGCCGAGGCCGGGCGGGCGACGGACGGCATCCTCGCCGACACCCTGCACGGCACCTCCCGGGGTGTCGTCGTGGACTCGCCTCCGGGGGCCGGGAAGTCGACCCTGGTGGTGCGGGCGGCGCTCGAACTGGCCGCCGCCGGGCGTTCCCTGATGGTCGTCGCGCAGACGAACGCGCAGGTGGACGACCTGGTGCTGCGGCTCGCCGAGAAGGAGCCCGGCCTGGAGGTGGGCCGGCTGCACTCGAACGACAGCGACCCGTACGACAAGGCGCTCGACGACCTGGCCACCGTACGGAAGTCGGCGAAGCCCGGAGAGCTGGCGGGGCTGCCGGTCGTCCTGTCGACCTCCGCCAAGTGGGCGCACGTGAAGAACGTCGAGCCGTGGGCGCACGCGATCGTCGACGAGGCGTACCAGATGCGCTCCGACGCGCTGCTCGCCGTGGCGGGGCTCTTCGAGCGGGCGCTGTTCGTGGGCGACCCCGGGCAGCTCGACCCGTTCTCGGTGGTGGGCGCGGAGCAGTGGGCGGGCCTCTCGTACGACCCGTCCGCCTCGGCCGTCTCCACCCTGCTCGCGCACAATCCGGAGCTTCCGCAGCACCGGCTGCCGGTCTCCTGGCGGCTGCCCGCCTCGGCGGCGCCACTGGTGTCGGACGCCTTCTACCCGTACACGCCGTTCCGCAGCGGTACCGGGCCCGGGGACCGGAAGCTCTCCTTCGGGGTGGCGTCGGACGGTTCGGGTCCCGACCGGGTCCTCGACGAGGCGGCGGAGTCGGGCTGGGGGCTGCTCGAACTGCCGGCCCGCACCACCCCGCGCACCGACCCCGAGGCGGTCGGCGCGGTCGCCCTGGTCGTCCGGCGGCTCCTGGACCGGGGCGGCGCGGCGGTCTCGGAGCGGTCCGAGCGTCCGGTGCCCCTGACGCCCGACCGGGTCGCGGTCGGCACCGCCCACCGCGACCAGGCGGCGGCGGTCCGGGCGGCGCTCGCGGGGCTCGGGGTGACGGGCGTGACGGTGGACACCGCGAACCGGCTCCAGGGGCGCGAGTACGACGTCACGGTCGTCCTCCATCCGCTGTCCGGGCGCCCGGACGCGACCGCGTTCCACCTGGAGACGGGCCGCCTGTGCGTACTGGCCTCCCGGCACCGGCACGCCTGCGTCGTGGTGTGCCGCGCGGGCGTCGCGGAGCTCCTCGACGAGCACCCGTCGACGGAGCCGGTGCGGCTCGGCGCGGCGGTGTCGTTCCCCGACGGCTGGGAGGCGATGATGTCCACGTACGAATTCTTGTCGAGCCACCGCGTCTCATGGCGGCCGTAGATTCCGCCCCAAGAGGCTTGATCAGATCTCGGAAGGCAGATCTCGCCCCTCCCACGTTTCCTTGAAGACCGTGAAGGCATCGAGGTTCCACTGTTCCTCGTCGTGCGGCTCGACCGATCCTGCCGGCGCAGAGCCAGTTCTCTCGGCAACATCGATCGGCGCAATAACACACATGGCCACACCTCGACTTTTCTTGGCAGGGTCACCCCAGACAAAGAGGCGAAATCCGGCCTCACGAAGGAAAGACCCTCGCTCCTTCCACCCCCTCAGCGCAGACCACTGCTCGGCGTAGGTACGGCCGGTGCCGGTGACCTCCCACCGGCCTGGCGTGCAGCGCTCGGCGAAGAGCTCTTCGAGGGTGGCCGCGTGCCGCTCCATCGCACCGGTCAATGAAGCGATCACCGCAGGAGAAGCGGCCAAGGCAACTGATTGCGACAGATTGTCGATGGCCCGTTCAAGTTCCTTGATCCGTTTCCTGTTGCCCCTGCCCGGGATGTATCGACGCTCGGTGATCTCCCTGTCGCCCATCCTTGCCAGGAAGGTGCGCTCGACAGTCGCGTATACCTGCGCTTGGGGCCAAGAGACCGAGAACGCGCAAGCTTCGCCGTTGGACCATGAGGAGCACCGGAAGTACTCATGCCTCCGGATTTCTCCCGTGCTCAGCTTTCCCGCCGAGCGGTTCTCGTACATCTTCTTCCCGCACGGGCAGTAGAGAACGCCCGTCATGGGAGACGCGCCAGGCTTGATTCCGGCCCGGTGCAACCCGAGGGCCGTCACCACCGCTTGTAACTTCTCGAACTCCTCGTCACTAAGGATCGGAGCCGCCCATCGCACGGGAACTCCGTCCCGAAGCAAGGGCGCTCCCCTGTGCATGGCGATTCCCTTGAGGGTCGGCTTCTTCAGCATCTTTCCGAGAGTGGACGTGGTCCACCTGACACCCTTGACCTCGGTCTTGACCCCGCCCTTCCCCTCAGCCTCGTTGGCGCTCCTCTGGTAGTCCTGCGAGGTGAGAACACGCCGATCGTTCCAGTCCCGACACAGGCGGCTCATGCTCCACCCCTGCTCAGCGATGCGCTCGTACGCCTCACGGATCAAGGGGCCCGTCACCGGGTCGATGGCCAGCTTGTAGCGACGCCGACTCTGATGGTCGGTGAGAACCGGCCGGTAGCCGAAGGGCCAAGTGCCTCCACCCCACAGCGATTCATCGCGGTAGTAACGAGTCTGACTGCGCCGCTTCTGCACGATGGTTTCCCGGTACGCCTGCGCATGCGTCGCCTTGATGTATGCGAGCATCCGACCGTTGCCGGGAGCGATGTCCAGTTCGGGGTCGTCCAGGCAGATGACGTCCTTCCCGGCCTGGTAGCACTTATCCGCGAACATCTCCCAGTGCGTCTGGTTCCGCGTGATGCGGTCGAGGGACGTGACCATGATCGCGTCCCACTCGTACCAGAGCGGCTCACGCATCCACCTGCCGAGGCCGGGTCGCTCCTCAGGCCTCACCGCGCCCGAGACGAACGAGTCCTCCACATCCCCGACCTCATCGAACCGCCCCTCAGCAGCCGCGCCGTCCAAAGCGTCGGCTTGACGCGCCAAAGCTGTGCTGTCCTCGGAGTCTCGGCTGATCCGCCGCATCTTCAGGACACGAGTGCCCGGTGACAGCCGGAACGGCATCACTCGGCCGCCTTCAGGGTCGACGCAAGGCTGAGCAGTTCATCGATCGACCACTGGTCGTAGACGTGCTCCCCGTACTTCACGGCGGCGACACGACCGTCGGAAGCAATCAGGAAGTCGGCCGGCAGGCCCAGACGGCCGGCCGGCTGGGAGGCAGCGGGCAGGTGGCCGCGGCCACGGAGCAGCTCCCAGGCGCCGCGCACGACGGCTCGGGCGATAGCCGGCCAGGCACGGGGGTCGAGCAGGGCCCTTCGGCGGGCCTCCACGCCGAACTCGGCGTACAGGAGTCGGTCGGGATCCGCGACGACGGCGAAGGGCAGATGGGCCACGTGCTGACGGAGTTCGTCCGCCGGCGAGTGAAAGAGCACGACCTCCCGGATTCCGGCCCGTTCGATCTCCTCGTGCCTCAGAACCGCCGACCGCAGGTGAAGGTTGCAGACCGGGCAGCCCGCGAAGCGCCGGAACTGCACATGGGTGTGGCGTCCAGGATCCGGGAGCGTGACCGGGGGACCGAGGACCGGGGTGAGCGTGCGGGCTGACACGGAGTGGCCAGGTTCTAGCCGTAAGCGGGACGTGGGCGTGCGCATGGGACACCTTCCTCGCGGAAACCGTAGGCGTACGTCGTACTCTTAAATCGTAGGCGTATGACGTACGCTGTCAACTGCCATGCCTCGACCCCGCTCCCTCACCCAGGACCAGCTGGCCGCCACGGCCCTCGCCGTCATCGACCGCGACGGGCTCGCCGCCCTCACCATGCGCACCGTCGCCAAGGAACTCGACATGAGCCCCATGGGGCTCTATCGCTATGTGACCGACCGCGACGAACTGGAAGGACTCGTGGCCGAGCGCGTCCTCGACACCGTCGATGCCACCCCACCGTCTGCGGCCACGCCTTGGCGAGAGCGGATCGAGATCATGGTCGGGCGCCTGCGCGACGGCATGGCCGCCCACCCCGGGGCAGTCTCGCTGACCGTCGCCCACCGGCACCGTTCGCTCGGGGGGCTGCGCTGGTCGGAGACCGTACTCGGCATCCTGGCCGAGGCGGGGATCGACGGCGGTCGGCGAGTCGTCGCCCTGCGCGCCCTCCACGGGTACGTCACCGGGGCGATTCAGCTCGAACACCTGGGACCGCTCGCCGGCGAGGGCACGGCGACCATCGCCACGCTGCCCAAGGACCGCTTCCCCCACCTGGCGGAGACCGCACGGAGCGCGGGCGGGATCAGCCCGGACGAGGAGTTCTTCGGCGGCTTGCGCCTGATCCTGCGCGGCCTGGACGACTAACCGGCGCGCGGCCGGGGCGCGCGGCCGGAGCCTCGCGCTCTTGCGCGGCGCGAGACAATGGAAAGCGGCCCGGGATCCCGGGCCGTGCCTGTGCGAGGAGGAGAAGAACGATGGCGGAACCCGCGGAGCGGAGCGGACAGCGACGGCTTCGGCCGGCACCGCTGGTCTTCGAGCCTGCCGAGGCGACCGCCGATCCGGAGCACTTCTTCGACCTGGAGTCGATAGAGGACCCGCGCGAGCTGCTGGCGCGGGCGACGGAGCTGACGCTGGCGTTCCGCGCGGCGACGGACCGCGCGACGGAGTTCCAGGCGATCGCGGCGGCGCAGCTGGCGGACCCGCGCCGGTTCGACCGGCTGACGGCGGCCGCCGTCGCCGAGCGGGCGGAGTGGACCGAGGACTACGCCCTGAAGATGATCGAGTTCGGCCGCGATCTGATCCGGGCGAACGGGCGTCCGCCGGAGGAGTAGACGGCGGGGGTCGGGCTCCGGGGACGGGCGGGAGTGGACGCCCCGAGCAGACGCCGGAGTAGGCCGGACGGGGGCGTCCCGTGGCATATGCGGGGCGCACGATACTCCTCGGCCACCCCTCTTGTTCGGGATTCCGGCAACTCTCGGAAACCGGGTCGTCACGGCCGGTAGATCTGGTCGCATGACGACCTGGTTGCGCGACGAGACCCCGTACGACATCTTCCGTTTCCTGCGGGAGGGCGACGAGGGGCGGCACCAGACCGCCCACGTGACCGCCGACGGTGCGGCCTGGCTCGCCTCGGCCGCCGGGGGTCGCCCCGGGGCCGCGCTCACGCGCTGGGAGGCCAGCCCCGCCTCGCCCGCGGCGCTGCCCTGCGGGACGGTCTTCGACGTCGTCAACGTGGACCCGGTCTTCGGGCGCCGGATGCTCGACCGGCTGTGGGCGGACGGCCCCGGTTCCGGGCCGGTCGCCGTGCACCGGGGCCGGATGATGCTGTTCGCCGCGCCCGGGACGGCCCAGCGTTTACCGGCGCTGCTCGACTGGGAGGAGTGGGGCGAAGCCGTCCCCCGGCCGCTCTGTCACGGCGTCGGGGACGCGGTGACCGTGCCCCCGCTCACCCCGGCCGACTCCGCCGGGCCCCGCTGGCTGGTGGCCCCCGACACGCGGAACCCGTGGCTGCCCGGACCCGAGGTGGTGCTCTGGGCCTGCGTGCGGGCCGTGCGGGCGGCCGCCACCCCCGACGTGCGGGTATCGATTTTTCCTCCCGCCGATCCGGATGCTAATGTCTACGACGTCAGCAGGCGCCGCTAGCTCAGTTGGTTAGAGCAGCTGACTCTTAATCAGCGGGTCCGGGGTTCGAGTCCCTGGCGGCGCACAGACGGAAGAAGCCCCTCGCGGAAGCGGGGGGCTTCTTCGTGCTCCCGTGATCTCCGGGTCAGCCCACGACGGGCGGGGTGACCTTCACCGTCCAGGCGCCCGTCTCGGTACGGTCCGCCACCTCGACGCGGACGCCCGTCCCGGGCACGGTGAAGGTCTCGCCCTCCTCCAGCGGCGCGTCCGCGAGCGGCGGGTAGACCGAGCGGTCCCAGCACGCCTCGGTGCGCGGGTGGGCGTCGACGACCTGGACCGGTCCGTCGCCGGATGCCGCGCCGCTGCGCACCCGGTAGACGAGGACGCCCTCGGTGCAGGTGCCGGCGTCGTTGCCGGTGGCGCTCCGGGCCTCGATCGCCACGACGCTGTCCTGGCCGGTCCTGACGACGGCGAGCCGGGTGCCGAGGGTGCCGCTCTCCGTGGGCGGGGCCTCGGTCGGCTCCAGGCTGACCAGCTGGGGGCCGACCCCCTGGACGCACGTCACCTGGGCCCGCGAGAGCCAGCCGAGCTTCCACTTGTGCCAGCCGAAGAGGTCGGGCGCGAGCCCGAACTGACTGCCCATGACGTCCCAGTCGCCCACGTGGGTGTCCCAGTCGCCCTTGCCGTCCGCCGGGCGGTGGTAGAGGTCGGGCAGGTCGAAGACGTGGCCTGTCTCGTGGGCGAGGACGTTCCGGTCGGGCGGGTGCCGCTCGAAGACCGTGACGACCCGCTTGATCTCGGCGCCGTCCACCTCCAGCGGGCGTTCGAGGTTGACGACCTTCGTCGCGTCGGAGTCCACGCCGGGCGCGTCCGGGTCGGCGACCAGGTAGACGACGTCGTACCGCGAGAAGTCGACGTCCGCGTCGGCGGCGGCGACCGCGTCGCGCAGGTAGGCCGCGCGCTTCCCGGAGTCCCAGTCGCGCCGTATGTCGTACGCGCTCGACGCCTGCGGCATCCGGGTCCACTCGGACCGGGGGTGCGCGCGCAGGTCGAAGCGGCCGTAGGAGGCGCGGTCGAAGTACTCGCTGGTGGCCGGGAAGTGGTCGGCGGCGAGCTCGGCCGGGGTGGTGAGCGGCGTGGCGTCCGGGAACGACAGGAAGATCATGACCGCGTCGAGGGTGCGGGTGGGGCGCGGATAGGAGCCGTTCCAGGTGTCGAGGCCGAGCGAGTGATGGGCCGCGGTGCGGGGCAGGGCGCAGGGATCGGCCGCGGGCGCGCCGACGGCGGGGCCCGCGACGAGCCCCGTGGCGGCGAGCGCGGCGAGCGCGGTGAAGGCCGCCGCGCCGGCACGCAGCCTCGGCCGCTCCACTCCACCGGGTGGCTGCTGACCCCTCACGTGGACCTCCGGATCGGTAGGACGGGACACCCACCACCACCTTGTGATGATTTGTGGCGTTTCGCATGTTTCCGCTGCCCCGGTCGAGTGAGGGAGCGCCGCCGGGTCGACGCGACACGAGCGGGCAACAGCTCACGGAAAGTCACATTCGGTCACGTCGCCACCGGCCCGTGTCAGACCCGTGCAGAAACGATCGGGCGGCGGGTCCCGGTGGGGAGCCTCACAGCGTCCGGTGACCCCCGGAGCGGCCTCGGAGCTGGAACGGCCCCCCGACCTGGCTCTATGATCGGCACACTTTCCTTGGCCGACCATCCCGACCACATGTGAACGGCCCGACTGCACTACGGGAGCGAGCGGTGAGCGAAACCCCCGAAGGACCGGTGCACCCAGAACCGCCGGAGACGCCCCCGACCGACCTCGCCGTCACGGAGCGTCACGCCGACCCCTGCGCCGCGCGTCAGACCGACCTCGTCCGCGACGCCGACCGCCGGGCGGCCGAACTCCGGGACTACCGCGCCGCCTTCCGGGCCGCGCAGCTCGCCATGGCCGTCGTCGACCAGGACGGCATCGTCGTCACGGCCAACGACTCCTTCGGCGCCCTCCTCGGCACCGAGGCCGGGGCGCTCCGCGAGCAGGCCGCCGCCGATCTCGTCGACCTCGCCTCCGACGGCCGCACCTGGCACGCGTACCGCGAGGTGCTCCGCGGCCGCCGCTCCCGCTTCCGCTGCACGCGCCGGCTCAAGCACCCCGACGGGCGCTCGCTCTGGGCCGAGGTCACCGTCTCCCCCGTACCGGACAGCCGGCGCGTCCTGCTGTCGATCGCGGACATCAGCGACCGGCGCGAACTCCAGGCGCGGCTGCGCCACCTCCAGATGCACGACCCCGTGACCCGACTGCCCAACCGGGCCCTGTTCTTCGAGCGGCTCTCGTCGGCCCTGGAAGCCGCCGCCCAGGACGCCCCGGCGGACACCGCACCGGCCGACTCGTCCTACGAGTCACATGAGTCACATGAGTCGTACGGGTATGGCAGAACAGGGCGGATCGGTCTCTGCTACCTCGATCTCGACGGCTTCAAGGCCGTCAACGACACCCTCGGCCACCGGGTCGGCGACCGGCTCCTCGCCGCCGTCGCCGCCCGCCTGACCGAGTGCGCGGACAGCGACGGCTACACCCGCAGCGGCGGCCACCTCGTGGCGCGGCTCGGCGGCGACGAGTTCGCGATCCTCGTCGAGGACTCCACCGGTACGGAACAACTGGCCGACCTGGCCCGCTCGGTGCTGCGCGCGCTCCAGCTCCCCTTCGACCTGGGCGGTCAGCGGCTCGCCGTCTCCGCCTCCATCGGCGTCATCGAGCGCAACGCGCACGGGACGACGGCGACCGCCCTCATGCAGGCCGCCGACACCACGCTGTACTGGGCGAAGGCGGACGGCAAGGCCCGCTGGACCCTCTTCGACCCGGAGCGCAACGCGCACCGGATGACCCGGCAGGCGCTCTCCTCCACGCTCCGCCCCGCCGTGGAGCGCGAGGAGTTCGGCCTCGAGTACCAGCCGCTCGTGGACCTGACGGACGGGGCGGTGCGCGGGGTGGAGGCGCTGGTGCGCTGGAACCACCCGCAGTTCGGCTCGCTCCCGCCGAATCGGTTCATCGCCATCGCCGAGGAGGACGGCTCCATCGTCGAGCTCGGGCGGTGGGTGCTGCGGACCGCCTGCCGCCAGGCCCGGCAGTGGCAGAAGGACCATCCGCGCGAGCGCCCGATCTTCGTCAGCGTCAACGTGGCGGTCCGGCAGGTCTGGGACTCCGACCTGGTCGCGGACGTCGCCGGGATCCTCGCGGAGACCGGGCTCGCCCCGCACCTGCTCCAGCTCGAACTGACCGAGTCCGCCGTGATGGGCTCGGCCGGACGGCCGCTCCAGGCACTCCAGGCGCTGAGCGACATGGGCGTGCGGATCGCGATCGACGACTTCGGCACCGGCTACTCGAACCTGGCCTACCTGAGCCGGCTTCCGGTCTCCGTCCTCAAGCTGGACGGCTCCTTCGTCCGCGGCTTCCAGGACGAGGAGCACGCCAACCCGGCCGACGAGCTGATCGTCGAGGCGCTCGTCCAGCTCGCGCACCGGCTCGGGCTCACGGTCACCGCCGAGTGCGTCGAGACCTCGGGGCAGGCCGCCCGGCTGCGCCGGATCGGCTGCGACACGGGGCAGGGCTGGCTGTACTCGCGGGCGGTGGCCCCGGACCGCATCGCCGAACTGATCGGCACGGAGCCGCTGCGGGTCTGAGCCGCGCCCGCCCTCGTACACCGGGCATGGAACTGCCCCCGGCCGGAGGGACATTCCGGGCGGGGGCAGTGGTTCATGAGGTGGTGCGGGGTGTCAGGAGGTCAGGGGTCAGGAGGTCAGGGCCTCAGCAGGCGCCCAGGTCCTTCCAGACGCCCCACTCGCCGGTCGTGCCCGGCGTCTCGTTCTGCGTCCACCACTGGGCCTTGTACTTGCGGCCGTTGTGGGAGACCTCGTTGCCCGCGTTGTAGACCGTGCCGGCCACGTAGGCCGGGACCGAGCCGCAGCCCGTGGGCGGCGTCGTCGGGGGCGTGGTGGGCGGGGTGGTGGGCGGCGTCGTCGGCGGGGTGGTCGGCGGCGTCGTGGTCGGCGGCGTGGTGGTGGCGCCGAGCGCGGTGTTGATCTGGCCCAGCAGGGTGGCGTTCTCGTCCAGGCCGAGGAGCGAGTACATCATCGCGCCGGCCAGGCCGCGCTGCTTGCCGTAGTCCACCCGGGCCTGGACGGACTTCTGGTTGAGGCCGGTGAAGAACTCGCCGTCCTTGTAGAAGTACGAGGACTTCGACTGGTCGTCCCAGAAGGTCGTCGACGCGTTGTCGACGATGCCGCCGAGCTCCTTGTAGTGCGCGATGCCGGCCTGCTGGCTGAGCGGGCGGGCGCCCGAGCCGCCGGTGGCGGTCTGCGCGAGGCCGTTGGTGGTGCCGGCCGGCACGCCCTTCCAGCCGCGGTAGTAGAACTCGTAGCCCAGGGTCAGCTTGTTGGCGGGGAAGCCGCCCGCGATGCCGTAGGCCGGGTTGCCGTCGATCCAGGAGTCGATGGCGGAGTCGATGCTGTACTTCTCGGTGCCCGGCGCGATCACGTCGGTCGGGTCGTTCGTCGAGGGGTACAGCGGGGACTGGTGGTACGTCGGCCCGTCACCGTCCCAGGCGCCGTGCATGTCGTACGTCATGATGTTGGCGTAGTCCAAGTACTGGCCGATCTTGTCGGTCTCGATGTACTTGATCTTGTCCTGGCCGGCCGGGAGGGCCGAGGTCAGCAGGTACTTCTTGCCGCCGTTGGCCGCGCCGTACTCGTCGAGCTGCTTGCGGAACTCGGCGAGGAGGAGGGTGAAGTTCTGCTTGTCCTCGGGGCCGTAGTGGTTGCCCAGGTGGCCGCCGGAGGAGCCCGGGTACTCCCAGTCGATGTCGATGCCGTCGAAGATGCCGGCCGCCGTGCCCGCGCCGCCGAAGCCGCCCTCCACGGGCAGGTTGCCCTTGAGGTACTGGTCGATGCAGGAGGAGACGAGCTTCTTGCGGCTCGCGTCCGTCTTCGCCGCGTCGTGGAAGTACTTGGAGTAAGTCCAGCCGCCCAGCGAGATGTTGATCTTCAGGTGGGGGTACTTCGCCTTCAGTTCCTTGAACTGGTTGAAGACGCCCACGATCGGCTGGTCCCACTTGTCGGCGACGCCGTCGACGCTGTCCGCCGCACTGAAGGACTTCTGGTAGTCGGCGTACGAGTCGCCCGCACCGTCACCCGCGTTGGGGTTGTTGTCGTCACCCGCGGCCTTGTTGGCCATGAAACAGGTGAGGTTGGTGGGGTGGATGTTGCCGAACGAGTAGTTGATGACGTCCAGCTTGCTCGCGATGCCCCGGGTGTCGAGGTGCTTGGGGTAGAACGCGTTGCCGTAGACGCTCCACTGGTCGTAGTACGCGATGCGCACATTGCCCGCAGAGGCAGTGGTCGACGTGTCGGCCGCCTGGGCGGAGCCGAGGCCGACGGTCGCGGCGAGCGCGCCGGCGGCGAGGGCCGAGCTGAGGAGCGCGGCGATCAATGGCTTACGGGGGTGCACGTGCGGCCTCCGAAGGGGGGTGAACTGGGTGGTGCCGTACAGGAGCTGAGGAAGTGATAACCGGCACATGAACAGCGCGTCAATGGTCTGAACCAGATTGAGGACTAGACCAATTCGGCGAGGAAAGCCCTTGTCAGAGAGGTGCAGCACAAAACGGAACCGCCCGCCACCATGGGTGACGAGCGGTTTAAGGTTCACTTAGGGGTGCCGCCGAGGTGGTTCGGGAACGAACCAACCTGACGAGGAAACCAGGGTTTTTACCCGGCCGTCCCCTCGCCGGAATCCGTCCCCGCCTCGGAGTCCGACGCCTCCGGCAGGTGCGGGAGCTCGTACGCGTCGGCGATCAGCTCGTAGCTCCGGAGCCGGGCCTCCCCGCCGTGCGCGTTGGCCGTGATCATCAGTTCGTCCGCGCCCGTGCGCTTCCGGAGGTCGTCGAGGCCCGTGCGGACCTCGCCTGGGGTGCCGTACACGATGTTCGCCAGCCATCCGTCGACGAACTCCCGCTCGGCGGGGCTGAAGTCGTACGCCTCCGCCTCCTCGGGCGTCGGCACCAGGCCGGGCCGGCCGGTGCGCAGCCGCAGCATCGCGAGCGCGCCGGTGAGGACCTGGCGGCGGGCCTGCTCCGCCTCGTCGGCGGCGAGCGCCGCGACGCCGATCATCGCGTACGGGGCGTCGAGGACCCCCGAGGGCCGGAAGGATTCCCGGTAGAGGTCGAGCGCCGGGATCGTGTTCCGGGCGGAGAAGTGGTGGGCGAAGGCGAAGGGCAGTCCGAGCAGACCGGCGAGGCGGGCGCTGAAGCCGGAGGAGCCGAGCAGCCAGACCGGCGGCCGCCCCTTCGGGCCCTGCACCGGGCCGGGCACGGCGTGGATCCGGGCGTACGGGTGCCCGTCGGGGAAGTCGTCGTCCAGGAAGCGCGTCAGCTCGGCGAGCTGCTCGGGGAAGTCTTCCCCAAGCTCTCGGCTTCGCTCGAGCAGGGGAGACCCCAATGCCCCCTCGTTCAGCCGGTCCGTGCGCCGCAGGGCGGCGGCCGTGGCGCCGTCGGTGCCGGGCGCGCGGCCGAGGCCGAGGTCGATCCGGCCCGGGGCGAAGGCCTCCAGGGTGCCGAACTGCTCGGCGATGACGAGCGGGGCGTGGTTGGGCAGCATCACGCCGCCGGAGCCGAGGCGGATGCGACGGGTGTGGGCGGCGAGGTGGGCGAGGATCACCGCCGGGGAGGAGGAGGCGACGCCGGGCATGGAGTGGTGCTCGGCCACCCAGTGCCGGTGGAAGCCGCGCCGCTCGGCGAGCCGGCTCAGCTCGACGCTGGTGGCCAGCGCCTGCGTCGCGGTCCGCCCGCTGCCGACGGTCACCAGGTCCAGTACGGACAGCGGTACGGGCGCGGCTCCCCGCGCCTCTCCTCGAATAGCGTCGGTCACCGTAGGGACCCTCCTCGGCACACGTGCGGATGGTGCGGACACTGCATCCGATCCACAACAGGAGGGGGTCTCCGCTTATTCCGTATGTTCTCGGCCACCGGCGGAGCCCTGAGCGGGTCCGCTTCCCCGTAAAAAATCTCCCGGGCGTCACCACCCGAACGCGCGCGCGAACCCGGCCCCGCACGGCCCTGACCTGAGACTCTCTGAAGGAGTCATGACATAGGCATATGCCAGGGTGGTGCACCGCAGGCTACGACGGGGATCCTCCGCATCATTCTCGCCAACAGCCGCCCCTGAAAGGGTGCTTGGCGGCTATCGTGGTACGAAAGCTTGCGGTCACAACCTGGTAGGGGGAAACCGTGGCGCTGAAGCCCGAGCCCACCGCGCCGTTCCACTCGGTGCAATACGCCTTGCGCGTCCTCGAGACGGTCTCACGGCACGGTGGCGGAGTGACGGACGTCCAGATCGCCCGCGAGACGGGCCTGCCCGTCGCTCATCTCTCGTCGCTGCTCCTCATGCTCCGCCGCGAGGGGTACGTCGAGCAGGTCGCCGACGGCGCGTACGTCATCGGGGACTCCCTCGTCCTCCTGGGTTCCGGCCTGACCCGCCGCGAAGCCCTGGAGGCCAAGCTCCAGGAGACCCTGACCGAGCTGCGCGACTCCGTCGGCGCGGCCGTCTACATCAGCCGGTACATCGACGGCGAAGTGAAGATCACCCAGTTCGCCGACGGGCCGCGCACCCCGAAGGTCAACGAATGGGTGGACTTCCGCTCGGCGGCGCACGCCAGCGCCGTCGGCAAGTGCCTGCTCACCCAGCTCGACCAGAACGGGCGCCGGGACCACCTCGCCCGCCACAAGATCGCCAGGCTGACCTCCCGGACGATCACCAACGAGCGGATCCTCTTCTCGAAGCTCGACAGCCAGCCGGCGACGGTCCCCGTGCTCGACCTCCAGGAGTACGCGGTCGGCACGGTCTGCGCCGCCGTCCCGCTGACGGCGGGCTCGGCGGTGGGCTGCCTGGCACTCTCCCTGCCGATCGAGCACGCCCACCGGCTGCGCGCCGCGGCGGACACGCTCAACCGGCGGGCCGCGCCGGTGGTGCTCTCGCTGGCGATCTAAGACGTGATCCGCAGCTCACCAGAGGGTGAGCTGCGGTCGCAACCGGGGCGGGGGCCGGGCGCTCCAGCGTGGTCACCTTGCGGTGGCTCATCTGGGGTTGCTCGGTCCCGCACTCCGGCGGTTCGGGGAGCAGAGGTCCCAGGGCGTTGCCGTGGGACTGCCACGCGACCAGCACCCGCAGGGGCGTTCTGGCACGGTGTGGTTGACTCCCGCAGGGCTTCTTCCAGCCCTTCGGAGAAGATGATCTGTGCGTGCCGGGACGCGGTGGTGTCCAGGTACGCGGTCTTGGGGTCGTCCACGTCGGTGAAGCGGACGAAGACGGCCAGCGCGGCGGATACAAGATCGCGCTTCCCGGCCAGGCCGCAGACAATGCACTTGTGCTCACGGTCACGGAGGGTCTTCCGTGCGCGCTCGCCGCACAGGCAGTGCTGTGACAGCGCGGTGGACCAGGTGGAGGCCGGGACGAATCGGCCGCCCGCAGCCTGGCACTCACGCTCAAGGGCGGCGATGAGCAGACCGGGTGCGGTCTGGGAAAGACGCTTGCCCCATAGCCGGTACCAGGTGCGGATGTCGCAGTCCTCGACCACGAGGACGGGGCCGTGGGCGGCGATGATCTGACGGGCGAGGGCGCGTGCGCGGTGGCGTCGGTGCTCCGCGCTGCTGGCGGCTGCTTCGGTCTGGCGGGCGCGATACTGCCGGTAGTTGACCGACAGCAGGTCGCGGCGGAACGCCTGCTTCGGCACCCCATCGACACGGGCTGCACGGGCACCGCCGGGCACGCTGACGGTCCTGGGCTCCAGTCCCTTGCAGGCCCGCTGCTCAGCGCGTCGGGTCTACTTCCTCGACAGACCGTACTGCGCAGCGTTCGTGGCCCGGCGGGAGCGCTCCAGTGCCCGCCCACGGCCGCGCCGCTTCTTCGCCTCCCGCTCCAGGAGCACGCGTTCCTGCGGGCTGAGGGTGATCTCGGTGGAGGCCGGGGCCCCCTCGGCGGGGTCGAGGCTTGCGGGGAAGGAGACGATGGAGATGTTTGAGACATTGCCGTCCACCCCGCCGATCCGGTCCATGGCGGCTGCCTGCTCGCGCATGGCGCACACAGAGGGAGCGGTGTATCCGGGGCCGAGGATCATCAAGTGCGCCTCGTACACCCAGCCGCCCCCCGGCGCGGATGCCTTACGCCGTCGTACAAGATCGACCTTGTGCCAGCGACCCGGATCGATGAGGAAGTGCTCGACACGCGCCCACTGGCCCGGCTGCTGCGGGATGCGTACCGGGAGTACGAGGTCACCGCGGCCGGAGTCGGGGCCGCCCGCGAACACGACGGCGAGCGGGCCGGTGTGGTCCCACCATGTCGCCTTCCGAGTCCCCGGCTTCCCCGACGTGGTGGTCTTGCCCGTGGCCACGGCGCCGGACGGCGCCACCAGCACTGGCATCCGGCGCGGCTGCTGCACGGGGTGCCGGCCACCGTCGCTGTAGGCCCTAGCGTGGCCGTGCAAAGAGCCGACCAGGCGGAAGGTCTCCCACTTCCGTTCGGTGGTGTGGGAACGGGCGCGGCCGGGGATGCGGGTGAAGTCGTACCACCGTCCGAGCTTCGGCTTCCCGAAGCGGTTGCCGGTGGCGTCCGGGAACAGGTGCCTCTGTACGCCGTTCCACACCTCATCAGCCATGTGCATGGCCAGGGCCTTCGAGACGTGGTGCTTGAGGTGCCCGGAGGCTTCGAGGTGCTTGTACGCGCACCGCTCCAGAGCTTCACGGGAGAGGCCGAGGTGCTGGCGTACGGCCTTCGCCCCGTCCCGGTCGCGCTCGTGGAACGCGGCCCAGTAGGCGTCGACCCTGGCGCGGGCGTCCCGCTGGACTGCCCGCTTGATGTTCCACATCGCACCGAACAGCTTGCTCAGCCGAGCGAGGTCGGCGGGATCGGTGACGGCCAGCGGCAGGACCATCACCGCCACCTGCCCGTCGCCGGGCTTCTTCCATTTCGGGGCCTTGTTCTTGCCCCGGAACGTCCGCTGCGTCCGGGCAGCCCCCATGACCGTCACCCCCTCGGCGTCACCCCGACTCCACACCCAACCTAGAGACCATCCCGCACGCACAAGCGAATCACGCACGCATTCACCAGCACCGGCGACACATCGCAAGCGCGTACGACCGAAAGGTGGCGGCACGGCTCAAGGTCACCAGCGAGAACAAGAACAAGCCATTCGCCAAGCGCAAGGCGCGGGCCGAACACGACATCGCCCGCCACGCCGCTCAGCAATCCGCGGGGCGTCGCGCCCCGCCGGAGGTGCTCCGGCGGGGCTGTCACGAGCATCCCGGAACACCAGGTAGTATTTTCTCTGTCAGCAGGCGCCGCTAGCTCAGTTGGTTAGAGCAGCTGACTCTTAATCAGCGGGTCCGGGGTTCGAGTCCCTGGCGGCGCACAGACAGGGAAAGCCCCTCGCTTCGGCGGGGGGCTTTCTTGTCATGCTCGGAGGTAGGTGAGGACGGCGAGGACGCGCCGGTGGGTGTCCTCGGCCTGCGGCAGGTCGAGCTTGGCCAGGATGTTCCCGATGTGCTTGCCGACGGCGGCCTCGGACACCACAAGACGGCGGGCGATCTCCGCATTGGAGTGCCCCTCCGCGACCAGGCCGAGGACCTCGCGCTCGCGCGGGGTCAGCGCCTCCAGCGGGTCCCGGTGGCGGCGCAGCAGCTGCCGTACGACCTCGGGGTCGACGACCGTGCCCCCGTCGGCGACCTGGGTGAGGGCCTCGACGAACTCCTCGACCTGCCCCACCCGGTCCTTCAGGAGGTAGCCGACGCCGGTGCCGTCGCCCGAGTCGAGGAGGTCGGCGGCGTAGCTGCGCTGCACGTACTGGCTGAGGACGAGGACCGGCAGGGCGGGCCGGTCGGCGCGGAGCGCGACGGCGGCGCGCAGACCCTCGTCCTGGAAGCCGGGCGGCATCCGGACGTCGGTGACGACGATGTCCGGCTCGTGGACGGCGACCGCCTCGCGCAGGCCGTCGGCGTCACCGACGGCGGCGACGACCTCGTGGCCGAAACGGGTCAGGAACCCGATCAGTCCCTCGCGGAGGAGGACGCTGTCCTCGGCGAGGACGACGCGGAGCTTTCTCGGATCGCGGGGAGCGATCGGCACGGGATCTCCAATCGGAGGACGGTCGGCCCGCCGGGCGGGCTCATGATCGTCAGTGTGCCATCGAGGACGGCGATCCTGTCGGCGAGTCCGGTGAGCCCGGTGCCCCGGGCCGGGTCGGCGGCGCCCCGCCCGTCGTCCTCGACGTCGAGCCGCAGGACGCCGTCCGCGTACCGGGCGGTGATCCTCGCCTGGGCGGCGCCGCTGTGCTTGCCGATGTTGGCGAGCGCCTCGCAGGCCGCGAAGTAGCCGGCGCTCTCGACGGGGACGGGCAGCCGGGGCAGGTCGATGTCGGTGTCCACGGGGACGGCCGAGCGGTCGGCGGCGTCCGCGAGGGCCGCGCCGAGGCCGTAGTCGGCCAGGACCTGCGGATGGATGCCGTGGATCAGCTCCCGCAGCTCGGTCAGGACCTGCCCGGCCTCCGCGTGGGCCTTGGCCAGCTGGTCGGCGAGTGGTCCCGGCGGGGCGTCGAGGCGGGCGAGGCCGAGGGTCATGGTGAGGGCGACGAGCCGCTGCTGGGCCCCGTCGTGGAGGTCGCGCTCGATGCGGCGGCGCTCGGCCTCGAAGGCGTCGACGAGCCGGGCGCGGGAGGCGATCACCTCACCGATCCTGCCGTCCCCCGCGTCGGTCTCGCGCGGGGCGAGCAGGGCCCGGGCGAGGGCGGCGCGGGCCCCGGCGACGGCGGCCAACGGGTAGGCGAGGGCGACGAGGAGGACGGCGCCGATGAGGGCGGCGGCGAAGGCCTCGGGGTAGGAGGTGACCAGGTACGCCTTGACGACCTTCGCCTCCTGACCGTCCGCCGCCAGCTGGAGCGGGGTGCTGAGCAGGGCGAGGGGGAGGCCGACGCCGACGGCGAGCGCGATGAGGTCGAGCGGCCACAGGACGGTGGCGAGCAGGAGGCCGTACCCGAGCTCGCGCCAGGTCGCCTGCTCCCCGGCCCGGAGCCGGAGCCAGGCGGTCAGGCCGGGTGCGGCGGGGACGCGGTGCGGGTCGGGGGCCGGGTCCAGGTCGACGAGGCGGAGCCGGAGCCGCTCGACGGAGCCGAGGGCGAGCCCGGAGAGGAGGAGCAGCGGCAGCCCCACGACGAACAGCGAGAACACCCCGAGGACGATGAGCACGAGACAGGCGAGCGCCCCGACGATCCCCCCGCCGGCGAGGTACCCGGCGGCCCGCCAGGGCCAGGAGCCGAGCGGGAAGCGTGACCGGGTGAGCGCCTGCCAGGGGTTACGGGGTTCCATGAGCGCCCACGGTAGGCGCGGGTCCCTGGGCGGGGCCATGGGGTTGGGGGGTGTGGCGGGGGTGGGGCTGGGTCTACCCCCGGGCCTCCTGGGTCGGGGTGCGGCCGTGGCGGGCGTACTCCGCCTGGAGTGCGGCGGTCGCCTCCGGGGTCAGGGGCTCGTACGGGGCGTCCGGGGTCGGGCGCCACCAGACCGGGTCCTCGCAGAGGAAGGACGCGCGGCGCAGGCCCACGCGGTGGATCTTGTTGGTGGCCGTCAGGGGCAGCTCGCGCATCACGCGGACGAAGCGCGGCGGCATCTTCGTGCCCAGGTCCGGCTGCGCGGCGAGGAAGGCCGCGAAGTCCGCCGGGTCGAAGTCGGCCGCCTCGCGCAGGGCCAGCGCCGCCATGACCTGGTCGCCGGCCACCGGGTCCGGTATCGCGTACACCGCCACTCCGGCGGCCCGGTCCCAGCGGGCGAGGATGTTCTCGATCATCGCCGCCGCCAGGTTCTCGCTGTCGACCCGCAGCCGGTCGTCCGTGCGGCCCGCGAAGTAGAGGAAGCCGGCCTCGTCCCGGTAGAAGAGGTCGCCCGTCCAGTACCAGCCGCCGCGCAGCCGGACCGCCTCCGCCTCGGGGTTGCGCCAGTAGCCCTCGAAGGGGTTGCGGCCCCGGTTGACGAGCTCGCCGACCGCCTCGTCCGCGTTGAGGAGCCGTCCCGTGGGCGAGAAGCGGGCCGGTGCGCACTCCTTGCCGGTCTCCGCGTCCAGTACGGCCAGGTCGTCGCCCGGCGCGGCCCGCCCGATCGCCCCGGTCGGGGTGTCGGGGGTCCGCTGGATCGCCGCGCCGCCCTCGGAGGAGCCGTACCCCTCGACGAGCGGGACCCCGAACCGCTCCCGGAAGCGGGCGGCGTCCACCGCCCCGGCCTCCGTGCCGAAGCCGAGGCGCAGCGGGTGCGCGCGGTCGTCCGGGCCGGGCGGGGTGGCGAGCAGGTACTGCACGGCGCGGCCGACGTAGGTGAAGTAGGTGGCGCCGAAGCGGCGGACGTCGGGGAGGAAGCCGGACGCGGAGAAGCGGGCCCGGAGCGCCACTCCCGCGCCGGCGGAGAGCGCGGGTGCCCAGTCCGCGATCACCGCATTGCCGTGGAACATCGGCATGCAGACGTAGTGGACGTCCTCGCGGCGTACGCCGAAGTGGGCGACGAGCGACGCGCCGGCGGCCGCGAGGCGCCCCTGGCTGCAGAGCGCGGCCTTGGGCGCGCCCGTCGAACCGGAGGTGAAGGAGAGCAGGAAGCGGCTGTCGGGGCGTACGGGACCGAGGGTGGCGTCTCCCGGGCGGGCGTCCCCGTAGGGGGCGAGGAGCTCCCGGTAGGCGTCGGTGTCGGTGACGAGGATGCGCAGCCCCGGCAGCGGGAGGCCGTCGAGGAGCGGCAGGTGGGCGCGCTGGGTGACCAGGATCCGGCAGTCGGTGTGGCGGATGTCCCGGGCGAGTTCGGCGCCGCGCCGGGTCGGGTTGATCCCGGCGACGGCGGCCCCCGCGAGGGCCGCCGCGCTGAGCCAGAGCGGGTACTCCGGCGTGTTGTCGAGCAGGATGCCGAGGTGCGGCTCGCGCCCCGGCAGGGGTGGCATCAGGTCCACGAGCAGTGCGGCCCGCGCGGCGGCGCCCGCGGCGACCTCGTGGTGGCTGAGGGTGTGGTGCTCGTCCCTCAGGCCGATCCGGTGGTCGCCCCATTGGCGCCGTACGAGCTCCGCGACGGTGTCCGCACCACTCCCACTCATGGACCGGACTGTAACTGACGTACCGTCAGAACTGAATGCCTCAGAACTTGACGTCCGAGCAGGCGTAGAAGGCGTTCGTGGTGTCCGCGATCGTCCACACCGCCAGGATCAGGTGACGGCCCGTCTTGCCCGCCGGGAGGGTCCCGGAGTGCGAGAGGGTCGCCGGCGGCTGCTGGTTGTTGTAGGGGACGGTGAGGAACGGCTGGGGGTCGAGCGCGGCCCGGGTCAGCTTCTGACTCGGGTTCCAGCCGTTCTTGGTGATGTAGTACTTGAAGTCGGTGGTGCGGTGCCGGGCCGTGAACTGCCAGCGGAAGCTGTGGCTCTGCCCCGCCGTGAGGCTCGTCGTCGGCCAGGCGCCACCCCGGGGGTCGTCGAGCTGGGCGAACTGTCCGAGCCCGCCGGCGCAGATCGTGCCGTCGGCGGGACCGGCGGCGGGGAAGCCCTTGGGACCCTCGACCGACTGCGGCTCCCACTGGATGTTGCCGCAGTTGGTCACGGTGCCGTTGGCGCAGAGCTTCTGCCGGCTGATCGGCGAGTCGGTGTAGCCGTGACTGCCCGCGCTGCCGGTGGCGAGGAGGGAGGCGCCGGCGACGCCGAGCGCCACCACCGCCGCCCCGACTGATTTCTTGTTGCGCATGTGCATGCTGTCGCTCCAGGAGAACGTGGGGGAGTTCCGTTGGGCCGTGCGCACGCGTGCGGTAGTGCGGTCTTACTCGGTGTGGTGCGGGTGACTCATTTTGGTCTGGACCAAGTACCAAGGTATGGACGGAAGTTGAACATGTCCATCCCCTCAGACCCCCTCGGCGGGCGCCGTCCTGCCCGTGTAGAACGCCACCGTCAGGTCCTTGACCAGCGCCTTGCGCTCGTAGTCGTCCAGTTCCACCAGACCACGACTGGTCAGCCGGTGGACCACGTCGTCCACCGCGTCCACCACCGACGTCAGGACACTGTCCCGGTGCTTCGCGTCGATCGCCGCGATCCGGCGCCGCTGCATCGCCGCCGCGACCTCGGGGGCGTACTCGATGCGCGTCGGCTGCGCCGAGAAGACGTCGACCCCGACCGGGGCGCACTCCGCCGACAGCATCCGCGTCAGGGCCTCGCCGACCGCCTCGGCGTCCCGGAGCGTCGGGGCGTCCTCGTGGAAGGCGTCGGCCGGAAGCTGCGACAGCACCCGGGCCATCGCCGCCTCCACCTGCTCCCGCAGGTACTCCTCGTGGCCGTCGACCCCCAGCGCCGCACGGACGGTGTCCCGGACCCGCCAGACGACGAGGACGACGACGTCCAGGGCCGTCCCCTTCGCGTCGACCGCGGGCAGCGGCTCACTGCGCCAGTGCCGGAGCCGGACGTCGACGCGACGGCGGAGCAGGAGCGGGCTGACCCAGACCAGACCCGTACGGCGGACGGTGCCGCGGTAGTCGCCGAACAGGGTCAGGACCCAGGCGTAACCGACCCTGCCGCGGCCGAGACCGCCGACCGCGAAGAGGGTGGCGACGACGCCGAGCGCGAGCAGTGCCCACTGGCCGAGGTGGATGCCGTGGTACGGGCGGGCCGGCAGCCGCAGCATCCGCGCCGCCTCCTCGGGCACGGCTCCGGTCCACCACACGACCGCCGCGCAGCCGGCGAGCGCGAGCGTTCCGCCGGCCACGCCGACCCAGCCCGGCAGCACCGGGCCGGGCCGCTCGACGAGATCGGGATCGGCGGTGGGAGCGGGGCGGGCCTTGGCCCGGGACTGCTTCTGGTTCCGGTTCTGCTTCTCGGTACGGGGGTGGGGTCGGTCCTTGGGGCCTGACCGGTTCGATGACTTCGCCTGTGTCTGCGTCTTCGCGGGTGCCGGGATGGCCGCCTTGCCGTTCTTCACCGGGGCGACGGTCGCGGCCATCGCGACCGTGTCGGGTCCTTCGTCGTCCCCCTGCGATCCGGGGGAGGTGGCGCGGCCCTCCGGCTCGTCCCGGAAGAGCAGGTGCACGGGGATGGAGCCGGTGGTCTCGGCCCCGATCACGTTCTTCCGCCGCGCGACCCGTACGACACCGGCGACGGGCACGGCGAGCGCGGCGACCCGCGCCTCGGTGATCCGGGCGAAGTCGGGCACGTCGACGCGCTTCTTGACCACGGAGACCTTGGCGGCGACCGGGGGCACGGGCGCCACGGCGGGTGCGGGTGCCTTCGGGGAGGAGTCCGGGAGCGGGTCGGCGGGGGGCGCCTCGCCCTCGGGGGTCACCTCGCCCTTGAGGGCTGTCTCCTCCTTGAGTGCTGCCTCCTCCTCGGGGGTCACCTCCTCCTTGGGGGTCACCTCTTCCTTGGGGGTCGCCTCTTCCTTGGAGGCCGGCGTACGCGCAACCGTCGGCGTGCCGATGACCGAGCCCGTCACCGAGCCGAGCGGAGCCGTCCTCGCGCCCGTGGCCGGACCCGAGGAGGCGGGCGCGGGCGGCGGCGTGACGAACACCGGGCCCACGTGGGTGGGTGCGTCCGTCGGCGGGGCGGGCGGCCTCGTGTTCTCGTCGGGAGCCGGGACCGGCGCGGCCGGGTCACCCGTCGGCTTCTCGGCCACCGGCTCCGCCGGGGCGGGCGCGGCGGGCGCGGTCGGCGGCGGGCCGGCGGCCACGGGGTCCGCCGGGGCGGGCGGTACCGGTTCCCCGCCCGGCTGTGGTGACGTGCGGGGAAGGGTGCCGTCCGTCAGGCGTCTGGCCGTGCGGGCCGCGTCACGCGAGGCCGCCGCGCCGGAGTCCGCAGGGGTCGGGGTCGATGCGGTCATTCGGGTCCACCTCATGCTCTCGGGGTCATCGGAACAAGCGCCGCCAGGTCTCCGGGCCCGGGTAGCCGTCGGCCGCTCCGCCGCGCCAGCCCTGAGCCCGCTGGAACGCCTCGACGTTGCGGCGGTCCGCCTCCGTCCAGCGCGGACCGGGTCCCGACAGGTAGTGCTTGCCGAAGCCCCGCTTCACCAGTTGTTTGCCCAGCTTCTCCACATATGCGTTGGATTGGCCCGGACGGAAGTAGCCACGCCCGGGGAACCCCGTCGCATTCGCGCTCGAACCGCCCGAACCACCCGATCCGCCGATGTCCTTGCCCTTGCCGGTGACGAGGAGCTTCCACGTATCCGGCCCGGGCAGGCCGTCCGCTTCCCTGCCCTTCCAGCCCTGCGCGAGCTGGAACGCCTGGGTCGCGCGCCGGTCCGCCTCGCCCCACTTCGGACCCGGTCCCCTGCTGTAGTACTTCTTGCCGCCGCGCTCGACGAGGAGCTTGCCGAGCTGGGTGACGTGGGAGTTGTTCGCGCCCGGGCCGAACATCCCCGCGCCCGGGTACGGGGTCGCCGGGGTCGTCGGCGTCGTCGGCTTCGACCCGCCGCCGGTCGTGCCGCCCCCGCTGCCGCCGCTCACCACGCCCTTGTAGCGGTAGCCCACGTACCGGTCGGAGTTCTCCCAGTACGCCATCGGCGTCGCCTGCTTGCGCGTGCGCGGCTTGGTCTGCTCGTACGCGATGTACGAGGTGTGGGTGTAGTCGGTCCAGCCGCCGAAGATCGTGACGTGCGAGCCGCGCGTCGGGTTGGCCGGGTTGTGGAACAGCAGGATGTCGCCGGGCTGGAGCTCGGTGCGGTCGATCCGCTCGGCGAAGCGGTCGAGGCTCCCGGTCCACTCGTTGCTGCGCAGGTTCCAGGCCATGGAGATGTAGCCGGAGCAGTCCTGGCGGTACCCGTCCGACCAGTACTTCTCCATGGAGTACGGGACCTGTGCGGTCACCCACAGCTTGGCGCGGTTGATGATCTCGGCCCGGGTCGTCTGCCGCAGCGTGCCCGTCGAGATCTGACTGGTCGCCGGGGGCGTGGCCGTACCCGTACCCGTACCCGTGCCGGGGGGCGGGGTCGGCGCCGGGAAGGGCTGGGAGCCGGGGCCCGGCGCTCCGTGCAGCGGCTCCCGCCCGCCCTGCGGGGTGTCCGGCCCGGGCCAGGCGCTCACGTGGTCGGAAGCGTTCGCGGCCGACCGCTCCCGCAGATCCGCCGCGCCCATCCCCGTACCCGTGCCCGCGCCTACACCCGTGCCCGCCCCCGGGCCCGCGTCCACGTCCGCCGGGGTGAACGGGCCCATCGGGCCGACCGGCTCCGCCGGGTGGGAGAGGGCCGTCGCCACTCCCGCCCCTCCCCCGCCGAGGACCACTCCCGCCGCCGTCACCATGACCAGCGCGCGGCGCGCGCCGTGTGCCGCCGGGTGGCCGCCCGCCCGCACGGGCAGGCCAAGCGCGAGGCCACGGCGCTGCTGGGCACAGCCCGGGCAGCCGCAGTCGGCCGCGGGTTCGAACTCCTCGAAGACCGGCACACTCATGCGATTCCCCTCCACACTCGTCAAGATCTTTTGACCCTCGGTTCGGGCGTCAGTGTCTCAACTGTCTGGACAAATCGCATTTTGACGGATCGAAGGCCCAGTACGACCATCCGACAGGCCGGACGCGACCGATATTGGTCAGGAGCACGCCTCCAGGTCCGGTAGAGTTCTCTCTGTCAGCAGGCGCCGCTAGCTCAGTTGGTTAGAGCAGCTGACTCTTAATCAGCGGGTCCGGGGTTCGAGTCCCTGGCGGCGCACGCAGAGTCAAGACCCCCTCACCATCGGTGAGGGGGTCTTGGTCGTTTCCCAGAGGCTCTCGGGGTCTCTCCCCGCCTCGAACTACCGGGCGTTGCGGGCCAGTTCCAGCGCGTACGCGTCGAACCACTCCCCCGCCCTCGGGCCGCCCCGGCACTCCCCGTCCGACTCGCCCGGCCGCTTGATCCACAGGTACGCCGCGACCAGCGGGTCTCCGGTGTCGCGGGTCGGCGGCGCGCCGAGCGCGCGGCCCGGCGGGTTGCACCAGCTCTGGGCCGGGTCGCCCTCCGCATAGGGGCCGTTCCCGTTCCTGCTGGTGTCGATCACGAAGGGCTTGTCGCCGAGCAGCGACGACAGCTGCCGGCCGTAGGCGGTGCTCGCCGCGGTCGTCCGGAAGTTCGAGACGTTCACCGCGAAGCCGTCGGCCTCGGCGATCCCCGCCTCCTGGAGCGGACCGGGCAGCTCCGTCGGAGCGACCCAGCCCGCGTTGCCCGCGTCCAGGTAGACGGTGGTGGCCGACTGCTGCTTCAGCCGCAGGACGGCCGCCTTGAGCGGCTCGTACCGCTCTCCCCGCGGTGCTGTACTGACCGGAGTCGCGGTGCGGGATGTCGTAGAGGACGAGGAGCGCCTCGCGCCCGGCGCGGGTGGCGGCCTCGGTGACGGCGCGGGTCTCGGCCTCGGGCCGGTCGGAGCCGATCCACTCGGCCACCGGCCGGGAGGCGATCCGCCGCAGCAGCCCGGCCTCGGCGGTACGGCCCGCGGCGAGGTGCGCGGCCATCTGCCGGGCGGCCTTGCCGTCGGGGTTCACCCAGTAGGGGGTGGAGGCGGACGGGGTCGGGGCGGGGGCGGGCGGTGCGGTCACGGCGGGCGGGCCGGTCGGGCTCGTACAACCGGCGGCGAGAAGGAGTGCGAGGGCGAGTACGGCCCCACGTGCGGGCTGACGTGCGGACACGCGGGGCCCCTCGGCACGTACGGAGCGGTCGTCGTCATCGTGACACGACAGCCCTCTGGGCCGGGCGGGGCAGGGCCTCTACAGTTTGCGGAACCCCGACCTCCCGCGGTCGGCACCGGGCTCCCTCCCGCCGCCCGTGAGCCCCGCGGTCGAGGACCGGACCGGCCGGTGGCGCCGCGGGACGCGACCCACCGGCCGGGGCCCGGTCACCGGCACTCAGGTCCCGGCCGCTCCCGTGCCCGTGAGGTACGCCGAGACGACCACGTTCGCCGAGTACGTGCGGGCCGTGCGGTCGAAGGTGCCGCCGCAGGTGATCAGGCGGAGTTCGGCGCGGCCGGGTTCGCGCCGGCCGTAGACCTTGGTCGCGTCGAAGTGCTCGCGCGGGAAGACCTGGACGTCGTCGACCGTGAATTCGGCGACCGTGCCGTCCGTCCGGGTGACGCGGACCTTCGCGCCGGGGCGGGCGGCGCTCAGGCCGTAGAAGACCGCCGGGCGGGTGTCGGTGTCGACGTGGCCGACGAGGAGGGCGGCCCCGGCCGCACCCGGAGGGGTGCCGGCGCCGAACCAGCCCACCGTGTGCGGCATCGCGAAGGGCGGCGGGTCGATCGCGCCCGTACCGTCCAGGCCGCGCGCCACGACCGGCGCGGCGATGCCGAGGGACGGGACCTCCACCCGCCGGGGCTCGGCGGGCGCGAGCGGCTCGTGGGCCGCGGGCAGCGCCACGCCGAGCGGCCGGCCGACGGCGGCGATGTCGCCGTGGGTGGGCGCGGAGCTGCCCCCGGGGCCCTCGGTGACCTCGCGGCCCCAGAGCCAGAGCCCGAGGAGCAGCAGCGCCCAGGCGACACCGGTGACGAGTCGCCCGGTGCCCGCCGGGCGGGTTCCGGACGGCATCCTCAGTCCGAACCCGTGCCCGTACCGGAGCCGGAGTCGGGGCCGGCGGTGCGGCGGCGGGAGGTGCGGAAGGCGACCGCCACGGCCGCGATCGCGGCCATGCCGAGGCCGAGCAGGGTGTACGGGGTGCCGAGGCCGCTCTCGGTCGTGGTCTGGGCGACTCCGGGGGCGGCCGGGGCGGCGAAGGCGGCGGTGCCGCCGCCGCCCGCGCGGACCGGGGCGACCGGGCTCGCGTGGTGCGTCGGCTGGTGCGTGGGCTTCTCGGTCGGCCGGTGCGTCGGCTGGTGCGTCGGCTTCTCGGTCGGCCGGTGCGTCGGCTTCTCGGTCGGCTTGTGGTGCTTGACCTGCACCGTGCCGACGTCCCGGTGGTCGTGGCCGTCACAGGTCACGGTGACCTTGTACGTACCGTCCTCGAGCCCGGACTTGATCGTGGTGTCCCCGAACAGCGGGTAGCCCCCGCCGTCCCGGCCGGTGAGCTCCACGTCGGCGACGAACGCCTCGGACTTCGCGGCACCGGTCGTGCCCTTGCAGCCCTTGACGCGGACGTCGACGTCGGCGCCGGGCGAGGCGGTGGACGGGGTGACGGTGGCCTTCACCCCGTCGTGGGCGTACGCGCTACCGGCCGTGGGTGCCAGTACGAGTACGACGGCCGCCCCCGCGGCACGGAGAGCAATGGGACCTGAACGCATCGTGACCTCCTGGTACTGGCAGGGTCACCCGGATCGGCGCTCTTCGCATCCGCAGGGGGGCCGGGCGGGGCCTCAGACGCGGTCGACGATGTCCGCGATCGAGTTCACGATCTTGGACGGGCGGAACGGGAAGCGGTCGATCTCGGCCTGGCTGGTCAGGCCGGTCAGGACCAGGAAGGTCTGCATGCCCGCCTCCAGACCGGCCAGGATGTCGGTGTCCATCCGGTCGCCGATCATCGCGCTGGACTCGGAGTGGGCGCCGATGGCGTTGAGGCCGGTGCGCATCATGAGCGGGTTCGGCTTGCCCGCGAAGTACGGCTCCTTGCCGGTGGCCTTCGTGATGAGCGCGGCGACGGAGCCGGTGGCCGGGAGCGGGCCCTCCAGGGAGGGGCCGGTCTCGTCGGGGTTGGTGCAGATGAAGCGGGCGCCGGCGTTGATGAGCCGTACGGCCTTGGTCATCGCCTCGAAGGAGTACGTCCGGGTCTCGCCGAGGACCACGTAGTCCGGGTCGTGGTCGGTGAGGACGTAGCCGATGTCGTGCAGCGCGGTGGTGAGGCCGGCCTCGCCGATGACGTACGCCGTGCCGCCGGGGCGCTGGTCGTCGAGGAACTTGGCGGTCGCGAGGGCCGAGGTCCAGATGTTCTCGACGGGGACTTCGAGGCCCATGCGGGCGAGGCGGGCGTGCAGGTCGCGGGCCGTGTAGATCGAGTTGTTCGTGAGCACCAGGAAGGGCTTCCCGGTCTCCCGCAGCTTCTTGATGAACGCGTCGGCGCCGGGGATCGGGACGCCCTCGTGGATGAGGACGCCGTCCATGTCGGTCAGCCAGGATTCGATCGGCTTGCGCTCTGCCATGGGTGCGGGACTCCTGCCGTACAGACGTGCGGTGTGCTGGGGGCGCCGCGACAGCGCTGTGGCGACGCCCCCAGGGTAGTCAGGAAGCCGTGACCTTGACCCCGTCGGTGATCAGGAAGCCGTGATCAGGAAGCCGTGACCTTGACGCCGTCGATCGTCCAGTACCAGTTGTTGGCGCCGGTGTAGCGGAAGCGGAAGCTCACGCTGGACGTCCCGGCGGGGACGTTCACGGTGAGCGACTGGGGCTGGGAGATCACGTCGGAGGTGTAGCTCTTGACGACGGTCGGGGTGCCGCCGTTGAAGCTCGCCAGGACCTGGGCGGTCTGGCTGCCCTCCTGACGGTAGAAGGTCGTGAAGTCGAGGGTGGCCCGGGTCGCCCCGGAGACGCTGTACGCGGGGGTCACGAGGGTCGAGTCGTACGGACCCGAGAAGGACTTGTCGGCCCACTCGTCGGAGTCGGCGACGGCGAAGACGCCCCGGGCGCGGACGTTGAGCTCGCGGGACTGGTCGCGCTGGGACCGGGACCAGAACTCGTCGGTGGCGAACGACCAGCCGCGCCACTCGGTCATGCCGCCGGTGCCCATGGCGTTGTTGATGACGGACCAGCCGCTGGGCGCGGTGTGGGTGAAGCCGAGGATCCCGACGGGGATGCCGGTCTCGTCGACGCGGCCGGTGAGGGAGCCGTACAGGCTGTCGAACGGGTCGGTCGAGCGCTGCTGGATCGGCTTGCCGTCGAGGCCCCAGGACGCGGCGGGGACGATGCCGAGCTGGTGGAAGACGGTGGCGGCGACGTCGACGAGGCGGGTGTCGATCGGGCGGGCGCCGGCGGCGATGCCGGGCCCCTGGGCGAGGACGAAGGTGCGGCGCTCCTCGATGGCGGAGCCGCCGTGGCCGCCGCCGTCGGTGTGGCCGTGGTCGGTGGTGACGATGACCGTCCAGCGTTCCGTGGCGTACGCGGGGCGGGCCTTGATCGCGGTGAGGAGGCGGCCGAGGTAGGCGTCCTGGACGTCGATGGCGTTTAGGTACTTGCTGTGCGCGGCGCCGTAGTTGTGGCCGATCTCGTCGGTCTCGCCGAAGTAGACGAAGAGGACGTCGGGGTTCTGGTTGCGGAGGATGTCCTCCGTCGCGTCGGTGATCACCAGGTCGTTGACCACGTAGTTGTTGTTGTAGACGAGCTTGGCGTCGGCGCCGGGGGTGACCGTGCCGTGGGTGTCCAGCTCGGGCCAGTCGACCGCGGCGAAGAGCGAGAGCTCGGGGCGGATCTGGTGCAGCCGGGCGAGGAAGCCGGGGTACTGGCCGTAGTTCTTTCCGGTGAAGGTGTTGTCCTTCACGCCGTGCTTGTCGGGCCAGACGCCGGTGGAGATGGTGGACCAGCCGGGGCCGGAGGAGGTCGCGGCCATCGGGTTCGCGTAGAGCAGGGAGCGGCCGAACGTGCCGTTCGTCATCAGGGACTTGAGGTGCGGGGCCTTGGCGGCGTCGATCCTGTCGTACCGCAGGCCGTCCATGCCGACGACGAGCACCTTGTCCTTGCTGGTGCCATTGGGGAGCGTGGGGGCGGCGGTGGTGGCCGCGTGGGCGGCGGGGGCGGTGAGCGCGCCGGTGGCGGCGACGGCCGCGCCGGCGCCTGCGGCGGCGAGCACGGTGCGGCGGGGGATGCCGGTGATCGGCATGTCGGAGTCCTCCGTCAGAGGTCGATAGGGGGCGAACGTGCGCCAACACCCCTGATTTCTCAGGGGCGTTGGTTCGTACCCGTTATCTTTCCGCGATCTACGGAGGCTTTCCAGAGTCGTACGGTGAACTCTTAGCTTCCGGTCGCGGACTTCCACCCGTCGACGTACGTCTTCAGGTTCTTGTCGATGTCGGCCCAGTCCGGCTCGAAGATCTCGACGCCTTCGAGGAGCTTGGCGAGTTCGATCGCGTTGGCGTCGGTGGGCTTGACGTCCTTGCGGGCCGGGAAGCCGCCGCCGATCGCGCTGACCTCGCGCTGGGCCTGCTCGCTCAGCATGAAGTCGAGGAGCTTCTTGCCGTTGTCGGCGTGCGGGGCCTTGTCGACCAGGCCCGCCGCGTACGGCAGGGCGAAGGTGGTCGGCTTGCCGGCGCCCTTCGCCGGGAACCAGATGCCGAGGTTCGGCATGGACCGGGCCTGGGCGAAGTTCATCTGGACGTCGCCGTTGGCGACGAGCAGCTCGCCCTTGTCGACCTTCGGGGCGAGCTTGGAGGTGGAGGAGGACGGGCCGACGTTGTTGGCCTGGAGCTTCTTCAGGTACTCCAGGGCCGGCTCCTGGCCGCCGAAGTCGTGCATGGCCTTGATGAGGACGGCGGTGCCGTCGCCCGCGACGCCGGGGGTCGAGTACTGGAGCTTGTTCTTGTACTTCGCGTCGAGCAGCTCCTCCCAGCTCTTGGGGGCGGCCGGCAGCTCCTTCTTGTTGTGGATGAAGCCGAAGTAGTTGTTGACGACCGAGGTCCACTTGCCGTCGCCGGACTTGTCGCCACCGCCGACCTGGTCGGCGCCCTTGGTCTCGTACGCCTGGAGCAGGCCCTTGGAGTCGGCCTGCTGGATGAAGGGCGGCAGGGTCACGATGACGTCGGCCTGGGTGTTGCTCTTCTCGCGGAGGGCGCGCTGCACCATCTCGCCGGAGCCGCCCTCGACGTACTTGACCGTGATGCCGGTCTGCTTCTCGAAGTCCTTGAAGACCTTGTCGTACCAGCCGTCGCCCGCCTCGCCCTTGAGGCCGTCGGCGCTGTAGACGGTGACGATCTTCTCGTCGGAGGCGGCGGAGGAGCCGCCGCAGGCGGTGAGCGTGGAGGCGAGGGCGAGAGCGCCGGTGACGGCGGCGATCGGCTTGGCGTACGTACGCATAACGTCGTTTTCTCCTAGCGGAATGCGGACTGGCGGACTGCGGACTGGCGGACTGGCGGACTGCGGACTAGCGGAAGGAAGCTCTGGTACGGATCCGGGAGACGGCGAGCAGGGCCAGCAGGGTCGCGGCCATGAGGACCACGGCGAGGGCCGAACCGGTGAAGAGCGAACCCCGGTCGGTGGCCGTGAAGATGAGCACCGGAAGCGGCAGCCAGTCCGGCGGGTAGAGCATCATCGTGGCGCTCAGCTCGCCCATGGACAGGGCGAAGCAGAGCCCGGCCGCCGCGTTCAGGGACGGCAGCAGGAGCGGGAGCCGCACGCGGAGCAGGACGTACGCGGGGCGGGCGCCGAGGCTGGCCGCCGCCTGCTCGTACATCGGGTCGAGGCGGCGGATGGCCGCCGAGACCGACTGGTGGGCGAAGGCCGTGACGAGCACGGTGTGGGCGAGGATCACGATCCAGCGCGTGCCGTTGAGGAGCACCGGCGGCTGCGAGAAGGCCACGAGGACGGCGAGTCCGACGACGACGGACGGCACGGCGACCGGCAGCATGAACAGGGCGTCGAGGATCCTGCGGCCCCGCTTGCCCATCGCCGCCGAGGCGAGCGCCGCCCAGGTGCCGACGGTCAGGGCGATCAGGCTCGCGGTGACGGCGGTGACCAGGCTGGTGGTGAGCGCCTGGAGGGATTCCCCGCGCACGGCCGCCGTGTAGTGGGCGGTGGTGGGGCCGGAGGGGAAGGCGCCGGACCAGTGGGTGGAGAACGAGGCGGCGACGATGACGAGCAGGGGCAGGGCGAAGAGGGGGACGAAGAGGACCGCGAACAGCGCCCAGGCCGTCCACTTGCCCGTACGGCTATGCACCAGCACGGCGGCTCACCCCCCGGTAGAGGACGTAGAGGCCCACGGAGAGCGCGACGTTGACGACGGCGACGACGCAGGCGGCGGCGTAGTCGGATTCGAGGATCGCCTTGCTGTAGACGAGCATCGGGAGGGTCGTGACGCCCTTGGCTCCGGTGAAGAGGACGATCCCGAACTCGTTGAGACACATGACGAGGACGAGGCTGCCGCCCGCGGCGAGCGCGGGGAGCGCCTCGGGCAGGATCACCTGCCGGATGATGCGGAGCGGCCTCGCGCCGAGGGAGGACGCCACCTCCAGCTGGGCGGTCTCCAGTTGCGAGAACGCGGCGAGGAGCGGGCGCATCACGAAGGGCGTGAAGTACGTGATCTCGGCGAGGAGGACGCCCCAGGGGGTGGTGAGGAACTGGAAGGGGCCGGTCGTGTCGCCGGTGACGTCCGTCCAGACGCCGTTGGCCATGCCGACCGTGCCGTAGAGGAACAGCAGGGCGAGCGTGATCAGGAACGACGGGAAGGAGAGGAAGACGTCGATGAACTTCGCGACCGCCTTCCCGCCGGGGAAGGGCACGAAGGCGATCACGAGCGCGAGCGCGAAGCCGAGGACGAGGCAGCCGATCGTGGAGGCGACGGCGAGCCACACGGTGGTGACGAGGGCCTCTCGGAAGGACTCGGAGGCGAAGACGTCGGCGTACGCGCCGGGCGCCAGGGACTCCTGGACGACCAGTGCGAGGGGGTAGAGGAAGACGAGCGCGAGGACGGCGACGGGGGGCAGGGCCCAGACCCAGGCGGGGAGGGAGCGGGGCGTCCTCGTGGACCGGCCGGGCCCCTGGTCCGTCGCCGCCGGGGCGGCGATCCGCACGGCGCTAGCCATCCGTCACCCCCGCGCCGAGCAGCACCGCGTCGTGCGGGGCGAAGTGGAGCGCGACCTCGGTGCCGAGCGCCGGGGTCTCCCGGAGTTCGCGCACGTCCGCCTTCACGCGGTGGCCGCCGACCTCGACGTACAGCCGGTGGGTGGAGCCGCGCCACTGGACCTCGGTGATGCGGCCCCGGAGCGCGTTCGGTCCTTCGCCGAGGCCGACCAGGTGCGGGCGGACGCAGAGGGTGGCGCTCGCGCCGGCGGCCACCCCGTCGGTGGGGACCTTCAGCTCGGTGCCCGCGAAGGCCACCCCGTCCGCGCCGACCGTCACCGGCAGCAGGTTGGCGTTGCCGACGAACGACGCCGTGAACTCCGTACGCGGGCGGCGGTACAGGTCCTGCGGGGTGCCGCAGTCCTGGAGCCGGGCCTTGTCCATGACGGCGATCCGGTCGGCGAGGGTGAGCGCCTCGACCTGGTCGTGGGTGACGTACAGGATCGACACGTCGGGCAACTCGCGGTGCAGTCTGGCCAGTTCGGCGAGCATGCCGGAGCGGAGCTGGGCGTCGAGGGCGGAGAGCGGTTCGTCGAGGAGGAGGACGCGCGGCCGGATCGCGAGGGCGCGGGCGATGGCGACGCGCTGCTGCTGCCCGCCGGAGAGCTCGCGGGGGTAGCGGCGCGCGTACGCCGCCATGCCCGTCATCTCCAGGGCCTCGGCGACCCGGGCGGGGATCTCGGCCTTGGGCGCCTTCCGGGCCTTGAGGCCGAAGGCGACGTTGGCGTCGACGCGCAGGTGCGGGAAGAGGGCGTACTGCTGGACGACCATGCCGATGCCCCGCTTGTACGGCGGGAGGGCGGTGACGTCCTGGCCGCCGATGAACACCCGCCCGGAGGCCGGCCGCACGAACCCGGCGACGGCCCGCAGCGCGGTCGTCTTGCCGGATCCCGAGGGCCCGAGGAGGGCCATGACCTCGCCGGGTTCGACGGTCAGGTCGAGGCTGTCCAGGACGGTGGTGCCGCCGTACGCGACGGAGACGCCCTCGAAGCGGATACCGCTGTTCATGCCTCCAGCTCCCGGAGGAGTGCGGGGAGTTCGGCGATCGAGGCGAGGACGTGGGTGGCGCCGTGCTCCTCGAGGGCGGCCTCGTCGTGGGCGCCGGTGAGGACGCCCGCCACGATCCCGGCGCCCGCGCGGGAGCCGCTGAGCATGTCGTACGAGGTGTCGCCCGCGACCGCGATCCGCCGGACGTCGTCCACCGCGCCCGTACGGAGGAGGGCCGCGAGGACCATGTCCGGGTAGGGGCGGCCCCGGCCGCCGGCGTCGGCCGGACAGAGGGTCAGCTCGACGAGGTCGCGCCAGCCGAGGGCGTCGAGGATGGCGTCCTGGGTGACCCGGGCGAAGCCGGTGGTGAGGACGACGCTCCTGCCCTGCTCCTTCAGCGTGGCGACGGCCTCGGCCGCGCCGGGGATCGGTGCGATCAGGCCGCCGGAGACGAGCTCTCCGTAGGCCTCCTCGAAGGCGAGGTTGGCCTGCTTGGCGCGGTTCTCGTCGCCGCCGAAGAGGTGGCGGAAGACGGAGATCTTCGACTCGCCCATGGTGGCGCGGACGTAGTCGATCATCGTGGCGGGGTCCTCGCCGAGGCGCTCGGCGGCGGCGGAGAAGGCCCGCTCGACGAGGCCGCCGTCGGCGACGGTCGTGCCGGCCATGTCGAGGACGACGAGGTTCATCGGGTCGTTCTTGGTCATCGGTGTCACCAGCCCAGTTCGTTCGCGGTCGTCTCGGCGATGGCGGGCGAGCAGGTCATGCCGCGCCCGCCGGGCCCGGTCACCAGCCACACCCCGTCGCCGACCTGCTGGCGGTGCACGACCCGGCTGGTGTCGACGCACTGCGCGTACACCCCGGCCCAGCGGCGCCTGATCTTCGGCAGCGGGCGGCCGAGGAACGACTCGACGACGCGGGTGAGGTGCTCGTAGGGGTCTTCGAGGGTGTCGAAGGCGAAGGGGTGCTCGTACTCGTGGGTGTCGCCGATGGTCAGTCCGCCGTCGAGCCGCTGCACCATGAGGAGCTGCATCTTGTGGGCGGCGGCGGTCGGGTCCTGCGGCTGACCGGCGTTGAGGTCGTCGAGCGCCTCGGAGGCGTACGCCGGGTAGTAGCGGAAGGAGTCGGCGTCGGCGACGGAGGTGGTGAGCGGCTCGCCGAGGGGCTCGGTCTGCATCATCTGGAGGCGGACCCGGCGGACGGGTATCTCGCCGGCGACCTCGCGGACGAGGCCGGAGAGCCAGGCGCCGGTGCACAGGACGACGGCGTCGCCGGTGTGCGTCTCGCCCCGGTCGTCACGGACGGCGCCCCTGCCGACGACGTCCCGGACCTCGCGGTTCGGCAGGAAGGTGTACTTCCCGGTGGCCAGCAGCGCCTCACGGAGGGCGAGTTGGGCGAGGCGTGGCTCGACGGCCGCGTCCCGCTCGCACCAGAGGGCGGCCTCGAACTCCCCTCGCAGGGCGGGGTTGACCGCGCGGGCCTCGTCCGCCGTCAGCAGCTTGTAGCCGCGGGCGGCGGCGTCGGGCCGTGCGAGGGCGGCTTCGGCGACGGCCAGTTCCAGGTCGTTGCGTACGGGGGTGAGGGAGCCGATGGCCCGGAAGCCGAGCCCGGGGACGCGGGCCCCGATGCCCTCCCACAGTTCGCGGGCGCGCAGGGCGGTGTCGAGCTCCTCCCCGCCCGCGCGTCCGCTCACCCAGATCTGGCCGAAGTTGCGGAGGGACGCTCCGCGCGCCTCCGCCTCGCGCTCGATGTGTACGACCTCATGGCCGCGTTCCACTGCGTGCCAGGCGTGCATGGTTCCCACCACGCCGGCTCCTACGACGATCACCTTCATGGCCGAAACGGTCGTGGCGGCGGGTGGCCCGGACGGATCCGGTGGGCAACGGGACGGTGAACGGCCCGACAAGCTTGGACCAGACCCGTTACCGTTCTGTGATGTTCGAGCGGGCGTGGGCGCCTGTGGTCGGGGTCAGTCCTGGCGGCCCAGGTGCGCCGTGAAGCTGAACCGGTCACCGCGGTAGAGGGTGCGGACCCGCTCCAGGGGACGCCCGGAGGTGTCCCGGGAGACGCGGTGGAGCAGCAGCATCGGCAGCGCGGGCGGGGTCCCGATGAGCAGGGCCTCGCGCGGGGTCGCGAGCACGGTCTCGATCCGCTCGTCGGCGTCGCCGAAGGTCACGCCGAGGTGGTCGTGGAGGTAGGCGTAGAAGGAGGAGTCCGGGTCGAAGTCGACGTCCAGGCGCGGGGCGCGGGCCACGGTGACGTACGTGCTCTCCAGGCCGACCCGCTCGTCGTCGGCGAGCAGCACGCGCTCCATGTGCCAGACGGGCTCGCCGCGTTCGGCGCCGATCTCCGGCGCGAGCGCCTCCGGGCAAGGGAAGCGGTCGAGGGAGATCAGGCTGCGGCCGGGGCGGCGGCCCTGCCGGCGGACGCCCTCCGTGTAGCTGGCGAGCGAGAGGGGCTGTTCGAGCTTGGGACCCGCGACGACCGTGCCCCGGCCCTGGCGGCGCACCCGGCCCTCCAGGAGCAGTTCGCGCAGCGCCTGCCGGACGGTCTCGCGGGACACCTCGTACCGGACGGCGAGGTCGCGCTCGGTGGGCAGCAGCCCGCCCTCCCCCAACTCGTCGACGAGCAGGGCGAGTTTCGCCTTCACGGCGTAGTACTTGGGAACCCTGCCGTGCTCGGGAACGCCGGAACGGACGGGGGCGCCGGGGTCGGCGGGGGCGGTCTGGTAGTTCACGGAGGGATCGTCGCAGACGGTGATGAACGGGGAGGTGTACGGAACGTGGCTCAGGGGTGCCGGGGGTGACGGGGGGCGCGACGGGGGCGGGCGGTTAGGGAGCGGTACCGGGGACGGCGTTGCGGGCGGTCCGGCGGACCGTGCGCCGGGCGGTACGGACGAGGCCGGCGCCGAGCAGGACGAGCGCGGCGGCGAACGGGGCGAGGACGAGGGCCTGCTCGCCGGACTCCCGTCCGGTGCGGGCGAGTTCAGGCCTCGGAGCGCCGGTGTCCGCGCCCTTCGGATTCGGGACCTTCGGCTCCGCAGGGGTCCGGCCCGGCGGCTCGGCCGCTTCGGCGGTCGGCTCGGGCGTACCGGACGCGTCGGGTGCGACAGGGCCGACGGTCAGGCGGTAGTCGCCGGAGGCGCCGACCCAGTCGCCGTCGGCGCCTCGGCGCTGGACGACCGCCGCGCTCACGACGACCTCGTCGGGGGCGGTGTCCTCGCGGAACGCGAGCCGTACGGGGACGGTGAGGGTCCGGCCCGCGGGGACCGCGAAGCCGCCGAAGTCGGCGAACACGCCCACGTTCTCGGCCGCCTCGGTCGTCTCGAAGACCACGGGCCACCAGCGGGCCGACCCCTCGTCGTAGAACTCGAAGCGGATCTGGGCGGGCCGGAGGGCGCGGTCCCGGTCGCTGTCGGCGAGGACGAGGACGGGGTGGACGCCGGTGCAGGACGTGTCGGTGGTGTTCGTGAGGTCGAGCTTCCAGGCCCGGAGGGGGCCGCCGGCGGCGTAGTCGTCCGGGCCGCCGTGGATCCGGGTCGCGAGCGGGAACCCGCCGTCGGCGGCCGTACCGCAGGAGGGGGCCGGCGGGTCGGGCGGGGGCGCGACGGGGGCGGGGTCGACGGGGGCCGGGGCGTCGGGCGCGGGGGCGTTGAACGCGGGGGGCGCGGAGGCGCTGGGTGCGGGGGGCGCGGGGGCGCCGGGCGGTCGGGTGCCGGGGACTGCGCCGGGGGGCGGGGCGCCGGGGACGAAGGCGGCTGCGCCGGGGGGCGGGGCGCCGGGGACGAAGGCGGCTGCGCCGGGGGGCGGGGCGCCGGGGACGAAGGCGGCTGCGCCGGGGGCCTGGGCGTCGAGGGCCGGGGGCGCTGCGGCGAGCGCCGCCGGGGCCGGGGTCGCGAGGGCGGGGGCCGTGAGGGCGAGGGCAGCGGTCGCGGTGACCGCCGAAACAGCCGCCGAGACGGCCGCCGTCTTCGCGGTCGCTCTGGCCGACGCGGCCAGGGTCGCGGTCACGGCGAGGGCGGTGCGCTGGCGCAGGGGGGCGGGTCCCATGGGGTGGCTGCCTTTGCTGCTCGCGGGCGTACGGGTCGGCCGCGACGCTGCCACGCACGGGCGGGCGGGCCGGGCAGCGACACCGCTCGCACCCCCGGACAGCCCGAGCAATCCGCCCGATCAGCCTATTGTCCGAAGATCGGACCGAGAACGAGCCACGCCGCGCCCACCGCCACCGCCTGGGGGGCCGCGGCCACGGCGACCGGCGTCGGGAGCCCGAGCCCGGCGAGGACCTCCCGGACCCCGTCGGCGAACACCTCCGGCGCGCCGAGCACCACCCGCCCGCCCAGCAGGACCTGATCGATGTCGAGGAGCCGTACGAGGTTGGCCGCGCCCGCGCCGAGGATCCGCGCGGCCTCGGCGAGTTCGCCGCGCGCGACCGCCGCGAGGCAGAGGACCTCCAGGCAGCCGCGCCCGCCGCAATCGCACGGGGGCCCGTCGAGCTGGACGGTCTGGTGCCCGAGCTCGCCCGCCCCGGTCCTGTCCCCGCGCAGCGGCACGCCGCCGAGGACGAGCCCGGCGCCCAGCCCCGTACCGAGGTGGACGTAGGCGAAGGAACCGGGGGCGGCGGGCCGCAGGGCGAGGCCGAGGGCGGCGGCGTTCGTGTCCTTGTCGAGGACGACGGGCAGCCCGAGGCGCCGGGCCAGTTCGTCCCGTACCGGATGCCCGTCCCAGGCGGGGAAGCCGGTCACGCGGCCGGGCACCCCGGCGCGATGATCCAGGGGCCCGGGCATGGCGACGCCGACCCCGAGGACGGGACCGACGGGCTCGCCCTCCCCGGCGGGCTCGCCCTCCCCGGTGGGCTCACCGGCCCCTTCCGCGAGCAGCGCCCGCACCTCCCCCGTCACCGCGTCCAGGACCCGCCCCGCCCCCTCCCCCAGGTCGACCGGGTGCCGGCGGAGGGTCACGACCGTGCCCGCGAGGTCCGTCAGGAGGGTCGTCAGCTCGTCGCGGTCGAGGTGGACGCCGACCGCGTACCCGGCGGAGGGTGCCAGGCGCAGGACCGTGCGGGGTTTGCCGCCCGTCGAGGCACGGTGGCCCGCCTCCGCCGCGAGGCCCTCGGCCCGGAGCCTGGCGGTGATCTTGCTGACAGCCTGCGGGGTGAGACCGGTCCGCTCGGCCAGCTCCAGACGGCTGATCCCCGCCTCCCCCGCCGTGCGCAGGAGGTCGAGCACGAGCGCCGCGTTGTGGCTGCGCAGCGCCGGTACGTTCACGCCGCCCTGGTCCCTCTGCTCCCTCTTCACGCCCCCATTGTCGCGGTCGCTTGCACTTTGGCAACAGCGTTGCTTAAGTGACTCACATGACTGGCACCGACCCCCGTACCCCGCGCACCCCCCTCCGCGTCGGACTCGTCGGCTACGGCCTCGCGGGCTCCGTCTTCCACGCCCCGCTGATCGCCGCCTCCGAGGACCTCGTCCTCGCCGCCGTCACCACCGGCAATCCGGAGCGGGCCGCCGAGGCCCGCGCCGCCCACCCCGGCGTACGGGTCGTGACCTCCCCGGAGGAGCTGTGGGAGCGGGGGGCGGCGGACGAGCTCGACCTGGTCGTCGTCGCCTCCCCCAACAAGACGCACGTCGCGGTCGCGACCGCCGCCCTGGAGGCCGGCATCCCGGTCGTCGTCGACAAGCCGCTCGCCGGGACCGCCGCCGAGGCGCGCGGCCTCGCCGCCCTCGCCGAGGAGCGGGGCCTGCTGCTCTCGGTCTTCCAGAACCGCCGCTGGGACAACGACTTCCTGACCCTCCGCCGCCTCCTCGACGAGGACGCGCTCGGCGAGGTCCAGCGCTTCGAGTCCCGCTTCGAGCGCTGGCGCCCGCAGCCCAAGGGCGGCTGGCGGGAGTCGGGCGCGCCCGAGGAGATCGGCGGGCTGCTGTACGACCTGGGCAGCCACGTCGTCGACCAGGCCCTCGTGCTCTTCGGCCCGGCGGTCTCGGTGTACGCCGAGTCGGACGTACGCCGCCCGGGCGCCGCCGCCGACGACGACACCTTCCTCGCCGTCACGCACGCCAACGGGGTCCGCTCCCATCTCTACGTGAGCGCCACCACCGCCCAGCTCGGCCCCCGTTTCCGGGTGCTCGGGCAGCGCGCGGGCTTCGTGAAGTACGGGCTCGACCCGCAGGAGGCGGCCCTGCGCGAGGGCCTGCGGCCCGTGCCGGGCACGGTCTGGGGCATGGAGCCGGAGGAGCTGTGGGGGCGGCTCGGCTCCGGGGAGTCCCCGCTGACCGGCGGCGGCACCCCGGTCCCGTCGCTGCCCGGCGCCTACCCGGCCTACTACGCGGCCGTCGCCGCCGCCCTCCGCGGCACCGGGGAGAACCCGGTCACCGCGCACGAGGCCGCCGCCGCGCTCGACGTCCTGGAGGCGGCGAAGCGGTCGGCCCGCGAGGGAATCACGGTGGCCCTGTGAGCGAGATCCCCGAACTGGAGGCCCAGGAGGCCCGCCTGGTCCTCCCCCGCTTCACGTACGAGGACGCCTGGACGCTCGGCAGCCTCCTCGTCGGCCTGGCCAGGGAGCGGCGGGCGCCCGTCGCGATCGACATCCGGCGGGGCGCGCAGCAGCTGTTCCACTGTGCGCTGCCGGGGTCCAGCGCGGACAACGACGCCTGGATCGACCGGAAGCGCCGGGTCGTCGAGCGGTACGGCGCGAGCTCGTTCCTGGTCGGCGCCCGGTTCCGCGCCAAGGGGACGACCTTCGAGGCGTCCTCGCGCCTCGACCCCGACCGGTACGCCGCCCATGGCGGTGCGTTCCCGGTCGCGGTCGAGGGCGCGGGGGTGATCGGTTCGGTCACGGTCTCGGGCCTGCCGCAGGCCGAGGACCACGCGCTGGTCGTCGAGGCGCTGGAGCGGCTGCTCAGTTCGTACGCCTCCGGCGACGGCTGACGGCCACGAGGATGCCGCCGCCGAGGGCGAGGCCCGCCGCGGTGGCGCCCATGACGATCTTCCCGGTGCCCGCGCCGGTCTCGGGCAGCTGTCCGCCGCCGTGCGGGCCGTGGTTGCCGCCGGAGTCGCCGTATCCGCCGGAGTCACCGCCGCCCGTGTGGCCGCCCGACGTGTGACCGCCGGTCGTGGGGTCGGTGGGCGTCGGGGTGGGGTCGGTCGGGGTCGGCGTCGGGTCCGTAGGTGTCGGCGTGGGGTCCGTGGGGGTGGGCGTCGGGTCCGTCGGCGTGGGGGTCGGGTCGGTCGGGGTCGGCGTGGGATCCGTCGGCGTCGGGGTCGGGTCGGTCGGGGTCGGCGTCGGGTCGGTAGGTGTCGGCGTCGGGTCGGTCGGGGTGGGCGTCGGCGTGGGATCCGTACAGGACGGGAGGTCGCCGTTGAACGGGTAGGCGTGCATCTCCTGGCCGCCGCCGCCGTCGACCTCCGAGGCGTGCGTCAGGTTCCCGGTGGTGAAGAACCGGCCGTTCGTGCCGGGCATCGTGACCGTCGCCGTACTGGCCTGGTTGCCGATGAGCACGCTGCCCGCGAACTGGGCCGTGCCCTCGAACTTGACCGTCGTCGCGTCCGGGAAGTTCCACAGGACACGGTCGCGCAGTCCGTCCGGCAGCCCGGCGATGAACGTGTCGACGGTGCGGTCGGCGCCGAGGACGTTGACGAGGACGGTCGCGTCGGCGGGGATGTTCGCGAAGCGGATGCCCTGTTGCGCGCCGCTCGCCGACTCCAGGTCGAAGTCGGCGTTGAAGACCTGGAGATCCGAGGTGCCGTCACCGGTGAAGAGGGTCTCGTAGTCGTTGTTGGAGGCGGTTCCGGTGGCGGTGCGGGAGGCACCGTTCACGTAGGCGTAGCACTGGCTGGCGTCGGTGAGCTGCCCGCGGAGGGCGGTGTACGGGTCGGCGGCCCCGGCGTCGTGGACCGGGGTGGGGTTCACCGTCCCGGAGAGCAGGCCCCCGTACCGTACGACGCCCTTGACGTCGCCCTCCTCGGCGAGGAGGGACTGGCCGGAGGCCACCGTCAGGTCCTTGCCGACGGTGAGGAAGTCGGTGTCGTCGTCGGGCGGGATGCGCGAGCCGGCTCCGACAATGCCGACGTTGTAGACGCTCGAGACGCCGGCGCGCTTGTTCTGGTCGAAGCCGCCGAGGACGACGACCTTGCCCTCGGCCTCGGCCGCGGCCTCGCGGACGAGGAAGTCGCCCCCCACGAAGATGTTGATGTTGTTGTCGCGGAAGACGACGCCACCGCTGTTGATGGGCGGGTAGCCGTCGGGCGGGCAGTTGCCCGGCAGACAGGGGCCGAGGCCACCGGGGAGCGGATCGGCGAAGCCGTTGACGGCCAGCGCGCCGACCAGGGCGGTGGCCCCGACCGTGGCCGCGGCGATGACGGCGAGGCGGCGCCGGGCGGGCCGCCGGTCGTGCGTGTCTTGTTCCATACCGGGCAATATGCAAAAACCACACGAAAATGGCGACGCCCCACGCGGGACGCCGCCGTTTTCACGCCAGAGTGTTCAAGCCACCGTCAGGCGACCTCAGGCGGCCTGCGCGCCGCCGTCAGGCGATCCGCGCACAGCCGTCAGACGATCCGCGCGCCAACCTCAGGCGGCCCGCACTCCGGCCTCAGGCGCTTTTGAGCTCCTGCCGCTGCCGGCCGAGGCCCTCGACCTCCAGCTCGACGACGTCACCGGCGCGCAGGTACGGCTTGGGCTCCGGCTGCCCCATGGCGACGCCGGCGGGCGTGCCGGTGTTGATGATGTCGCCCGGGTAGAGGGTCATGAACCGGCTGACGTACCGGACGACCTCCGCGACCGGGAAGATCTGGTCGGAGGTGTGACCGTCCTGCTTGAGCTCGCCGTTGACCCAGAGGCGGAGGGAGAGGGCCTGCGGGTCGGGCACCTCGTCGGCGGTGACGAGCCAGGGGCCGAGCGGGTTGAACGTCTCGGCGTTCTTGCCCTTGTCCCAGGTGCCGCCGCGCTCGATCTGCCACTCGCGCTCGGAGACGTCGTGGGCGACCGCGTAGCCGGCGACGTGCGCGAGGGCCTCCTCGTCGGTCTCCAGGTAGCGGGCGGTGCGGCCGATGACGATCGCGAGCTCCACCTCCCAGTCCGTCTTCACCGAGCCGCGCGGCACGAGCACGGTGTCGTCCGGGCCGACGACGGTGTCGACGGCTTTGAGGAAGACGACGGGCTCGGCCGGGGTGGCCTGGCCGGTCTCGGCGGCGTGGCCGTGGTAGTTCAGCCCGATGCACACGACCTTGCCGATCCGGCCGACCGGCGGGCCGACGCGCAGCCCGGTCGCGTCGAGCTCGGGCAGCACACCGGCCCCGGCCGCGCCGCGGATCCGGTCGAGCGTGGAGGCGTCGGCGAGCAGATTGCCGTCGATGTCGTCGACGAGCGCGGACAGGTCGCGAAGGGTGCCGTCCTCGTCGAGCAGGGCGGGACGCTCGGCTCCCGGCGGGCCTACACGCAGCAGCTTCATGGTCTTCTCCCGGTGGTCGAGGTGGGCCCGGGAAGGGCCCTGAGGGTGCCCCGGCCGATGGAGTGCGGCCATCGGAGGATTGGTCGATCCTCCAAGACATCGGGTCACTCTGCAAGACCCCGTTCACGCACTGGACCCTTACGCGCGAGTAGCAACGGCGCCGGAGGGCTCCTTCCCGGCGGCCGGCTCCTTCTCCTCCCGGAAGAGGAAGGCCCGCTCGACGGCGCTCCAGGTGGTGCTGGTGACGACGTAGAGGGCGGCGGCGAGGGGGACGACGGCGACGGTGATCAGGGTGGCGAAGGAGAGCAGCGGCATCACCTTGGCGATCGCGCCCGCGCCGGGCGTGGGCTGTCCCAGGTCGAGGGGCTGGGCGGCGAGCTGCCGCTTCGTGCGGCGGTAGCTGAAGACGGCCACGGCGGTGACGACCGCGAAGAGGACGAGGTAGACCCGGCCCGCCGGACCGAACACGCCGCCGTGGGAGAGGGCGTCGGCCCAGTGGTCGCCGAGCGGGGCGGCGAAGAGTGTGTGCCCGGCCATCCGGTCACCGGAGAACAGGTGGTACATCAGGAGGAACGCGGGCGCCTGGAGGAGGCTGGGCAGGATCCCGGCGAAGGGCGAGACCTTCTCCTCGGCGTGCAGCTCCAGCATCGCCTTCTTGAGGCGCTCGGGGTTCTTGGCGTGCTTCTTGCGGAGGGCGGCGAGCTGCGGGGCGATGCGGGTGCGGGCCTTCTGACCGCGGGCCGCCGCCCGGGACAGCGGGTGGACCGCGAGGCGTACGAGCATCGTGAAGAGGATGATCGCGGCGGCCGTGGCGGTGGTGGCGAAGAGCGGCTGGAGCAGGTCGGCGAGCCGCTCGACCAGGGAAGCGAAAACGGACAAGGGAGCCCTCCGTGGGGTCTCGTCGTGCCGGGAGAGATTCGGGTCTCGGCATGACGGATCCGCGTGAGGACCTTCCGGTGTGCGGGCGCCCCCTCGTGCGGGGCTCCGGCGTGGGCTCCCTACGCGGCCGTCGGGAGGGGACGGCCGGGAGCTCGGGGTCTGCGGCGCCCGGCGGCGTCGGGATCGCGCTGGGGCAGGAAGGCGGTACGCCGCTCACGGTCACGTATCGCCGTACGGACACGGGTGGCCGGGACGGCGGGAGCCGTCGGGGCGCCGATCAGGGCGCAGACGACGCTGGTCGCGGCGAGGACGACGGCGGCGAGGCCCGCGCCGTCGGAGAGGAGGAGGCCGGCGAGGGCGAGGAGGGAGAAAAGCGGCGCGAGCACGCGCAGGAGCAGGCTCCTGACAGTCATCCCTCGCCCCCCTCTCGCACGTCTCTCGATCGCCTCTCGATCTTTCCCACCCAGAAGACGCACGGGCTCGATCAGGAGTTCCCGCGCCCGGCGGAATCGAGCGGAGCGACGGGATCGAGCAGCCGGCGGGGCCGGAGCAGGGCGCGGCCGACCGGGTCGCCCGGGTCCGGGTCGAGCCCGGCGCCGGGCCGCATCTCGACGTCGGCGGGCGGCACGGGGACGCGGCAGGCGGGGCATTCGCCGTACGGGCCGAGCTCGGTGCCGCAGACGGCGTGGTGGAAGTGGCGCACCGGTACGGCTCCGGGGACCTCGACCCGCCCCCAGGCGCCGAGGGAGCGCAGGACGGGCCAGAGGGCGAGGCCGCGCTCGGTGAGCACGTACTCGTCGCGCGGCGGCGACTCCTGGTAGCGCCGCCTGTCGAGGACGCCGGCCTCGACGAGGGCCTGGAGGCGGGCGGCGAGGACGGCGCGGGGGACGCCGAGGTGAACGAGGAAGTCGTTGTAGCGGCGGACGCCGTAGAAGGCGTCGCGGACGACGAGGAGGGTCCAGCGCTCGCCGACGACCTCGAGGGCGCGGGCGATGGAGCACTGCTGGTGGGCGTAGTCCTTGCCGAGAGCCATGGCTCCATGGTACCCGTTCAAGGTTCAGTGAACGAACTGAGCTGATAGCTTGGGTTCATTCACCGAACCGACGGTGTCGTATCGACTGACCGTCGTATCGACTGACGGGCGGAGGTCCCTGCCATGCCCCAGCTCGCCACCACTCCCGGCGCCCCTGCGCGCACACGGCCGGCCCGCCCTTCCACCACGCTCGCCGTCACCGGCGCCGCCACGGCCGTCGCGCTGATGAACTACACGGCCCCGATGCTCACGCTCCCCGACACGGCCGCCGCCTTCGGGACCCCGCACTCGGCCCGCGCCTGGCTGCTCAACGGCACGCCGCTCGGCCTCGCGGTCCTCCTCCTGGTGGCCGGCAGCCTCGCCGACGCGCACGGACGGCGCCGGGTCTTCCTCCTCGGCACCCTCGCCCTCGGCGTCACCACCGGCCTCGGCGCCTTCGCGGGCTCCACCCTCGTCTTCACCCTGGCGCGGATCGCGCAGGGCGCGGCGAGCGCGGCGGTCCTCGCGGGCAGCCTGGGCCTGCTGGCCGACGCGTACCCCTCGGGCCGCGACCGGATCAGGGCGACCGGCGTCTGGGGGGCGTCGGTGAGCGGCGGCATCGCGCTCGGCCCGCTGCTCGCGGGCGCGCTGAGCCTGGTGGACTGGCGCCTGGCGTACGCGATGCTGGGCCTCGGCGCGCTGGTGATCGCGGCGACGGGCGCACGCACACTCGCCCCCGACACGGCGAAGCCGGAACAGCGAACCCGCCCCGACATCCCCGGCGCCCTCGCACTCGGCCTCGCCCTGGCGGCACTGCTCACCGCGCTCACACTGGGCAGGGACGGCTGGCTGCGGGCGCCGGTGGCCCTCCTGTTCCTGGCGGCGATCATGCTGACCGCGACCTTCGTGGCGGTCGAACACCGGAGCCGTACGCCCATGGTCGACCTGGCGCTCCTGCGCCGGCCGGCGTTCCTGGCGTCGACGCTGGGGGCGCTGTTCACGGGTCTGGCGGTGATCGGCCTGTTCAGCGTGGTGCCCGCGCTGCTCCAGAGCGGGGCGGGGATGTCGCCGCTGGGGGCGGCCTGGCTGTTCGTGCTCTGGTCGGGCACCGCGTTCGTGGCGGCCCTCCAGGCGCGCCGCCTGGCGGGCCGACTGTCGGCCACGTACCAACTGACCCTGGGTTTCGCCTTGTCGGCGGCGGGAGTCCTGGCCCTCCTCGGAAGCCTGGAAGGCCCCTGGCCGCGCCTCCTCCCCGGCCTCCTCGTGGCGGGGGCGGGCAGCGGCCTCCTGAACGCGGCGCTGCCCCGGCTCGCCGTCGACTCCGTACCGCCGGAGCGGGCGGCGATGGGCTCGGGGGCCAACAACACCGCCCGCTACATCGGTTCCGCGGCGGGCGTGGCCCTGACCCTCGCACTGACGACGGCGGGCCCGGACACGGCGCTCCTGGCCTCGGCGGGCCTGGCCCTGACGGGCGCCGCGATCACCCTCGTACTGGGGAGCCGGCCGGGGAGGCGGCGGGGCTGACGGCCGCGTCGGTGAACTCCTCCAGGGCGAGGACGTCCTCGTCGCCCCGGTCGTCACCGACCTCGGGCGGCCCGAGGAGGCTGACGGAGACGGCCACGGCGAGATTGACGACGAGGGCGAGCAGCCCGGCGTTGACGCCCCACAGCGGATCGTTCCCGGAGAAGACGAGCGCGCAGACGACCGCGACGCCGACCCCGAGCCCGCACACCCCACCCCGCACAGTCATCCGACGCCACACGAGCCCCAGCAGCACCAGTGGCAGGAGCTGGGCCATGCCTTCGTAGGAGATGAGGGAGAGGCGGACGAGGGTGTTGGGCGCGGTGTACGTCATGACGAGGGCGAGGGTCCCCGTGACGACGACCACGAGCTGGGCGGCGCCCTTCTCGCGGTGGCGCAGGCGGGGCGCGAGCGAGAGCACGCTCCGCCCCCACATGGTGCCGATGACGAGCATGAACACGGCCATGGGCACGATCGAGGAGAGCGCGGCCGCCACGCCGACGAGGCCGACGGCCCAGGCGGGGAGCGAGTCGGTGACGAGCTTGAAGAGGGCGAGGTTCGACTCGGCGCCGACGAGCCCGGGGACGACGAAGAGGGCGGCGGTGCCGAGGAGCATGGGAACGAACAGAAGGACGTTGTAGGCGGGGAGCCAGACGGCGTTGCGCCGGAGGGTGTCGGCGTCACGGGCACCGAGATACCCGGCGACGGTGGTCGGGAAGATCACCACGGTGAGGGAGTTGAGGACGGTGGTGGAGGCGAACCAGCCGACGCCGTACCCGCTCTGCTCGCCGCCGTGCCCGGGAAGGGAGAGCCACTCGCTCTTCTCGTCGACGAGCCGCCCGAAGAACTCCCCGAACCCGCCGAAGTAGTGCAGCGGCACGTACACGACGAGAAACCCCAGCGTGAGAATCACGAGCGCGTCCTTGAGGACGGAGACCCAGGCGCTGCCGCGGAGCCCGCTGACCACGACGAAGCCGGTGGTGACGGCGAAGGCGAGGAAGTAGGCGGGGCCGAGGCCGATGGTGCCGTACGAGATCGTGGACACGACCACGCCCATGCCGGTGATCTGGAGCTGGATGTACGGCAGGAGGAAGACGGTCGCGAGGACGGCGACGGCCGCGCCGAGCCAGGGGCTGCGGTAGCGGTGGGCGGTGATGTCGCTGAGAGAGACGAGCCCGTGCTTGCGGGCGTACCCCCAGAGCATGGGCCCGACGACGTACCCCACCGCGTACCCACAGGACATGTAGGCGACGACGTACAGCACGGGGGCGCCGTAGTTGTAGCCCCAGCCGGCGGCGCCGAGATAACTGAAGCTGGTGTACCCCTCCCCCGCCATCAGCACCCAGATGAACACAGGCCCGAGCGACCGCCCGCCGACGGACCACCCGTCGAGCCCACCACTGGCTTCCCTCCTCACGGCGAGAAGTCCGAGAAGAACGGTGAGCACCATGAAGACGCCGAAGACGGACACGGCGACGAGGGCGGGGCTCACCGCCGGTCCCCCCGCCGCGCGAGGCCGACGGCGCACGGGGTGAGGACGGTGGCCCCGAAGAGCCACAGGACGAGCAGAGGAACGGAGTTCACCAGCGGCAGGGCGGCGACGAACAACAGATACGGGAGGAGAAGCCAGAGCAACTGGGGCCTACGTCTGATCACCCGGTCGACCCTAACTAGGAGACCAGCTTCGCCCAGACGACGAGCCGATAGGCGCTGCTGAACTCGGGGGTGCAGGTGGTGAGGGTGAGATAGGACCCGGCGGTGGAATACCCGTAGGACGGCTTGACGAGCGACCGCGGAACGGCCCGGATGACCCCGACGTCACGGGGAGCGGTCTGCGGCAGGACCTGGTCGACGCGGTAGGTGTAGGTCCGCTCACGGGTCCGCACGGTGATGCGGTCCCCTTCGCGGAGCCGATTGACGTACCGGAAGGGCTCGCCGTGGGTGTTGCGATGCCCGGCGAGGGCGAAGTTCCCGGGAAGCCCGGGCCCGGCGGTGCCGGGGTAGTGCCCGACGTACCCCTTGTCGAGGATGGAACGCTTGGAGATGCCGCGGGCGACGGGGGCGGTGAGGCCGAGGCGGGGGATACGGAGGATGGCGAAGGCGCGGGAGTCGGGGGCGGGCGGGGCGGGGGCCGAGGAGGAGCCGGAAGGACCGCGGGAGGCGACAGGCTCAGGAGAAACCTCACCCCCACCAAGATCCCCACCCACATCTCCAGGCTCGCCCGTCACATCACCAACACCGACGGGATCACCCTCACCACCCCCACCACCCCCACCACTCACTGAGGGAGAGATCTCCCACTCCCGCTCCAGAACGCTCACCTGCTCGCGGGCCTCGGCGCGGGCCTGTTGGTTGGTCCACCAGAGCTGGTGCACGACAAGAAGGAGCACGAGAACGCCGCAGGTGACGATGGTCTCGGCACACACCCACAGCGCGCGGGCACCCCTACGGCGCCGCCCGCTCGCCTGGACGACGACCGGCACTCGCTCCCGCACCCTGTCCCGCACGCGGGGCACGATAAGCGCTGAGGCGCCAACTCTCCAGGCCCGTACAGCAGTACGGTGAAGACATGCGCCCCGACACTCCTGCCGCCCACATCACCGAAGCCGAGCGCCTGCTGCGCACGGCAGCGCAGTACCCGGGAGACCGGGAACCGCTGTACCTCCAGGCCGCGGCCCACCGGGAACTGGCGGGCGACCGCCCGGGGGCGACGGCCCTCTACGACGAGCTCCTCTCCAGTGAGCCGGCGAACCCGCACCTGATCAGGGCGCTGAAGGCAGCGAACCTCTGGGAGTACGGCCACGAGGCGGAGGCGCGGGCGATCATCGACGGCGTCCGGCGCGCCAGGCCGGCGGACGCGGCCCCGTGGGAGATCACGGCGGAGACGCTGGAGGCCCACGACGAGCTGGAGGCGGCGGAGTCGACGCTGTCGGAAGCGGCGGAACTCCTGACCAAGGGACCGACCCCACTCCCCCACCCCACCCAGTCCCTCCTCATCACCAGGCACAGAATCCGCAGGATGCTGGCGCTGCCCCACGACGACTGGGACACCCTGGCGGACCGGCTCCACACGGCGGCGGTCCCCCTGGACGAGCTCCACGACCCGAAGCGCCTCTGGTCGCTGGGCTCCTCGGACCCGGCGGAACTCCAGGCCGAGATCACCCGCCTCCGCTCGGAACTGGGCACCTACCGCACGGCCCTTTCCCGCCCCTTCCCGGTGGCGGTCCTGCACTGGCCGGAAGCGGAACTCGACGAACTCCTGGCGGCGTACCCGGAACTGGAAGCCGAGTACCCCACGTACAGAGCGCACCTGACGGACATCGAGGCGTCCCTCCGAGAACTGTCCCAGGCGGGCACGCCAAACCTGGGCATCGTCCGCGCGACGGTCCCCTCCTACGAAGCCTTCGCAGCCTCGGAATCCACACCCCCGTCCAACGCGGACCTCCTCCCCCAATACGCGACGACCTTGGCGGCCCGCGCCAGGGCGACGGCTTGGCCGCCGACGCGGTCGGCGGAGTGCTGGTGTGGGTCGGGGCGGACTTACGGGGAGTGCCACGGGGAAGACTGACCTACGTCTCCTCGGGCTGCTCCTCGCGCCGCGTCAGCCGGTTGGAGTAACGTCACGGTTGTCACATTGCTGTCCGACTGGCCCCCTCACGCCCAGGTCAGTCCTGTGTGCGAGGAAGACGATTGCCCTACAAGTCCGGTCCTGACTGGCAGTTCGACGTGCCCACGAGCGGAAGCAAGCGCCTTCCGCCCTCCGCCCGCTATGTGGAGTCGCTGACCCACCAGGGCTACGGCTTCGAAGCAGCCATCGCAGACCTCATCGACAACTCGATCGACGCCGGCGGTCAGAACGTTGTGGTGAGCTTCCTGCGCGATGACGACCGGCTCGTGAGCCTGCTGATCGTCGACGACGGCCACGGCATGAACGACGAGGCGCTCGACGTTGCCATGACTGTCGGCGGACAACAGGAGTACTCCGCCGACGCATTGGGCCACTTCGGCGCCGGGCTCAAGGCGGCGTCGTTGTCGCATGCAGATGCGCTGACCGTCATCAGTCGCACCCAGCGGAGCCCGTCGACAGGCCGACGGTGGCTCACCTCCCAGGCACAGAATGACTTCACGTGCGACATCGTCGAGGCCAGGTACTGCCAGGATCTCATCGATCGCTACGACGGGGTGATCGGCTGGCACGGCACCATCGTCCGGTGGGACGGGGTCCGCGCTTTCGGGACCATCACGGCCGGGCAGACAGATCGCTTCCTCAACGAAACGATTGAGCGGCTGGAGACGCACCTCGGCCTGTATCTCCACCGATTCCTCGACCGGGGCGACTTTCACATCGACATCGTCGTCGAGGACGTACGGACCCGCGAAGAACTCGATCACCGGGGCGTCGAGGGGATCAACCCCTTCGGATACCGCATCCCGGGCCGTGCAGGTTTTCCGCGTACGTACAGGGCGCCGATCGAAGGCCTTGGTGAACTGGAGATGGAGGCCCACATCTGGCCGCCCAAATCTCCCCTCGTGGCGTTTCGTGGGATCGGGCCACTCGCCGAGCGTCAAGGGTTCTACGTCTACCGGAATGACCGACTGGTACAGGCAGGCGGCTGGAACGGAACCCGCAGTGGCGAGGCGCACCACAACCTCGCCCGGATTACCATCAACCTGCCACCGCAGCAGAACCAGGTTTTCTCCCTGACGGTGAAGAAGGACGGAGTCAACGTCACCCCCGCCTTTACCCGTGGCCTGGAACAGGCCAGGGACAGGAACGGGGGCACTTTCGTGCAGTACCTGGGCGAAGCCGAGAAGGTCTACCGAGACGCCGCCCGCCGGTCGACCGAGGTCCAGCGCAAGGAAGTCATTCCGCCCGGCAAGGGGGTTGACCCGAAGCTAAAGCGGACGCTCCGCGACGAGCTCCCCGCACTTGAAGGTGAGGATCCGATCACCTTCCGCTGGGAAGCAATGCCGACCGATGTCTTCTTCGACATCGACCGCGAAGATCATGTCGTACGCCTCAACAAGGAATACCGCCAAGCATTCAACTCCGGCCGCCGGGCCGGGTCGAATGATGCACCGGTCCTCAAAGGCATCCTGTATCTGATTCTGGAGAAAAACTTCCGTATGGGCCGCTCCAGTGCACAGCGAGATGACGAGATGGCTCTCTGGAACAGCGTTCTGCTCTCCGCTGCCCGCTGCGAGATGACGCGCGGAGAGGAATCCCAGTGAACGACCACCTGCTGAATCTGCACATCGATGTCTTGGGGGCGATGAGCCGTGGCCCCAAGAACTTTGCCAAGATCGCCTTCGCAGTGTCCGACGCGGAAGAGCCCGCAGACGAAGACCTGCAGGGGTTCCGTGAGCTTCTCCTGGACAGACAGTCCGATCTGACAGCTCTCTGGAACCAGAAACTGACGTCCTGGGACACGGCCGAGACCGCTCCCTGGTCCAACGCGCCGGCACGCAGCGAACAGCGCCGAGCGGACACCTACGCACATCTCGGCTTCGATGACGACGTGCGCAAGGCACTCGACGCCGCGGTGCCTCTCGTCACCGGTCCTCAGCCCGTCGTCATCAGCGGAGACTTCCAGCGGTGGTACTCCAAGGAGAAGGCAGCCGCACACACCTTCTATTGGTCGGCGTATGAGCGAGTACTCCGCAAGAAGGGCTGGAGCGAGACCGCCATCGCCAGTCTCGACCAAGCCTCGCACAGCGTCGTAGAGCGCTTGTCTGACCCCACCCGCACCGAGGCGTACAGCGCCCGCGGTTTGGTAGTCGGCTACGTCCAGTCGGGCAAGACAGCGAACTTCACAGGTGTCATCGCCAAGGCCATCGATGCCGGATACCGGCTCGTCATTGTCCTGGGCGGCACTCTGAACCTGCTGCGCGGCCAGACTCAGCGCCGGCTGGACATGGAGCTGATCGGCAGGGAGAACATCCTCCGCGGCATCAGCCCTGACGACACCGACGCCTTGATCGGCATCGACTACCAGGACGACGAGGACTGGCCGCACAAGTTCGTCTCCCATGACGGTCGGCCATCAGGACAGGGCGCTTTCAACATCGAGCGGCTCACCACGCGCGACGAGGACTACAAGGGACTCGGCCAGGGGATCAGCACCCTGGACATCCCGAAGCTCGACCGCGCCCGGCCCTTGCACGACCCCGTGAATCTGTACCCCGCGGCAGCCCGCGTCATGATCGTAAAGAAGAACAAGGCCGTCCTCAGCAAGCTCGTCATGGACCTCAAGCGGGTGGGCGACATCCTGCACGAGCTCCCCGTTCTGATCATCGATGACGAATCAGACCAGGCGTCCGTAAACACCATCGATCCGGCCAAGCAGACAGAGGGCAAGGAGAGCCGCACCGCCATCAACGGCCTGATCTCGCAGCTGCTCCAGCGGCTTCCCCGCGCACAGTACGTCGGCTACACGGCGACCCCGTTCGCCAATGTCTTCGTCGACCCGGACGACAGCCAGGACATCTTCCCCAGGGACTTCCTGATCTCCCTGCCCCGCCCGGTGGGCTACATGGGTGTCCAGGACTTCCACGACCTGGACGGGACAGCCCCCGCTGCCGATCGCACAGTCGCCAACTCCCAAGAGGAGGCGCATGTCCGGGGTGTGTTCGACGGTCCGGACGACCGGCTGCTCGAAGCCTTGGACGCATTCATCCTCTCCGGCGCCGTCAAGCTCTACCGCATCAGTCAGGGCATCCCCGAAGCCAAGTACCGTCACCACACCATGCTCGTCCACGACTCGGTCCGCATGGCAGATCACTCGGCTCTGGCCTCTCGGCTGAACGCGATGTGGCACGAGCACTACGGCAGCAGTTCGGCCCACGAACGACTGGCGAGACTGTTCACCGAGGACTTCATACCCGTCTCCGACGCGCACGCCCAAGGCGCACCGGTTCCAGGGTCGTACGACGTGCTCAAGCCCTACGTCAGCAGAGCACGTCAGCTCATGAGCGCGGGTGGTAACCCGGTCACCATCGTCAATGGCGACAAGGAGCGCGACTACGAGCAGGCAGCTCTCGACTTCGACCGCACCAAGAACGTCTGGAAGATCCTTGTCGGCGGCACGAAGCTCTCCCGCGGTTTCACCGTCGAAGGCCTGACCGTCACGTATTACCGCCGCAAGACGCAGCAGGCCGACACCCTGATGCAGATGGGCAGGTGGTTCGGCTTCCGTGACGGCTACCGGGATCTGGTACGCCTCTACATCGGCCGCGAGGAGCCATATGGCAAGGACAAGACCCTTGATCTCTACGAAGCCTTCGAGGCCATCTGCCAGGATGAAGAGGCGTTCCGCGCCCAGCTCGCGCAGTACGCAACCATGATCGATGGCGAGCCGCAGCTGACGCCCGAGCGCGTACTGCCTCTCGTCTCCCAACACCTGGCGTTGATCAAGCCGTCGGCGCGGAACAAGATGTTCAATTCCGAGCTGGTCGAGATCCGGTCGCCGGGCAAGGCGATCGAGCCGGCCGCCTACCCGATGAGCGCCGAGCAGACCGCACGCAATACGGACCGCTGGCGCCCGTTGCTGCCCGTGTTCGATGTTCCAGCAGTCACACTGACCCTGCCTCCCGACAGCGGTAGTCCACTCACGCGCACCTTCCAGGCGACGGCCACTGTCGTCCCTCACGCGTCACTGATCGGCGTACTGAGCCAACTGGAGTGGGAGGGGCACAACCACTTCGCTCCCCACCTCAACTACCTTGCCCAGCTGGATGGTTCACTCGCCACTGTCGACGACTGGCTCCTCGTCGCCCCGCAGACCACGCCCGCTCGGCGCGTTGAGGCGAGCATCCTGGGACACGGCCCCGCCTCCCTCGTCCGGCGTAATCGCCAGCTAGGAAAGGTGTCGTTCGGACGTATCTCCGGCCTTGAGCACCGTCGATGGGCTCAGCGCCTCATCGAGGAGGCACAGCCTGGCGCACTGCCTCCGAGTCCCCATGCGCTAGGGAGCCGCACGGGCGTTGTGCTGCTCTACGCGGCGGTCGAGAAAGCGGCGGACGACGCAGGACTCCGCGCGGCCGCCCCGCACGGGATAGCTGACCCGTCCCGGGTGTTTCTCGCCTTCACAGTTATCCCGCCGACAACGGCGAACGACGCCTCCCTCCGCATGCTCCGCTACCAGGCCAAACGGTCGGGAACACGCGAGTTGTCGTAACCGGACGGCACGGCTTGGCATTCAACCGATCGAACAGGAGCCCTCCCCCTTGGCCTCCTGGACATCACCACCTTCAGCCAACATCCATGCCGATTTCCTCCGCCGCGAGGACCCGGGCCTGGCCACCGTATATGGGAAGCCCCACCAGCTCGACCCCGCAGGGCTACGTTTCGCCGCTGTCCTGCGTGACACGATCGACCATTTACTTAACGGCGAGATCACCGAACGTTACGACTAGAAGACCATTTTCGAGACAGATCGGAATAGATACCCACATGGCCGATCAACTGAACACTGCTAACGATGTCGAGTTGAACCTGGTAGCCGCAGAACTCCAGGCAATCGATCCAGATGGCGACATCGTAGCGCGTTTTATTCGCGAGGCCTTTGATCAGCTACTGGACGGGCGCCGTGACGGCCGATTCAAGTATACCGATCTCAATAAAGTGGAAAAGACGTTCATGGGAACGCTAGTCGAGATCAAGCTCCAAAGAGGACTCGGGCTGGAATCCGGAAGTGTAACCGACTATCGGATTGCCGGAATTGAAGTTGACTGCAAATTTTCCCAAAAGCTTAACGGATGGGAAATCGGCCCTGAGATTGTTGGGCACATCTGCCTGGTCGTGACAGCTAACGATGCGGAGAGCACCTGGAAGGTGGGGTTGATCAGAGCGGATGAGTCCCGCCTGGGCGCAGAGAATCGCGACAAGAAGCGGAAGCTAAATCCAATGGGGCAGGCGTCCGTTAAATGGCTGTGGGGCGATCACGGCCGACTTGCAGAAAATCAGCTTCTACAGATCAGCAAATCAGATCCAGATAGATGCGATCGCATCATGCACGCCACTGGTCACTACGGCAGGGCATCTGGGCAGGCCCGCCTTCTTCAACTAGTTCAAGAAGTTCAGGGCGTCGCACTTCGCAGGATTACTATCGAAACAGTGGGTCACGGACTCGACGATCCGATGAAGCGCCTACGAGGAAACGGCGGCGCCCGCGAAAAGCTGAAGCAGAAGGGGTTCCTGATCCTCGGCCACCAGGAAAACGATCCGCTCGTAGCCCGCGCACTCAATCTACCGATTCCCAAAAAGGGCGAAGCCGTATCCGTACGTGTTGTCCCAGCTCCCGAACCCGACGACGGGCGCCCGGTGGCCGAGATTGAGGAAGGCAGATGGGTCATTGCAAGACATGATGAGGTGGAGGTAGTGGCCCCCACTATCCCGCGCGGGAAGAACGCACTGTAGACCTCTCGCGCCGCAGTGCGCACGAGTTCCATCTGAAGCCGCTCCAGAGACTCACGCCCTGTGGGGCGATGGGCCCCTACCATCTCGCCTCGCGCAGGGGGCCGGCCGAGGGTCTGGCACTCTGATACTGGAGGAGGGCAACGAATGATCCGAGAAGCTCCGGATTCAGAATGGTCGCCGCCAGAAGGCTCCTGGGCATCTTCGGCCGCCCGTCGCCGGAACATGCAGGCGATCCGTAGTCGGGACACGAAGCCAGAGCAACTGGTCAGACGCCTCCTCCACGCCCAAGGTTTGCGCTACCGAGTGGCCGCCAAGCCTTTGGCTGACCTGCGTAGGACGGCAGATATCGTCTTCCGCCCGGTAAAGGTGGCCATCTTTATCGATGGCTGCTACTGGCATGGCTGCCCTGAGCATTACGTGGCGCCGAAGACAAATCCCGGCTACTGGTCGGACAAAGTAGCCAGGAACATGGCACGTGACCGCGACACCGACCAGAAGCTTCAGGAAGCCGGGTGGACCGTGCTTCGATTCTGGGAGCATGAGCCCTCAACGGAGTGCGCGGCGCGGATCGCAGCCGAGGTAGGGAAGCGTCGTGCCCGTGCCCAGGGCACGGGCACGACGTGATCAGGAGTTCTGAGCGTCCCGCTCGCGGGCGGCCTTCAGAACATCCATGATCGACCGTCCAACAGCCTCGGCGACCGGCGGCGGGAAAGCGTTTCCGACCTGCCGGTACTGAGCCGTCTTACCGCCGTCGAAGATCCAGTCCTTCGGGAATCCCTGGATGATCGCTGCTTGCTCAACAGTCAGCATCGGCCCGTCGACGCCGAAGAGGTCACGGTCCTCAGACCCCTTCTTCTCGCACGTCTCGATGTCGTTGGCCACACCCAGCCCCGAGACACCCAGCTGCTTCCATGCAGCCTTGGCCCTGCTCGGACCGAGGTCAGCCCCGCCGTGCTTCTTCGAGCCCCCGACGAGCGTGGGTGCGATGCCGGCACTGTCCTTGGCCTTCAGCTCCGCGTGGCGCTCTGCGGCCTTCCTTTGCCACCGCGTATAGGCAGCACGCGCTTCTCGGTCACGCGGCCCGTCGTAGTACGCCTCATACCGCGCCTGCATCGACTTCGAGAGGGCCTCGGCGACGCTCACGGCCTTCTCGTGCGTGGGCGTCGGCCACTCGTACTTCAGATCCCTGAGGACGTCCTTGCGGATCGCCACAAGAATCGCCCGGGGCCGAAGCTGTGGAACGCCAAACTTACTGGCCTCCAGGATGCCCCAGTGGCAAACCTCGTAGCCGAGCCCCTTTACGTCAACGACGGAGCCGTCCTCCTCGCGGTACGTGCCGCCCTCCAGCGTGGCCGTGATGTAGTCCCGGTAGCCGGAGAACTTCGGGTCCAAGATCCCCCGCACGTTCTCGATCATTACCGCGCGAGGATTCAGCTTGCCGACAAGGTCCAGCATGCGCGGAAAGAGGTCCCGCTCGTCGTCCTTGCCAAGCTGCTTGCCTGCGTGCGAGAAGGGCGGACACGGCACGCCACCCGCGAGGAGATCGAGGTCCCCTCGCTCCAGGGTGCGACCCCACTTCTTCACATCGCTTCGGTGGTCGAAGTCATTGACGTCCTTGTGCAGGAGGTCACAGTGCTGCTTCTCCCAGACCCAGTCCTTCCGGGAGTCGATGTTGCGCTGCAGCGTTGCCGCCGCATGCTTGTCGATTTCCACGAGCGCGAGATGCCTGAACCCGGCCGCATGCAGCCCAATGGCCTGCCCGCCAGCTCCAGCACAGATCTCGATAGAACTGAACTCCGCCTCAGTGCTGGTCATGCACCCTCCTTCAACCACGAACCTCGCTGGCGCCTTGTCCGCCAGTCATTACAGAGAGTGACAGGCCGCACTGACAGCGCCGTCCCAGTGTGCGCCATCCCAGAGCCTCCTCAGACACTCCCCACACAGGGGGAACACTTGTACGATCAACCGCATGGCGCAAATTTCGTGGGTGAGGGACGAACTGCTGCTTGCATGCGCGCTCGTCATGGAGAACGGCTGGCGTGAACTGCGGCAGAACGACATGCGCGTCCTGGAGTTGTCCGAGCTGCTCCGCTCGCTCCCTCTGCACGGAGACATCACCATCGATCACCGCTTCCGGTCGCCGAACAGCGTGAGCCGCAAGACCACCGACATCGCCACCGCGCACCCCGACCACACGGGAAGTGCGACCAAGGGCGGGCGCCCCACGCGGGAGATTGTCGCGGACTTCGTGGCACGCCCCTCGGAGATGCTGTCTGCCGCTCACGCCCTGCGCGCAGGAATCGCCAGTGGCGAGCTGCACCGCGCCCCCGTCCAGCCGGACGAGGTGGACGAGGATGGAGAGTCGAGCTCACGCGAGGGGCGCCTGCTGGTTCGCCTGGCCCTCCACCGCGAGCGCGACCGGGGTCTCCGCAACCGCAAGATCCAGCAGGTCCGGAAGCTGAACCAGCCCATTCGGTGCGAGGCGTGCACGTTCGACTTCGGTGCCACCTACGGACCGCTCGGCGCCGACTACATCGAAGTGCATCACGTCCTACCTCTTCACGTCTCCGGTCCCAGCGAGACCCGGCTGGAGGACCTCGCGCTCCTGTGCGCGAACTGCCATCGCATGTGCCACAGGAATTACGCGGGGGAAGCCTGGCGGACGCCCAGCGCCCTTCGCGAAGAAATGCGCGCGGTCACCCGTCACGCGGCTTCGTCGGCCTCATAGAGCTGCTGTGCACGGCAGAGCGCCTCGTCGGGGTCACTGCCCTGGAGCGCGAGCCAGACGAGAAGGTCGGCGATAAGCGTGACGGCAGTTTCCTGGTTCACCCGGGAGCGCGAGGGCTGGAGCGGCACCCTCATCCCGAGAAGCTCCCGGTAGCTGCCGAGGACCGTGTGCGCGCGCTGAGCACGCGCACACACGGCGTCAGCGTCAAGCGAGAGCTCGCACCACACGGCCTTGCCCGTCCCCGTGAGCAGCGTGCCCCAGTCAGCTGACATCGACGCCAGGAGATGCAGCCCTCGGCCGCACTCCTCTTCACAGCCGGCCACACCGCCTGGCTTCGGCAGCACCGGACTCTTGTCGTGGAGCTCGACCCTGAGCCGACCTCCACGCGGTTCGAGTACGAGGGTCGCCGGCGCACCCTGACCCACGTGCTTCATGACGTTCGTCGCGAGCTCCGTCACCACCAGCTCGACCTCGTCAGTTGCATTCAGCGCACCCCACTGCCCCAGCGTCGAGCGGACAGCCCTGCGCAACAGCCTGAATTCACCAGGCGCCGCCTCGAACGGCAGGACGCAACGAAGCGCCACCCCGCTATCTCCCCTGAAAACCAAAGCGAGACTCCCTTCTCCAGCCACGACAGCAGCAAACCCACCGCATCCATACGGAGACGCTGCGTGACGCCGATGAAGGGAGTATGTCAGCGAGAACTCTCACTGTGTAACTTCTCACCAGACTCGATCGGGTGAATCGGCTGGCACCAACACCCTGGACACATAGCCTGATTGGACCTGGAAGATGGGCAATGAATCACTACGAAGGGCAGCTCCCTTGCCATCGAGGACGACGACCCGGCGTCGCCAGCTCGGCTCGACCATGCGCAAGCTGCGAGCACGTTCGGGCATGACCTTGGAGGAAGCCGGCCGCCGTGTCGGCGTATCCAAGGCGACTGTGAGCCGGTACGAAACCCAGTCCGGCCCCGTGAAATGGCCCATCGTGGATGCCCTATGCCGCGAGTACGGCGCGAGCGACGCCGAGCGGACAGCGGTGGTCGCTTTGGCCAAGGACGCCAAGCAGCAAGGCTGGTGGAGCACCTTCGCCGATTCCATCCCAGAGAGCATGAACTTGCTGCTCACCCTGGAAGACGAGGCTGTCCGCGAAAATCACTTCTGCTGCGTCTACATCCCTGGCCTGCTCCAGACACGGGACTACAGCACCGCCTTGCAGCAGGCGAACGAACTGCGCCTGAAGCAACCGGAAATCGATCGGCTGGTCGACATCCGCATGAAGCGACAGGAGATCCTGAGCCGGCCCAAGCCGCCCCATCTCTGGGCCATCCTTGACGAGTCTGTCCTGCGTCGGGTCGTCGGCTCTCCAGAGGTGATGCGGGCGCAGCTCGACCGCTTGCTCGAAGCGAACGAGGCCACCCAGATCACACTGCAGGTGCTGCCCTTCTCCAAGGGCGCACACGCTGCGGCACTGGGGAGCTTCGTCATCCTTGGAGCTGCCGAGCCCGCCCTCGATGTCGTCTACGTGGACCTGCACACCGGCTCGCTCTTCATGGAGACAGACGACGAACTGGATCGATACAGACTTGCGTTCGAGTACCTGCGGGCACAAGCGTTGGACATGGAAGCTTCGTCATCCCTCATCCATCGCATCCGCAAGGAGCTCTAGGTGCCCTCTCTTCAGCATTCAGATTCGGCCCTGGTCTGGTTCAAGTCGTCCTACAGCGGAGGCAATACAACCGAGTGCGTAGAGTGCGCCCACACGCCCACGGGCACGCTCGTGCGGGACTCCAAGCGTCCGGAGGCCGCGCTCGCCTTCAGAACCAATGCCTGGCAAGACTTTGTTGGCGGCGCCTTCGTCGGCCGGCTCACACCTCTTCCCCCAGCGCCCTGAGATGCTGGATAACACTCTGCTGAAGGCCTTCAAGGACCGCGTTCCCCTTAACAGCCGTTGCGTCTCGCGTGATCAGGTCAGGGAAGGGGTGGGGATTCAGCCGCAATCCGGCGGGACTGGGCCCTCTCCGCGCCGCACCGTCTAACCTGCGGAGCATGATTCGTGCGGTGGTGTTCGACGTGGGTGAGTGTCTTGTCGACGAGACCCGGGAGTACGGGACCTGGGCGGACTGGCTGGGGGTGCCGCGGCATACGTTCGCGGCGATGTTCGGGGCGGTCATCGCGCAGGGGCGCGACTACCGCGAGACGTTTCAGGAGTTCCGGCCGGGGTTCGATCTGACCGAGGAGCGCGAGAAGCGCGCGGCGGCCGGGAAGCCGGAATGGTTCGGCGAGGATGACCTCTACTCCGACGTGCGCCCTGCGCTGACCGCGCTGCGGGAGGCCGGCCTGTGGGTGGGCATCGCGGGGAACCAGACCGTGCGGGCCGGTGGCCTACTGCGTGGGCTGGACCTTCCGTCCGACCTGATCGCCACCAGCGATGACTGGGGGGCGTCGAAACCGGACGTGAAGTTCTTCGAGCACGTCATCGAGGTGACGCCTGCCGAGCCGGGCGAGATCCTGTACGTCGGGGACCGGCTGGACAACGACATTCGCCCGGCCGTGCAGGCCGGGCTTCTGACGGCTCTGATTCGGCGTGGGCCGTGGGGCACGATTCAGCAGCGTGACCCGGAGGCGGACTCGATCACCACGATGCGCATCGACTCGCTCGCGGAGCTGCCTGAGAGGATCGCCAAGTTCAACGCTGGAGAGCGCTGACCGTTGTGCCCCAGTCGTAGAGACGATCGTCGAGGTCTTGGACGCACTGCTCGTTCTGCCATGGGGCGAGCGTGCGTCGGACTTCGCGGATGCGCTCCATGCCCGTCGCGTACCAGGTGATGGCGAGCTGGTCGAGGGCTTGGACGGCGTACTGGCATGCCGCCTCCGGGTGGCTGTCCGCGGCTTCGACCGCGGCGAGATCACCGAGGACGACCGTGCGCTGCTTGTCCGACTCGGGTGGCAGGTCGTCGAGAACCTCCTGAAGGGTCTGGCGGGCTTGCGGCAGGTGGCCGGCCTTCAGTTGCGTGTTCCCCTTGAACGCGGACAGGCGTACTCGGCTGAACCAGTCCAGCCAGTCGGGAGTGGGGTGCTCTGAGCCCGAGGAAAGGGCGTCCTCGGCGTGGTGGATCAGGCGGAGCGCCGTACGAGGGTCGCCGCATCGGGTCTCGCATTCCGCCTCGACTGCATCTAGCCATGCCCAGAGCTCCGCAGAAGCGTCTCCGCGTCGAGCGTAGGTACGGGCCGCCATCATGCGCTCGATCGCCGTTTCACGGTCATCGGCCCAGCCGGGGGCGAAGGCCATGTGCGCGAGGATGGCCGATCCGAGAAGCGGGTCGTCCGCTTCCCCTGCCGCCTGCAGGGCACGCAAGAGGGTTTCCGAGGACTGCTCGGGCTGGCGTAGGTCGAAGAACTCGATGCGGCCGGCCAGGAGATAGGACTCGGCGAGTGCGCCGGCGAGGGTCCGGCGAGCGGGGTTCGCCGTCTCGGGCAGGAGAGCGCATCCCAGACGAGCGTGTTCCAGGACTGCGGGGTGAAGTACGGCCGGCGCCACGGACCAGTAGAGGTGCCGATGGGAACGGGTGACGGTCTCGAAGTCCTTGCCCACCGTGACCGGCTGCCTTGTGACGCCTGCCTGCACCGGGACGCTGGCTAGCCGCGCACCCGTCAGGAGAGTACGAGGGGTGCTGCGGACCGTCGAGCCGGCAGGGCGGCTCTCAGTTCCCCAAGGCGGGGTGAATCCCAGGTCCTCCATGCTCTGACCCAGGAGGTGGGTCAGGACGCGGTGGACGTCAGGCTGTGGCCAGGGTGGTGTGGCGGACTCCCAGCGCCGGATCTGGCGGACACCGACAGCGAGCCCCCTGATGCCCAGCTTGGGTGCTGTCTTGGTGATGGCGTCGGCCAGGGCCTGTTGTGAGTTGTATCCGGCAGCCAGGCGAGCGGACTTGAGTCGGGTGTTGCCTGCGGGACGGGACATGAATCTCCTCCGGGACGAACTCTCGTCCGAGAGTGACATGCGATGTCCCTGCCGCGGCGCGAAATCATCCATGAGAGCCCAACAAAGCCCTCTGGAAGTCCTCTTGATGACCTGTCAGGGCCCTCGAATAGGACCTGCGGGGCCCGGATAGTTGGCATCTCCGCAAGACCAGTAGCACTCGTCTCCGCGCTGTCCCCCGTGAACGGGAGTTCGTGATGCCTCGTACGAGCACGACCATCAATCAGAGCCACCTCGTCATCGACACCGGCATGGCCAAGCCCGACTCGACGACCATCGTCGAGCGCAAGGGCCTCGGCCACCCCGACACCCTCGCCGACCACCTCGCCGAGCGGCTGTCCCGCGCGTACAGCCGCTACACCGTCGAGCGCTTCGGCGCGGTGCTGCACCACAACTTCGACAAGCTCGCCCTCCTCGGCGGCGCGAGCGAGGTCCGCTACGGCGCCGGCCGGATGGCCGCCCCGGTCAGGGTCCTCGTCAACGGGCGTGCCGCGCCCATGTGCGGCGGCGAGCGGATCCCCGTGGAGGAGATCGTGGAGGCCGAGGTGCGGGCGTTCTTCACCCGTCGGCTTCCCGAAGTCTCGGACCACCTGGACATCACCTTCAACATCACCAGTAACTCCAGCCCCGGCGCCGTCCTCACGGGCGACGAGGTGCCCGACCGGACGCGGTGGTTCAACCCGCGGTCGATCGAGGACCTGCGGGAGCGGCGGGTGCGACTGTCCAACGACACGTCCCTGGGAACGGGCTGGGCGCCGGAGAACGTCTTCGAGTCGTTCGTGCGCGAGCTGGTCGACCACTTCTCCGGCGAGAGCGACTTCACCCTCTCGCACGCGTGGTGCGGATCGGACGTGAAGCTCATGGGCTACTGGGACGGCGAGCAGGCGGACGTCGTCCTCTGCGTCCCGCAGAAGTCGCGGCTCGTCGCCAGCCGCGCGGAGTACGTGCGCAACACCGAGAGCGTCCTCGCCGAGTGCCACCGGCTGGCCGGCCTCCGGCTGCCGGGCGCCGAGGCGCGCTTCCGCCTCAACGCTCGCGATGTGCCGGAGAAGGACGAGCTGTACCTCACCTACACCGGCAGCTCGATCGAGTCGGGCGACGAGGGTGTCGTCGGCCGCGGCAACCGCGTCAACGGCCTCATCACGCCCCTGCGGCCGATGAACCTGGAGGGTGCCAACGGCAAGAACCCCGTCTACCACGTGGGCAAGCTCTACAACATCGCCGCCCGCCGGCTCGCCGAGCGGCTTCACGAGGCGACGGACGGCCACGCCGAGGTCCACCTGGTGAGCACGACCGGGCAGCGCCTCGACCAGCCGTGGCGCGTCCTCGTCCGTCTGTCGTCCCCGGACGCCGAGGTGGACAAGGTACAGGCGATGGTGGCGGAGGCCATGGCCGAGTTCCCGGCGCTGACCGATGAGCTGGTCTCTGACGGGATCGTGCTGAGCTGATGGAGAGGCGGACGCTCGGCGAGGTCTCCGCGGAATGCCGGCGGCGCCTGGTCACGCACTATGGCCCGGGAGTCTCCGGCTGGCTCGACGTCGTGCCCACGCTGATGGAGCGCGCGGCGGAGCGCTGGAAGCTCACGCTCGGGGCGTACCACGACGCCGGACACGCCTCGGTGGTCGTCACGGCCGGAACCTTCGACGGACGTCCGCTGCTCCTCAAGGCGTGGGCCGATCCCACCCGTTTCCGCAACGAGGTCACCGCCTTACGCCTGTGGGCGGGTGGGCCGACGGCGGGCGTCGTCGAGGCGGCGGACGACCTGGCCGTGGCGGCCCTGGAGATGGTCGGAGGCCAGCCTGGTGGTGGTGAGCGACCGCCTCGCGAGCTTCCTACTGTGGCCGCCGCCCTCCAGGGGCTCCACACCTTCGGCCGCCGTCGGCGCCGGCTGCGTGAGCTTCCTTCCCTGACCGCGTACCTCCACCAGGAGGTACGCCCTCGGGTGCGGCGCCGACTGGAATCGGTCGACGTCGGCCCGTGGCAGGGGCATGTGGACGCGGCCCTCCCGTCCCTCGTGGCCCTGGAGGAGGACTCCGCTCGGTCCACCGTCCTGCACGCGGATCTCTACCGAGAGAACGTGCTCTTCGACTGGCTGGGCCACCCCCGCCTGATCGATCCCCTCCCGATGGTGGGCGACGCGGCCTTCGACTGGGCCTTCTGGGCCGTGTACTACGACCTCGGACACGGCACAGACGCTCGCTTGGCCGCAGCGGCCCGGGTCTCCCGTATCCCCGTGCCCTTCCTGGCGCCATGGTGCAGGGCCCTGGCCCTGGACGGCCTGCTCTTCTACCTCGACACCGGTGATCCGCGCGCGCCGAGGATGGCCGACGTCCTCGCACAGCTGTCGGCGATGACCCCAAGGAACCGATCATGACGACGTACGTCCTCCGCCACGGACAGACGAACTACAGCCGGCGCTATCTCGTCAACGGCGATCCGACCAAGCCCATCCGCCTGAGCGATGAAGGCCGTCGGTCGCTGAACAAGGGATGGGGCAGCGTGCCCCTCCACAGCGTGAAAACGTGGCTGGCCAGCGAATTCCCCCGCGCCCAGCAGACTGCCAACCTGCTGATGGGGGTCCCCGGGCCGGAACTGATCATCGATCCTCGGCTGAACGAACTCGACTACGGGGAATTCGAGGGAAAACCGTTTCTGGAGTACGCCGTCTGGCTCGACGGCCACGGCACCCGTGAGTGCCCGCCCGGCGGGAGCGAGTCGCAGCGTGAGGGCATCCGCAGGATGCTCACCGGGGTGCTCGCGGCCCTGGAGCATCCCGGTCCACGCGTCCTGGTGGCCCATGGGCTGCTGGTCTCGGTGCTCCTGTGGCACCGTGACCGGGCTCCCGGCGAGGCCATGCCTCTGTTCTTTCCGGAGGCGCCGTACGTCGAGCCCTTCACGATCCCGGACATGGAGCTGCCGGAATTCATCGCAACGCTGATGAACGATCTTGAAACTGGCGTTCAGGACCGCACCGGCGGCATCGGCGGCTGGGGGATATTCCGGAACGGGGACGGCTCGGCGGTTGCTACCGTCGATTCCGTATCCCCATCCCACTCGCAGGATCAGAAGGATCTTCCTCATGCATGATGCCCGCGCCCTGATCGACATGGGTGCCGACGCGGTTCGTCGGCTCGCTCGTCGCGGTTACTCCCTGGACCTGTCCGAGCTGGAGTCCCTCCAGTCTCGTCGGAACCAGAACATCCGCTCGGCCGACGAGCTGCGGGCAGAGTCCAAGCGAGTGGCGAGCGAGGTCCAGCAGACGGCCAAGCAGGGCGGCGACATCAGCAAGCTCAAGGAGCGCGCCCGCGAGCTGAAGGACCAGATCCGCGAGATCGAGGCCGGCCAGGAAGGGATCGAGAGCCAGCTGCGGGACCTGCTCCTGAGCATTCCGAACCTGCCGGACGACTCGGCCCCCGACGGTGACTCCGAGGAGTTCGCTGTCGAGATGCGGCGCGTCGGCACTCCTCCCGCTTTCGCGTTCGAGCCGAAGGATCACGTCGATCTCGGCGAGGCCACCGGCCTCCTCGACTTCGGTAGGGCGACCAAGCTGTCCGGGCCGCGCTTCGCGGTCTCGCGTGGCGCCGGCGCCGCTCTGGAGCGGGCGCTGGCCACGCTCTTCCTCGACATCCACACCCGCCGCCACGGGTACACCGAGTACGCGGTCCCCTACCTGGTCACCCGCAAGACCATGACCGGTACCGGCCAGCTGCCGAAGTTCGAGGAGGATCTGTTCAAGACCGGCGTCGCCGACCGTGAGCTCTTCCTCATCCCGACGGCCGAGGTCCCGCTGACCAACCTCTACGCCGACGAGATCATCCCGCCGGCCGAGCTGCCGCTGGCCATGACCGCCCACACCCCGTGCTTCCGCTCCGAGGCCGGCTCGTACGGCCGAGACACCCGCGGCCTGATCCGCCAGCACCAGTTCGCCAAGGTCGAGATGGTCAAGATCGTCGACCCGGAGACGGCGGACGCCGAACTGGAGACGATGGTCGGCCACGCCGAGGCGTGCCTGAAGGAACTCGGCCTCGCCTACCGGGTCATCAAGCTGCCCGCCGGCGACACAGGCTTCTCCGCCCAACTCACGTACGACATCGAGGTCTGGATCCCGAGCCAGAACACGTACCGGGAGATCTCCTCGGTCTCCAACTTCGGCACCTTCCAGGCCCGCCGCGCCAACATCCGGACCCGAGGCGAGGACGGCAAGCCCAAGCTCGTCGCCACCCTCAACGGCTCCGGCCTGCCCGTCGGCCGCACCCTGGCCGCGCTCCTCGAACAGTGCCAGCGGGAGGACGGCTCGCTCGTCCTGCCCGAATCCCTCTTCCCGTACCTCGGCTTCCGCCGGATCAAGGCGGACGGAACACCGGAGGCATAACGTGCTCGTCGGCGTCTGCGATTTCCCTGGTAGCTACGCCTTTCCGCCCGCCGGCTACGGCGGGATCGAACGATGGCTGTGGGCGGTCGCCGTAGGCGCCCGGGCCGCAGGCGCCGACGTACACCTCCTCGGGCCGGGCTGGCTCGCGGACCTGGAGAACGACTGGGTCCGCAAGCCGGTCCGCCTGGAGGACATCACCCCCGGATCGCTCGCCGAGCGCGAGCTGCGCGACACCAAGTACGACCTTCTGGTCGTCGGCCACGAGTACCCGTCGCTTCCCGCCTGGACGCGGACCTGGAGCGAGCTGGACTGCGACGTCGCCACCTTCCAGCACTCGCCGGTCTTCCAGCACAGCCCCACCGCCTTCGACGCCCAGCGGTCGCGGCTCTACTGCTATTCGCCCGAGATAATGGAGCGGTACGCGGAGCACCAGCCGATCCCCGAACTCGCCGTCCACCTCGGCCTCGACGAGGAGGAGCCTCCGGCCGTCGCCGGCACCGATCTCGTCTGGCTCGGCCGGATCGACGAGGACAAGGCGCCCCACATCGCCGCCCGCGCCGCGCAGATCCTCGGCCGACGCATCCGGATCGTCGGCCCCGTCTTCGACGAGACGTACGTCCGTCGCCACGAGCGCCTCCTCACCGCCGACCACGTGAAGTGGGTCGGCGAACTCGGCGGCCCCGCCAAGACCGCCGCCATCGCCGAGGCATCAGTCTTCGTCTACACGTACGCCCGGCCGTACGTGGAAGCCGGCGCCGCCGTCTTCGGAGAATCCCTCCGCGCCGGCACGCCAATGGCCGCCCTGACCTGGCGGGAAGGAACCTGCGCTCACACCGCCCTGTGCGAAGAGACTGGCGCGGTCGCCGTCGTCAACCCGGAGGAGGACGACGAGACCGCGGCGCAGAGACTCGCCGACGCCATCGAGCAGGCGGAAAACCTCGACCACCGCCGCGTCCAGACTGTGGGGATGCAGCGCTTCGACCCGGTGCGCCACTTCCAGGCGATGGCGACCCGGGCGTGCTGACCCGCGCGACCAGCTCAGTCGGAGACGAGCTGGCCCAGCACATACCTGACGTACTGCGCGCCGCGTTAGGCCCTCACTGGGAGTTCACCGTCGATGGCCATCACATCGAGATCACTCACCCGCATCGCGGAACTCCCTACCGACCGCCTCGCAGACCGCCCACGTGGCGGGAGCTGCTCGATTCCCTGGAGCTCGGCTTCGCACAGGACGGCGCCCCTCGTGACGTCTGCCTCCCCCTGCGGTGGGGGCGCGAGACCGAACTGACCGTCTCCGCCGTCCAGGCGCTCGACCCGCTCCTCAAAGATGGCCGACCCCTTACTCACCGAAGCGGATTCATCCCACAGCCGGTCGTCCGCTTCACAGGCCAACGGGACGCCGCAGGTGAGTTGAAGGACGGCTTTCTGACCTCCTTCGTCAACATCTCCCGGGTCCAGCCCATACAGAGCATGGAAGAGTACGGCGCCATCCTCGACGGCTGGCTCACCGTCCTCTCCCAACTCGGCTTCCACGCCCGCCACCTGAGCATCTACGGCACGCTCACCCCATGGCGCCGACGGCAGGTCGAAGGCATAACCCTGCGATTCCGACACCTCGACCTCACGCTCGGCGACATAGTCCTGCTGTGGAACACCGCCCACCCACACCGTCTGGCCGTCGACCTCGGCACCGGACTGGAGCGCCTTGCGTGGGCTCGCACACGCGCCGACTGGAACCCGCTCGTCTACGGCCCGTTCAGCGAAGGAGTACCCCCTAGAACATTGGATGCGGTCCGCACGGCCACCCTCCTCGTCGGGAACGGAATTCTCCCGGCCTCACGCGGAGCTGGATGGGCAACCCGCAAGGTGATCGGAGCGATCGATGCCCAGGCGGCACGCCTGGGCGTGAGCGCCCTGGCACGATTCGCGTATCCCTTCTGGAGTCTCTTCAGCCCGTTGAACCTGCCGTGGCCGCAAGTCGTCCTAGCGATCGACGGCGAGCTTGCCAGGCTGAAAGCGCAGCAAGTCCGTCGAGAACTTCCCACTCATCAGCACGATCTCTACGCCTGCATGGCCCGTTAAGGGCCGGGGCAACAGCCTCCAGCACGACATCTGACTTCGGGTTGGGGCAGGCCCCTTCGAGTGGGCCGGCTTCGTGGGCTTCTGGTGGGACCGCCCCCTTTCCGAGAGTCGCACCTTCCACCACCGCGTCAAGGGCGCCTACGGCGTCGCTTCGCGATGGGCTGCGCCCACCCTTGACCCGGCAGCTCCAGGAGCGAAAGACCTCTCGGAGGGCGGTCCGGGGGCCGGGGTCGCCGGGGCTTCGGGCAGTATCCGGGGCCGGTGGGCGCCCGTCGGGCCGGTGGGTGGGGGCTTGGTTCGTAGCTGGGGTGGGTGGGCAGCTTCCGTCGGTTCGGGGTGCGCGGTCGTTGAATGAGGCAGCCGGACTTGGCTTAGCGAGTCACGGCCGTCGCCTGGCCGGGATTCAGGCCCCGCTGATCACTCTGGGTGGGTGGAGAGGCCCGGCGAGGCGAGGCGGGCGGGACATTGGTGCAGATCGATCAGCGAAACGCGGGTCATATGCCCGACTTGCCACATTCACGCCTCAAACTACCCGGAGTAACTGCAGGTAGGGCCGTCTCCACCCACCGGGAATGACCAGCGGGGCCTGAAGCCCCGCTAATCAACCGGCCGTCCGACGCTAAGCGCCGCCGGGCCGCCCCATTCAACAACCGCGCACCCCGGACCGACCGAAGATGCCCACCCGGCCCGACCGCTAGCCAAGCCCCCACCCACCGGGCCGGGAGCCGCTCACGCAGCCGGAGCGATGCCCGGGCACCCGCGTGGCCACGCCCCCGGCCGCCCTCCGAGTGTGAACAGGCGGCCTCCGGCGCCGGGTCAAGGGTGGCCGCAGGCCATCGGCGGAGCCGACTTGCCCTTGACGCGGTGGTGGAGGACGCCACACTCGGAAAGAGGGCGGCCCCACCAGAAGCAGGCCTGTTCCCCAGCCCCGCGCGACCCCTCGTTAGGCTCGTATGCGCCGATACCTCACCGACCGAAAGGCCCCCCACCATGCCCCGCATCCCCTCCCCCGCCATAGCCGCCGCCGGGCTCGTCGGTGGTTATGCCGTTGCCCGGTGGACCAAGAAGCGGCCGCTCGGTGGGGTCGTGCTCGCCGGGGCCGGGGCTCTTGCCGCTCGGGAGTGGCAGCAGGTCGGTGGGGCGAAGGTGGCCGCCGGGCTCACCACCGCCTACGTGGCCGCGTTCGCCGGGTCCCATCCGCTCGCGAAGAAGATCGGGGCCTGGCCCGCCGTGTTCTCCGTCGCCGGGGGCATGGCCGCCGCTTCCTGGGCCGTCACCCGTGTGAAGGGCTGACACCTCAGGTCCGGCCTCGTGCCCTCAGCCGCCCAGTGCGTGGCTGAAGGTGTAGATCAGGAGGCCCGCCAGGGCGCCCACCACCGTGCCGTTGATGCGGATGAACTGGAGGTCGCGGCCGATGTTGGCCTCGATCTTCTTCGACGTCTGGGTCGCGTCCCAGCCGGCGACCGTGTCCGTGATCAGGGACGTGATCTCGTACCGGTACGTCGTGACCACGTACGCCGCCGCGTCCTCCGCCCAGCCCTCGACCTTCGACTGGAGGCGGGCGTCCGTCGCCAGGCGGTTGCCCAGGGAGATCAGCGAGGCGCGGGCGCGCAGCCGCAGTTGGCTGCGGTCGTCTTCGGCCGCCGCGATGATCAGGGTCCGGATCGAGGACCAGGCCGAGGCGATGATGTCCTGGATCTCCGGCCGGGCCAGGAGGTCCGCCTTCAGGCGTTCCACGCGGGCCCTCGTGTCCGTGTCCGCCTGGAGGTCGGCCGCGAAGTCCGTGAGGAAGCGGTCGATCGCGCCGCGCGCCGGGTGCGCCGGCATGTCACGCATCTCCGTCACGAAGCGCAGCAGTTCCTTGTAGACGCGCTCGCCGATGCGCTTGTCGACGAAACGAGGCGTCCAGCCCGGCGCGCCGCCCTGCACCGCGTCCATGACCGAGTCGCCGTGCGTCACCAGCCAGTCGTGCGCGCGCGTGCAGACCAGGTCCACCGCGCGGTGGTGCGCGCCGTCCGTGACGATCTTCTCCAGCGTCTTGCCCAGGCCCGGGGCGATCTCCACCGACTCCGCCCGGCGCGTGATCGCCTCGCCCACGACCGCCTGCACGTCCGAGTCGCGGAGCACCGTCAGCGCGCCCCGCAGCGCCGTCGACGCCTCCGCCGTCACCCGGTCCGCGTGCGCCGGGTCCGCCAGCCACGTCCCCAGCCGCCGGCCGATGCCGAAGGCCTGGAGCCTGCCCCGTACGACGTCCGCGGAGAGGAAGTTCTCGCCGACGAACGAGCCCAGCGAGGCGCCCAGCTGGTCCTTCTTCGTCGGGATGATCGCCGTGTGCGGGATCGGCAGACCCAGCGGGCGCTTGAAGAGGGCCGTCACCGCGAACCAGTCGGCCAGCGCGCCGACCATGCCCGCCTCCGCCGCCGCGGCCACGTAACCCGCCCAGGGTCCTGCCCCCGAGCTCCGCGCCCACGTAGCCAGCGCGTAGATCACCGCCACCGCCACCAGCAGCGACGTCGCCAGCGTTTTCATCCGCCGGACGCCTCTGCTCTTCTCCTCGTCAGCCGCCGTGTACGAGAAACTCACCAATGGACTCGACCTCCTACATCCCTACATCAGGGACTCCCGGCGCTCCTCGCGAGTTCCCCCGTACATCTTCGCGATCACCGCCTCGATGTCGGGCTCCCGCACCGAGAGGTCGAGAAGCGGGTACCTCGCCGCCACCGCCGCCACCAGTGGCGCCGCCGAGGACGCGGCCGGGAAGGCCAGCCACTGGCGGGGGCCTTCCCTCCGTACGAAGCGGGCTCCCGGCACCTCGATCGGGGGCAGTTCCCGCTCCAGGTCCACCACCAGGAGCCGCTCGCTCTCGCCGACCGCGTGAAGCCCGGCCAGTTCCCCGTCGTACATCAGCTTCCCGTGGTCGATCACCATCACCCGCGAGCACAGCTGCTCGATGTCGGTCAGGTCGTGGGTGGTGAGCAGGACGGTCGTGCCCTGTGTCGTGTTCAGTTCCTTCAGGAACTCCCTCACCCTCGCCTTCGACACGACGTCCAGGCCGATCGTCGGCTCGTCCAGGTACAGCACCTCCGGATCGTGGAGCAGGGCGGCCGCGATGTCGCCGCGCATCCGCTGGCCGAGGGAGAGCTGCCGGACGGGTACGTCGAGGAGGTCGCCCAGCTCCAGGAGCTCCACGCAGCGGTCGAGGTTCTCCCGGAAGCGGGCGTCGGGAATCCGGTACATGCGGTGCATCAGCCGGTACGAGTCCTTCAGCGGCAGGTCCCACCAGAGCGTCGTCCGCTGGCCGAATACCACTCCTATCCGTTGCGCCAGGCGGGTGCGCTCGCGCGCCGGGTCGATGCCCGCGACCCGCAACCGGCCCCCGCTGGGCGTCAGGATGCCGGTCAGCATCTTGATCGTGGTCGACTTCCCCGCCCCGTTCGGGCCGATGTAGCCGACCATCTCCCCGCGCTCCACGCCGAAGCTGATGCCGTCGACCGCCCGGACCTCGCGCTTCGACCGCCGCAGCAGACCCTCCTTGCGGCGGACCGTGAAGGTCTTCTCCAGGGAGTCGAGTTCGATGAACGGCCTGACGTCGGACATGTACGAGCCTCAGCTTCCTGTCGATCGGTACGAACGGATTCCCGCCCGCCACGCGAGCCCCGCCACCCCGCAGCAGACCGCCGCCACCAGCGGCGACGCGAACACCACCCAGCCCGGCACGCCCGCCGGGGCCGGCCGGCCGAGGACGTACAGCGCGGGCAGCCAGTTCACGAACGCCAGCGGGACGACGTACACGACCCCCCGCACCAGCTCCTGCGCGAAGATCGTCGGCGGGTACTGGAGCAGCGTGTTCCCGCCGTACGTGAACGAGTTCGTGACCTCGGTCGCGTCCTGCACCCAGAACAGGACGGACGCGCCCAGCACCATCAGCGCCGAGAAGATCACCGCCCCGGAGAGCAGCATCACCGGCAGGAGCAGCACCTTCACCGGCGTCCAGGTCACGTCCAGCAGGACCAGGGCCCAGACCAGGACCAGCAGTCCCTGCAACACCCGCCCGAACCGGCGCAGCGCGAACTTGTCGGCCGCGACCTGCGCGAGCAGCGGCGCCGGGCGCATCAGGAACGTGTCGAGCGAGCCGTCCCTGACCCGCTTCCCCATCCGCTGGAGCGACCCCATCGTCAGGTCCGCGAGCCCGAACGACGTGCCCGTCGTCCCGTACAGCAGCGCGACCTCCGCGAAGGAGAAGCCGCCCAGGCCCTTCACCTGACCGAACATCAGCAGGATGACGACGAAGTCGAAAAAGGTGACGCAGAAGCTGGTGGCCAGGGTCAGGGCGAAGGAGGAGCGGTACGTCATCGTCGACCGGATCCACATCCCGGCCACCATCCGGTACGTACGCCAGGAGTCGGCCAAGGGCCCGGTGCGGGGCCGCGACTCCCCACCGGTACGGAGTACGTCGTCAGCCCCACCCGTACGGAGTACGTCCTCAGCCCCACCCGTACGGAGTACGTCCTCAGCCCCACCCGTACGGAGTAGGTCCTCAGCCCCACCCGTACGGAGTACGTCCTCAGCCACCCTGCACCACGACCTTCCGCGTCGCCGCCGCCTGCGCCGCGCGCCCCGCCCCGAACAGCACCAGCGCCCAGCACCCCTGGAAGGCGTACGCCCCCGCCAGCTCGCGCCCGCCCTCGTACTTCCCCAGGTACACGTCGGCCGGCACCTGGAGCATCGACGCCCACGGCAGCACCCGCGCCACCTCGCCCAGCGCGCCCGGGAAGACGTTCAGCGGGAGCAGCATCCCCGAGAAGAACAGGCCGCCCAGCCAGGCCACCTGCACCACGCCCTGGCCGTCGAGCAGCCAGAACGCGCTCATCGCCACGAGGTACCAGATCGCGAAACTGACGGTCGCGCCGAGCGCCACCGCCACCAGGAACGCGAGCCATGTCCCGGGGCCCTGCGGCAGCGTGAAGTCGAAGACGAGCGCGCCGACCGCCATCGGGACGACCCCGCGGCCGAGCAGCTGATAGGCCGACCGGCCGAGGTTCGCGGAGAACCACCAGGTCTGGAGGTCGGCGGGGCGGTAGAGGTCGACCGCGATGTCCCCGGTCCTGATCCGCTCGATCAGCTCTTCCTCGAAACCTCCGCCCATCAGCCCGCAGACGGTGATCAGCGCCTGTCCGATCCACACATAGGCGAGGGCGTCGTCCACGGAGTAGCCGCCGAGCTGCGGGCGTTCGTCCCAGAGGGCGATGTAGGTGTACGACAGGATGAGGCCGAAGACGGTGTTGGTGAACACCCCCGCCGCCGTCGCCACCCGGTACGTCGCATGGCGCCGGAAGCCACCCGCGGCCACCGTCGCGTACAGCCGCAGCATGCCTCTCCTCCTCGCAAACGTGCGCAATGCGCCGAAAAACGCCGAAGCGCACGACCCTAGCGAGGCACGACTCCCCACCGCGAGCGGTTTTCGCGCCGCCTTGGTGTCACTTTCGGGTCGCGTTACCGACTTTCGTCACCTTCCGGGGCAATATGGGGTGCCATGCCCCCTTCCTCCGGTACGAGCGACACGCCCCGGCCATCCCGTCCGGGCTGGGAGCCGAGGGACCCCACCCTCTCCGCTCCGCCACCTCCCGCGCGAAAGCGTCCCCCGCGCGCCGGACGCCTCCGACGCGTCCTGCGGACCCTGTTCGGCCTCGCCCTGCTCGGTGCGCTGCTCCTCGCCGGAGCCTTCGTCACCGGCTACCTCCTGGTGGACATCCCGCCCGCCAACGCCGCCGCCCTGGCCCAGTCCAACGTCTACCTCTACCGCGACGGCAGCCCCATCGCCCGCGACGGCGAGGTCAACCGCGAGAACGTCCGGCTCGACCAGGTCCCCCTCGGCGTCCGCCAGGCCGTCCTCGCCGCCGAGGACCGCGACTTCCACACCTCACGCGCCATCGACCCCAAGGCCATGGTCCGCGCCGCCTGGAACACCGTCACCGGCAAGGGCCGCCAGTCCGGCTCCACCATCACCCAGCAGTACGTCAAGAACTACTACCTCGGCCAGGAGCAGACCCTCACCCGCAAGGCCAAGGAGTTCTTCATCGCGATCAAACTGGGCCGCGAGAAGCCCGCGGAGGACATCCTCCAGGGCTACCTGAACACCAGCTACTTCGGCCGGAACGCCTACGGGATCCAGGCCGCCGCCCGCGCCTACTACGGCAAGGACGTCGAACAGCTCGACACCGCCGAAGGCGCGTACCTCGCCTCCCTCCTCAAGGCCCCCAGCGCCTACGACGTCACCACCCACCCCGAGAACCACGGCAAGGCCGTCGCCCGCTGGAACTACGTCCTCGACGGCATGGTCACCGAGGGCTGGCTCGGCCGCGCCGACCGCGCCGCCGCCCGCTTCCCCCTCCCCCAGACCGCCCGCCCCGCCACCGGCCTCTCCGGACAGCGCGGCTACCTCGTCCAGGCCGTCGAGGAGTACCTGACCGGCCGCGGCGTCATCGACGAGAAGACCCTCGCCGGCGGCGGCTTCCGCATCACCACCACCCTGGAGCGCGCCAAGCAGGAGACGCTCGTCCAGGCCGTCGAGGACCGGGTCATCTCCCTGCTCGCCCCGCACCGCGCCCCCGCCGACCGCTACGTACGCGTCGGGGCGGCGGCCGTCGACCCGGCGACCGGCAAGGTCCTCGCGATGTACGGCGGCATCGACTACACCCAGCAGTACGTCAACAACGCCACCCGCCGCGACTACCAGGTCGGCTCCACCTTCAAGCCCTTCGTCTTCACCGCCGCCGTACAGAGCGGGGCACAGACCCAGTACGGGATGCCCATCACCCCGTACACCCTGTACGACGGGACCAACCGGCGCCCGGTCGAGGGCTGGAGCGGCAGCCCCTACGACCCCGCCAACGAGGACGACGCCAGCTACGGCGAGATCGCCGTCGGCGAGGCCACCGACCTGTCGGTGAACGCCGTGTACGCCCAGATGGCCGTCGACGTCGGCCCCGCGCACGTACGGCGGACCGCCATCGCCCTCGGCCTGCCCGGCTCCACCCCCGACCTCACCGCCTCCCCCTCCATCGCCCTCGGCCCGGCCACCGCCAGCGTCCTCGACATGGCCTCGGCGTACGCGACGCTCGCCGCGCACGGCCGGCACGGCACGTACACCCTCGTCGAGGCCGTCACCAGGGGCGGCGAGACCATCGACCTGCCCTCCCGCCCGGCCCGGCAAGCGGTCAGCCGGGAGGCCGCCGACACGACCACGTCGATCCTGCGGAGCGTCGTCGAGACGGGCACCGGCACGGCGGCGCAGGTCGCGGGGCGGCCGGCGGCGGGCAAGACGGGCACGGCGGAGGACGACAAGGCCGCCTGGTTCGCCGGCTACACCCCGGAACTCGCGACGGTCGTCGCACTGATGGGCCAGGACCCCGAATCGGGACGCCAGGAACCGCTGTACGGAGCGCTCGGACAGCCCCGGATCAACGGCGGCGGCGCACCGGCCGAGATCTGGGCCCAGTTCACCCGGGATGCGCTGACGGGAACGCCACCGCGCGACTTCGACCTCCGGCTGATGCCGGGGGCGGAGGAGATGCCACCGGAACCGCCCGTGCCGGACGGCGAGGAGGAGTCGTACCTGACGGGCGAGGCGGGCCCCGGGGCCGCGGTCTCCCGCAGCCCCCTACCCACTCCCGGCACCCCTCGTCAGTGACCGGAGGTCGCCTTCAGACCCACCACGGCGACCAGGAGCAGACAGACGAAGAAGATCCGGGCGGCGGTCGCCGGCTCACCGAGCACCACCATGCCGAGCACCGCCGCACCGGCCGCACCGATACCGACCCACACGCCGTACGCCGTACCGATGGGCAGCGTCTTGGCGGCGTGCGAGAGCAGCAGCATGGAGGCGACGATCCCGGCGCCGGTGAACACGCTGGGCCAGAGCCGCGTGAAGCCGTCGGTGTACTTCATCCCGATCGACCAGCCGACTTCGAGCAGACCAGCGATGACGAGAAGAACCCAGGCCATGACGACGACACCTCCGCGAGACGGACAACAGGAGTGCGTCGTCTTGTCGTCATCCCGGTACGGCGCGTCTCGTCGGGTGTCCCCAGACTAGCAAAGAACACGCAAAGGCCCTGGTGACGGCGGTCACCAGGGCCTTCACGAAGCCGTGGGCCTACAGGTACAGGCCGGTCGAATCCGTCGCACCCTGGAAACGATCCGCGGCCACCGCGTGCAGGTCGCGCTCCCGCATCAGTACGTACGCGGTGCCCCGCACCTCGACCTCGGCGCGGTCCTCGGGGTCGTACAGCACCCGGTCGCCGATCTCGACGGTCCGGACGTTCTGACCGACCGCGACCACCTCGGCCCAGGACAGACGACGGCCGACGGCGGCGGTCGCCGGGATCAGGATGCCGCCCCCGGAGCGCCGCTCCCCCTCGGGGGAGTCGGTGCGGACCAGGACCCGGTCGTGGAGCATCCGGATGGGCAGCTTGTCGTGCGTGTTCTCGCTCACGGTCCGAACCTACCTGCCCGGGCGTGTCGCCCGCGGCCGGGAGGGGTCATCCCTTGCTTCTGCGGGAGGACGCGGCGATCAGCCCGACCACCGCGACGGCGACGAGCGCCGCCGGCACGATCCGCTCCAGGCGGGGGGCGCCGTCCTCGTGGGTGAAACGGGCCTTCACGTCCGAGACGACCCGGTTGACGGCGACGAAGGCGCGGCCGGCGGTCTGGTCGACCGTCGAGGCGACCTTGGCCTTGGCGTCCCCGATGATCGTCTTCGGGTGCACCCGAATGCCGATCTCGTCGAGAGTGACGGCGAGCTGCTCGCGCCGGCGGACGATGTCCGCCTCGATCTGCGCAGGGGTCCTGGCGTCCGACACCGCGCTGCCTCCGTAGTCGTGTATCCGGTCGTTGACGGACAGTCTGTCAGCTCCACCGCCGATGAGCCGCGCCCGACCCCCATTAGCCGACCGCCATTAGGCTCTGGAGGCGTACGCGAACACCCCCGAGGAGAGCCATGAGCGAGCGACTGCAGCCCGGCGACACCGCCCCCGCCTTCACCCTGCCCGACGCGGACGGCAACGAGGTCTCCCTCGCGGACCACAAGGGCCGCAAGGTCATCGTCTACTTCTACCCGGCGGCCCTCACCCCCGGCTGCACGAAGCAGGCCTGCGACTTCACCGACAACCTGGACCTGCTGACGGGCGCGGGCTACGACGTCATCGGCGTCTCCCCCGACAAGCCGGAGAAGCTGGCGAAGTTCCGCGAGAAGGAGAACCTGAAGGTCACGCTGGTCGGCGACCCGGAGAAGACGACCCTGGAGGCGTACGGCGCCTTCGGCGAGAAGAAGCTCTACGGCAAGACGGTGACGGGCGTCATCCGCTCGACGATCGTCGTCGACGAGAACGGCGACGTCGAGCACGCCTTCTACAACGTGAAGGCGACGGGCCACGTGGCCAAGATCATCAGGGACCTGGGCATCTGAGCCCAGCCCTCCGCCGAGAACGGCCCGCACCGCTGACTGAAGCGGCGCGGGCCGTTCCGCATTTCGGGTGTGACCGTCCGATATTCGACTCGTTAGCCCGTACGAGGCCACGAACGGGTGGCCGGATCGGAGGGGGGCTCGATGGGAACGAGCGCGTACACACAGGAACGACTCGAAGCGGCGGCACGCGGAGCACGGACGCTGACTGAGGCGCTGGAGCGGCTGAGGGTGGACCCGAAGAGCTCGACGCGACGGTACGTGCGGGAGCGGATGCGGAAGCTGGGGGTGGACATCTCGCACTTCGAGCAGGAGGGGACACGGTGGACACGTGACGTCCTGGCCGAGGCCGTAGCAGCCTCAACGAACATGTGCGAGGTGCTGCGGCGGCTCGGGGTGGACGTCGTCGGCGGGCAGCACACCCATATCAGCCGACGGATCAAGGCGTACGGGATCGACACCTCGCACTTCCACGCACCGTCCCGGCGGGGAAAGCCCTGGCGCCCCCGAACACCCGAGGGCCTGCTCACCGAGCAGACTGGCCCGCAGACCCGACGCGTCCCGAGCGACCGGCTCGCCTGGGCGATGACGGAGTCCGGAGTAGGGAAGCAGTGCGCGATGTGCGGCGCCGAGGCCGTATGGCGCGGCCGGCCGCTCCCGCTGGAGGTCGACCACGTCGACGGCGACTGGCGCAACAACCGAATCGAGAACCTGAGGTTCCTCTGCCCCAACTGCCACTCGACAACGGCCAACTACCGGGGACGCAGCAAGGGGCGTACGGCATGACGTGCGGCGTTCGCTCCTCACGGGAGCGCCCTGCACCCGAGGCGCTGCGCAGTGCTGTGACGGCATCGATCTCCCACGCCGAGGTGCTGCGTCGGATCGGGCGTCCGGACACGGGCGCCCAGCGCGGCCGACTGCGGCAGTGGATCTCCGATGACAACCTCTCGACCGCCCATTTCCTGGGGCAGGCCCACCAGCGCGGGAAGCGGGGACCGACTCCGGTCAAACGGCCCGACGAGATCCTGGTCCGGCACGAGGGAAAACGCCGAACAAGAACCCATCTGCTCCGGAGGGCGCTCCGCGAGGTGGGTGCACCCGAAGAGTGCACCGAATGCGGACTAGGACCCGAGTGGCTCGGCAAGCCGATGACGCTGGAGATCGACCACATCAACGGGGACTGGAGCGACGACCGACGCGAGAACCTGCGGCTCCTGTGCCCCAACTGTCATGCGGTCACGGACACCTGGTGCCGTGGCGGACGACGACGCTCCTCTCAACCGAGTGGAGAGTGACCGCTACCATGGCTGTGCACGCGGCCGTGGCGAAATAGGCGATACGCGCGGGCCTTAGGAGCCCGTGGGAGAAATCCCGTGAGGGTTCGAGTCCCTCCGGCCGCACCCCGAAACGGCCTGCGAATCGAAGGATCGATGCGCAGGCCGTTTGCGTGCCGGCCCTCAGCCCAGCAGCTCCCGGACCACCGGCACCAGGGCCCTGAAGGCCTTGCCTCGGTGGCTGATGGCGTTCTTCTCCGCCGGGGAGAGCTGCGCGCAGGTGACCTCGTGGCCCTCCGGCTGGAGGATCGGGTCGTAGCCGAAGCCGTTCGTGCCGACCGGGGCGTGGCGGAGGGTGCCGCGCATCTGGCCCTCGACCACGCGTTCCGTGCCGTCCGGGAGGGCCAGGGCCGCCGCGCAGGCGAAGTGGGCCCCTCGGTGCTCCTCCGCGATGTCGGACAGTTGGGCGAGCAGCAGGTCCAGGTTCGCGCGGTCGTTGCCGTGGGTGCCGGACCAGCGGGCCGAGAAGATGCCGGGCGCGCCGTTCAGGACGTCGACGCACAGGCCCGAGTCGTCGGCGACCGCCGGGAGGCCGGTGGCCTGGGCCAGGGCGTGGGCCTTGAGGAGCGCGTTCTCGGCGAAGGTGACGCCGGTTTCCTTGACGTCGGGCACGTCGGGGTACGCGTCCGCGCCGACGAGTTCGAGGTCGAGGCCCGCGTCGGCGAGGATCGCGTGGAGTTCGGTGATCTTGCCCGCGTTGCGGGTGGCGAGGATCAGACGGGTCATGCCCCTGATTATCCGGGGTCGGCGCGACCGTTTAGCCCGGGGTGCAGACCTTCGCCACTTCGGCGGCCCCGTCCGTGATCGGCTGGATGTCCGGCGTCGTGTCGCCGTTCTTCACCGCCGTACGGACGGTCTCGACGCCCTTCGTGAGGTCGTCCACCGCCTTCGCCAGGTCGGCGTTGTCCGTCGTGTCCTTGAGGTTGCCGAGCTCGGTGTTGATCGAGTTCAGGGACTCCTCGATCTGCGTCGGGTCGTTCGAGGCGTTGGAGACGGCCTGCTGGAGTTTGTCGACCGACGTGGCTATCGCGTCGGCGGTCTTGACGCAGTCCATGGCGGTGTCGAGGGCTCCGCAGCCGCTCAGGACGGTGGTGAGCGCGGCGGCCGTGGCCACGGCGAGTGCGAGTCGACGCTTCAAGGCATCCCCTAAATACGAACAGACGGACGGGCGGGCGCACGGAGCTTATCCGTGTGCCCGCCCGTCATGACGCAGTCGGGTGTCAGAGGGTTCCTTCGAGCGCCTTGCGCTGGATCTCGGCCAGTTCGGCGCAGCCGCCGGAGGCGAGGTCGAGGAGCGCGTTGAGCTCCTTGCGGTCGAAGGGCTCGGCCTCGGCGGTGCCTTGGACCTCGACGAAGCGGCCGTCGCCGGTGCAGACGACGTTCATGTCGGTGTCGGCGCGGACGTCCTCCTCGTAGCAGAGGTCGAGGAGGGGGACGCCGTCGACGATGCCGACGGAGACGGCTCCGACGGTGCCGACGAGGGGCTGGCGGCCGGCCTTGACGAGCTTCTTGCCCTGGGCCCAGGCGACGGCGTCGGCGAGGGCGACGTACGCGCCGGTGATGGCGGCGGTGCGGGTGCCGCCGTCGGCCTGGAGGACGTCGCAGTCGAGGACGACGGTGTTCTCGCCGAGGGCCTTGTAGTCGATGACGGCGCGCAGCGAGCGGCCGATGAGGCGGGAGATCTCGTGCGTGCGGCCGCCGATCTTGCCCCGGACGGACTCGCGGTCGCCGCGGGTGTTGGTGGCCCGGGGCAGCATCGAGTACTCGCCGGTGACCCAGCCTTCGCCGCTGCCCTTGCGCCAGCGCGGGACGCCTTCGGTGACGGAGGCGGTGCAGAAGACCTTGGTGTCGCCGAAGGAGATGAGGACGGAGCCCTCGGCGTGCTTGCTCCATCCACGTTCGATGGTGACGGGGCGGAGCTGTTCGGGGGTACGGCCGTCGATACGAGACATGGGTCGAGGGTAGCGGGAGAGGAGGGGGTGCCTGTTCTCCCGTGAGGGAGTGCCTGCTCTCCCGTGAGGGGGTGCCTGTTCCCCGTGAGGGAGCGCCTGTCCTCATGACTAAGGGCCCGTTCCCCTGCCGGAACGGGCCCTTGTCGGTGCGAGTCGGTCGCTCGCACCAGGTCTCACATCAGGTCTTCGATCTCCGCGGCGATCGGGTCCGCGTCGGTGCCGATGACGACCTGGATGGCGGTGCCCATCTTCACGACGCCGTGGGCGCCGGCGGCCTTGAGCGCGGCCTCGTCGACGAGCGCGGGGTTGACGACCTCGGTGCGCAGCCGGGTGATGCAGCCCTCGACCTCTTCGATGTTGTCGATGCCGCCGAGCCCGGCGACGATCTTCTCAGCCTTGGTGGCCATGTGTTTCTCCCTGTCCGTTCCGTTCGCGCGAGCGCGAATCTCGGCGCACCTGCGGTCCGCTTTGTCACGGTAACCCACGGTTGGCCCAACTTCGCGAGCGAGTGCCGCCGTTCTGCCGAATGATGACGATCACCGGCGGCCTGCCCTCAGCGGGCTCCCGGGAGCCTATCGCAACTGGTCTACACCAGTGTGCACGAGACGCGGACCCGGCTTGTTCCGGGCAGGGAGGACGCCGATGAGTACGGACAGCGCCGCGGCGCGGCCGCAGAAGTCCCTATGGGGCGGGCTCTTCCAGGGGCTTCAGAAGATGGGGCGCAGCCTTCAGCTCCCCATCGCGGTGCTGCCGGCGGCGGGCATCATCAACCGGCTCGGCCAGCCGGACGTCTTCGGCGCGGACGGTCTCGGCTGGGACAAGGTCGCCGCGGTGATGGCGGGCGCGGGCGGCGCCCTGCTCGACGGCAACCTCGGTCTGCCGCTGCTGTTCTGCGTCGGTGTCGCCATCGGCATGGCGAAGAAGTCGGACGGCTCGACCGCGCTCGCGGCCGTCGTCGGCTTCCTCGTCTACTACACGGTCCTGCGTCAGTTCCCGAAGGACTGCCCCACGGGTACGAGGGACATCGGTGGCGGCTGCCTGGCGCCCGGGGAGGCCTTCGCCGCCTACACGTACCAGAATCCCGGTGTCTTCGGCGGCATCGTCGTGGGTCTGCTCACCGCGTACCTGTGGCAGCGGTACCACCGGACGAAGCTGGTCGACTGGCTGGGCTTCTTCAACGGCCGCCGTCTCGTGCCGATCATCATGACGTTCGTGGCGATCGCGTTCGCCGCGCTCTGCCTGTGGGTCTGGCCGCCGATCGGTGACGCCTTGGAGAGCTTCAGCGACTGGCTGGTCGGCCTCGGTGCCTGGGGCTCGGGCATCTTCGGTGTGGCGAACCGTGCGCTGCTCGTCATCGGCCTGCACCAGTTCCTGAACGTGCCCATCTGGTTCCAGTTCGGCACGTACGAGAAGCCGGACGGCACGGTGGTCCACGGCGACATCCCCATGTTCCTGGCGGGCGATCCGAACGCCGGCCAGTTCCTGACGGGCTTCTTCCCGATCATGATGTTCGCGCTGCCGGCGGCGGCGCTCGCGATCACCCACTGCGCGAAGCCGCACCGCCGCAAGGAGGTCGGTGGCCTGATGCTCTCGGTGGCGCTGACGTCGTTCGTCACGGGCATCACGGAGCCGCTCGAGTACTCGTTCCTCTTCATCGCGCCGGTGTTGTACGCGATCCACGCGGTGCTGACGGGTGTCTCGATGGCGGTGACGTGGGCGTTCGGCGTGAAGGACGGCTTCAGCTTCTCGGCGGGTCTGATCGACTACGTGATCAACTGGGGCCTCGCGACGAAGCCGTGGCTGATCATTCCGATCGGTCTCGCCTTCGCGGTCGTGTACTACGCGATCTTCCGGTTCGCGATCACCAAGTTCAACCTCCAGACGCCCGGCCGTGAGCCGGACGAGGTCGGGGACGAGATGGAGCGGGAGAACGTCAAGTAGCGGTGCGGTCACCCTGCAGAGGTGACCGATTCGGGGCTTTCGCCCCCCCCTCGTAAGCCCCGCGCAAGGCCCCTGGACCTGACGGTTCGGGGGCCTTATGTCGTGCATTTCCGGCTATGGCTGAGCACACAAAATTCGCAGGTTCCTTATCTAAGTCTCACGTGCTAAAACTGGTCTACACCACTGATTGGTGTAGACCACGCGGTCCAGACCACCGCGTTCCACGAGACGTCGCCTCCCCCCGTGTTCACTACCCCTGGCGGCGCCTTGCCTTACTGGAGGAAGTTGATGAGTACGGCCACCGCCCAGGCCGCCGCTCCCGCGAAGAAGCGCGGATCCGGCCTGTTCCAGGGCCTGCAGAAGGTCGGTCGCAGCCTGCAGCTGCCGATCGCCGTTCTGCCGGCCGCGGGTATCTTGCTCCGTCTCGGCCAGCCCGACGTCTTCGGCGCCGACGGCCTCGGCTGGGACAAGGTCGCCTCTGTCTTCGCCACCGCAGGCGGCGCGGTCTTCGACAACCTGCCCCTGCTGTTCTGCATCGGCGTCGCCATCGGCTTCGCCAAGAAGGCGGACGGCTCCACGGCTCTGGCCGCGCTCGTCGGCTTCCTGGTCTACAGCAACGTGCTGAAGGCCTTCCCCGTCGCCGAGGCCGTCATCAACACGACCGCCAACAAGGGCGTGGACGTCGCCGCGAAGTACAACAACCCGGGTGTCCTCGGCGGCATCCTGATGGGTCTCATCGCGGCCGTCCTGTGGCAGAAGTTCCACCGGACCAAGCTCGTCGACTGGCTCGGCTTCTTCAACGGCCGCCGTCTCGTCCCGATCATCATGGCCTTCGTCGGCACCCTCGTCGGTGTCGTGTTCGGCCTGGTCTGGGAGCCCATCGGTGAGGGCATCTCCAACTTCGGCGAGTGGATGACCGGCCTCGGTGCCGGTGGCGCCGGCCTCTTCGGCCTCATCAACCGCGCGCTGATCCCGGTCGGCATGCACCAGTTCGTGAACACCGTCTCCTGGTTCCAGATCGGTGACTTCACCAACGCGGCCGGCGAGGTCGTCCACGGTGACCTGAACCGCTTCTTCGCCGGTGACCCGAGCGCCGGAATCTTCATGTCCGGCTTCTTCCCGATCATGATGTTCGGCCTCCCGGCCGCCGCGATCGCCATCGCCCACGCCGCTCGCCCCGAGCGCCGCAAGGCCGTCATGGGCATGATGGTGTCCCTCGCGCTGACCTCCTTCGTCACCGGTATCACCGAGCCGATCGAGTTCACCTTCATGTTCATCGCGCCGGTCCTCTACGCGATCCACGCGGTCCTGACCGCCGTCTCGATGGCCGTCACCTGGGCGTTCGGTGTCCACGCGGGCTTCACCTTCTCCGCCGGCGGCATCGACTACCTGCTCAACTGGAACCTCGCGACCAAGCCCTGGCTGATCATCCCGATCGGTCTCGTCTTCGCGGCGATCTACTACGTGGTCTTCCGCTTCGCGATCACCAAGTTCAACCTCCCCACCCCGGGCCGCGAGTCCGACGAGGAGCTCGAGGACCTCACCAAGGCGTGATCCTCACCCGCACGAAACCCGTACGAACCCGTACGAAAGGGAAGGCCCCGGAACCGATCGGTTCCGGGGCCTTCCCCGTATGTACAGAGGTGTCAGATCTCGTAGACCGCGCCCGGGCGTGCCAGCTCCGACGGTCCCTTGTAGACCTCGCGCGCGTCTTCCAGGTTCTGCTCGCCGTCCGTCCACGGGGGGATGTGGGTGAGGACCAGTCGGCCGACACCGGCGCGGGTCGCCTGCGCCCCGGCCTCGCGGCCGTTGAGGTGGAGGGCCGGGATGTCCTCCTTGCCGTGGGTGAAGGAGGCCTCGCAGAGGAAGAGGTCGGTGCCCTCGGCGAGCTTGTGCAGCGCGTCGCAGACCCCGGTGTCGCCGGAGTACGTGAGCGAACGGCCGCCGTGCTCGATGCGGATGCCGTACGCCTCGACCGGGTGGCACACCTTCTCCGTGCGGACGGTGAACGGGCCGATCTCGAAGGCGGCCGACTTCAGCGTGCGGAAGTCGAAGACCTCGCTCATCGCGGTGGGCGAGGGGGTGTCGTCGTACGCCGTGGTCAGCCGCTGCTCGGCGCCCTCCGGCGCGTAGACGGGGATCGCGTCGCAGCGCCCGCCCTCGTGCCGGTAGTAGCGGGCGACGAAGTACCCGCACATGTCGATGCAGTGGTCCGCGTGCAGATGGCTGAGGAAGATCGCGTCGAGGTCGTACAGACCGATGTGTCGTTGCAGCTCGCCGAGGGCGCCGTTGCCCATGTCGAGGAGCAACCGGAAGCCGTCGGCCTCGACGAGGTAGCTCGAACAGGCCGAATCCGCGGACGGGAACGACCCGGAGCAACCGACGACGGTGAGCTTCATGGAGCGTGAACCTCCGTGGACGGGTGCGGAAAGCGCGCTGAGGGAGGGGGAGGCTGTGCGGTCTGTCGAGCGTAAGGCGCACCTGGGCCTGTCGCTCCTTCGTGGCGGCCCGTTGTGGGCGAACTCACGGGCTCTGTCACCGGTTCGGATGGATGGCGGGGCGCCACGGCGGAGTGGGGCGCGCGCCGGTACCGTCTTGAGGTATGGACACGTCATGGTGGCCCGCGCTGGCCGCGGTCGTGGTGATCGCGCTGGTCGTGGTGGTCGCCGGTGGGCGGAAGGGTTCGTCGGGTGGGCCCTCGGGGCGTAGGCCTTCGGGCCGGAGGCCTGCGGAGCGGACCCGGCCGCCCGGTCGGCCGGCGGGGCCGCGGAAGGCTCCGGCGCGGCTGCCGCGGGCCGGTGAGATCTGGTGGGCCGACGTGCCCTTCGAGGACGGGCCCGGTTCGAAGGACCGGCCGTGTCTGGTGCTCTCGCTCCGGGGTGACAGCGCGCTCGTCGCCAAGATCACCAGCAAGTACCACGACGAGCGGCCGGGCGTGATCGCGCTGCCGCCGGGGGCGGTGGGCGACGCTCAGGGGCGGCCGAGCTTCCTGGAGACGGACGAGCTGCGGGACGTTCCGATGGCGGACTTCCGCCGGAGAGCGGGAACGGCGGACCCGGTCGTGTGGGACCAGGTCCGCCATCTCGCGCGGTGAGGGACGGTACTTACGCCCAGAGCTGGCCCTGGACCGTCTCGATCGCCTCTTCCGTCGTCGCGGCCGTGTAGAGGCCGGTCGACAGGTACTTCCAGCCGCCGTCGGCGACGACGAAGGCGATGTCGGCGCTCTCGCCGGCCTTGACCGCCTTGTTGCCGACGCCGATGGCCGCGTGCAGGGCGGCTCCCGTGGAGACGCCCGCGAAGATGCCCTCCTGCTGGAGGAGTTCGCGGGTCCGGGTGACCGCGTCGGCGGAGCCGACGGAGAAGCGGGTGGTGAGGACCGAGGCGTCGTACAGCTCGGGTACGAAGCCCTCGTCGAGGTTGCGCAGGCCGTAGACGAGGTCGTCGTAGCGCGGTTCGGCGGCGACGATCTTGACGTCGGGCTTGTGCTCGCGCAGGTAGCGGCCGACGCCCATGAGCGTCCCCGTCGTGCCGAGGCCGGCGACGAAGTGGGTGATCGAGGGGAGGTCGGCGAGGATCTCGGGGCCCGTGGTGGCGTAGTGGGCGCCCGCGTTGTCCGGGTTGCCGTACTGGTACAGCATCACCCAGGACGGGTTCTCGGCGGCGATCTCCTTGGCGACGCGTACGGCCGTGTTCGATCCGCCCGCCGCGGGGGACGAGACGATCTCCGCGCCCCACATGGCGAGCAGCTGGCGCCGCTCCTCGCTGGTGTTCTCGGGCATGACGCAGACGATGCGGTAGCCCTTGAGCTTGGCGGCCATGGCGAGCGAGATGCCGGTGTTGCCGCTGGTCGGCTCCAGGATGGTGCAGCCGGGCGTGAGCCGGCCGTCCTTCTCCGCCTGCTCGATCATGTGGAGCGCGGGGCGGTCCTTGACCGAGCCGGTCGGGTTGCGGTCCTCCAGCTTCGCCCAGATGCGGACGGAGTCCGAGGGCGAGAGCCGGGGGAGGCGGACGAGCGGCGTGTTGCCGACCGCCGCCAGCGAGGAGTCGTAGCGCATGTGGATCAGACCATGCCGCCGGCGACGGCCGGCAGGATCGTGACGCTGTCGCCGTCGGTGAGCTTGGTGTCGATGCCGTCGAGGAAGCGGACGTCCTCGTCGTTCAGGTAGACGTTGACGAAGCGGCGGAGCTTGTCGCCGTCGACGATGCGCGCCTCGATGCCGGTATGGCGGGACTCCAGGTCGGCGAAGAGGTGGGCGAGGGTGTCGCCGCTGCCCTGGACGGCCTTCTCGCCGTCGGTGTAGGTGCGGAGGATGGTCGGGATGCGGACCTCGATGGCCATGGCGTGGGCTCCTGTCGGAAGTGGCGTGATCGGCGCGTGGCGGGGGCCCCCGCGCGGAGGGGGGTCGTACGGGAGTGCGCTCGATGTCGCGTGGGTCGCTCAGAGCGCAGCGCGGGACGTACACATCGCGCTGGAGAGGCGGCACAGGTCGACGTGCAGGCGTGCCACGAGCAGGGGTGTGCCCGGAGTCTCTTCGCTCACGTCGTGGGAAACCATGGGCTCATCGTATCGATTCCCGGTCCGGGTTCCGGAATGTGATCTCACATGGTGGTCATTTTCTGACCGCCTACCGGACTGTGCAGGTAGAGGACGGTCGGGCTGCCGGTCCTCGGGTGCGGGATGACCTCGGCGTCCACGCCGTAGACGGCGGCGAGGAGCGCGGGGGTGAGGATCTCTTCGGGGGTGCCTCCGGTGACGACCCGGCCCTCCACCATGACGTACAGACGGTCGCAGTACGCCCCCGCGAGGTTGAGGTCGTGCAGGGCGAGCAGGTTGGTGGTGCCCAGGGTGCGGACGAGGCGCAGGATGTCGAGCTGGTGGCGGATGTCCAGGTGGTTGGTGGGCTCGTCGAGGACCAGGAGCGCCGGGTCCTGGACGAGGGCGCGGGCGACGAGGGCGCGCTGGCGTTCGCCGCCGGAGAGCGTGGGGAACGCGCGGTCGGCGAGCTCGATGAGGCCGACGCGGGCGAGGGCGGCATCGGCGCTCTCGCGGTCGGCGCCGGTGTCGCCTTCCCAGAATCGTTTGTGCGGGGAGCGGCCGAGGGCGACCAGTTCGCGGACGGTGAGTTCGAACTCGGTGCCGCTGTCCTGCGGGACGGTGGCGACGCGGCGGGCGCGGGCCTTGGGGCCGAGGGCGTGGAGGTCGTCGTCGTCGAGCGTGGCGCGTCCGGCGGTGGGGAGGAGGGTCCCGTAGACGCAGCGTAGGAGGGTGGTCTTGCCGCTGCCGTTGGGGCCGATGAGGCCGACGGTCTCGCCGGGGCGGACGGTGAGGTCGGCGGAGCGGAGGCGCTGCCCGTACGAGAGTCCGTGGAGCCGCAGCTCGGTCACAGGGGGGCTCCTTCGGGGCGGCGGCGCATGAGCCAGAGGAAGAACGGGCCGCCGATGAGCGCGGTGAGGACGCCGACGGGGATGTCCTGGGGCGCCGCGACGGTCCGGGCGGCGAGGTCGGCGAGGACGAGGGCGAGCGCCCCGCCGAGCGCGGCGACCGGGAGGAGCCGGCGGTGCGGGGCGCCGACGGCGAGCCGGGCGGCGTGCGGGGCCATGAGTCCGACGAAGCCGACGGCTCCGCTGGCCGCGACCATGACGGCGGTGACGAGGGAGGCGAGGACGAAGACGCCGGCGCGGAAGCGGGCGGTGTCGAGGCCGAGGACGGTGGCGCCCTCCTCGCCGACGAGGAGCAGGTCGAGCGGGCGGGCGAGGGTGAGGAGGGCGCCGACGCCGAGGGCGAGGACGGCGGCGGGCAGGGCGAGGGTGTCCCAGCGGGCGCTGCCGAGGCCGCCGAGGGACCAGTACAGCGCCTCCTGGAACTGTTCGGGCCGGCCGGCGACGACCAGGAGCAGGGTGGCGAGGGCGGAGAGGACGTACGAGACGGCGACTCCGGCGAGGACGAGCCGGGCGCCGGTCATGGTCCCGCCGCGGCGCGCGAGCCCGTAGACGAGGACGAGGGCGAGGAGGGCGCCGGCGAAGGCCCCGCCGGGCAGGGCGATGGTGGTGGTCACCCCTCCCACGACGCCGAGTCCGCCGCCGAGCACGAGGACGAGGACGGCGCCGGCGGAGGCGCCGGAGGAGATCCCGAGGAGGAAGGGGTCGGCGAGCCGGTTGTTGACGAGGGCCTGGAGGACGGCGCCGACGACGGCGAGCCCGGCGCCGACGACGACGCCGAGCAGGACCCGGGGCAGCCGGACGTCGAGCACGATCGTGCGGTACGGGGACGGGCCCGCCCGCCCGGTCAGGGCGTCGAGCACCTGGCCGGGCGGGATGCGGACGGAGCCGAGGGCGAGGGAGGCGATCCCGGCGAGGGCCAGGGCGAGGACGAGTCCGGCGACGACGAGGACGTACCGCGACGTCCCGGAGGCCGGTGCGGCCGTCGCCTCGGCCCTGTCGAGGACCGTGGTCACCGGGCCGGGTGGAGCTGGGCGGCGAGCTTGTCGACGGCGGCGGGGACCCGGACGCCGAGGACGGTGTCGGAGAGCGGCATGACGGCGAACCGGCGGTTCTTGACCGCGGGGACGTCCTTGAGCGCGGGGTCGTCGAGGAGCCGCTTCTTCTTCTGCTCGACGGTGGTGGAGCCGTAGTCGTAGATGACGATGACGTCGGGCTTGCGGTCGACGACCTGTTCCCAGGTGGCGTCGCCGAAGGCCTTGTCGAGGTCGGCGAAGACGTTCCGGCCGCCGGCCCGGGTGATGAGCTCGTTGCCGATGCCCTTGCCGCCCGCCGTGAACGCGGTCTTGTCGCCGCTGTCGTAGACGAAGACGGAGACCGGCGGGGTGCCCTTGAGCCGCTTCTCGGTGGCGGTGACGGTCGCGCGTGCCTCGCGGGTCCAGGTCTCGGCCCGGTCGGGGACGCCGAAGGTCCGGCCGATCTCGCGGACTTCGCGGTAGAGGTCGTCGACCGAGGGCGAACCGGACGGGCAGTACTCGATGTTGAGGCGGGTGGCGATGCCGGAGCGCTTGAGGTCGTCGCGGCCGCGGCCGTCCTTGGCGTCGAAGGCGGAGGCGTAACCGCCGTACACGAAGTCGGGGTTCGCGGCGAGCAGGGCCTCCTTGGAGGGGTACTCCTTGGCGATGACGGGGACGGTGCCGTAGGCCTTCTTGTACGCGGGGAGGATCGCGTCGTCGAGGTAGGCGGTGCCGACGAGCGACTTCTCCAGGCCGAGGGCGAGCATCACCTCGGTGACGTGCTGGTTCATGGTGACGACGCGCTTCGGCGGGGCCTGGTAGGTGGCCTTCGCGCCGCAGTTGTCGACGGTGTACGGGAATCCGGGTGCGGGCTTCGCCGAGGAGGACCGCTCCGCGGGGGCCGAGCAGGCGGCGAGGAGCGGGACGAGGACGAGCGCGGGCAGCAGCGGGCGGCGCCAGGACATGACGGTCTTGCCTCCTCCGGGGATTTCCACGTCCCCGATCGGTGGTGAGAGGCGGCAGGTCAGTTCCTGGCTCCCGGCGCCCGAGGGCCTGTCCGGCGGATCAGGGTCGGATAGGCCGCGGCGTCTGGTGCGGTGCATCGCAAGGCGCCGGAGCGTCCTCATAGCGGAGCTATGCGGGCGTTTCGGCAACGCGGCGAGGTGCCGTGCCAGACGCCGCGGCCCCGGCCATGATCTGCCGGACAGGGCCTAAGGCGCCGGTCACAGTGGCGGGACCGTGCCGGATTCACACCGGCTTCCTGGGTCCTGCCGCCCGTTGGTCCGGGCCAGTGTCTCACCCGGGCCGTTCGCTTCTCGGGTGGTCCCTCACTCCGGTGGTCCCTCACTCCGGCCAGGCGGAGTTCCGGATGGTCTCCACGAAGTCGCCGGGCGGGAAGCCGGGGAGGTAGTGGCGCAGGACGTCGGCCTTGACGTTGCCGAAGGCGGTGTCCGGCTTGGGGGCGATGCCCTCGGCGAAGGCCTCCAGGATCCGCCGCTTGAAGCCGGGGCGGGGGTGGGCGGCGACGATCGCGGCCCGGTCCTCGGGGGTGAGGGCGGCGGGGTCGTCGTAGCCGATGCCGAGGACGTCGTACTCGACGCCGGCCGTGACGAGCGCGACTCGGGTTCCATGAACTCCGGGATCCCGGGGGTGGCGTGGAGGAACGCGGCGGCCTCCGCAGCGCCGTCGATGGATCGGCGCCGATCTCGCCGCCGAGGACCTGTCCGGCGCCGACACGCTGATCGTGCCGGGGGCCGTGGACGTGGAGCTCTGTACGGCTCTGGCGCCGACGGTGGCGGCGCTGCGGGCTCCAGGGGGCCGGAGGCGGCCCGCGCGGTGGCGCGGGACCTGGTGGTCTTCCTCCAGCGGCCGGGCGGGCAGTCGCAGTTCTCGGCGGCCTCGCGTACTCCCCCGACCGGTCATCCGGTGGCCCGTCCGCTGCTCGACGCGGTGGCGGCGGATCCGGCGGCCGATCACAGCGCGTCGGCGCTCGCGCGCCGGGCGGGGGTCAGTGCCCGGCACCTGGCCCGGCTGTTCCGGGAGCGGATCGGGGCGACCCCGGCGGCGTACGTGGAGCGCGTACGGGTGGAGGCGGCGCGGATGCCGCTGGAGGGCGGGGCGAGCGTGACGGGGCGAGTGTGACGGGGGCGGCGGCGCGGAGCGGGCTCGGCAGCGACGAGAGCCTGCGGAGGGCGTTCGCCCGGCACTTCGGGGTGACGCCCTCCGCCCACCTGGCCCGTTTCCGTACGGTGTCGGGCGTGCCCTACGCGTCGTAGGCCTCGACGACCTTGACCTCTTCCTCGGTCACGACGCCCTCGACGATGGTGAAGGAGCGGAACTGGAAGGGGCCGGCGCCGTCGGTGTCGGCGGTGGAGACGAGGACGTAGTGGGCCTGCGGCTCGTTCGCGTACGAGATGTCCGTGCGGGACGGGTAGGCCTCGGTGGCGGTGTGCGAGTGGTAGACGACGACGGGCTCCTCGTCCCGGTCGTCCATGTCGCGGTAGAGCTTGAGCAGGTCCGCGGAGTCGAACTCGTAGAAGGTGGGCGAGCGGGCGGCGTTCAGCATGGGGATGAAGCGCTCGGGGCGGCCGCTGCCCTCCGGGCCCGCGACCACGCCGCAGGCCTCGTCGGGGTGGTCCGCGCGGGAGTGTTCCACGATCTGGTCGTACAGGGCCCGGGTGATGGTCAGCATGCCGACAGGATAAGCAGACGGGCCGTCCCGTACCGAGGAGTGGTACGGGACGGCCCGGATGCTGGACAGAAGCCTGTCAGGAGCGCTTGGCGAAGGCCGCGCCCTCGGGGTTGCGGGACTTCAGGACCAGGTACGAGACGGCGAGGATCAGGCCCCACACCGGCGCGCCGTAGAGCGCGACCCGGTTGCCCGCGTCCATGGCCATGGTCACGACGACCATGGCGATGAAGGCGAGCGAGAAGACGCTGAGCCAGATGCCACCGGGCGCCTTGAACGACGACTGCGGCACCTCACCCCGGTCGGCCTTGAGGCGGTAGCGGATCTGGCAGATCAGGATGACGATCCAGGCCCACATGCCGGAGATGGTGGCGAAGGAGACGACGTAGTTGAACGCCTCGCCGGGCCACTGGTAGTTGATCCAGACGCCGACCATCATCAGCGCGGCCGAGACCGTGGTGCCGATCAGCGGAGTGCCGGACTTGGTCAGCTTGGTGAAGGCCTTCGGGCCCTGGCCGTTGAGCGCGAGGTCGCGCAGCATGCGGCCGGTGGAGTACATGCCCGAGTTGCAGGAGGAGAGGGCCGCGGTCAGCACGACGAAGTTGACGATGGCGGCACCGACGCCGAGGCCCATCTTCTCGAAGGCGGCGACGAACGGGCTGACGCCCGGCTGGAACTCGGTCCACGGGACGACCGACAGGATCATGATCAGCGCGCCGACGTAGAAGACCGCGATGCGCCACGGGACGGTGTTGATCGCCTTGGGCAGGACCGTCTTCGGGTCCTTGGACTCGCCGGCGGTGACGCCGACCAGCTCGACCGCGAGGAACGCGAACATGACCATCTGGAGGGTCATCAGGGTCGAGAAGATGCCGTCCTTGCCGGCGAAGAAGCCGCCGAGGTCCCACAGGTGGGTGACGGAGGCGGTGTCGCCGGCGTCGGAGAAGCCGAGGGTGAGGATGCCGGCGCAGATCAGGATCATGCCGATGATCGCGGTGACCTTGACCATGGAGAACCAGAACTCCAGCTCACCGAAGAGCTTCACGGAGATCAGGTTGGCGCCGTAGAGGATGACGGTGAAGACGAGCGCCGAGATCCACTGCGGGATGTCCCACCAGTACGTCATGTAGGTGGCGGCGGCGGTGACCTCGGTGATGCCGGTGACGACCCAGAAGAGCCAGTACGTCCAGCCGGTCGCGAAGCCCGCGAACGGGCCGATGAACTCGCGGGCGTACTCGGAGAAGGAGCCCGACACCGGGCGGTACATGAGGAGCTCGCCGAGCGCCCGCATGATGAAGAAGATGACGAGGCCCGCGACGGCGTACGCGAGGATCAGGCTCGGTCCCGCGATGGAGATGCCCTTGCCCGCGCCGAGGAACAGACCGGTGCCGATGGCGCCGCCGATCGCGATCATCTGGATCTGGCGGGCGCCGAGTGCCCGGTGGTAACCCTCGCCCGATGCGGAGTCCTCGGCCTCATTGCCGTCGTGCTGCTTGTCGACCTGCACTGAGGTCATGGTGGTGCGCCTTTCTCCATGCTGATCCGCGCGACTGCGAGTGAGTCTGCTGCGGATCAGGTCCTGATCCCCCCGGATGTGGAATGGAGTGCCACCGGCGGTCAGCCGGCCGAAGCGCCCTCGGGAACATGGGTGGCGTCCCCGAGCGGTCGTGAAGATTTATCACGCGGCGGGGGGTGATCGACGAGGGCGCGTGTGGCACAGGCCACACGAAAAGGCGGACAAAAGGGACTCAAGAGAGCAAGGGCGGACGCTCTGATAACGCATTCGTTATCCGGATTTGAGCGTCCGCTGAGCGAACACCGCGTACTGCCGCGGTGTCGCTACGGCATCAGGGTCTCGACGAGGGACTCCTGGAGCGCGCCCAGCCAGAGGTACGCCATCACCATCGGCTTGCGCGGGTCGGAGTCCGGCAGCCGGTACAGCTGCTCGCTCTCCTCGTCCTTGACCTCCAGGCGGGTCCCGATGGTCAGCCGGAGGTCGTTGAGCGCGCCGAGCCAGGCCCGGGACTCGTCCTGGGTCAGCTTCAGGACGGCCCCGCCCTCGCCCGCCGATTCGCCGGCGAGGGAGTCCAGCGCGCGCACGACGACGAGGGCGTCCTCGCGCTTGCGGGCCCGCAGGTCGTTCTCGGTGTAGCGGCGGAAGTCGGCGGCGGACGCCCGCAGGTCCTCGCTCTCGTCCCCGTACGCGTCGGGGAAGAGGCGCCGGAGCGCGGGGTCGGACGGGGGCTCGCTCGGGCCCTCGGCGAAGAGCGCCGCCAGTGGGTCGGCGTCGGCCGCGGGCTCGTCACCGGGGCCGATCAACTCCATCAGCTGGACGGCGAGGGAGCGGAGGATGGAGATCTCGACGTCGTCGAGCGCGACGGCCGCGCCGCCGCCGGGCAGGTTCTCGAAACGCCCGGCCATCAGAAGCGGTCCTGGGAGAGGGTCGCCCAGAGGCCGTAGCCGTGCATCGCCTGCACGTCCCGCTCCATCTCCTCGCGGGTGCCGGCGGAGACGACCGCCTTCCCCTTCTCGTGCACGTCGAGCATCAGCTTGTGCGCCTTGCCTTTGGAGTAACCGAAGTACGACTGGAAGACGTAGGTCACATAGCTCATCAGGTTGACCGGATCGTTGTGCACGAGGGTCACCCAGGGCACGTCCGGTTCGACGACCGCGGAGACCTCCTCGGCCGATTCCGTACGTTCGATCTCAATAGGCGCGACGCTCACTCACCCCATGCTGCCACTCCGAGGGGTCCGTCGCACAAACGGGTCACCCGTACCGCCCCCTATTCGTCACTCTGACGATTTCTGCGCTAGCATCGCTGACATGAACGCTGCGGACCTTGGGCTGCCGGTGGACGTGCCGTCGACCGCGCTCTTCACCGATCAGTACGAACTGACCATGCTCCAGGCGGCCCTGCGGGGCGGCACCGCCGACCGGCACTCGGTCTTCGAGGTCTTCACCCGGCGGCTGCCCGAGGGGCGCCGCTACGGCGTCCTCGCGGGTGTCGGCCGGGTCCTTGACGCCGTCGAGAACTTCCGCTTCGACCCCGCCGTCCTGGGCTTCCTGCGCGAGCACGGCATCGTCGACGAGCCGACCCTGGAGTGGCTGGCCGGATACCGCTTCTCCGGCGACATCTGGGGGTATCCGGAGGGCGAGGTGTACTTCCCCGGCTCGCCCGTCCTGCGGGTCGAGGGCTCCTTCGCCGAGTGCGTGCTCCTGGAGACCGTGATCCTCTCGATCCTCAACCACGACTCGGCGATCGCGGCCGCCGCCTCCCGCATGTCGGCCGCGGCCGGCGGGCGCCGCCTGATCGAGATGGGCGCCCGGCGCACCCACGAGCTGGCGGCCGTCGCCGCCTCCCGCGCCGCGTACGTCGGCGGCTTCGACTCCACCTCGGACCTCGCCGCCGGCTTCCGCTACGGCATCCCGACCGTCGGCACCTCCGCCCACGCCTTCACCCTGCTCCACGACAGCGAGCGCGACGCCTTCCAGGCCCAGGTCGAGACCCTCGGACGGGGTACGACCCTGCTCGTCGACACGTACGACGTGACCGAGGCCGTCCGTACCGCCGTCGAGGTGGCGGGGCCCGAGCTCGGCGCCGTCCGCATCGACTCGGGCGACCTGCTGCTCGTCGCGCACCGGGTGCGTGCGCAGCTCGACGAGCTGGGCGCGCGGGACACGAAGATCGTCGTCACCTCGGACCTCGACGAGTACGCCATCGCCTCGCTCGCGGCGGCGCCGGTGGACGCGTACGGGGTGGGCACACAGCTGGTCACCGGCAGCGGCCACCCGACCTGCTCCATGGTCTACAAGCTGGTCGCCCGGGCCGGCTCGGCCGACCCCAAGGCGCCCCTGGTGCCGGTCGCGAAGAAGTCCCTGGGCGGCAAGGCCTCGGTCGGCGGGCGCAAGTGGGCCGCCCGGCGGCCCGACGCGACCGGTGTCGCCGAGACGGAGGTCGTGGGCACGGGACCGGTCCCGCCGGAGCTCGTCGACCACCAGCTCCTGGTCGAGCTGGTCAAGGGCGGCGTGGTGGTGGCCCGGGAGCCGCTGGAGGCCGCCAGGTCCCGGCACATCGAGGCCCGCTCCGGCCTGCCGATGTCGGCGATCCAGCTCTCGCGCGGCGAGCCGGTGCTGCCGACGGAGTACGTCTAGGAACGCCTGAAGGCTTGCCCCCTCCCCTGGGGAGGGGGAAGTCTCTAGGCTCGATCCCACCCCTATCCGACGCGCTAAGGACACCCGCCATGCACCGCGCATTGATCGTTGTGGACGTTCAGAACGACTTCTGCGAGGGCGGCAGCCTCGCGGTGACGGGCGGCGCGGACGTCGCCGCGGCCATCACCGACCTGGTCGGCCAGACGGCGGGCTCGTCCTACCGGTACGTCGTCGCCACCCGCGACCACCACGTCGACCCGGGCGCGCACTTCGCACCGGAGGGCGAGCAGCCGGACTACGTCACCTCCTGGCCGGTGCACTGCGTGGCCGGCACGGAGGGCGTCGGCTTCCACCCGAACTTCGCGCCCGCCGTCGCCAGCGGGGCGATCGACTCGGTCTTCGACAAGGGCGCCTACGACGCGGCGTACAGCGGCTTCGAGGGGCTGGACGAGAACGGGCGGACGCTCGCGGAGTGGCTGCGGGAGCGGGACGTCACCGAGGTCGACGTGGTGGGCATCGCCACCGACCACTGCGTCCGGGCGACGGCCCTGGACGCGGCGCGGGAGGGTTTCCGGACCCATGTGCTGCTGGAGCTGACGGCCGGGGTCGCGAAGGCGACGACGGCGAAGGCCCTGGAGGAGCTGCGGACGGCCGGGGTCGAGCTGACGGGCGAGCCGGTGGTGTGAGACGCGTGCACCCGGCGGTGTGAGACGCGTGCACCCGGCGGCGTGGGACCCGTGCACCGGCGGCGTGGGACCCGTGCGGTGCTCTACGCCGCGGGCTCCTTCGGGAGCGTGCGGACCGGGTGCCAGAGTTCCTGGGCTGCGCCGGGCGCGGATCTCCAGAGGAGGCCGTCCGGGTGGTGCAGGACGGCCGTGATCTCGTCCGGCGTGGGCGGCTCGCTGTTGCCGCGGAGGTAGACCGCGCGCAGGCCGAGGTTCCGCAGCCGGGTCAGGGCGCGGGCACGGTTGGCGGCGTGGACCAGGAAGCGGACCGAGGCCCCGTCGCGGGCCGGGCTGGGCAGCCCTATCGCGACGACCACACTGCCTCCCGGCAACTTGCAGAACCCTCCGTTGGGCATGCGGAACCACTCCCCCGTGGGTCAGATGTCAATAAGAATTGCGTCAGACGCACCTAAACACGATCGGCCGCCGCCCGCTAGGGGGCGACGGCCGATCATGGTTTGACCTGCAGTTTTACCGATTACTTGGTGGACGGACCCACCTGGACCGTGATCGTCTGGCCGTTCTTCGGCTCCTTGACGACCTGGATCTTGGTGTTGGTGTCAGTTACCTGCACACCGGCCCGCTCGGTCTCCTGGTACCAGTAGGTGCCCTTGCGGTCGTCGAAGACCGGGTTGCCCGGCTGCGACTTGATCCACACCGGGACGTCCGCCTTGTGGAGCTTGAGGGCGTCGGTCCGGTAGGTGCCGAAGGTGGAGTCGTACGCCTGGACGCGGTTGCGCATCAGGGTGCCGTCGGTCCACTTCAGCGGGGTGGCGTGGGCGTCGACCGGAAGGATCAGGCCCTTGCCCGGGTGGACGGCCGTGTTGTTGTCCTTCTGGGAGAGGTCCCACTTCCAGACGAGCAGGCCGTTCTGGTACGGGTAGTGCTCGACCCAGCTGGACTTCTCACCCGCGAAACCGAAGTTGTACGGGCCGACCTTGAGGGTCTGGTCGTACGAGACGTACTGGCGGTTCTCCGCGATGTAGTACTGCTCGTACTCCTTCGTGAAGCCCTTGCCGACGCGCGAGAAGCCCTTCGCCACCCAGCCGTTGTCACCGTTCTCGGCGTTGTCCGAGAAGAGGGTGGCACCGTCCGCGGTCAGCGTGATGGCGTCGGCGGTGAAGCCCTTGCCGCCCGCGCCGCCGTCCGTCTGGTAGCGGAAGCGGAGGTCGACCTTCTTGCCCGCGTAGGCGTCGAGGCCGTAGACGAGCTTCTTGTGCTTCTCCGAGACGTCGGTCAGCGCCGGGGCGCCGCTCGCGTCGCGCGGGAGGGCCACGCCGTCGGCGGTGCCGTCCAGGGCCGTCCAGTTGGCGCCGCCGTCGGTCGACACCTCGGTGTAGAGGTAGTCGTAGTCGAGCTCGATGTCGTACCAGCCCTGGAGCTCCAGGGAGGCGGACGTCTTGCCCGTGAGGTCGACGGAGCGGGTCAGGGTGTTCTTGAGGTCGTCACCCATGTTGCTCCACCACTGCGTGGCACCCTCGGCGGGCGCGACGACATCGGTGGTGACCTGCTTCTTCGGCAGCTCGACGACGAGCGCCTGCGGGTTCTTGGTGTTGTACTCGGCCACACCCAGCTTGTGGGTGGACTTCGTCCCGCGCTGCTCGTTGCTCACCTTGGTGTAGTTGAGCCAGCCGAGCTGGAGCTTGTCCCAGGAGTTCATGTCGCCGGGCAGGTCGCCGATGGCGTCCTTGCCGCGGCCGAGCCAGGAACCGGACGACATGAGCGACCAGAAACCGGTCGAGTTCTCGGCGCCCTTGAGGCCCGAGGTGTCGTACAGGTCCGGCAGGCCGAGGTCGTGGCCGTACTCGTGCGCGAAGACGCCGAGGCCGCCGTTCTCGGGCTGCATCGTGTAGTCGCCGACCCAGATGCCGGAGTCGCCGATCTGCGTGCCGCCGGCCTTGTTGTTCGACGGGCCGGTCTTGCCCGCGTTGGTGCCGTAGGCGTACCAGCGGTGGGCCCACAGGGCGTCGCCGCCCTGGGCGCCGCCGCCCGCCGACTCGTCCTCGCCCGCGTGGACGATCTGGAAGTGGTCGATGTAGCCGTCGGGCTCGTTGAAGTTGCCGTCGGCGTCGAAGTCGTACCGGTCCCACTTGTCGTACTCGGCCATGTCGGCCTTGATCTGGGCGTCGGTACGGCCCTTGGCCTTCTGGTCGGCGACGAAGGCGGTGACGCCGTCGCGGACCGCGTCCCAGACGTTGGAGCAGTTGCTGTTGCCGCAGTAGTTCGAGCCGTAACGGGCCTCGTTGTACTCGACCTTGACCCAGTCGGAGACGCCGCCCTCGACCGAGTAACGGCCGGACGAGGTCTTCTCCATGTAGGTCTTCAGCGACTGCTTGGGCTGTCCCTTGGCGTCCTTGCCGGTGCCGAAGTACAGGTCCTGGAAGTGCTGCTGGTTGTAATCCGCCTGCCAGGCCGTGGAGTTGTCGTTCGCACGGTCCGGCTCGGCTATCTGGTTGTGCAGCGGGCCGGGCTCGCCGCCGAACTTCGGCTTCGGCTCGGTCGTGTCGTCGTCGGCGCGGTCGACCAGGGTGGTGGTGTCCACCTTGTCGCCGAACTCGACGAGGATCGTGAAGATCTTGTCGGTCTTCTCGCGGCCGAGCTCGACGTACTTCTTGCTGTCGAGCTTGACCACCTGGGAGCCGCCACGGCGCTCGACCTGGGCCTCGCCGCTCAGCACCTGCTCCAGGGCGGCCTTGCGCTGCTGCGCCTGCTGCTCGCTGAACGGCCCCTCGAGGTCGTGGTCGACGGCCGTCTTGTCGATCCCGGCGCCGGGCGCCGGGTCGTGGCGGACGTCGACGGACGTCACGCCGTTGCTGTCGGCCCAAGCGGTGGAGAAGGTCGAGGCGGTGGCGGCGGTGGCCGCGAGCGCCACGACGACTGCGGACGCTCTGATCGCCCGTCGTCTGTTGGTCACTTGATGTAGTCCTCCCCGGCGCCCACGCATCCGGACTGAGGTGGGGAGTCCGTCCAGCGGGGTCGCGCGTCACAAGTGACGACATTTGACCGGAGTGGCGCAAGAAAAGACAGATCTTGACTTGCACAGACCAACTGCACTATGTGGGATCGGATTTCCGATAATCGGGCGTCCAGCAGGCGCATCCCCGCCGGTGGTTGGGGGTCGCGTGACTCCGTGCGCCCCCTGTGCATCGGCACGGTGGGTTAGGTCACGCTTACCACTGGTTCCCTCCGGGCATCCACCGTCATAGAGTCGAACCGATGTCCTGAGGGGGCGGTACCTGTCATGCAGCGACCGAACGCCGCACAACTCGCCTACGGTTCGGCCACCGTCGCCCTCGCGACCGTCGCCCTGCTGTTGCTCTCCCGTACGACGACGACCCTCGGGATCGCGGCGATCTGCGCCGCGGGCCTGCTGCTCGGCATTCTCGTGGCGGTGACGATGCCGGTGCGGGCGAGGTCCGTCAAGACCTCCGCGCCGCCGGTTCCGGCGACGCCTCCGCCGGCTTCCCCCGCTCTCGCCACCCCCTCCGCCCCTTCCGCCCCTTCCGCCCCTTCCGCCCCCGGGAACGAAGAGATCCGGATACCGGCCGCGCGTCGCGTGGGCGCGGGCGCCGATACCCGGATCGGTTCGTAGGTCCTCAGACGGCGGTGACGACCACCGTCTTCGCCGCCTTGTCGTGCAGGCCCTGCTTGTAGGGCTTGTCGACCAGGATGAGGATCAGCAGGAGCAGCGGCCACAGGCAGGCGCAGCAGATCAGCGCGGGCAGCCACAGCACGATGGCCCTCAGCAGCGACTGGCTCATCGGGGGCGTCGTGCCGTCGTTGAGCATCGCCACCCGGAGCTTCAGCAGCTTCTTGCCGAGCGTCTGGCCGTTCTTGGCCACCATCACCGTGTCGTAGGCGACGTACGCGACGATCGTGATGAGCTGGAAGATCAGCTGACTGCCGCCGTTGAGGCTGTTGACCGTGTCGCCGAAGTCGTTGCCGTCCTCGGTCGCCCGGCTGTAGATGTCGAACGGGATGCCGATGATCGCCAGCGGCACCGCGACGATGAACCAGTCGATCACGCGGGCCAGGATGCGCCGGCCGGACTCGGCGAGCGGCGGCATCCCGGAGAGCGGATCGGTCCCTCCGTAGCCACCGCCGTATCCGCTCCCGTACGGGGGCGGCGGGGGCGGGGGCATGTTGTCGTACGGGGAACCGGGCGGGGGCCCGTAGGGGTTCTCGGGCGGCGGCCCGCCCGGAGGCGGCGGCTCCGGCGGGGGCGTTCCGTCGGGCGGCGGCTGGCCGGCGGAGGGCGGTGTGGGCTCCTGCGGCCTCTTGAGGAACGGGTCCTCCTCGGGCGGCTGGCCGGGCGGCGGCTGGTCGGTGCTCATGGGGGCAGTGCATCCCGGGGGCGACCACCCCGCAAGGAATCATCGCCCGTTCGGGGGACCGCCCCCGAACGGGCGTCAGCCGTCCTGCCCATCGCGGTCCGTGGACCGCGTCCTGCCTAGCGTGCGACGAAGGTGCGGGCCGCCTTGTCGTGCCAGCACTGACGCCAGGGGCGGTCGAAGAGGCACCACAGGACGTTGAAAACGCCGATGACGAGGAGCCCGAGGACGCTGTAGACGAGCCAGCGCCGCAGGGCCGCGCCGAATCGCGGCGGCTGGTGCGACTCGATGTCCCGCACCTCGAGCCCGCACAGCTTCTTGCCCAGGGTCCGCCCCCACTTGGCGGTGGGCAGCGCCTCGTACAGGATGCCGATCACGAACAGCGAGGCGAGCACGATGCCGAACTGCACGGACGTCGTCGAGTCCAGGAGCCAGACCTGGACGGTGGTGCCGGACTGCTTGGCCGCCTCGATCTTGCCGTCGATGTGGTCGAGGGCGGCGGTGACGAAGGGGACGGCCGCGGCGCCGACGAGCGCGCCCAGGACGGCGGTGTCGATCAGCCGGGCCAGCAGGCGCCTGCCGAGCCCCGCGGGGCGCGCGGAGGCCTGGGCGCGGGCCGCCTGCTGGAACACGTCCTCGACCGGCGGCTTCCACGGCAGAACCGGCTGCTGCTGCTCTTGCTGCTGCTGTTCCTGGGGCTGGGGCTGGGGCTGAGGTCGGGGCTGCGCTTGGACCTGCGGCTGCGGCTGCTGTGCCCAGGAAGGCGCGGCGGGGGCGGGTGCCTGGGCCGCGGGCTCGGGGGCCGGCTGCGGCGCCGGGGCAGGCGTGGGCGCGGGCGCCGGAGAGGGCGCGGGCGTGGGTACGGGGGTGGGCACGGGGGTGACGGGCATTCCGCCGAGGCGTGCGGCTCCCCCGGTCGACCGGGGGTCCGCCGCCGGGGCAGAAGCCGGGGCGGCCGCGCGGGGCTCGACCGGCTCGCTCGCGCCCGCGACGGGCCACTCGGCCGGGGTGCGCGGGTCGGGGACGACGGGGGCCCGCCGCTGGGGCTGAGGCTGAGCGGGGGCCTGGGCGGGGGCCTGGGCCTCCGGCTGGTCCTGGGGCGCGCCCCAGGCGACCCTCTGGTCGCGTTCGCCACCGAAGCCGGTCTGCCGGGCGGTGTTCGCCTGCCAGGCCGAGGAGGGCTCCGGGGTGGCCGGCTCCTGGTCGAAGTCGTCGAAGAAGACGGGTCCCGTCTCCTCGACCGCCGGTACGGGGGCCGCGGGAAGGGCGGCCGGGACGGGCGCCGCGGCAAGTGCCGGGCTGTGGCCCTGGTTCTGTGCCGCGTGCCGGGCCGCGCCCGGTGCCGCGCTCTGGGCGGGGCTCTGGGCGGGGTTCGGTGCGGGAGCCTGGCTCTGCGCCGGCGCGAGGTTCTCCGCCGCCGCCGGGTAGTGGGCGACCACCGGCGCGGGCGCCGGGCCGGAGGCCAGGATCGGACCCGCGGGGATCGCCCCGGCCGGCGGGTTCGGTGCGCCCTCGCCGTCCTTGGGCGCCGGCCGGCTCGTACCGGGCACCCAGGCGCCCCCGTTCCAGTACCGGATGTACCCGGGAATGGACGGGTCCGGGTAGTACCCCGCCTGCGGTACCTCTCCGCCGCCTCCAGGAGGAGTAGCCACTGCCCCGACTCCGTTCAGTCACAACGCCTTTGATCCCACGGCCGCACCCCCGGGCATGCCGCGCCCAAGGAGGACAGTAACGAAGAACGTCCCCGAGGGAAGAAAGAGCCCACGAGAAAGACCGCCTTCGGGCGACAGAGACCGGAATCGGTCACTCATGGTGATGTTCGGGCCGACGCCTCCGGGGTCTTCGGTGTCCGTGGGTCTGCGGGGCCGGCTGCGGCGGCCTGCGGGGAGCACTCAAAAACTTTCCGAGAAACTTCCCGAAGTCGCGTAATGAGCGGTGTGGACCGCGCTCTCTCCTGGTGAAGGCCCGTCCGGGGCCCCGCCGCGAGAGGACGTACGACCATGCAGAACACCGACAACACCACCGTTGAGCGCGAGCTGGAGCTGAAGCTGGTGCTCTCCCCCGAGCGCGCCGTCCCCGTCCCCGCCCGGCTCGCCTACCGCACCGACGACCCGTACGCCGTCCACATCACCTTCCACGTCGGCTCGGACCACCCGGTCAACTGGACCTTCGCGCGCGAGCTGCTCGTCGAGGGCGTCTTCCGGGCGTGCGGCCACGGCGACGTCCGGATCTGGCCGACGAAGGTGGAGGGCCGCAGCGTCGTCCTGATGGCGCTCTCCTCCCCCGACGGCGACGCCCTGCTCGAAGCGCCCTCCGCGCAGGTGTCCGCCTGGCTGGAGCGGACCCTGCGCGCGGTGCCGCCGGGCACCGAGTCCGAGCGGCTCGGCATGGACGAGGGGCTCGCCGAGATCCTGGCGACCACCGTGATCACCGACGAGCTGTGGCTGCGCGACCCGTGGCCGTCGGACGAGTCGCAGGACGGCGAGCTGTGAGCCGCCGCCTGACGCTCGTACCGGACGTCTCAGAACAGCTTTCCGGGGTTGAGCAGCCCCAGCGGGTCGAAGGTGTGCTTGATCCCGCGCTGGAGTTCGAGGCCGACCGGACCCAACTCCCTGGCCAGCCATTCCTTCTTGAGGACGCCCACGCCGTGCTCGCCGGTGATCGTGCCGCCGAGGGCGAGCCCGAGCGCCATGATCTCGTCGAAGGACTCCCGCGCCCTCCGCGACTCGTCCTCGTCGGCGTGGTCGAAGCAGACGACGGGATGGGTGTTGCCGTCCCCCGCGTGCGCGCAGACGCCGATGGTCAGGTCATATTTCTCCGCGATCGCCGACGTGCCGTCGAGCATCGCGGCCAGCTTCGTCCGCGGCACGCACACGTCGTCGATCATCGTCGCGGACTTGATCGTCTCCAGGGCCGTGAGGGAGAGCCGGCGCGCCTGGAGGAGGAGTTCGGACTCGGCGGTGTCCGCGGCCGGGACGACGTCGGTGGCGCCCGCCGCCGCGCACAGCTCGCCGACGGCGGCCAGATCGGCCGCCGGATCCGGGCTGTCGAAGGCACACAGGAGGAGCGCCTCCGTGGTGTCGGGCAGACCCATGCGCGCCAGCTTGTTGACGGCCTGGACGGTGGTGCGGTCCATGAGTTCGAGCAGCGACGGGGTGTGGCCGCGCTCCATGATCGCGCAGACGGCCTCGCAGGCGGCGGACGCGGAGGGGAACTCGGCGGCGAGCGCGAGCTGGGCCGGGGGCTGCGGCCTGAGCGAGAGCACCGCCCCGACGACGATGCCGAGGCTGCCCTCGGAGCCGACGAAGAGCCTGGTCAGGTCATATCCGGCGACGCCCTTGGCGGTGCGGCGGCCGGTGGTCAGGAGCCGGCCGTCGGCGAGGACGACGTCGAGGCCGAGGACGTACTCGGCGGTGACGCCGTACTTGACGCAGCACAGACCTCCGGAGGCGGTGCCGATGTTCCCGCCGATGGTGCACGTCTCCCAGCTGGAGGGGTCCGGCGGGTAGTACAGGCCGTGTTCGGCGACGGCCCGTGAGAGCACGGCGTTGACGACGCCCGGTTCGACGACGGCGATCCGGTCGACCGGGTTGATCTCCAGGATGCGGTCCATCTTGACCAGGGAGAGCACGATGCAGCCCTCGGAGGCGTTGGCGCCGCCGGACAGGCCCGTGCGGGCTCCCTGGGGGACGACGGGGACGCGGAGTTCGGTCGCCGTCCGCATGACGTGCCGGACCTGTTCGACGGTGCGCGGGAGCACCACGACCGCGGGGGTGCCCGCCGCGCAGAAGCTCGCCATGTCGCGGGAGTAGGAGGCCGTCACGTCCGGGTCGGTGAGGAGCGCCTCGGCGGGTAGCCCGGCGCGCAGCCGCGTCAGAAGATCGTCCATGGGTCCAGCGTGGCACCCGGGGCCATCGGTGTGAACCCGCCGGAGCGGGCGCTTCGTGTGCTCTTCGTACAGGCGCGTACGGGCGCACAGTGAGCGCCATGAAGACCCAGAACGTGTCGAGGGCGGTCCTGGCGGCGGGAGTGGGCGCGGTCCTCGCGGCGACGGCCCTGCTGTACGTCCCCGAGCTCGCCGGCCAGGGGCCGCCTCGCCCGCCCGGCCCGGCGGAGCGGGCGACGATCGCGGCGCACGCCGGCGCGCAGGCCGCGCTGCCGGACCTGGCCGCGCTGATCACCGACCGGGAGAAGTGGCTGCGGGCCCATCCGGACGACGACGCGTCCTGGGCGGTGCTCGGCGCGGCGTACACGGAGCGCGGGACGCGGATCGGTGACGTACGGGACTACCCGAGGGCGGAGCGGGCGCTGAAGCGCTCCCTGGCCGAACGGCCGGCCGCCCGGGGCAACGTGGACGCGCAGCTGGCTCTCGGGGCGCTCGCGGGGGCGCGCGGCGACTGGCGGTCCGCGAAGGAGTGGGGCGAGCGGGTACGGAAGGCGGCGCCGGCGCGCTGGCCCGCGTACCCGGTCCTGATCGACGCGTACAACGGCCTCGGCGACTACGAGGCGGCCGGGAAGGCGGCGGAGAAGCTGGAGGAGCTGCACGCGGGCGCGGTCGTGCGCGCGCGGGCGTCGCTGATGTACCGGAACCGCGGCTGGCGCGAGGACGCCGACGCGGCGGCCCTGGACGCGGCGGCGCTGGCGGAGACGGACGCGGACAAGGCGGCGGCGCTCGCGCGGCTCGGGGACCTGGCGTGGGAGCGGGGCGAGGCGGAGGAGGCCCTCGTCCGGTTCGGGTCGGCGCTGCGGCTCGTACGGGACCACGGGCCGTCGCTCGCGGGGCGTGCGCGGGCGCTCGCGGGCCTGGGCCGTACGGACGAGGCGCTGCGCGACTGGCGGGCGGCGCTGGCCCGGCTGCCGCTGCCGGAGTACGTCCTGGAGGCGGGCGAGCTGTACGAGGCGGTGGGCCTGGAGGGGGACGCGCGGGCGCTGTACGAGCGGTTGCGGACGGGTGCGTGGGTGCGGGCGGAGGTGGCTCTGGGGCTGCTCGACGCGGACCACGGCGCTCCGGCGGCGGCGGTCACGCGGCTGCGGGCGGAGTGGGCGCGCGGGCATCGCTCGGTGGCGGTGGCGGACGCGCTGGGGTGGGCGCTCTACCGGGCCGGGCAGCCGAAGGAGGCACTGGAGTACGCGAAGCGGGCCACGGACGAGGGACTGCGGAGCGCGCTCTTCGCGTACCACCGGGGCGAGATCGAGCGGGCTCTGGAGCTGCCCGGACCGGCCCGCCGCCATCTGGCGGAGGCGCTGCGGACCAACCCGGAGTTCTCCCCGCTGCACGCCCGGCGGGCGGAGCAGGCCCTGACGGCCCTGGGCGAACTGCCCGACGAGCTCCCGAAGGAACTCCGCCCGGAGCCGGCCGCGGAAGCCGCGAAGGCGGCAGGGCCGAGGGAGGCGGCGGGGCCGAAAGAGGCGGCAGGGCCGAAGGAGGAGGCGGGGCCGAAGGACGCGGAGGGCGCGGCGGCGCCCGACGGCGGCGACGCGAAGGCTCCGGGGACCGCGGGGACGGCGGGCTCGGGCGGCGCGGCGCGCGAGTAGTGAGGGCGCCGTCGGAAGCGCTCCCGGCCCACCCCCCGTATGGGCCGGGAGCACATGCGGGAGGGTCCCGGAGCCGGAGCCCCGGAACCCTCCCGCACGGCGATGGTGGCGACGCCTAGAGGTTGCCGCGCTTCTCCTGCTCGCGCTCGATCGCCTCGAACAGGGCCTTGAAGTTGCCCTTGCCGAAGCCCATGGAGCCGTGGCGCTCGATCATCTCGAAGAAGACGGTCGGGCGGTCCTGCACCGGCTTGGTGAAGATCTGCAGCAGGTAGCCGTCCTCGTCGCGGTCGACGAGGATCTTCAGCTCGCGCAGGGTCTCGACGGGCACGCGGGTCTCGCCCGCCCACTCGCCGAGGGTGTCGTAGTACGAGTCGGGGGTGTCGAGGAAGGAGACGCCCGCCGCGCGCATCGCGCGGACCGTGGCGACGATGTCATTGGTGGCGAGGGCGATGTGCTGGACGCCGGCGCCGCCGTAGAACTCCAGGTACTCGTCGATCTGCGACTTCTTCTTCGCGATCGCCGGCTCGTTGATCGGGAACTTCACCTTGAGGGTGCCGTCCGCGACGACCTTCGACATCAGCGCCGAGTACTCGGTCGCGATGTCGTCGCCCACGAACTCCTTCATGTTCGTGAAGCCCATGACCTTGTTGTAGAAGCCGACCCAGTCGTTCATCTTGCCGAGCTCGACGTTGCCGACGCAGTGGTCGATGGCCTGGAAGGTGCGCTTGGCCGGCGGCTCGACGATCGGCTTCGCGGAGACGAAGCCGGGCAGGTACGGGCCGTCGTAGCCGGAGCGCTCGACGAGGGTGTGGCGGGTCTTGCCGTAGGTGGCGATCGCGGCGAGGACGACGGTGCCGTTCTCGTCCTTCAGCTCGTACGGCTCGGTGATGCCGGTGGCGCCGTGCTCGACGGCGTAGGCGTACGCGGCACGGGCGTCCGGCACCTCGATGGCCAGGTCGACGACGCCGTCACCGTGCTCGGCGACGTGGTCGGCGAGGAAGCGGCCCCGGTCGGTCGAGACCTTGATGACGGAGGTGAACACGAAACGGGCGGCGCCGTTGGTGAGCACGTAACTGGCGGTCTCGCGGCTGCCGTTCTCCGGTCCGGAGTAGGCGACGAGCTTCATGCCGAAGGCCGTGGAGTAGTAGTGCGCGGCCTGCTTGGCGTTGCCGACGGCGAAGACGACCGCGTCCATTCCCTTGACCGGGAAGGGATCGGCCTTACGCGCGGTGGAAGGGGTGTGATCGAGGGTCTCAGTCATGGCAGCAATGTCCCGCCGTTCGGCAAGCTGCGCAAGAGTTTGCTGATCTGCTGGTCAATCTGTACAGCGACAGGCGAGTATGGCCGTGCGACTTGTACATCCTGACCATGAGGAGACCGCCGTGGCGATCGATCATTTGGACGGCCGGCTGATCACGCTTCTCGCACGTGAGCCGCGCATAGGGGTCCTGGAGGCCTCCCGGCGCCTCGGAGTGGCGCGCGGGACGGTCCAGGCGCGCCTGGACCGCCTCCAGGAGAGCGGGGTGATCCGCGGTTTCGGGCCGCAGGTGGACCCGGCGGCGCTGGGCTATCCGGTGACGGCCTTCGCGACGCTGGAGATCAAGCAGGGCCAGGGGGCGGACGTGCGGGAGCACCTGGCGACGGTGCCGGAGGTGCTCGAACTGCACACGACGACGGGCCACGGCGACATGCTCTGCCGACTGGTCGCCCGCTCCAACGCCGACCTCCAGCGGGTGATCGACAAGGTGGTCGGCTTCGAGGGGATCATGCGGGCGTCGACGGCGATCGTGATGGAGAACCCGGTGCCGCTGCAGATCATCCCGCTGGTGGAGCAGGCGGCGCAGGAGTAGGGCGGGAGAAAGACGGGAGGAGGGCGAACGCAAAGAAGTTTCTGCAAAAAGGTCCCTGCAAAGAAGAGGATGCAAAGAACCCCTTGCAACCTCTTCTTTGCGACTCTAGGCTTGAGCCATGTCCGAGCCCGAGAAGCATCTGAGCCGCGCCCTGGACCCCCGCTCCCTGCGCGGGCTCGCCCACCCTCTCCGCATCCAGCTGCTGCGCGCCCTGCGCCGCTACGGACCCGCCACCGCCTCCCAACTGGCCGAGCGGCTCGGCGAGTCCAGCGGCGCGACCAGCTATCACCTGCGCCAACTCGCGGCTGTCGGCTTCGTCGAGGACGACCCGACGCTCGGCAAGGGTCGGGAGCGCTGGTGGAGGTCGGCCCAGCAGGGGACGTCCCTGGACGAGACGCTCCACAAGAACCCCGACCCCGAGGTCCAGGGCGCCATCGAGGTCTACCTGTACGAGGTGGCGACCATCCACACGCAAGAGATGAACACGTACATCGGCACCCGGCACGACTGGGACGAGGAGTGGCACGGCGCCTCGGACATGAGTGACTTCACGCTGCGGCTGCCGGCCGAGAAGCTGCGCGAACTGAACGAGAAGGTCCACGAGCTGATCGACACCTACCGCGACACCGCGGACGCGCCGGGCGCCGAGCGCGTACGGGTGCACCTGCACGCGTTCCCCCAGCAAGAGGACTGACGGAAGGAACCACGGAGCCATGCACGCCGACATCCACCTCCAGCTCCACCGGCTACAGGCCGCCGAACTCCACCACGAGGCCGCCGCCTCGGCCCGCGGGCATGCCACCCCGCACACACCCGCCCCCACCCTCCGCGTCCAACTGGGGTGGACGCTCGTCGAGTTAGGGCTCCGCCTGGTCACGCCGGCAGACCGCCGCCCGGCCCCCTTGACCGCATGACCGCTCCGGGGGGACACGAAGCGGGTGCGACGAAGGGCGGCGCGCGCGGCCCGCTGACCACCGTCCTGAGCGCCAACGCCGTCTCGATCACCGGCAATTCACTCACCCTGATCGGCGTCCCGTGGTTCGCGCTCGACACCACGGGCAGCCCCGGCAAAGCGGGGTTCGTCGCCTTCTGCGCGGCCCTCCCCGTCCTCCTCTCCGCGCTCGCCGGCGGCCCGGTCATCGACCGCCTGGGCCGGCGCCGGGTCAGCATCGCCTCCGACCTGGTCTGCGGGCTCGCGCTCGCCACGATCCCGCTGCTGCACCACCTCGGCGTCCTGGAGTTCTGGATGCTGTGCGCGCTGATGGCGGTCAACGGCCTGTGCCACGCGCCCGGCGAGATGGCCCGGCACGTCCTCGTCCCCGACCTCGCGAAGCGCGCCGGGACCCCACTCCCCCGGGCCGCGAGCCTGTACGACGCCGTGGCGCGCGGTGCGCGGATGACGGGCGCCGCGATCGCCGGACTGCTCGTCGCGTTCCTGGGCGCCGACACGGTCCTGCTCCTCGACGCGGCCACCTTCGGCCTCTCCGCGCTGCTGGTCACCGCGGGCCTGCGCGGGGTGCCCTCGGCGGAGCCGATGCGCGACGGACCCCGGCTCTCCCCCGCCCGCTACCGGGCCGACCTGCGCGAGGGGTACGCCTACCTGTTCAGGTCCCGGCTCCTCCTCGGCATCATGATCATGGTGATGGTCACCAACGGCCTGAGCCAGAGCTGGAGTTCCGTCCTCCTGCCGGTCCACGCGCGGGAGGAGCTGAGCGGGCCGGCCGCCCAGGGCCTGCTGGTGGCGGTCTTCGGCGGCTGCGCGCTCGCCGGGGCGCTGCTGTACGGGGCGGTCGGGGCGCGCTTCCCGCGCCGGACCGTGTTCGCGGCGGGGTTCCTCGTCGGCGGCGCCCCGCCGTACGTGGTGGCCGCGCTGACCGACACCACGGCACCGCTGCTCGTGACGATGGCGGCGGCGGGATTCGGCGTCGGCGTCCTCAACCCGATCCTGACGACGGTCATGTACGAGCAGGTCCCGGAGTCGCTGCGCAGCCGGGTCGTGGGCGCGAGTACGGCCGGGGTGCTGCTCACGACCCCGCTCGGGGGTCTGGCGGCCGGGTTCCTGGTCGAGCGGGCGGGGTTGGCGTCGACGCTGCTCGGCATCGGCGCGCTCTACTTCCTCACGACGCTCGCCCCGATGGTGTTCCCGGCCTGGCGGGGGATGGACGTCCAGCCTTCGGGGTCCATACCCGGCGGCGGCGCTCCGACCGCCGACGAGCCGACCGGCTCGGGACCGACGGGCTCAGGACCGACCGGCTCGGGACCGACGGGCACAGGACCGACCGGCTCCGGACCGATCGGCTCCGGACCCGTCAGCAGCTCGGGATCTTCGACTCCTGTCCCTGTTCCAGGGCCCGGAGGGACGCCACGGCGTCGCTGAGTGCCGTGACGGGGACGAGCCGCAGGCCCTTCGGCTGCTCGGCCTCGGCGTCGGAGCACTCCGCCTTCGGTACGAGGAAGACGGTGGCCCCGTCCCGCGCGGCAGCCTGGGTCTTGAGGGACACGCCGCCGACGGCGCCGACCGTGCCGTCCGCCTCGATCGTTCCCGTACCGGCGACGATCCGGCCGCCGGTGAGGTCGCCGCCGTCCCCGTCGCCGTCGAGCTTGTCGACGATGCCGAGGGAGAAGAGCAGCCCGGCGCTGGGCCCGCCGATGTCGGCGAGGTGCAGGGTCACCCTCACCTCCTCGGGGTTCAGCTTGAGGTAGTCGAGGGCGGCGAGGGTCGCCGAGTCCTGGGACTGCTTCATCTGGCCGAGGTTGTGCTTCTCGATCTCGGCGTCGGACTTCCCCGACGGGTAGACGGAGTCGTGCGGCAGGACGGCCCGGTCGGTGCGGAACCAGGCGTCGGCCACGTCCCCGAGGTCGACCTCGGTGGACGGCCCGGTCGCGACGATGGTCGTCATCCGCAGCTGCCCCTCGGTCGGCCGGACCGGGGCGCCGGTGATGGTGATGACCTCACGCCCCTTGTCCTTGCCGAGCACGTCGGCGGTCGTGCCGGGCTGCGCGATCGCGTACGGCAGCGGCGCGAGCCCGACGACGGCGAAGAGCGCGGCGACGGGCAGGGCGCAGAGTGCGAGGGCGCGGGGACGAGAGAGGCTGGAGAGCACGCCCCCAATCTACTGGGACGCGCCCCTCCCCCGGGCCGGGGGCACGGGCGCCGACAGTCGGCGGGCGAAGAAGGACCGCGTCCCGCGCCGCAGGGCGTCGACCGCCGCCGCCGGGTCGGCGGTCCCGATGAGCGCGGCCCTCGCCTCCGCGGTGACGAGCCCGGCGGCCTGGAGCTGGGGGACGAGGAAGGCGTGGTCGGTGAACACCCAGTGGTCGCTGCCGGTCAGCAGGACGCGCCGGGCGGGCAGCCGCTCCCAGGAGCGTTCGAGGCGCTCGACGCCGTCGAAACCGTCCGTGCGGACCATGAGGAGGGGGCGGTCGAAACCGTTCAGCGGGTCCAGGTCGAGGTACCCCTCCAGGTTCGCTCCGGCGGCGAGCCGGTCGTCGGCGGCCAGCGCGTGCACGGCCGCGGTGCCGCCCGCCGAGTGCCCGTAGACACCGACCCTGTCGAGGTCCATGACGGAGGCGAGGGGCAGGCTGCCGAGCCGGTCGAGGACGAAGCGGATGTCCGCGACCCGTGTGTCGATCATGGTGCGGAAGGTCGCCGGGTCCGGGTCCCCGCGCAGGACGGTGACGCGCACGCCGCCAGGGAGCTCCACCTGGCTCGCGTCACCGGGGTGGTCGATCAGGACGACGGTCCGGCCGTGGCTCGCCAGGTCCTCGGCGAGGGTCGTACCGAGGGTGCGGGAGTCGCCGCCGCCGGGGCTGTACAGGAGCACCGGGCGGCGCCCCGGGAGGGCGGGCGCGTCGATGTGCCCGTGGGTGAGGGTCGCGCCCCAGTCGACGGTGCCCGCGGCCGGAAGCCCGGGGCGGACCAGGGGCGCGAGCTCGGCGAAGTACGGGGCCTCGGCCGGGGTGAGCTGCGGGGCGCGCGGGCGGCCGCGGACGGTGCGGGCCGGGTACAGGACGGTGATCTTGACCTCCCGTACGCCGGTCCCGGGCACCCAGGGGTCGTCGCGGGAGGTGTCGGTCAGGACGAAGGTGCGCAGGCCCACGGGGTGGGGGCCGGTCGGCGCGGGCAGGCGGAGGACGGCCGGCTCGCCGGCGCGCGCGGCGGGCCGGGCGGTCGCGCGGGCGGCGGCGGGGCCGAGCAGGATGGCGGCGGCCGCGAGGAGGGCGCCCTTGGCGGCGGTGCGGCGGCCGGGTGCGGGGTGCTGGGTCATGCACGGCATCCTTGGGTGGGACGGGGCCGCGCGCGAAGGTTCAGGCCAGGCCCGAAAGGCTGGCGGACGGCGAGGAGTTCGGACAGGTGCTGCGTATCCACTTCACCGCGAACGACCTCGCCGGAGTGAAGTTCGCGGCCCGCCCTTCGCCCGTGCCGGAACTGCACGCGGCCCTCATGATGCTGGGCACACCGCATGAGGGGCTGCTCTTCGGGCGCTGGCGGGGCAGGGTGGCGCGCGCCCTGCCGACGGCGGCCGAGCCGTTCGCGGACCTGGTGCCGGGCGGGGTGGCCCCGTACTTCCTCGACGTCCTCGGCGGGACGCGGGAGGAGGGTTTCGGGCTGATCCGCGCGAGCCGCCCGGAGTTCGTCCGGTCGGAGCTGGAGCGGGTGTACGCGGGCGGGGGCCCGGTGCCGCCGTGGATCCGCGCCCTGCACGGTGGGGACGCCGGGGCGTGGCGCACGCTGGACCGCGCGCAGGCGGCGGCGTACGAGACGGTCCTGGCCCCGGTGTGGCCGCTGGTCCAGGACCTGCACCGGGCGGAGTTCACCCGGCACGCGCTGACGGTCGCGGAGCAGGGCCTCGGCGCGGCCCTGACGGCGGCGGCCCCGGGCTCGGGGCTGCGGGACGGGGTGTGGGAGGTGCCGGGGGGAGACGGCACGGAGGGAGAGGCAGCGGACCAGGCCGAGGCCCCGGGTGCCGCGAGCGGGCCGCGTGGGGCGGATGTGACGGGAACGGCGACGGGGACGGGGACGGCGAGGGGGACGGCGAGGGGGACGGCGAGGGAAACGGCGAGGGAAACGGGTGACCGGGACGTACGGTTCCGCGACGTACGGCTCCGCGGCCGGGGGCTCGTGCTGCTGCCGACCTTCCACTGGCGGGGCGGGCCGCTCGTGCAGGACGTGCCGGGGCGTCCCGTGGTCCTGGCCTACCCGGCGGGCCGGGGGCTGCCGCTCGCCCCTGACGGCGGTGGCACGCCCGAGGAGGCCCTCACGGGGGTCCTCGGCAGGACCCGGGCCGAGCTGCTCCGTGCTCTGGACGAGGCCAGGACGACGACGGGTCTGGCCCGCCGCCTCGGCGTCAGCAACGCGACGGCCTCGGCGCACGCCCAGGCACTCCGCGCCGCCGGCCTGATCACGACGACCAGGACGGGCAGGTCGGTCCGGCACGCCCGCACACCGCTGGGTGCGCTGCTGGCAGCCCCCGTCGCGGGCGGCCCACGTCCCGCCGGGGGCAGCCGCGCGTTCTAGCGCAGGGCGTCGGCGACCTCGCGGGCCGCGTCCACGACGCGGGGGCCGACGCGCTCGGGGACCGCGTCCGCGAGCATCACGACACCGACGCTGCCCTCGACGCCCGTGACGCCGACGAGCGGAGCGGCGGCGCCGCTCGCACCGGCCTCCAGCTCACCGTGGGTGAGGGTGAAGCCGGGTTCGATCAGGGAGCCCTGACGGGCGGCGAGGATCGCGCGGCCGGCCGCGCCCCGGTCGAGCGGGTGGCGGAAGCCGGCCCGGTAGGCGACGTGGTAGTCGGTCCAGGTCGGTTCGACGACCGCGACGGCGAGCGCCTCCGCCCCGTCGACGAGAGTCAGGTGGGCCGTGGCCCCGATGTCCTCGGCGAGCGAGCGCAGCGCGGGCAGGGCGGCCTCGCGCACCAGGGGGTGCACCTGGCGGCCGAGCCGGAGCACGCCGAGGCCGACGCGGGCGCGGCCGCCGAGGTCGCGGCGGACGAGGGCGTGCTGTTCGAGCGTGGCCAGCAGACGGTAGACCACCGTCCGGTTGACACCGAGTTTGTTGGACAACTCGGTGACCGTCAGGCCGTGGTCGGTGTCGGCGAGCAGTTTGAGGACTCTGAGTCCCCGGTCGAGCGTCTGGGAGGTCTCCGCGGTCACGACGCCCTCTCCTTCGGAGTGAGTGGCGGCGGGCTCTCACGGGATTGCGACGCCGGTCCCGTCGGCGACGCACGTCAGAGGCCGCCGGCAGGAAGGGGTACACCGGCTGCGCTCCGCGGCGGCGCTGCCACGGGGCGATTGCTTTTGAGCCGGGACAGTAGCGACCCGCTCCGCTCAGCGGAAGACCTCGTCCAGAATCCGGGCGCCGGGGACCGGATAGAGACGGTTCGGGACCTTCGTCGGCCGGACGAAGGACTTTGGCTGACAAGATCGGCTATGTCGTGCGTCTAGCGTGGAAGGTGCCCGGAGGCCGACCGTGGGGGCCTGCCTCCGGGCCGTGTCCCGTCTCGGCGGGACGCGTGAGGCCCGTACGCGCAGACTCGTACGGGCCTCACTGACATCTCCGGGACATCTCCGGAAGGGTCCTCACTTCATGCGGGTGGCCCACTCCTGGACCTTCTTGATCCGCTCGCGGATCTGGCCGGCGGTGGCCTCGGCGCTCGGCGGCCCGCCGCACACCCGCCGCAGCTCGGTGTGGATCACACCGTGGGGCTTGCCGGTCTGGTGGACGTAGGCGCCGACCATCGTATTGAGCGACTTGCGCAGCTCCAGGAGCTCCTTGTGGGAAACGACAGGGCGCCGCTCGGCCGGGAGCTCCAGCAGGTCCGCCTCGTCGTCCGGCTTCTTGCGGCTGTGCGCGATCTGCCGGGCCTGCCGCTTCTGCAGGAGCAGCTGGACCTGGTCGGGTTCGAGGAGGCCGGGGATACCGAGGTAGTCCTGCTCCTCCGCGCTGCCGGGGTGGGCCTGCATGCCGAACTCGGCGCTGTTGTAGAGGACGCGGTCGAAGACGGCGTCGGACTCCAGGGCCTCGAACGGCAGCATGTCCTGCTCGCCGGTGTCCTCGTCCTGCTGGCGCTCGGCCTCGGCGAGCTCCTTCTCGGACTCGGCGTACGGGTCCTCCTCGCCCTGCTTCTTGGGCTTGTCGAGGACGTGGTCGCGCTCGACCTCCATCTCGTTGGCGAAGCCGAGGAGGCTGGGGATCGTCGGAAGGAACACGGAGGCGGTCTCGCCGCGCCTGCGCGAACGCACGAAACGGCCGACGGCCTGCGCGAAGAAGAGCGGGGTCGAGATGGTCGTCGCGTACACGCCGACCGAGAGGCGCGGGACGTCGACGCCCTCGGACACCATGCGGACGGCGACCATCCAGCGGTCGGTGCTCTCGCTGAACTCGTCGATGCGGTTCGAGGCGCCGGTGTCGTCGGAGAGGACGACGGTGGCCTTGGTGCCGGTGATCTCGCGGATGAGCTTGGCGTACGAGCGGGCCGAGTCCTGGTCGGAGGCGATGACGAGCCCGCCCGCGTCGGGGATGGACTTCCGGACCTCGGTGAGCCGCTGGTCGGCGGCCCGGAGCACGTTCGGCATCCAGTCGCCCTTGGCGTCGAGCGCGGTCCGCCAGGCCTGCGAGACGGCGTCCTTGGTCATCGGCTCGCCCAGGCGCGCGGCGATCTCGTCGCCCGCCTTGGTGCGCCAGCGCATGTTGCCGCTGTAGGAGAGGAAGATGACCGGCCGGACGACGCCGTCGCCGAGGGCGTTGCCGTAGCCGTAGGTGTAGTCCGCCGAGGACCTGCGGATCCCGTCGTTCCCCTCCTCGTACGTGACGAAGGGGATGGGGTTGGTGTCGGAACGGAACGGGGTGCCGGTGAGGGCGAGTCGCCGCGTGGCGGGCTCGAAGGCCTCCAGACAGGCCTCGCCCCAGGACTTGGAGTCTCCGGCGTGGTGGATCTCGTCGAGGATGACGAGGGTCTTGCGCTGCTCGCAGCGGTTGCGGTGGAGCATGGGCCGGACTCCGACGCCGGCGTAGGTGATGGCGACCCCGTCGTACTCCTTGCTGAGCGGCCCGGCGCTGTAGTCCGGGTCCAGCTTGATCCCTATCCGCGCGGCGGCGGCGGCCCACTGCTTCTTGAGGTGCTCGGTGGGCGCGACGACGGTGATCTGCTGCACGACGTGGTGGTGCAGCAGCCAGGACGCGAGGGTCAGGGCGAAGGTCGTCTTGCCGGCGCCGGGGGTGGCGACGGCGAGGAAGTCTCGGGGCTGCTCCTGGAGGTACCTGTCCATGGCGCCCTGCTGCCAGGCTCGCAGCTTGCCGGCGGTACCCCAAGGGGCCCGTCCGGGGAAGGCGGGAGAGAGGTGATGGGAGGAGGTGGTGGTAGTAGTCACGATCTCCGGGTTCGACGCTCGTCCAGATATGACAACCGGGCCACCTTACCGGCGGCCCGGTCGGAACCTCGTACGAAACGGGGTGGGGATGCCTCGGTTGCGATTCAGCTCACGTCGGCGAGGACCAACTCGCGGAGCCCACACGCGATGTCCTCGACCTCGTCGGTCTCACCCGTCGCCACGGCGATGACCAGGCGTTCCGCAGCATCGATGTCCGGTCGCAGCTGGACACCGTTCATGGCGAGGAAGGTCACGCAGGACAGCCAGGCCGTGCTGTTGTTCCGGCCGACGAAAGGGCTACGGAAGGCCAGCGACTGGAGGAGGGCCGCGGCCTTGTCCACGGTACCCGGATAGACGTCCTTGCCGCCGTGAACCGACGTCGGCCTGAAGGCGGCCTCCGCGACGAGCCCCAGGTCACGCACGAGCGGTGTGTCTCCGCAAGCGTTCTCGGCGATCCCGACGACGTCCTCGGCGGAGAGGTAGACGCACGTCACGCGAGACGCTCCAGGAGTTCGCTCCACTTGGCCGCCTGCTCGCGAGAGGTCTGCCTCACCCTCGCCTCGTGTGCGCTCCGTACGAGGTAGTCGTCCACTGCCCGGAGTACGAGCGCGTGCATGCTGACGCCCTCCTCCTGGGCGCGCCGCCTCAGCGCCTCGGTCTGGTCGTCACGAAGACGCAGGTTCATGGCCATATCGGAACGATACCGCCATGGGGTCATTCTGGTACTGGCTACCTCACGCCGGCACCGGCTCCGTCCGCAGCCGCGTAGCCACCCACGCCCCCACCGCCGCCACCCCCGCCATAGGCAGGAAGACCGCCGCGAAGGCCGTCGGGTGGGAGCCCGTCGCCGCGTGGGAGCTCACCGCGTGGCCGACCGCGCCGCCGCCCAGGGCCGCGAAGGCGGCGCCCCCGGTGGCGAGGAGCAGGACGTTCGAGAGGCCGTCCGAGATCTGGAGGGCCGCCGAGTTCGCGCCCGCCTCCTCCGGGGGCGACAGCTTCATGAGCAGCACGCTCGTCGAGGCGATCACCGCGCCCATGCCGAGGCAGCCGACGGCCCAGGCCGCCGCGACCACCCAGACCGGCACCGCCGTGATCAGCACGCTCGGCGCGGCCGCGATCGCGAGCGCGACGAGGACCATCCCGAGGACGACCAGGCGTTCGCGGTACGGCTCCGTCCACGGCCGGGACTGGATCCAGGAGCCGAGCGCCCAGGTGAGGCCGCCGACGGCGAGCGAGAGCCCGGCCAGCGTCACGCTCAGGCCGCGCTGGGTGACCAGCATCAGCGGCACGAAGGACTCGGCCGCGATGAAGGACCCGGCGGCGATGCCGCGCAGCAGGACGACCGAGGGCAGGCCGCGCGCGGCGCGGACGGTGCCGCGCGGCAGCAGCCCGCGGATGGCGGGCACGAGGAGCGCGACGCCCGCGGCGGCCGGCAGCAGGGAGAGCCAGCGCAGCTCCTGCCCCGCGTACTGGAGCAGCCCGGCGCCGGCCGAGATCGCGAGCGCGAGTCCGATCTGCCGCCGGTCCCAGGGGGCGACGGGCGTCGCCGGGTCGGCGGGGCCGGAGGCGGTCCGGCGTATCGCGGGGAGGGCGAGGGCGAGCGGGAAGACGACGAGCGCGGGGATGCCGACGAAGACCCAGCGCCAGCCGAGGTGCTCGGTGATCGTTCCGGCGGCGAGCGGTCCGACGACGGAGGGGACGACCCAGCTCGCGGCGAACGCGGCCATGATCGCGGGCCGGAGGTGTTCCGCGTACGCCCGGCTGACCACCACGTACAGCGCGACGATCACGAGGCCGCCGCCCAGTCCCTGCACGGCCCGGCCGAGGATGAACAGCCACATGCTCCCGGCGGTCCCGGAGAGGAGCAGGCCGACGGCGAAGGCGCTGATGCCGGCGGTGAGGGACGCGAGCGGGCCGCGCCGGTCCGACCACTGGCCGGCCAGGACCATGGCGAAGAGGCTGGTGGTGAAGTACGCGGAGAAGGCGAAGGCGTAGACGGAGACGCCGTTCAGCTCGCGGGCGGCGACGGGCATCGCCGTGCCGACGGCGGTCGCCTCGAAGGCGATGAGCAGGACGACGGAGACGATGCCGATGCTGAGCGCCCGGTGGTCGCCGTCGAGGACGGATCCCCTGGTGTCGTCGTGTGCGGCACGGGGTCCGGGTCTGTGGGTGGTGGCGACGTCGGCGTCGGTATCGGCGTCGCGGGGGTCGAGGGCGCTCATCCCCCCAGAGTAAGAGGTCAATCGCCGAATGACCCCTGTCAGGGTTCCCGTCCTTTGGTCCTCGGTCTCCGGTCCCGGTCGCGCCGGGACCGGCCGGGAACGCCGACGGGGCGGCGTACTCCGACGTGGTCGTCGGTGTACGCCGCCCTCGGGTGGATCGGGTGCGGGTCGGTCACTGCGCGTCGCTGTTGAACTTGGAGGTCGACCAGAAGTAGCCGAGGACGGTGAGGCCGATGCACCAGGCGATGGCGAGCCAGCCGTTGTGGCCGATCTCGGTGCCGAGGAGGAGGCCGCGGAGGGTTTCGATGGCGGGGGTGAAGGGCTGGTACGCGGCGATGGGCTGGAACCAGCCGGGCATGGAGGCGATGGGGACGAAGGTGCTGGAGATGAGGGGGAGGAAGATCAGGGGCATCGCGTTGTTGCTGGCGGCTTCGGCGTTGGGGCTGATGAGGCCCATGCCGACGGCGATCCAGGTGAGGGCGGTGGCGAACAGGACGAGGAGTCCGAAGGCGGCCAGCCATTCCAGGGCGGTGGCGTCGGTGGAGCGGAAGCCGATGGCGAGGGCGACGGCGCCGACGAGGACGACGCTCATCACGCACTGCAGGACGCTGCCGACGACGTGTCCGACGAGGACGGACGGACGGTGGATGGCCATGGTGCGGAAGCGGGCGATGATGCCCTCGGTCATGTCGTTGGAGACGGAGACGGCGGTGCCGATGGTGGTGCTGCCGATGGTCATCAGAAGCAGGCCGGGGACGAGGTAGGCGATGTAGTCGGAGCGGTCGCCGCCGCCGATTCCGGCGCTCATGGTGTCGCCGAAGATGTAGACGAAGAGCAGCAGGAGCATGACCGGCGTCAGCAGCAGGTTCAGGGTGAGGGACGGGTAGCGGCGGGCGTGCAGGAGGTTGCGGCGGAGCATCGTGGACGAGTCGCGGACGGCGAGGGAGAGAGAGCTCATCGGACGTTCTCCTTGGTCTGGTGGGGGATGGCGGTGCCGCCGGTGAGGGCGAAGAAGACGTCGTCGAGGTCGGGGGTGTGGACGGTCAGTTCGTCCGCCTGGACGCCGGCGGCGGCGAGCCGGTCCAGGAGGGTGTGCAGGTCGCGCTGGCTGCCGTCGCTGGGGATCTGCAGGGTCTGCGACTCGTCGTCCCGGGTGGCTTCGCCGACGGCGTGGGTGGCCTGCTGGTAGGTCGCGGGGTCGGTGAAGCGGAGGCGGACGTGGCCGCCGGGGATGAGGCGCTTGAGTTCGTCGGCGGTGCCTTGGGCGGCGATCCTGCCGTCGTCGAGGACGGCGATGCGGTCGGCGAGTTGGTCGGCTTCCTCGAGGTACTGGGTGGTGAGGAAGACGGTGACGCCGCCGGTGACGAGCTGCCGGATGATCTGCCACATGGTGTGGCGGGAGCGCGGGTCGAGGCCGGTGGTGGGCTCGTCGAGGAAGATGATCCGCGGGTCGCCGACCAGGGTCATGGCGATGTCGAGGCGCCGCTTCATGCCGCCGGAGTAGGTGGAGGCGGGCTTCTTCGCGGCGTCGACGAGGTCGAAGCGTTCGAGGAGTTCGGCGGTGACCCGGCGCCCCTCGCGCTTGGAGAGGTGGTGCAGGTCGGCCATCAGGAGCATGTTCTCCTCGCCGGTGATCAGGCCGTCGACGGCGGAGAACTGGCCGGTGACGCCGATCGCGGCCCTGATGGCCTGCGGGGCGGTGGCCAGGTCGTGACCCGCGATGCGGATCTCGCCCGAGCCGGGGCCCGCGGCGACGAGCGTGGAGAGGATCTTGACGGCGGTGGTCTTGCCGGCGCCGTTCGGGCCGAGCAGGGAGAACACCGTTCCCTCGGGGACGGCCAGATCGATGCCGTCGAGGACGACCTTGTCACCGTAGGACTTACGCAGCCCGTTCGCCGCGATCGCCAAGCTGGTCATGAGGGGGGCTCCTTCGGAGGCTGAGGGGGTGGGGGTCAGAGGCTGCGGGCGGTGATGTCGCCGTAGGCGGTGGTGGCGTGGATGTTCAGACCGGCGGCGGAACCCTCGCTGTTGCGCAGGGTGTTGGTGACGCGGCCGTGGGTGGCGCCGGCGTCGAGGGTCGCGGAGACACCGTGGGCGGCGCCGATCTCCAGGTGACCGGACTCGGTGCGCAGCACGACCGTGCCGCCGAGGGCCTCGGTGATACGGATGTCGCCCTTCTGCGTACGGAGTTCGGCGGGGCCGCCGAGGCGGCCGACGGTGATGTCCCCGGCCTGCAGGGTGAGATGGGCGCTCGCGGTCTCGTCGAGGTTGAGCGTGCCCTGCGCGCTGTCGACGGTCACGTCACCCAGGCGCCCGACGCCGTGGAAGTCGGCGGCGGCCGTCTTCGCCTCGACACGGGAGCCGGCCGGGAGGTGGACGGTGACCTCGACCGACCCGGAGTTGCCGAGGATCCGGCTCTTCGGCTCGGCGGCCTCGATCCGCAGCACACCGTCGGCGTAGGCGACGGTGACCTGCTCGGCGGCCTTCACGTCGTTGCTCTTCGCGGCGTTCGCGGGGAGGACCTCGACCGTGGTGCCGGCGGTCCGGTCGGCGGCGGCGATGAAGCGGATGGTGCCGGCCGGGATGTCGAGGAGGGCGGAGACGGGGGCGGTGGTGGCGAACTTCTGCATGATGCGCTCCTTGTGTTTTCCGGCCCCGGACTCTTTGCCCGCGCCGTTTCTGACAAGAGAAACGCTACGTTGCGTTCAAGGATCGAGCAACAGTCACGTTGCATCAAATCCCCATCACCGCAGGTGAATGCCGGGATTTCATTGCAACCATCCTGAGAGCTAACGCAACAAGCATCAGCCTGGCGTTGCAATGAAATGAGCGTGAACGCTATAGTGGGGGCACCCGAGGAGCACGAAGGAGACAGCGATGCCAGGTGGCAGGCTCACCCAGCAGGAACGTCAGCAGATCGCGCTGGGACTGGCCGACGGCCTCGCCTACGCCGAGATCGCCCGACGGCTCGACCGTCCGACCTCGACCGTCACGCGTGAGGTGATGCGGAACGGCGGCCCCACCGGCTACCGCGCCGACCTGGCCCACCGCGCCACCGAACGCCGTGCCCACCGCAGCAGGCAGGCAACACCCCGGAGCCCGGAGGCGCTTCCGCAGGCCCATGGACGCGACCCCGAGGCCGTGCGCGAGTACGAGGAAGTCCTCACCACCGTCTTCATGCAGTCGGGCATGCCCAAGATGATGTCCGGGGTGATGGCGTGCCTCTGCATCAGCGACACGGGCAGCCTCACCGCGGCCGAACTCGTCCAGCGCCTCAGCGTCAGCCCGGCGACCGTCTCCAAGGCGATCGCCTTCCTGGAGGGCCAGGCCTTCGTCCGCCGGGAACGCGACGAAGGCCGACGCGAGCGCTACACCGTCGACGCCGACGTCTGGTACCAGTCGATGATGGCCAGCGCCCGGGCCACCGCCCAGATCGTCGAGACCGCCCGGCAGGGCGTCGGCGTCCTCGGTCCCGACACCCCGGCCGGCACGCGCCTCGAAAACATCGCCCGCTTCCTCGACTTCGTCGGCGAGAGCACCTCGCGCGCCGCGGAACAGGCCCGGGCGATTCTCCACACGGGCTCGGAAACACCCCCGCGAACACCCTCGGACGCAGCCCCGGAAACAGCCTCGCAAGCACCCCTGGACGCAGCCCCGGAAACAGCCCTGGACGACACGTCCGCCTGACCCGGCGCCCTCGGGCGCCGGGCCCGACTGTGAACGGGGTGTGGCAGCCCCGTTGCAGTCGTATGGCACGGCCCCCGGAACCCTTGAGCCCCTCCCGCCCCCGCCCTACGGTCGTACCAGTGCACAACACGACCGTGTGCCCGAGTGGTTCAGGGACTCGCCTGCAAAGCGAGTTACGTCGGTTCGATTCCGATCACGGTCTCTACCTGCCTGACCAGGCAAAACGACAGGGCGGCACCCTTGCGGGGGGTCGCCTTCTTCGTCGTCCGTCTCAGTTCCCGTCTCAGTTGTGCTAGCGAGCACACGCACAAGTCGCCCCGGGCGCCTACGGTTCGACACCCCGACGGGTCCGCAAGGCGAAACACAACCCGACGGCTTTCACTGGGCCCCTGGCCCGACACGAGGTGCGACGACTAAGACGTCATCTCATTTGGTGAGTCTGCGGTAGCAGATGAGGGTGCAGGCGATGCTGGTGAAGGCGAGGAAATGGTCTGCCTTGCGTTCGTAGCGACGGTGGAGGCGGCGGCAGCCGGCAAGCCAGGACATGGTTCGCTCGATGGTCCAACGGTGTCGGCCCAGCCGCTGTGAGGACTCGATCCCCTTGCGGGCGATGCGGTGGGTGATGCCGCGTCCACGTAGCCATCGCCGCAGGTGGGGGTAGTCGTAGCCCTTGTCCGCGTGAAGCTTTCCCGGCTTGCGCCGCCTGCGTCCACGGCGGGAGCGGATCGGCGGGATGCCCTTCACCAGCGGGATCAGGGCTTGGCTGTCGTGCAGGTTCGCGCCCGAGATTCCGACGGAAATGGGCAGACCGGTCCGCTCGGTGATCAAGTGGATCTTCGATCCGCACTTGCCCCGGTCCACAGGATTCGGACCTGTCAGGTCCCCCTTTTCAGGGCCCGCATGTTCACCGAGTCGATCGCGCAGCGGGACCAGTCCAGCCTGCCGCGGGCACCGAGCTCGTCGAGCACCACGCGGTGGAGCTTGGCCCACACCCTAGCCTTCGACCACTCGCTGACCGCCGATGGGCGGTTGCCCCTGACAGCCCGAAGGACGCTGTCGGCAGTTGCTGCCACGTGCAGCCCGACGTGGCCACGAACACGATCGCCGCCAGCACCTCCCGGTCGCCATGTCGACGCCGACCGCCGCCCTGAGGTCGCGAAGGAGCCTCCGGCACCACCCTCTGGAACAGCTCCCACAGCTCATGCGGCACCAGCCGCTCAACAATCCCCACGACCTGTCGCGCCTACGACTTGCTGGAGCAGACGGCCCCAGTCCAGGTCGCCTGGAGCTCACGGCAGACAATGGTGAGCGTGCCGTCCCAGCAGGCGATCTCGTGGCTGCAGCCGACCCTGTGCGGCAGGATCTCGTCGAGAATCACCGTCCCGAGGTCCGTTCCTCGGTCCTCGTCGGCGGGATCGATGACGAAGCTGGACACCCCTGCATAGTGGATCAGCAGGTCCTGGTCGTGCTTCCAGCAGTTGTGCCGGAACTCGACCTCCATCTCCTCACCGCCGGCGCCCCGGACGGCCCGAAGCGTCAGGTCCTTCACGCATCGACTGCTGCGAAAGTCGTAGTGGTCCGCGTCAGTGGCGAAAGCCCGGGCGCCCGGCGGCAGGTCACCGGAGATCGAGGGTAGATGGCTCAGGTAGCGAGCCGGATCCAAGACCCCTGACAGCTCGCCAACCTGCGCATCAAGATTGACGTACTCCATCGACCTTCGCCCCCGCTCATGGCTTCCCACTGGCTGACGAATCGTCGCACAGGCTCACCAAATGAGATGACGTCTAATCACGAGCGCGGCGGCGGGTGGCAGTGAGCGCAACCGCGTAAATTGCCGAGCCCACTCACCCAATCCCCGCTTCCTGTCAATCAAAGTGTTGTCGAGATCAAAAAGTGCGAACACATAGCGACCATACGCTGGGACGTGGCTCTCGCGGCCGCCTGTCTCACAGGCTGTCCTGTCGACGCGCCACGGCACCAGTGGCGATGTCCGCGTTCAGCCCGCATCACCAAATGCAACGACCAGTGCAACAATCGCCACCAATACCGAAACGACCGTAAGCCAGAGAACTACCGCTTGCAGTCGGATTCCGTACGCGGCGTTAGTCAGTCCAGCGGCAGCCGACACCAAATCCCGGATTTCCTTTTCCGACTCAGAAATTCGCAACGATTCACGCGCAATAGACCTCGCGAGCACGGAGTGGAATGAGGTCGGAGACCTGCCTAGATCCGAAAGCGCTTGGGGCAGAATCTCGTTCAATCGACCTCCCCCGTCCCACCTATCACCCGCAGAGAAGGTGACAATCTCTTTTGCCACAAGTTGACTTTCAATTCCGCTTACCAGTAGGCGATTCCGAAGAGCTACGAACGACCCATGGGTCGCATCGTTCGCGATCAAAGTAGCCTTATCTCGCACGTCCGCGATCTGATCACTCAAATTGGCGACATAGGAGTACAGACCCCACCTAACGGCAATTTCAGTGAGGCTTTCATCGAGCCCTTGCATGGCATGACTGACACTAGAAGAGCAGAGGGACCCCACTCCAATAGGTTCTGCGGACAGCAAATCCGACTCACGCGCGGCGCATGCAAGCGCCTCGTCCCGTTGGTACCAGTACTCCGTGCGCTCAGTCGCCCGTCGAAACCTTAGGGACGTTGGATAGGATGACTCCCAGTGCGATGTGAAGTCTGACCTCAGATCGAGCACACCATAGCCATCGGACATGCTGCCTGAGGACTGCTCTAGCCACGGATCCAGGTTCTTCGTCGTAACGAATTGGATGGCAGGATGCGCTTCCGCCTGTCGAGTGAAGTGCCCGGGAAAGTGGACAGATACCCACGAGCTGGCCTGCTCAATCCGCCGCCGTCGCCACTCCCTGACTCTTCGCGACTTCATGAACATAGGAGACACAATGGAATACCCATTACCAATGCGCTCCAATCTCTTACCCTGATCGTCGCAAAGGAGTTCCCCGTATTCCCTTGCGAAATCCTCGTCGTATTCAAACCTAAGGACGAGTGCACTAATCCCATGCGTCACAGCCATCAGGCCGACCCAAACGTGACCGACACCCTCAGGTAGCTTTGCGGAGATCTGCTCCCCCCACCCCAACGACGATTGCCCAGACGCGGCAAAAGTGGGTAGCCTGATCCAAGCTCCCCCATCAGCCGTTCGGGCACCCTTGAACCATTCCGCATAACCTTGCGGAGCTGCCGCAGGGGTAACCCCATCGAGCTGCTGGAGCCTCCTGTACATGTCACCCGCATCCGGTGGCGTGTAGAACTCAACCATCCAGATCGCACGGAACGAAACTTCCTCCCCTTGCGGAAGGCGCGCATTGGCGTTCTCTTCGATATCCCGCTGGGAAAATCGACGGATACGCCTAACTCCATTTAGCCGAAATTGCCACCCTCTCGCTCGCGAATTAATGGAAGTCGGAAGTTCGCTACGGCCAGCGATCCATTCAAGGGCAGCCTCCATGCGTCCTTTTGGTTCATCGGTGGGGCTTGAGGAGGGCGGAATGAGGTACGTGCGACGAAGCATGATTTCTTCCTTACCGTTCGTGCCGCCTGTCCTCGTGAAGCCGCTCGGGGGCACCAGTCGCTGCGGGCTCCGTTCATGGTCGCACCCTGGCCCTACCGACCCCCGTGAACGGCTGGGTGTGCTGGTCGCAGTTCACAAGGCCGTCTCAGTTTCCGTCTCGTTCATGGCCGCACGTCGTCGTTCACCGACGTACGCGGGCCCGGCCGGAGTAGGCCAGATGGACACTCATGAACGGCCGTGAACCGCCCCGATCTCCGACCCGGCCAGCGGGGACAGTCCTGCAAAGCGAGTTACGTCGGTTCGATTCCGATCACGGTCTCCACGATCAGCGTCACGGCTTCTGCTCCCCGCGCCACTTCTTCTCCTGGAAGACCGGCTTCTCGCCGAGCCCGGCGTCGTTCTCGCAGCCCAGTTCCTTGACGACCGCCAGCGTGACGGAGTGCAGGACGGTGAGGTACGCCTCCCGGGTGGCGGGCGTGTTGTCGGGGTAGGCCCCCTTCGCCGGCTTCTCGAAAGTGAGCATGCCTTCGAGGGGAGCCGGATCGGTCTCCGACCCCTTCAGCCGAGGGCTGGAGCACGCCAGGAAGACGCGTGCGGTCTTGTTGTCGGTGCTCGTCTCCCGGCCCATCGCGTAGAGGTACCGGCCTGCGCCCGTCCGCTGGGTGCCGTCGTCGTGCAGGTCGGCGTCCTCGTACAACCGGAAACCGATCGTGACACCGAGCCGCGAGTCGGCGTCAGTGCCGACCTCGCACATGGCGGGATGCCCCGGCGGCCTGCCTTCCCGCGCCTGGTCCTCGATCAGCACCTTCACGGTCGGCTCGAGACCCGTACCGGCCGAGCGGAACTCCTTCGTGCCCAGTACCGACTCGAGCGCCCCGACCGCCGCCGGCGAAAGCGTCCCGTCGCACCGCTGCGCGGCCTGAGCCGGCTCCTCCCCACCGCTGCCACAGCCGGTGAGGAGCAGGCCCAAGGCCAGCACGGTCGATACGGATGCGCATGCTCTTCTCATCAGGATTCCTCGCGGAGTCGGCGGCGGAGGTACGGCGGAGGTACGGCACAGGGGCGGTGGTGACTTCGGCTCAGCCGGTCTCCGGGCTGTTGCCCGTCTGGTTCGCGTGGTCGTTGCCCTTCGCGTAGCCACCGTCCACGGATTCGATCATGTCCTGCTTGAACTCGCTGCTCACCTGACCGCTGTGCTGCGCGAGGAACCGCTCCATCGGCGACTCGGCGCTGTAACGGCCCGCCGTGTACAGCTCCTTCTTGTCGTCGTGGATCTGCTCCTCGGTCTTGTCCTTGTGGTCGTCCACGGACTTGTCCGACCAGTCGCCGATGACCTGTCCGGCCAGCTGCTCCATGACGCCGGAGCCGGTGTCGACCGCGAGCGGTACGAGGACGGCGGCCGCGCCGACAGCGGCGGTGGCGGGCAGGAAGGCGACACCGGCCGCGATGCCGACCGTGGCGCCGAGCTCCACCCAGCCGGCCTTCGCCGCCTGCGCCTTCTCGTACTCCTCGTGCTTCTTCATGCCTTCGGCCTCGACCTGGTTGGCACGCGACTCGTCGAGGACGCCCTGGAGCGTGGCCCCCGTGTACACGGTGGCGCGCGCGCCGCCCTCGTCGATCTTCCCGTCGGGGCCGACCTGCGACTCCAGCACGCTGGTGGTGTAGAGACGTTCGGCGGTGGAGACCGTGGCGTAGGCGTCCGGGTGCTGGCCGAGCGTGGTCAGGAAGTCGATCGCGCCCTCCCGCCCGAACTCCGGGTGGGCCCCGGGCATCTTCGACGGCGCGAAGACGCTCTCGGGGTCGTTCTTGGTGAGAGCCCAGTTGAGGTCGTCGATGTATCCGGCGCCCATGTTGCCGAGGCTGTCCGCCATCGAGGACTGGTACTTCTTCAGAAGCTCCGGGTCGCTGCCGTACTTCTCGACGACCTGCGACATGATCTCCGCGCTGGTCTCGTCGCGCTTCAGCTCCGGCTTCGGGTCGTCCCAGCCGTGGCCGAGCGTCGCCGCCTCCAGGGCGTGGCCGAACGCGTCGGGCATGTAGTCCGCGGACTTCTTGGCGTCGTCGGGGTGGTGGCCGTCGATGTCGGGGAAGAAGTCGTACTTGTCGTTGGCGAAGTAGTCCAGGTAACTGGCCTGCTTCCCGTCCTGCTTCCCGTTCAGGTCGACGGACCCGCCGAGGCTGCCGTCCTTGTTGTACGACGTGGGGTCCTTGGAGAAGTACTCCTTGGCCGCCTCCGGGCTGTGGCCCAGCGCCTCCAGCATCGACACCATCGGGTCGTAGCCGGCGCCGTTGACGCCCGAGGGGTTGTACTGGTTCTTCAGCCCGCCGTTGATCATCGACTTGCTGTCGGCGAAGAGGTACGGGTCCTTGGCGTGGAGCTGGGTGACGTGCTCCGCGATGGGGACCAGGAACTTCGGGTCGTAGTTGCCGTAGCGCATGATGCCGCCGAGCAACTGGTAGCCGAAGGCCGGGTTGTTGTCGTACTTGACGAGCGGGATGCGCTCCGTGCCGAGCTTGCGCATGTCCGTGGACCACTTGTCGGTCCAGGCGTCGCCGCCCTGCGTGGCCGTCGCCAGGTTGAGGCCCAGGTTCTTCTGGAGCTCCTGGACGTCCGCGAGGCGCTCCTTGTCGACCTTCGTGTAGTCGTACGTGTCCGTGGACAGCTGCCCGAAGAACTCCAGGGAGCCCTTGGGCCCGAGACCGTCGTAGAAGGTCCTGGAGAACTCCTTCGAGCCGCTGTTGTCCTTCAGCAGCTCGTTGAGGCGCATCAGCTCCTCGTGCGAGATGTCCCGGCCCTTCTTGGCCAGGTCGACGGCGCGCTGCGCCTCCTCGGCGTCGAGGCTCGCGTACTTCGGGGCGCTGAAGTTGTGCTTGTCGCCGGTGATGTTGGCCTTGAGCGCGTTGGAGCAGGCCACGTCGGCCTCGCTGCAGACCTCCAGGATGGCCTTGATCCGCTCCTCCATCGCATGGATGTCGGCGCGCTCCTTGCGCACGAGGTCCTGGAAGTCGGGGTCGTGCCGCATGCCCTGGTCCTTGGTGGAGGACAGCGGCTCCCTGGCCTCGACGGTGCCGTCGGGCTTCACCCGGAAGCCCTTGGCGGGGGCGTCGGTCTCGGCGATCGTCCTGAGGTCGTCCTTCGCCTTCTTGAAGGCGTTGTAGCCGTCCTCCAGGACCTTGTGGATGCCGTCGGCGGCCTTCGCGGCGTCCTCGAACTCCTTGGCGGTCTTGTCCACGAACGGCTTCGTGACCTCGGCGTTCACACCGCGCCAGTAGTCGTCCTTGGCCTTCGCGGCCATCGTCGTACGGGCGTCGTCGGCGAGCTTGTCCAGCTTGCCCTTCATCGCGGACCAGTCGTCCGCCGCCGCCTTCATCTTGTCGAGCGGCGCGTGGTGCACGTTGTCGTAGGTCAACACAGGAGGGCCCCCGCCTACTTGAAGTACTCGTTGATCTTGGAGGCCGCCATGGCCGCCCTGATGTCTTCCTCTTCCTTGGCGTGGGAGGCCGCGCTGTAGTCGAGGTGGTTGGAGATGTTGGCGCAGGCGTCGAGCAGCGTGTTCAGCTGCGAGCTCCACGTCTCCTGCACGGTCGACATGGCGGAGCCCGTGAGGAAGCCGTTGCTCGACATGCCCGTCGCCGCCTCCGTGGTGTTCGTACGCGCGTGGTTCCCGTCCTTGACGAGCCGGCCGTGCAGCGCGTAGGCGGCGCTGCCGATGGCCCCGAGCTTGTCCTGGTCGACGCTGAGGTCGGCGTTGCCGCCGCCGCCCCTGCCGGGCTCCGGAGCGACCTGGTTGAGCCTCATGCTCACGCTGGCCGTGGAGGTGGACCGGACCGACGCCCACTCCTCGTCAAACGACATGTTCTCCCCCGCGCGGTGATCGTGCCGGCGATCGCGTGGTGATCGTTCCGGCTTCGCCTCAGCAAGTTCCGTGCCCACGGAATCACGGCGATCGTAGTACCGCAGTCATGCGTTCGAGCACTCCCCACCCGGAATTCCTTGGCGGAACGACATCTTCCCGACGCTTCACCGCGCGCACAGGCCCACTTCACCTTCGCAACCCGGACAGCCTCGGACGTTCCGGGCTCACCCGTCCCCCGGCCCGTACCGCACGGGCGCGGGGGCCGGGCCCCGCCCCGGCGCCACGCCCCGTCGCCTCGGTAGGCTCGACCCGCCCCGGGTCGCCCCGGGAGCGTCGCCACGCCAGTCGCAGCAACAGGGGGAACCACCGGTGGAACGGTCGCGCACGCAAGGGGACTCCGCGCCATCCGGGGCGGCGGCGCGGACGGCGCAGGAACAACGAGCAGCGCAGGAACACCGAGCGGCGCAGGAACAACGAGCAGCGCAGGAACACCGAGCGGCGCAGGAACAACGGGCGGCACAGGAACACCGAGCGGCGCAGGAACAACGAGCAGCGCAGGAGCACCGGACGCCCCAGGAGCAGCGGGCACCCCAGAAGCAGCAGGCGACACCGGACCGCCGGATCGGCCCGTACCGGCTGATCACCCGCCTCGACCCACCCACCTCCGCCGTCCCCTGCCGCCGGTTCGTCGCCCGCACCCCGGACGGCGGCCGTACGGTCCTGTTGAGCGCCCCGCTGCCCGGCACCGACCCGGCCCGCTTCACCGCCGAGGCCGGCGCGGCCCGCCACCTCCTCGGCCCGTGGATCGCCCCGGTGACGGACGTGGCCGAACCGACCGAACCGGCCGCCCCCGCCTGGTCAGGCCCCGCCTGGTACGCGAGTCCGTACGTGCCCGCCCTCCCGCTCCCCGTGGCCCTCACCGTCCACGGCGGCCCGCTGCCCGAGACCACCGTCCGGGCCGTCGGCGCCGCCCTCGCCGAGGCGCTCGCCGCCGCGCACTCCCAGGGCCTCACGCACGCCGGGGTCTCCCCCGCCGCCGTCCTCCTCACGTCCGACGGCCCCCGGCTGACGTGCTTCGGCGCGGTACGGGCCGCCGCGGCCGACGGCGAGCCGCGCACCGGCCTGCCGGGCCTCGACCCGGGGTCGCTCGCCCCCGAACAGGCCTCGGGCGGCCGGCCGCGACCGCCGGGCGACGTCTTCGCGCTCGGCGCCGTCCTCGCGTACGCCGCCACCGGCCACACCGTCCCCGAACGCGAGGAACTCCCGCCCGCCCTGCGCCAGGTGGTCTCCTCCTGTCTGGCCCGCGACCCCGCCGACCGCCCCACCGCGGCCGCCGTGATGTCCGCGCTGGCGCCGCCGACGGCGCACCAGACGGTGCTGAACTCGGCCGGCGCCCTGCTCACCCCCGGCTGGCTGCCGGGCCGGGTGGTCGCCGCACTCGCACGCCAGTCGGCGGAGCTACTGGCCGCGGAACTGCCCGTGGTACCCGAGCAGGCGGGCCCCGCGGGCCACGCGGACCACGCAGAGCCCGTCACGCCCGTACGCACGTGACGCGCCCTCCCGCTCCCCTCCCCCTGCCCCTCCCCGTCCCCCTGCCCCCGCTCTCGATCCGACGGACCTGACCTCATGCTGTCGCCCCTGACCCACGACGACCCGGCCGCGGTCGCCACGTACCGCCTGCTCGCCCGCCTCGGCTCCGGCGGCATGGGCACGGTCTACCTGGCGCGCACGCCCGGCGGCCGCACGGTCGCTCTCAAGACCGTGCACGCCCGGCTCGCCACCGACCCCGCCTTCCGCGCCCGCTTCCGGCTGGAGACGGACGCGGCGCGGATCATCGGCGCGCGCCACGGCGCGGCCGTCGTCGACGCCGACCCGCTGGCCGAGACCCCGTGGCTGGCCACCGAGTACGTCCTCGGGCCGCCGCTCGACGACGCCGTCGCGCTCGGCGGCCCGCTCCCCGAGCCGACCGTCCGCGCCCTCGGCGCCGCGCTCGCCGGAGCCCTCGCCCAGCTGCACTCCTCGGACGTGGTCCACCGCGACCTGAAGCCGTCGAACGTCCTCGTCACCGCCTACGGCCCGAAGATCATCGACTTCGGCATCGCCCGCGCGGCCGGCGACGACCACCTGACCCGTACGGGAGCGGCGGCCGGCACCCCCGCCTTCATGTCCCCGGAACAGGCGAGCGGCCAGGAACACCCCCCGGCCGGCGACGTGTTCGCGCTCGCGGGCGTGCTGGTCTTCGCCGCCACCGGCCACGGCCCCTTCGGTACGGGCTCCCCCGCCGACCTCCTGTACCGCGTGCGCTACGCCGAGCCCGACCTCACCGGCGTACCGGAGGCGCTGCTGCCGCTCCTGACGGCCTGCCTCGCCAAGGACCCGACGGCCCGCCCCACCACCGCCGACATCACCGCCCATCTCCACGACGGCCACGGCGAGTTCGCCGACCACCTCCCGCCGCTGCTCCTCGCCGACATCGCCCGCCGGGCGACGGACGTCTGGCTCCACGCACCGCACCGCCTCCCGGCCCCGGCGGGAGCCGCGTTCGCGGAGACCGCCCCGGACACCCCGCTCTCCCGCCGCCGCGCCCTCACCCTGGGCGGAGGCTCCCTGCTGGGCCTCGCGGGAGCGGGCGCGGGGGTGTGGGCGTGGCTGAACTCCCGTGACACCGAGGGCGGTACGGCCACGGGTGGCGCCCCGACCCCGACCGGCCCCACCGCCGTCCCCGCCCCGACGGCCGCCGACGGCGCACCCGCGCCGCTGTGGCAGGACGACGACGTCCTCGACCGCGAGGAGCGCATCACCCCGCTGCTCGCCGGTGACGACGTCGTGGGCTTCGCCGAGACGGTGGCCTTCCGCGCCGTCGACACGAAGAACGGCAGCGAGCTCTGGACCGAGTCCGCGGTCATGGAACCCCACCAGGTCACCACCGACGGCACGAACTACTACCTGTCCGACGGCCCCTACGAGGGCCCAGGCGCCCTGAAGATCCGTACGCTCGCGCCGCGCACCGGCAAGGAGACGGCCCGGACGATCGAACTGAAGGGCATCGACGGAACGACCACACAGCTCCTCACCGCGGCCGGCGGCATCCTCTTCACCGCCTCACGCCTGGGCAAGAGGGAGCTCGACTCCGACCTGGACAAGGTCGGCTGGCACCTGCTCGCCGTCGACCTGAGGACGGGCAAGGAGGCGTGGCGGCAGCCGTACGAGTGGGACGGCGTCCGCCCCTGGCTCGCCCAGGTCGTCGGCGACCGCCTGATCCTGGGCAAGAACAGCGGCGACCTCGACACCTTCCTCGTCCAGGCGAGGGACGTGCGCAACGGGCGGCAGCTGTGGACGCGACGGCTCCCGCTGAAGGACTCCGCGGCGTTCATCCCCGGCCACCTCGCGACCGACGACCGGCACGTCTACCTTGGCGGCGACCGGCTCCGGGCGCTGCGGCTCACCGACGGCGGGATCGCCTGGGAGTACGGCTCCGGCACCGGCAGCACCAACTACGGCGTACCAGCTGTCTCGCGTGGGTTCGTCTACGCGCACGAGGCCAGGGACAAGCCGGGGCTCGCGGTCGTCAATGCCGTGAGCGGTACCCGACGCTGGAACGAGTCGCCCTCGCCCCGCTCCCTGGCTCCTGAATTCTTCGCCGCCCCTGTGGTCGGCGACAGGTACGTGTACGCCCCCGTGCGGGGCGGTCTGAGCGCGGTCGAGCTGGACAGCGGCCTCTCCGCCTGGGTGTTCCAGACGGACGCCACCCGCTACGTCGTCGACAAGGACCGGGCCCGGATCATCGGCGCCGGGAAGTCGTCCGTCGTCGCCATCCCCTTCGCCTGACAGCCCGCCGCTCGCCCTCTATCTCTCCCCTCACCACCCCCACCCCACCGGAAAGAACCCTCGTGACCACGCAGCCCCTCGCCACCGGCGACCCGCTCCGGCTCGGCCCGTACCGCCTCCTCGGCGTCCTCGGCGAGGGCGGCATGGGCAAGGTGTACGTCGGCCGTGACGCCTCGGGCGCCCCCGCGGCCGTCAAGGTCCTCCGCCCCGAGCTCGCCCACGACCAGCACCTCGCCCAGCGCTTCGTCCGCGAGGCCGACATGGCGCGGGCCGTCACGAGCCCCGGCGTGGCCCGGGTCCTCGACGCGCAGACCGAGGGCGGGCGGCCGTGGATCGCCGCCGAGTTCCTCGCCGGCCCGACGCTGGACGTCGCCGTCCGCGCGTACGGTCCGATGGACGTGCCGACGGTCCGCGCCCTCGCCGCCCAGCTCGCGCGCACGCTGCACGACATCCACGCCGCCGGACTCGTCCACCGCGACCTGAAGCCCGCGAACATCGTGCTCACGTCGACCGGTCCGCGGATCATCGACTTCGGCATCGCCCGCCCCGAGCACGGCCTGACCCTCACGACGACCGGCCAGATCCCGGTCACCCCGGGGTACGGGGCGCCGGAGCAGGTCCTCGGGCAGCGCGTCGGCCCGGCCTCGGACGTCTTCTCGCTGGGCGCGGTCCTCGCGTACGCGGCGAGCGGCCGGCGCACCTTCGACGCGGCCCATGTCGCGGCGGTGCAGTACGAGGTCGTCCACGGCGCCCCGGACCTGAGCCTGGTGCCGCCGGAGCTCCAGGAGCTGATCGGCCCGTGCCTGGCGAAGGACCCGGCGTACCGCCCGGCTCCGCCGCAGGTGGCCCAGGCCTTCGCCCCGCCGAAGGGCGCAGACCGCGCCTGGCGCAAGGGCCCGCTGGCCGACGACATCAAGCGGCGCGAGACCGCGACGAAGCGCCTGGCGGCCCCCGAGGAGACCGCCGTCCCCGGAGCAAAGCCGACCCGCCGCCGCTTCCTCACCGGCGCGGCCGTGGGCGTGGCGGTCCTGGGCGCGGGTGGCGGGGCGGGCGCCTGGTGGCTGAACCGCGGCGAGGAGAAGTCCCCGACCGCCGACGTGCCGCCCGCCGTGGCGACCCCCGAGGCGGCGTTCATCTCGATCATCGACAACGCGTACGGCGAGACCCCCAAGCCCCTGTGGGGACCCCAGGACGTCACGGCAGCCGGCGGGCAACTCCCCCTGCCTGTACGGGACGTGGTGATCGTGCAGGCGAGGACGGGCGGCCTGCTCGCGCTCTCCGTCAAGAACGGCAAGGAGCGGTGGCGGGCCAAGGAGATCGACGCCGACGCCGGGTACGTCTCCGTCGCCGACCGGCTCGTCGTGGGCGTCGACAAGAACGGCGTCGCGCACGCCTTCGTCGCCTCCACCGGCAAGCCCGTCTGGCAGACGCAGAACGACGTCGACGACCTCCTCGCCGCCGACGACACCCACGTCTACCTGGTGTCGAAGGACAACGAGCTCCGCGCGATCAACGCCTGGACCCTCGCCACCACCTGGACGCGCCCGATGACGTCGCCCCGCTCGCACAACGGCCCCGCGAAGGCCGCCGTGGGCAGGAAGCGGCTCGTGATCCACGGGAGGGACGGCTACGTCGCCGGGCTCTACACCGAGACGGGCGAGACGGACTGGGAGGTCAAGAACATGGGCACCGACGGCCAGCCCCCGGTGCTCGGCGACAACATCGCCTACCTCGTCGGCCGCACGTTCATGGCCCGCCGGCTCGACCGCGGCGACTTCCTCTGGGAGGAAGAGCCCCTCACTGAGACATACGGCTGGGGCACCCCGGCCGTGGACGGCGATTACGTCATGGCCAGCCGCGGTTACAGCATCTATCGCCTCAGCACCATGCTGGACGTCCGCCACCCGGTCTCGGACTGGTACGACGCCCTGGACGGCCTGGGCTCGGGCGCCGGCACCCTCAACCCCTCTGTTGTGGCGGGCTCGACGGTCTGGTTCCACTCGCCCGACAACAGCGTGGTCCACGTCCTCCACAAGACCACCCACGAGAAGCTCTTCGTCGCGAAGATGAAACGCGAGGGCGCCTACCAGCTGGCGAGCGACGGCAACCGCGTCTTCATCGCCCGCGGCGGCCGGATCTACGCCATGCCGGTCTACGGCCGGTGAGCCGGCGCCCCTCCCCGCCCTCCCGCCTTACGACGTCGCGTTCGCGGTGGGCGAGGGCACGCCCGCAGCGAGCCCGTCGTCCTCGCAACCCAGCTCCCCGGAAACCTGCCGGGCCGCCGCGTTGGCGAGGGTGATGAGGCGGGTCCGCTGCTCCAGGTCCGTCTCGGCGATGCCGGCCGGGCCCCAGATGGTCGTCTCGACGACGATCTCGTGGGCGGGCGCCTTGAGGCGGCAGGAGAAGTAGAGATGGCCGACGCCGGAGGAAGTGAACGCCTCGAGTCCTGACGCGTAGGAGGTCACCGACTTGGCGAGCCTCGCGTCCAGGTAAGGCCCCTTCCCCACCGCGCCCACCTCGATCTTGAGGTCCTTCTGACCGCCTTCGGCGGGCCGGAGGCCGCAGTACCGCACCGCCTGCGGCCGGTAGGAGTCGGCCCACGGCTCGGCGGCGTCGTCACTCAGCCTGGCGAGCGCCTTGTCCGGCTTCGACAGGTCGTCCTCGAAACGCTCGCTGCCCAGGACGGCCTTGAGCGCCGCGGCAGCGGGCGCGTCCTGGGCGAAGCCCCCGCAGACCTCGGCCGCCGCCAGGCCCTCCGGTTCCTTCGGGGCTTCCCCGCCGTCGCCGCCGGAGCAGCCCGTGAGGAGGGCGGCCACGGCCGCAGCCGCCCCAAGTCGCGTCAACGCAGACCGCATGTCCGTCACTTCTTCTGCTCGTACGGGTCGGGGAGCGAGTTGTCGCGGGAGTGCATGCGCGAGTCCCGGACGTACTTGACCAGTTCCTCGTCGAGGTAGTTCCGGTCCCGCTCGCTCCAACCGGGGGCGTTCGCGTAGGCGATGCCCGGCCTGAGCGAGTTCTCCTTGCCCATGGCCAGTGCCTCGTCCTTCAGGTCGTCCGACTTCTTCTTGAGCAGCTCGTCCTTCTCGTACTTCTCGGCCATGTCGGTGGCTTCCATGCCGATGAAGGTCACCACGGCGCCGCCCACCGTCTCGGCGGCCAGTGGTACGAGTACGCCACCGGCGCCGCCGGTCAGGGCGACGACACCGCCCGCCGCGACCGCGCCGACCCCGAACTTGACCCACTCGGTCGTCTTGCCGACGGCCTTCTTGTGTTCCTCGGAGTCCTTCTCGTAGTCCTTGTCGATCTGCGCCATGCGGGACTCGTCCATGATTCCCTGCGCCTCCGACCCGATGCGCAGGGTCGTCCGGGCGTCGGTGAGGTCCCGGTCCTCGAAGGTGGATCCGGGCTTGGGGCCCACCTCGTCGAGGACGCTCGTCGTGTACAGCATCTCGGCCGCCGAGAGCGTGGAGTGGCCGGTCTCGCTCTGCGACACGATGCCCATGAAGTTGACGGCGTCGCCGCGGTTCCAGAGCAGCCCGGTGTCGAACTCCTCGCCGAACCGGGACTTGCCCTTGTCGTCGTTGTACCCGAAGGGGGAGTTCGACTTCTCCTCCATCGTCGTGTCGCTGTCCGTCTCCAGGGAGCGGTTCAGCTCGTCGATGTAGGCGGCGCCCATCTTGCCGAGGCTGTCGTCGATGCCCTTCTGCTCATGCATGTACTTGGGGTCGTCGCCGTACCGCTCGACGACCTTCTGCATGACCTCCGCGTTCTCCTTGGTCCGCACGTCCTTGAGGCCCTCGACCTCGGCGTCGTACGGATGGCCGGTGGTCGCGGACTCCAGGGCGTGGCCCAGCGCGTTGTAGCCGGGCTCCTTGGTCCTGTCGCCCTTGTCGTTCAGCTCCTCGGGCCACTGGCGGTCCTTGGAGAAGTAGTCGAAGGGGTCGAGCTTCTTGTTGTCCTTGGTGTTCTCGGGCGTGACGTCGATGCTGCTGTTGAAGAACTCCGTCGACGCCTTGGGGTTGTGCCCGAGCGCCTCCATGAAGCCGATCATGGGATCGTTGCCCAGGTCGCCGCCCTGCCAGTTCAGGTGGCTCGGCATGCCGCCCATCTGCTGCCAGGCGCGATCGGCGGGCAGCCGTCCGTCGTGCGTCATCTTCCGCTCGGTGACCACGAGACCGTTGCCGTAGTCCTTCAGGAACTTGTCGTCGTAGTCGCCGACCCGCATCAGGTTGCTCATGACCTGGAAGCCGTACGGGCTGGTGCCGCGCGTCTGGATGGGCTCGCTGCCGGCCTTGATGACGTCGGACTTCCACTGCTCCATCTCGGGGCTCGTGGAGTGGGTGGCAGTGGCGAGCGTCATGCTCCAGTTCGTCTGGAGCTCCTTCAGCTTGTCGCGGTGGTCGACACCGAGGCGCGAGCCGTCGCTCGGGTCGCCCATGTCGGCCCAGTACTCCATGCTGCCCTTCGGCCCGACCTCCAGGGCGAACTTCTCGGCGAAGTACGGGTCCTTCTGGTTGGCCTTGAAGAGGGCGTTGAGCTTGTCGATCTCCGCCGGGGTGGCCTCGTCGCCCTTCTTGTACAGCTCGTAGGCGGCGTGCGCGTCCTCGGCGTCCTGCACCTTGGAGGCGGCGGCGAGCGAGTCGTAGCTCGTACCGGAGAAGTTGTTCCTGTCCGAGCCGACGAGGCCGCGCAGCGCCCGCGACGCCACGTCGTCGGCGTTGTTCGCCCGGTCGACCGCGGCCTTGATCGCCGAGCGCATCGCTTCGAACTCGGCCTGCTCGGGCTTGGGCCCGTCGTAGTCCTTGCCGCGGCGGTCGGGGTGGACCAGGTGGCTGACGGCGCCGTCCTGGTCGATGCGGATGCCCTTGCCCGGGGCCTCCGCGACCAGCTTCTCCAGCTCGCTCTTCGCGGCCTGGAACTCGCTCTCCGCGTCCCGCAGGATGTTGCGGATGCTGGTCGCCCCGATGAGGGCGTCGCCGAACTCCTTGGCGGTCTTCCGGACGAACTCCTGGGTGATCCCGGCGTTCTCGCCCTTCCAGTCGGCCTTGTCTGCCTTGCCCTTGAGCCCGGTTTCGGCCTTTTCCTTGGACTTCTCCAGCTTGGAAACCGCCTCCGACCAGCCCGTCACAGCCTCCTTGAGGCTGCCGAGCCGGGCGTGGAGAACCTGGTCGAACTTCAGCATCTAACGTCCCTCGTCAGCCGTTGCCGCGCCGTGCTGTGCCGTGCCCTGCCGGCGGCTTACTTGAAGTGCTCGTTGATCGTGGACATGGAGAAGTTCGTGACCAGCACTTCTTCATGGTTGGCGTGGCTGATGACCGTGTCCTCAAGGTGGTTGTGGATGTGCGCGCAGGCGCTGAGGAGCGTCTCGGCCTGGTCGCGCCAGGTACTCCACATGGCCCACAGCGCCGATCCGGTCAGGAACCCGTCGCCGTCCAGGCTCTTGCCCGCCGCGTCGGTCTGGGCACCCGCGTGGAAGGCGTCCCGCTCGAACCAGTGGAAGAGCTCCTGGGCCTCGTTGCCGATGGCCTTGAGGTCGGCGGACGTCACCTTGTAGTCGCTGGGGCCACCACTGCCCCCACCGGATTCGGCGGGCACACCGTTGAGCCTCATGGCAGCGTTCTCGCTGCGGAGTTGGCCCCACTCCTCGTCGAACGACATCTACTTCCCCACGTGAGTCACGGACGTTCGGCGGTACGGGCTGGTTCAGCCTCGCCGCGAACGGAGTACAGGTACGGCGACGCCGACCCCGAGCAGCACAGCCGCACCGATCCCGAGCCCGATCCAGAGCCCGGTGTTGCCACCCTCGGCGGCTGCGGCCTGCGGGGCCGGCGCGGGGGCCACGGTGGTCTCCACCGGACCGGGGTCGGAGGGCCGGGTTTCGGCTGCGGAAGGCGTGGCGGTCGCGACCTCGGTGAGGTCGTCGATGGGCCGGACGTCGGCCGGGCCGGGGTCGCCGGGCGTCTTCAGCGTACGGAGCGGGCGGATGGCGCCGTACCCGAGGAAGTCGCTGCGCTTGTCGCCGACGGGCTTGGAGATGGTGTTGAGCATGACCTTCAGGACCTGGTTGTTGGTCCAGTCGGGGTGCTTCGACCACAGGAGCGCGGCGGCGGCGGAGGCCAGGGCGGTGGCGTCACTGGTACCGATGGACTTGCACATGCCCGTGCCACCACCGCAGGCGTGCACGATGTCCTTGCCGGGCGCGACGATGTCGACCTGGTCGCCATGCTGGGAATTGAAGACTCGCGTCCCCTTGTTGTCGACGCCGCCCACCCCGACGACACCGGGAGTCGCACCCGGGAACTCCAAGGGGTTGCCCTTGTCGCCGCTGTTACCGACGGCGGCGAAGACGAGCGATCCCTTGTCGAGGGCGTACTTCACCGCTTCGGTGAGCTGCTGCGAGCCCGCCCCCGTGCCCAGGGAGATGTTGATGACCTTGGCGCCGGCGTCAGCCGCATACCTGATCGCTGGAGGAACGACGCGGTTGAAGTTCTCCTCACCCTGGACCATGCTGACGTTGCCGCCTTCCAGTCCGGGAACGCGGACCGGAAGGATCTTGGCGCCGGGGGCCAGTCCGAATGCCCCGTTGCCACCATCACGTTCACCGGTGCCCGCGATGACGCCTGCCATGCCCGTGCCGTGCCCGGTGTAGTCGGTGAACTGGTCGCCGGGCTGGACGGAGGCCGCGAAGTCCTTGCCCTCCAACACCTGACCCCGAAGATCCGGATTCTGCTTGTCCACACCGCCGTCGATCACCGCGACGGTGACTCCCTTGCCCGTGCTGAGCTGCCAGATCTCCTCGGCGCCGAAAGCATCCAGGTGCCACTGCTGGGCGCGGAAGTCCTCCGCGTGGGCGGGGACGGAAGCGATGCCCACCAACAGCATCCCCAAGGCGGCCGAGGCGGTGACTCGGGCACGGCTCCGACGAATACTGCTGGTAGACATCTGCTTCCTCGCGCTGATCAGTCGATGACGGGCGGCGCCACGCGGCGGCCCTGCTGCCAGGTCTCCTCGTCCTCGACGAGGTAGTCGGGACGCTCTCCGTTCGTGTCCTCGCGCTCGCGACCGGCCGGTGTGGTGGCTCCGCGCACGAGGCCGGAGCCGCCGGGCGTGAAGGGACGCGCGCCGCCCGCGGCGCCGACGGCGCCGGGGCGCTGTGCCTTGCCGCCGACGACTCCGCCGGTCTCACCGGCGAGGCGGCGACCGCCGCTGATGCCGTTCTGGCCGGCGCCCGCGCCACCTCCCATGGAGGTGCCCATGCCTCCACCCATCGGGCCGCGGCCCATGCCCGTGCTGTTACGCCCGCCCTGCTCCGTGCCGATGACGGTGCTGCGCGGAAGGCCGGTCGGGGGACGCCCCTGCGTGCTCTGCACCTGGCGTCCGCCACTGATGCCCTCGCGGGGAACGTTGAGCCCGCTGCGCTGGCCGCCGGGCATCGGACCGCGAGGGTTGCCGTTGCCTCCGGTGACGGGCTGGGTAGGGGCCAGAGGGCCCGGTCCGCCCTTCGTGACCACAGGAGGCATGCCGGTGGTCACGAACGGAGGCGTACCGCCGTCCTTCGTGATCGGCGGCGGTGTGCCCTGCGTCGTCGGCCCCGGACCGGTGGTGGTCGGGGTCTGCTGCGGAAGGGTGTCCACGTTGTCGATGCCCAGGTCCACGGGAACGTCGGGCCGGACGTCAGGCCGGACGTCCGGCGGGACCACGGTCGTGTCCTCGGGCCTGATCACCTGAGTCGGCCCGTCCGTGTCACCCTTCGGCGGGATCACGGTCGTGTCGGGCGTGGACCGGGAGTCATCCGGCTGGGTGCCTGTCCGCTGTCTCCCCGTGGTCGTGTCCGTACCGACGGACCTGTCGCCCTGCGGAGTGGAGCCGATGTAGGAAGTGTCGTACCGCTGGTCCGGGTTCTGCGGGACGAACGTCCCCGGCGGCGGCGGGAACGTCGGCGGTTCCGTGGTCCCCATGTGGAAGCTCGACCACTGGTACGCCTGCGACAGGCGGATCATCTCGTCCGCCGCCGCCTGCCGGTTCGCCTCCTCCTTGGCCTCGATGGCCGCGAGCTCTTCGCTGGCCGCCATGGCGTTCCGGGAGTTGCGGGCGACGGTCGCCGAGTCGGGGTCGTTGCGGTACTTCATCGCGGCTTCCAGGTTCGCCTTGGCGGACTCGTGGGAGGCGTACCGGGGCATGGCGCTCTGCGCGAAGGAGATCGCGGCGGCGTTCTCCGTCATCCAGATGGCCCCGCGCTCGCTGTAGTCCGCGAGACCCTTCGTCGAATTGGCCACGTTGTTGGCCCACTCGACGAAGGCCTTCTCGGCCTCGCCCTCCCAGTCCATGCGCCCCATGCTGGCTTGCAACTGACCGGCGATGGTCTCCAACTGCTGCGAGACGGCCTTCAGCCGATCCGCCGCGCTGCCGACGTTGTAGCTGCTGGCTTCGTCGAGCCACGCCAGCATCTGCTCGTGCTTCATGCCGCGGAAGTTCGTTCCGCCGACGCCGCTGCCGACGCCGCCGCCCTCTGCAGGCCTCATCTCTCGCCTCTTCCCCGTGTCCCCGAAATTCCGTCCGCACCCGCCTACTGGAAGTTGCCGCCACCCTCGGTGGCCTGGCCGCCTTCGCTCGCGGGCGCTCCGCGGCCCGCTTCCTTGTCCGCCTTCTCCTTGGCGTCGAAGGTCCGCTGGTGGATCCCGATCATCTTGCGCTTGATGTCGTCGTCCATCTCCTCGAAGCCGTTCTTCGAGGCGACGACCGCGATCCCCAGGCCTTCCAGGCAGTCGTTGAGCAGCCCGGAGAGCTCCACCAGGCGCGAGAGGGTCCCGTCGTACGCCGCATAGGCGCTCTGGGCCTCGCCCCAGGCTGCCCCGCCGCCACCGAATTGGGTGCGCGTCACCGGGTCGGCCTTCAGCTTCCCGGTTCCGGCCTGCGAGCCCTGAAGGTCCTCGATGAGGCCCTCGACCTGCTTCCTGAACGTCTCCATGGAGTCGGCGCTGTACTTGACGGCCTGCGCCCGCATCCCGGACGCCATCCCACCCAACGAGGCTTGCATGCCCGCTCCTCCCCCGTGTGAACTACCGTGCCGCGTCAATCCAAGTCTAGGAGTTCACTGTAGTCAGGAACGACGACAGTGCGCACCTCCGGGTTGCACAAGCAACGGACATCACATGGTTACGAATTGGGCACGGCGACCGCCGCCTGCGGGCGGATCGGGAGCCGGTTGACGGGTCGTCCGGTCGCCGCGCGCACCGCTGAGGCCACTGCGGCGGGTGAGGTGACGACCGGGACCGCGCTCGCCGCCTTCGCGCCGAACGGGGCCACGACATCGCGCTCTTCGATGAGTTTCACGATGCGAATGTCCGGGGCATCCAGGGATGTCGGAAGTGTGTAGCCCGTGAAGTCGGGGTGGCGGACCAGACCTCTGGCGGTGCGGAGGTTCTCCGTGAGGGCCGCGCCGACGCCCTGGGTGACGCCCGCCTCGATACGGGTGGTGAGCTGGGCCGGGTTGAGGATGCGGCCGACGTCCTGGGCCACGGCCATCTCCACGACCCGTACGGCGCCGAGTTCGATGTCCACGTCCACCACCGCGCGGATCGCGCAGAAGGCGAGGCCGACGAAGGCGTCGCCCTGGCCGTCCTCGTCGAGGGGCTCGGTCGGGTGGGGGCGGCACTGGGCGGTGGCCCAGAGTTCCTTGCCGTCCATCGCCTCCGTGACCGTCGTCGACAGGACGCCGTCGTACGAGGTGATCTTGCCGTCGGTGATCTGGAGCAGCTCGGTCGACATGCCGAACTTGTGGGCCAGCGGCTGGAGAAGCTGCGTGCGGACCATCTTGGCCGCGCGCTCCACCGCCCCGCCCGAGACCCACGTGTGCCGGCCGTGCGCCGACGGGCCCGCCGGCGGCTGGTCGGTGTCGACGGGAGCGACCTGGACCTCGTCGATGCCGAGGGTCTCCTGCACGATCTGGCGGGCGAGCGTGGAGAAGCCCGAACCGGTGTCCACGGCCGAGCAGATGACCGTGGCGACCCCGTCCATGACCCGTACGGTCGCCGTCGAGACCTCGTCCATGCCTTCCGCGCCCAGCATGTGCACCATGCCGAGGGCGTAGCCCACGCCCCGCCGCACCGCGCCGGGTTCGCCCGCGCCCTCGGGGCCGCCGGGCAGCAGCCAGTCGTCCTCCGAGGTGTCCTTGGGGAGCGGCGGGAGCGGGAAGTCCCGTACCGCGGAGAGGAGTTCGGCTACCGGGGCCGGGCAGGTGACCGTCTGGCCGGTCGGCAGGATGTCGCCGGTCGCCATCACGTTCCGCATGCGCAACTCGGCCGGGTCCACGCCCAGTTTGGCCGCGAGCTTGTCCATCTGCGCCTCGTAGGCGGCGCACACCTGCATCGCGCCCTCGCCCCGCACATGGCCGGACGGCGGGTTGTTCGTGCGGACCGCCCAGCCTTCGACGAAGGCGTGGGGGACGACGTACGGGCCGCAGGCGAAGGCCACGGCCGCCGCGAGCGACTCGGACGAGGAGTCGGCGTACGCGCCCGCGTCGAGCAGGATCTGCGCCTCCACCTTCACCAGGTGTCCTTCCGCGTCAGCGTGGTGGCGGTAGCGCAGCAGGGTGGGGTGGCGGTGGGCGTGGCCGAGGAAGGACTCCTCGCGGGTGGCGGTGAGCTTCACGGGGCAGCCGGTACGGAGCGCGAGCAGGCCCAGCGGGATCTGGAAGCCGGGGTCCTCCCGGTCTCCGGTGGCGCCGGGGACGCCGGTCACGACCACCTTGACCTGCTCGGGCTGGAGGCCGAAGCAGGCGGCGGCCAGGTCCCGGTCGGTGTGCGGGTCCGTGGACGCGGTGTAGAGCTCGACGCCTCCGTCGGGGCGCGGCACGGCGAGCCCGGCCTCGGCGCCGATCGGCGCCGGGTCCTGGCGGCCGATCCGGTAGAGGCCCTCGACGATGACCTCGCCGGTGGCCTCGGGGTCGCCGAAGCGCAGCGGGATGTGCCGGATGAGATTGCCGTCGGGGTGCAGCGCCTCGGCGGCGAAGGCCTTCTCGGGGTCGGTCACCGGGTCGAGGATCTCGTACTCGACGCTGATCGCGGCCGCGGCGAGCCGGGCCGTGTCGGGGTGGTCGGCGGCGACGGCCGCGAGGGCCTCGCCGTGGTGCCGGACCAGGTCGGCGGCGAAGACGGGCCGGTCGGCGACGCGGCGGCCGTACGTGGCCGCGCCCGGCACGTCGGCGGCCGTCACCACGGCCCGTACGCCCGGCATGGCCGTCGCGGCCGACGTGTCGACGGAGACGATCCGGGCGTGCGGGTGCGGCGAGCGCAGGATCGCGGCCCAGAGCAGGCCCTCCGCCCACAGGTCGGCGGCGTACGGGAAGGTGCCTTCGGTCTTCGCCCGTGCGTCGGTCTGCGGGAGCGAGGTGCCGAGGCCGTGCGCGGCCGGCTCCTGGTCCGATGCCCCGGGGGTGTCCAGGAGCAGGGGAACGGGAACGGCGGTGGTCGCGTCGCTGCTCACGCCATGCCTCCGTCGTGCGGGTGGGGAATCTGGTGCGGGACGCGGGCCTCGGCCGCCGCGGCGTCGGGCGCCGTGTGTGCCGCGGCGCTCGCCTCGCGCTCGGCGACGACGTCCCGTACGGCTTCGAGGACGCCCCGGTAGCCGGAGCAGCGGCAGAGGTTGCCGGCGAGGGCCTGGCGGGTCTCCAGCTCGGTGGGGGCGTGGTTGCCCTCCAGGAGGTCATGCACGGTCATGCACATGCCCGGGATGCAGAAGCCGCACTGGACGGTGCCGCACTTGGACATCGCCCGCTGCACGTCGGACGGCTCGCCGTCGGTGGCGAGCCCCTCGACCGTCCGCACCTCGGAGCCGGCGGCGGTCGCCGCCGGGACCAGGCAGGACGCGACGAGCCGGCCGTCGACCTTCACATTGCACGCGCCGCACTCGCCCTGGGAGCAGCCGTCCTTGGCCCCGGCGAGGCCGAGGCGCTCGCGCAGGACGTAGAGCAGGGACTCACCGATCCAGGAACCGGTGACGGGCCGGTCGGTGCCGTTGACCCGCAGGGTGTACGAGGTGTGGGGGTGCTCGTCGCTGTCCGTGGAGGCGAAGGCGCCGGGCTCGGGGGCGGGAGCGGGGGCGGGCGTGTCGAGCCCCTCGGCCGGGGTCTCGGCCGGTACGTCCGCCGGTACGTCCGACGGGCCGTCCTCCGCGAAGTCCTCCGGACTCGCGTCGGGCTCGGTCTCTTCCTCCGCCTCGCCCTCGTCAGCGGCTGCACCGGTCTCCGTGACCGGCTCCTCCGCGACCGGCTCCTCCGGCAGCGCCCAGGGCGCGGGCGCGCCGCCCGGCAGGGTCGCCGGGGCCTGGTCGTACGAGGTGGGGAGCGGGCGCTCGGCCGCCTCCGGGGCGACGGCTTCCGGTACGGGGACCTCCGCCGCGACCGGGATCTCCCACTGGCCCGTGGAGCCCGCCGTGCCCGTGAAGTTCCACTCCGCCGTCGCGTGCGGGTCCTGGCCGAACCCCTCGACGGGCTGCTCGACGTGCTGGACGTACTCGCCCTGCTCGAAGTACTCGGCGCCCCGGCCCTGGCCGAATTCGTGGTCCACGTACTCGACCTGGTCGAAATGCTGGACCTGCTCCGCCTCCGTCGGCAGGTGCACGTTCCACTGGCCCGTCGCCGACGGATCGGTCGCGGCCGCCGGGGTGAGCGGCTGCAGCGGCATGATCATCGGCGGTACGTAGCCGTGGCCCGGCGCCTCCAGGGGCACGCCGTCCAGCATGAAGTCGGGCGGCAGCTGGACGAAGGCGGTCGCGTCGCCGTCGTAGCCCTCGCTCTGCGGGATCGGCTCCCAGCCGCCCGGGTTCCCGTGCTGTTCGTCGTTGCTCATGCCAGTGCCCTCCCCAGTGCCCGTCGGGCGAGTGCGGCGACCGTGCGCCGCAGGTGCAGTACGGCGGGCGGCAGCTGTTCGTCGCCCGGCGGGTCCGGAATGCAGGCGGCGGCGACGTACTCGCCGAACGCCGCGAGCGCCTCCGGGGCCAGGCCCCGGTCGTTGTCCCAGTCCACCAGCGAGGCGATCCAGCGCTCCGCCTCCAGCGGGCGCAGCGGCATCGGGGCGACGGCGCCGACCGCGCAGCGCACCCCGCGCCGGGCCGGGTCGAGGACGACGGCGACGGAGGCGGTGGCGCGGGCCGGGCCGGTGCGGCCGGTGGCCTTGACGAAGACCTGGGGGGCGTGGAGCAGCGGGACGCGGACGAAGCCGACCAGCTCGCCGGGGGCCAGCAGGTCGCGGCCCGCGAGCAGGTGGGAGACGGGGATCTCGCGGGTGCCGAGCGGGCCCACGACGACGAGGTCGGCCTCCAGGGCGGCGAGCACGGGCAGCGAGTCGCCGGTCGGTGCGGCGGTGACCACGTTGCCGCCGAGGGTGCCGGCGTTGCGGATCTGGGGCGGCCCGGCGGCGCGGGCCGCGGCGGCGAGGGCCGGGATGAGCGCGGCGAAGTCGGGGCGGCCCATCCGGGCGTGGGTGAGGCCCGCGCCGAGGAGGGCGTGGCCGTCCTGGTACTGCCAGCCGCGGATCTCGTTGATGCGGCTCAGGCCGACGAGTCCGGCGGGGCGGAGCTGACCTCTGTTGACGGCGGCCATCAGGTCGGTACCGCCGGCTACGGGCACGGCGGCCGGCATGGCGGTCAGCGCCGCCACGGCCTCGTCGAGCGAGGCGGGCAGCGTCACGGACTGCGCCGTCTGTGGTGCGTGCGTGGTCAACCCGCTGCCCCTTCCCGGTGTCCCGGTGGTCCCCGACTGTGCCCGGCGGTCGCGCCTGCGTGTGGGCGTACCGTACGTGCTCACAGGCCGGACGTGGCAACTCTGGCACATCTTCCGAGCCGTCCGGCGCGAGGGTCCGCGAAGGACTGTTCCGTCCGGGACGCCCCAGGAGCGACGGTAACTTCCGTTTCGCCGCTCTTGGGTGAACCGGGGGCGCGACCTCCCTCACACGATCGGGGGCGTCCCCTCCAGAGGCCGTCCGACCACTCCCGGGCGTCGCTGCCAGGGGTGCGGTCCGGCGGCCGGGCGGTAGTCGACGCCGAGGGCTTCGAGGCGCCGGTAGTGGGTGTCCATCCGGCGCTCGAAGCCCGCGTAGTCGCGGTCGTCGGGGGTGGGCAGCGCGGACCAGGCGACCTCGGCGAAGGCGGCGAGGCGCGGGAAGACCTGGTAGTCGACGCGGGCCCGGTTCTCCATGACCTCGGTCCAGACGTTGGCCTGGGTTCCCAGGATGTGGGCGGCGGCCTCCGGCGAGAGCCCCGGCGGGACGGGCTCGAAGCGGTAGACGTCCTCCAGGGTGCGGACGTACCCGATGGGCATCGGCTCGTCGTCGCCCGGCGCCTGACGGTGGTCCAGGTAGACCTGCTGCTCGGGGCACATGACGACGTCGTGGCCGGCCTCGGCGGCGGTGATCCCGCCCGCGTACCCCCGCCAGGACGACACGGCCGCGCCCTCGGCGAGGCCGCCCTCCAGGATCTCGTCCCAGCCGATCAGGCGGCGTCCGCGTGCGGCGAGCCAGCGGTCGAAGTGGCGGATGAACCAGGACTGGATCCCGTCCTCGTCGGCGAGCCCGAGCTCCTTGATGCGGGCCTGGGCGGCCGGGGAGGCCTTCCACTGGTCCTTGGGGCACTCGTCGCCGCCGACGTGGACGAAGGTGGAGGGAAAGAGGCCGAGGACCTCCTCGAAGACGCCCTCGTAGAAGCGGAGGACGGCCTCGGTCGGGGCGAGGACGTTCGGGTTGACGCCCCAGGTGTCCCAGACGGTGAGGGCGGCGGTGTCGACGACGTCGGTGTTGCCGAGTTCGGGGTACGCGGCGATCGCGGCCTGCGCGTGGCCCGGGAGGTCGATCTCGGGGACGACGGTGATGTGCCGTTCGGCGGCGTAGGCGACGATCTCGCGGATGTCGTCCTGGGTGTAGAAACCGCCGTGCGGGGCCTCGGTCCAGAGGGGCGAGGCCCGGTGTCCCCACTTGGTACGGGACCGCCACGCGCCGACCTCGGTCAGCCTGGGGTGGCGCTTGATCTCGATGCGCCAGCCCTGGTCGTCGGTGAGGTGGAAGTGGAAGACGTTCAGCTTGTGGGCGGCGAGCAGATCGAGTTGGCGCAGGACGTCGTCCTTGGGCAGGAAGTGCCGGGAGACGTCGAGGAGGAGCCCGCGCCAGCCGAAGCGGGGCGCGTCCCGGACGGTGACCCGGGGCAGGCTCCACTCCCCCGCCGTCACGGGCGCCTTGCGGTACGCGTCCGGGCCGAGGAGCTGCCGGAGGGTCTGGGCTCCCCAGAACACCCCGGCGGGGCCGCCGCCCTCGATGAGGACGGCCGAGCCGGCGGCCTCGTCGGCGAACGAGCCGGCGAACGAGCCGTCGGTGGAGAGGCGGTAGCCCTCGGGGCCGTGCTCCCGTGCCACGTCCTCGCTGATCCGCAGGCGGACGGCGTGCGGTCCGGCGCCGTCGGCGAACGGCAGTCCGGTGGCGGCGCCCAGGGTGGCGCGCAGCCAGCGCGCGGTGCTCTCGGTGCCCGCGCCGGCGTCGAGGGTCGTCCGCTCGTCGAGCGAGGCGTACTCCGGGGCGCTCTTCCGGCGCTCGACCGACAGGGGTGCGGGGATCAGATCCGTATCTGCCATCACGTCAGTCCTTCACCGCCCCGCCGAGTCCCGAGACCAGGCGGCGCTGTACGAGTACGAAGAAGACGAGCACCGGGATCGTCATCACGGTCGACCCGGCCATGATTCCTCCCCAGTCGTTCTCGTCGGGCTTGAAGAAGACGAGCAGCGCCATCGGCAGGGTCGACTGCGAGGTGTCGCTGATGAGGAAGGACTTCGCGAAGAGGAAGTCGTTCCAGGTCGAGATGAACGAGAAGACGCTCGTCGCCACCAGACCGGGGAAGACCAGCGGGAAGAGGATCTGCCACAGGAAGCGGGTGCGGCTCGCGCCGTCGATCTGGGCCTGTTCCTCCAGGGCCTCCGGGACCGCCTTGACGAAGCCCCGGAGCATCCAGATCGCGAAGGGGAGCGAGAAGGCCAGGTGCGGCAGGATCAGCGAGCCGAGGGTGTTGAGCTGCCCGAAGTCCCGCATGAGGAAGAACAGCGGGATCGTGAGCGCCTCGACCGGCACCATCTGGGCGACCAGGAACATGACGAGGAGCGTCGTCCGGAACCGGAAGCGGAACCGGGTGACCGCCGTCGCCGCCAGGAAGGCGATGAGCGCGGACGCGAGGACGACCGTGCCCGCCACCAGGAGCGAGTTGAGGAAGTAGCGACCGAAGTCCTGCTGGTCGAAGACGCGCCGGAAGGAGTCGAGGGACGGGGAGAGGGTCCACGGCCTGGGGTCGGTCGACTGGATCTCGCCCGCCGGTTTGAGGGCCGAGAGGACCATCCAGTACAGGGGGAAGGCGACGGCCGCCGCGACGAGGAGCGTGGCCGCCTCGGCGGCGAGGCGCCCGGGCCGCCGTATCCGGGTACGGATGCGGAAGGAGGTCGGGGCACTCAAAGTTCTTCTCCCTGGCGTCGCAGGAGCCGCAGGTAGACCAGGGTCACGGCCAGCAGGATCAGCAGCATGACCACGCCGATCGCCGAGCCCAGGCTGTACTGGGACGAGGCGAAGGCCTTCTGGTACGCGTACACGTTGAGGACGAGGTTCTGGCCGGCGATGCCGCCGCCGTTGGTCATCACGTAGATCTGGGTGAAGAGCTTGAAGTCCCAGATGATCGACTGGATGGTGACGACGACCAGGATCGGCCGGAGCATCGGCGCCGTGACCGAGCGCCAGATCCGCCACTGCGAGGCGCCGTCGAGGGCGGCGGCCTCCAGGACCTCGGACGGGACGGCCTTGATGCCGGCGTAGACGGTGACCATCACGAACGGGAAGGAACACCAGACGACTTCGAGGAGGACGAGGGCGAACGCGCTGTACCGCCCGTACGTCCAGGAGAAGTCGCCCAGGCCGAGGAGCCGGTTCACGGGCCCGAAGTCGGGGTCGAAGAGGAAGACCCAGACGGTGGAGCCGGTGACGGCGGGCGTGGCCCAGGCGCCGAGCGCTGCCACCATCAGGGCGAGCCGGGGCAGGGCCCGGACCCGGGTCAGGAGGACCGCGAGGGCGCAGCCGACGGCGAGCGTGGTGACGACGCAGGCGGCGGCGAAGAGGACGGTGGCGAGGAGGACGTGCCAGAACTGGGGGTCCGCGAAGAGGGTCGTGTAGTTGCCGAACCCCTTGAAGGACGTGGGTTCGCCGCCGCTGACCTGGGCCTGGGTGTACTCCAGGAAGGAGATGAGGCCCAGTTGGTAGACGGGGTAGACGAGGAGTCCGCCGATGACGGCGAGGGCGGGCAGGAGGTACAGCCAGGGGGTCCAGGCGCTGGTGCGCCGGGCGGGGCGGGGGGTCCGCGCGCGGCCCCGGGGGGCCGGGCGCGGAGTCGTGCCGGTCCGCTTCCCGGTGAGGTCGAGCTGGGTCGTCATGCGTGTCAGCTCGCCGGCGCGAAGGCCGCGTCCATCTTCTTCGCGGCGTCGTCGGCCGCCGCCTTGACGTCCTTACGGCCGCTCACGACCTCCTGGAACAGCGTCGGCAGGACGAGGGAGGAGTCGATCTGGCCCCAGCCGGGGGACGCGGGGACGAACTTGGTCCCGGCGTCGAGGGTGTCGATGAAGGGCTTCACGAAGGGCTGACGCTGTGCTGCGGCGGCCCGTACGTCGGTGTAGGTGGGGAGGAAGCCCATCGCGTCGAAGAGCTTGCCCTGGGTGTCCTTGCCGGTGAGGGACTTCAGGAGGTCGACGGCGAGGGTGCGGTGCGAGGTGCTCTTGAGGACGCCGATGTTGTTGCCGCCGGCGAAGGCCGGGGCGATCGAGCCGGGGGCCGTGCCGGGCAGCGGGACGACCGCGTACTTCCCCTTGACCGTGCCGGCCTCGACGGCCGCGTGGCTGAAGTCGCCGCCGATGGCCATGGCGGCCTTGCCGGAGGCGAAGGCGGTGACGGTCGCGTTGCCGCCCATCTGGGCGCACTTGGCGGCCGGGCAGTTGTCGTCGCCGAAGAGCGAGGTGTAGGTGGCGATGCCCTTGCGCGCGGCCTCGCTGTTGACTGCTGCTTTGTAAGAGCCGTTGTTCTCCGTCGCGAGTTCGCCGCCCGCGGCCCAGACGAAGGGCATGGCGCCGTAGGTGTAGGCGCCGCCGACGGCGATGCCGTACAGGTCGGGCTTCGCCTTGCGGATCTTCTTGGCGGTGGTGATCAGTTCGGCCTGGCTCTTGGGGGCGGTGAGGCCGAGTTCCTTGAAGACGTCGGTGCGGTAGTAGAGCGCGCGGAGGCCGACGAAGAGCGGGGCGCCGTAGACCTTGCCGCCGACGGTGACGGACTGCTTCGCCGTCGGGTCGGTGTCCTTGGCCTCGTCCCAGGCCGCGAACTCGGCGCTGATGTCGGCGAGTCCGCCGTCCTTGACGTATCCGGCGGTGTCGGTGTTGCCGTACTCGATGAGGTCGGGCGCCGACTCGGGGTCGTTGAAGGCGGCCTTGACGCGCTGGGCGCGGGTCTCGACGGGGATGTACTCGATCTCGACCTTCGCGCCCTGGTTCCGCTTCTCGAAGGCGGCGACGGCCTGGTCGACGACCTGCTCCTTGGGCTTGTTGCTCACCTCCTGGAAGAGCCAGACGCGCAGGGTGCCGCTCTTCTCGTCCGCCGCGGCCTTGCCGTCCGATGTCTGGGGCGCGCAGGCGGTGGCGGCGAGGCCTGTCAGCAGGAGTACGGCGGCGGTGGCGGTGATGGGGGTCCCCCCTGCTCGAGCGAAGCCGAGAGCTCGGGGGAGGGCAGGAAGCTTCATGGCGGATCCCCTCCGGATGCGTGCGTTGCAACATGCGCAATGCGCGTTTCGTTCTGCACAACACGCGTGAGGTTAGGCGGGCTTCCGGCGAGCCGACAAGAGGTCTCGACCACCTCAACCACTCCGTGACCGGCGAAAGCACCCTGTGCAACGGCGAGGCGGCCGGGAAAGGGCGGAAGCCCCCCGGGAACGCGAAACGGCCCCCGCCGCGCGTGCCGAAGCACGCGCGACGGGGGCCGTCCCCGACGTCAGGACCTGAAGGATCCCCGCTTACTTGTCCTTGCCGCCCTTGTCCTTGTCGCCACCACCGGCGCCCATGGACTCGTAGATCTCCTTGCACATGGGACAGACCGGGTACTTCTTGGGGTCGCGCCCCGGCACCCAGACCTTCCCGCACAGCGCCACGACGGGAGTCCCGTCGAGGGCGCTCGCCATGATCTTGTCCTTCTGGACGTAGTGGGCGTAGCGCTCGTGGTCGCCGTCACCGTGGGACACCTGCGGAGTCGGCTCCACGAGGGTTCCCGTACCTGCCCCGCGCTCGGGCTCGAGAGTGCTCATAACCGCCAAGGGTACTGAAAGCCGTGGGGGTCAGTTGAGGGACGGGTCGTCGGGGTACGTCGCGATCATGGCGAGCTCGCCGCGCTGGCGGCGCAGGACCTGCCGCCAGAGGGTCTCGGGGTGCGGCGCGGAGACGTCGCCGGGCTCCGACTCGACCACGTACCAGGCTCCGTCGCCCAGCTCGGACTCCAGCTGGCCGGGGCCCCAGCCGGCGTAACCGGCGAAGATCCGCAGGGAGCCGAGGGCCGGTCCGAGCAGCTCGGGCGGGGCTTCCAGGTCGACGAGGCCGATCGCCCCGAACACCCGCCGCCAGCCGAGGGGGCCCTCGTCGCCGGGGATCACGGCGACGCCGAGCGCCGCGTCGAGCGAGACGGGGCCGCCCTGGAAGACGACGCCGGGCTCGCCGGCGAGTCCGGCCCAGGGCGCGAGGATGTCGCCGACGGTCACCGGCGTCGGCCGGTTGAGGACCACGCCGAGCGAGCCCTCGTCGTCGTGGTCGAGCAGCAGGACGACCGCGCGGTCGAAATTCGGGTCCGCCAGCGCGGGGGTGGCCACGAGCAGCCGTCCTGTGAGCGAGGACACCTCGGTCATGCGACACATGATCCCGCATCTTCGGCGTTCGCGGGCACTGTCGGGGGCGATCGGGGCGCGGTGGCGGGAAGTCGACGGCCTTCGCAGTTCAGAAGGGCGCGGGAGGTCCTCCCGCACGGACGAACCGGCACAAGCGGACGGTGACGCTCCGCAAGATCACGAGAACAGAGGGTGTTGTGCCGAATTCATTACATCTGCCAGACCCCCCGACACACCCGAAAGGGGTCTCATGGCCCCTTACCCTTTTCTCTGGCCACCCGACCGACCCCACCGGAACGCGAGATTCATGACCGGCAAAGACGATGTCCTGCTTGTCCACGGCGGAACCCCGCTGGAGGGCGAGATCCGCGTCCGCGGCGCGAAGAACCTCGTGCCCAAGGCGATGGTCGCCGCCCTGCTCGGCAGCGGTCCCAGCCGACTGCGCAACGTTCCCGACATCCGTGACGTCCGCGTGGTCCGCGGACTGCTCCAGCTGCACGGGGTGACGGTCCGTCCGGGCGAGGAGCCCGGCGAGCTCGTCCTCGACCCGACGCACGTGGAGTCCGCGAACGTCGCCGACATCGACGCGCACGCCGGCTCGTCCCGCATCCCGATCCTGTTCTGCGGCCCGCTGCTGCACCGCCTGGGCCACGCCTTCATCCCGGGCCTCGGCGGCTGCGACATCGGCGGCCGGCCGATCGACTTCCACTTCGACGTGCTCCGCCAGTTCGGCGCCACGATCGAGAAGCGGGACGACGGTCAGTACCTGGAGGCCCCCCAGCGTCTTCGCGGTTGCAAGATCCGCCTCCCGTACCCCTCGGTCGGCTCGACCGAGCAGGTGCTGTTGACGGCGGTGCTCGCCGAGGGCGTCACCGAGCTGTCGAACGCGGCCGTGGAGCCCGAGATCGAGGACCTCATCTGCGTACTGCAGAAGATGGGCGCGATCATCTCCATGGACACCGACCGGACCATCCGGATCACCGGTGTCGACCGCCTCGACGGCTACACCCACCGGGCGCTCCCGGACCGCCTGGAGGCGGCCTCCTGGGCGTCGGCAGCGCTGGCGACCGAGGGCAACATCTACGTGCGCGGCGCCCAGCAGCGCTCGATGATGACCTTCCTCAACACGTACCGGAAGGTGGGTGGCGCCTTCGAGATCGACGACGAGGGCATCCGCTTCTGGCACCCGGGCGGCTCGCTCAACGCGATCGCCCTGGAGACGGACGTGCACCCCGGCTTCCAGACGGACTGGCAGCAGCCGCTGGTCGTGGCCCTGACGCAGGCCTCGGGCCTCTCCATCGTCCACGAGACGGTGTACGAGTCGCGTCTCGGCTTCACCTCCGCGCTGAACCAGATGGGCGCGCACATCCAGCTGTACCCCGAGTGCCTGGGCGGCTCCGACTGCCGCTTCGGCCAGCGCAACTTCCTGCACTCGGCGGTCGTGAGCGGCCCGACGAAGCTCCAGGGCGCCGACCTGGTCATCCCCGACCTGCGCGGCGGTTTCTCGTACCTGATCGCGGCCCTGGCGGCCCAGGGCACGTCCCGGGTCCACGGCATCGAGCTGATCAACCGCGGCTACGAGAACTTCATGGAGAAGCTCGTCGAGCTCGGCGCGAAGGTCGAGCTTCCCGGCAGCGCGCTGGTCTAGCGGGGCTGTACGGCGCCTCCCGAGGCCCGTACAGCGCCTTCTGAGGCGCAAACGAAAGGGCGGCCACCCCCTGACAGGGTGGCCGCCCTTTCTGCGCCTCCAGGCTGCTTACGCGGCCTTGGGGGCCTTACTTGCCCTTGGCGGCTTCCTTGAGCTTCGAGCCCGCGGAGACCTTCACGCTGTAGCCGGCCGGGATGTTGATCGGGTCGCCGGTCTGCGGGTTACGAGCGGTGCGAGCGGCACGGTGGGTGCGCTCGAAGGTCAGGAAGCCGGGGATGGTGACCTTCTCGTCGCCCTTGGCGACGACCTCACCGACGGTCTCGGCGAGAGCGGCCAGCACGGCGTCGGCGTCCTTGCGGGTCACCTCGGCGCGGTCGGCCAGGGCGGCCACCAGCTCACTGCGGTTCATGTTGTTACTCCCGTGTTCTTCTTGCCTGTGAGGCGTGCCACGCGGCGGAAGCCGCGTGATTGGGTACAGCGAAGCCGATGCTGCCAGGGCCTTCGGACAGTCCCCGGACCCGGGTCTAATGACAGACCCTCGCGCCCAAACACGCATCCTGCCCCCACCAGCGGCGGGAACGCCAATCCGGCACCCCCTGGGGTCACACGAAATGCGCCGGAGCCCCGTGGTGGTGACGTTCCGTCGACTCCACGATTTCCGTGCGGAGCCGAAAAGCCACCCTAAAGGCGGGTTTGCGGCATCGCGAATCGCGACGCGCCGTCAGCGCGCGCTCGACACGTACGGTCGGCGCGCGCCCGGCACACGCCGTCAGCGCCCGTTCGAGCCCGCGCCCGCGGCCTTGGCCGCGGTGCGCACGGCTCCGGCGACCGCTCCGGCGACCTTGTCGTTGAAGACCGACGGGATGATGTAGTTCGGGTTGAGCTCGTCCTCGGTGACCACGTCGGCCAGGGCCGAGGCCGCCGCCAGCATCATCTCCGTGTTGACGGTACGGGACTGGGCGTCGAGCAGACCGCGGAAGACACCCGGGAAGACCAGCACGTTGTTGATCTGGTTCGGGAAGTCCGAGCGGCCCGTGGCGACGACGGCGGCCGTCTGACGCGCGGCGGCCGGGTCGACCTCCGGGTCGGGGTTCGCGAGCGCGAACACGATGGCGCCCTCCGCCATGGCGGCGACGTCCTCGGCGCCCAGCAGGTTCGGGGCCGAGACGCCGATGAAGACGTCCGCGCCGACGACGGCCTGCTTGAGGGTGCCGGTGACGCCCTCGGGGTTGGTGTTGTCGGCGATCCAGCGCAGCGGCGAGTCGGCAGAGGCGTCCACGAGGTCCGCGCGGTCCGCGTGCACGACGCCCTGGATGTCGGCGACGACGGCGTGCTTGACGCCCGCCGCGATGAGCAGCTTGAGGATGGCCGTACCGGCCGCGCCGGCACCGGACATGACGACCCGTACGTCACCGATGCCCTTGCTCACCACGCGCAGCGCGTTGGTGAGGGCGGCGAGGACGACGATGGCCGTACCGTGCTGGTCGTCGTGGAAGACGGGGATGTCGAGGGCCTCGCGCAGCCGGGCCTCGATCTCGAAGCAGCGCGGCGCGGAGATGTCCTCCAGGTTGATGCCCGCGAAGCCGGGGGCGATCGCCTTGACGATCGCGACGATCTCGTCGGTGTCCTGGGTGTCGAGGCAGAGCGGCCAGGCGTCGATGTCGGCGAAGCGCTTGAAGAGGGCGGCCTTGCCCTCCATGACCGGCATGGCGGCCATGGGGCCGATGTTGCCGAGGCCGAGGACGGCGGAGCCGTCGGTCACGACCGCGACGGTGTTGCGCTTGATGGTGAGGCGGCGGGCGTCCTCGGGGTTCTCGGCGATCGCCATGCACACCCGGGCGACGCCCGGGGTGTAGATCATGGAGAGGTCGTCACGGTTCCGGATGGGGTGCTTGGACGCCATCTCGATCTTGCCGCCGAGGTGCATCAGGAACGTACGGTCGGAGACCTTGCCGAGGACGACACCCTCGATGGTGCGGAGCTGCTCGACGATCTCGTCGGCGTGCGCCGTGGAGGTCGCGGCGATGGTGACGTCGATCCGCAGCTTCTCGTGGCCGGAGGCGGTCACGTCGAGGCCGGTGACGGATCCGCCGTGGGACTCCACCGCCGTGGTGAGCTGGGAGACCGCGGTTCCGCTCGCGGGAACCTCCAGCCGGACCGTCATCGAATACGAGACGCTGGGCGCCGTTGCCATGGCCGAGTTCCTCTGCTTTCCCTGAGCTTCGTTGCTACGCCGCCCCGGCTGGTTGCCTGGCGGCGCCCTCCGATGGTCGCACCTACCTGCCGGTAGCAGGTAATGCGGTCATTTTGTTTTCGGAAAGTAGTTTCCACCATACGAGAAGTCTCAGGGGAACAGAAGAGGCTCCAGTCACCGGAGGTGACTGGAGCCTCATTTTTGTACGTATGTCTAAATGGCACCGACCCGCCATGCTCGCCTCGCGGCAAGTGGTCCCTCTAAGGGACGAAGGTTGGGCCCGGGGGCTTGGATCGAGCCGGTGCCACGACAAGGCTAACAAACCACCCTGGATAGTGATTCCGGCGCCACAGGTTGACTGGAAATCAACCCCGGGACGGCGCGGGAGGTCAGTCCCGCAGCAGGTCCGGCACCCCCGCCTCGTCCGGCATGTCCCCCGCCCCCGCGACCACCGTGAGCTGTTGCGTCGCACGCGTCAGCGCCACGTAGAGCACCCGCAGGCCGGCCGGCGACTCGTCCGCGATCTCCGCGGGCGAGACGACCACCGTCGCGTCGTACTCCAGGCCCTTCGCCTCCAGGGAGCCGAGCGCCACCACCCGGTCGCCCAGCTCGGCGAGCCAGCGGGCGGCCTCCGCGCGCCGGTTCATGGCGACGACGACGCCCACCGTGCCCTCGACCCGCTCCAGGAGCAGAGCGGCCTCGGACCGAACAGTTTCAGCCAAGTCGCCCTTCCCCGACGTCTCCCGAACCAGGACGAACCGGGGCTCGACGCCCGTCGAGCGGACCGCGCGCGGTGACTCCTTGCCCGGCATGGCGAGGGCGAGGACCTTGGCGGCGAGCTCGGCGATCTCCGCCGGGTTCCGGTAGTTCACGGTCAGCTCGAAGCGGCGCCGCGGCCGGCTGCCGAGGGCCTCGTCCCGCGCCTCGGCGGCCTCGTCCGGGTCCGACCAGGAGGACTGCGCCGGGTCGCCGACGACCGTCCACGTGGCGTGCCGGCCGCGCCGCCCGACCATCCGCCACTGCATGGGCGTGAGGTCCTGCGCCTCGTCGACGATGACGTGCGCGTACTCGGTGCGCTCGGCGGCGAGCCGCTCGGCCCGCTCGCGCTGCGTCTCCTCCCGTACGGGCATGAGCTCTTCCAGGCCCGAGAGCTGGTCCAGCGGGTCGTACTCCCGCTTCTTGCGGGGCCGGGCCGGCGCGCCGACCAGGGTGTTCAGCTCGTCGAGGAGCGCCACGTCGTGGACGGAGAGCTCCCGGCGGCGCAGCGAGCGGGCGAGCCGCCGCACCTCGCCCGGGTTGAGGATCCGGCGGGCCCAGCGGCCGAGCCGCCGCTCGTCGGCCATCGCGTCGAGCACCTTGCGCGGGGTGAGCTCGGGCCACCAGGCGTCGAGGAAGCCGAGGAAGGAGTCCTCGGTGGAGACGTCCTCGTCGAAGGAGGAGCGCAGCTCGGCCGCGAGCTCGGGGTCGCTGTGCCGGCCGACGGCGCCGGACTTGGAGTACAGCGCGTCGAGGAGCAGCCGGCGGGCGCGCGGGCGCAGCAGGTTGACGGGGGCGGTGCCGCCGAGGACGTTGTGGCGGATGCGCCGGAGCTCGTCGGCCTCCAGCTCGATCCGGCGGCCGAAGGCGACGACCCGGAGCCGGACGGGCGTCCCGGTGGGCTCGGCGGGCTCCTCGCCGAACTCCAGCTGGTCCCCGGCCGGCCGGCGGGGCGCCGGGGTCTCCAGGGCCCCCCTGGCCGCCTTCCGCAGGACGTGGAGCATGCGGGAGGAGCCCTTGATCCGGGCGACGGCCGGTTCGTCGTAGGCGGTGGCCTCGCAGCCGTCGACGAGGCTGCCGACGGCGCGGATCGCGACCTGGCCCTCCTCGCCGAGGGAGGGCAGGACGCCCTCGGTGTACGAGACGAGGAGCGGGGTCGGCGAGACGATGAGGATGCCGCCCGCGTACCGCCGCCGGTCCTGGTACAGCAGATAGGCCGCCCGGTGCAGGGCGACGGCGGTCTTGCCGGTGCCGGGGCCGCCCTCCACGTACGTGACGGAGGCGGCGGGCGCGCGGATGACGAGGTCCTGCTCCGCCTGGATGGAGGAGACGATGTCCCGCATGGTGTGGCTGCGGGCCTGGCCGAGGGCGGCCATCAGGGCGCCGTCGCCGATCACGGGCAGCTCGCGCCCGTCGAGGGTGGCCCGCAGCTCGGGGCGCATGAGGTCGTCCTCGACGCCGAGGACCCTGCGGCCCTTGGAGCGGATGACGCGGCGGCGCACGACCCGGCCGGGGTCGACCGGGGTCGACCGGTAGAAGGGCGCGGCGGCGGGCGCGCGCCAGTCGATCACCAAGGGGGCGTAGTCGGAGTCGAGGACGCCGATCCGCCCGATGTGGAGGGTCTCGCCGATGTCGGCGGTGTTGTCCGGGCGTACGGCGTCCTCGGCGGGCTCCACGGAGGTGTACGCGCCGTCGGGGCCCTTCTTGCCGTCCTTGCCGTACAGCAGGTCGATGCGCCCGAAGAGGAAGTCCTCGAACTCGTTGTTGAGCCTGTTGAGGTGGATGCCGGCGCGGAACACCTGGGCGTCGCGCTCGGCGAGGGCGCCGGGCGTGCCGACCTGGCCCCGCTGGGCGGCGTCGTTCATCAGGAACTCCGCTTCGTGGATCTTCTCCTCCAGCCGGCGGTAGACCTGATCCAGATGTTCCTGCTCGACACCGATCTCACGGTCTCTGACCGTGTCCACGGCTTCCTGCGCGGCCACCTAAGGCCCCCTTCTGACGTGCACTGGGCAGCCGTCGAGCGTACGCCACCGGAAGGCACCGTGTCAGGCGCGATCACCGTTCACGGGGAGGGATCCCGGAAAGCCGGGCGGCGGGTCGTCGTGCAGGAGTCGCTGGAAGAGGTGGTGGTCGCGCCACTCCCCGGCGATGTGGAGGTAGCGGGGCGCGGTGCCGATCTGCGCGAACCCGCCCTTTGCCAGGACCCGTTGGGAGACGTGGTGGTCGAGGACGGTGCACGCCTCGATCCGGTGGAGGCCGAGCTCCTCGCGGGCGGCGCGGCAGGCTTCCTCGAGAAGTGAGGTGGCCACGCCCCGCCCGGTGTACTCGTGATCGACCCAGTAGCCGAGCGAGCCACTGCGGAAGGGCCCGAGGACGATCCCGGAGAGGGTCGCGGAGCCGATCACCCGGTCCCCGTCGACCGCGAACCACCGCACCCCGCCGTCCGCGAGCCGCTCGGCCTGCCCCTCGGCGGTGTAGTAGCGCTCGGGCCGGTAGGGCTCCCAGGGCTTCATGTGTTCCCGGTTCCGCAGCAGGGCGGCGGCGAGTGCCTCCGCGTCGGCGGGGTCTGCGGGGCGGATGCGGAGTCCTTCGGCGATCATCCCCGTACCGTAACGCCCGTTTCCCGGGCGGCTCTACGGCGTGTCGTACTTGTCGTCCGCGGCCGGGTCCAGGGCCAGCCGGTAGCCGCGCTTGACGACGGTCTGGATCAGTTTCGGGGTGCCGAGCGCCGTCCGGAGACGGGCCATCGCCGTCTCCACCGCGTGCTCGTCGCGGCCGGCGCCGGGCAGCGCCCGCAGCAGGTCGGCCCGGGAGACCACCCAGCCGGGGCGGCGGGCGAGCAGCCCCAGGAGGGCCATCCCGGCGGGCGGGACGGGGCGCAGGGCGCCGTCGAGGAGGACCGCGTGGCCGCGGACCTCCACCCGGTGGCCGGCGACCGGCAGGACCCGGGCGCGGGCCGGGAGCTCCTTGCAGAGCAGCTGGACGAGCGGGCCGAGGCGGAACCGCTCCGGCTGGTACGTGTCGATGCCCTCGGCCTGGAGCGGGAGCGCCGTCACGGGCCCCACGCAGACCGCGAGCACCTCGTGCCGGAGCGCGGCGACGAGTTCGGCCCGTACGCCCCTTTCCTCCGCCCGGGAGAAGAGGGAGGCGGCGGCCGGGGCGCTGGTGAAGGTCACCGCGTCCAGGGTGCGGGCGAGGGTGGCGTCGAGGAGCCGGTCCAGCGGGCCGACGTCCTCGGGGGGCATCCAGCGGTAGACGGGGACGCCGACGACCTCGGCGCCGCCGGCCGTGAGGGCCTCCACGAAGCCGGGCAGCGGCTCCCCGTGCAGCTGGAGCGCGATGCGCCGGCCCTCCACGCCCTCGGCGAGGAGCCGGTCGAGGACCTCGGCCATGGACTCCGAGGAGGGCGACCAGGACTCGGTGAGTCCGGCGGCCCGTACGGCTCCCTTGACCTTCGGGCCCCGGGCGAGGAGCTCGACCTCCCGCAGGACGGCGAGGAGGTCCTCTCCGTATCCCCAGCCGTCGGCGGCCTCGACCCAGCCCCGGAAGCCGATCGCCGTGGTGGCGACGACGACGTCCGGGGCGTGGGCGATGAGTTCCTTGGTGGCGGCGAGGAGCTCGGTGTCGTCCGCGAGGGGCACGATCCGCAGGGCGGGGCCGTGGACGACGGCCGCGCCTCGCCGGCGCAGCAGCGCGATGAGTTCGTCCGCGCGCCGCGCCGCGGTGACACCGACCGTGAAGCCGGCGAGGGGGCCGTGTTCTTGCTCGTCCATGGGGCCAGAGCCTGACGGGGATGCGTGACGGACTCGGTTCGCGCGTATTTCCTGGTCGTTACGGTCCGCGCCGGGCACCGTGGATCACACCTTCGCGTATCCGGGCCGGGGCTCCGACGAGGTGACGGCCTCGGCGGTCGCGGGGACCGCGGTGGGGCGCCGAAGGTATACCGCCCAGGTGACGACGATGCAGGCCGCGTAGAAGGCGAGGAAGGCGACGAAGGCCGCCGTGCCGGTGCCCGCGGTCTGGAAGGACTGGCGGAAGGCGAGGTTGATGCCGAGCCCGCCCAGCGCGCCGACCGCTCCGATGAGGCCCATGGCGGCCCCGGAGAGGCGTCGGCCGTAGGCCTCTGCGGCGTCTCCCGCGAGCCCCTTGCGGTGCCCCTGGGCGAGGAAGATCGCCGGGATCATCTTGAACGTGGAGCCGTTGCCGAGGCCGCTGAGGGCGAACAGGGCGATGAAGCCGACGAGGAAGACGGCGAGCGACTCGACGACGGAGGCGTAGATCACCACGCCCGTCGCGACGGCCATCGCGACGAAGGTCCACAGGGTGATGCGGGCGCCGCCGTGCCGGTCGGCGAGGGAGCCGCCGATGGGCCGGATCAGCGAGCCGAGCAGCGGGCCGATGAAGGTGAGGGAGGCGGCCTGGAGCGGGGTGCGTCCGAACTGGGTCTGGAGCACGAGGCCGAAGGCGAAGCTGTAGCCGATGAACGAGCCGAAGCAGCCGATGTACAGGAAGGCCATGATCCAGGTGTGGCGGGCCCGCACGGCTTCCTTCGCGGCCCCGGTGTCGTTCTTGACGGGGGCGAGGTTGTCCATGAAGAACAGGGAGCACACGGCGGCGACCACGATCAGGGGGAGGTAGACGCCGAGCACGATCCTCGGGTGCATGGCTCCGGCGGTGCCGATGACGAGGAGGCCGATGAGCTGTACGACGGGGACGCCGATGTTGCCGCCGCCCGCGTTGAGGCCGAGCGCCCAGCCCTTCTTCCGCAGCGGGAAGAAGGCGTTGATGTTGGTCATCGAGGAGGCGAAGTTGCCGCCGCCGACGCCGGTGAGCGCCGCCACCAGGACGAAGGTCGTATAGGAAGTGCCGGGCTCCATGACCGCGAAGGCGAGGCCGGTGGGCAGCAGGAGCATCAGGGCGCTGAAGACGGTCCAGTTACGACCGCCGAAGCGCGCGACGGCGAAGGTGTACGGGATCCGGATCAGCGCGCCGACGAAGGTCGCGGTCGCGATCAGGAAGAACTTGCCGGCCGGGTCGACCCCGTACTGGGGCCCCATGAAGAGCACCATGACCGACCACAGGCTCCAGATCGAGAAGCCGATGTGCTCGGAGAGCACGGAGAAGAGCAGATTCCTCCGGGCGATCCGCTCTCCCTTCTCACGCCAGAAGGTCTCGTCCTCCGGCTCCCACTGTTCGATCCACCGGCCGCCGCCCATGTCGTACCTCCGCGGGTGTCGGGTCCTGGGGCGTCCACAGCCCCGGTCCACCTGCCACAGACGCTAGGGAGGCCTCGTTTCAGCCCGGTGCCGCGAGGTGACGGGAACGGAACCTTGCTCTCACCCGGCGCGCGAAGCCCCTGTGAGCGCCGTTACGGCACTCCCGGCTCCCCCTCCGGGAGCCAGGAGCCCGGTGGGCGGACCGGCCAGCCCTCGCGGGCGCCGATCTCCGCGGCGGCGGTCCGCAGGGCGTCCAGGCCGCTGTGGCGCAGCCCCTTGCGCCACACCAGGCTCACGGGTGACAGGGGTACGGGGTCGACGAGCGGCCGGAGGACGCAGCCCGGCATGGGCGGGAAGTCGACGACGGCAAGGACCGGGTTGCGGTGCTTGGCCATGATCCGGCGGAACTCCTCGTGGCCGATCGCGAGCGGCGCGGGCGCGGCGACCTCGATCCCGCGCCCGGCGAAGAGCCGCGCGGCGAGGTCGGTCCACTCGGGCGTGCGGTCGTTGCCCGCGCCCGCGTAGACCTGCTCCCCGGCGAGCCCGGCGAGCGGCACCTCGGGGAGGGCGGCGAGCTCGTGGTCCTCGGGGAGGATCACGGCCATCCGCTCGTACCGCACGAACTGGGAGTCGAGCCGCGCCCTGAGGTCGGCGGCCAGCCCGCCGTACCGGCCGAAGGAGGTGTCGAGCCGCCCGGCGAGGATCTCCCGCGCGGCGCCGGTCAGCCCGCTCTCGTAGCGGGCCATCAGCTCCTGCTCGGGGGCGAGTTCGCGGGCCCGGTGCAGGATGCGCTCGTGGGCGAGGCCGGGGGTGTTGAGGTCGACGAGCAGCGGCCGGGGCGTGGCACGGAAGGCGTCGCCGAGCTCGTCGTGGGCGGTCAACACCCGCCGCGCGTACGGGAGGAGGCGTTCGCCGTCGGGGGTGAGGGCGACCTGCCGGGTGGTCCGCACGAAGAGCTCGGCGCCCAACTCCCTCTCCAGGCGACGGATGTCACGACTGAGGGCCTGCTGGGCGACGTAGAGGCGGGCGGCGGCGCGGGTGAAGTGCAGCTCCTCGGCGACGGCGGTGAAGGCGCGCAGGAGGCGGGGGTCGATGTCGTACGAGGGGCCCGAGAAGGTCACCGCCGCATTTAACAACACAGGCGCGTGAATGGCCACCGATCAGGTGTTGGACCCCCCGGCCCCACGCCCGCGAACCTTGATCCATGCCGCAACCGGACCTCACCCTCACCCCGGCGGGCCCGGCCCTCGCCCCTCGCTACAGCGAACACCGACCCGCCGAGCGCCGGGGCCCCGACCACCGACCCGCCGAACACCGACCCGTCGAGCACCGGGGCCCCGACCGCCGGACCGCCGTACGCCGACCCGCCGGGGAAGCGGCCTCCGACCGCCGGCCGGCCGAGCGCCGGCCCGCTCCACCCCGCAACCCCTACCTCCGCCTCTTCGCCCTCCCCGGCACCCGCGCCTTCGCCGCCGGCAATCTGATCGCCCGGCTGCCCATGGGCATGTTCGGCGTGAGCGCCGTGATCATGATCGCGGGCCGTTACGACTCCTACGCCCTGGCCGGTTCGGTCACCGCCACCGGCCTCGCCGCCGGGGCGCTCGCCGCCCCCTGGATCGCCCGGCTCGTCGACCGGTACGGCCAGGCCCGCGTCGCCGTCCCGGCCACGGCGTACGCGGTCCTGGGCCATCTGCTCCTGCTCCTCTGCGTCCACGAGAAGACCCCCGCCTGGACGCTCTTCCTCGTCACCGCCGCCACCGCGACCGCCCCGAACACCGGCGGCATGTCCCGCGCCCGCTGGGCGCACCTCCTCCGGGGCGACCGGGACGCCCTGCACACCGCCAACGCCTTCGAGCAGGCCACCGACGAGCTCTGCTTCATGCTCGGCCCGGTGCTCGCCGCGCTCCTCTGCTCGACGCTCTTCCCCGAGGCGGGCACCCTCGTGGCCGCGGCGCTCTTCCTCACCGGCGTCCTGTTCTTCGCGGCCCAGCGCTCCACCGAGCCCCCGATCGCCCCCCGCACCACTGCCGGCTCCCCGCTGCGGACCCGGGGCATGGTGCCGCTGCTCGCGGTCTTCCTCGCCACCGGCGCGGTCTTCGGCTCCATGGAGGTGGTGACCCTGGCGTACGTGGACGGCCCCGTCGCCGGCCCGGTCCTCGCCCTCCAGGCGGCCGGCTCCTGCGCGGCGGGCCTCCTCTACGGCCGCGCCCGCCGCACCGTCCGGCTCCGCACCTCCCTGGCCGCGATGGCCGTCCTGATGACGCTGCCGCTGCTCGCCGCCACGACCGGCTCGCTCCTCGCGCTCGCGGGCGGCCTGCTGCTGGCGGGGATGGCGACGGCTCCGACGATGGTCACGGGCATGGGCCTGGTCCAGCGTCTGACGCCCGCGTCCCAGCTCAACGAAGGCATGACCCTCGCGGTGACCGCCCTCCTCGCCGGCATCGCCGCGGGCTCCGCCACCGGCGGCTGGTCCGCCGACCACGCCCCCTTCCCCGCCTTCGGTTTCCTCGTCCCGCTCACGGCGGCCACCCTGGCTCTGACGCTGTGCGCGGTCACGCGGGTCGGCAGGGCCCCGCACCCCCGGGCATGACAGAGGCCCGGCAGTCGTGAAGACTGCCGGGCCTCTGCCCAACATGGGATGAGTGGAGATGGCGGGAATCGAACCCGCGTCCAACGGTACGGAAGCAGAGCTTCTCCGTGTGCAGTCCGCTACGAGTTTCTCAGCCCCGGAGATCACGCGGACAAGTCTCCGACGGGCTCAGCCACTGTTTGATTTCCCTCCAACCCCCGTGACCGGGGCTAGAGGTTTAGATCCCTAAATGACGCCAGGATCCGGGTCGGGACCACCCCCGGGCTGACGCTCCTCACAGAGGCTTCTTGTCGTTACCTAAAATTAGGCAGCGAGGGCGAAGCGGGAGTTATCGCTCTTGGAGTTGGCGATTATTGGTTGCGACATATGGTTAACGAGATCATTGCCGCTTCCTCGACACGCTTCCTCTGCATCGGTATCCGCTGTCGAAACCGATCATCCCCATGTTTATTTTTCAAAGTGCGCACCCTTGCGGGGTGTGCACGGCCCATCGTACGTGACCGACGGGCGCCGTCGCCAGCGTATTGACGGCGACCGGCCGGTACCGGCCGCCTACTGGCCGGCCTGGGCCGCCCGCTGCTTCCGCTTCGCCGCCGCGATCGCCCGGCTGGTCTCGCGCGTGTCCTGCTTCTCGCGGAGCGTCTGTCGCTTGTCGAACTCCTTCTTGCCCTTGGCGAGCGCGATCTCGACCTTCACCCGGCTGCCCAGGAAGTACAGCGCGAGGGGCACGATCGTGTGACCGGTCTCCTTCGACTTCGCCTCCAGCTTGTCGATCTCCTCGCGGTGGAGCAGCAGCTTGCGCTTGCGCTTCGCCGAGTGGTTCGTCCAGCTGCCCTGGGTGTACTCCGGCACGTGGATGTTGTGCAGCCACGCCTCGTGGTTGTCGATCTGCACGAAGCCGTCGACCAGCGACGCCCGGCCCATCCGCAGCGACTTCACCTCGGTGCCCATGAGGACCACACCGCACTCGTACGTGTCGACGATGTGGTAGTCGTGGCGCGCCTTCTTGTTCTGCGCGATGAGCTTGCGCTCCGGCGCCTTGTCCGCGCTCTTCTTCGCAGGCTTGCCCTGCACGTTCACGAGTCCCTTTGCCATAGTGCGGCTATTTTCGCACTACGAGCCCCCTCCGAGGCCACTCAATACCGTACGAGCCTGTTCCTCGGCCTTCTCCGCCGCCGTCAGGTCGGGGGTGATGCCCCGGCCGTCCACCGCGTGCCCGGCGGGCGTGCGGTAGTGGCCGACGGTCAGCTCCGCGACGGAACCGTCCGGCAGCGCGCTCGGCATCTGCACCGAGCCCTTGCCGAAGGTCCGCGAGCCGACCGTGACGGCCCGGCCCCGGTCCTGGAGGGCGCCGGTGAGCAGCTCGGCCGCGCTCATCGTGCCGCCGTCGATCAGCGCCACCAGGGGCCGGCCGGTGTCGCCGCCCCCGTCCGCGTACACGGCCCGCTCCTCGCCCTCGACGTCGTACGTGGCGACCAGACCGCCGTCGAGGAACGCGGAGGCGGCGACCGCGGCCTCCGCGACCAGGCCGCCGGCGTTGCCCCGCAGGTCCAGGAGGACGCCGGCGCCGGCCGGGGCGTCCCGTACCGCGTCCCGCACGCGCGCGCCCGCGCCCTTGGTGAAGGCGGCCACCTTGATCAGGACGGCCCCGTCGTCGAGGCGGCGGACGGTGACCGGGTCCGTCGCGAGCCGGGCCCTGCGCAGGGTCTCCGTCCAGGCGGCGCGGCCGCGCTCGACCCGGAGGGAGACGGCCGATCCGGCGACGCCGTCGCCGCGGAGGAGGGAGACGACCTCGGAGACGGAGAGCCCGCCGACCGGGCGTCCGTCGACGGAGACGAGCCGGTCGCCGGCCCGGATCCCGGCGCGCGCGGCGGGGCCGCCCGCCTGGACGCGGGTCACCTTCACCGCGGTGCCGTCGGCGGCCCGGCCGGCGGAGAGACCGACACCCGTGTAGGCGCCGTCGAGGGCCTGCTCGAAGTCGGCGTACTCCTTCTTGTCGTACACCGCGCCCCAGCGGTCGCCGCTGCGGCTGACGAACTCCTCGGCGGCCTGCTTGCCGGACTTCCCGTCGGCCATGGCCGCGGCGGCGGCCCTGTTCAGGGCGGCGCGGTCCACCGTGGCCGTACGGGCGGAATCCGACGACCCGTCACCGTCCGCGTCCCGCCGGGGCAGCGACCCGGTGGCGGCGGCGGTGGCGAGGACACCGGTGAAGACCAACGTCAGCACGGCCCCACGGAGCACTCCGCGGGGCCGGATACAGCGGCGGTGATCGGCGTCGGCCGGCATGGCGCCCACTCTAGGACAAGGGAATGGCGCCGCACGGGCTTTGCCCGTACGGCGCCATCCGCCGTCAGTGCTGTCTTCTCACACCTTCAGGTACTTGCGCAGCGCGATGAACGCGGCACCGGCCGGCATGAGCAGACTGATGGCGAGCATGAGCGGCAGCATGGCGAAGACGGCGTCCCAGCCGATGAACTGGACCAGCTGCATCTTCTCGGCGAGCGCGACGCCGTGGTCGATGAGGAAGTACCGGCCGACGAGCAGAAGCACGCAGGCGACGCCGCCGCCGAGGAGCCCGGCGAAGGCGGCCTCCATGATGAACGGCATCTGGATGTAGAAGCTGGACGCTCCGACGAGCCGCATGATGCCGGTCTCGCGGCGGCGGCTGAAGGCCGAGACGCGGACGGTGTTGACGATCAGCATCAGCGCGATGACCAGCATCAGACCCATGACGCAGAGGGCGGCCACGTTCATGCCGTTCATCAGGTCGAAGAGGTTCTGCAGGGTCTCCCGCTGGTCCTGGACGGACTCGACCCCGTCGCGGCCGGCGAAGGCGGTGGCGACCACCTTGTACTTCTCCGGGTCCTTGAGCTTGACCCGGAACGACTCCTGCATCTGGTCCGGCGTGATGACGGAGGCGATGGCGGTGTCGCCGTACTCCTCCTTGTAGCGCTTGAACGCGTCGTCGGTCGACTCGTAGAAGACGGACTCGACGACGTCCATCTCCTCCAGATCGGCCTTGATCTGCTCCTTCTGCTGCGCCGTGACGGCGCCCTTCGGGCACTTGGACCCGTCGGCCGCGTCGGCCTTGTTGCAGAGGAAGAGGGAGACGTTGACCTTGTCGTACCAGAAGTCCTTCATCGTGCTGACCTGCTCGCGCATGAGCAGGGCACCACCGAAAAGGGCGAGCGAGAGGGCCACGGAGATGATGACGGCGAAGGTCATCGTGAGATTGCGCCGGAGACCGACACCGATCTCCGACAGCACGAACTGAGCGCGCATGGTGTGTTCTGTCCCCTACCTGCTCAGTGCTGGTATCCGTAGACGCCGCGTGACTGGTCGCGGACGAGGCGGCCCTTCTCCAGCTCTATGACGCGCTTGCGCATCTGGTCGACGATGTTCTGGTCGTGGGTCGCCATGACGACGGTGGTCCCTGTCCTGTTGATGCGGTCGAGCAGCTTCATGATGCCGACGGAGGTCTGCGGGTCGAGGTTGCCGGTGGGCTCGTCGGCGATCAGCAGCATCGGGCGGTTGACGAAAGCCCGGGCGATGGCGACGCGCTGCTGCTCACCACCGGAGAGCTCGCCGGGGCGCCGGTCCTCCTTGCCGCCGAGCCCGACCAGGTCGAGCACCTGAGGTACGGCCTTGCGGATCTCGCCGCGCGGCTTGCCGATGACCTCCTGGGCGAAGGCCACGTTCTCGGCGACGGTCTTGTTGGGAAGCAGGCGGAAGTCCTGGAAGACGGTGCCGAGCTGGCGCCGCATGTGCGGCACCTTCCAGTTGGAGAGCCGGGCCAGGTCCTTGCCGAGGACGTGCACCTGGCCTTGGCTCGCGCGCTCCTCACGCAGGAGCAGCCGCAGGAAAGTCGACTTTCCGGAGCCGGAGGAACCGACGAGGAAGACGAACTCCCCCTTCTCGATCTCCAGGGAGACATCCCGGAGCGCGGGGCGGTTCTGCTTCGGATAGGACTTGGAGACGTTGTCGAATCGGATCACGGATGCACCACGGTCGGCCGGGAGTAGGTGTGCGTGACCTTACGCGAACGGGGATGGCCCGCGCAGTCGCGGTCCTGGCTTGCGTGCTTTATCCTTTTCGCCCTTTCGGGCGGAAGGCGGGCAATCCGGCGGGGCGCGCCGAAACGCCACGGAGCTGGCACAGTGGTAGGGGGAACGTCCGGACCCCTCCGGGCGTTGTCCTGGTGTGGATCCCTGTGCGGGAGAGGAGAGCGCATGACCTACGACCGACTGGTGTGCGCCAACTGCGCGGCCCCGGTCGCCGAGGGCCGCTGCCCCGTCTGCCGCGCGAACCGGGAGCGTCTGACCCCTCAGGGTCCGTCCCCCGCGATGCTGCTGACGCTGGCGATCGCCCTGCTGGTCGCGATCGCCCTGCTCGCGGTGGTCCAGGCGGCCTAGAGGGCCTGGGCGTCGTCTCGGCGGACCGAGAAGGCCGAGAGGCGCCACACGAACCGGAGCACGGCGAAGGGCCGGGGAGACTGATCTCCCCGGCCCTTCGTCATGGGCGGGCGCTCACGCGTTCACGCGGTCGCGTCAGGCGGCGGCGCCGCCACCGGTGCCACCGGCGACGAGACGCGGCAGCATACGGAAGCCGATGCCGCCGGCGATCATGGTCGCGGCACCGATGACCAGGAACGAGGTCTCGGCCGCACCGGTCTCGGCGAGCTCCTCCTTGGCCTGGCCCTGCTGCACGGGCTGCGAGCCGGCGTTGTTGGTGTCGGTGTTGTTGTTGCCGGTGTCCACGCACTCGGCGCCGTCGAGGTCGACGGTGCAGGTGCCGGCGTCGCCGGAACCGGAGCCGGTGGAGCCACCGTCGGTGCCCTCGTCCGGGGTCACGGGGCTGTCGGTGGAACCGGTGTCGGTCCCGCCGTTGCCGTTGCCGCCGTTGTCGTTGCCACCGTTGTTGTTGCCGTTGTTGCCGTTGCCACCGTTGTTGCCGTTGCCACCGTTGTTGCCGTTGCCGGGCTCAGTGGTCTCGCCACCGCCGGGCTCAGTGGTCTCGCCGCCACCGGGCTCGGTGGTCTCGCCGCCACCGGGCTCGGTGGTCTCGACCGGCGGGGTGGTCTCCACCGGCGGGGTGGTCTCCACCGGAGGCGTGGTCTCGACCGGCGGAGTGGTCTCCACCGGAGGCGTGGTCTCCACCGGCGGGGTCGTCTCGACCGGCGGGGTGGTCTCCACCGGCGGAGTCGTCTCCACCGGAGGCGTGGTCTCGACCGGCGGAGTCGTCGGCGGAAGCGTGGCATCGCAACCGGCGGTGCCGGGAAGGCACGTCTCCTCCGGAGTCGGAGTCAGTTCGCCGAAGGCGCCCACGGCCTGCGCGGCACCGGCCGCGGTCAGCGAAGCTCCGGCGGCGATCACCGCACCGGCGGCGATGCGCGCGAAACGGATTCGCATCTGCTTGGTCATCTGGCTGCTACCCCCAGTAGCTCAAACTCGTCATGGGGCAGCGCTCGGGGCCCCGCGCAGCAGGGGTGGCGTCACGACTGGGCCGGCCCCCGATCACACGCGCCCCAGAAATGCGCATGCCAGTACGTCACCCTTCCGAGTTTCCGATGAAGCGTCAAGGCCGTTGCGCGTGCGATGCCCGAAAGATCCACAAGTGACCGGCATGAGACGATGCAACTGTGACGTAAACCCGTAACTCCAGGCCCGGCGACACCAGTTCCCTTGTCGACAAAGCGCCCCGACGGCCCCGCTTCCGCTTGCGTCAGCGAATCCGCGGGGCGTACGGAACGAGTCCGGGCCCCGCACCGAGGAGGTGCGGGGCCCGGACTCGTACGGCTGAACGGGTCAGCCGGGGAGACTACTTGTCCTGCTGCTTGCGCCAGCGGATGCCGGCTTCCAGGAAGCCGTCGATCTCGCCGTCCAGGACGGACTGCGGGTTGCCGACCTCGAACTCCGTCCGGAGGTCCTTGACCATCTGGTACGGGTGGAGGACGTACGAGCGCATCTGGTTGCCCCAGGAGCTGCCGCTGTCCTTGAGCGCGTCCATCCTCGCGCGCTCCTCCTGGCGCTGACGCTCCAGCAGCTTGGCCTGGAGGACGTTCATGGCGCTCGCCTTGTTCTGGATCTGGGAGCGCTCGTTCTGGCAGGAGACGACGATGCCGGTCGGGAGGTGCGTGATGCGCACCGCCGAGTCGGTCGTGTTGACGCCCTGGCCGCCGGGACCCGAGGCGCGGTAGACGTCCACGCGCAGCTCGGACTCGTCGATCTCGACGTGGTCGGAGGACTCGACGACGGGGAGGACCTCGACGCCCGCGAAGGACGTCTGGCGGCGGCCCTGGTTGTCGAAGGGCGAGATGCGGACCAGGCGGTGGGTGCCCTGCTCGACGGAGAGCGTGCCGTAGGCGTACGGCGTCTTCACCACGAAGGTGGTCGACTTGATGCCGGCCTCTTCCGCGTACGAGGTCTCGTAGATCTCCGTCGCGTAGCCGTGGCGCTCCGCCCAGCGCAGGTACATGCGCTGGAGCCGCTCGGCGAAGTCGGAGGCGTCGACGCCGCCGGCCTCGGCGCGGATGTTGACCAGGGCCTCGCGCTCGTCGTACTCGCCGGAGAGGAGCGTGCGGACCTCCATCTCGTCGAGGGCCTTGCGGACGGAGGTGAGCTCCGTCTCGGCCTCGGCGAGGGTGTCCGAGTCGTCCATCTCCTCGGCGAGCTCGAAGAGGACCGAGAGGTCGTCGATCCGCCCGCGCAGGGTCTCGGCCTTCCGGACCTCCGCCTGGAGGTGCGAAAGCTTGCTCGTGATCTTCTGCGCCGCCTCCGGGTCGTCCCACAGGGACGGGGCCGCGGCCTGCTCTTCGAGCACGGCGATGTCGGCCCTCAGCTTCTCGAGGTCCAGGACGGCCTCGATCGACCCCATGGTCGAGGAGAGGGACTTCAGCTCTTCGGATACATCGACGACTGCCACGCGTCCAGCGTAACGGCTCCGGGCAAGGAGCCGAACCTTTGGCCGTGACGGCCGTACGGCTGTCCCCCATGGCCCCGCGTCTGCGGCTTACGGCTGGGAGGACTGCTTCGAGTCCTGCGGCGGCGCGTCCCCGTCCCCGGAGGCCACCAGGTAGCCGCCGGCGCCGAGGGCTCCGGCGACCACGACCGCCGCGACGGCGAGGGTGATCCGGCGCTTGCGGACCACGCCCGCCTTGTGGCGGGCCGAGCCGGGACGCCGGGCGCCCGCCGGGCGGGGTGCCCGGGCGGTGCCGAGGGGGCCGCCGGAGAGCTCGTCGGGGGCCGGGACCCGCATGGAGGTGTGGGTGTCCCGGTTGGAGTCGGCGGAGGCGCCGGGGACGAGCGGGACGGCGGCCCGGCGCGGACCGGGCTCACCGGCGCCCGGACCGGTGGCGTACGCGTCCTCCTCGTACGGCTCCGATGCGGAGGCCGCAGCCGGTTCCGAGTCCGGTTCGTCCACGTCCAGCGGCGGGATGCCCTTGAGGAGCGGCAGGACGTCCTTGAGGCGGGCGGCGAGCTCGGAGGCGCGCAGGCGGGAGGCGGGGGCCTTCGCCAGGCACTGCACGATCAGCTGCCACAGCTCCTCGGGGATGCCGGGGAGCGGGACGACGGTCTCGGTGACGTGGCGGCGCAGGACGGCGCCGGGGTGGCCGCCGCCGAACGGCGTGAAGCCGGCGAGCAGCTCGTACAGGACGGTGGCGAGGGCGTAGATGTCGACGGCCGCGCGCGGCGGGAGGCCCTCGACGATCTCGGGGGCGAGGTAGTCGGGGGTGCCGATGATCCGGGTGGCCTTGGTGCGGCCGGGGGTGTCGATCAGCTTGGCGACGCCGAAGTCGGTGAGGAGGGCGGGGTGGGCGCCGGCGGGGCCGAGCGGGCCCTCCATGTCGAGCAGGATGTTCTCGGGCTTGACGTCCCGGTGGACGACCCCGGCGGCGTGCGCGGCGGCCAGGGCGTCGGCGACGTCGGCGGTGATCGCGACGGCGGCCTCGGGGGCGAGCCGCCGCTCCCGGTCCAGACGCGTGCGCAGGTCGGTGCCGCGCACGAGGTCCATGACGAGGGCGAGGTCGGTGCCGTCGACGACGAGGTCGCGGACCTTGACCACCCGGGGGTGGTCGAGGCCGAGCAGGGCGGTGCGCTCCTGGACGAAGCGGCCGACGAGCTCCTGGTCGGACGCCAGGTCCTCGCGCAGCAGTTTGACGGCGACGGGCCCTTCGGGTCCCTCGCCGAGCCACACCGTTCCGGCGCTGCCCCGCCCGAGGATCTGGTGGGCGGTATAGCGGCTGCCGATGTTCCGTGCCAAGACTGCTCCCTCAGCGGCTGCGGTTCGCGTCAAAGCTACGCGTCCGCAGCCGCCGGTCGTCACTTCCGAACGGAAATCACCCTTCGGAAGTCGATAAATCGGCAGTATTACTGCCCCGTACCGCCGGTAGTACCCCCGGAGCCGGTGGCCTCGCCGATCGTGGAGATCCAGTCCGTGACCGTCGAGATGCCGTCTCCGATGGCCTCCCAGTAGCCCTTGCCCTCGGCGATCCAGCCCTGCAGCGGGGTCAGCTCCCAGATGAGCCAGCCCGCGACCACGAACAGGACGATCGTGAACAGGCAGCCCTTGAGGCAGCCGAGGCCGGGGATCCGCATCGGGTTCGCGCTGCGCTGGCGCGGCGGGCGCGGCTCGCGGGGCGCGGGGGCCTGGGGCGGCGGCTGCGGGGGCGTGTACTGCTGCTGGGGCGGCTGCTGCGGCTGCGCGTACTGCTGCGGGGGCGGCGGGGGCGCGTACTGCTGCGGCTGGTGCTGCTGCTGGTACTGCTGCGGCGGCGCCGGACGCTGCTGCTGGTGCTGCGGCGGCCGCTGCTGCCCGTACTGACCCTGCTGCCCCTGCTGGCCGTACTGACCGGGCTGCTGTCCCTGCTGGCCCTGCTGGCCCTGCTGCCCGTACTGGCCGGGCTGGCCCTGCTGCTGCGGGCGCTGCGGGCGGCGGCGCAGCGGGTCCTCGCTCGGGTCGAGGTACTGCACCTGCGTCTGCTCGTTGCGGTCGCGGGCCGCGCGCAGCTGGTTCTGCCAGGGGTGCGGGTCCTCGGACTGCGGCGGCTGGGACGGTACGGGGGGCATGACGGCCGTCGGGTCGGCGACGCCCGCCGGGCCGCTGGTCGGCATCACGCTGGTCGCGGCGGCGGGGTCGTACTGCAACGGGTTCCCGGCGCCGCTGGGCAGCACCTGGGTGGCGTCGGCGGCCCCCGGGGTCTCCGGGACCGGCGCGGGCGCCGGGTCCGGGGCGAGGAGCGCCCCGACGCCGTCCGCCGCCTCGATCTGGGCGGGCGTGGCGTGGACCCCGATGCCGGCGGCGACGGCGCGCAGGCCGCGGGCCAGGTTCTCGGCGCTCGGGCGCCGGTCGGGGTCCTTGCTGAGGCAGCGCTCTATGACCGTCCACAGCGGGCCCGGCACGGTCGAGGGGCGGCGCGGCTCCTCGCTGAGGTGGCGGTGGAGGACCTCCAGGGCTGTGCCGCCCGCGAACGGGGGCCGGCCGGTGACCAGCTCGTACAGGAGGATGCCCGCGCCGTAGATGTCGACGGCGGAGGTCTGCGGGCGCCCCTCGGCGGACTCGGGCGCCACGTACGCGGGCGTGCCGACGAACTCGTGCGTCCGGGTCAGGCCCGGGGAGTCCGCGAGGCGCGCGATGCCGAAGTCGGTGAGCATCGGGTGCATCTGACCGCCCTGCTCGGCGAGCAGGACGTTGGCCGGCTTGAGGTCGCGGTGGACGACGCCGTCGGCATGGCTGGCGGCGAGCGCGTCGGCGATCTGGGCCGTCAGGAGGGAGGCGGCGACCGGGGTGAGCGGTCCGCTCTCCCGGATGTACCGGTGCAGGTCGGGGCCCTCGACGAGGTCCATGACGAGGGCGAGGACGTCGCCCTCGACGACCAGGTCCCGGGTCCGCACGATGTTCGGGTGGGTGAGCCGGAGGAGCACGGACCGCTCGCGCAGGAAGCGCATCACGATGTCCGCGTCGTTGGCCAGCTCCTCCTTGAGGACCTTGATCGCGACGGTCTCGCCGGGCTGGCCGGCCACGGCCGCCTCGGCGCCCGCCGTCTCCCGCTGGCGGGCTCGCCAGACGGTGCCCGTGGCGCCGCGTCCGAGCGGCTCCTCGAGCAGGTACTTGCTGCCGATAGGCCGCACGTCACGCGCTCCCTGCTGATCGTGGTCCTGGGGTGGTCTCGTGGGGTCCCCGGGGTCCCTGTCCTCTGTTGTGACCCGTCCGGGTGTCCGACCCACTTTAGTGCCGCCGAACGGGTCACAGGCCGGTCGTCCACAGCCGGATCGCGCACCGAACTTGTCCGGAAGAAGACGCTCCGCGGACCGCGGTGGTTGCCAGGCATGCTCCGAAGGCATGCCCAACCAGGCATTTTTAGGACCACAGCCGACCATTCAAGATCACTTGTTGCCGACCCGGGGGCGGGTTGTCGGTGGCAGGTGCGAGGATGCCTACAGCACGTCGCATCAGTGGGGTCGGGAGCCCCCCGCGCCGTGCCGACCTGTACCGGACGACGCGTCCGTGCCGGGTGGGGGGAGTCACAGGGCGGTTCCCCTGCCGGGCATCTCGCGCAGAAGGGACCGCTGACGGCGATGCAGATCCGGCTGACCGTCCTCGCGCCGCACTCCGGCCATGGCAGCCACGGCGGCCACGGCGCCGGGCGCGCCTGTGACGTGCTCGTCACGGCCCCCGCCGGGACGGCGCTCGCCGCCGTCGCCTCCGGTCTGGCCGCCGCCGTCACCGGCCCCGACACCTCCGCCTCGGGCACGACCGTGCTCTACGCGGGCGGGGACCGGCTCGACAGCAGGCGCTGTGTGCTCGGCGAGCCCCCGCTCGTCGACGGCGCCGTCCTCTCGCTCCAGGCCCCCGGCCCCGACGACCGGGTCGGCGAGGCCGCCTCGGCCCGGCTGCACGTGGTGGCCGGACCGGACGCGGGCGGGGTCCACCTGCTGCACGGCGGAGCGATCAGAATCGGCCGTTCCGTCGACGCCGACGTACCGCTCGACGACCCGGACGTCTCGCGCGCGCACTGCACGGTGACCGTCGGCGCCGACGGCCGCGTCACCGTCTCCGACCTGGGCTCGACGAACGGCACGACGCTCGACGGCGTGCCGGTCGGCGACCGCCCGGTGCGGCTCCTCCCCGGCTCCCTGCTGCGCCTCGGCGAGTCCGCCCTCCGGCTGACCGGCCCCGGCGACGAACCGGGCGGTACGGAGACGGTGGCGACGACCCCCGACGGCGAGGGCCACCTGCGGGTCGCGGGCGGGACGGGCGGACCGGCCGGGAAGCCGGCGCCCGCCGGCCCCGACGCCTCCTCGGGACGCGCGGCCGACGACAGCACCCACGGTGGCGCGCGAGGTGTCCCGTACGACACCTCTCACCACGCGTCCCAGGACACCCGCCACGACGACGTGTACGTGGATCCGTACGCGCATCCGCGCACCGATCCGTACGCCGCCGAGCCCTACGGCGACCGCCCCGGCTCCGCAGGCCACACGCGCGCCGAGGAGCCCCAGGGCTCCCACGACCACTCCGGCGGCGAGGCCCACAGCAGGACCCGGCAGTCCCGCCGCCAGGGCACGGAGCCCGCTCCGGCGCCCGGCCGTCCGGGCGGGAAGCGGGGGCTCGGCGCGTGGGCCAGGCGCCTCGCGGGCGGCCGCGAGGACCTCCCGGCCCAGGACGCCGGCTCCGGGTCCGCCCCGGACACCCACGCGGGCACGCCGTCCGGCGCCCTGAGCGGCGCCCGTCCGGGCCCCGACGGACGGGGCGCCGGCACCAGATCCGGCCCCGGCCCCGTGGCCGACACCTGGCCCGACCCGGCCACCGTCCTGCTCACCGCCCTCGGCCCCGGCCCCCGCCTCTGGGAGCGGGCCCAGGACCATGCCGAGTCCCTCGTGGTCCGGCTCGGCACGACCGACCGCGCCGAGCTCTCCGGAGTGCCCGTCACCGTCGGACTGCGCGAGGCCGGTTCGCTCGGTCTCGCCGGCCCCGCCGACCGGCTCGCCGGGCTCGCCCGCTCCGTCGTGGCCCAGCTCGCCGCCCTGCACTCCCCCGCCGATCTGGAGATCGTGCTGATCAGCGCCGACCGGAACCGCTCCCTCGAGGAGCGGCGCCGCGCCTGGGGCTGGCTCGGCTGGCTCCCGCACGTCCGCCCGGCCCACGGCCAGGACTGCCGCCTGCTCCTGGCGTACGACCGCGAGCAGGCCCACGCCCGGACGACCGAGCTGACCCGGCGGCTCGACGACGGTCCCCTCGGGCCCGGCTGGCCCAGCGCCGACCGCGCGTCCGTCGCCGACGCCGCCGCGCGCCACACCGGGGCGGCGACGGTCGTGATCGTCGACGGCGACCCCGGTTCCGCCGCGCTGCGCGAGACGGTCGCGCGGCTCGCTGGCGCCGGAGCGGCCGCGGGCATCCACCTCCTGTGCCTCGCCGAGGCACCTTCGGCCACCCCGGAATCGCCGGTGGCCGCCACCTACGAGGCCGCCTGCGCCGCGTCCCTCGCCTTCCGCGAGTGCGGGGCGGCCGCGCTCCTGAGCGGCGACGTGGCGACGGCGCTGCGGCTGGTCCGCACCTCCGGCGGCCGGGTCGCGGGCCACGGCACGGTCGGCGTGGTCGACGCGGTCTCCGTCGCCTGGGCCGACCGGTTCGGCCGGGCCCTCGCCCCGCTGCGTACGGAGACGGCGGCGGCGCCGCACGGCCGGGCCGCCGCACTGCCCCCGTCGGCGCGCCTGCTCGACGAGCTCGGCCTCGCCCGGGCGACACCCGCCTCCCTGCTGGCCCGCTGGGCCTCCGCCGGGGACGGGACGGCCGTGCTCGGCGCGGGCCCGCGCGGCCCGCTGTCGGTGGACCTCACCCAGGAGGGCCCGCACCTGCTGATCGAGGGCCCCGCGGGCAGCGGCCGCACGGAGCTGCTCCGCTCGATCGCCGCGTCCCTCGCGGCCGGCGGCCGCCCGGACCGTCTTGGCCTGCTCCTCGTGGACGGGGCGGGCGGCGACCGCGGCGAAGGCCTCGCGGTCTGTACGGAGCTGCCGCACGTCACCGAGCACCTCGTCGCCTCCGACCCGGTACGGATGCGGGAGTTCGCGCAGGCGCTCGGAGCCGAGCTGAAGCGCCGGGCGGAGCTCCTGGGCGACGGCCACTTCGCCGACCGGCGCGGGTCCCGTACCGCGCCCGCCGCCGCCTCCGACCGGCTGATCGGCCAGCGCTCCCCGAGCGCGGCGGAGTCCGTGCCTCAGGGCGCCCGCGCGACCGTCCGCGTGTCCGACGCGAGCGATCCGACGGACCGCCCGAGCGGCCGCACCCTGCGCACGGGAGACGGCACGATCGGCTCCCTCCCGAGCCCGCGCGGCGGCCGCACGCCCGAGGGCGACCTCGGCGGCCGCCCGAGCGGCAGGATCACGTACTCCGGCGCGGACGACCTGAACGGCCGCGCCGGCGGCCGCACCCTCCGCACGGGCGACGGCAGCCTCCACGACGGCTCCAGCGGCCGGGGCGCCTACCCCGGCGCCGACGACCTGGGCGGCCGATCCAGCGGACGCATGCCCTACCCCGGCACGGACGACCTCGGCGGCCGCTCCAGCGGCCGGGTCCCCTACCCCGGCACGGACGACCTCAATGGCCGTTCCAGCGGACGCATGCCCTACCCCGGCACGGACGACCTCGGCGGCCGCTCCAGCGGCCGGGTCCCCTACCCCGGCGCGGACGACCTTGGTGGCCGCTCCAGCGGACGTGTGCCCCACCCCGGCGCGGACGACCTCGGCGGTCGTTCCAGCGGGCGCGTGGCGCGTGACGGCGGGGCGCGGTCCGGGGGCGGGGACGCCTTCCTCGCCGACACGCCCAGCGGGCGGCTCCCCCGCCGCGAGGGCGGGTCCCTGGACGACCGCCCGAGCAGCCGCACTCTCCGCACGGGCGACGGCGACCTCGCCGACCACCCGAGCGGACGCGTACCGCACCCCGCGAGCGAGCAGTCCGGGGCAGGCGACCAGGCCGGCGTGCGGATTCCGCGGCCCGCCGCCGGAGAGCCCGGGTCCGCCCGGTCGGCGGGTGCCGGGCCGCTGCCGCGGCTCGTCGTCCTCGTCGACGACTTCGACGCGCTGGTCGCCCCCGCGCTCGGAGCCTCCGGCCGGCCGGCCGCCGGGTCCGTCGTACGGGCTCTGGAGGCCGTCGCCCGGCACGGCGAGCGGCTCGGGGTGCACCTCGTCGCGACCTCGGCCCGCCCGGACCGTACCGCCGACACCGAGCTGGCCCACGGGGCCCGGCTGCGGATCGTGCTCGACCCACCCCCGGTGGCCGCGGGCCCGGACGTACCGGCGGCCGGGCGGGGCAGGCTCGGTCATCCGGACGGCCGCGTGACCCCCTTCCAGGCGGGCCGCGTCACCGGCCGCATCCCTCGGACGGCGACGCTCCGCCCGGTGGTCGTCCCGCTGGAGTGGGAGCGGATGGGCGACCCGCCCACCCGCCGCCCGGTCCGCGAGCTGGGCAACGGCCCGACGGATCTGGCCCTCCTCGCGAGCGCCCTGGACCGGGCGGCCCGTTCGGTCGAGGCGACGCCGATACCGCCGCTCGCGCCCGCCACCCGCGCCTGACGGCACGTCACGAGGCCATTACGATCGCCCACTTGGCACGGAAGGCGGTATTGCGGGGGCTCCGGCATCCGGCGTAGACCTGTCGGCACGGGACAGCGACGCGCACGAAGGAGACGGGGCAGCGATGCGGACAACTCTTCGTCCACGCAAGGCCGCAGTGACCACCACGGCGCTCACGGCGCTCACCGCACTGGTCCTCGCGGCCTGCGGCGGGGGCGGCGACGGCGAGGCCCGCCCGGGCCCGGAGGACGCCACGACCGGCACCTTCCTCAAGGGCGAGAAGATCGAGGTCGCCGCCGTCTGGACGGGCCCCGAGCAGGAGAACTTCACCAAGGTCCTCAAGGAGTTCGAGAAGCGGACCGGCGCGACCGTCACGTTCGTGCCCGCCCAGGACCCGATCGTGAACTTCCTCGGGACGAAGATCGCCGGCGGCTCGCCGCCCGACGTGGCGATGCTCCCGCAGGTCGGCGCGATCCAGCAGGCCGCCGCCCAGAAGTGGCTGAAGCCGGTCGGCCCCGAGGCCGAGGCCCAGCTCGCCGCGAACTACTCGCCCGGCTGGCGGAGTCTCGGCGCGGTCGACGGCACCCAGTACGGCGTCTACTTCAAGGCCGCCAACAAGTCCCTGGTCTGGTACAACACCGCGGTCTTCGAGAACGCGGGCGCGACCGAGCCGAAGACCTGGAAGGAGTTCCTCACCACCGCCGAGACCATCTCGGCCTCCGGTGTCACCCCGGTCTCGGTCGGCGGCGCGGACGGCTGGACCCTCACCGACTGGTTCGAGAACGTCTACCTCTCCCAGGCGGGCCCGGCCAAGTACGACCAGCTGGCGAAGCACGAGATCAAGTGGACCGACCCGTCCGTCGCCGCGGCCCTCACCACGCTCGCCGAGCTGTTCGGGAAGCCGGCGCTGCTCGCGGGCGGGACCAGCGGCGCGCTGCAGACCGAGTACCCGGTCTCGGTCACCCAGACCTTCACGGGCGGCGACCAGCCCAAGGGGGCGATGGTCTTCGAGGGCGACTTCGCGGCCGTCAACATCGCCCAGACGAAGGCGAAGATCGGTACGGACGCGAAGGCCTTCCCGTTCCCGACGGTCGGCAGCGGCATCGCTCCCGTCGTGACGGCCGGCGACGCGGCCGTGGCGCTGAAGGACACCAAGGGCGCGCAGGCGCTGCTCGCCTTCCTCGCCTCCCCGGACGCGGCGAGGATCTGGGCGGCCGAGGGCGGCTTCCTCTCCCCCAACAGGAACCTGGACCCGGCCGCGTATCCGAACGACGTCCAGCGCGAGATCGCCGAGGCCCTCATCGGCGCCGGTGACGACTTCCGCTTCGACATGTCGGACCAGATGCCGCAGTCGTTCGGCGGGACCCCGGGCAAGGGCGAGTGGAAGGCGCTCCAGGACTTCCTGAAGAACCCGAAGGACGTCGCCGGGGCCCAGGCGCGCCTGGAGGCAGACGCGGCGAAGGCGTACCGGGCCGCCGCGAAGAGCTGAGGCCCCGGCATGCCGAAGGCCACCCGCAGCAACAGCACGAACAAGGGCACGAGCACGAGCAACGGCAACAGCAGGGCGGTCGCGGCGGGGTTCCTGCTCCCCGCGCTGCTCCTGCTCGGGGCGCTGGTCGTCTACCCGATCGGGTACTCCGTCCAGCGCTCGTTCTTCGACCGCTCCGGCTCCTCCTTCGTGGGCCTGGACAACTACGTCGCGCTCGTCACCGACGACTCGTTGCGCACCGCTGTACAGAACAACCTGATCTGGCTGGTTCTCGCCCCCGCGGTCGCCACCGCCCTCGGTCTGCTGTTCGCCGTCCTGACCGAACGCGTCCGCTGGGGAACGGCCTTCAAGCTGGTCGTCTTCATGCCGATGGCGATCTCGATGCTCGCGGCCGGGATCATCTTCCGGCTCGTCTACGAGCAGGACCCGGACCGGGGCATCGCCAACGCCGTCTGGGTCGGCGTCCACGACACCTTCGCCGAGTCCTCGGGCTTCCCCAGGGCCCGGCCGCTCCCCGTGCACCCGCTCACGGCGGCCGGCGGCGGCGCGTACGTCACCAAGGAGGCGGTACGCGCCGGGGAGCCCGTACGGCTCCCGCTCGTCGGGGTGGCTCCCGGCCGGATGCCGAAGGAGGCCCGCCCGGCCCGCGAGCCGACCGCGTCACCGACCGCCGCGGACACGATCAGCGGAACGGCCTGGCTGGACTTCACCAAGGGCGGCGGCGGAAAGCCGAACGTCGTCGACCCGGCCGAACAGGGCCTCGCCGGGCTGCGGATCGAGGCCGTACGGGACGGCACGGTGGTCGCCACGGCCACGGCCGCGGCCGACGGCACCTTCACCCTGCCCGCCGACCGCGCCGACGGAGCCGTACTCCGCCTCCCCGCGAGCAACTTCCGGGAGCAGTACAACGGCGTGGAGTGGCTGGGCCCCTCGCTCGTCACGCCGGCCGTGATCGGGGCGTACGTGTGGATGTGGGCCGGGTTCGCGATGGTGCTGATCGGCGCCGGGCTCGCGGCCGTACCGCGCGAACTCCTCGAAGCGGCGCGGGTGGACGGGGCGAACGAGTGGCAGGTGTTCCGCCGCATCACGGTCCCGCTCCTGGCCCCGGTCCTCGCGGTCGTCCTCGTCACGCTGATGATCAACGTGCTCAAGGTCTTCGACCTGGTCTTCGTCATCGCACCGGGCTCGGCGCAGGACGACGCGAACGTGCTCGCGCTCCAGCTGTACCGCTCGTCCTTCGGCACGGACGCGGACCTCGGGGTCGGCTCGGCCATCGCCGTCGTGCTGCTCCTGCTGGTGCTGCCGGTAATGGCGGTCAACATCCGCCGCATCCGAAGGGAGACCCGCCGATGACCGCGCCCGCCCCGACGCCCGCTCCCACCCCGACGCCCGCACACGCCGCGACGAGGTCACCCACCCCGTCGACCTCACCCGCCTCGAAGACCTCACCCGCCTCCCGGATCGCGGCCCGCGCGGCCGGCGGCGCGGTCCGCGTCTTCCTCGTCCTGGCCGGCCTGTTCTGGCTGCTGCCGACGGCCGGGCTGCTCTTCTCCTCCTTCCGCTCGCCCTCCGACATCGCGGCGAGCGGCTGGTGGGAGGTGCTCACGGCCCCGGCGCGCCTGACCACCGAGAACTACACCGGACTCCTCGCCGACGGGACGATCACCGGATCGCTGCTCTCCACCGTCCTGATCACCGTCCCGGCCACGCTCCTCGTCCTCCTCCTCGGCTCGTTCGCCGGATACGCCTTCGCGTGGCTGGAGTTCCCGGGCCGGGACTGGTGGTTCCTCGGGGTGGTGGCCCTGCTCGTGGTCCCGGTGCAGGTCGCGCTGGTCCCGGTGTCGAAGCTCTTCGGCGCGGTCGGGCTCTTCGAGACGACGCTCGGGGTCGTCCTCTTCCACACCGCGTTCGGCCTGCCGTTCGCGATCTTCCTGCTGCGGAACTTCTTCGCGGAGATCCCGCGCGAGCTCCTGGAGGCGGCGCGGCTCGACGGGGCGGGCGAGGTGCGGCTCTTCACGCGGGTGGTGCTGCCGCTCGGCGGTCCGGCGATCGCCTCGCTGGGGATCTTCCAGTTCCTGTGGGTGTGGAACGACATGCTGATCGCGCTGATCTTCGCGGACTCGCAGTCGCCGCCGATCACGGTGGCGCTCCAGCAGCAGGTCCGGCAGTTCGGCAACAACGTGGACGTGCTGGCGCCGGGGGCGTTCCTGTCGATGGTGGTGCCGCTGGCGGTGTTCTTCGCGTTCCAGCGGCAGTTCGCGACCGGGGTGATGGCGGGCGCGGTGAAGTAGCACTCCCCGTACTCCCATGCTCCCCGGCGGTCGGCGCCTGAGGCCTCAGGCCTCAGGCCTCAGGCCTCAGGCCTCAGGCCTTGAGCGCCGCCACCGCCGCGCGCGCGAGCCCGTCCACGTACCCCTCGGGCAGCGGCGTACGGACGACGACGAGGCGCCAGTAGAGCGGACCGACGACGAGGTCGAGGGCCACGGCCGGGTCGGTGTCCTCGGGGAGCTCGCCGCGTGCGACGGCCTCGCGGACGATCCGGGCCATGACGCCCTGCTGGCCGTCGAGCAGCGCCTCGCGGATGGCGTCGGCGATCTCCGGCTGCCGTGCGGCCTCGACGAGCAGGTCGGGGATGACCTGCGAGGCGATCGGGTGGCGCAGGGCGTACGAGGCCATCTCCAGGAGCGCGCGCACGTCCCCGTCCAGGGACCCGGTGGCGGGCACCGGCACGCCCTGGGCGGCGAAGGCGCCGACGAGGTCGAGGACGAGGGAGAGCTTGGACTTCCACCGCCGGTAGACGGCGGTCTTGCCGACGCCCGCGCGGCGCGCGATGCCCTCGATGGACATCCGCGCGAAGCCGACGGCCGCGAGCTCCTCGAAGACGGCGTCACGGATGGCCTCGGTCACGTCCTCGCGGAGTACGGCGGCTCCGGCGGGGGCGCGGCGGGGGGTCGGTTCGGTCATGAACGGCATCCTAACCAACGGTGACGTCACGACGATACGGTTGCGTTCCGACGTGCGAGCGTCCTAACCTCCCCGTAGCGACGATACGGACCCGTTCCATCGCCGACGACACCCGCACCCTTCGTCGAAAGCGGCCCGCGTGACCACGACCCTCGCCCCACCCGTACGGGAAGACCGGCACCGGCCCCTGCCCGAGGACCTCCGCGCGCTCGCCCTGCGCCACGGCCTGACCGTCAGCGGGGCCCGCCCCTCGCTCCCCGCCTACGTCCGGCAGCTCTGGTCCCGCCGCGACTTCATCGCCGCCTTCGCGACCGCCCGCCTCACCGCCCAGTACAGCCAGGCCCGGCTCGGCCAGGTGTGGCAGGTGATGACGCCGCTGCTCAACGCGGCCGTGTACTACGCGATCTTCGGCGTCCTCATGAACGCCAAGCACGGCGTCCCCGACTACGTCCCGTTCCTCCTCACCGGCATCTTCGTGTGGACCTTCACCTCCGACACGGTCCTGGCCGGCACCCGCGCGATCAGCGGCAACCTGGGCCTGGTCCGCGCCCTGCACTTCCCGCGCGCGAGCCTCCCGATCTCCCTCGCGCTCCAGCAGCTCCAGCAGCTGCTCCTCTCGCTCGCCACGCTCGGCGTGATCCTCGTCTGCTGCGGCGAGTTCCCCACCTGGAGCTGGCTGCTGGCCGCCCCCGCGCTCCTCTGCCAGGCCCTGTTCAACACCGGCGCGGCCCTCGCCCTGGCACGACTGGCGGCGCGCACCCCGGACATCAGCCAGCTGATGCCGTTCGTCCTGCGCACCTGGATGTACGCCTCCGGCGTCATGTGGTCGATCCAGAACCTGGCGAGCGCCGGCCGCTTCCCGGACGCCGTGACGCTGGCCCTCCAGTGCAATCCGGCGGCGGTCTACATCGACCTCATGCGCTTCGCGCTGATCGAGAGCTACACGGCGGCGCAGCTGCCGCCGCACGTCTGGGCGCTGGCCGCCGGCTGGGCCCTGCTGGCCTTCACGGGCGGCTTCATCTGGTTCTGGAAGGCGGAGGAGACGTACGGCCGTGGCTGAGAACACTGAGATCACGAAGACCACCGAGCTCGCGGAGAACGCGGAAGACCCCCGCACCCCCACCGTCGTCGTCGACGGCGTCCACATCACCTACACGGTCCACGGAGGGCATCCCGGCGGCCGCGGCGGCGCCACCGCCGCCCTCGGCCGGATGCTGCGCCGGGGCCGTACGGCTCCGGCCGGCCGCCGGGTCCACGCCGTGAAGGGCGTGAGCTTCGCCGCGTACCGGGGCGAGGCGATCGGCCTGATCGGATCGAACGGATCGGGCAAGTCGACGCTCCTGAAGGCCATCGCGGGCCTCCAGCCCGTCGAGCGGGGCCAGGTCTACACCCAGGGTCAGCCGTCCCTCCTCGGCGTCAACGCGGCCCTGATGAGCGATCTGACGGGCGAACGGAACGTGGTCCTGGGCGGCCTCGCGATGGGCATGAGTCGCGCGGAGGTCCGGGAGCGCTACGACGACATCGTCGAGTTCTCCGGCGTCAACGAGAAGGACGACGCCATCTCCCGCCCGATGCGGACGTACTCGTCCGGGATGGGGGCCCGGCTGCGCTTCTCCATCGCCGCCGCCAGGAGCCACGACGTGCTGCTCATCGACGAGGCCCTGGCGACCGGCGACGCGCGCTTCCGCCGGCGCAGCCGGCGGCGGATCGACGAGCTGCGGGCGGAGGCGGGGACGGTCTTCCTGGTCAGCCACTCGAACTCCACCATCACGGAGACCTGCGAGCGGGCGCTGTGGCTGGAAGCGGGGACGCTGCGGATGGACGGCCCGGCGAAGGACGTCGTGGCGGCGTACGAGGAGTACACGGGTACGAGGGCGACAACACCCAAGAAATAGGGCATACCGGACTAGAGTGCCGAGGGATGACGAACGATCACCCGCAGCCGCCGCGCCGCCGGGCCCGGAACGACCCTCCGTCACCCACCGAGCCCCGCCCCTCCGCCGCACCCGCATCCCCCGCCGCTCCCCTCGCAAAAGCACCGGCACCAGCACCAGCAGCCGCACCCGCATCCGCACCACCCCCCGCGCCCCCACCCGCCACCGCACCCCCTCCCCCCTCCCTGACCGGGTCCCCCTTCACATCGGACACCTTCACCTCCGCCACCTTCGTCACGGTCGGCCGCGGCCCCACCCTCGCCCTCGCCGCCGTCTGGCTCCTCACCCGCGTCGGCATGCTCCTGCTGCTCCTCCGCGACGACCTCGGCATCGGCGGGGTCGGCCGCGAGGTGGCCCTCTACGAGCACTGGTACGGGCAGTTCGCGACCGGCACCTTCCCGCCCGGCGACGTCACCTGGCAGTACCCGCCCGGCGCGGGCCTCGTGATCATGGCCCCGGGCATCCTGCCCTCGCTCACGTACTTCCAGGCCTTCGTCGCGCTCGCCCTCCTCGCCGACGCGGTCATCACCCTCGCCCTCGCCCGCGCCGACAGCGAACGCGTCACCCACGGCGCCTGGTACTGGGTCTGCGGCCTCCCGCTCCTCCTGCACCTCCCCCTCGCGCGGTACGACGTCCACACCACCGCCCTCGCCGTCCTCGCCCTGCTCGCCGTCAACGCCCGCTCGACGGGCGCCCACCAGCTCGGCGGGGCGCTCGCCGGAATCGGCGCCATGGTCAAGGTGTGGCCGGCGCTCGTCCTGATCGGCACCCCCCGGGGCCGTACCACCCGCGAGGCCTGGACCGCCGCCGTCACCGCCGCGGTCGCCCTCGTCGCCACGCTCGCGCTGTTCTTCTCCGGGTCGTTCGGCTTCCTCCGCCAGCAGGGCAACCGCGGCATCCAGATCGAGTCCCTGGGCGGCACGGCCCTCGCGCTGGCCCGGGCCGCCGGCGTCTGGCCGGGCCGGGTCGAGTTCCGCTACGGCTCCTTCGAGTACGTCGGCCCGTACGTCTCCAGCCTGGGCCACCTCGCCCTGCTGCTCACCGTCATCGCCCTCGGCTGGCTGCTGCTCTGGCGCGTCCGGGCGCGGCGCTGGACCCCCGCGACCCCGCTCGACGCGGCCTTCGCCGCCGTCCTGCTGTTCACCGTCACCAGCCGGGTCATCAGCCCCCAGTACATGATCTGGCTGCTCGGGCTCGCCGCCGTCTGCCTGACCTCCCGCAGCACCGTGATGCGCCCGGTGGCCCTGCTGCTGCTCCCGGCGGCCGCCCTGAGCTCGCTCGCGTACCCCGTCCTGTACCTGGACGTCCTCGCCGGCACCCCCGCCGGCCTCACCGTCATGACGGTCCGCAACGGCCTGCTCCTCGCGGCGGCGCTGCTCGCCGCCCGCCGCCTGTGGACCTCGACGGTCACCACCCCGGCGGCGGAATGACGGAAGGGCCCCGCCGGAACACCGGCGGGGCCCTTCCTCACGTCACGATCAGCTGTGCGAACGCAGCAGCGTGCGCATCGTCCGCATGGCCACCGACAGGTTCGCCAGGTCGAAGGTGTCCGAGCCCTGGATCTCCTCCAGGGTCGTCCGCGCGCGGCCCAGGATCGCCGCGTTCTTCTCCTCCCAGGCCTTGAACCGCTCCTCCGGGCTCGACGTGCCGTTGCCCGCCGTCAGGACGTCCTGCGTGAGCGCGGCGTGCGCCGCGAACAGGTCCTCACGGATCGAGGCGCGGGCCATCGACTGCCAGCGGTCGCTGCGCGGCAGCTCGATGATCCGGTCCATGAGGTCGGTGATCCGCAGTCGGTCGGCCAGGTCGTAGTAGACCTCGGCCACCGCGAGCGGCTCCTTGCCCGCCCGGTCCGCGATCGCGACGACGTCGAGGATCGGGAAGGCGGACGAGAAGCCGGCGACCCGCAGCGCGAGCTCCTCCGGCACGCCGACCTCGGTCAGCTCGGCCACGATCGACTGGTACCACTCCAGGTCCGCGCCGCGCAGCAGCTCCGGCAGCCGGCCCCAGACCTCGTCCACCCGGTCGGCGAAGAACTCGATGGTCTCGCCGATCTGGAGCGGCTGCGGCCGGTTGTTGAGCAGCCAGCGCGTGCCGCGCTCGACGAGCCGGCGGGAGTGCAGCCGCATCCGGGTCTGGACGTCGGCGGGCACCTGGTTGTCGAGGGCCTCGACGTCGTCCCAGACCTGGCCGAGGCGGAAGACCATCCGGGCCGCGGTCTGCGCGCGGACGATCTCCTCGATCGACGCGCCGGTCTCCTCGCGGAGGCGGTGCAGGAAGGTCGAGCCACCGGTGTTGACGGTGTCGTTGACCAGGACCGTGGTGATGATCTCGCGGCGCAGCGCGTGGTTGTCGACGGCCTCGGTGAACTTCTCGCGCAGCAGCGTCGGGAAGTACGCGTGGAGCAGCCCGCGCAGGTACGGGTCGTCCGGCAGCTCCGTACCGATCAGCTCGTCGGCCACCGTGATCTTGGTGTACGCGAGGAGGACGGCGAGCTCCGGCTGGCTCAGGCCACGGCTGGTGTTGAGCAGCTCGCGGATCTGCCGGTCGTTGGGCAGGAACTCCAGCTCCCGGGAGAGGCTGCCGTCGCGGCCCAGGCGGCGCATGAAGCGCTGGTGGGCGTGGAGCAGCGAGGGCGACTGGGCGACGGCGTTGGCGAGGGCCGTGTTCTGCGCGTAGTTGTTGCGCAGGACGAGCGTGCCGACCTCGTCCGTCATCTCCGCGAGGATCTTGTTGCGCTGCTTGACGGTCATGTCGCCCTCGGCGACGAGCCCGTTCAGCAGGATCTTGATGTTGACCTCGTGGTCGGAGGTGTCGACGCCGGCGCTGTTGTCGATGGCGTCGGTGTTGACCTTGCCGCCCTGGCCCTCGGGGCCGCCGGCGCGGGCGAACTCGATACGGCCCAGCTGGGTCGCGCCGAGGTTGCCGCCCTCGCCGATGACCTGGGCGCGCACGTCCTGGCCGTCGACGCGGATGGCGTCGTTGGCCTTGTCGCCGACGTCCGCGTTGGACTCGACCGCGGACTTGACGTACGTACCGATGCCGCCGTTCCACAGCAGGTCGACGGGCGCGTGGAGCACGGCCTTCATCAGCTCGGCCGGGGTCATCTTGGTGACGCCGTCCTCGATGCCGAGGGCGGCCCTGACCTGCGCGTTGACCGGGATGGACTTGGCGGTACGGGGGTGGATGCCACCGCCCGCGGAGAGCAGCGACGTGTCGTAGTCGGCCCAGGACGAGCGAGGCAGGTCGAAGAGGCGGCGGCGCTCGGCGTACGAGGTGGCCGCGTCCGGGTTCGGGTCGATGAAGATGTGCCGGTGGTCGAAGGCGGCGACGAGCCGGATGTGCTCGCTCAGCAGCATGCCGTTGCCGAAGACGTCGCCGGACATGTCGCCGACACCGACGACCGTGAAGTCCTCGGTCTGGGTGTCGTGGCCCAGCTCGCGGAAGTGGCGCTTGACGGACTCCCAGGCGCCGCGGGCGGTGATGCCCATGCCCTTGTGGTCGTAGCCGGCGGAGCCGCCGGAGGCGAAGGCGTCGCCCAGCCAGAAGCCGTACGCCTCGGCGACCCCGTTGGCGATGTCGGAGAAGGTCGCGGTGCCCTTGTCGGCGGCGACGACGAGGTAGGTGTCGTCCTCGTCGTGGCGGACGACGCCGACCGGCGGCACGACCTCGCCCGCGACCAGGTTGTCGGTGATGTCGAGCAGCGCCGAGATGAAGGTCTTGTAGCTCTCGATGCCCTCGGCGAGCCAGGCGTCGCGGTCCACGGACGGGTCCGGGAGCTGCTTGGCGACGAAGCCGCCCTTGGCGCCGACGGGCACGATGACGGTGTTCTTCACCATCTGCGCCTTGACCAGGCCGAGGATCTCCGTACGGAAGTCCTCACGGCGGTCGGACCAGCGCAGGCCGCCTCGGGCGACCTTGCCGAAGCGCAGGTGGACGCCCTCGACGCGCGGCGAGTACACCCAGATCTCGAAGGCGGGGCGCGGGGCGGGCAGATCGGGGATGGCCTGCGGGTCGAACTTCATCGACACGTAGGAGTGCGGCTTCCCGTCCACCGCGTTCTGGCCCCTCTTACCGCTTCCCTCGCTGACGCTCTGGAAGAAGTTCGTCCGCAGCGTCGCCTTGATGACGGTGAGGAAGGACCGCAGGATCCGGTCCTCGTCCAGGCTCGCGACCTGGTCGAGGGCGGCGTCCAGCTCTTCGAGGAGCGCGTCGATCAGCTCGCTGCCGGCGCGCTGGCGCTCCGGGGCCATCCGGGCCTCGAAGAGGGAGACGAGCAGCCGGGTGGTGTGGACGTTGTTGCGGAGGGTGTCCTCCATGTAGTCCTGGCTGAACGTCGAACCGGCCTGGCGCAGGTACTTGGCGTAGGCGCGCAGCACCATCGCCTCGCGCCAGGTGAGGCCGGCGGAGAGGACGAGGGAGTTGAAGTTGTCGTTCTCGGCCTCGCCGGTCCAGGTGGCGGCGAAGGCCTCCTGGAAGCGCTCGCGGGCGTCGTCGCCGAGGTAGTCGCCGCCGTTGCCGGTCGGGGCCGGCATGCGCAGACCGAAGTCGTAGACCCAGGCGTGGGTGCGGTCGGAGCAGCGCAGCTCGTACGGGCGCTCGTCGGTGACCTCGACGCCGAGCCGGTTGAGGACCGGCAGGACGGCGGAGAGGGAGATCGGATCGCCGGTCTTGTAGATCTTGAAGCGGCGCTCGCCGGGGCCCGCGACGACGGGCTCGTAGAGGGAGAGCGCGAAGTCCTTGTCCGTACGGGCGAGGGCTTCCAGGTGGACCAGGTCGGCGACAGCCGCGCGCGGCGAGTGGTCGGCCTTGTAGCCCTCGGGGAAGGCGTTGCCGTAGCGGCGGAGCAGCTCGGCGGCGTGCTCCTCGCCCAGCTCGGCGTTGAGCGCCTCGCCGAAGCCGTCTGCCCAGGAGCGGGCGGCCTCGACGAGCCGGGACTCGATGCGGTCGACGTCGGCGTCGGTCAGCTTGGCGAGCTCGGTGCCGGGCTTGACGCGGACGACGAAGTGCAGCCGGGAGAGGATCGACTCGGTGTTCCAGGCGGTGAAGTCGACGCTGGTGCCGTCGAGCTCCTCCTTGAGGATGTCGATGATCCGCAGCCGGACGCGGGTGGTGTAGCGGTCGCGCGGCAGGTAGACGAGGGCCGAGTAGTAGCGGCCGTACTCGTCCTGGCGCAGGTAGAGCCGCAGCCGGCGCCGCTCCTGGAGGTACAGGACGCTGGTGACGATGGACCGGAGCTGGTCGACCGGGGTCTGGAAGAGCTCGTCGCGCGGGTAGGTCTCCAGGATCTGGAGCAGGTCGCGGCCGTCGTGACTGTTCGGCGAGAAGCCGGCGCCCGCAAGGACCTCCTGGACCTTGCGCTTGACGACGGGGACGCGACGGACGGACTCGGTGTACGCGGCGGACGAGAACAGTCCGAGGAACCGCCGCTCGCCGATGACGTTGCCGTCCGCGTCGAACTTCTTCACACCGATGTAGTCGAGGTACGAGGGGCGGTGCACGGTCGCCCGGCTGTTGGCCTTCGTCAGGATCAGCAGCTTGTGCTCGCGCGCCTTGGCGCGGGCGTCGGCGGGCAGCCGGCTGAAGGAGGGCGAGACGGGGTGCGCGTGGTGGCCCTCGTCGTCGCCGGCGTGCTGCGGGTCGGAGCGCAGGATGCCGAGGCCGGTGCCGGGCACGGCGGACAGGGCGTCGCCGTTGACGAGCGCGTACTCGCGGTAGCCGAGGAAGGTGAAGTGGTCGTCGGCGAGCCAGCGGAGCAGCTCGCGGGCCTCGTCCACCTCGGTGGGCCGCAGGTCGGAGGCGGTGGGCTCGGCCGGGAGGCCCTCGGCGATGCGCAGCGCGGCATCGCGCATCTTGTCCCAGTCCTCGACCGTCTCGCGGACGTCGGACAGGACGCGGAGCAGGTCGGCGGTGATCTGCTTGAGGTCGGCGCGGTCGGTCTCGCGGTCGATCTCGACGTGGATCCAGGACTCGGTGATCGCGTCGTGCGGCAGCTCGCCCTGGATCTGGGCCGCGAGGACCTCGATGAGCTTGCCGGCGACGTCACGGCGGACGAGGACCTGCGGGTGGATCACGACGTGGATGCCGCGGCCCTGGCGGGACAGCTCGTTGGTGACGGAGTCGACGAGGAACGGCATGTCGTCGGTGACGACCTCGACGACGGAGTGGCTGCTGGTCCAGCCGTTCTCCTCGACCGTCGGGGTGTGGACGCGCACGTTCGCCGTGCCCTGCGGACGGTTCTCCGCGAGCCGGTAGTGAGAGAGCGCGGCGCCGAACACGTCGACCGGGTCCCGGTCGCCGAGGTCCTCCGGCGCGGTGTGCAGGTAGTAGCGCTGGAGGTACTCGAGCACGGTGTCCCGGTCCGGGCGCTCCCCGGCACCCTCCGGCCCCGTCGGAAGTCGCCCCCCGACCGGGCTGTGCTCAGCTACCCGAGCGGCCCTTTCGAGCAGCTCGGCCTTGGCTTCGTCCAGCTTGGTCTGCATGTCCTCTGACTCCTGTCGCGCGCCGTTGCGTGACGTCGGTGGAAGAAAGGACACAACGCCTCGACGCGGTGATTCCGGTCGAAGACGACGTTATGCCCGGATGAGAGATGCCCGGATCGTTATCGGCCACGGAGCGTGGCGCGTCCGGACGGGAAGGATCGGCGAACGCAGGGCCGACCCGGCCGCTGTCGCGGTCCGGGCGGCAGCCGGGGGCTTCGCTGCCCCCACGGCGTATCGCGCTGATCACGGCAAAAGCCTATCGCCCCCGCCCCCCGAACCGTCATGAGCCGTATGCGTACAAAAGAGCGGGCCAAGTTTGACGTTATGGACAGCGACACGTGTCCTCTAGGCAAACCGGCCCGCCGGAGGCAGCGTGTACGCAAGCATGGGCACAGCACGACAGACCGACCATCTGTGATCTGGGAGAGCCATGGCGAAGATCCTGATCGTGACCGGGGACGCGGCGGAGTCGCTGGAGGTGATGTACCCCTACCAGCGGCTGCTGGAGGAGGGCTACGAGGTCGACATCGCGGCCCCGGCCCGCAAGCAGCTCCGCTTCGTCGTCCACGACTTCGAGCCGGGCTTCGACACGTACACCGAGAAGCCGGGCTACACCTGGCCCGCGGACCTGGCCTTCTCGGAGGTCGACCCGGGTGCGTACGTGGCGGTGGTGATCCCGGGCGGCCGGGCACCGGAGTACCTGCGTAACGACCCGGAGCTCCGCAAGATCCTGAAGGCCTTCTTCGACGCGGACAAGCCGGTGGCCCAGATCTGCCACGGCCCGCTCCTGACGGCGGCGGTCGGCGGCCTGGAGGGCCGCAGGGTCACGGCGTACCCGGCCCTGGAACTCGACATGCAGGCGGCGGGAGCCACCTTCCAGGACGCGGCGGCCGTGGTCGACGGCCTCCTGGTCTCGTCCCGAGCCTGGCCGGACCACCCGACCTGGATGCGCGAATTCCTGAAGGTCCTCCGAGCCAAGGCCTGACACCCACGAAAGCGCCTCCCACCCCACCGCCCGCCGACGCCGACGGATTCCCACGTCACCCCACGGCCGGGCGACGACGGCCGGGGGAAGCCCACCCACCGCCGGGCAACGGCGGCCGGGGGGGGCTCACCCACGGCTGGGCAACAGCGGCCGGGGCGCCCACCCACGGCTGGGCAACAGCGGCCGGCGGATGCCCACCCACGGCCGGGCGACGACGGCGGGGGCCGCCCACCCACCGGCGGGCGACGGCAGCCCGGGCGCCCACCCACGGCCGGGGCGACGGCGGCGGGGGGTGCCCACCCACCTCCGGGCGACGGCCCGCAGTGGGTGCCACCCTCGACGGCGGTGGGGATTGCCCATGCCCCCCCACCGGCCGTCGGCGGCCGACGGGGGAGGGTGCCCCGGCGGGCGACGGCGGCGGTTCCCACGCCCCGTACCGGGCGGCAGCCGCCGACGGCGGTCGGCCGCCCACGGGAAGACCCGAGGTCGACGTCAAAGTCGGATGGGTGGTGCGGGTGGGAACCCCAGCCTGGCCGAAGGCCGGGCGCACCCCACCGGCCCGCACGGGCCCTCCGTCCCGCACCACAGCGCTACAGCGCTACAGCGCTACAGCGAGCGCGCTACACCAACTCCTCCGCCACGGACACCGCCTCCGCCAGCGAGTCCACCACCGGCACCCCCACCCGCTCCAGCGAAGCCCGGCTGTGCGACCCCCCGGTGTACAGCACCGCCTTCGCACCGACGTGCGCCGCCGCCACCGCGTCGTCCGCCGCGTCGCCGATGACGACGACCCGGTCCGCCGAGACGCGGAGCGCCTCCAGGTGCCGCACCATGTGCCCGGACTTCCCGTCGGTCGAGTCGCCGACCCGCCCGTCCATCCGGACGAAGCGCTCGGCGATCCCGTGGCGCCGCACGAGCGGTATCAGCTCCGCGTGCGGCGCGAGCGACAACAGCGACTGCGTGAAGCCGGAGGCCTGCCGCGCGGCGAGCAGCTCCGCCGCGCCGAGCGTGAGCGCGCACGCCTCCGCCCGCACCCAGTAGTGCCGATGAAAGGCGCCGTCCATGACGGTCCACTCCTCGTCGGTGGGCAGCCGCCCCATGAGCCGCTCGTAGAACTTCGGGACGGGCACCGTGTAGAGCTCGCGGTATCGCTCCAGCGTGATCGGTTCGATCCCGATCTCGGCGAAGGCCGCGTTCGACGCCCCGATCACCGCGCTGATGTCGTCGAGCAGTGTCCCGTTCCAGTCCCAGACCAGATGCTTACCGTGCTTCCCCATGGAGAAACGGTACCGGCCACCTCCGACAACGAACCCGCCCGATCCCGTCTACGGGCAACGGGCAACGCGCAACGGGTTACCCCAGCAGCCCGGGAATCTCCTGCACCCCGAACCACAGCAGCTCGTGGTCCTCGGCCCCGTCCACCACGAAGCGCGCGTCGTCGTCGCCCTGGTCCGCCGCCCCGAGCGCGGAAGCCGCCGCGGTGACGTCCGCCTCGGCGTCGTCCGCGTCGGCGTGCACCGCCGCGGCCTTGGCCAGCGGTACGGCACCGGCGATCCGGACCTCGCCGATCGACCCGGCGTCGAGCCCCAGATCGGGATCCGCGGTGGCGTCCTTGTCGGCCACGTCGACGGCGACGACGACCCGGCGCCGCGGCGCCTGGGGGTCACCGGCGAGGAGCCGCAGGGAGGCGGAGGCGGCCCGGTTGAGCGCCGCGTACTCCAGCTCCTCGATGTCGTCGGAGACGTACCACTCGCGCAGCGCCGGGGTGACGGCGTAGGCGGTCAGCGGGCCGGGGCCCAGCTCGCCCGCCTTGTGCGCCTGTGCGAGACCGGGGAGGGTCAGGGGGACGTACACGCGCATGGCTGGCCGCTTTCGTAGACGGAGAGGCCCTCAGGATACGTGCGGAGTCCCCCTTCGGGGTGGCGGGCCGAACGCACCGCCCGTCCACCGCCGGCCCGCCCCGCCAAGGCCCTGAAGAGCCGCTTTTCCCCCGCGTCACCCTGATAGGTGATTCGCCCACAGGAGGGTCCCGAGGCCCGGGGCTCCTTGCGGGGGCTAGGAGCCCAGCCGTACAAGATCCCCAACGGAAGTTACCGACTGGTACTACTCGGTTACGCAACGACAGGGGCTCACCATGAACAGCGACACGGCCACCGGCTACACGGCCGGCACCCGCCCCCGCACGCCACGCCCTCGCACTGCCCCCGGCGGCCCCGCCGGCACCCGCCCCCGCGGCGACGCGGGCACCCACCCCCGCACCCCGCCCCGCGCACTTCCCCCGCACACGGTCTTCGCGGAGCGCCTGCTCGCGGTGCTCAGCGGGGAGCGGCCGGTCCACTGGATGCTCGGCCACACCGTCGGCGAGGCGTACGAGCAGCTGGTCCGGCTCGCCCCGGCGACGCCCCTGCGGTCGCTCGGCCCCCGCCCGGTCCTGCGCCGCTGCTCCGTACAGCTGGACCCCCACCGCACGACCATGGAGGCCTTCGCGAGCATCGCCACCGGCCCTCGCGTCCGCGCCATGGCGTTCCGTCTGGAGCTCGGCACCGACCAGCGCTGGCGCTGCGCCGCGGTCGAGCTCGACGGGCTCGGCGTGACGCCCCGCCACGCCTGACGCGCGACGCCCCCTCCAGGCACGACGAAGGGGTCGGTCACCCACCGGGCGACCGACCCCTCACACCGAACCACCGCGTCAGCGGCCCTTCGTCAGGGCCCTCGGCGGCAGCGCCTTACTTCTTGCGACGACGCCCGCCACTCGCGTTCTTCTGCGCCTTACGACGCTCCGCCCGCGTCATCCCGTCGCCGGCCTCCTCGTCGGAGGCGAAGTCGCCCTCGACGACCCCGCCGTCGCCGTCGACGGTCGGCGCGGAGAAGTGCAGCCGGTCCGGCCGCTGCGGCGCGTCGAGCCCCTTGGCGCGGATCTCCGGACGCCCGGCGCCGGCGGGCACCGCGTCCTCCTTCGCGAGCGAAGGACCGGTCGCCTGCACCGGGACCTCCTCGACCTGCTGCTCGACCTGGACCTCCAGGTTGAACAGGTAGCCGACGGACTCCTCCTTGATGCCCTCCATCATGGCGGTGAACATGTCGAAGCCCTCGCGCTGGTACTCGACCAGCGGGTCCTTCTGCGCCATGGCGCGCAGGCCGATGCCCTCCTGGAGGTAGTCCATCTCGTAGAGGTGCTCGCGCCACTTGCGGTCCAGGACCGACAGGACCACGCGCCGCTCCAGCTCACGCATGATCTCCGAGCCGAGCTGCTTCTCCCGCGCGTCGTACTGCTCGTGGATGTCGCCCTTGATGGACTCGGCGATGAACTCGGCGGTGATGCCCGCCCGGTCCCCGGCCGCGTCCTCCAGCTCGTCCACGGTGACCTTCACCGGGTAGAGCTGCTTGAAGGCGTTCCACAGACGGTCGAGGTCCCACTCCTCCGCGAAGCCCTCGGCGGTCTCCTGGCGGATGTAGTCGTCGATCGTGTCGTCCATGAAGTGCTGGATCTGCTCGTGCAGGTCCTCGCCCTCCAGGACGCGGCGGCGCTCGCCGTAGATGACCTGGCGCTGCCGGTTGAGGACGTCGTCGTACTTCAGGACGTTCTTACGCGTCTCGAAGTTCTGCGTCTCGACCTGCGACTGGGCCGAGGCGATCGCCCGGGTGACCATCTTGTTCTCGATCGGCACGTCGTCCGGCACGTTGGCCATGGCCATCACGCGCTCGACCATCTGCGCCTTGAACAGGCGCATCAGGTCGTCGCCGAGCGAGAGGTAGAAGCGGGACTCGCCGGGGTCGCCCTGACGGCCGGAACGACCGCGCAGCTGGTTGTCGATACGGCGGGACTCGTGGCGCTCGGTGCCGAGCACGTACAGCCCGCCGAGGTCCTTGACCTCCTCGAACTCCGCCTTCACGGCCTTCGCGGCGCGCTCCAGGGCGCCGGGGAGGGCCGCGGCCCACTCCTCGACGTGGTCGACCGGGTCCAGACCGGCCTGGCGCAGCTCGGCCTCGGCGAGGTCGTCCGGGTTGCCGCCGAGCTTGATGTCCGTACCGCGACCGGCCATGTTCGTGGCGACGGTGACGGCGCCGCGGCGGCCGGCCTGGGCGACGATGCTGGCCTCGCGGTCGTGGTGCTTGGCGTTGAGCACCTCGTGCTGCACACCGCGCTTGGAGAGCTGCTGCGAGAGGTACTCGGACTTCTCGACGGAGGTCGTGCCGACGAGGATCGGCTGACCCTTCTCGTGCTTCTCCGCGATGTCGTCGACGACGGCGGCGAACTTGGCGACCTCGGTCCGGTAGATCAGGTCGGACTGGTCCTTGCGGATCATCGGCCTGTTCGTGGGGATCGGGACGACGCCCAGCTTGTAGATCTGGTGGAACTCGGCGGCCTCGGTCATGGCCGTACCGGTCATGCCGGAGAGCTTCGCGTACAGGAGGAAGAAGTTCTGCAGGGTGATCGTGGCGAGGGTCTGGTTCTCGTCCTTGATCGCCACCCCTTCCTTCGCCTCGATCGCCTGGTGCATGCCCTCGTTGTAGCGGCGGCCGGCGAGGATACGGCCGGTGTGCTCGTCGACGATCATGACTTCGCCGTCCATGACGACGTAGTCCTTGTCCTTCTTGAACAGCTCCTTCGCCTTGATGGCGTTGTTCAGGTAGCCGACAAGCGGGGTGTTCACCGACTCGTAGAGGTTGTCGATGCCGAGCCAGTCCTCGACCTTGGCGACACCGGCCTCGTGGATGGCGACGGTGCGCTTCTTCTCGTCGACCTCGTAGTCGCCGGTCTCCTCGATGCCCTTGAGCTGGTTGCCGGGCTCGCCCCTGGTGAGGCGCGTGACCAGCTTGGCGAAGTCGCCGTACCACTTGGTGGCCTGGTCGGCCGGGCCGGAGATGATCAGCGGCGTACGGGCCTCGTCGACGAGGATCGAGTCGACCTCGTCGACACAGGCGAAGTTGTGGCCGCGCTGGACGAGCTCGTCCTGGGACCACGCCATGTTGTCGCGGAGGTAGTCGAAGCCGAACTCGTTGTTCGTGCCGTACGTGATGTCGCAGGCGTACATCTCGCGGCGCTGGGCCGGGGTCATGTTGGCGAGGATGCAGCCGACCTTCAGACCCAGGAACTTGTGGACGCGGCCCATCATCTCGGAGTCGCGCTCGGCCAGGTAGTCGTTCACCGTGATCAGGTGCACGCCCTTGCCGGAGAGCGCGTTGAGGTACGCCGGGAGGGTACCGACGAGGGTCTTGCCCTCACCGGTCTTCATCTCGGCGACGTAGCCGAGGTGGAGGGCGGCGCCGCCCATCAGCTGGACGTCGTAGTGGCGCTGTCCGAGGACGCGCTTGGCGGCCTCACGCACGGTCGCGAAGGCTTCCGGCATCAGGTCGTCGAGGCTCTCGCCGTCGGCGTACCGCCGCTTGTACTCGTCGGTGAGCGCCCGCAGGTCGGCGTCGGAGAGGTTGACGAAGTCCTCTTCGATGGAGTTGACCTGGTCCGCGATGCGGTGCAGTTTGCGCAGGATCTTGCCTTCGCCTGCACGCATGAGCTTGTTGAAGACGGACACTGAGGCTGGTCTCCTTGCCGGTCGGGCCTGGCACTGGGTCTTGTGATCGACGCGAGCGCGGGCACGGCAGGTGGTCCCCACCGCAACGGCCATCGTAAGCGAGACCGCCCTCGCGAAGGGAGGCCCGCAGTGCCCGAGCCGCAAGGCCACCCTCAAAGAGAACGCACGAGGTGGGCGGAAGGTGCCGCCCCACCCGAAAAGTGTTCGCTTCCGGTCGGGCGGCTCACGACAATCCAGGCATGGAGCCGATCACCCTCACGACCGACCGACTGCGCCTGCGGAACTTCGTCCCCGCGGACCTCGACACGGTGTACGAAATCTGCCAGGACCCGGACATTCGACGCTGGACCGTCGTCCCGGACCCCTACACCCGGCAGGACGCCGACTTCTTCCTGAACCGGCTCGTGCCCGACGGCTGGCGCGAGGACTCGGACTACACCTTCGCCGTCGAGCCGGTGGCCGGCGGCCCGCTGCTCGCGGCGAGCTCGCTCACCAGCCGCGGCTCCGGCGTCTGGGAGGTCGGCTACTGGACGCGCCAGGAGCACCGAGGCCAGGGCTACATGACGGAGACCGTCCGGGCCCTCGCCCACTGGGCGTTCACGGGCCTGGGCTGCACCCGTCTCCTCTGGCGCGCGGAGCTCGGGAACGCCGGGTCGCGCGCGGTGGCCGAGCGCGTCGGCTTCGCCGTGGAGGGCGTCCAGCGCGCCGGCCTCGTCAACAAGGGCACGCTGCGCGACTGCTGGGTCGGCGCCCTGCTCCCCTCGGACTTCGGCCTGCCGAGCCCGCTGCCGTACCTCCCGGCCCGCGACCAGCCCGCCCAGGCCTGAACCGCCGGCCGTGACTGTCAGTGCCGGGCTCTAGGGTGCGTTCCATGACGACTGTGCCGCGCCCCGCCGCCGAACTGTCCGCCGACGAAGCCCGCCGGATAGCGCTCCGCGCTCAGGGGTTCCTGGGCGCGCCCGACCGCAGGTCCGGGGTCCGCGGGGTGCTGCGCGCCCTCGGCCAGGTCCAGCTCGACACGATCTCCGTACTGGCCCGCTCGCACGAGCTCATTCCGTACGCGCGCCTGGGCGCCGTGGGCCGTAAGACGGTCGAGGACGCCTACTGGACCACTGAGCCCCATGGCGCGCCTCCGGCACGACCCCACGCCTTCGAGTACTGGTCGCACGCCGCCTGCATCCTGCCGATCGAGGAGTGGCCGCACTTCGCGTTCCGCCGCCGCGCCTACCGCGACCGCCCGCACTGGCACCACGACCTGTCGGCCGGCGCGTACGACAAGGTGATCGACCAGCTGCGGACCGAGGGCCCGCAGACCGCGACGGAGCTGGGCGGCGCGAAGAACAAGGGCGAGTGGTGGGACTGGTCCGACGGGAAGATCGCCGTCGAGCGGGCGCTGATGCACGGCGAGGTGGTGGTGGTCGAGCGGCGCGGCTGGAAGCGGGTCTACGACCTGGCGGAGCGGGCGGTCCCGCAGGCGCTGCTCCATGACGAGCTGGACGACGCCGAGTGCGTACGGCGCCTGGTGCGTCAGGCGGGCGAGGCGCTGGGCGTGGGCACGCGCGCGGACATCGCCGACTACCACCGCATCAAGGGCGAGCAGTTCGACGCGGCCGTCGAGGCGTCGGGGCTCGTTCCGGTGACGGTGGCGGGCTGGGGGAAGCCCGCGTGGGCGGACCCGGCGGCGCTGGCGACCGAGCCGCGCGGCCGGCACCGGACGACGCTGCTCTCGCCGTTCGACTCGCTGGTCTGGGAGCGGGCGCGGACGGAGCGGATCTTCGGCTTCACGCACCGCCTGGAGGCGTACGTGCCGAAGCAGAAGCGGGTGCACGGCTACTTCGCGATGCCGGTCCTGGCCGGAGGCCGTCTGGTCGGCCGGGTGGACCCGGCGCGCGAGGGCGGCACCCTGGTCGCCCGGCAGATCACCCTGGACGGCCCCAAGGCGGTTCCGGCGGTGGCCCAGGCCCTGCGCGAGGCGGCCGAGTGGGTCGGCTGCGACGCGGTGTCCGTGGTCCCGGAGCGCGTGAACCACCCCGAGCTCGCACCGGAGCTGGTCAAGGCCCTGAGCTGACGGGAGGGGCGCGGCGCGAGCGCCCTACCGAATCTCGAGGATCTTCTCCCGCATCGCACTGCATCCCCCCAGGGGATAACCCCCGGACCCCCAGCAAGGGCGCCTCTGTGCCGGAGCCTCAGCGAATCTCGAGGATCTTCTCCCGCATCGCGTAGACCACGGCCTCCATGCGGGAGTGGAGCTGGAGCTTCTCCAGGATGTTCCGCACGTGGTTCTTCACCGTGTTCTCGGAAATGAACAGTTCCTTGGCGATGTCCCGGTTGTTCATCCCGGTCGCGACGAGCTTGAGGACCTCCAGCTCACGGTCCGTCAGCCGGGGCGCGGGCACGAGCCGGCGCTCGTCGGTGCGCTGGATCATCGACTTGAACTCGGTGAGGAGCTTGGACGCCATCGACGGGCTGATCTGCGACTGCCCGTCCGCGACCGCGCGGATCGCCGTCGCGACCTCGTCGGTGGAGATCTCCTTGAGGAGGTAGCCGGTCGCCCCGGCCTTGATCGCCTCGTAGAGGTCGGCCTCCTCGTCGCTGATCGTCAGCATGATGATCTTCGCGCTGGGGGCCACCTCCTTGATGGAGGTACACGCCTCGATGCCGCCGCGCCGGGGCATCCGCACGTCCATCAGGACGATGTCGGGCAGCAGATCGGCGGCCTTGTCGACCGCCTCGGCCCCGTCACCGGCCTCGCCGACGACCTGGATGTCCTCTTCCTGGGCGAGGACGATCTCCAGACCTCGGCGGAAGAGGGCGTGGTCGTCCACGACGAGGACCCGGATCGGCTCTTTGCGGCAGTCGCCGCTGTCCGAATCCAATCCCTCCGCCGTGCTCTCCGGAGTGACCGCGCCATAGGGCTCACGTCCCCTGAGCACCGGCCCGAAGCTGTCCGCCATCGTTCCTCCCCCTGAAGGCCGTGGCCTGAATTCGTTTCCGGTTCTCCAACCGATGCTCGACGAGCACCGGTTGGCGTGCACGACATGCTTTCATGCCCCGGCGGCGCGCGGGGTTACCCATGGGCGCACGGGGGTGCCCCTGGGGGCGCGAACCGCGCTCCAGGGGCACCGTGAGGGACACCTGAGGTAGATGTGGGTGATGCGGTGGCGGTCTGTCAGCCGCCGAGCGCACCGCCGGCGCCGCCACCCTCGGCGAGCGGGTCGCTCTCCAGGTGGATGACGCCGTAGTCGTACGCGTGTCGCCGGTAGACGACGCTCGGCTGCTTGTTGTCGGCGTCGACGAACAGATAGAAGTCGTGGCCGACCAGCTCCATCTCGTAGAGCGCCTGGTCGAGCGTCATGGGGGCGGCCCGGTGGGTCTTCTCGCGCACCACCAGCGGGCCTTCGCCCTGAACCTCGATCGAGCCCATCATCGTGGTGGGCACCTTGTCGGACTCGTCGGCGACCAGCTGGCCGTCTCCGTTGAGCTGGGCGGCGCCGGGCACCACGTCCCCGACTTCCGCTGCCGACAGCCTGCCGTTGCCACGGCGGGTGTAACGCTTGTCGTGCTGCTTGCGCAGCCGGGCCTCCAGCTTGTCGCTGGCGAGGTCGAGGGCTGCGTACGGGTCGCCTGCCGCAGCTTCCGCCCGGATCACCGGGCCTCGGGAGTGGAGGGTGATCTCCACGCGGTCGGACCTGTCGGCCTGCCGCGGGTTGTGCTCCTTGGACACCTCGACGTCGAGGCTGATCACCTTGCCGTCGAGCTTCTGGATCTTCTCCAGCTTCAGCTTCTCGGCCACGTGCTTGCGGAACCGCTCGGGCACCTCGGTCTTGCGGCCCTTGACGACGATGTCCACGCAGAACTCCGTTCCCGGATCGCCCTGATCGGCTCCTTGGCCGCCGGGCATCTCCCTTTGCACCAGACTCCGGTGGTTACCGGAGCTCGGACTTGGCGACTTTCACCTCCTCCTCCCCAGTCGACAAGATCCCCACCCCATCGACAAGAGGTTAATTCGCCCTGAACTCCTGTCCTGTAGGCGCAACCATGTATTCGGCGAGGCAGTGGCGTTCGCCATTCCTCACAACCGAACATAGCCCCTTCGGACGGGTGTCGGCACCCGCTACCGCGACATACCTCCATCCGGGTGCTTTCACCTCTCACCACCTGCAACGATCCAAGTTCCTGGCGAGTTCCGGTTTATTTCGAACGAGGCGGGAGAGGATGCGATCACAGCCGCCCGCCGCTGTTCGAATCCATGCTGCGCGGAACGCTCCGGCGATCTTTCCGTCAATGCCTGCGGTAATCCGGGAATGAACGGAAGGTGTACGTCTCCGAGTGCGCGCGCCGCCTCCGCGAGCGAAGCGCCCGTCGTCATCAGGTCGTCCACGAGAACCACCCTTCCGACCCCGAGAAGACGCGCACCGCCGGGTACGACCTCCAGCGCCCCCGAAAGGTTCGCCAGCCGCCCGCGTGCTCCGAGACCCGCCTGGTCCGCCACGTACCGCCGCTGACGCAGTACGGGCACGACCCGGGCGGCCCGTCCCGCGCGCCGCAGCCGGGCGGCCGCGGCCAGCGCGATCCGTCGCGTCGGATCGTGGCCACGCGCCCGCACGGAGCGCCGTGAGGACGGCACCGGTACCAGGAGAAGCGGCGGGGAGGCGAGGCCCGTGGCGGGCCCGGCAGCGGCCGCCACGGCGGCGGCCAGCGCGCCGCCCAGGGGCCCGGCGAGTGCCAGCGCCCCGCGTTCCTTGTGAGCGAGGAGGAGTTCCCTCACGGCGTCGGCGTACGGCGCGACGGCATGGACCGCCGGCAGCCCCGCCGGCTCGGGCGCGGGCCGCACCCTGCGCGGTCCGGCCCCGGTCAGCGCGCCCGCGCACTCCGGGCACAGGACAGTGCGCGGTCTGCCGCAGCCTCCGCAGGCGACCGGCAGCACCAGCCCGGCGATCTCGCGCCACCACCCCCGCATGACTCCACTGTGCGCGCTCCCGCGGCCGCGGACCACCCCTGTGGAAAACCCGGTCGCGCACCCCGAACCGACCGGGAGGGGCGACCCGAGGGCGGGGGCTCGTCAGCCCGCGCGGGATTCCCGCCGGGACACCCCGAGTCCGTCAGGTCGCGTCCCGACCCGGCGTACGACCGGCCCGCGGGCACACCCGTGGGCACCCACGGCGCGGCCGCGGAGATCGACCCCACGGAAACCGACCCGGAAACCGACCCGGGGAGCGGCCCCGAGACCGGCCCGGGCCTTCCCCACTCGTCTACCCGGGGTAGACGGGCGAAGCGCCCGCCTTGACCACCGGCTGCCAGTTCGTCCCCGGCGCCAGCCGGACGATGCCGTCGTTCCCGGAGTTCGCCACCACCGGTGCCCCGTCGCCGTTGGGCGCGGCGACCGAGGTCACCCCGTTCAGGCCGGGAAGCACCGAACTCGCCGAGGTCGAGCCGTCGGTCTGGAGGTAGCGGATCTGCTGGACGCCGCCCGCCTCCTTGCCGACGACGACCAGCCGGCTCGGTCCGGCCCAGGAGACGGCCGTGACCGACTCCATGCGCGGCGCGGCGGGCTGCAGGCCCTCGACGGACACCGTGGGCTCCGCCCCCTCCTTCTGCCGCTCGACCCGGCCGATCTGCAGGGTGGTGCGCTCCCCCTGCTTGACCAGCAGGGCGATCCGCACGCCGTCCGCCGAGACCTTCAGGGCCTCCACGCGCGTGCCCTCCGTCAGCCACGGCGTACGGACCTCGACGGGTTCGCCGGAGCCGTCCGGCACCATCCACAGGCGCGGCTCCGCAAGGTTGCGATCGGCGACCCAGAGGTCGCCCCGGCCGTCCCAGCTCGGTGCCGAGAGCCGGTCCGTAGGACGGGCCGCCTTGCTCGACAGCACCGCCGGCAGCGGGTCCTGCTCCGTGGTGATCGAGGAGACGAACAGATCGCGTCCGTTCGCCCCGACCCCGGCGGCCCGGGTCTCGCCGTGGTCGATGGCGACCGAGGACAGCGGGGTCGTCCCGCTGCCGAACGGCCCCGGCAGCTCGGCCGGCTCGTCGGCCTCCTTGCCCTGGACCGCGAGCATCATCAGCTTGCCGTGCTCGTCGAGGAAGTACGGGTTCTCCTCGGGCGCGGTGTTGCGGACCGCCGCGAACTCGGCCGCCTGCCCCTTGCCCAGCCGGCACAGCGAGTCCCCGCTCGGCTTCAGGAGCTCGACCTGCTCGACGCGTACGGAGGTCAGGTCGCCCAGCGTGAAGAGCAGCTGCGCCGCCATCCGCCGGCACGCCTCGCCACTGACCCGCTCGGCCTTGGCGTTGAGCGGCACCTTCAGCGTGGACTGGTCGTCCGTCGTCAGCGAGGTGACGCCCGCCTTCAGCTCCGTACCGGAGGGGAACTGCGAGTCGACGGCCGAGTCCAGCCAGTCCGTCGGCCCTTCGAGCAGCGCCTTGACGGTCTGCGTCACCGGGTCCATCCGGGTGACCGGGTCCTGCCGCTGCCGGATGTAGACCGGGTCGGCCACGACCCAGTCCTCCCCGGAGGCGAAGTAGTACTTGTTGACCGACCGGTAGTTGCGCAGGAAATCGGCCTCGCCGAGCACCAGGCCGGACGGCAGGCTGTCGATGCGCCATTCCTTGCCCTTGCCGTCCGCGGAGGGCTGCTGCACGACGTGGATGGACTGGACGTACTTGGCGGGGCTGTTCGGCTGGTAGGCGTGGCGGGCGTCCACCTCCGCGATCTTGCGGCCGGAGAGCGGGTAGGCGCGGCCCTCGTTGTCCGGGTCGGCGTTGCGGTCGGCCGGTTCACGGTCGGGCGCGCTGGTGAGCACGGTGATGCTCTGCGCCGGCTTCCACGTCTGCGAGGCCTGCTTCGTCAGGTATTTGCGGGCGGTGGCGAAGCCAGGGTCGTCACTGGTCATCGCCTCCAGGAAGCCGTCGACGATCTCGTCCGGGTCGGCGTTCTCCCGCGGGGCGACGGCGTAGACCCGCACCTGCGAGTCGCCGAGGTTCGCCCCCTTCACCGTCTGTACCTCGCCGCTGTCGGGCATCGTCGCGCAACCGGTGACGACGAGCCCGCCGCACGCGGCGAGCACCACCGCCCGCGTGCTCCGGCCCCGCCCCGCGCGTCCCTCTCGGGAGTCAGCGCCCACGTGTCCCGTCCTCCCGCTCCGCGTTCCCGGTTGCCCCGGCCGTCGCCGTGCTCGCCCCACTGTCGCTGTCCGTCGCCGCTCGCGGCACCACCCTGGCGCCGCTGCCGGGCAGGGCCGTCAGGTCGACGGTCGCCCGCGGCGACGCGGGCAGCCTCGACGGTACGGGGAGCGACGGCCGGTCCCCGCCGGGCTGCGCCGGAACCGCCACGCGGCGCGCGCTCTCCTGTACGAGTCCGGCGGCGGCCTGCTCACGATTGCGCCGCGAGTCCTCGGGCTCCAGCGGGATCGGGGAGCCCCGCAGCGGCTCGTCCGCGGTCCTCGGCAGGGTCAGCCGGAACTGCGAACCGCCGCCGGGCTCGCCCCAGGCCTGGAGCCAGCCGCCGTGCAGCCGGGCGTCCTCCACGGCGATCGACAGGCCGAGGCCCGTACCGCCGGTCGTGCGCGCGCGGGCGGGGTCGGCGCGCCAGAAGCGGTTGAACACCCGGGTCGCCTCCCCCGGCTTGAGTCCGACGCCGTAGTCGCGGACGGCGACGGCTACGGCACCGCCGGCGGCGGCGAGCTTCACCACCACGTCCCGGCCCTCACCGTGCTCGACGGCGTTGACGACGAGGTTGCGCAGGACCCGCTCGACCCGGCGGGCGTCCGCCTCGGCCACCACGGGCTGCTCGTCGCCGAGGACGACCATCCGGGTGCCCTTGCGCTCGGCGAGGGGTTCGGCGCCGCCGATGACCCGGCGCACGACCTGCCGCAGGTCTATCGGCTCCGCCTCCAGGGCCGCCGCTCCCGCGTCGAAGCGGCTGATCTCCAGGAGGTCGGAGAGCAGCGATTCGAAACGGTCGAGCTGGTCGCCGAGGAGTTCGGCGGCGCGCCCGGTGACGGGGTCGAAGTCGACACGGGCCTCGTGGATGACGTCGGCGGCCATCCGGACCGTGGTCAGCGGGGTGCGCAGCTCGTGCGAGACGTCGGAGACGAACCGCCGCTGCATCCGTGACAGCTCCTCCAGCTGCTGGATCTTCAGCTGGAGGCTCTGGGCCATCTTGTTGAAGGCCTCGCCGAGCCGGGCGATGTCGTCCTCGCCGGTGACCTTCATCCGTTCCTGGAGGCGCCCGGCCGAGAGCCGCTCGGCGATCCCTGCGGCCATCCGCACGGGCGTCACGACCTGGCGGACCATGAACCAGGCGATGGCGCCGAGCAGCACCACGACGAACAGCCCGGCGGTCGCGAGGGTGCCCTTGACGAGGGTGAGCGAGTCCTCCTCCTGCGTGAGCGGGAAGAGGTAGTAGAGCTCGTACGGGGTGCCGTCGGCATCGTTCAGCCGCTTGCCGATCACCAGCCCGGCCTCGGACGCCTTGCCGCTGGTGTAGTGGATCCGCGTCGACTTCTGGAAGGTGTTCGCGCCCTGGGCGACGGTGTGCCGCAGGTCGGCGGGGATGCTCGTGGTGGGGTCGACCTCGCCGGAGGCGCGGGCGCCACGGCTCGCGGTGTCACCGCTGTCGAGGGAGAGCGCGACCACGTTGAAGGCGCTCTGGCCGCCACTGGCGAGTTGCTCGACGAGCGTGGAGCGCCAGTTCACGGACGCGCCGGTCCGCCCGCCGGCCTGCTGGCCGGGCGAGGACGGTGTCGTCGCCGCCCGGTCCTGGGCGGCGGAGAACCCCCCGGCGGCCTGGCTCTGGGCGGCCCTCTCCTTGGCGTCGAGCAGCCCGTTACGGACCTGCCCGATGACGACGAGACCGAGCAGCAGCACCACTCCGAGAGACATCAGGAGCGTGCCCGCGACGACCCTCAGCTGGATGTTCCGCCGCCACAGCCGCACAGCGGGCAGCAGCGGTCGGCGGACCCAGCGAGCGAGGAGCCGGAACACCGGTCCACCCGGCGCCCCGTCGTTGAGGAGCCGCCCGCCCAACGGACGGCCGAAACGCGGGCCCCCCCGCCCCGGTCCGGCAGCCCGCCCCGTACGGACTCCCGGGTCCCCGGGCTTCGGAGCAGTACTGCCTGTAGTCATGTCAGCTCGGTCCCGCCTTGTAACCGACGCCACGGACGGTCACCACGATCTCCGGGCGCTCGGGGTCCTTCTCGACCTTCGAGCGCAGCCGCTGGACGTGTACGTTCACCAGCCGCGTGTCGGCCGCGTGCCGGTAGCCCCAGACCTGCTCCAGCAGGACCTCACGGGTGAACACCTGCCACGGCTTGCGCGCCAGCGCGACGAGCAGGTCGAACTCGAGCGGAGTCAGGGCGATGGACTGCCCCTCCCGCTTCACGGAGTGCCCGGCCACGTCGATGACCAGGTCACCGATGGTGAGCTGTTCCGGCGCCGGCTCCTCGGACCGCCGCAGCCGTGCCCGGATACGGGCGACGAGCTCCTTCGGCTTGAACGGCTTGACGATGTAGTCGTCGGCCCCGGACTCCAGGCCCACCACCACGTCGACGGTGTCGCTCTTCGCGGTCAGCATGACGATCGGCACACCCGACTCCGCCCGGATGAGCCGGCATACCTCGATGCCGTCCCTCCCCGGCAGCATCAGGTCCAGCAGCACCAGGTCAGGCTTGGCCTCCCTGAATGCGGCAAGCGCCTTGTCACCGTCCGCGACGAACGACGGATCGAACCCTTCACCCCGCAGCACGATGCCGAGCATCTCGGCCAGTGCGGTGTCGTCGTCGACGACAAGAACGCGTCCCTTCATATCGACATCATCCCATTAGCCAATCGTTACCTGCCGTGACCTGTCCCACAGCGACTCCCTCAGCCTGGGCCACGACCTCGTGGATCGCGCTCCCCTCGGCCCGCCGTCGCACGGATCGCGCGTCCTGGTCGGGTATTCGCACAGTGTGCCGCCTACCGGCCGGACAATGAAGGTCCGGACAAAGGTACGAACGACAAGGCCGCTCCCGCCCACGGGCGGGCCCCGCGTGGCACGATGGCACCCGGCCCGCCGCCGTCTCAGGTGTCGGCCGCCGTGACCGAGCCGGTTCGCCGATCCGGCGCCGCGACCATTTCCCCGAGGTGGACGACCGTGAACGACACTCCGGGCTGGACCTCGCCCGGATCCGCCCCCTCCGACGGCCAGGACGGTTCCGGGATCCCCCGGCCCACCACTCCCGCCGACGCGAACGGTTCCGCCCCTCAGTGGTCCAAGGACCAGCCGCCCGCCGGTCAGTGGACCCCGCCCACCGGCCAGACGCCACCCCCGGCTCCAGGCCGGAACTGGGGACCCCCTCCTCAGAACACCCACTGGGGCAAGCCGCCGGCCGCGAAGCCGGGCGTGATCCCGCTGCGCCCCCTGGGCATGGGCGAGATCCTCGACGGCTCGGTGAAGACCCTGCGCGCCTACTGGCGCACCGTGCTGTCCTTCTCGGTCACGGTCGCCGTGATCTCCCAGATCGCCAGCATTCTGGCCGAGCGGTATCTCGTCCCGGCGACACCGGCGATCAGCCCCGACGCGACGCCCGCCGAGCAGCTGGAGCAGTCGGTCCAGTCGGCCGAGAACTCCCTGATCGGTCTCGGCCCCGCCCTGCTCGTCACGCTGATGGCCTCCCTGTTCTGCGCCGCCCTGCTGACGGTCGTCATCAGCCGTGCCGTCGTGGGCCGCCCGGTCTCGCTCGGCGAGGCCTGGCGCGAGGCCCGACCGCGTCTGCTCCAGCTCGCCGGGCTGACCCTGCTGATGGCCGCACTGAGCGCGGGCATCATGCTGGCCGGTCTGCTGCCGGGTCTCCTGATCGGCGGCGCCGCCGGGGTGGCCCTGATCCTGGTACTCGGACTCGGCGCCACGGTGGCGATGGTCTGGCTGGTGATCCGCTTCAGCCTCGCCTCCCCCGCCCTGATGCTGGAGCGCCAGGGCATCGTGACCTCGCTGAAGCGCTCGGCCAAGCTCGTGCAGGGCTCGTGGTGGCGGATCTTCGGCATCACGATGCTCACCCAGCTGCTGATCTTCGTCTTCGCCATGATCATCGCGATCCCGTTCACCATCGTCGGCATCGCGGTCGACGGCGACGGCTTCACCGGCCTGCTCGACGGTTCGTCCACCTCCTTCGGCTGGCCGTTCCTGATCGTCACCGGCATCGGCGGCGTCATCACCAGCGCGGTCACCTACCCGATCTCGGCCGGCGTGACGGTCCTCCTCTACGTGGACCAGCGCATCCGCCGCGAAGCCCTGGACCTCGAACTGGCCCGGGCCGCCGGACTCCCCGGCTACGGCCCCACTCCGGGCGCCGAGACCATCGGGGGCTGATGCCGTGACGGTCCCGGGGGGAACGACCGCACCACTCACGCTCCTGCGCGCCGACGGCGACGTACCGGTGGACATCTCCCGCATCCCCGCCCGCGAGGCGGCGGAGCGGGAGCTGTCCGAGCCGATGTACCACGCGAACGATCCGAACCTCCTCCAGCGCGGCCTCGACCGCTTCTGGGAGTGGGTCGACGACCTCTTCGGCGCGGCCTCCGGAGCCACCCCGGGCGGCGTCGTGGGCGTCGTCGCCGTCTTCCTGGTCGTCATCGCCCTTGCCGCCGCCCTGTGGTGGCGACTCGGCACCCCCCACCGGTCGCCGGGCACCACCGGCGACTCCCTCTTCGCCGACGGCCCCCGCACCGCCGACGAGCACCGCGCGGCCGCCGCACGCCACGCCACCGCCAGCGACTGGAACCAGGCTGTCCAGGAACGGATGCGGGCCATCGTCCGCTCCCTCGAAGAGCGTGTCCTGCTCGACCCCCGCCCCGGCCGCACCGCCGACGAGGCCGCCGCCGAAGCCGGCCGCTCGCTCCCCTCGCACGCGGACGACCTGCGCCTCGCGGCCCGCGCCTTCGACGACGTGACATACGGCGGCCGCACCGCCGACGAGCCCGCGTACCGCCGCATCGAGGAACTGGACACCGCCCTGGAGCGGACCCGCCCCACCCTCGACACCGCCTCCCCGGGGGCGCCCTCATGAGCCGACCGGCCGTCGAGTCCACCTCGACCGCCCTGTCCGCCCGCCAGATCTGGACCCGCGCCCGCGGCGCCGCCCTCGTCCTGGCCCTGATCCTCATCGGCGGCATCGCTCTCGCGACGGTCCGCTCCACCGAGTCCCACGGCGCCCTCGACCCCCGTTCCGCCGACCCCACCGGCAGCCGTGCCGTAGCCGAGCTCCTCAGGGACCGCGGCGTCACGGTCACCACGGCCACCACGCTCGACGAAGCGACGGCGGCCACGGACACCCGAGCCACCCTCCTGGTCACCACACCCGACCTGCTGACGGAGACCCAACAAGCCGCCCTGCGCGAGACGATGACACATTCGGCGGCCCGCACCGTCCTCCTCGGCGCCGGCCTCGCCTCCCTCCCCACCCTGGCCCCGGAAGTCACCAGCGCCGCCGACACCCCGGTGACGAACCGCGCGCCCGCCTGCACTCTGCCCGCCGCCACCCGCGCCGGCAGCGTCGAGCTCGGCGGCGAGCGCTACGTCATCACCCCCGGCACCGACGCCGACGCCTGCTACCCGTCCGACGGCAGGCCGACCCTGGTCCGCCTCCCCGGCGCCACCGGCACTGCCGACACCGTCCTCCTCGGCTCGCCCGACATCCTCTTCAACAACCGTCTCGACCAGCAGGGCAACGCCTCGCTCGCCCTCCAACTCCTCGGCTCCCAACCGCATCTCGTCTGGTACCTCCCCTCTCTCGCCGACACCTCGGCCACCGCCGACGCACCCTCCGGCGACACCACGGACAACTTCCTCGCGCTCGTCCCCTCCGGCTGGCTGTGGGGCACGCTCCAACTCTCCGTCGCCGCCCTGCTCGCGGCCATCTGGCGCGGCCGCCGCCTCGGCCCCCTGGTGACCGAACGACTCCCCGTCGCCGTCCGCGCCTCCGAGACCACCGAGGGCCGCGCCCGCCTCTATCGCAAGGCAAACGCCCGCGACCGCGCCGCCACCGTCCTCCGCACGGCGACCCGCACCCGCATCGCCCCCCTCCTCGGCGTCCCCGTCCAGGACGCCCACTCCCCCGAGCACCTCCTCCCCGCTCTCTCCGCCCGTCTCCCCGAGACCACTACGGACCCCCGCACGCTTCTCTTCGGCCCGGCTCCCGCCGACGACGCCACCCTCATCCGCCTGGCGGACCAACTCGACGCCCTCGAAAGAGAGGTACGCACCTCATGAGCGCCCCGACCCCCGAGACCGCTACGAACTCGGACAGCGCCCGCGACTCCCTGGAGGCGCTGCGCACCGAGATCGCGAAGGCCGTGGTCGGCCAGGACCCCGCCGTCACCGGTCTCGTCGTCGCCCTGCTCTGCCGGGGACACGTACTCCTCGAAGGCGTCCCGGGAGTCGCCAAGACCCTGCTGGTCCGATCGCTCGCAGCAGCTCTCGAACTCGACACCAAGCGCGTCCAGTTCACCCCCGACCTCATGCCGAGCGACGTCACCGGCTCTCTGGTCTACGACACCCGGACCGCCGAGTTCTCCTTCCAGCCCGGCCCGGTCTTCACCAACCTGCTGCTCGCCGACGAGATCAACCGCACGCCCCCGAAGACCCAGTCCTCGCTCCTTGAGGCCATGGAGGAGCGGCAGGTCACCGTCGACGGCACCCCGCGCCCGCTCCCCGAGCCCTTCCTGGTCGCCGCGACCCAGAACCCCGTCGAATACGAGGGCACCTACCCTCTCCCCGAGGCCCAACTGGACCGCTTCCTGCTGAAGCTGACGGTCCCTCTGCCCTCACGCACCGACGAGATCCAGGTCCTCACCCGGCACGCCGAGGGCTTCGACCCCCGCGACCTCAAGGCCGCCGGCGTCCGCCCGGTCGCGGGTCCCGCCGAACTCGAAGCCGCCCGGGCCGCCGTGGCCAAGGTCGCGGTCTCCCCCGAGATCGCCGGCTATGTCGTCGATATCTGTCGTGCCACGCGTGAATCCCCTTCGCTCACGCTCGGGGTCTCCCCCCGAGGCGCCACCGCCCTGCTCTCCACCGCCCGCGCCTGGGCCTGGCTCACCGGCCGGGACTACGTCACCCCGGACGACGTGAAGGCCCTCGCACTCCCCACCCTGCGTCATCGCATCCACCTGCGGCCCGAGGCCGAGATGGAGGGAGTCACCGGTGACTCCGTCATCAACTCGATCCTCGCCCACGTCCCCGTCCCCCGCTGAGAAGAGCGCCCCATGGCCCTCACCGGACGAACCGCGCTGCTCGCCGCCCTCGGCTCGCTCCCCGTCGGAATCCTCGCCCCCAGCTGGGCGGGGATGCTCGCGGTGAACGCGCCCCTCTCACTAGCAATTCTGTGCGACTACGCCCTGGCCGCGCCAGTACGAACGCTCCAATTCACCCGAAGTGGTGACACATCCGTTCGACTCGGTGACGCGGCAGAAGTGCAGCTCACGGTCACCAACCCGTCCCGCCGCCGCCTCCGCGCCCAGCTCCGCGACGCCTGGCCGCCCAGCAGCTGGCTTCCCGGTACCGAGCAGGCCGCCTCGCGCCAGAAGCTCACGGTCCCCGCCGGCGAGCGCCGCCGCCTCACCACGAGCCTGCGCCCCACCCGCCGCGGCGACCGCCGAGCCGAACGGATCACCGTCCGCTCGTACGGCCCCCTCGGCCTCGCCGCCCGGCAGGGCAACCACGAGGTCCCCTGGACCGTCCGCGTCCTGCCGCCCTTCACCAGCCGCAAGCACCTGCCCTCCCGCCTGGCCCGCCTCCGCGAACTGGACGGCCGCACCAGCGTGCTGACCCGCGGCGAGGGCACCGAGTTCGACAGTCTCCGCGAGTACGTCCCGGGTGACGACACCCGCTCGATCGACTGGCGCGCCACCGCCCGACAGTCCGCGGTCGCCATCCGCACCTGGCGCCCCGAGCGCGACCGCCACATCCTCATCGTCCTCGACACCGGCCGCACCTCGGCCGGCCGCGTCGGCGACGTTCCCCGGCTGGACGCGGCGATGGACGCCGCACTCCTCCTCACCGCGCTCGCCTCCCGGGCGGGCGACCGCGTGGACCTCGTGGCCTACGACCGCCGTCTCCGCGCCCAGGTCCAGGGCCGGTCCGCGAGCGACGTCCTGCCCGCGGTGGTCAACGCCCTCGCCCCGCTCGAACCGGAGCTGGTGGAGACGGACGCCCGCGGCCTCGCCGCCACGGCCCTGTCCCGCGCCCCGCGCCGCTCGCTCCTCGTCCTTCTGACGGCCCTCGACGCGGCCCCGATCGAGGAGGGCCTCCTCCCGGTACTGCCGCAGCTCGCGCAGCGCCACACGGTCCTGGTGGCCTCCGTCGCCGATCCGAAGATCGCCGCCTTGGCCGGCACCCGCGGCACGATCGAAGGCGTCTACGAGGCCGCGGCGGCCACCCAGACGCAGTCCCAGCGCGTCCGTACCGCGGAGCAGCTCCGCCGCCACGGCGTCACTGTCGTCGACGCCTCCCCCGAGACCCTCGCTCCCGCCCTGGCCGACGCCTACCTCGCCCTGAAAGCAGCCGGCCGCCTCTGACCACGCCCGCCTTCGGACCCACCCACCGAAAGGGATACCGGCCCGTAAACGCAGAAAAGCCCCGCACCATGAGGTGCGGGGCTTTCCCACAATGATTGTTCGGCGGCGTCCTACTCTCCCACAGGGTCCCCCCTGCAGTACCATCGGCGCTGAAAGGCTTAGCTTCCGGGTTCGGAATGTAACCGGGCG
>NZ_JBITGA010000002.1:0-907671 GCF_044456565.1 Streptomyces sp. NPDC050842 | reverse complement strand
CCTTTCGGATCCAGGTAAGTCATCCGGCCCAGGAACCTCCTTCCGAGTTCCTCCCGGCTGAGCCGGGGATACAAACAGAGCGCCTCGTGGCGCACTAGGTCCGCTCGACCGCCCAGCGTTTGGGGATGGGGGTGAATCCCCTGGTCCCGGGCTTGCGGGCGGTGATCTCCATGTCGATGCCGAGGGTGGCGGCGTGCTCGATGAGGTGCTGGCGGTAGCCGCCGTCGACCCAGACCTTGCGGATGCCCGGGTGTTCGGCGGCGACCTGGTCGAGCAGCGCGGTGCCGGCGACGGAGTCCTGCACGCTTGCCGCGGTGACCAGCACGGCGAGGAGGAGTCCGAGCGTGTCGGTGACGATGCTCCGCTTCCTGCCGACGATCTTCTTGCCGGCGTCGATACCCTGGCCGGCGGCGGGAACGCTGGTGGAGGTTTTCACGCTCTGGGCGTCGATCACACAGGCCGTGGGCTCTGCGTCCCGGTCTTCTTTTTCTCGTAGCAGTTGCCGCAATAGGCCGTTGAGCTGGGCGAACACGCCCTCGTCGGCCCATTTGGCGAAGTAGCCGTAGACCGTGTTCCAGTGCGGGAAGTCGTGCGGAAGGTAGCGCCACTGGACCCCGGTCCGGTCGACGTACAAGATCGCGTCCATGATGTCGCGCAGGTCATGTTCGGGCGGCCAGCCGAAGTGCAGAGCCGTGCGTCGGCGCTCGAGCCGCCAAGCGGACAGGACCGGCTCGATCAACTCCCAGCGGGCATCGGACAGGTCACTCGGATACGGACGTCGCTTCGGCATGCTTCCGGCGTACCGCCACGAGCCGAATGCGCCCAGGCGCACGGCAGCGGCAGTGGAAGCACATGACTACGAAGGCTGGGCACCCCTGGGATGAAACAGGATTACGTCGCCTTCCCTCCCATCCGCAACCCCACAAGCCCCGCAGAAACCGACGATTTCCACGGCCTCACCCGCACCACCGTCCGACACCTCAAGACTGGCTGATACGCGGGCATTGCGAGTGAAAACGACCTCTGAGGAGCTGTTGGTGAACTGGAAGCTGGTAGACGGCGATTGGGACCTGGTGGCGAACAAGAGCGGGGCGACCCGGCTCGGTCGGCTAAGTGGTCCAAGACCGGCAACTGAGCCGCTCACGGGGTGGGCTCGCGGTTGTAGAGCTTCTTGGCCCACAGGTAGCCGCCCAGGGTGATCAGGGCGCACCAGCCGATGGCGAGAAACGCGTTGTTGCCGATCGGGGTGCCCATCAGCAGCCCGCGCAGGGTCTCGATGAAGGGGGTGAACGGCTGGTAGTCGGCGAACCATTTGAGCCCGGCGGGCATCGAGTCGGTGGGGGCGAATCCGCTGCCCATCATCGGCAGGATCATCAGTGGCGTCAGCATGTTGCTCGCGGCCGCGACACTCTTGGCCTTGATGGCCAGGGCGACCGACAGCCAGGTGAGCGCGAGGATGATCATGGCGAGCACGCCGATCGCGCCGAGCCATTCGCCGAAGTCCGCGGTGGGCTCGAAGCCCACCAGCAGCGCGACGCCGAGGACGGCGGCGATGCTCAGCAGGGTCTGGATCAGGCTGCCCAGCACATGACCGGTGAGCACCGAGACCCGGGCGATGGCCATGGTGCGGAACCGGGCGACGATGCCCTCGGTCATGTCGATGGCCACCGAGATCGCGGTGCCCTGGGCCGCGGTGGCCGCCGTCATCAGGATGATGCCGGGGACTACGTAGTTCACGTAGGCATCCCGGCCGACCGACGGCCCGCCGAGGCCGCTGCCGAGGATGCCGCCGAGGACGTAGACGAACAGCAGCAGGAAGATCACCGGGACCCCGGCGGCGGTGAGGGTGAGCGTCGGGTAGCGCAGCATGTGCCGCAACTGGCGGCGAAGCATGGTCGCCGAATCGGTGAAGGCGTGGGTGGCGGTGCTCATCGGGCGGGCTCCTGTTCCGCGACGCGGTTGTCCGTCAGCGCGAAGAAGACGTCGTTGAGATCGGGGGCGTGGACCTGGAGTTCGTCCACGGCGATCGAGTGGCGGTCGAGCCAGTCGAGGAGTGCGCGCAACGACCGGACGTCGCCCTGGCTGGCGACCTGCAGAGTGAGTGCCTCATCGTCGCGGGACACCACGTCCAGGGCCCGGGCCGCATAGTCGTGGCCGCGTGCGTCGGCGAAACGCAGGGTGACGTGGCCGCCGCCGACCTGCCGCTTGAGCTCCTCCGGCGTGCCCTGGGCGACGATCTTCCCCTGGTGCAGCACCGCGATCCGGTCGGCAAGCTGGTCGGCCTCGTCGAGGTACTGGGTGGTGAGGAAGATCGTGACGCCCTCGTCGGTCACCAGCCTGCGGATGATCTCCCACATGGTCTGCCTGCTGCGCGGGTCCAGCCCGGTGGTCGGCTCGTCGAGGAAGATCACCCGGGGTCGGCCGACCAGCGTCATCGCGAGGTCCAGGCGGCGGCGCATCCCGCCGGAGTGCGTCACCGCGGGCTTGCGGGCCGCGTCCACCAGGTCGAAACGCTCCAGCAGGTCGATGGCGCACCGCCATCGTTCCCGGCGGGGCAGGTGGTTCAGGCAGGCCATCAACAGCAGGTTCTCCTCGCCGGTGAGGAAGCCGTCGACCGCGGAGAACTGGCCGGTGACGCCGATCGCGGCACGGACCGCCTCCGGATCCCGCACCACGTCGTGGCCGGCGACCCGCATCTCCCCCGGCGTCGGCGCGGATGAGCGTGGACAGGATCTGCACCATCGTGGTCTTGCCGGCGCCGTTCGGGCCGAGCAGCGCGAAGACCGATCCTGCGGGGATGTCGAGGTCGATGCCGCTCAGCACCACGTGGTCGCCGTACGCCTTGCGTACGGCGGTCGCCGTGAGCGCGAGGTGAACGAGGTCGGTAGGCATGGGATTCGCTTCCGTCGATGAGCTCCGGACCTTCACGTCTCTATGAAAATTACGTTGCATGAACCAAATCAGCAATCACGTTAACGTGAAGCAACGGGGTATTCCCAGGTAGATGAGGTAAATCGTTGCATGAGGCATGAGGGCTAATGCAACGCATTGCGTTGCATTAAGCTGGCTCCGACGGCAACAGCGGAGGACACTCGATGCCTGGTGACAGACTCACCCTCCAGGACCGGCGGCAGATCGCCGCGGGACTGCGCGAGGGACTGACCTACGCCGCCATCGGCCGCCGCATCGGGCGGCCGACCTCGACCGTCACCCGCGAGGTGGTGCGCAACGGTGGGCCGCGCGGCTACCACGCCGAGGCGGCCCACCAAGCCGCCGCACGGCACGCGCGTCAGGACAGGACCACTGCGCCGACAACCTCACCGGGAAGAGTCGACCTCGGTGGGCGCGATCCACGGCTCGTGGACGAAGTGAGCGCGCAGAGCGTGGAACTGATGGTTCAGGCCGGGCTCCCGCAGATGATGGCCAAGGTGCTCGCCGCGCTCTTCACCACCGACAGCGGCAGCCTCACCTCGGCGGAACTCGTGCGACGCCTGCACGTCAGCCCCGCCTCCATCTCCAAGGCCATCGGCTACCTGGAAAACCAGGCACTCGTCACACGCGAACGCGACCCCCACAGTCGCGCCGAACGCTACGCCATCGAAGACGACGTGGTGTTCCAATCGATCATGGCCAGCGCGCGCAACCAAACCCAGATCGCCGAGGCTTGCACGACCGGAGCCCGGAAACTCGGCGCCACCACCCCCGCCGGCGCTCGACTTCACAACACGAGCCAGTTCCTCCTCCACGTCATGGATGACCTGGTCCGCTCGGCCGAGTACTGGCACAAGATCTACTCCACCCGCCCTCGAGAGACATCCGAAACCGACTGAGCGGGTCATGCCGCCCTGCGCATGCGCGACGACGAACGCCTCTCGCTGCGCGAGATCGCCTCCCGCCTCGTCATCCGAACCGGCAAGAAGGGCGGCCAGCACCCAGCCCCGGCCACCGTCATGCGCATGCTGCGCGAACACGACGAGCCCCGCGCGGCGAGAACCTCGACATCGCGATGGCCGCCCGGGAGATCAACCCGACGATCCGGTGGTCGTGCGGCTGTACGACGACGACTTCGCCGCCACGGTCTCCGCCACGATGCGCGCCTCGTATCCCGGCGCGCTCACCCGCAGCCGCAGCGTCTCCGCCCTCGCGGCGCCGGCGTTCGCCGCCGCGATGATGGGACGCCACGTGCTGGGCGTCATGCCGGTCGAGCGCGGTTCGCTGCTCTTCACGGCCGTCGACGTGGCCGGCCACCCCGAGCTGGAGGGCCGCTCGGTCCACGAAGCGTTCCGGGGGAACGAGTGGCGGGTGCTCGCGGTAGGGGCGGGGGCCGTGCCCCGGCGCCAGCCGGGGACACCCTGGCAGGGTTCCGCCTCGACCGGATGCCCGGGTTCGACTGGCGGCCGGTGCACGGCAGGCTACTGCGTGCCGGGGACCGGGTCGTCATGGCGACGAGCCGCCAGGGGTTGGACGTGCTGATGTCCGGGGTACAGCCGCACCCTCCGGGGCGCCGGGGGGGGCGGGGGAGTGACCTGGTTCCGAGCCGGGAGCCGTGAAGCCGTAGGGGACGCGTCAAGAGCACGCTGCGGGGCGTAAGAGGGACGTTAACGAGAGCCGTTCCTTGGCTGAAACGCGGTTTTCTCGTCTCGTCCGAGAATCCGTTCTTCCTTCTTCCTGCATCCGGGAGCTCACGATGGCCGACGTGGCCTTCGTCGTCATCACGGTCGCGATCTTCGCGCTGGTGGCCTTCATCGCCAAGGGGGTGGCCAAGCTGTGAGTGCCGAAAACATCATCGGTCTGCTGGTGGCCGCCGGTCTCCTCGGCTATCTCGTCCTCGCCCTCGTCAAGCCGGAGAGGTTCTGAGGCACGACCATGAGTCCCGTTCTTGCTGGGGTTCTCCAGCTCCTCGCGCTGATCGTCGCGCTCGGCCTCTCGTACCGCCCGCTGGGTGACTACATGGCGCGGGTCTACTCCTCGGAGAAGCACTACAAGGCCGAGAAGTGGATCTACAAGTCCATCGGCGCCAACCCGGACACGGAGATGCGCTGGCCTGCTTACCTGCGCGGTGTCCTCGCGTTCTCCGCTGTGAGCGTTCTCTTCCTCTACCTGCTTCAGCGGGTGCAGGGTTCGCTGCCCGGCTCGCTCGGCTTCGTCTCGATCGACCCGGACCAGGCCTTCAACACGGCCGCGTCCTTCGTCGCCAACACCAACTGGCAGTCGTACTACGGCGAGCAGGCCATGGGCCACGTCGTGCAGACCGGCGGCCTCGCGGTGCAGAACTTCGTGTCGGCGGCGGTGGGCATCGCCGTGGCGGTCGCCCTCGTACGGGGCTTCGCCCGGTCCCGCACCGGTGAGCTGGGCAACTTCTGGTCCGACCTGGTCCGTGGTGTCGTCCGCATCCTGCTGCCGATCTCGGTGATCGGTGCGCTGGTGCTCGTCGCCTGCGGCGCGATCCAGAACTTCGCCGGCATCCACGAGGTCGGCCAGTTCATGGGGGGCAGCCAGCAGTGGAACGGCGGGGCGGTGGCCTCGCAGGAGGTCATCAAGGAGCTGGGCACGAACGGCGGCGGTTACTTCAACGCCAACTCGGCCCACCCTTTCGAGAACCCCAACGGGCTCTCCAACCTCTTCGAGATCTACCTGATCCTCGTCATCCCCTTCGCGCTCACCCGCACCTTCGGCCGCATGGTCGGTTCGCTCAAGCAGGGTTACGCGATCCTCGGCACGATAGCCACCATCTGGCTCGTCTTCACCGGCCTGATGATGTGGACCGAATTCGCCCACAACGGCCCGGCGTTCGACCTGGCCGGCGGAGCGATGGAGGGCAAGGAGACCCGGTTCGGGATCGGCGGATCGTCGATCTTCGCGGTCGCCACCACGCTCACCTCCACCGGTGCGGTGAACTCCTTCCACTCCTCGTACACGGGCTTCGGCGGCGGCATCACGATGCTGGGCATGCAGCTCGGCGAGATCGCGCCCGGCGGTGTCGGGTCCGGTCTCTACGGCATGCTGATCATGGCGATCATCGCGGTGTTCATCGCCGGTCTGATGGTCGGCCGCACCCCCGAGTACCTGGGCAAGAAGATCGGGACGCGCGAGATCAAGTTCGCGGCCTGCTACATCCTCGTCACCCCGGCGCTGGTGCTCTGTTTCACCGCCGTCGCGATGGCCCTGGACACCCCGTCGAACTCGATGACGAACTCGGGCGCACACGGCTTCTCCGAGATCCTCTACGCCTACACCTCGGGCGCCAACAACAACGGTTCGGCCTTCGCCGGTCTGAACGCGGACACGCAGTGGTTCAACTCGACGATCGGCATCGCGATGCTGCTCGGCCGGTTCCTGCCCATGGTGTTCGTGCTCGCGCTGGCCGGTTCGCTGGCCGAGCAGACGCCCGTACCGGAGACGGCGGGCACCCTGCGGACCGAGAAGCCGCTGTTCACCGGCCTCCTCGTCGGCACGATCCTCATCATCACCGGTCTCACCTACTTCCCGGCCCTCGCGCTGGGACCGCTCGCCGAAGGGCTCGCGGCATGACCAACGACGTGAAGAACATCGACGTGAAGAAGCAAGAGGACAACGTGTCCACCACGACTCCGACCCCGACGAAGGCGCCCCACGGCGACCTGGCCGCCGGACGCGTCGGCGCGGGACTGTTCGATCCCAAGCAGCTGATCAAGTCCTTCCCCGACGCGATCAAGAAGCTCGACCCGCGGGTCATGGTCAAGTCCCCGGTCATGTTCGTGGTGCTGATCGGCTCGGTCGTGACCACCATCCTCGCCGTGAAGACCCCGGGCGACTGGTTCGGCTGGGCGATCACCGCCTGGCTGTGGCTGACGACGATCTTCGCCAACCTTGCGGAGGCGGTCGCCGAAGGCCGGGGCAAGGCCCAGGCCGACACCCTGCGCAAGGCCAAGACCGACACCGTCGCCCGCCGGATCATCGGGACGAACGAGGAGCGGGTCCCCGGAACGGACCTCCGTATCGGTGACCTGGTGGTGTGCGAGGCCGGCGACGTCATCCCCGGCGACGGTGACGTCGTCGAGGGCGTGGCTTCTGTCGACGAGTCCGCGATCACCGGCGAGTCGGCCCCGGTCATCCGTGAGTCCGGCGGCGACCGGTGTGCGGTGACCGGCGGTACGAAGGTCCTCTCCGACCGGATCGTCGTGAAGATCACGACGAAGCCCGGCGAGACGTTCATCGACCGGATGATCAGCCTGGTCGAGGGCGCCGCCCGCCAGAAGACCCCCAACGAGATCGCCCTCAACATCCTCCTGGCGTCCCTCACGATCGTCTTCCTGCTCGCCGTCGTCACGCTGAAGCCCTTCGCGATCTACGCGGGCGCCGACAAGCAGACCTCCCTGATCGTCCTGACGGCCCTGCTCGTCTGCCTGATCCCGACGACGATCGGTGCCCTGCTGTCCGCGATCGGCATCGCGGGCATGGACCGGCTCGTGCAGCGCAACGTCCTGGCCATGTCGGGCCGCGCGGTCGAGGCCGCAGGCGACGTGTCGACCCTGCTGCTCGACAAGACCGGCACCATCACGCTCGGCAACCGCCAGGCCGCCGAGTTCGTCCCCGTCAAGGACACCACCGAGGCCGAACTGGCCGACGCCGCCCAGCTCTCCTCCCTCGCCGACGAGACCCCCGAAGGCCGCTCGATCGTGGTCCTCGCCAAGCAGAAGTACGGCCTGCGCGAGCGCCACCAGGGCGAGCTCTCCCACGCCACGTGGATCGAGTTCACCGCCCAGACCCGGATGTCGGGTGTCGATGTCGACGGCAGGCAGACCCGCAAGGGCGCGACCGGATCGGTCGTCGCCTGGGTGCGCGAACAGGGCGGCACGGTCGCCGACGACGCCGAGACCCTGACCGACCGGATCGCGCAGGCCGGCGGTACGCCGCTGCTCGTCGCCGTGAAGGACGACAAGGGCGCCCGCGTCCTGGGCGTCGTCCACCTCAAGGACGTCGTCAAGGAGGGCATGCGGGAGCGGTTCGACGAGCTGCGCCGCATGGGCATCAAGACGGTCATGATCACGGGCGACAACCCGCTGACCGCGAAGGCCATCGCCGAGGAGGCGGGGGTCGACGACTTCCTCGCCGAGGCCACCCCCGAGGACAAGATGGCCCTCATCAAGCGGGAGCAGGCGGGCGGCAAACTCGTCGCGATGACCGGTGACGGCACCAACGACGCCCCCGCGCTGGCCCAGGCGGACGTCGGCGTGGCGATGAACACGGGTACGTCGGCCGCGAAGGAGGCCGGCAACATGGTCGACCTCGACTCGAACCCGACGAAGCTCATCGAGATCGTCGAGATCGGCAAGCAACTCCTGATCACCCGGGGAGCGTTGACGACCTTCTCGATCGCCAACGACGTGGCGAAGTACTTCGCGATCATCCCCGCGATGTTCGCCGTCGCCTACCCGGGCCTGGACAAGCTCAACATCATGGGCCTGGCCTCGCCCGAGTCCGCGATCCTCTCGGCCGTCATCTTCAACGCGCTGATCATCATCGCCCTGGTGCCGCTCGCCCTCAAGGGCGTCCGCTACCGGCCGTCCAGCGCGGACTCGATGCTCCGGCGGAACCTCGGGATCTACGGACTCGGCGGCCTGATCGCCCCGTTCATCGGCATCAAGATCATCGACCTGCTCATCTCCCTCATCCCCGGAATCGGCTGACCACGATGAACAACTCAGCAGCGAACACCGGCCGCGTGCTCTGGGCGGGCCTGCGTGCCCTCCTCGTCCTGACCGTGATCACGGGTGTCCTCTACCCGCTGGCCGTCACCGGGATCGCCCAAGTGGCCTTCCCCGGCAAGGCGAACGGCTCCGAGGTGAAGGTGGACGGCAAGGTCGTCGGCTCCGAGCTCATCGGCCAGACCTACAACCTGCCCCTCAAGGAGGGTGAGGAGACCGCGGCCCCGGACCTGAAGTGGTTCCAGCCGCGCCCGTCGAACGGCCTGGGCTCCAACAGCGTCAACACCCAGTACTCGATCATCCTCTCCGGCGCCACCAACCGTTCCGGTGACAACGAGGACCTGATCACCTGGGTCAAGGACGCGAAGGCGGCCGTGATCAAGGACAACTCGGTGAACGGCTACACGGTGCAGCCGTCGGACGTGCCCGCCGACGCGGTCACCTCCTCCGGCTCCGGCCTGGACCCGCACATTTCCCCGGAGTACGCGAAGCTCCAGGTCCACCGGATCGCCGAGAAGAACAACCTCGACGTCAAGCAGGTAAAGAAGCTCGTCGCCGACCACACCGACGACCGCATCCTCGGCTTCATCGGCGAGCCCCGCGTCAACGTCCTCCAGCTCAACATCGCGCTCAAGGAATTGACCAAGGGCTGATGGCCTTATCGAAGCGGCATGGGAGCCGGCGGACCCGGGAGTGCCCCGGGTCCGCCGGCTCCCGCAGCACGACGAACGACACGAACCGCACGTACAAGAGGAAGGCAGCACGCCGATGACGCGGGTGCTGGTGGTCGAGGACGACGCGCAGCTCGCACGAGCGCTGGTGATCAACTTGCAGGCGCGCCGATACGTGGTGGATGCGGCACCGGACGGTGCCACGGCACTGTCCCTCGCCGCTTCCGAACCACCGGACGTGTTGATCGTCGACCTGGGACTGCCGGACATGGACGGCGTCGACGTCATCAAGGCGTTGCGGCGCTGGAGCCGTTCCCCCGTGCTCGTCCTCTCGGCGCGTAGCGGTTCCGAGGACAAGATCCGCGCCCTCGACGCCGGCGCGGACGACTACATGACCAAGCCCTTCAGCATGGACGAGCTCCTGGCCCGGCTGCGTGCCGCCACCCGGCGTACGGCCGAGGCGCCGGCGGAGTCACCGGCCACGGGCGGCGGCCGGGTCGTCACCGACGAGTTCACCGTCGACCTGGTGGCGAAGAAGGTGAAGCGTGTGGACCGGGACGTAAGGCTCACCCCGACCGAATGGCATCTGCTGGAAATACTGATCTGCAACCCGGGGCGTCTCATCAGCCAGCGCCGACTGCTCCAGGAGGTATGGGGCCCGAGTTACAGCACCAAGACGAACTACTTGCGGGTCTACATGGCCCAGCTGCGACGCAAACTGGAAGTGGACCCGTCGCACCCTCGCTATCTGATCACCGAACCCGGTATGGGCTACCGGTTCGAACCGTAGGAGAGACGCAGTACATGGGACGCGGAAAGCTGCGCATCTACCTGGGAGCGGCGCCGGGCGTCGGCAAGACGTACTCCATGCTCTCCGAGGGGCACCGGCGCGTCGAACGCGGTACGGACTGCGTCGTCGCCTTCGTGGAGCACCACAACCGGCCCCGGACCGAGGTCATGCTGCACGGCCTGGAGATGATTCCGCGCCGGACGATCGAGTACCGCGGCACCTCCTTCACGGAAATGGACGTGGACGCCGTCCTGGCCCGGCGGCCCGCCGTCGCGCTCGTCGACGAACTGCCGCACACGAACGTGCCGGGCTCGCGGAACGCCAAGCGCTGGCAGGACGTCGAGGAGCTGCTCGCGGCTGGTATCGACGTCGTGTCGACGGTCAACATCCAGCACCTGGAGTCCCTCGGGGACGTCGTCGAGGCCATCACGGGTATCCGGCAGAAGGAGACCGTCCCGGACGAGATCGTCCGGCGCGCCGACCAGATCGAGCTGGTCGACATGTCGCCCCAGGCGCTGCGCCGCCGCATGGCGCACGGCAACATCTACAAGTCGGACAAGGTCGACGCGGCCCTCTCCAACTACTTCCGCCCCGGCAACCTGACCGCCCTGCGTGAGCTGGCCCTGCTGTGGACGGCCGATCGGGTCGACGAGTACCTCCAGGAGTACCGGACCGAGCACCGCGTCTCCAAGATCTGGGGCTCCCGCGAGCGGATCGTCGTCGGCCTCACCGGCGGCCCGGAGGGACGGACCCTGATACGCCGCGCGGTGCGGCTGGCCGAGAAGGGCGCGGGTGGCGAGGTCCTCGCCGTCTACATTTCGCGCAGCGACGGTCTGACCTCAGCCTCCCCGAAGGAGCTGGCGGTCCAGCGGACCCTCGTCGAGGACCTCGGCGGCACCTTCCACCACGTCGTCGGCGACGACGTCTCCGCGGGGCTGCTCGAATTCGCGCGCGGGGTGAACGCCACCCAGATCGTGCTCGGGGTGAGCCGCCGCCGCTCCTGGCAGTACCTCTTCGGCCCCGGTGTCAGCGGGACGGTCGCCCGCGAATCCGGGCCCGACCTCGACGTCCACATCGTCACCCACGACGAGGCGGCGAAGGGCCGCCGGCTGCCCGGTCCCGGGGGCGCCCGGCTCGGCCGGTCCCGGACCATCTGGGGCTGGCTCGTGGGCCTGGCCGGCCCGGCCCTGCTCACTCTGCTCCTCAGTACCGCCGCCCCCGACGTGGGCCTGGCCAACGACGTCCTGCTCTACCTCACGCTCACCGTCGCCGCGGCGCTCCTGGGCGGACTCAAGCCGGCGCTGGCCTCCGCCGCCTTCGGCTCGCTGCTCCTGAACTGGTTCTTCACCCCGCCGATCCACCAGCTCACCATCGCCGACCCGCGCAACATCGTCGCCTTGGCGATCTTCGTGGGGGTGGCGATCTCGGTGGCCTCGGTCGTGGACCTGGCCGCGCGCCGGACGCACCAGGCCGCCCGCCTGCGGGCCGAGTCGGAGACCCTGTCCTTCCTCGCCGGGAGCGTGCTGCGGGGCGAGACGACGCTCGAAGCGCTCCTCGAACGGGTCCGGGAGACCTTTTCCATGGAGTCGGTCGCCCTCCTGGAACGCCCCGACGAGACGGAGCCGTGGTCCTGCGTCGCCGTCGTCGGCCACCGGCCGGCCGATCGCCCGGAGGACGCGGACGTGGACATGCCGGTGGGTGACCACTTGGCCCTCGCGCTGTCGGGCCGGGTGCTGCCGGCGGAGGACCGGCGCGTGCTCGGCGCCTTCGCGGCCCAGGCCGCGGTGGTTCTCGACCGGCAGCGGCTCGTGGGCGAGGCGGAGGAGGCCCGGAAGATGGCGGAGGGCAACAAGATCCGTACGTCGCTCCTCGCGGCCGTCAGCCATGACCTGCGTACGCCGCTCGCCGGCATCAAGGCATCGGTCACGTCGCTGCGCTCCGACGATGTCGAGTGGTCGGACGACGACCGGGCCGAACTCCTCGAAGGCATCGAGGACGGCGCCGACCGCCTCGACCACCTCGTCGGCAACCTGCTGGATGTCTCCCGCCTGGAGACCGGGACCGTCACCGCCGTCATCCGGGAGACCGACCTCGACGAGGTCGTCCCGATGGCCCTGCTCGGAGTCCCCGAGGACAGCGTGGAACTCGACATCCCCGAGACGCTCCCGATGGTGGCAGTCGACCGCGGCCTGCTGGAACGGGCGGTCGCCAACGTCGTCGAGAACGCCGTCAAGTACAGCCCGCCCGGGCAACCCGTCCTCGTCTCGGCGAGCGCCCTGGCCGACCGAGTTGAACTACGAGTCGTCGACCGCGGCCCCGGCGTCCCCGACGAAGCCAAGGACCGCATTTTCGGCGCTTTCCAGCGGTACGGCGACGCCCCGCGGGGTGAGGGTGTCGGTCTCGGCCTGGCGGTGGCACGGGGCTTCGTGGAGGCGATGGGCGGCACGGTGACGGCGGAGGACACCCCCGGTGGTGGGCTGACCATGACGGTCACACTGCGGATGGCCGCCGGGGCCCCGCCGTCCGTTTCGGACCTGGCGGCCGGCGCGACCACCTGATGCCGGTGGACCTGCGGGGGCCGAGGACGCGGACGGGGCGGCGTAAGCCGACGTGGTGTCGGGGGTACGCCGCCCTCGGGTGGGACGCGTTGCGAGTGGTGGCCCGCGTGTTCACGGCTCCTACTTGGGGTTGCGGTTGAACACCGCCTTGGACCAGAAGTAGCCGAGGGTGGCGAGGCCGAGACACCAGGCGACGGCGAGCCAGCCGTTGTAGCCGATCTCGGTGCCCAGGAGCAGGCCGCGGAGGGTTTCGATGGCGGGGGTGAAGGGCTGGTACTGGGCGATGGGCTGGAACCAGCCGGGCATCTGGTCGACGGGGACGAAGGTGCTGGAGATCAGCGGGAGGAAGATCAGCGGCATCGCGTTGTTGCTGGCGGCCTCGGCGTTCGGGCTGACCATGCCCATGCCGACGGCGATCCAGGTGAGCGCCAGGGCGAAGAGGGTGAGGAGTCCGAAGGCGGCGAGCCATTCCAGGGCGGTGGCGTCGGTGGAGCGGAAGCCGATGGCGGCGCCGACGGCGCCGACGAGGACGACGCTGATGACGGACTGCAGGACGCTACCGATGACGTGACCGGTGATGACGGAGCCGCGGTGGATGGCCATGGTGCGGAAGCGGGCGATGATGCCCTCGGTCATGTCGGTGGAGACGGAGACCGCGGTGCCGATCGTGGTGGAGCCGATCGTCATCAGCAGCAGACCGGGGACCAGGTAGGCGATGTAGTCGGAGCGGTCGCCGCCTCCGATGCCCGCGCTCATCGTGTCGCCGAAGATGTAGACGAACAGCAGGAGCAGCATGATCGGCGTGAGCAGCAGGTTCAGGGTGAGGGAGGGGTAGCGCCGGGCGTGCAGGAGGTTGCGGCGCAGCATCGTGGACGTGTCGCGGGCGGCGAGTGACAGAGAGCTCATCGGACGGACTCCTTCGACTGGGCGGGGACGTTGGTGGCGGTGAGGGCGAAGAACACGTCGTCGAGGTCGGGGGTGTGGACAGTGAGCTCGTCGGCCTCGATGCCGGCGGAGTCGAGTCGGTCGAGGACGGCGCGCAGTTCGCGCTGGCTGCCGTCGCTGGGGAGCTGCAGCGCGAGGGCCTCGTCGTCGCTGGTGGCGTCGTGGAGGGTGGTGGCGGCGGTGCGATAGGCGTTCGGGTCGGTGAAGCGGAGGCGTACGTGCCCGCCGGGGATGAGCCGCTTGAGTTCGTCGGCGGTGCCTTCGGCGGCGATCTTTCCGTCGTTGAGGACGGCGATGCGGTCGGCGAGCTGATCGGCTTCTTCGAGGTACTGGGTGGTGAGGAAGACGGTGACCCCGCCGGTGACCAGCTCGCGGATGATCTGCCACATGTTGTGGCGGGAGCGGGGGTCCAGGCCGGTGGTGGGCTCGTCGAGGAAGATGATCCGCGGGCTGCCGACCAGGGGCATGGCGATGTCCAGACGGCGCTTCATGCCCCCGGAGTACTGAGGTTTTCACGGTGGGGTCGGTGGGCTGATAGCCAGACCCGTGGCGGTGAGGCAGCCGTCGATCAGGTGGGGTCGGAGCTGGATCCTGCGTAACTCGTGGCGAAGGGTGCGGTCGAGGTCGTCGGATGTGTTGAAGGCGGTATTGGCCATCGCCCTGCGTACCAGCGACCAGACGGCCTCGACGGGATTGAGGTCAGGTGCATAGGGCGGGAGGCGGACGGTGGTGAGCCAGTCATGCCCGGCCTCGTACCGCTTCAGCCCGGCGGCCAGGTGAGTGTTGAGATTGTCCCAGACCACCACGATCGGCCCGCCGAGCTGGATGTGCGCGCGGACCAGCAGGTCACGGTAGTCCTTCCAGGAGAAACTCTTGCGTGCACCCTTGAGGAGGAGATGGGTGCGGGGCCGGTGGATGAGGCGGCTCTTCTCGCCGTGTTTATAGCAGCACAATGCGGCGACCGAGGTCCGGCGGCGGGACCTGCCGCGGACGCGGATGACAGGGGTGTGTCCGCGTCGGCCCCAGGTGCGGGCGCGGGGCGGAGTCATCGAGAAGCCGGCCTCGTCCTCGAAGACGATCCAGGCACCGGACGCCGCCGCGAGCCTTTTACCTGCGGCCACACCTCCCTCTTCCACAGCTCCACCGCGTGCTCGTCGCGTTCGAGTGCTCTGCGGGCGGGTGCCTGCCAGGACCAGCCGTGCCGTTTCAACAGCCGCCACACCGTCGCCACCGACAACGTCAGGCGCAGACGGCGTCGGATCACGGTCTGCACCCGGGCCAGGGTCCAGCGCTGATCGTCGAAGCCGTGCGCGGCCGGTCCCTTGCCGAGTTCCTCCTCGAGCACGGCGAACTGGGCGTCGGTGACGATCGGGGAGTTCGCCGGCCCCGCCGAGCGCAGGGCCTCCATGCCGCCCTCGCGCCAGGAACGACGCCAGCGTTCCCCCGACCGCATGCTCACCCGCAGATCCTGCGAGATCACCGCGGTCTTCTCACCTGCCGCGAACCTCTGCCCGGCCTGAAGCCGGATCCCCCCCGACGCTCAGCGGTCAGGCCCCCACCTTCCGGATACCTCATCCCACCGGCATACCGCGAGGATCATGAATCGTCACCACCCGACGACAACCCGAAAACCTCAGTAGCTGGCGAGGTTTTCGTGCGGGAGGTCTGGGAGCGCGGCGGGGTGCCGGCGGTGTGCGAGGCGAGATGGCCACGCGGCGGCTCCGGTGTGAAGGGTGCGTCGGCGGTTTGGCGGGTTCTGTGGCCTCCGCGTCAGAGGCTGTTGGGTGTGCTCAGAAGAAGCCCAGCTTCTTCGGTGAGTAGCTGACCAGCAGGTTCTTCGTGTGCTGGTGGTACACGACTCGCGCGGCCGCTGACCAGCGGAAACGGCTACAATCCGGCCAGGCTGCAGGCGGCTGGTCCGCGTATGGCTCGGATCTTGGTCGGCACGGAGGGGACCCCTGACCGTCGGCCCGTGGTCCCTTCCAGCGCACTCGGGAACGGCATACCCATCACCGACGTAGCGCAATGGATGGGGCCCAAGTCCATCGAGGAGACGTATCGAACCTCTCGGCACCTGATGCCGGGGAACATCACCAAGGCTGCCCGCATTCTGGATGCCGGCCTCGGAGAAACAGCGTGACGTGTCTCTGGAAGCCGCTCCCGACGTCGACGGAGAGGAGTCGGCCGGGGCAGGCCGGACCGGCGGCTTGCGACTTCGCGGCGGTCCAGTTTCGGCGGGCGCCAGGAACCTTGATGCGGCCGAAAGCGCGGATGGAGACGAGGCTGGCCTTTAACTCATCCGCCATGACGCTGGACTGCCGACTGCCGACTGCCGACTGGCGACTGCCGATATAAGTGCGAACCATGGCGGCACCGCAGCCCTTCAGCCGTGCGGAGCTGGCCGACGGGCCTGACCCAGCAGAGCGGCGTGTCGGTTACTCCGGGAACTGCGAGTCGCTCTGCCCGGGCCCAGTCTCGCTGTCCAGGGCCCGGCGGCGAATCGGGGCGGCACCGCTGCGGCGACTGTTCGAGGTCCTCGTTGGGCCCGTCGCCCACCTCGGGCAGGCAGGTTCCTTGCCGACCGGACGGCAAGCGCCGCCCCGTGCCGCCGAGGACATCGGTGACTGAGGTAGGTTCCGTCGGCCCTGCGGCCGCGGGACCCGATGGAAAAGCGTTTCGGTCACCAGAGGTCCGCTGAGTATTCTCCGGTCCTGCCTGCTTGCGGGCCCAGCCGCCGTACCCCTGAACGGAGGGCGCATGACCGAAGCCGACAGCACGCACGTCAACGCCGCAGAACTCCTGGCACTCTCGCTCCGTCACCTCGACGACGCCGACAGCCGTCGTCCGTTCATCGAGATCCCGACCCTCGACGATTCCACCCCTCTGCCCTTCCGGCCGTTCCCGGCCCTGTCGATCGCCATGGCCGGGCATGTCCTCTCCGCATGGGAGGTGAGGAGGTTCCAGGTCGAGCGCGCCAGGCGGGGTGAGCGCATACGGTTCTTCACCGCGGCGGGCGGCGAGCCCAGACGGGTGTTCCGTGCATGCACCGTCTTCGACCCCGAGCTGGGTACCCAGCGGGTTGTCGAGCTGTGCGGGCACTCCTTCTGCTCCAACGAGGCACCTGCGGCCCCAGGGAGCCGCTGCGCCGAGCACCTCGGCGATCCTGTACCGGACAGCTGCGGCCCGTACTTCTGGCTGCACATGGCCGGCGAAGCGGCCAGGTCGGTCGAGTACGGTCGCGGTGGTCTCACCGAGGCGGAGGCGCTGGCCGTGCACGCGGCCCGTGCCGGTGTGCCCATGGCCGAGGTGGGCCGCGCGAGCGGGATCCCTCGGTGGACGGTGCACGCCCTTAGTGGGGGATCCGCCAGGGTGCCTGAGGACGTGGACAGCTCCGACGACCCCGCGTGCTGGCCGCTTGTGCTCACTCCCGTGCGCGACATCACTGTCGCGGACGTCCGCCGTGTCTACGACTTCATGGGAGGCGACTTCGCCAAGCCCGCCCCGGATAGGGTGCTCGCCCGGAAGGACCGCTGGTACGAGTACGAGCCGCTGCGCAAGAACGGCCCGTTTCTGGTCCACGCGGAGGACGAGCACGGCTTCACGCTGGAGTGGTGGCAGATGCAGGACCATCTGCCGGAGCATCTTCTCGCCCGCTGTGGCGACGAGCGTCGTAGACGAGACATGTACGAGCCCCCCGGCGAGTGCGGCGACTGCGACTACTAGGGCCTGTCCGCAGGAGGGTGGAACCCGCAGCCATGGTGGCTTGGTGCTGCCGAATCAGGAGGAACGTAGAAGGAGCGTGTCGGGCACTGCGGACAGCACAACTGACGCAGCCCTGTGGGGCGCCCACGGTCATCTCCGGCCAAGGTCTGCTGTAACGCCGGCCCCCTATACTCGCGCCGGTCAGAGGCGCGGTTGAGGCGGGGGCGGAATGTTCGGATTCCACACGTACGGACTCGAGTTCGTCATATTTGCGGTGCTGATCATTGCCGCCTTCGCGCTGGTCGTGCGGTTGCTTTCGCTCCCGCTGCTGATCCGTTCCCAGCGAAGGGTCAGGCAGCGGGAGGCCGCGGCCTTCACGGGGGTGCCGGACGGCGACGGGAATAGGACGATTCCGCGCTTCGAGAGCGGCCTGGTCCTGGCCTGCGCAGCCGGACTGATGATCTTCCTGCCCAGCACCGACGCGCCCGTCGACTTCCGGACCCTCGCGACTGCGCCTTGGCCGAGCAGCCCTCTCAACGTGGGCGGCTGGATCTTCGAGATGCAACGGTGGGACGGCCGGCAGCCCCTCGACCTGGGCCAGGGAGAGGCCATCACCGTCTTCGTCTGCATGGCCCTGATTCTGGTGTTCTGGATTCTCACGCAGCGGAGGCTGTTGACGGCGGGTATGCCCGCCGGGCTGTGGAACTCCCGCCGCACGCGTACCCGGATCATCCGCGGCTTCATCCTGTGGGTGCTGCTGATGGTCGCGGTGATGCCCGTCGGCGTGACAGTGGCGGCCGCGGTGTTCCAGGGTGTCGCCTTCGCCGTCAGCTTCCGGCACCGTCCTCTGGCCACCACCACTCCGCCAAGCCCCACCCTCTACGTCCCCCCGACCGCCCCCGGCGCGGAAGTTCTACCCCCCGCCGGTCTCCAGTCCCCGGGATTCCCTGGGGCCTTCCCGCCGCTTCAGCCGCACGAACCCCAGGTCATCGGCGCGTACCACCTGCTGGGCAGGATCGGCGCCGGCGGCATGGGCACGGTCTACGCCGCCCGCCGTGCAGGCTCCGCGACCCAGGTGGCGCTGAAGACCATCAATCCCGAACTCCTCGGCAACGCAGACTTGCTGAGCCGCTTCGAACGCGAAGCCGAGGTCCTCGCCATGGTCTCGGGCGCGTACACAGCCCGTGTCCTCGACTCCGGAGTAGACGCCGGACGGCCCTTCCTGGCCATGGAGCTTCTCGACGGCCGCCCCCTCGACGCCCACCTGCGCGAACAAGGCCCGATCCGTGCCCCGCAGGCGCTGCGCGCCCTCGCCCTCGCACTCGCGACGGCACTGGGAGGCATCCACCGTCTGGGCCTGGTGCACCGGGACCTCAAGCCGGGCAACATCATGCTGACCAGCGACGGCCCGCGCCTCCTCGACTTCGGCATCGCCGCGATCGTGGACCGCACGAGGCTCACCCGCACCGGCGGCACACCGGGAACGCTGACCTACATGGCCCCCGAGCAGTTCGAAGAAACACAGCCCGGCCCGGCCGCAGACATCTGGGCATGGGCCTGCTGCGTGGTCGCCGCCGTCCACGGCGACAGCCCGTTCGCCGCGACCAGCATCGGCGCGGTATACCGCAGGATCACTGAGACGGGCCCGGAACCTGCGGCGCTCGACGCCCTGCAGGCGATCGACCCGGCCCTGGCCACTGTGGTCCGGCAAGCCCTGCGCACCGAACCGACAGGCCGTCCGGCCGACGGCACGGCGCTGCTCACCCTGCTGACCCACGGCCCGGGGAATACCGTGCCGGACGCCAGAGCCGTCCACGAGGAGATCACTGAGGGTTGGCGGGCCTTGGCGTGATGGCTGGTGTCCCATCCGGGCAGCGGAAGTCAAGCGAGGGGAGGTCCTCAGCCTCTTCGGACGCGGCCTGTCCAACCGCGAGCTCGCCGACGACCTCGGCATCAGCCCTGGTATCGCCAAGACCCATGTCGCGAACCTGCTCGCCAAACTCGGCGCCCGCGACCGGGTGCACCTCGACCCCCGCCAGCGCATCGCCTTGCGCGAAACGGTCGCCAAGGCCGCGCTGGGGCGCATCGTCATCATCTCGACCCACCTGGTGGAAGACATCCGCGGCCTGGCCGACCGGGTCATCGTTCTCAGCACGGGCAGCGTCGTCTTCGACGGCGACGTCCCCGCCCTGGAGGAACGCGCCCAGCCCGACGCGCCCGGTGACACCGACCTCGAGCGAGCCCTCGCCACCCTGATGGGAGAAGCAGAGTGAACGTCCACTCCCTCAGGTATGCGGTCCGCACCCTCATCGGCCCCTGGGTCGTCCTGCTCGCAACGGTGCTGGAAGTGCTCAACTTCTTCCAGCGTGGCATGCCGTGGCGCGGCGAGACTCTGTGGACGGTGGACTGGTTTCTCGGCGACGTGGAGCGCCTCAAGATCCTCGTCGACCAGCACGTGAGCTTTGCGTCTGCCGGGAGGGTCGACTTCGCGACCCGGATTGAGGACCTGGACAAGAAGGCCTCCTCGCCCAAGCGAACGATCGCCGTCACCAACACCATGCTGGTGCGCCAGGCCATTGAGTCCGGCGCCAGCGACACCGAGGCGGAGGCTGAGGTGACCGCAGCACTCCAACCCCTGCGGAAGGAGCTCGCCGAAGTCGAAGCTCTGCGTGCCGAGACGTCGGCCTGGGAGAAGGAGGCGCTGGATGCCACGGAGCGGGCGCAAGACCTCCAGTCCCTGGCGCGACATGCCCGCCGTCGGCTCACGCGGCTCAGCGCCGAGCGGCAGGTGGAGTTCTTGGAGCTGCTGGACATCGAAGCCACGATCGGGGGGAGGTGCCCGCGGCTCGGCGGGGGACCCCCTGCACCTTGACGGCGTGGTTGAGCGAGCGGGGGCGTGGGGTTCCGGTCCTGTCGGACGAAGCCTGGGGCGCGGTGTCACCGGTGATCCCCGTACGGTTCTCGGGGCGCAACCCGCGGCGGGCGCTCGACGGCGTGCTGCATAAGGTTCGCTCCGGCTGTCGCTGGAATCAGCTGCCGAGGGAGTACGGGCACTATCGCGCCGTCCAGGGGCAGCTTCATCGGTGGCGGAGGTCGGGGGCCATGGAGGAGGTGCTGGAGGCTCTGGCGAACTTCCCGAGCACGCCCCTCGTGGTGGAGGATCTGCCCCCACCCCTGAAGCTCACAGGGACGTTGATTCCAGAGCTGTTTCTCGGATTAGATCCGCACTCCGCAGAATCGTCTCGAAAGCGCCAGTACCCACAGAGAGGGTTTCGATTCTCTCTCCCAGAGGCTGACTGAACTGCATAAAGGCAGGGGCGCCCTCGGCGGCGGACCGGCCACGGCCCGGACGGCGGTCGACAACGCGACGAACCCGGACACGCGGCGCCGCCTGCTTGACGCGCACGCGGGACGGAGGGCGGCACCTCTCGCCGGCCGGCGAGCCACCCCCAGGGGCAGCCGGGGACGTGCCCGGTGCGTCCGTGCCCGGCCGCCGATGACGTGGGAGACGCCGAGGCCGCGTCATCGGTACCGACCACGTCGTCGGCGTCGCCGGTCACACGGTCGCGGGCATCGTCTTCGTCGAGGTGAAGCTGTGCGCGAGGTGCGCGGTCGACGTGGCGACGTCGACCGTGTACGCGTCGAACCCGACCGCGGTCGCCGACACCTTCATGATCATGAAGCCGCGCTGGGAGAAGTTCTGCCACCGCGCCGGGTGACTGCCGTGCTGCTGCCCGTCGCCCGCCTTGCCCGCCGCACCGCAGACGATCTGGCGCGTGCCCCGGCTGCGGGTGTTCGGCTCCAGGATCTGCTGCGTGTGGTCGTGCCCGGAGAGGATCAGGTCGGCGCGGCCGCAGATGACCTCCTCGTACAGCTCCTTGAGGTGGATTCCGCTGGTGTAGTCGCCGGTGGTGAAGCCGTCGAACGATCCCGCGCTGCCGTGGTGACCGTTGTTGATGTACGGGTGGTGGCCGAGGACGATCTTCCACGTCGCGCGCGAGGTGGTCAGCCCCTTCTCCAGCCAGGCGCGCTGCTCCCGCATGTACTGGCCGTTCCACCAGTAGTACGGGGCGATCTGCGCCGTCATCGAGGCGACGGGGTTGGTGTCCATCGCGAAGAACTCCACCAGCGGCACGGTCGGGTCCGCCCCGGACGGCAACGTGGCACCGTAATAGCGCCAGGGCATGTACCAGCGGGGCGAGGTGGCGGCGTACGCGACCTCGAAGTCCCCGCGCTCCGGCATTCCGCCGGAGCCGGGGATCAGGCCCGAGCAGTCGTGGTTGCCCAGGACCATCAGCCAGGGCACGTCGATCCCGGCGTTCGGGGTCTCGAACTTGGTCGCGAACTCCGAGTCGTCGCTGCTCTCGGGGCCGTTCTCGTAGAGGTTGTCGCCGAGGCCCACGGCCAGACCCACACCCTCCGCGGCGCAGATCTTGCGGGCCGCCGCGGCCACCGCGTACTGCTCCGCGGCGCCGGTGCCGGCGTCCCCGGTGATCAGTACGCGGTACTCGCCGGCGCTGTTCGGCCCGGAGGGGAAGGGGAACTTGGCGGCTCCGGCGGTCGTCGCCTGCTCGGCGGCCTGCGCGCGGCCCGCGGCGGGCGGGAGCACGGCGAGCGCCGCTCCGGCCGCCGCGACACCCAGTACGGCGCGTCGGCTGAATCCGGTGGTGGCTGCGGGGAGTTCGGTCGGCAGCGCGGCGGCACGCGTTACGGACGGATCCAGCTTCGTCCACTGGTCGTCGGTCAGGTCGGGGCGAGGGGGAATGAGGTCGTGATCGCACATGCCGTGATTTCTAAGGGAGTTGAGCGACATGGCGGTGACGGGGCGGTGAATCACGCATGCACATGACACGTGTAACCGATCGCTTCGGAATGAGGCTCGCAGGCGGCGGAGGCATACGAGGTCGCGGCCCCCTCGATGCGCAGCAGGTCGCAGTCCCCGATCGCCCGACGCGGCCGTGCTCGGTCCTGCCGCGCTGCGGATTTCGCGGCACCCGTTCGGCTCCGGGCGGGACCCCCGGCACTCCCGCCCGACCGGCAGGGGGCACGGCTGCGCGGGGCGGCGTCGCCACGTCGCCCGCGTGCGGAGCCGTGCCGTGCCGTGCCGGGCGGAACCGGATATGCGGAATCTATTCTCCGCTTCTGTTAGCCTCAGATGCGGAACTTAATCTCCGCTTACGTTGTTTCCGCTGGAGCCCACACCCATGGCCAGATCAAGCACCCGCCCCCACTACAACCTGACCTTCGCCGTGCTGCTGCTCGGCGTCGGCGCGTTCTCGCTGCTGCAATCGCTGGTGGTCCCGGTCCTACCGACCCTCACGGAGCAGCTGGACACCACCCAGGACACCGCGACCTGGCTGATGACCGGCTACCTGCTGTCGGCATCCGTGGCCACCCCGATCCTGGGTCGGATCGGGGACAAGGCAGGCAAGAGGCGGATGCTGATCGTCACGCTCGTCGCCCTCGCCGCCGGATCCGCACTGGCCGGCTTCTCCGACTCCATCGGACCGATGGTCGTCGCGCGGGTCATCCAGGGCGTGGGCGGTGCCGTGGTGCCGCTGGCCTTCGGCATCATCCGTGACGAGTTCCCCGCCGCGAAGGTCCGCAGCGCCGTCGGCGTCACCGCGGCCCTGACCGCGGTCGGCGCCGGGCTCGGGCTGATCCTGGCCGGGCCGATCGTGGACCACCTGGACTACCACTGGCTGTTCTGGGCGCCGATGATCCTCATCTGTGCCGCCGCCATCGCGACCTACCTGTTCGTCCCCGAGTCGCCTGTGCGCACCCCGGGACCGATCAACTGGGGTGCCGCGCTGCTGCTCTCCATCTGGCTGGTGGCCCTCCTGCTGGGCGTCAGCAAGGTGTCGAGCTGGGGCTGGGGCTCGCTGCGGACCGCGGGTCTGTTCGCGACCGCCCTGTTCTTCTTCGGCTACTGGTTCCTGGTCGAGGCGCGCTCGAAGGCTCCGCTGATCGACATGGCCATGATGCGCATCCCGGCCGTGTGGACCGCCAACCTGGTCGCACTGCTCCTGGGCATCGGGATGTACACCTCGATGACCTTCATGCCGCAGCTGGTCCAGACGCCCGAACACCTCGCTGGCTACGGCTTCAGCGCGAGCGTGACCCAGTCCGGCATCTACATGCTGCCGATGACGGCCGGCATGTTCGTCCTCGGCGTGCTGGCAGGCCCTCTGGCCGCCCGCTTCGGCTCCAAGCGCGTACTGATCACCGGCAGCCTGATCACCATCGCCCCGTTCGCGATGCTGGTCGCCGGCCACGACCACGCCTGGCAGATCTACACCGCTTCCGCCCTGATCGGCCTCGGCCTCGGCCTCGCCTTCTCCGCCATGTCCGCCATCGTCGTCGAGGCCGTCCCCCCGGCCCAGACCGGGGCCGCCAGCGGCATGAACGCCAACATCCGCACCATCGGCGGCGCCATCGGCAGCGCGATGGCGGCCAGTATCCTGTCCTCCGGGGTCACGGCCGCCCACCCGTTCCCCCAGGACTCCGGTTACACCAACACTTTCTGGTTCCTGACCGGCAGCGCCGTGCTCGCCGCCGCCGCGGCCTTCGCCATCCCGGCGGTCAAGCGCGGCCGGAGTGACCAGAGCGTGGGATCGCCCCGGCGCGCCATGGCCAGCCGGTGACCGAGCGCAAGGACCCGACCCTCGCATGACCACACCCCACCGGCCCGCATCGAACCAGCCCAGGACCATGCGCCGCGACGCGGCACAGAACCGGGAGCGGCTGCTGCGGGCCGCGTGGGAGGTCTTCGCCGAGCTCGGCCCCGACGCGGGCGTCGAGGTGATCGCTGCCCGTGCCGGCGTTGGCATGGGCACCCTCTACCGCCGCTTCCCCACCAAGGAAGACCTGCTCGCCGCACTCAGCGACGAGATCCTCGACTCGATCCTCGCCGTGGTCCGCCGCGCCGCCGCAGAGCCGCCCGCCGCCCGCGGCCTGGAACGGGCCCTGTGGGACACCGGCACGGTGCTGGCCGCCCACCACGGCTGGCTCACCCGCCTGTGGGCGGCCATCCCGCCCGAGGCGGACGAACGCCGCGCCGAACTCCTCTCCCTCCTCGACGGACTCCTCATCCGCGCCCAGGACGCCGGCGAGGTCCGCGAAGAGATCACCCTCAGCGATGTGTACGCCGGCCTTCTCGCGCTGCGCGTCCTGATCGACGACACCGAAGGCCGCACCCCCGACGTCTGGCGCCGCCACCTCGCCATCGTCCTCGCCGGCTTCCGCCCGGCCACCGAACCCCTGGCCCACCCCGCGACCGACGACACCTTGATCCGCGCCAACACGCCCAAGCGCCTTGCGGAGTGACGCAGCACCCCACCGGGTGACCTCGACGCGTCGCGAAGCTGAACCCCCCACCCGACCAGCATGCGCCGCCGGCGCTGATCGGGTGGGGGCGTCGAGGCTTCTGTCAGCCGATGCGCGGGATCTGCTGGGTGACGCAGTGCACCTGGCCGCCGTTCCAGGCGAGGGTGCGGGCCGATACGCCCACCACCTCGCGGTCGGGGTACAGGCTGCCGATGATGCTCAGGGCCGTGTTGTCCTCGGGCACTCCGGCGAGCGGGACGATCACTCCGCCGTTGACGGGGTAGTGGTTGGTGTAGCTGAAGATGACGACGTTCCTGCCCGATTCGAACCATCGGGGTTGGTCGTGGATCTCGGTGAGTTCGAATCTGCGGCCGCGGGCGTCCGTGCTTGCCTGGAGCACCGCCTTGTTGGCTGCCATGCGTTGCTCGTTCGGGCTGCCGGTGCCGGGCTGGGTGAGGATCAGCAGTTTGGCCGGTCCGACGTACGAGGCGCACAGGTCGACGTGTCCGTCGGTGTCATAGTCCCCGTCGAGGCCGTAGGGGAGCCAGATCACCTTCTGTGCTCCGTACGTGTCGAGCAGGACGTTCTCGATCTGGGCCTTGCTCATGGTGGGGTTGCGGTTGGGGTTGAGCAGGCATTCCTCGGTGACGATGAGGGTGCCTTGCCCGTCCTGGATGACCGAGCCGCCTTCCAGAACCATGTCGATCGGCTTGCGGGGGACTCCCAGGTAGTCGCAGGCACCGGTGGGCAGGTTGTCGTCGTTGCCGTAGGCGTACTTGTTGCCCCACCCGTTGAAGACGAAGTCGAGCCCGATCATCGCGGTGCGTGAGGTGTTGACGGTGAAGACCGGGCCGTTGTCCCGGGTCCAGCAGTCCCAGACGTCGTACTCGGTGACCTCGACGGTCGGCCCGCACTGTGCCCGGGCGTCGTCGGCCGTGCCGGGGTGGGCGACCATGATGACGCGTTCGAACCGGGCGATTGCCCTGGCGAGTCCGGCTATCTCGGCCTGGGCCTCGAGCATGTGCCCGCTCCAGCCGGCGCCGCCGGTCTCGTGCGGCCAGGCCATGAGGGTGCCGGCGTGCGGTTCGAACTCGCCGGGTACCGCGTAGCGTTGCGCGGCGGGCGCCGTGTCGGTCGCGGCGGCCGCGCGGCCGCCGAGCGCGACGACCGATGCGGCCATCAGGGCGGCGGCGCCGAAGCCGCGCCTGGACATCGATGATGTGGGCATCTGATCGATCCTCTTCCGAAGTGTGGACATGACGCGCGTGCTCCGTGGCCGTTACAGGTCGGATCGGGCCGCGGCAAGTTGGGTCGCGTACAGCCGCTTGAACAACACCGCGTACAGACCCGCGCCGATGACGGGACCGACGAGTGCGGACAGGTCCGCTCCCCCGAGTGCGACGGCGAGGGGTCCCTGGAAGTCCGTGGAGTTGATGAACAGCAGCGCGGTGGTGGTGCCGAGGATCTGCGCGGTGATGCCGGCCATGTTGACGCCCCCGTGGTACCAGTAGGCACTGGTGGGGGTCTCGTTGTGCAGTCCGGGGCCGCTGTAGCGGTTGCGGCGCAGGATGAGGTCCGTGACGCTGATGGCCAGGCCGGGGCCGAGTATGGCGACGGTGATCTCGAGGATCTGGCCGAGGGCGTCGATGAAGTCGGTGACGAACAGGGCGTACGCGGCGATGGCGACGCTGGCGACGCCGTCGAGCAGGACGGCGGCCCACTGCTTGATCGGCAGGCCGACGGCCTGCAGGGCCAGGCCGGAGCTGTACATGGTGAGGATGTTGCCGGCGATCGAGCCGATGACGATGGCCATCAGGAAGAGCGGGTAGAACCAGCCCGGCACGATCTCGCTCAGGGAGACCTGGGGGTCGGTCATATCGACGGCGGTGCCGGCGAGGACGCCGACCGCGCCGAGCAGGACCGAGGGGATGAAGCCGCCGAGTGCCGTCCATCCGGCCACCGCGCGAGGTGAGGAGTCGGCGGGCAGGTAGCGGGAGTAGTCGGATCCGGTGCCCCAGGACAGCGGGTTGGAGGCGATGATGGTGAAGCCGAGCAGCGCCATCGCGAGCAGGTCGTCGCCCTGCGGGGCGTCGACGGGCTGCTTTCCGGGCTCGGCGTCGGCGACGACGAATCCGGCGAGCACGGTCAGGGTGATGGTCAGCATCCAGGTGAATGCCGGGCTCAGGCGCAGGATGAGGGCGTGACCGAAGACGCTGACGACGATGGTGAGGATCGCCAGGACCAGGACGACGGCCCAGCGGGTCGCGGTGGTGACGGTGACGCCTAGCTGGTCGAGGAGCGCGAAGCTGGCGAGTGCGCCCATGGCGAGGTTGATGGCCCCGTACGCCACGCACACCGACCAGTTCGTGAGCACCGTCGATACGCGGTTTCCGCGGATGCCGAAGATGGCGCGGGTCTGAACGCTGGAGGGGGTGCCGGCGACCGGGCCGCTGACGGCAAGGATGCCGTTGAACACCCAGAACAGGTTGCCCAGGACGACGACGAGCAGTGCTTGCCAGGTGTTGAGCCCGAGGAGGACCAGGGTGCCACCCAGGACGACGGACAGGTAGTTCACGTTGGCTGCGGCCCAGACGAAGAGCAGGTCGCGGGGGCGGCCGTGGCGCTCGTCGTCGGGGATGTGATCGATGCCGCGGGTCTCGATATGCACCGCGTCGGGAGAGGCGGGGGGCAGCGCCTGGTCGGTCGCGGTTCTGGTGGGTTCAGCGGGGGTCACGGGGTTCTCCGGTTCATACGGGTCGAACGGGCCGAGAAGCGTCGCGGTCCAGGTGGGCATTGCGGTGCTGGTGGTGCGGTCGGGCCGCACCCCGGGGGCCGGCGTGGATGTGGATGCGGGAGCTGGAGGGCGGTCGCTGCCGCGGTGTGATGCCCGTGGCGGCCGCCGCGACGGCCTCGATCAAGTCGAAATCGCCCGTGGACATCTCCACGTCACCCGCGTCCCGTACACGCCATCGGGGTGAGCGTCGTGCCTCGGCGATTCATGAGTGTTGCCCTCCTTGCGCTTCCTGATGTTAAAGTCAGCGGCAGGTGGCTGACTTTAAGGTCAGCTAGAGACCGAGGACAAGAGCTGTGACAGGATCGATGCCGTGACCGAGCAGGAGATCAGGACCGACGGCGTGGCAGCGGATGCCGTCGGCGGCGCGCGGGAGAGCATCCTGCAGGCCGCCGTCGAGCTGATCGCGAGGGACGGCTTCGACGGCGTCCGCATCGCCGACATCGCCGCCCGCGCCGGTGTTTCCAGTGCGCTGGTGCACTACCACTTCACCGGCCGCGACCGGCTGCTGACCGGCGCGCTCGCGCACTCCCTCACCCGAGCCGAAGCCCGCCTCCCTGGCCGCACCCGACACGCCGACCGCGACACCCCGCCGCAGCGGTTGGCCGACCTCATCGACTTCGGACTCCCACTCACCCACGACGACGTCCTCGAATGCCGCCTGTGGGCCGAACTGGAGATCCGCTCCTCCGGATCACCCGAACTCGCGGCCACACTCACGGAGTTCCGCGCACGTATGCTGCGCCCGCTCACCGCGGTGGTCGAAGACGGGCTGCGCTCGGGAGACTTCCGCGACTGCGACCCCGCCGACGTGGCCACCGTTGCCCTCGCACTGCTCGACGGCCTCACCACCCGGCTGATCACCGAGACGTCCACGTCCACGCTCGGCCTGGCCGACGCCCGCCGCCTCGCCGCCGGCCAGATCACCCTCGCCGTCCACTACGACGACGACCTGCCCTTCCTTCCCCTGCCCGACCCCGGCACCCCATCCGTCGACCTGACGCCCCAACGCGCCACCCCCCGCCGCCGCCGCGCCCCACGCGCCCCGGCCCGCTCCTGAAGGACGCCGGACACCCGGCGTTCGCCCCGCTCCTGAAGGACGCCGGACCCCGCGCCCGCCCCGGCCCGAGCGCCGACGGCATCGGTTCGATCCGCGAAGAGACCGGCCGCACCGGGGCGGCCGGCAGGCGTACCCTGCCGAACCCGCCCTCGGCCGCGTGGCCGACGAGGCATGCGCCGGAGTCCATCCGGCGCCCTGTGATCGCCGGCGGCCTCGACCGCGGTGACGTGCCGGGACGCGCGATGTCGCCGCCGGGAAGACCCGACCCCACGAACACGCGGCGTACTTCCTTCTACCCCAACGGTGTTGACGTTTCTTCGGAACGCCGTTCGCTCTTGCCTTGACCGGCGCACCAATCGGAGGTTCCATGCGACTCACCCCGACGGAGCGCGACCGGCTGCTGATCTTCACGGCGGCCGAGCTCGCGCGTGCCCGCCGCGCCCGCGGCCTGCGGCTCAACGTCCCCGAAGCCCACGCGCTGATCGCCGACACCGTCTGTGAGGCGGCCCGCGACGGCAGGCGCCTCGTCGAGGCCATCGACCTCGCACGCAGCGTGCTCGGCCCCGACGACGTGCTGCCCGGGGTCGTCGACATCGTCGGCGACATCCAGGTCGAGGCGGTCTTCGACGACGCCACGCGGCTCGCCGTGGTCACCGACCCGTTCCGGTCCGCCGAAGGTGCGGGTGCGCCTCCCACCCCGGTCGACCGCGCCTGCCACGCCGGCGGTTCGCGTACCGGCGGCTTCGCCGCACCGCAGCCCGACGAGGCCGGACCCGGCTCACTGGGTGACGAGGCGCCCGGTGCGGTGCTGATCGGGGACGCCCCGAACGATCCGTTCGCCGACGCCGACGTGGTGACCGTCGACGTGCGCAACACCGCGGAGGTGCCGGTCAGCGTCACGTCGCACTTCCACTTCTTCGAAGCCAACCCCCGGCTGCTGTTCGACCGTTCGGCCGCCTACGGGCGTCGCGCCGCGATCCCGGCCGGCGCCACGGTGCGCTTCGACGCGGGCGCGACGGTCTCGGTCGGCCTGGTCCCGATCGGCGGGACGCGCATCGCGATCGGCTTCGCCGGACTGGTCGACGGGCCGTTGGACGCGCCCGGCGCGAAGAGCGAGGCACTGCGCCGCGCGCACGCCTGCGGCTACCTCGACACCGGCACCGACGTGACGGCAGAGCCCCGGATCTACAAGGAAGGTGCGGTCTGATGACTGCCGCGACCGGGGGATTCCTCGATCCCCGCGACTACGCCTCGACGTACGGCCCGCGCGCCGGCGACCGCATCCGGCTCGGCGACTCCGGGCTGATCATCGAGATCGAGTCGGACGCGCAACAGCACGGCGAGGAGTTCCTGGCCGGGTTCGGCAAGACCGCACGCGACGGGCTGCACTTGAAGGCGGAGACCGTCCGCGAGACGTGCGACGTCGTGATCAGCAACGTCGTCGTCATCGACGCCGTGCAGGGCATCCGCAAGGTGTCCATCGGCATCCGCGAAGGCCGCATCGCCTCGATCGGCCGGGCCGGAAACCCCGACACGCTCGACGGCGTGGACGTGGTGGTCGGCACCGGCACGACGATCGTCTCCGGCGAGGGCCTGATCGCCACCGCGGGCGCCATCGACACGCATGTCCACCTGATGAGCCCGCGGATCATGGAGGCGTCGCTCGCCGCGGGCGTGACGACGATCGTCGGGCAGGAGTTCGGGCCCGTGTGGGGCGTCGGCGTCAACTCGCCGTGGGCGCTGCGGCACGCCTTCTCCGCGTTCGACGCGTGGCCGGTCAACATCGCCTTCCTGGCCCGCGGTTCATCCTCCGGCCGCGGCCCGCTCGACGAGGCACTCGTCGAGGGCGGCGCATCCGGCTTCAAGGTCCACGAGGACATGGGCGCACACGCGAGGGCACTGGACACCGCGCTGCGCGTCGCCGAGGACCACGACGTGCAAGTCGCCCTGCACACCGACGGGTTGAACGAATGCCTGTCGGTAGAGGACACCCTCGCGGTGCTCGAAGGACGCACCATCCACGCGTACCACATCGAGGGCTGCGGTGGCGGGCACGTACCCAACGTCATGCGCATGGCCGGGGTCGCGAACGTCATCGGCTCGTCGACGAACCCGACGCTGCCGTTCGGACGCGACGCGCTCGCCGAGCACTTCGGCATGATCGTGTCCGCGCACGACCTCAAGCCGGACCTGCCCGGCGACGCCGCGATGGCGCGTGACCGCATCCGGGCCGGGACGATGGGTGCAGAGGATGTACTGCACGACCTCGGCGTCATCCCCATCACGTCGTCCGACGCCCAGGGCATGGGCCGCGCGGGCGAGACCGTCCGCCGTACGTTCGCCATGGCAGGCAAGATGAAGGCCGAACTCGGGCCCCTGGCAGGCGACCCCGCCGACGGACGGCACGACAACGCCCGGGTACTGCGCTACATCGCCAAGCTCACCATCAACCCGGCGATCGCGCACGGACTCTCGCACGAGGTCGGGTCGATCGAGCCCGGCAAGATGGCCGACCTCGTGCTGTGGCGGCCGGACCACTTCGGAGCCAAGCCGGAGCTCGTACTCAAGGCCGGGTTCCCCGCGTACGGCGTCGTCGGCGACCCCAACGCCTCCACCGACACATGTGAACCACTGGTACTCGGACCGCAGTTCGGCGCACACGGCGGAGCCCCGGCGGAACTGTCGGTCGCGTTCACCAGCCAGGCAGCCGCCGAGACCGGCGGCGACCTGATGCCCACCAAGCGGCGCCGCGTCGGAGTACGCGGCACGCGCGGGATCGGACCTGCGGCGATGCACTTCAACAACCGCACCGCCGAGGTCCGGGTCGCCGCCGACACCGGGCTGGTCACCCTCGACGGCGACCCGGTCATGTCGGAGCCGGCCGACTCCGTCTCCCTCAACCGCCTCTACTTCCTCTGACCCACGACCCTTCACCCTCACCGAGCACCGGACAAGGAATTCCGACATGACGAACACCCCGGCCGCAGACGGCTTCTCGATGCCCGCCGAGTGGGTCGAGCACGAACGGACCTGGATGGCGTGGCCCACGTCCAACGCGACGTTCGACGGCCCTGACCACGACCTGCACCACGCCCGCGTCGCCTGGGGCAAGGTCGCCGAGACCATAGCCCGCTACGAACCGGTCACCATGATCGCCAACGTCGGCGAGGCCGACAGCATCGCGCCGTACGTCGCCACGCCGCTCACCGTCGTCGAACGCCCGCTCGACGACGCCTGGATCCGCGACAGCGGCCCGACCTTCCTCACCGACGGCGCGGGCAACCTGGCCGCCGCGGACTGGATCTTCAACGGCTGGGGCGCCCAGGAATGGGCCACGTGGGAACGCGACCAGCACACCGCCGAGCAGGTCATCGAACTGTCCGGCGCCAAGCGGTACGTGTCGCGCATGGTCAACGAGGGCGGCGGTATCCACGTCGACGGCGAGGGCACCGTCATGATCACCGAGACCGTGCAGCTCGACAAGGGACGCAACCCCGGCTGGACCAAGGATGACGTAGAGGCCGAACTGCGCGCGTACCTCGGAATCGAGAAGGTCATCTGGCTGCCTCGCGGCCTCACCCGCGACTACGACGTCAACGGGACCCGCGGCCACGTCGACATCATCGCCTCCTTCGCCCGCCCCGGCGTGGTCCTGTGCCACACCCAGCCCGACCCGGCGCACCCGGACCACGAGGTCGGCAAGGAGAACCTCAAGCTGCTGCGCTCCGCCACCGACGCACGTGGACGCGCCCTCGAGGTCGTCGAGATCCCGGCGCCGACCGTGCTGGAGGACGACGGCCACGGCTGGGTCGACTACAGCTACATCAACCACTACGTCGCCAACGGCGCGGTCGTGCTGTGCGGCTTCGACGACCCGCGCGACGAGGAGAACGCCGCGACCTTCGCGAAGCTCTACCCCGGGCGCGAAATCGAACTCGTCGACGCCCGCGAGATCTTCGCGAACGGCGGCGGGATCCACTGCATCACGCAGCAGCAGCCGCGCGTCTGACGACACGAGCGCCTGATCGCGGGGAGCGGCCGCGAAGTGTGCTTCTGGCTGAAGGGCTACCCGGCCGAGAAGTTCTGGATCGTCTGGCCGATCCTCGCCCTGATCATCGCGGCCGTCGCCCTCGTTGCCGCAGTCCTGCAAAAGCTGCTCGGAGCTGCCGGAACGCTCCTGACCGTCCTCGTGGTCATGCTCTTCGGCAACCCCTCGTCCGGCGGGGGTTCTCGGCGGTGCTGAAACGCGCTGCCGTGGGGTGCCCACTGGAGTGTCCGGGACAGGGGTGCCCCTATGTGTTTGGTCAAGGTCCAGGGCCAGTAGGTTCGGCGGTCAGGGGTGGGCCGAGCCGTAGGGGTGTGCATGAGCGATAGGCAGGTGACGATCAAGCTCACGAGTGACGAGGCACTGGTGCTGTCGCACTGGCTGGAGAAGCTCCAGATGACGGACCTCAGCCGCGTTGTCGACGATCAGGCGGTCTGGGCGCCGATCCACCGGATCGCCGGAACGCTCGACAAGGCACTTCCTGAGCTGTTCGCATCCGACTATCACCAGCAGCTTGAGGCGGCTCGTCAGCGGCTTCGATCGGAGGACTGATCGAGCAGTCCGGACTCCCCACTGACGCGCCCCCTGGGACAGGAACCGGAGCTGACGATACGGCGGATCGCCGACCCAGGCAGGTTCCCGAGGTACGACCGCAGTACCTGTGCGGCCGGACCTCCCGGTGTAGCGGGGCGACGATAGAGTCTCAGGTCCGTGGCCTGGGGCTCTGCCGTCGCGCCTACTTTCACACCAGATCCGCTGCTGCCTCCGTCGAGCCCGGGACGCCGGCTCCGGTATTGGCTGTCTGCCCTTCACGCGGAGCTGGAATCAGAGCGTCTGGAAGGTACGGGAGATGGGAGTGACGCAGGTAGTCGATTGCCTGCTCGACCGACGGGTCATGGTCGAAATGCTCCTTGAAGTACTGCAGGCGGCCCTTGCTCTCGTCGATCAGCTCCGACCATGTCTTGACCCAGACGCGGACGGTGTATTCGTTCTCCTTCAGATCCCAGATGCACCCCCGGGGCCTTCCTGCCTGCCTGGCTTCCGCTCTCAGGACCTTGCTCATCTCTGAAGTGACGAGCCAGAAGTCCCACTCGGCCCTGACGTCCGCGAACTGGGCGTCCTCGACCACGGCGAGCGCATAGCTCTTGATCTGCTGGAGCTCCTTGTCACCTACCCTGACCTTGGGTGCCTTCAACTCCACGACCAGATGCTGCTGCCGATCGTGCTCGCGCCTGGACCTCGACAGCATGAGGTCGACGATCCCCACCGATCCGTCTTCCCGGTACACGGGCTGAGGACTCCGGTTGTCCCGCCCGAGAAGGTCGAGGTGGCGATCGAGCACCTGGTCGAGGGAGCGATCGCTCACGAGCAACTGGTAGTGTTCGCCGAACACCCACGTCTCGTTCTCAAGGATCTTGTGGAGCTGCGACCTCTCCTTGACGAGCTTCTTGACCTCCGGATCGAAGACCATGTGCGAGAGGGCCGCGAGGAAATCCAACCTGTCCGCAACGCTCGTGGACGCCCTGATGATGCTCGACAGACTCGTACGATTCAGCAGGCGATCGAGCTCCGATTTGTCGTCGCTCGTGAGGCGGAAGACCTCGTCGAGGATCCGGTTCACGTTGCTCGGCTGGTGCTTGACCGATTCGCGCAGCAGGGCGAGCGTGGCCTTCTGATGCTTCGCCGGCCGAGGCATATGGCGGTGAATGGTAGATGCCACGATGTCGAACGTCTCCCGCTCGACCTTCTCGGCCTCGCTCGTCGGCTCGGCGTCGTACGGGTAGAGGCCGGCGTCCTTCCACTGGTCGACCACCTCCTTGCGGCGCTCCACGGCCCGCTTCCGGAAGTACGACCTCAGGTGTTCCCGCGTGGCGGCCAGAAGCGATGCCACCGGGCCGTCGGACGCTTCGCCCAGCAGGAAGTCACCCCGGTGCTCCGTCATCCGGCCCCAGAGGACGTAGGTGGTGAAATCGAAACCGGGCGCCTGGATCCTCGTCTCCGTGATGTCGACGGGGACACCGAGGGCATCGCACAGGTGGAGCTCGCGTTCCACCCGCATGTCCCATTCGATGATCCGGACGACAGCGGTTTCCATAGCGCCGTCGTGCTCGAACTCGATGCGTTCCTCGGACTGTTTCTGGATGACCGCAGTGGGGTCGATCTTCTCCCCGTCGAAGACGATCTCGACCTTGGGATACCTGGCCAGGTACGGAGCGAACTCCGTCGTCAGCAGACTCCGTGCGCGATCGGCGGTGAGGCGGTCCAGAACCACCGACTGCCGGCCCCAAGCCTCGACCAGCGTTCCCGTCGGTTCCTCCGTGGGCGTGGAGTCGCCGATCTGGAAGTCGTTGCGCGAGGCGTTGTGTGCCGTCACCGTTGTCTTCCGCAGGCTGTGAATTCCCTTGGCGACGGTCGTCCACCTGATGAAAGCGCCGAGGGCGAACGCGCGCAGACGGCCTTGGCCGGCACGGCCGTGCAAGGGGCGGCCGCCGACCGTGGTGTGGCTGTGCTTCTTCCACGAACCACCGATCTTCTCGAAAGCTGTCGTGCAGCCCTCAGGGGTGATGCCCTCCCCGTCGTCCGCAATCATGACCTTGTCCACCGCACCAGTGGCCGACCGCTCGATGGTCACCGTGACCTTGGTGGCGTCCGCGTCCAGCGCGTTCCAGATGAGCTCCTTCACGGCTCCCACGGGATCGTGTTCTCTCGCCAGGCGCTCGACATGGTCTTCGGCCGCTTCCAGGTGCACACGTCTCATCGCGCCAGTTTTACAGGGCTTGATCACTCTGGGTAGAGGGCCCGTCAGCTCTTTGTCAGGTCCTCTGCGTCAATGCTGACTTTTGCTGACTTCTACGGAATCGAACGCCTCTGACCTGCGGAAACGTCGACGGATCAAGTGGTGGTGGAACTTCGTGGGCCGCACGGACGAGGAGATCCGCAAGGCGCGCGAGGGGGTGGATGACGAGCGACCGCTTCGGCGAGGTCAAGGGCGACGACGGCGGACGCCTGCCCACCCCAGGGGTCCCGGTGACACAGCTGAAGGCGCGGGGGCGGGTGCGCTGAGCTGGGGGTTTTCTCCTCACGGCCGATGTCCGAAGAAATTTCGCTCGGCCGTGCCTCCGGCTTTCGGCGTGCCACTGGGAGGGATGGTTTCGTACCCTCTCTCGGTGGCGCAGCCGGTGCGGTGCGCTTCTACGGTGTGCTCGTGTGGGAGCAGGTCTGGTCAGTTGAATGCTGACCTTTTGCTGACTTTGCTGACGAGTCATCAGGTGTGTCGCCGGGGTCAGTGACTTCCTCGCCTGGGGGTCGTACAGGCGATCTGGCATGCCTGACCTGCGCCCCGAGGCAGTGCCGATCATCGGACCGTCGTGTCCTCAGAGTCGCTGCTTGTGCATCATGAGCGGATGGAGAGCCCAGACGAGTTGCCCATCGTGATGATCACAGCCGATCGTGGTTCGGACGCCCTCGTATTGGTCAGGTCCGATGGCAAGGAGGCGCGGCTGCCGCTGCCTGGTCCCTTGTTCGAGCCGACAAGTCTGCTGTCTCAGGTCTCCTACCCGCCGACCTTCGAGGGCTTGGTTGTGGAGACTCTCAAGGGCGACAGCATCGTGTTCGAGCTCCCCCGGCTTGACCGAGCCGATCAGTTGGCCGGACGGCTCGTCGTCTATCTGGATCAGAACAAATGGCGCCTCGTAAGCGATGCGATGAGGGGGCAGCGGAGCGGAACGGCGGATGATCGAGTCGCGGCTCTTCGACTTGCACAGTGGTCAGCGGAGCGCAAGATCATCCTTCCCGCTTCGTCGGGGCACTATTACGAGACGACCAAGTGGTCGAACGCGGAGGGGCGCTACCGTCTAGGCCTGTCCATTCTTCAATTCAGCAGGGGCTGGCAGTTGCGGGATCCGCTGGAGGTGTGGAGGGATGAACTCCGTCTGATGTTCCGTGCGGAGATCGGGCAGGCCGAGGCGATGACGCCGGTCGTGACGCTGGAGCCGAACTCGGCTCATTCCGCCGCCAGAGGCTTCGTTCCCGCTCCGGCGCCGGCGGACTTTCCACCGCGGGCAGCGTTCCAGCACAAGGCGCTTGTTTCTGCCTTGAGCCTGATCGACACCATGCTGGACTCGGAAGCTGGGGAGCGTGGTCCTGAGCTCGGCTGGACGGAGGCGAACCAGGAATTCAGTGACTGGCTGGACACCCACAGCGGCGATGCTCAGCAGAAGCGCAAGGCGATCGACGCATGGCTTCTCAGCGACCTGCGGAACAAGGTGGCCGAGGAATCCTTTGCTGCGGGGATGACGCCGGAGCAATTGAAGGACTGGGGCACAAGCTCTCAGCCCGTTCAGAAGATGAGCTCCCTTCCGGCCCTGGGCCTCTTCCGGGAGATGCTCCATGAACGTCACCTCAACCGCGGCACCACGTGGAAGCCGAATGACGTGATCGACATGGTCTATCTCTCCTGCGCGGCCGGCTACGCCGACTTCGTCGTCTGCGAGCGGCAGATGCGTGAGCCTCTGGCGCGGGGGACGAAACGGCTTGGGCGCAGCACTCAGGTCTTCCGGAGCCTGGCCGAGGCGGTATCGGCTGTCGAAATGGCACTTGAAACGCAACTCGAAGCCGGCGACGACGGGTCAGCTTGAGGCGGCCTACGTGCGTCCATCGACCAGGGCTGGTGCGCCTCGCAAGCGGCGTTGCAGCCGTCGAACCGCGTGGGAAGGTCTCGCCTCGGCCTGCGGTGGACACCTTTGTGGTCGACTACGTTCGAGGGGCAACCTCTCACTGCCGAGCTTTCCTCTCGCCTGGCCGTTCCCGTGCCTGCCTGGTGCGGTCTTCCTCCAGGTGCGGGGCCACCGCCAGATGGAGCGTACGGATACCGGTTGCGCGTAGCATGAGTATCCATGGATCTCATTGCACGCGTGCGCCGGGCGATGGATGAACAGGCTATCCATCCAACGGAGTTTGAACGTTGCGCCTGTGCGCTCCTGCAATCACAGTATCCGGGCCTGTCCGCGGTTGAGGGTGGGCATGACTTCGGTCGCGACGCCGACATCTACTTCCCGTGGGGCCCTCAGGACGCAGATGCTCGTGGCGTCTGCTCGTCACTACGGGTGATCCTGTGGCGAACCTGCGCACGGGCCTTCGTCGGATGCGTGAAGAGGGTGTGCAAGCCGATCTGATTGTGATGGCCTGCTCCCAGCCTGTCGACGCTACCAGGCGCGCTTCCATGGATCGGCTGTGTGTAGATCGTGGTCTCCCAGCGCCGCACATCTATGCCCGGGACTGGTTCGCTTCCCGTCTTGCCAAGGAGCCGTTGTGGAGGTTGAACCTCCTCGGCATCAAAGGAGAACTGGAGGCTCTGCTTGACCGGCCGCTGGACCTGGCGGACGACGACGTTGAGCACACCGATCTCCTTGGACGAGAGACTGATCTGGCCAATCTCAACGAGACCGTCGCCTGCGGCCGGGATGTCGTGTTGGCTGGCGTGCCCGGTGTGGGGAAAACCCGGCTCACCGTCGAACTGATAGGCAAGGTTGCTTACCTGGAGCAGGCGCAAGCAGACCGAATCCTAGACGAACTGCTGACGTCTCGCCCTGCCGCCGTTGTCGTGGACGATGCCCACGCTCGTATCGACGAGATGCGTGTGCTGCGGCGGGCGCGTCACAGTGCGGAACATGCTTTCGCCATCGTCGCGACCACCTGGCCCGACAGGGCAGACGAGGTGGCAGGCGCCCTGCCCGGCGCTGTCCGCTTCGACATCGACCTGTTGGAGCGATCCGACATGAACGCACTGGTCACCTCTCTGGGTGTCACTGGGCACCGGGCCCGGGCGGCAGTTCTCGACCAGGCGGCTGGACGACCGGGCTGGGCCGTCACCTTGTGCCAGCTGTTCACGACGGGAGAGGGAGGACGGGTAGCCAACGGCGCAGCACACCTGGCCAACGTAGAGCGTCATCTCCGCCGTATCACAGAGACCGAGACAGCCGTCGATGCTCTGGCTTGTGTAGCGGCACTGGGAGGGGCGTCAAGCGACACGCTTTACGCGCTCGCGCCTCTCGTCGGCGAGCCGCCGGCCAGGATGTCCGGCCTGATGGAGCGCCTTGCGCGCCACGGCCTCGTAGAGACGGTTCACGACGTCTGGCGGCTGCAACCAGCGCTGCGCGCACCACTGATTGCCCGGTGGTTCTTCACGCGTCCGGCAGGCAGGCCGTGGTCCACTCTCTGTGACGCCTTCCCGACCAGGAGCCGTGACCTCGTCTCCGCCGCCATATCCGTAGCCCAGGTCTCGGTCTCCTCGGACGCTCGGACGGCAGTCGAGAACTGGGTTGGAGCCTTGCCCGCACCGACCGAGTGGGACACCGGCACCTTCTCGTTGGTGTCCGAATACGCCCGCCTGGACCGAGAGGCTGCACAGTTCGCGGTCGCCCAGGCTCGTACGGTCCTCGCCGTCCCGCGTGATTCCAAGCAAATGGGCGGCACCACCGTGGACCGGCAAGGTGACGCAGCTGCTCGCCAACTTGCACAGTCGGCGACCCAGTACCTACTGCCTGAAGCGATAACCGCTCTGCTCGACCTTGCCGTGGGTGACGAGCGTTCACGCCACGCCACCCCGCAGCACCCACTGCGTGTGCTCGACGACTTGGCCAAATCGATCGATCCGGACTTCGGAACCGTGTTCGAGATTCGAGGGCTGTTGTTGAAGCCCGTCCTGGAGTGGCTGAGTACTCACCGCTCTCCGGCTGAATGGGGTGTAGCCACTGAGGTGCTCGCGAGCGTCTTCTCTGCCGAAACGTCTGGGACCTGGACTGACCCGGGTAGCCCCAACACGGTCACACTTGCCCGGGGCGTCGAAAGTGCTGAGAACCTGGCTCGGCTCATCTCCTTGTGGGACCAGGTTGCGCCTGTGATCGAGGAGACCGATCGACCGGACGGCCTGAACAACGCCCCCGCCGCGGTTGTTCCCCTGCTGGACCTGGCCGGCTCATGGGTACGGCTCGGTGAAGGGTTCGTTCCGCACAACAACGAACCGAGCAAGGAACAGAAGGACCAGGGAACGAAGGGAGGGGCTCGCATGCTGGCTACCCTGCATCATCTGCTCCAGACCTTTCCCGGTCTTGCTCTCCGTGCTCGGCGCATGCTCAACGCCGCAGATGCGCGGGCTGGCGACGAAGGACGCAACCTTCCGGCACTGGACGTCGATCCTGATGTGGAGTCCTTCACCGGCTGGAGTCGTCGGGACGCCATGGGCCACCAGAACGACACCGTCCCAGGCGGCGTCAGCACAGTGGAATCTCTCGCCCAAGGGATCGCTGCGCTCGGCCCGACTGCCGGAGTCGCGCGATTCGTCGCCTTGGCCGAGCAATCCGAGCTCGCGGGAGACCACGCAGGCGGCACCTGGGTCGCCGATCAAATGGTGCCGCACCTCACCGATCCCGCCGCCTGGCACGCAGCAGCAACGGCAGCTGGCAGCCCGGCGATTCAGCGAGCCGTACTGAGCAGATGGCTCACGACTTCCCCCGACACATTGTCTGTTGAGGTCCTCGCCTCTGTGCTGGATGATCCCCGCTTCAGAGCTGGCGTCATCTCCACCATCCTCGGACGAGGTGCAGACGACACGGCTGCCCAGCTCGTGGTCGCGAAGATGCGCGCTGAAGACGCCTGGCTGCTCGACTCGATCTTCCTCCGTGACGAGCCGCACGAGGTACTACACCGTTTGCTGCGCCACCCGGACGCTGTCGTTGCCGGCAGCACGGCGGTGATCTTCGCCATCGGACAACCCCACGGACCCTCACTCCCGGACACATGGCGAGCAACCTGGTGTGACGCCGTACGCCACATTCGCCCCGAGGATCTGCCTCAGCACGACCAGTGGCGTGCCGGACAGCTCCTTACCCACCTTGCCGAGCACGACCCCGATCTGCTGGAAGCGTGGTACACGGAGCGCCTCGACGAAATGGCCGAGCAGGGTTACTTTGCCGCACCCGAGCCCCACGGGTGCGACCTGCACTTGGGCCGCCTCCCACAGAGCCACCGCTACCGCCTTACCGTCCGCTGTGCCGACCTTCCACGTATCGGCCACAGCCCACTTGTCCAGCTTGTAGGCGCTGACCGCAACCTGGCAGAGCAGTTGATCAGTGACAGCATTGTCACCCCAGACAAGCTTCTCGAAGCCCTCGTGGGCCAGCGGAACGAAACACTGGAAAATCTCGGTCCACTTCTCCTCGACCACGGCGTACCCGCCGCGCACATCGCGGCCGGCGTCGCATGGGTCGACTCATGGTGGGGAGAGGAGTCGACCAGGCACCAACACCTCATCGACTACTTCACCGACCTCTCCATCCGAGTCCCGGCTCTCGCTGCCGTCGCCGAAGCGGGTCTTGCTCAGCAGAGGGAGCTGCTGCGAAACGCGGAAGCGAAAGAGCGCGCTGCGCGAGTGCGGGGGCATTGAGTGAGGCGCGTACAGGGACGTCGGGGTTCGACTCCACCGTCATTGAGCGGCATATGCGACGGCCAGGGACGCTCTAGCGCTCGCCGGCCGTGCCGGGTCCGGGCGTTGGTGTGCCAGAGGCAGTGGTGGCGGCCCGGTTCCTCATGCTCAGAGAATGAGGAGATCTTCAAGGACACCTCCGGCGGCGCCTACTTCTACCTCGACAACCAGGACCGGGTCGTCCTCGCCGACTCCCGCCAGCACGTCCTGCGCATCGCCCACCGCCAGAAGGCCGACGGTGCCTGGGAGTTCGTCGTCGAGAACGACTGGGACCTCACCTCCCTCGTCCCGCACGACTGCGTGACCTGGACCAATCTCTTCCCGAGCGGCGTCTGCGACCCCGTCACCTCCGTCATGCCCGACTGGGACGGCCGCATCTGGTGGGTCACCCGGCTCGGCCGCGTCGGCACCGTCGACCCGGCGACGGGCGCGCTCCGCGCGATCAGGCTCGACGGCGAGGAGATCCAGAACTCCTTCTCCGTCGCCGAGGACGGCGTCTCCATCGTCACCGACCACGCCCTGTACGGCTTCCGCGCCGACGGCGACGGCACCCCGCGCGTCGAGTGGCGCGAGACGTACGACCGGGGGACCGGCACCAAGCCCGGCTCCGTGAACCAGGGTTCGGGCACGACCCCCGACCTGTTCGGCGACCGGGACCAGTACGTCGCCATCACCGACAACGCCGACGACCGGATGAACGTCATCGTCTACCGGCGCGGCGCCGACGTCCCCGCCGCCGAGCGGGTCGTCTGCAAGATCCCGGTCTTCCGCTCCGGGGCCTCCACCACCGACAACTCCCTCATCAGCTGGGGCAATAGCCTCGTCGTCGAGAACAACTACGGCTACGAGAACCCGAGTACGCTCACCCTCGGCCGCAGCGTCGTCGGTGGCGCGACGAGGATCGACGTCCGCGCCGACGGCAGCGGCTGCGACACCGTCTGGGAGAGCGACGTCCGCTCGCCCTCCACCGTCCCGAAGCTCTCCACCGCCAACGGGCTGCTCTACTTCTACGAGAAGCGCCCGAACTCCTTCGGCATCGACGCCTGGTACCTCACGGCCGTCGACTTCCGCACCGGACAGCGGGCCTTCTCGCGCTTCACCGGCACAGGCCTCGCCTACGACAACAACTGGGCGCCGATCACCATCGGCCCGGACGGCACCGCGTACGTGGGTGTCTTCAACGGCATCGTCGCCGTCCGTGACAGGGCCTGACGGGTGTCACATGGAACCGCCCCGCAGGCCGTGAGGCTCCGGGGCGGTTCCGGGTGCTACGGGTGGGGTCAGACCATCTCGGGCATGTCGCCGACGGTGGTCTTGAGGTCGATGACCGCGAAGGTGGCGCCCTGCGGGTCGATGATCGCCGCGAACCGGCCGAACGGGCTGTCCATCGGCCCGAAGAGCTTCCGCCCCTTGAGACGTTCGGCCGCCTCGACGGCCTTGTCGCAGTTGTCGACGGCGAAGTAGATCTGGATGTAGGGGGCGAATTCCGGGGGGAAGTCCTCCGGGGTCATCTTCATCCGCCCCAGGACCGGCATCTCCCCTCCCAGGTCGAAGACCCGGTAGTCGACGTGCTCGTCCTTCATCTTCTTGGAGGCGTAGCCGAAGACGGCGGTGAAGAAGGCGTCGGACGTCGCCGGCTCGCGGGTGAACACCTCCGCCCAGGCGTACGAGCCGGTCTCACCCTCCAGTTCGAAGCCCTCGTGGACGCCCGACTGCCAGATGCCGAACGCCGCACCCGTCGGGTCCTGCGCGATGCACATCGACCCGAAGTCGCCGACCTGCATCGGCTCCATGAGGACGGTGCCGCCCGCCGACCGGATCTTCGCCGCCGTGACGGTGACGTCCGGCGAGGCGAAGTACAGACACCAGGCAGACTTCGGTTCGCCGTCCTGCCCGGGCATCGGCGGCACGACGGCCGCGACCGCCTTGCCGTTCTTGTACGCCTGCGTGTAGTTGCCGTATTCCGTGGAGGACTCGCCGAAGGTCCAGCCGAGCACGTCGCCGTAGAACGTCTTGGCGCCCTCGACATCGGTGAACATCGCGTCGGTCCAGACCGGCGTGCCTTCAGGTCGTGCGGCCATGACGGTGACTCTCTCTCTTGCGATCGATGTCGTGTTCCTGTGAGCCACGCTAGCCACGCCCGCCGCACACCGCTCGGTGACGCGACGTGGCAGTCCACCGCTGCTGCGATCATGCACCCATGAAGACGAGCGCGGAGCACGGGATCATCGCCGTCCCGGCGGGCCGGGTCACGCTGTCCGACCGGCGCACCGAGCGACGCTGGACGGTCGACCTCCCGGCGTACGGTCTGGCCGCCCACCCGGTCACCCAGGAGCTCTACGAGCGGGTCACGGGGGAGCGGCCGAGCACCGCGCACGGTGACCGGCTCCCGGTGGAGGGGGTGTCCTGGGGGGACGCGGTCCGCTTCTGCAACGCCCTCTCCGACCGTGAGGGGCTCACCCCCGCGTACCGGATCACGGACGGCGACCCGGACGGCGACCCGGACGGTGCCGCGTGGGACCTGGACGCCGACGGCTACCGGCTGCCCACCGAGGCCGAATGGGAGCACGCCTGCCGCGCCGGCACCACGGAGGCGCGGTACGGGCCGCTCGACGAGATCGCCTGGCACCGGGGGAACTCCGCGGAGCGACTCCACGAGACCGGCGGACGCCGCCCCAACGACTGGGGGCTCCACGACATGCTCGGAAACGTCTGGGAGTGGTGCTGGGACGTCTACGACGCCGAGGTCTACGGCGGCTACCGGGTGCTGCGCGGCGGCGGCTGGTTCGACGAGCACTGGAGCTGCCGCGCCTCCGTACGCCGCCGCAGCCACCCCACGCTCCGCATCGACGACGTGGGGTTCCGGCTCGCCCGCACCCTCACCGGCTGAGCGCGGCGCCGCGTCACCGGGACAGGCGGCTCATCGCATAGCGGTGGAACGGGCCGTCGGGCACCGGGAGTCCGGGACGCCACATCTTCAGGACCTGGCCCGAGGGTACGAACAGCGCCGTCGGCAGGTCGTCCGGATCCGTCCACGCCCAGCGCTCGATGTTGTCCGGCTCGGTGACGGCCGGCGCGCCGCGGAAGCCGCGTACCACCGTGGCCACGGTCATCCGGGTCAGCGCCGCCGAGGTGACCGAGTCCAGGATCAGCCCCAGCACCTCCACGTCGGCGGCGTCCGCGACGAGCGACGTCTCCTCGGCGAGCTCGCGCACCGCCGCGTCCTCCACGGACTCGCCCGGCTCGACCTTGCCGCCGGGCAGCTCCCACACACCGGACCGGTGCAGCCCGAGGAGGACCCGGCCGGACGCGTCGGTCACGACGACGCCCGCGCCGAGCGAGGCCTGGGCCGGGGGCGGCTGGACGTTGCGGCGCGCCGCGGCGGTCTGATCGCGGGTGGCCTGATCCGGGGTGGGCATGACCCCCTTCTACCAGCAGGCGTCTCCGCGCGACAAAGAGTCGTAAAAAAAGTTTCAGAACCCCTTGAATCGGGCGAAAAAAGGAGGAAACTCTTCTTTACACCGGATTACCGGAAAGAGCCGCACCCGCCGACGGAGACGTCCGAAGGCCCGCGTGACCCTTGACTCGGCTCTGGCCAGGCCCCCGGCGGGGCCGGTCGGGCACGGAGCCGTCGGCGACGGCCGACGACCGCGCGAACCGACCCGGACCGCCGGGGACTGTCATGTCCCGAGGGCACCGGTGGTCCCCCCGCCCGGCGGAGGGACCACCGCGACCGGACAGTGCGCGTGGTGCAGCACCGCATGGGCGACCGAACCGATGAGCAGCGAGCCGATCCGGTGCCGGTGGTGCCGTCCCACGACCACCAGACCAGCATCTCGCGAACCCTCCACGAGCCGCCCCGCAGCATCCCCCGGCACGACGGACGGAACCAGCCGGACACCCGGCCACCGCTCCGCGAAGGGCCGCAACCGCTCCTCCTGCTCCCGCCCCGCCTCCCGCAGCATCTCCGCCGAGTCGTCGGCCTCCGGCAGCGGCGGCGGCACCTGGAGCGCCGGCGACGGGGCCGCGAGCAGCGCCCCCGGCTGCGGGGGCAGCCGGAAGGCGGTCACGGCCTCCAGCGGTACGCCCCGCCCCTGCGCCGTCTCGAAGGCGAAGGCCAGCACCTCGTCCGGCGTCTCCTCGGTCTGCAGGCCCAACAGGACCCGCCCCTTGTCCGCGGCGCCCGGCTCGACCGTGCGCGCCTCGTGCGGCACGACCACGAGCGGGCAGGGCGCCGTCATCGCCAGCGTGCGACTGGTCGAGCCGAGCAGCAGCGTCACGAAGCCACCGTGCCCGCGGGAGCCGGTCACCAGGAGCCGCCCGCCCCGCGCGGCCGACGGCAGCGCGTCGGCGACGGTCCCGTCGAGGGAGACGTACCGGACGGGAACGGTGTGCCCGCGCTCCTCCACGACGGTCCTGACCGCGTTCAGCACGGTGTCGGGCAGCTCCGGTTCCTTGCCCAGGGAGGCGATCCGGGCGGACCCGAGCTGGAGCGCGTCGGAGCGGACATGGGCCACCACGACGGGCGCGCCGAGGCGCTCCCCGGCGTCCAGGGCCCAGTCCAGGGCGCGGAGGCTGTGCTCGGAGCCGTCCACGCCGACGACGACCGGGGGCTCGGAGGCGGTGCTCGTGTCACTCATGGGGACATGACTCCCGCACCCGCCCGCACGCCACACCGGCCCGTACCGAATCGCTTCGGTACGGGCCGGTGGAGAGGAGTACGGGGGGTGTCAGGCGCTCTGGTCGCGGCGCGCCCGCTCCGCGTCCCGCTCCTTGATGCGGACGGTCTCCGCGCGGACCTCCGACTGCGTGGCCCGCTCCTTCCGCAGCCACGCGGGGAGCTCGTCCTTGATCGCGTCGATCTGCTCGGTGGTCAGCGGCTCGGTGATGCCGCCGCGCGCGAGCCCGGCGATGGAGACGCCGAGCTTGTTGGCGACGACCGGGCGGGGGTGCGGGCCGTTCTTGCGCAGCTCCTGGAGCCAGGCCGGCGGGTCGGCCTGGAGCTGGGTCAGCTCGGCGCGCGAGACGACCCCCTCCTGGAACTCGGCGGGGGTGGCTTCGAGGTACACACCCAGCTTCTTCGCCGCGGTCGCGGGCTTCATCGTCTGGGCGTTCTGGTGCGACGTCATGGTGCCAAGGGTATCGAGCATGCGGGCGACCTCCGACCACGTCCGCTACCGGTAGCCTTGCGGGGTGACAGGCTCGGACGTTTCCCCCGCGGAATCCCCTACGGATTCCCCCGCCGCTTCCCCCGCTTCCTCTTCCGCTTCCCCTGCCTTCCGGCTCGCGTACGTCCCGGGAGTGACGCCCGCGAAGTGGGTGCGGATCTGGAACGAGCGCCTGCCCGACGTGCCGCTGACCCTCGTCGCCCTGGACCCGGCCGAGGCCTTCGGCGCGCTCCGGGACGGGGCCGCGGACGCGGGTCTCGTCCGGCTGCCCGTCGACCGGGACGACCTCAGCGCCATCCCGCTCTACACGGAGACCACGGTCGTCGTCGTCCCCAAGGACCACCTGTTCGCGGAGGTCGAGGAGATCTGGGCGTCGGACCTCGCCGACGAGCTCGTGCTGCACCCCCTCGACGACACCCTCGGCTGGGAGCAGCCGCCGGGCCGCCCCGCGAACGAGCGCCCCGAGACGACGGCCGACGCGGTCGAGCTCGTCGCGGCGGGCGTCGGCGTGCTCGCCGTCCCGCAGTCCCTCGCCCGGCTCCACCACCGCAAGGACCTCACGTACCGGACGCTCAACGACGTCCCGCAGTCGCGCGTGGCCCTGTCGTGGGCGGCGGCCGACGAGGCGCCCGACCTGGTGGAGGAGTTCATCGGGATCGTGCGCGGCCGGACCGTGAACAGCACCCGGGGCCGTCGTGCCGAGGCCCAGAAGGGGCAGAAGCAGCCGAAGAAGGAGCAGAAGCCCGGCAGGTCCGCGAAGCCGGGCGGCGGCGGTGGCGCGCGCGGCGGCGGCAAGCCCGCGGCGGCCCGCAAGGGCGGTGCCAAGAGCGGCGGCAAGGGTGGCGCCAAGAGCGGTGGAGCGGGTGGCGCCAAGAGCGGCGGCGCGAGCGGAGCCAGGGGCGGCGGCGCGAGCGGTTCCGGCCGCGGCAAGGGCGGAAAGACCCGCGGCCGGTCCTGAGCCCTGCCTGTTGTCCGCACGGCGGACGGCCCCCACCGGGGCGGGGGCGCCTCGGCATACTGACCCCTCCTGATCATCGAGATCATGCAGGAGGAGCTTTGGCCGCCAGTTTCAGGACCGTCGTCGAGGTGGGACCGGACCATCTCGAACGGGCCCGGTCCATCGACCGGGTGTTCCAGGAGGCGATCGCGCCCGCGACCGTCAACTTCGACTTCGAGGCGATACGGGCGGCCGCCGCGGCAGTCCCCGACACCACCGTCGTGCGGCAGGTCCGGGGCTGGGGGCTCCAGGAGCACGCCCCCGTCCTGGTCATGGTCCTCTCGCTCAAGGAGGCCGTCCGGCAGGCCCTTCCCCCGGAGTACGCGGAGGCGGGGTTCTGGGGGACCGTCGAGCGTGAGCTCGTCGAGGCCTTCACCGGCCTCGCCGGGCAGGAGGGGCAGCCCGGACTCTCCTTCTACGAGGAGTCCGAGCAGCGCACCCGTTTCTACCGGGACCTGTTCTTCGCCCTCCAGGACGAGGAGACCGGAGAGGACATCTACGCCCTCGCCTTCTGCGTCGACGTGACCGTCGAGCTGCCGAAGGCCCAGGCCACCACCCTGGAGCTGACGGACGTCGTCCCCTTCGCCGTCCGGCTCAACGCGATCCTGGTCCGGCAGGCCCTGACCGTCGCCGTCTGAGCCGTGCCGGCCCGCCGTCCCGGGCCGGACACCGCAGACGGAACGTCGGACCTCAGCCCGGACGGCGCCACCGTCCGCCGCGTGCCGCCGCGACGAGTTCCTGCACCGTCGCCAGCTTGACCCGGGGGCGCCCGGCGTCCCGGCCCCGTGCCCGCTCGGCACGGTCGATGGCCGCGAGACCACGCGCGTCGACGAGACCGGCGCTGCGGCTCCGCACCAGCTTGCGGAAGGCCTGCGGGGTGCCCGTGGGGGAGGGCAGTGCGCCCGCGACCGCGTCCGCGAGCAGCGTCCCGACCGTCTCCTCCGCGCACGCCCGGTTGGCCCCGATGCCCCCGGAGGGCCCCCGCTTGATCCAGCCGACGACATAGCCGCCGGGCAGTCCGGCCACCCGACCGGCCTCGTGGGGCACGGTGCCGGTGGCCTCGTCGAAGGGCAGCCCCGCCAGGCGTACACCGCGGTAGCCGATCGCCCGGACGAGCAGGCCCGCCCCGATCTCCCTGGCCGTCGGCGATCCGTCCTCCGTCACCACCACCGCCCGCACCCGCTCCCTACCGCGTGCCTCGACCGGCGCCGAGTGGAAGCGCAGGACGATCCTGCGCCGGTCCCGCGCGGGCTCCCGCGTCCAGTCCACCGCCGCGCGGGGCACGTCCCGCAGGAGCGCGGCCTTGTCCCCGGGCGCGGCCGTGTCGATCGACTCCCCGGTCCGCGGGTCCCGATCGTCGACGAGCAGGTCCACCCCCGGCAGGTGCTTCAGGGCGAGCAGTTCGGACGACGTGTACGCCGCGTGCTCGGGGCCACGGCGGCCGAGCAGCACCACCTCCCGCATCCGCGTGCCGCGCAGGGCGGCGAGGGCGTGGTCGGCGATGTCGGTGGCGGCGAGGGAGTCGGGGTCCATGACGAGGACGCGGGCGACGTCGAGGGCCACGTTGCCGTTGCCCACGATCACGACCCGCCCGGCCGCCACGTCGACCGCGTCCGCGCCGGTCTCGGGGTGGGCGTTGTACCAGGAGACGACGGAGGTCGCGGCGACGCTGCCCGGCAGGTCCTCGCCGGGGATGCCGAGCCGCCGGTCGGCGGGCGCGCCCACCGCGTAGATCACCGCGTCGTGGTGTGCGGCGAGTTCCTCGACGGAGACGTCCCGGCCGATCTCCACGCCCAGCCGCAGCCGGACGCGAGGGTGCGAGTGGAAGCGGGCGAAGGTCTCGCCGGCGCCCTTCGTCGCCGGGTGGTCCGGCGCCACGCCGTAGCGGAGGAGACCGCCGGCGACCGGGAGCCGGTCGATCAGCGTCACCTCCGCGTTGGTGTGCAGCAGCAGGTCCTCGGCGGCGTACATGCCCGCGGGGCCCGTGCCGACGACCGCGATCCGCAGCGGGGCGAAGTCGGCGGGCAGCGAGCGGGGGAAGGAAGGGGCGCCCCAGGAGTGGAAGTTGGGCGAGGCGAGCGCCGGTGCGGGCGTCCCGTCCGCCGGGGCTGCCCGGGCTGCCCGGTCAGCGTAATACTCCGCGTTGATCGCCTCGTACTCCCGCAGCCGTCCGGTGAGGCGGTCCGCCGGGAAGATCGCGTCGACGGGGCAGGCGTCGGCGCAGGCGCCGCAGTCGATGCAGGCCTTGGGGTCGATGTACAGCATCTCGGTGGTGCCGAAGTCCGGTTCCCCGGGCGTCGGATGGATGCAGTTGACCGGGCAGACGGCGACGCACGTGGCGTCGTTGCAGCAGGTCTGGGTGATCGCGTAGGTCATGTCGTCGGCTCTGCTCTGCTCGGCTCGGAGGGGTCAGACGAGGTGGGCGCGCCGGTAGAAGAACAGCGCGGGCCGGGTCAGCATCCCGACGTCGGCCAGGAACTCCATCAGTCCGGAGCAACTGGCGCGCAGCTGTGCCTTGTAGTGCTCGTTGGCGGCAGCTTCGCGGCGGGCCCGCTCGGGGTCGAGTCCGGCCCGCACGTACACCTCCGGGTTCACCAGGCTGGTGATGATGTAGTACGCGGCGATGGCGACCACGAGGGCCTGGAAGCGGCGGCGCGCCCTGCTCGCGCGGGCGAGGTTGCGGCGCGTCTCGTCCCGGGCGAACTTCATGTGCCGGGATTCCTCGACGACATGGATATTGCTGATGGTGCGCACGAAGGGGACGACCCGCTCGTCGCGCATCCAGTCGCGCTGCATGACGTCGAGGACCTCCTCGGCGACGAGGATGCCGGCGTACGCGGCTTCGCCGAAGCCGACGGTCTTCATGAAGCGCCCGAGCTCCAGCACGGCCCGCTTCGGCCGGTACGCGGGCGCGCCGAGCTTCTCGGAGCCCCGGGCGAACATGATCGAGTGCCGGCACTCGTCGGCGATCTCGGTGAGGGCCCACTGGAACCGCGGATCGGTGTGATCCATGCGGTAGATGTCACGGAGCACCATCTGCTGGAGGATCATCTCGAACCAGATGCCGGTGCTGGCCACCGAGGCGGTCTCCTGCCGGGTCAGCTCCTTGCGCTGCTCCTCGGTCATCTCGTGCCAGTACGCGGTGCCGTAGAGGGAGTTCCACTCGGGGCTCTGTCCGTGGAAGTCCTTGTCGAGCGGGGTGTCCCAGTCGACGTCGACGGCGGGGTCGTACGACAGCTTCGCAGCGGACCGGAGCAGTCGCTCGGCCGTGGAGTCGTCGTACTGGTCCTCGGGCTCCGGGCGGACGGTGCTGCTTGCCATGGTGCGGCTCCTTGGATCGCGTGATCGGCGGATCGGGGGCTTAGCGGATCGGGGTTTATTAGACGCTGCGTCTAGCAAGCTTGTTAGACGGAACGTATAGCAAGGGTCCCGGGTGGGCCTACCCCTCGGTACGGACTTTTTCCCGCGGGCACGCGAACGGGGCCGGAGCCCAGGGGACTCCGGCCCCGTCAAGGGGTCACGCTCTGCCGGAACGGCAGTGTCAGAAGGTCAGGTTCCAGGCGTCGATCTTGCCCGTGTCCTGGCTCGCGTTGTCGTTCACGCGGAGCTTCCAGACGCCGTTGGCGACCTCCGCCGAGGCGTTGACCGTGAACGTCTGGACGATGTTGTCCGTACCGCTGCCGGTCCTGTTGTGGACGGTGTAGACGGTGCCGTCCGGAGCCACCAGGTCGACCTTCAGGTCACCGATGTACGTGTGCTTGACGTCCACGCCCACCTTGAGGGTCGCCGGGGCGTTGCCCGTCACCCCGCTGACCGTGATGGGGCTCTCGACCGTCGCGTTGTCGGCGATCGTGACATCGGTCAGGGACTCGAAGTACGCGCCGGGCGGCGGGGTGGTGCCCGCGACGGCCTTCAGGGCGTCGACCGCGCCTTCGCCGAAGAAGCCGTTCTTGGTCGTGGTGCCCTTGCAGCGGGTGTCCGAGGGGCACGCCCGGTCCGTGGCCTGCACGCCGAGCTGGTCCCGGATCTGCGCCGGGGTGAACGACGGGTTCACGCTCGCGATCAGCGCCGCGACGCCCGCCACGTGCGGGGATGCCATCGACGTGCCGTTCATGTTGCCGTACTTGCCGCCCGGGAGCGTCGAGTAGACACCGGAGGCGCCGTCGCCGCCGGGGGCCGCGATGTCGATGACGCCATTGCCGAAGTTCGAGTACGAGGCCTTGGCGCCGCCGTTGCCCTGTGCCGCGACGGTCACGACGCCCGGGAGCTCCGTCGGGATGTCGATGCAGGCATTGGTGATGGTGCGGGTGACCGGCGTCGAGTCGTTGGGGGACTCGGAGTCGGTCGTCTTGTTCGCCAGGTCGTAGTTGGAGTTGCCGGCGGCGGCCACCTGGAGCGAGCCCTTGCCCTCGGCGTACGCCTGGGCGCGGCGGACGCCCTCGATGATGGCGGCCTGGTCCACGTTGTCCGGGCAGTTGAACGCCCACGGGTCCGTGTAGTAGCTGTTGTTGGTGACCTTGAAGCCGTGGTCACCGGCCCACACGAAGCCGCAGATCGTGTTCTCCGCGAAGAACAGGCTGCTGGTCGGCTCCGCGATGCGGACCGAGGAGATCTTCACGCCAGGCGCGACGCCGATGACGCCCTTGCCGTTCTTCGCCGCCGCGATCGTGCCCGCGACGTGCGTGCCGTGGGTGCCGACGTCACGCCAGGCACCGGCGCGGGTGTCCGCCTTGCCGTAGGCGCAGGACGCCGAGTCGGCCGCGTTGAAGTTGGGCGCGATGTCCTGGTGCTGGTCGTCCACGCCGGTGTCGAGGACGCCGACCTTCACCGACGCCGCACCGGTGGTGACGGCCCAGGCCTGGTCGGCCTTGATCTGCGTCATGTCCCAGCGGTTGGACTCCGTCAGCGTCGTCGCGGACTGCGACGGGTTGGCCGGGAGGGCCGGGTTGTAGGCGTCGGCCGGGACGTCGGACGTACGGGTCGCGCCGACCTGCTGGACGCCGCCGACCGTACGCATCGACGAGGCGAACGACGCGGACGTCGAGTGCGCCACGATCACGCCGATCGCGTCGTACGTGGCGAAGACCGAACCGCCGTTGCTCGCCACGGCGCCGCTCACGGCGGAGGTGCCGCCCGGCGCGGTGATCACGAGGTAGGCGCGGGTGCCCGCGGCCCAGGCGGCGGATGCGGCGGCGGTCGAGGGGGCGGTCTGCGCCGTGGTGGCCTGTGTCGCCCCCGCCGAACGGGCCGCGACGGGCGCGGTGTCCGACGGTGCTGCCTGGGCGAATCCGGCGGGAGCGGCGAGCGCCACGGTCGTACCGAGGGTCGCGACGGCGATGGCCGAGAGTCTCAACCGGCTGGATATCTGGGAAAACAATGCGTCCTCCGATGACCCGGTGGCGCGTGTGGCGCCTGCCGGGCCCTGTGATGTGTGGGGTGGACGCAAGATCCCAGACTCGCGAGGCGGAAGGAAGCCTTCTGTCCGAGAAGCCCGTTCGCGTTACGCACTATTGACCGAACGGCGTCAAAAGCGAGGGATTTCCTGGACAGATGTCCATGTATGGTGGACACCTGTCCAGGAAGTGTGTGTGGTGAGGAGAGAGTGATGGAGACGACGGCGAACGTGCTGGTGGGCCTGGTGGCCGCCCTGCACGCGTACATCCTGGTTCTGGAGATGTTCCTGTGGGAGCGGAAGCCGGGCCGCGCGCTGTCGGGCTTCGATGCCGACATGGCCCGCGCCACCGCGCCGCTCGCCGCCAACCAGGGCCTCTACAACGGCTTCCTGTCCGCCGGCCTCGTCTGGGGACTGATCGCCGACGATCCGACGGGGTTCAGGGTCACGGTGTTCTTCCTGGGCTGCGTGGTCGTCGCGGGCCTGTACGGCGGCGCCACCGCCAACCGCCGCATCTTCGTCGCCCAGGCGCTGCCCGGTGCGCTGGCCCTCGCCGCCGTACTGCTGAGCCGGTGACCGCGAGGCCGGGAGGCGTGACACCGGGAGACGGGGCGGCGGGGGACGTGGCGCCGGGGGACCCCCGGGCCGCCCGCACGCGGGCCAAGCTGCGGCAGGCGCTCCTCGACGCGTGTGCGGAGCGTCCGCTGGCGGAGGTCACCACCGCCGCGCTGGTCCGCAGGGCCGGGGTCGGCCGTGCCACCTTCTACGTCCACTACGCCGACCTGGAGGCGCTGGCCGTCGACGCCTGCGCCGACGTCGTCCAGGACGCGGTGGATGCCCTGCACGCCTGGCGCGGCGTCCCCGATCCGGCGGTCCCGCCGCCCGCGCTGATCGCCTTCTTCGAGGGCCTCGCCCCGCACGCCCCCCTCTATCGAGCCCTGTTGAGCCCGGGCGGCGGCGGCCCGCTCGGCCGCGTACTCCATCACGACCTGCGAGCCCGCAGCCTCGCCGAGCGCACCCTGGTCGGCGCCCCTGAGCCCGAGCTGATCGCCTCGGCCGTGGCCGCGACCTTCGCGGGAGTCCTCGCCGACTGGCTGCACGGCCTCGTCGAGGGCACCCCCACCGCTGTCTCCGGGCAGGTCTGGCTCCTCCTCGTCACCCTGCACCGCACGCCCCTGCGCGCGGCGTGAGGCGGAGGGGACCGTACGGGGCGGGTGGCTCCCGCCCCGTACGGCGTCCGTCAGGTGAGGCGCGGGGCTACTTCAGGTACGGGCCCGCGGCGCCGATCTTGCCCGGGCCGTTCAGGACGTACACCCGGAGGTTGCCCTTGCCGGGCGCGCCGACCGAGAGTGTTCCGTCGGTGACGGTCTTCACGTCACCCGTGACGGCGTCGGTGTACGTGCCGTTCGGGATGCCCGCGTAGGTGGCGCCGCCGGAGATCGTGACGAGGGCGAAACTGTCCGTCGAACCGCTGGTGTAGCGGCGCTTGAACGCCATGCCGCCCTGGATGCCCTCGGTGGAGTACTGGCCCATCTGGAGGGCCGGGATCGCCCGGCGGATCTGGTTGAGCCGCTGCACGTGCTGCGCCAGGGGCTGATGGAGCGTGGTGGCCACGGCCCCGGAGGCCGACGAGACCTGGGAGAAGTCGGAGGCCGTGACGGAGCCGGCGACGTGGTCGCCGAAGTACGCGCGGCCGGTGGTGGCGAGCGGGCAGGACGGCCCGCAGTCGATCTTCTTCCCCTTCTGGAACTCGATCTCCGAGCCGTAGTACAGCGTCGGGATGCCGCGGAAGGTCCACATCAGCGACATGTTCTCGGCCCAGGCGTCGGTGCCGCCCGTGTACCGCTCGCTGGACTTGTTGGGGCCGTAGTCGTGGCTGTCGACGTAGACGACGTTGTAGGTGGCGTCGTTGTGACTGTCGTCCGAGTCCTTGCCGTTGGAGAAGGCGTTGTACGCGTCACCGAAGTTCATGTGCATGCGCATGTCGATGACGTTCATGCCGGAGAAGCGGCTGTGGTCGGGGGCGTGGTAGGCGTTCCCGTTCAGGAAGGCGTTGGTGGACGTGGGCTGGCTTCCCGTGCCCTGCTGCTGCTCGTAGTCGTACATCTCCAGGGCGGCCTTGGCGTCGTCGGCGTCGTACTCCTTGCGCTCCTTCCAGGTGAAGAACTGCGCCGAGTGGTTCACCGAGCCGCGGTTCCACTTGTCGTTGACGAAGGCGGCGACCTCGCCGAAGACGAAGAAGTTCCGTGCGGCCTCCGCGCCGTGACGCTGTGTCACCCGCTCCTGGATCGCGGGGAGAAAGCGGCGGTTCCAGGTGGTGCGGGGGATGTGCACGGCGGTGTCGACACGGAAGCCGTCGACCCCCATGTCGATGTACTTGTCATAGGCGCCGATCAAGTAGTTCTGCACGGAGGGGGATTCGGTGTTGAAGTCGGCGAGGTCCTCGTGCAGCCAGCAGGAACGCGAGTCCTCACCCTCCCAGTTGCCGATCCAGCACTGGTGGAAGAGGTCCTTCGGGAACATGCCGGACGTGGGGCTCGGCCACTGGCAGTTGTAGACGGTGTATCCCTCGGCGCTCTTGCCGCCGGTCGGCTTGCCCCAGTTCAGGCAGGTGTTGCCGGACGGCTCGGCCGTCGACCACAGGTCGCCGTTGTAGTACGACTTCCCGGACTTGGCGTCGACCGTCAGGCCGTCGTACTCGAAGCCGGGCTGCTTCTCGTCGTAGTACCAGCTCCACTGGCTGTCGCGGACGCCGTACACGGTGGGCACGAACAGGCCCTTGGCGCCCCAGCGGGAGGAGTGGTTGTAGACGACGTCCTGGTAGATCTTCATGCCCTTGGCGTGGGCGGCGTCGATCAGGTCCTGGTAGGAGGCTCCGGCGGACTCCAGGCGCGGGTCGACCTTGTAGAAGTCGTAGCCGTGGTAGCCGTGGTAGTCGTAGTCCGAGCGGTTGAGGACCACCGGGGTGACCCATATCGCCGAGAAGCCGAGGCCCTTGACGTAGTCCAGCTTCTGGATGAGGCCCTTGAAGTCGCCCCGGAACATGGGGTCGTCGTGGGCCGCGTTGCCGGACTTGGTGTGCTGGCTTCCGCCGCGGTTGTTCGACGGGTCGCCGTCGTTGAAGCGGGCGGTGAGGACGAAGTAGATCGGGTCCTTGCGCGGATCGGTGCCGAGCGGCTTCCCGGCGGCGGGGGTCTGCGGCGTGTCGCCCGTGGTCGCGGTCGCGGCGGCGGAGGCCGCGGAGACGTTCCCCGCGGCGTCCACGGCCTTCACCGTGTAGCTGTACGCGGTCCGTTCGGCGAGTCCGGTGTCGGAGAAGACGGTGGAGCCGACGTCGGTCACCACCGTGCCGCCGCTGCCGCCGGAACGGGTCACCTGGTACCTGGTCACCCCGCGGTCGTCCGTGGCGGGATCCCAGGTGAGCAGGACGGAGACGCCGTCCGCGGCGGCGGTGACCCGGGTGGGCGCCGTCGGGGCCTGGGTGTCGGGCACGGCGGCGGCGCACGGGTCGGACGCGTTCGCCGTCACCACGTTGTTCCGTACGGTGCTGACGCCCGTACCGATCGTGTAGTCCGAGCCGCGGTTGTTGTCCCAGGTGCCGTTGCCGTTGTTGAAGGCGGCCTTGAGGGAGGTGGCCGTCCCGAGGTCGACCTCCCGCTTCCACCAGCCGGCGCACGCCGCCTGCATGCCGACGCCGGGGGTCGTGGTCCAGGCGCCGCCCGCGGGCTGGTGGTGGACGTTGACGGTGGACCAGCCGAGGGCCTCGGTCGAGTAGTAGACCGTGGCCTTGGCGGAGGGCGACGGCGTGGGGGTGGGAGTGGGCGTCGGATTCGGCTCGGTTCCGGCGCAGGGGTCGGAGTGCGCGACGACCCCGTCCTTGACGGTGATGGCGCCGGTGCCGAGGGCGTAGTTCTTCCCGCCGTTGTTGTCCCAGGTGCCGCTGCCGTTGTTGAACGTGGCCTGGAGGCCCGCGGCCGTGCCGAGGGTGACGGTCTTCTTCACCCAGTCCGTACAGGCGGCCTCCATGGCGACGCCGGGGACCGTGGTCCAGGACCCGCCGTCGGCCGCGTAATGGAGGTTGGAGAGGGCCCAGTTCTTCGTCTTCGTCCAGTAGAAGACCGTGGCCGTGTTCTCGGCGGCGGCCGCGACCGGCGCGGTGCGGGGGGAGGTCGCGCCAGGGGGCGAGGCGACCACCAGGCCGAGAACGCCGGCGGCGGCCGCCAGTGCGGCGACCGGGCGGGCCGGCAGCCGTCTGCGGGTGCGTGTCATCTGAATCTCCAGGCAGGGCCGCCGCGTCACCGGTCGGAGCTCGCCCCCTGACGGGCTGTGAGGTCCTTTGGAAACACAGTCGGAAACTTTCAGAAACATCTTGCGTGGCCGGAAGTTACCGCTGCGCGGCCCGCCCGTAAAGGGATCCGACGGAAGCGGGGCCCGCGGCCGGATCGGCCACGGGCCCCGCGGGGGTGTTTCGTGATGGGTGGGGATCGGGAGGTGGTTCCCCGTCAGGGACGGGGCCAGGGACGGCCCTCCAGGTGCTCGATGTCCCGGTTGAAGCGTTCGAGGAAGCCGGCGAAACGGGCCACGTCCTCCGGCGACCAGTGCTCCATGACCCGCTCCAGGCCCTCGATGTTCGACGCCCGGTCGGCGTCGAGGCGGTGCTCGCCCTCCTCCGTGATGCGGAACTTGCGGGCGATGCCGCCGTCGGGGTCGGGGATGCGCTCGACGACCCCGGCGCGGAGCATGGCGGCGGTCTGTCGGTTGAGGGTGGAGGCGTCGAGGCCGAAGGCGTCGCTGAGCTGCCCGATGGACATCGGCCCGTGCATGCGGATGCGGCTCAGCAGGACGTACGCGCTGCGGTCGAGGTGGCCGCCGGCCGCGCGGGAGCGGGGCGCGTACAGGTGGGCGTGCCGGCCGAGCAGCATGGTCTCGAACTCGACCAGGTGAGTGGGCTTGTCCACGGGCTTGTCCATGGGGTCATTCTCTCTCGCGGCGACGTGATGTGCATCATGCACGACTTGTGTATAACGCAAGAGCTGTGCATGATGCACATCAATCATCGTGGAAAACCCGAGGGAGAACCCGTGGACGGCTCCAAGCCCGAAGCCCGCACCGGAGGCGTCGTCGGCGTCCTCGCCCTTGCGGGCATCGTGGCCGCACTCATGCAGACCCTGGTGGTGCCGCTCATCGGCGACCTGCCGAAGCTTCTCGACACCGCCCCGTCCAACGCCTCCTGGGTGATCACCGCCACCCTGCTCGCCGCGGCCGTCGCCACCCCCGTCGCCGGCCGCCTGGGCGACACCCTGGGCAAGCGCCGGGTCCTCCTTGCCTCGGTCGTTCCGCTGATCGCCGGATCCGTCGTCTGCGCGCTCGCCTCCTCCGTCGTCCCGATGATCGTCGGACGCGGCCTCCAGGGCCTCGGCATGGGCGTCGTGCCCGTCGGCATCAGCCTCCTCCGGGACGTCCTGCCGCCCGAGAAGCTCGGCGGCTCCATCGCCCTGATGAGCGCCTCCATGGGCGTCGGCGGCGCTCTCGGCCTGCCCTTCTCCGCCGCAGTCGCCGAGAACGCCAGCTGGCGCGTCCTCTTCTGGGTCGCCGCCGCCTTCAGCCTCCTCGTCGGCCTCCTGATCTGGCGCGTCGTGCCCGCGGGCCCCCGCAACCCCGCCCCCAGCCGCTTCGACGTGCCCGGCGCCCTCGGCCTCGGCGTCGGACTCGTCGCCCTGCTGCTCGCCGTCTCCAAGGGCGCGACCTGGGGCTGGGGCAGCGGCACCACCCTCGGCCTCTTCGCCGGCTCGGCCGTCGTCCTGCTCGCGTGGGGCGCGTGGGAGCTGCGGACCCGTGACCCGCTCGTCGACCTGCGCGTCACCGCCCGCCCCGTCGTCCTCCTGACCAACGCGGCCTCGGTGCTCGTCGGCTTCGCCATGTACGCGCAGTCCCTGGTCGTCCCGCAGCTGCTCCAGCTGCCCGAGGCCACCGGCTACGGCCTCGGCCAGTCGATGATGGCGATGGGCCTGTGGATGGCCCCGGCCGGCCTGATGATGATGGTCCTGGCCCCACTCGGCGCCAAGCTGTCGGCCGCCCGTGGCCCCAAGGTCACCCTCTCCCTCGGCGCCCTGGTCATCTCCGCCGGATACGCCTCCTCCCTCGCGCTGATGGGCTCCACCTGGGGCCTGCTCGTCGTGACGCTCATCTGCAACACGGGAGTGGGTCTGGCTTACGGGGCGATGCCGGCGCTGATCATGGGCGCGGTGCCGCAGGAGGAGACGGCGTCGGCCAACAGCTTCAACACCCTGATGCGGTCCATCGGCACGTCCGTATCGGCGGCCGTCATCGGCGTCGTCCTCGCCCAGATGACCACCACGCTCGGCGGCCACGTCCTGCCCTCCGAGGGCGGCTTCCGCGCCGCCATGATGATCGGAGCCGGGGTAGGCCTGGTCGCCGCGGTCGTCGCCGCACTCATCCCGGCCAATGCCCCGGCCAATGCCCCGGCAACGGTCGCGGCCGGCACCGGATCCGACAGCGAATCCGACGGCACTCCGCGCGCCGCCCTGCGCTAGGACCTGTCGAACTCTCCTCGGGAGCGGGCGCGGAACGGGCCCTCGTCGGCGAAGGCGTGGGCGGCGAAGCGTTCGCCCATCCGGCGGTACGCGGCGGGGGAGGGGTGCAGGCCGTCGGGAAGGTCGTCCACATCGGCCGGGCCGAGCAGTTCGCGTCCGTCGAGGTGGTGCAGGTGAGGATCGCGTGCCTGCCGGACCGCCACGATTCTCGCCAGCTCGTCACGGACCACCTGCAGCGACAACGCCCCACGGGCCAGATCGGCCGGGTCGCCCAGCGCCGTGATCCTCCCGTCCCGGCCGACCGCGGTCGGGCCGGGACGCGCGTCGAGTGCCGGGCAGCTCACCGGGGAGATCACCAGGAGCGGGGTGTCCGGGTGGCCGTCCCGGATCGTGTCCAGGAATCCGTGCACCGCCGGGCCGAACGTCCGCAGTCGGAAGGTGGCCATGCCCACGATGTTGACGCCCGCCTTGAGGCTGATCAGGTCGGCGGGCAGGTCGCGGATCGTCCGGGCGACATAGGGGTCCAGCATGTCGTTGCCCGGCTGGCTGAGGTTGGTCACCTCCACGCCCCCGAGCGACGCCGCCACCACCGGCCAGGTGCCGGTGGGGCCGTCGGCTTCGAGGCAGTGGCTGATGGAGCTTCCGTGGTGCACCCACCGGGGCCGACCGTCGGGCAGGGGCGCCAGGACCTCACCGTCGGCACGGAGCGCCACCAGTTCCGTGGGGGTCTGCTGCGGCAGCCACAACTCGACGTTCTTCATGCCGGCCGGCAGCCCGGCGAAACGTGCCGTTCCCGGCTTTCCCGGTATCACTCGCTGCGCGGCCCCCGGGCCCGCCATCCGCACCACGTGACCCAACGGCGCTCGTCGGCGCCCGGCAAGAGCACCGTCCACCGTCAGTTCCAGCATCCCGGTCGGCCGGGGCCGGGGGTCACTGTCGAGCTGCCCCGTGGAGGTGAGGACCTCGAACTCGAGCACCCGCGCATCGGTGCGGAACACCAGCCGCACCCCCGAAGGCAGCACCGTTCCCCCGTAGACCGACGGGTCCTGGTACTGCTCCTTGGTCCACGCCGGCAATCGGCGCGGCATCACTCCCGCCGGCGTCCTCTCCAGGTCCAGGGCACCCCGTACCTCCACCGGCCCGCCCACCAGCGGATACTCCCGCATCGTCACTGTCACCGCTCCTCGGCTCCGGCCCGTCCGGCCGGGCAGGTGCGCAGCCGGAGCCATCGGGCCCCTCCCAGAACCTAGGGCCTGTCCGCCCATCCCCGCCGGGTCCGGCCGGCTCGGCCCGCACGCTTGAGGGGTGCGAAGGCCCCCTCTGCACCGGTCAGTTCGCCCCCGTGTCCAGGGTGAACAGTGCGCCGTCCGGATCCCGTACGACCGTGCGATGGCGGTCGGCGCCGTCCGGGGCGCGCACCCCGCCCCACTCGCCGCCCGGCACCACCGAACCGCCGTGCTTCACGACCGCCGCCGTCGCCGACTCCAGATCCGGCACCCGGAACCGTACGAGCCAGCGGGGACGCAACTGCGGCCGGGGTGAGCCGGACTCGACCGGGCCGCTGTTCAGACGGGCGACGGCCTCGCCGTGCCACCGCAGCACCACCTGCTCCTCCTCGTACGAGACCTCGACGCCGGACGGGCTCCCGTCCGCCCAGCCGAGCACCCCGCCGTAGAAGACGGCCGCGTCGAAGGCGTCCCGCGTGTGCAGCTCGAGCCAGGCCGGCGCCGTCTGCTCGTCCACGCGCCAGCGCGAGATCAGCCGCCCCTCCCACACCGCGAACTGGGCGCCCTCCTGGTCCGTGGCGAGCGCCGCGCGCCCCCGGGGCGGGAAGGCGACCGGCCCCACGCCGACCGTGCCGCCGCGCTCCCGGATCCGCGCCACCGCCGCGTCCGCGTCGTCCACGGCGAAGAACGCCGTCCAGGCCACCGGCACCGCCATCTCGGAGGCCACCGCCGCGATCCCGGCCACCGGCACCCCGTCCCGCTCTCCCACCGCGTACGCGTCGCCGAGGGCGCCCCGGCGGAACGTCCAGCCGAGCACCGCCCCGTAGAACCGCTCCGCCGCGTCGAGATCGCGCGCGGCCAGATTCAGCCAGCACGGCGCGCCCACTGCCTCCGCGCTCACCGTCACTCTCACCATCTCCTCGGTCCACCGTCCACAGCGGGTCGCCCGACGCCGCCCCGCGCCCCTTCCCCGCCCGACCGCCCCGCATGCGCGCGTTCACCCATGTGCCGCCGATCACCACACACGCGGGTGCGCCGACCCGCCGGATATCGTCCGATCATGAGCACGCGGCGCGTCGAACCACCGGTCACCTCCCAGGTCACCCTGAGGGATGCCCCCGCCCACGGCACCGCCGCCCTGCTGCTGCGCCCGTGGACGTACGAGGACGCCGACGTGCTCGTACGCCACCACGCGGACGCGCTGCTCCGCTCCTGGCTCGTCACCCACCTGGACACCGTCGACGAGGCCCGGGCGTGGGTGGACGCCCAGCGCCGGGGCTGGGCGGCGGGGACCCGGGCGGCGTTCGCCGTCGTCGAGAGCGGACCGGCCGGGCCGTCCGCACCGCTCGGCCACATCGCCCTCAGCGCCACCGGCGCGGGGGCTGTGCGGGCCGGCTACTGGACCGCCGCCGAGGCGCGGGGACGCCGGATCGCCTCCCGGGCCCTGACCCTCGTCTCCCGATGGGCCGCTTACGACGGTGGTCCGTTCGCCGGACGGCCCCTGGAACTCGTGCACGCCGTCGGCAACGAAGGCTCCTGCCGGACCGCCCTCGGCTGCGGCTTCCCTCTCGTCGGCACCCTCCCCGCGGACCCGCCGCGCAGGCCCCGCGCCCAGCACCTCCACACCGCGGTGGCTCAGGGCGTACCGCGCGGCACGCGGGAGGCGTAGGCGCGGACGTCGGCGTCGGGGTCGTCGGCCGCCCTGGCGAGGGCGGCGCGGGCCGCCGGCTCGGCGCCGTGCGCGAGCAGGGAGAGGACGGCGGCCTTGCGGACGTCCGCGTTCGCGTCGCCGAGGGCCCCGGCGAGCGCGGGGACCGCCGGCGCGGGCGGTGCGGCCCGCAGCGCGGTCGCCGCACCGGCCCGGACCTGCCAGGCGGCATCGGCGAGCGCCGCCACCGCGGCCGCCGCGTACTCCGGCGGGCAGCCCGTACCCGCGAGGGCGGCCAGCGCGGCCCCCCTGACCAGTGGGTCGGGGTCGTCGAGCAGCGGGTCGAGCGGCTTCGGGGCGGGGGCGCGCACGGCGGCGAGACCACGGGCCACCGCGACCCGCACCTCGCGCGCCGGATCGGCGGCCGCCCCGGCGAGCTCCTCGACCGCGTCCACCGAGACCAGGGCACGGACGGCCTGGATACGGACCTCGACGTCGGCGTCGGCGAGCGAGGCCGCGTACAGCGCGGGGTCACCCAGCCGCAGGGCCCGCAGGACGTCGAGCGCCGCTGCGCGCACCGCCGGGTCCGGCACGCCGAGCGCCTCCCGCAGACCCGCCGCGAGCGGGGGATCGGCGGGCAGGACCTCGACCAGCTCGCGCAGCGCGGCCGCGGCGGCCGCCCGTACCCGCGGCGCCGCGTCCGCCAGGTGCGCCGCGAGCGCCGGCCCCGCCCCGGCCGGAGCGGTCTCCCCGAGCGCGGTGACGGCGGCGGCCCGGACCGCCGGGTCGGCGTCGTCGAGGTAGGGCCGCAGCGCCGCCAGGTCGGGGGACTCCTCGACGAGCGCGAGGAGGCGCAGGAGGGAGAGACGGGGGTCCGGGGCTCCGGCAGGTCCCGTCGGGTCCGGGGACGCGGTCGTGGTCGTGGGTGTGGGCGCGGCCGCGGTCCGGCGGGCCGTCGGCACGCCGTCCCGCGGCCCGGCCGTCGCCACCGGTACGAGCGCGACCTCGCCGAGCGGCCGCTCGGGACCCGCCGGCGGCGCGAACTCCGGCACCGGCACCACGTACGGCTCGACCGGCCGCGCCGTGAACTCCATCGCCCCGGAAGGGGACTTGCGCAGATCGAGGTGGTGCAGCCAGCCCTGGTCGTCCCGCTCCGGATGGTCGAGACGCTCGTGATAGAGCCCCCACCGCGACTCGGTCCTCGCCAGCGACGCCCGCGCCGCCATCTCGGCGCAGTCCCGGATGAAGCTCACCTCCGCGCACCGCATCAGCTCGTGAGCCGTACGCGCCCCCATGCCGGCGATCTCCTCCGACATCCGGGTGAACGCCTCGACCGCCAGGGAGAGTTTCGCCCCGGTCTTCGGCGGCGCCACGTAGTCGTTCACGAACCTCCGGAGCTTGTACTCGACTTGGGGCTGCGGCGGACCCTCGGGGTTCCGCAGCGGCCGGTAGACGAGTTCGTGCGCGGCGGCCAACTGGTCCGCCGGAAGCTCCCCTTCGTACGTCCGGTACCGTGCCGCGTCCTCGCCCGCCAGGTCGCCGAAGACGAACGCGCCGATCATGTAATTGTGGGGGACGGAGGCCAGGTCACCGGCCGCGTACAGCCGGGGCACGGTCGTGCGGGCATGGGCGTCCACGCGTACCCCTGAGGCCGAATGGCCGCCGCACAGACCGATCTCCGAGATGTGCATCTCGATGTCGTGCGTCCGGTAGTCGTGCCCGCGCCCCTCGTGGAAGGTGCCCCGGGTCGGCCGCTCCGTGGTGTGGAGGATCGACTCGACGGCGCCGATGGTCTCCTCCGGCAGATGGCTCAGCTTCAGGTACACCGGGCCCCGGTCGGAGGCGAGTTCGGTCGCGAACTCGGCCATCATCTGTCCCGACCAGTAGTCCGACTCCACGAACCGCTCGCCGTGCCGGTTCACCTGGTACCCGCCGAAGGGGTTGGCGACGTACGCGCAGGCGGGACCGTTGTAGTCCTTGATCAGCGGGTTGATCTGGAAGCACTCGATCCCGGTGAGCGCGGCTCCCGCGTGGTACGCCATCGCGTAGCCGTCCCCCGCGTTCGTCGGGTTCTCGTACGTCCCGTACAGATACCCGGAGGCGGGCAGGCCGAGCCGGCCGCAGGGCCCGGTGGCGAGGATCACCGCACCCGCCCGGACCGTGACGAACTCCCCTGTGCGGGTGTGGAATCCGGCGATTCCGACGGCCCGGCCGTCGTCCGGGTGGGTGAGCACCCGCACCGGCATCACCCGGTTCTCGATCCGGATCCGCTCCCGCATCTCCCGCCGCCGCAGCTGCCGGTAGAGGACCTTCTTGACGTCCTTGCCCTCCGGCATCGGCAGCACGTACGAGCCGGACCGGTGCACCTGGCGGACCGCGTACTCGCCGTGCTCGTCCTTCTCGAACTTCACCCCGTACGACTCGAGCCGCTGGACCATCGCGAAGCCGCGGGTCGCCGTCTGCCGGACGGTGGACTGGTCGACGAGACCGTCGTTGGCACGGGTGATCTCGGCGACGTAGTCGTCGGGTTCGGCCCGGCCCGGGACGACCGCGTTGTTCACCCCGTCCATGCCCATGGCCAGGGCACCCGAATGCCGGACGTGCGCCTTCTCCAGGAGCAGGACGTTCGCCCCGCGCTCGGCCGCGGTCAGCGCGGCCATGGTGCCGGCGGTGCCGCCGCCGACGACGAGCACGTCGCAGGAGAGCTCGGTCGCGTCGGCGAGGGCGGGTATGGAGAGGGCGGGTATGGAGAGGGCGGGGCCGGGGTCGGCGAGTCGGGTGCTCACGGGATGCCTTTCGCAGGGACTTTCGGTCAGAGGGAGTCGAGGACGCGGCGGCGCAGCGCGGCCGTGGCCGGAGCGTGGCGGGCGTCCCGCGACCGCGGGTGCGGCACGTCCAGGACCTCACCGGACGCGAACAGGACGACCCGGTCGCCCAGATGGAGCGCCTCGTCCACGTCGTGCGTGACGAAGACGACGGTCGCGCCCGTCCCGCGCAGGATCTCCACGAGCAGGTCCTGCATCCCGGCGCGCGTGTGCGCGTCGAGCGCGCCGAACGGCTCGTCCATCAGGACCGCGCGGGGCCGGCCGGCCAGGGCGCGGGCCAGCTGCACGCGCTGCCGCTGCCCGCCGGACAGCTGGTGCGGCAGCTTGTGCGCGTGCCCGGCGAGTCCGATCCGCTCCAGCCACTCCTCCGCCGCGCGCCGCCGCTCGGCCCGGGGAACCCGGCGGATCGCCAGCGGCAGCTCCACGTTGGCGCGGACCGAACGCCAGGGCAGCAGGGCGTCGTGCTGGAAGACCAGCGCCCGGTCGGCGCCCGGCCGGACGATCGGCTCCCCGTCCTGGGTGACGTGCCCGGCGAGAGGCGGCAGCAGCCCGGCGAGGGTGCGCAGCAGCGTCGTCTTCCCGCAGCCGGAGGGACCGACCACGGTGAGCAGTTCGCCGGGCGGGATCCGCAGGCCGGCGGGGGCTGGCACGGCCACGCCGCCCGGGTGGCCGAGCCGTACGCCGTGCAGGGCGAGCTCCGCGCCGGGGCTCGGGTCGGTGCGCGGGGTCGCACCAGTGGACGGGCCCACGGCAGCACTCACGCCACTCACGCCACTCACGCCACTCACGGCACGCACGACACTCATGACACCGGCTCCTTCTCCGCCAGGGGGACGGCGGCGGGGGTACGTCGGAAGGCCGCGGAAGCGGCGCCGCCCGGCGCGCGGACGGGCCCGGCCGTCCCGCGCGCGGTCGGGCGCGGGAGCCAGGCGGTGACACGGCGGCCGAGCACCTCGACCGCGGTGGAGGTGAGCCAGCCGAGGACGCCGATGGTGGCCATGCCGACGAACACCCCCGGGTAGTCGACGACCGTGTAGTCCTGCCAGGTGCGGTAGCCCACCCCGTACTCGCCGGAGATCATCTCCGCCGAGATCACACAGATCCACGAGACGCCGATGCCGACCGAGAGCCCGCCGAAGATCCCCGGCAGGGAGCCCGGCAGCACCACGGAGAACAGCACCCGGAGCCGGCCGCCGCCCATGGTGAGCACGGCCTCCTCCCAGACCGGGCCGAGCGCGGCCACGGCGTGCCGGGTCGACACGAGGACGGGGAAGAAGGCCGCGGTGAAAGTGATGAAGACGATGCCCTGCTCGGTGGTGGGCAGCAGCAGGATCGCCACCGGCACCAGGGCGATGGCCGGCACCGGCCGGACCACCTCCACCAGCGGGCCGAGCAGGTCGGCGGCCCACCGGGACCGGGCGACGGCCGTGCCGGCCGCCACCCCGAGCACCGCGGCGAGGAGGAAGCCCACCACGATCCGGCGCAGGCTGTGGCCGAGGTCCTGCCAGTACGTGTCGGTGCCGAGCCGGTCGGCGAGTGCCGAGGCCACCTCCCCGACCGTGGGGAACTGCTCGAACCGCAGCCACAGCGTGACGTCCTGGGCGGTCAGGAACTGCCACAGCCCGAGTGCGGCGCCGAGCGAGGCGACCCGCAGCAGTCTGCGGCCCCCGCTCACGATGCCGCCCTCAGAGCGTCCGTGTACCCGACGATCCGGGCCCCCGCGTGAGCGGAGACGTACCGCTCCGCTCCCGACCGGGTGACGAACGCCCGCGGTCCGGAACCGTCCGTGACCCACACCGCCCGGTCGGCGAACCAGAGCGTCCCGGTCACCGCGTCCGGCACGTACGCGGCCCGCACCGTGTCCGGGCCCGCCTCGCCGACGGCCTTCAGGAGCTCCCCGGGAGTCGTGAACGTCCGGGTCGTGCCCTGGCCCTTCAGCCACAGCTCGGACCTGGCCGAGCCCGCCTTCGGGTACGCGGACTCCCGGACCGCCCGGCGCAGCGGCGCCGCGTCGACGAAGGCGTCGATATCGACGTCCTCCACCAGGCCGGCGGCCTTCAGCACCGACACGTCGTCCTTCAGCGCGGCGATCAGCTCCGGGCGGAGGGCCGGGTCGAACGTCGCGATGCCCTGGGAGCCGTTGTAGAGGTAGACCACCTCGGCGGGGAGGCCGGTCTCCTTCGCCACCGACTCGGCGGCGGCGACGGGCCGCGACCGCAGCTCGTCCGTCGCCCGCCGCTGGGCCCGCAGGAAGTCGTCGAGGACCCCGGGCCGCCGGGTCGCGAAGCCCTCCCGGACGGTCACGCCGTGGAAGGTCGGCAGGTTCAGTTCGGCCCCGTCGTACAGCGCCGTGGCCTTGCCCTGGAAGGCCAGGAGACCCGGCCAGGCGACGAACTGCGACAGCGCGTCGACATTGCCCGACGTCAGGGCCGAAGCACCCACGCTGGGCTGCTGGTTGAGCTTCTCCACGCCCTTGTCGGGGTCGATCCCCGCCCGTTGGAGCGCGCGGACGAGCGTGCCGTCGGCCGCCGAGCCGACGCTGGTCGACACCTTCTTCCCGCGCAGGTCGGCGAGGGAACGGAGCGGCGAACCCGGCGCCGTCACCACGGTGTTGAGCCCGCCGCGCGGGTTGTAGCCGGTGACCGAGACCAGCCGGGTCCGCTCCTTGAGCTGGACGCCGCGCGCCGCGTTGATCAGCAGCGGGAAGTCGCCCATCGAGCCGATGTCGATCTTCCCGGCGGTCATCTGCGCGGTGATCGGGGCCCCGGTCGCGTAGTCCTGCCACACCACCCGGTAGGTGACGCCGTCCCGCTTGCCGCGGGCCGCGAGCTCCTCCTCGAAGTAGCCCAGGGAGCGCAGCAGGGTGCCGGCGGTGACGGTGTTGATGGTCTTCGACTGGTAGCCGACGGTCACCGTGACGGTCTTCGCGTCGCCCTGGTCGTCCGCGCCGGCGGCGCCGCCGCAGGCGGTGGCCAGCGGCAGCAGCAGGGCCAGGGGGAGCAGCGGACGGAGTCTCGTGACGTTCATGGGAGTTCGGCCTTTCACCGGAGCAGGTAGGGCATGTTGACGGTCACCGCGCCGGTGGGGCAGCGGGCGGCGCACGGGCCGCAGTACCAGCACTCGTCGACGTGCATGTACGCCTTGCCGTTGTCCTCGCGGATCGCGAGCGAGTCGAGCGGACACATGTCGACGCAGAGCGTGCAGCCGTCGATGCACTTCGACTCGTCGATGGTCACGGGCACGTCGGCGCGCTGGGGGACGAGAGGCACGGCTGTCTCCAGGAAGGGTCAGGTACGGGAACGAGTGGGGGTCAGAGGGAGCGGCGGAGGACGCCGCTCATGGTGATGCGGTCGCCGCGGAACCGGATGAACTCCAGGTCCACCGGCCGCCCGTCGGGCAGGTGGGTGAGCCGCTCCAGCATGAGGACGGCCGCCCCGCGCGGGGCTTGGAGCACCGCCGCCGAATGGGCGTCGGCGTTCACGGCCTCAAGGGTGATCTCGGCGTGTCCCAACGGGCCGCCCGTCAGCTGCTCCAGGAGCCGGAACACATCCGTGTTCTCCAGGTCGCAGCCCAGCAGTTCACCGCCGATGTCCATCGGCAGGTACGACAGGTCGAGGGAGAGCGGCAGGCCGTTCAGGCGGCGCAGCCGCTCGATGCAGAGCACGTCCGCCTGCTCGGGCAGGCCGAGCCGGTGGGCCACGGGACCCGGCGCACCGACCGGCCCCATGGTGCGGACCTCGTTGGTGACCCTGCCGTGTTCGTGCAGGGTCTCGGCCAGACCCTGGAGCCGCTCCAGGCCGTGCGGGAACTTCTCGCAGACGACCACCGTGCCGACCCCCGGCTGCCGGGCGACGATCTGTTCGCCGCGCAACAGGTCCAGGGCCTGCCGGACGGTGTTCCGGCTGGCCCGGAAGTCGGCGGCGAGCGTGTCCTCCAGCGGGAGGATCCCGTCGGGGAAGCCGCCGGCCAGGATCTGGTGGCGCAGCAGGTCGGCGAGCTGCCGCGCCCGGTCCGCCCGCAGGCGCCGACGGCGGGCGGCGGCGAGCGGGAGGGCGGCGGAAGCGGGTTCGGCTGGCATGCGACGGAACGTAGCGGCGGACGGGCCCGGGTGGTGTTGCCGCAGTATTGCGCCACCTGACGGTCCCTCCGTAAGCCTCTGACCTGCGGCGACGGCGGGGGAGCGGCGAGATCCGCCACCTGGCCGACCAGCTTGTGGACGCCGGGTGCCCACGATGCGGATGGGACCCGTCAGCCGGCCCGCGACTCGACCTCGGCGCGCAGGGCGACGGAGAGGTGGTGGTGGAGGGCGCCGAGGACCGGCTCGCCCGGGGCGAAGAGGCCGGTGGCGAGCTTCCAGTACCGGTGGATCGCGGGGCCGTCGGTCCGGGCGAGCAGGCCGAGGAGACGGCGGCGGAAGACGAGGGTGTCGGGGGCGCCGAGTGCCTGCGCGTAGGCGGCGACGAAACAGTCCAGAGCCTCGCCCCGCACGACGGCCGAGGACGCGGCCAGCGCGTACGCCTCGGCAAGCCCCTCGTACAGCACCGCCGGCCGGTACTCCCCGTCCGGCAGCGGCGGCGCCGGCCGGAACTCCGGCCGGTCGACGCGCGGATCCGTGACCAGCTCGTGCAGTCTGGCGAAGGCCAGCACCTGCGCGGGGCTCGGATCCCGAGGGGGCCGCGGCACCACCGAGTCGAGGACCCTCGACACGGTACGGGCCGGCAGCCGCACCGGCAGCGTCCGCCGCCAGAACCGGGCCAGGGCAGCCGTGTCGGGCGGCATGACCACGGCCCCGACCAGCCGCAACCGCTCGGCACGCTCCTCGGAGGGGCAGTCCTTGAGCAGCCGCAGGGACGCCTCGCGCCAGCGCAGCGCGGTGAGTCGGGAGTCCACCTCGCGCAACTGCCCCGTGACGACCTCCTCCAGAGCCTCGTCCCGATCGAGCACCCGCTCCACCTCGGGCACCGGCAGATCGAGCGCGCGCAGCGAACGGATGAGCCGCAGCCGGTCCAACGCCTCGGGCCCGTACCGCCGATGCCCACCGGAACTGCGCCCCGCCTCGGGGAGCAGCCCACGGTCGGAGTAGAAACGCACGGTCTTCACGGTGACCCCCGCCCGCTCGGCGAGGTCCCCGATGCTCCACAGCCCGTCGGACGACAACACGAATCGAACCCTACGTCCGTGGCGGTCCCGGGCGGCTCTTGAATCTCCCTCAGGGGGAGTTCCTAGCGTGGCCGCGACGCATTGCTCAGGAGCGACGAGGAGACGATCATGACCGCGTTCGTGCTGGTGTCGGGCCCCTTCACCGGGGGCTGGGTGTGGGACGAGACGGCCGTACGGTTGCGGGAGGCCGGCGCGGAGGCGTACCCGGTGACGCTCACCGGCATGGGGGAGAGGGGCGGCGAGGCCGGGTCCCGCGCCGATCTGGAGACACATGTCGAGGAACTGGTGCGGCTGGTCGACGGGATCGCCGCCGCCGACGTCGTCCTCGTGGGGCACGGCTACGGGCTCCATCCGGTACTCGGCGCCGCCGACCGGCGTCCGGAGCGCGTCGCCCGGATCGTCGCCCTCGACACACCGCTCCCGCAGAACCGGGAGGCGGCCGTCCGCTCCGTACCCGACCCGGAGGTCCGGGCCCTGATGGCGGACCCGGCCTGGGACGGCGGGCCCGTTCCGCCGCCGACGCGTGACACCTGGCCGCGCTGGGGCAGTACCGAGGGCGTCCCCGCCGAAGCCCTGAACCGCCTGGCGCGGCGCGCCGCCCCGCAGCCGCCGGGCACGCTCACACAGCCGCTGCTCCTGACCGGCGCGGGCTCGGCCCTGCCGGTCACCGGCGTCCTGTGCACGGCCAACGGATCGAGCATCGACCTCGTCGAGATGCTCGTGGAATCGGGCCCGCCGCAGTTCCGGGCGCTCGCCGACGCCGGGATCCGCTTCCTCGAACTGGCCACCGGGCACTGGCCGATGCTCTCCGTTCCCGGAGAGCTCGCGGCGACGCTGCTCCGCGCGGCGGCCGGAGAGGGCCACCAGGTGAGCGCCCCCGAGCGCGCCCACGTACCCGAAGGGCCGACACACCTCCTGCCGTTCCTCCTGGACGTCCCCGAGGCGCCGCGCGAACGGCGGGGACGGATCGACCTCCACCTGCCGGGAGCCGACGCACTCGCGGAGGGCCCCCGGCCGGCCGTGGTCTTCGTCCACGGCGGACCGGTCGCCCCCGACCAGCGGCCCACCCCGCGCGACACGCCGTTCTTCCTCGGATACGGCCGCTACGCGGCGAGCCTCGGCGTCGTCGGCGTGACCCTTGACCACCGCCTGCACGGCCTCGCCGACTATCCGCGGGCCGCCCAGGACCTCGTCGAGGCCGTCGCACGCGTCCGCGCCGACCCGCGCGTGGACGGGGACCGGGTCGCCCTCTGGTTCTTCTCCACCGGCGGGCTGCTCGCGGCGGACTGGCTCGCCGCGCCCCCGCCGTGGCTGCGGTGCGTCGCGGCGAGCTACCCCGCCCTCGCGCCGCTGCCCGGCTGGGGCGCGGTCGAGTCCCGCTTCCGCCCGGTCGACGTCGTCGGCTCGACGGCGGGCGGGCCGCCGGTCGTCCTCACCCGGGCCGGACGCGAACACCCCGCCTTCGCGGCGACGGTCCAGGACTTCCTGGACGCCGCCGCGAAGAACGGGGTGGAGGTCGACCTCGTCGACGTACCGCTGGGCCACCACAGCTTCGAACTGGTCGACCCGACCGACGCCTCCCGAGCCGCCGTCGAACGCGCGATGCGCTCCGTCCTCCGGCGGCTGCGGGACTGACCCCGGCCCGCCCCGCCCGGCCCCGGCGGCCCGTCAGCGAGCCGTCGCGAACCCGCCGCGCCGCGGCACCGAGTCCAGGAGCAGCCGGGTGTACGGGTGCTCCGGGGACTCCAGGACGCGCGACGTCGAGCCGGCCTCCACGACCTGGCCGGACTTCAGCACCATCACCTCGTCCGCGATGTGCCGGACCACGGCCAGGTCGTGGGTGACGAACAGGTAGCCGATGCCCGAGTCGCGGCGGATCGTGCCGAGGAGTTCGAGGATCTGCGCCTGGATCGACACGTCGAGCGCGGCGACGGCCTCGTCGAGGACGAGGACCCGGGGCTCCACGGCGAGGGCGCGGGCGATCGCCACGCGCTGCCGCTGCCCGCCGGAGAGCCCTCGGGGCAGGGCCGCGGCCTCGCGCGTGCCGAGTCCGACCTGGTCCAGGAGCTCGGAGACCCGGGCGGCGCGGGCGGTCCCGTCGAGACCGGTGTGGAGGCGGAGGACCTCGTCCAGGCAGCCGGAGACGGAGATCCGGGGGTCGAGCGAGAGGTACGGGTCCTGGAAGACCATCTGGATCTCGCGGGCCCTGGCGAGCCGTTCCGCCCGGCCCCGAGGCAGCGTCGAGCGGTCCCGGCCGTCCAGGCGGACGGTGCCGCCGTCCGGGCGCTCCAGACCGACGAGCATCCGGACCGTGGTGGTCTTGCCGCTGCCGGACTCGCCGACGATCGCGAGGGACGACCCCGGTGCCAGGGTGAAGGACACGCCGTCGACGGCCGTGTGGTCCCCGTACACCTTGCGCAGGCCGTCGACGACCAGGCCGGTCTCGACGACCGGGCCGTCCTTTGTCGACACGGTCACAGCATGATCCCTTCGTCGGCGCGGTGGCAGGCGGCGAGTCCGTCGCCGTACCGGGCGAGGACCGGCTTCTCCTGGGAGCAGCGCGGCACGGCGTGGGCGCAGCGCGGGGCGAAGGCGCAGCCCTGCGGCGTCTCGGCCAGGGAGACGGGCCGCCCCGGGATGGGCCGGGGCGCGGGGGCGCCCGGTTCGATGCTCGGCGTGCAGCCGAGCAGGCCGGCCGTGTACGGGTGGCGGGGCCGGTCGAACAGCTCGTCGGTGCCCCGCGTCTCCACGATCCGGCCCGCGTACATCACGTACACGCGGTCGCAGACGGCGGCGGCCAGTTCGAGGTCGTGGGTGACGAAGAGCATGCCCGTGCCGCGCTCGGCCCGCAGACGCGTCAGGATCCGGATGATCTCGGCCTGGGTCGTGACGTCCAGGGCGGTGGTCGGCTCGTCGGCGACGAGCAGCGCGGGCTCGGAGGCGAGCGCCGCGGCGATGACCACGCGCTGGAGCATGCCGCCGGAGAACTCGTGCGGCCGGCGGCGCAGGGCGCCCTTCGGGTCGCGGATGCCGACCGCTTCGAGGAGCTCAAGGGCCCGTGCGGTCGCCGCGGCGGGCGGGGTGCCGGCCGAGCGCAGCCCCTCGGTGAGGAAGTCGCCGACGCGGCGGAGCGGGTTCACGGAGGCCCGCGGGTCCTGGAAGACCATGGAGACCTGCCGTGCCCGCAGCGCGGCCAGCTCCGTGCGGTTCATGGCGAGCACGTCCCGGCCCGCGACCCGGACCTGGCCGGTGGTGCGCGCGCCCCCGGGCAGCAGCCCGAGGACGCTGCGGCAGGCCACCGACTTGCCGGAGCCGGACTCGCCGACCAGACCGACGCTCTCCCCGGCCTCGACCCGCAGGCTGACGCCGTCCAGGATCGGCCGTCCGGCGCGCCCCTCGGGGAGCCGGACGTCGAGCCCGTCGATCTCCAGGACCGGCGTGGTGCCGCTGTGTTCCTTCATGCCGTTCACCGCTCACGCTTCGCGATCCGGTCGGCGAGTCCCTCGCCGACGATGCCGAACGCCACCACGGCGAGCACGATGCACGCGGAGGGCGCGAGGGCGGGCAGCATCGCCCCCTGCTGTACGGCCGACTGGCCTTCGTTGATCATGGCGCCCCAGTCGGCGGTCGGCGGCTGCACGCCGAAGCCGAGGTAGGAGAGCGCGGCCAGGTCCATCAGGGCGTACCCGAAGTTCATCGCGGACTGGGCGAAGACCGTCGGGGCGATGTTCGGCAGCAGGTGGCGCAGGCAGACGGTCCAGCCGGACCAGCCCTGCACCCGGTACGCCTCGATGTACGGGCGGGCCTTCTCCTGGCGGGCGATGCCGCGCACCAGACGGCCCACGTACGGGGTGTACGCCACGGCCATGGCGATCACCGGAGCGGTCATCCCGGAGCCGACGACGGTCACGAGCAGGATCGCGAGGAGCAGCCCGGGGATCGCGAAGACCATGTCCATCGAGCGGGACAGGAGCGTGTCCGCCCAGCCGCCCCGCCAGGCCGCCACGACGCCGATGAGGGTGCCGAGGAGGGTGGAGACGGCGACGACGAGCAGCGGGCCGAGGAGGCCGGTCCGGGCGCCGTAGAGCAGCCGGGACAGGATGTCCCGCCCGGACTGGTCGGTGCCGAGCAGATGATCGGCGCTGGTCCCGACGAGGCTGGACGTCAGGTCGACGGCCTCGGGGTCGTACGGGGCGAGGACGGGCGCGAGGAGGGCGACCAGGACGAGGGCGACGAGCACCGCGACCGAGACGGTGAAGAGGGGGCCCTGGCCGAGGGCGCGCAGCCGGCGCAGGCCGGGCCTGCGGTACGGCACCGCGGAGGTGGTGGAGGTCATGAGGAGCCTTCCCCGTGGAGCGACAGCCGGGGGTCGATGAGGGGCGCGAGCAGGTCGACGACGAGGTTCACGAGGACGAAGGCGGCGACGCTGAGCAGCGTGATCGCCTGCACGACCGCGAAGTCCTGGGCCGTCACCGACGACACGAGCAGGGAACCGAGCCCGGGCACGTCGAAGGCGGTCTCGACGATGGAGGTGCTGATGAGGAGGCCGGCGAGCATCGTGCCGCCGACCGTGACGACCGGGCCGAGGGCGTTGCGCAGGACGTGCCGCCGGACCACGGTCCTGCCCGCGACACCGCGGGCCCGGGACACCTCGACGTGTTCCCGGCCGAGCTCGTCGAGCATCGCCGAGCGGGTGACCCGGGCGAGCAGCCCCGCGAAGGTCATCGCCAGGGCGAAGGCCGGCAGGGTCAGGTGGTACAGCTGCTGCGAGAAGCCCACCGGCGTGCCGCCGGGTCCGGGGAACCAGCCCAGCTGCACGGAGAAGACCGACACGAGCACGATGGCGCTCACGAAGGACGGGGTCGCCGTGGCGACACCGGTGCCGATGAGCACCGTCCGGTCCAGCGGGCCGGGGCGCAGCGCTGCGAGGATCCCGGACCCCACGCCGATCAGCGTGACGAGCAGCGCCGCGTACGCGACGAGCAGCGCCGTACCGGGCAGCCGGGAGGCGATGAGGTCGGTCACGTCCTGGTGGAACTGCGCGGAGGTGCCGAAGTCGCCCGTGAGGACGCCGCCGAGCCACTTCGCGTACTGGACGGCCAGCGGGTCGTCCAGGTGGTACTCGGTGCGCAGGGCCGCCACGGCCTCGGGCGTCGCGGGGCGGCCGTGGAGCAGGAAGGTCACCGGGTCGCCGGGGGCCAGGTGGATGGCGCCGAAGACCACGAGCGAGGTCACGAACAGCACCGCCACCAGCCCGAGGAGCCGGCCGACGAGGTATCGGGTCATTACTTCGCGGCCCCGATCGTCGCGGCCCACGGGTAGTACAGCTGGGAGATGCCGGTGGGGGCACCGGTGATGCGCTTGCCGAGGAAGACGCTGTAGGGCGCCTCGTAGACGGGGATGCTCGGCAGCTCGCGCAGGGCGATCTTCTGGAGCTCGGCGGTCTTCTCGGCGCGCTTGGCCGGGTCGGGCTCCGAGTTCGCGCGGTCGAAGGCGACGTCGTACTCGGCGTTCGACCAGTTTCCGTAGTTCCCGAAGTCCCCGGTGCGGAAGTACTGGTAGAACTCCAGCGGGTCGGGCGTGTTGTCGTACCCGTTGGTGATCACCAGGTCGAGGCCGGCGCGCGCGTCGGGGTCGACGAAGATGCTGCTGTACGCCTCGGGGGCGACGGACTTCAGCTTGACGTCGAGGCCGATCTGCCGGCCGGCGGCCTGGACGGCGTTGGCGACGACGCTGATCTCGGGCGCGAGCGTGCTGGTGACGAGGGTGATGGTGCGACCGGTGGCTCCGGCCTCCTGGATGAGCTTCTTCGCGGCGGCGATGTCGTACGCGGGCTCGGGCAGCGTGTCGTACAGCGAGGCGGTCTTGTCGGGGACGAGCGCCCAGGCGCCGCGCGCGGCGGGGGCCTTCGCGGGGACGCCGACCCCGCCGGCCGCGGCCTTGATGATGTTCTTCCGGTCCAGGGCCATGGAGAGGGCCTGGCGGACCTTGAGGTTGCCGAGCGGGCCGTGGAAGTCGAGGACGGCGAGGTCCGCGGCAGCGGTGTTCGGGCCGAAGAGGACCGAGCCCTTGCCGCTGGAGCGCAGTTGCTGGAGCGAGGACGAGGGCACCATGTAGCCGCCGTCGGCGGTGCCGGAGAGGAAGGCGTTCGTGCGGGCCGCCGGGTCCTCGATGAAGGTGAACTTGACGGACTCCGACTTGGGGGCGAGCTTCGGGTCCCAGTAGGCGGCGTTCTTCTTCAGGGTGATGCCCGAGCCCGCGTCCCAGGATTCGAGGGAGAACGGGCCGGTGCAGTTCACGCCGCCCTTGGGGGTGCCGTAGTCCTTGCCGGCCTTCTTCAGGTACGCGGCGCTCTCGATGGTGCCGGGGGAGGCGGCCATCAGCTCGTGCAGCAGGACGTCGGCCTTGCCCAGGCGGAGGGTCACCTCCAGCGGGCCGGTCTTCTCGATGGTGTCGACGTTCTTGAAGGCCGAGCCCCACGGCGATCCGGTCGCCGGGTCCATCTGGCGCTTGAGGGAGGCCACGACGTCGTCGGCGGTCATGGTCGTGCCGTCGTGGAACTTCACCCCGGAGCGGAGGGTGTAGACCAGCGTGCGCGGATCGGGCTGCTTGTACGTGACCGCGAGACCGGGCTCGATCTTCATGTCGGGCGTGACGCGGAAGAGCTGCTCGCAGACGTTGGCGAGCACGGTGTTCGGCGGGTAGTCGTACGCCAGGGCGTAGTCGAGCGTGTACGGCTCGGCGTACAGGGACCAGGTGAACGAGTCCAGGGTGCCCTTCGCGGGCGGGGAGGTCGGGGTGACCTCGTAGCCGGGCCCGCCGCCGGGGGCGGCCTGGGGCTTGGCGGCGCCGGAGCAGGCGGCGGTCGTGGCGGCGAGGGCGGCGGTACAGGTGAGGAGCGCGATGGTTCTCGACATGCGCATGCAGACCCACCCCTTTACGGGTGTAGTGACGGGCGCTGGGGGGATGGAGCGAGTATTAATGCGGGAACGTTCCCGCACAAGGTCCTGCGGGAACGGTTTTGCAAAGGTCAGGAGGGTGGCACCATCGCTCCATGACCTCTGGATCACGGCACGGCGGGCAGCCCTCTTCACCCACCCCGCGCGTCCGCCTCGTCGACGTCGCCCGCGAGGCGGGCCTGTCCAAGACGACCGTCTCGGCGGCTCTCAACGACACCGGAAGGCTCTCTCCCGCCGTACGGGAGAAAGCCCGCGAGACCGCACGCAGAATGGGCTATCGGCCCAATGCCACCGCACGCCAACTACGCGCGGGACGAGCCAAGTTGATCGGATACGTGGTGGGTGAGACGGCCGACGTCACCTCGGTGTTCCTGGAATCGCCGTACTTCGCCCGGCTGACCGGGGCCACGGCGGCGACCGCGCTGCGACGCGGCTACGCCATGGTCCTGCTGCCCACCGGATCCCTGCAGAGCGAGTGGGCCGACCTGCCGCTCGACGCCGTGGTCGTGACCGACCCCGGTGCCGACGACCGGATCGTCGACGACGTGCTCGCCGCCGGGATCCCCGTCTTCAGCGACCGCTCCGTGGAGGGGCGGCCCGGGGCGTACTGGGTGGACGTCGACACGAGCGCCGCCGTCCGCACCGCCCTGGACCACTTCCTGGAACAGGGCGCCCGGAGGCCGGTCCTCGTCGTACCCGACAGCACCACCCGCTTCCATGACGAGGTCTTCGCCGCCCACCGGGAGTGGTGCGCGGAGCACGGCCTGCCGGAGCGGGTCGTACGGGTCGGGGAACCCGGCAACGGACCGGTGGTCCACGCCGTCGAGACCGCCCTCGCGGGAGGCCCGGCGGGCGAGGACGGCGACCGGCCGGACGCCCTCCTCGTCGTCGCCGAGGCGAGCCCGCCCCTCGTCCTGGAGGCGGCGCGCCGCCACGGCTACGACGTACCCGGCGATCTGCTCCTCGTCTGTGTGAGCGAGGACGTCACGGCCGAGCACACCGAGCCGCCCGTGACCACCCTGAGCCTGCGGCCCGAGGCGATCGCGGAGGCGGGCATCGAGCACCTGGTGAGGGTCCTGGAGCACGGCGACCGGGAACCGGCCGGGACACTCGTCCCGACCCGTCTCGACGTCCGGGCGTCCTCGGTGCGGCAGCACGGGTAGCCCCGGGCCCGTCAGCTCGCGTGGACGAGCTTGCCGCCGACGTACGTCCGCTCCACCCGGGCCTGGCCGATCTCCTCCGGCGGCGCCGTGAGGATGTCGCGGTCCAGGACCACGAGGTCGGCGAGGTTCCCGGCGCGCAGGCTGCCCGCGTCGTCGTGACCGTTCACATGGGCGGTGCCGGCGGTGTAGGCGGCCAGCGCGGTCGGGAGGTCCAGCCGCTGCTCGGGGTAGAAGACCGGCGCGTCGGCGGACTCCGGGTCCCGGCGGTTCACGGCCACGTGGATGCCCGCGATCGGGTCGGGGCTGCTGACGGGCCAGTCGCTGCCGGCCGCGAGCGTGGCCCCGGCGCGGACGAGACTGCCGAAGGGGTACTGCCAGGCGGCACGCTCCGCGCCGAGGAACGGAATCGTCAGCTCGTCCATCTGCGGCTCGTGGGCCGCCCACAGCGGCTGGATGTTGGCGATGGCACCGAGCGCGGCGAAACGGGTCAGGTCGTCGGGGTGGACGACCTGGAGGTGCGCGAGGTGGTGACGGTTGCCGCGGCGCCCGTTGACCCCCATGGCGGCCTCGATCGCGTCGAGGGCCTCCCGGACGGCGCGGTCGCCCAGGGCGTGGAAGTGGACCTGGAAGCCGAGGGCGTCGAGCTCGGTCACGTACCCGCGCAGCGCGTCGGGGTCGACGAAGCTCAGCCCGGAGTTGGCGGTGGCGCAGCCACAGCCGTCCAGGTACGGGGTGGTCATCGCGGCGGTGAAGTTCTCCGCGACGCCGTCCTGCATGATCTTGATGGACGTGGCGCGGAACCGGCCGGCGTTCAGCTTCGCGCGGCGGGCCACCAGCTCGGGGATCTGCTCGGCGCCGCGGTCTCGGTCCCACCAGAGCGCGCCGGTCACCCGGGCGGTGAGCGTGCCGTCCAGCGCGGCGGTCATGTACGCGTCCGAGGGGTCGGGCTGCCCGTGGAACTCGCCGAGCATGGCGTCCTGCCAGCCGGTGACACCGAGGGAGTGCAGCAGCGACTGGGCGCGGTGGAGCCCGGCGAGCCGGTCCGCGTCAGAGTTCGGCGGCACGAGGTGGCCGACGAGGCCGGAGGCGCCCTCCTGGAGCATGCCGCTGGGGGTGCCGTCCGCCTCCCGCTCGATGCGGCCGTCGGCGGGATCGGGGGTGTCGGCGGTGATCCCCGCGAGTTCGAGCGCCCGCGTGTTGGCCCAGGCGCCGTGGTGGTCACGGTTCAGCAGCAGGACCGGCCGGTCCGGCACGATCGAGTCGAGCAGCTGCCGGGTCGGCAGACCGCCCTCGAAGCTCTCCATCGACCAGCCGCCGCCGGAGATCCACTCACGGTCCGGGTTGGCGTCCGCGTAGGCACGGACCAGGCGCAGGTACTCGTCGACGCTGACGGTCTCCGACAGGTCGCACTGGGCCAGCTCCACCCCGGCGAACACTGCGTGGACGTGCGCGTCCTGGAAACCCGGGACCAGCAGCTTCCCCGTCAGGTCGACGACCTCCGTGTCCGGGCCGATGAGCTCGCGCACCTCGTCGTGGCCGACGGCGGCGATCCGCTCGCCGATGACGGCGAGCGAGGTCGCCCGGGTACGGGCCGGGTCCACCGTGAAGACGGGACCGCGGGTGAAGACCAGATCGGCCTTGGCCATGCGAATGCTCCAGAACATGAGGCGGCAGGTGGTTGGGCGCTATGGAAGCGGCAAGGCTGTTTACACGTCAATGGTGTTGACGTAAGGTCCCGGCCATGTCCGAACGCGTGGTCCCCGAAGGCAGCCGGCAGCGCCGCCGCCCCACCAAGCAGGGCGCCGTCCTCTCGGAGCAGCTGATCGTCGAGACGGCGCTCCGCCTCGTCGCCCAGCACGGCGCCGAAGCCCTGTCGGTACGGAGGCTGGGCGCCGCGCTCGGCGCCGACCCCAGCGCGCTCTACCGCTACTTCCGCAACACCGACGCCCTCCTCCTCGCGATCGCCGACGAGCTCATCGGTCGGGCGCAGGAAGGCTGGACGGCGACGGGCGACTGGCGGCAGGACCTCCGCTCGATGGGCCAGCGGATCCACGCCTGCTACCTGTCCCATCCGCAGGCCGCCGTCCTCGGCGCGTACCGCACGACCGGTCGCCCCCACGAGACCCGGGCCGTCGAGCGGATCCTCGGCATCCTCCGCTCCGCGGGCTTCCCCGACCCCCTCGCGGTGCGCATCTACCACGCCTTCGTCGACCAGGCCCTCGCCTTCGCCGCCCAGGACGCCGCCGCGGCGGCCCTGCCGCCCGCCGCCAGGGCGGGGGACGAGGCGGTCTGGCAGTCGGTGTACGGCAGACTGTCGTCGGACACCCACCCGAACATCGCCGCGACCTACCCGCTGCTCGCCGCCGACATGCAGGACAGCGGCTACCCCTTCGCCCTGGAGCTGATGCTCAGCGCGGTGGCGGCACTGCGCCCCCAGGAGGCCGCCCCGCATGCGTAGCGCCACGTTCCCCGCCGCCCTCGCCGGTCTGCTGCTGCTCACGGCCTGCGGCACGGAGCAGGCGGGCGGCGGCCCGTCGGGGCCGTCCGCCACGGCGGCGGGCTGCGCGGCCCGGCCGGGCGACGGCTCGACGGAGGACGGGGTCACCGTCACGGGCATGGGCGAATCCGCGGCTCCCGGCGCCCCCGTAGGACAGACCGACCCCTGCGCCGAGTACACGGTCACCAGCGCCGAGACCGCACCCTTCACGTACACGATCGCCTTCTCGTTCCTGACGGAGAGCGGCCAGGCGATGACGACCGTCAAGGAGACCGTCCCCGCCGTCGGCCCCGGCAAGACCGTCCGACGTACCGTCACCGCCGCCGACGTCCCCCCGGACGCGGCCGCCGGCGGACGGTTCAAGGTCCTCACGGTCCGGAGCGTCCCGACCGCCGAAGCGCCCTCCGCGTCGGGCCCCTGCCCGCCCTCGGGCGTGCGCGTGTACGCCGACGACGGCGACTCCGCCATGGGACTCCGGGTCGTCGGCCTCCACCTGGAGAACTGCGGGACCGCCCCCTACGAGCTGAACGGCTACCCCCGGATCGGGCTCGCCGACGAGGACCACGCACCCGTCGACAGCGTGCGACTCCTCCAGGGCGGCGAGCGGATCGCCGGCGCGACCGGAATGGAGGGACCGGCGCGGCCGCTCGTCCTCGCGCCCGGCGAGCGCGCCTACTCCGGCCTGGTCTGGCGCAACACCGTCGAGGCCGGCGATCCCGTGAACGCCCCCTACGCCCGCGTCTGGGCCAAGCCCGGCGCCGCCCCGGTCATGGTGACGCCCGAGCTCGACCTCGGCACGACGGGGAAGCTCGGCATCGGCCCCTGGAAGAAGGACGGCACTCGCTAGGCCTGTCCGGGCGCCCGTCAGGGATGGGAGAACACACCGACCATGCGGGTGCCCGGATTGCTGCTCAGCCCGACGATCGCGCCGCCGTCGGCCCGGTTCGCCCGCGCGTGCGTCCCGGCGTACCCGTCGTCGGTGAGGAAGACCCCCAGGACCGCGATCCACTCCTCGACGGCCCCCGTCGCCGGGTCGTAGACGGGCTCGGACCGGGGGACGACCCGCTCCTGGGCCACGTAACCGCCGTGCTCGACGGCGACGGACAGCGCCGCGCGCCACTCCGCTTCGGTGCTCTCCCAGCCGACGAACGTGTCCAGACCGCCGTACCCGGCCCCGGGCTTGAGGATGAGCTCCTCCCGCCGCTCCCGGCAGAGGTCCACGATCTCCGCGACCCCGGCAGGACCCGCGGCGCTCACCGTGCGGCTCCACGGCAGCAGCCGCTCGACCAGAGCCCGCTCGTCCGCGTCGAAGGCAGTGCTCCAGCGCGGGTCGGTGAGCAGCGAGAGCGCGCTCTTGTTCCCGTAGAAGCCGCTCTCCAGGGTCGTGAACAGCACGGTCCTGCCCGCCTCGTGGGCGCGGAAGAACGGCTCCGCCACCTCGGGCCCCGCCGGATCCTCCAGCAGCTGACCGGCCGCGAAGTTCCGCACGACCAGGTCGAGCGGAGTCCCGTCCAGGGTCAACTTGCCGTCGGCCCGGGTGCGTACGTCCCCGACCTCGCCGATCCGCAGGTCGAGACCGTGCGCGGCCATCGCCTCCTGCGTGGCGACCATCATCCGTCCGTACGCGGCGACCCCGCCGCGCCCCTCGATGAGCCCGACGACCGGCTCCCCGCCGCCCGACAGCGCCGGCTTCGCCCGCTCGCGCAGCACCGCCGCCATCCGGGCCCCGATGTCGACGTGGCCGAGACCGTGCTTCCGCGCGAAGGCGCCGAACTCCGGGACACCGAGCAGCCCTTGGTTGAACACGGCCAGTTCGAGCCCGCCCACCTCGCTGCCGAGGTTGAACTCCAGGAGCTTGTACGAGGTGCCGTCGTGGTACGCGTCGGCGCGGCCCAGCCTGTCGGGTACCCCGGATCCGCCCCGGCGGAGCAGCGACACGAGCCGGGGGTCGATCCCGATGGCCGCCCCGTACCGCTCCATGTCACCGTCGAAGAGCCGCCGCGGCAGCGACACCAGGAGGTCGAACAGGCCCCCCAGGTCCCGCGCGAAGGCCTCCGTCTCCGCGGCGTCCACGAACCAGGGCCGGTGCAGCAGGTACGACCGCCAGGCCTTCTCGAACCCCGGGGGGAAAGCGGCCCGGGCGACGGCCTCGCCGAGGGTACCGCCCCCGCGCAGGCACTCGTCCAGGTATATCCGGCTCAGTTCGGTCATGGGTATCGCTCGCCTCACGGAAGTGATCGGGTACGTGCTCCGAAAGGCGAGCAGACTACCGCGCCCGTCCGGCATGCGGACAGATGCCGGGGCGGGGCGCCGGTCACCGGTGCGGGCGGCGCCCCGGCGCCCCCGCTCAGTAGCCCACGCGGACCCCCGACACCTCATGACGATCCGTCAGGCCGCCGGTCGCGCCGCTGAATCCGACCAGGACGTTCTTCGGCAGCGGCACCGCCACGTCGATGACCTGGACCCCGTCGACGAGGACGAGGAGCCGCCCGGCGGCGGTCACGTTCACGTCGACCACGTGACTGCCCGTACGCAGCGCGGGGACGGCGGTCGAGGTCGCGGCGTACCGCAGCGTGGACGCCGAGCCGCTCGTGGCCACGCCGACGAAGTTCGACGACGGCTCGCCCGGGTTGCGGTAGGTGTCCAGGGCGACGGCCACGCCGGGCAGCCCGCTGTAGCCCAGCCCGCCGCCCCCGAAGCCCAGCGCCTTCGGCGTGGTCCGGGTCGCGTCGAGGAGCAGCAGGGCGAGCCCGTCGGCGCCGGTGCCACCCGAGAGCGTCGCGGTGAAGCGGGCCCGCAGCCGGGCCGACGGCACCGCCGTGGCCTGGATCGCCGACCCCTTGACGTACGCCTGGGCGGGGTTGAGGACGAGGCTCGTCCCGGACAGGGCGGCGGCGCCGTTGTACGACCAGCCGTTGGGCCCGGGCGGCGGCAGCGCGTACGACGGGGAGGTGATCGCCGCGCCGCGCACGGCGTGGATGTCGGTCAGGCCGCCCGTCCCTCCCGTGAAGGCGAGCAGCGCCGCCGGCGGCAGCGAGGCCACCGTCGTCCGCAGCCGCTGGGTGCCGTCGACGGAGACCGTGACCGTCTTGCCGGTCACCGCGACGGTGACCGTGTGGGTGCCCGCGCGCAGGTTCGGGACGCTCGACGTCGTCGCCGCGTACGTGAGGGCCGAGCCGCTGCCGCCCGTCGCGACACCGACGAAGTTGGCCGACGGGTCCCCGGGGTTGCGGTACGTGTCGAAGGCGACGGCCACCCCCGGGAGCCCGGCGTAGCCGAGGCCGCCGCCCACGCCGCCGAGCGCGGTCGGCGTCGCCCTCGCCGGGTCGAGGAGGGCGAAGGTCAGGCCGTCGGCGCCGGTGCCGCCGCCGATCACCGTGGTGAACGAGGCCTTGAGGCCGTCGGTGAGCACGGGGACCGGCCACACCGCCGAACCCCGCTGGGACGCGCTCGCCTGCGTGAGCTGGAGGTCGTCGCCGGAGATCCCGGCGGCGCCGTTGAGCCGCCAGCCGCCCGCGCCCGGCGAGGGCACGGTGACCCCGGTGCCCGCCACCCCGGTACCGGTCAGCGCCTCGTTGCGAGGGCCCCGCCCGTCGTCCGAGGTCAGCTCGTACGCGGCCGTCACCGCCCCGATCGAGGTGGGCGAGAAGGTCACCGCCTGGTGGACCACGTCCTCGGGGCCGAGGACCTGGCCCTCGCTGATCGGGTTCGTGACGTGGAAGGGAGCCGCGGGCGGTTTCGCCTTGGTGATGGTGAGCGGGATGTTGCCGGTGTTGCTGATGTCGAAGGTCCTGGTGACCGACTGACCGACCTTCACCTCGCCGAAGGCCGTGGAGGTGGGCGTGACCGTGAGCTCCGCCCGACCGGTCACCGCCGTGCCGGTCACGGCCACGGACGCCGTGCCGTTCGACCCGCCGACGGCGAGCGTTCCCGTGTGCTCCCCGGCGGTCGTCGGGGCGTACGCCACCTGCACGGTGACGGACTGCCGGGGCTTCACGACCGTGCCGACGGCCGGCGGGTCCGCCGCGCTGAAAGGGGCGCCGGGGACGGAGACCGCGGAGATCGTCTCGTCGGCCGTGCCCGTGTTCGTGAACGTCACGCCGAGCGACTTGCTCGTCGACGTCGGCAGCGTGCCGAAGTCGAGCGCGCCCGGCGAGGCGAGGAGCCCGGGCCGGGTGCCGTATCCCGTGAGCCCGAGCGCGCTGTCGCCGAGGTCGGTGGCGAAGGTCAGCGCCGAGGTGTCCGGGCCGGGCGCCGTGGGGGAGAACGTCACCCGCGCGGTGTGGGTCTCGCCCGCCCGCAGTGCGCGCGGCAGCCCGGCCGAGGTCGCGGAGAACGGGCCGCCCGCCGGCGTGCTCACCCCGGTGATCGTCACGTCCCGGGTCGCCGTGACCGTGGCCGTGACGGTCCCCGCCGAGCCGACCGCCACCTCGCCCGCGTCCACCGGCTCACCGGTCAGCGCGGTGTTGGCCGGACGCCCGAAGGCGAGCACGTGCCCGTCCCGCGTCCCCACGTAGATCCGCCCGCCGTCGGTCGCGGGCACGGCGAACTTCGACGCCACCCCGATCGGCGCCGACCAGCGCAGCCGCAGCGCCCCGTTCACGGGCACCGCGTCGTACGCCCGCAGCTGCCCGTTGGCGCCGCTCGCCCCGTCCGACGCGATCGCCCACACGAGCGCCGAGCCCGGATTCGTCCCCGTCGAGGTCACCACCGGAGAGCCCGAGGTGTAGCCGAACCGCTGCGCGCTGCTGCCCGTGTTGGTGAGACCTGGGAGACCCGAGCCGGTGAGCCCGTACGCGAAGGCCCGCAGCGGGCCGCCGCTGCCGATCGTGTACACGTAACCGCCCTGCCCGCCGTACACCGCGGGATGCCCCCAGACACCCTCGTACGGACCGAACGCGCCGAGCACCTTGTCGGTGCCGCCAGGACCCTGGCTCCGGCCCCCGAGGTCGTCCCGGTCGAGCAGGAACAGCCGCCCGTCCTTGCCGATCTGGACGAGCAGCCGCGGATGCCTGCTGGTGCCGAACACCGGACCCGGGAGGGCCACCGGGCCGCCCGAGCCCAGGTCGGTGTCGTTCAGATCGAGCTGGGAGGCGTTCGCGGGACTGAAGAAGTCCTGCGCCGACATCGTGCCGTCGCTGTTCACCCCGAGCCGGACCACCGACTCCGCGAGCTGACCCGGCGGCAGGCTGCCGGGGCCCGGCGCCGGCGAGACGCCGTTCCCCGTCGAGAACAGGATCCGGCCCGGGCCGTCGGAGACGAGACCCCCACCGCTCATCCAGACCCCGGCCATGCCGTTGGCGGAGGAGTCCTCGGTGGCCCACAGCGTCGTCCGGCGCGTCGTGGTGCTGACGCCCATGACGTACCCGACGTACGGCCCCCGGTCGCAGTGCGAGGCGAAGGCCGCGTAGACGGAACCGCCCATGAGGAGCAGCCCCGGCCGCTGCCCCGCCGTGTACGGGTTGAACGCCCGCCCCGGGTCGTTCACCGGCGCGCCCGTCACCTTCACCGGCCAGCCCGCGCGCTCGGCGCCGGTCACCGGGTCCAGCGCGTGCACGTACCAGTTGGGGTGCTGGACGTCCGGCCCGTCGTTCACCTTCGCGGTCAGGTACACGGCGTTGCTCGCGGGGTCGTAGACCGGCGTGGCGGTCACCCCGATGTTCGGCACCAGGTCCCCGCAGCTGATCGCCGAGGCCGGCCAGGGGGCGCCGAGGTCCTTGGTCCAGCCGATCCCCCCGGTGGCCGCGTCGATCCCGTACACCTTGTTGTTCTCGGTGGCCGCGACGAGCGTGCGCCCCACGACCAGCGGCTGCGCGTACACCTGACCGTCGACGGCGGTCGAGAACTGGAGGCCGAAGTCCGAGCTGGACACCTGGTCGGGGGCGAGACCGGGCTCGTCCCGGTCCCAGCCGGTCCGCAGGTCGTCATGGGAGATCGTCGTCTGGTCGGCGGGGAGCGCACCGCGCACCGCCGGAACCCAGGCACCGGCCGCACCCACCACCAGGCACATCGTCAGCAGTCGGGCGATCGCCCTGCGTCGGCCGGCCATCTCTCCCCCTTCACCTGGTCGAGCGGGCACGGAGACCGGGTGCTCCGCAGGGGCCATCGTGAACCGGCCCCGAGGGGGAACGGGCCGCCGCCCGTCCTCGCCCGTCGAGGTCCACCCGATCGGCCGCCGTTAGCGGCACGCAAGCGGAACGTCAGCGGCCGGCGCGATGCTGGGGCAGTTGCCGTACCGTCCGGGCGCCAACGGGTCCATCACAGGAGGCATCATGCGGCGTCGTACGTTTCTCAAGGGAGGCTTGCTGGGAGCGGCGGTCGCCGCGGTACCGCTCGAAACCCTCCTCGCGACCGGTGCCTCGGCCGCCACGGAGACCCGGGTCACCAGCCTGAGCGGCCTCCAGAGCGCGATCGACCGCGCGGCCGCCGGGGACCGGATCGTCGTCGCCAACGGCACGTACACCGTCCCGTCCGGTGGCGCGATCAGCGTCTCGGGAAGGAACGGCACGAGCAGCGCACCCATCACCATCGTCTCCGAGTCGCGCGGCGGCGCCGTGCTCCAGGGCGAGCGCAGCTTCGTCATCGGCAACTCCAGCAACATCGTCATCAGCGGCTTCGCCCTGCGGCAGAGCACCACCCTGGAGATCCCGGCGGACAGCCCACGCATCCGGCTGACCCGCAACGACTTCCGGTTCGCCGACATCAGCGGACTCGACTGGGTCGTCGTGCGCGGCGACGACGCCAAGATCGACCGGAACCACTTCCACGACAAGACCACCGAGGGCATCTTCGTCGTGGTCGACGGCCCCGGCACGGCCGCCATGGCCCAGCGCCTCCAGCTCTTCAAGAACCACTTCTCCGACCACAGCTACACCGGTGCCAACGGCGGCGAACCGATCCGCCTCGGCGTCAGCAGCCGCGCGCTGGCCGGAGCGGACGCGATCGTGGAGTACAACCTCTTCGAGCGGTGCGACGGCGACCCCGAAGCCGTCTCCGTGAAGTCCTCCGGCAACACGATCCGGTACAACACGATCCGCGACAGCCGCGGCGGCATCGTGCTGCGCCACGGCAACGGCTCCACGGTGGCGGGCAACCACATCCTCGACGGCATCGACGGCGTGCGCGTCTACGGAAACGACCATTTCGTCGTCAACAACTACCTCGCGGGCCTCTCGGGCCGGGCCCTCGTCATCGGCAGCGGCTCCACCCGCGACCACCACGAGGGCGAGACCACCGAGGAGCGGCGCGGCAACGACGCCTGCGACCGCGCGGTGATCGCGCACAACACCCTGCGCGGCAACAAGAGCACGCTCTCGGGCGAGACCCGGGACCACGCGCCCCAGGACGTGGTCATCGCCGACAACCTCCTGACCGGGGACGTCGGCAGCCTCGTCGCGATGGGCGCGACCACCCGTTTCACCTGGCAGAGCAACATCCTGTGGGGCGCCGCCGCCGACGGGAACCTGCCCGCCGCGGGCTACGTCCGCGTCGACCCGCGCCTCCAGCAGGGGACCGACGGCGTGTTCCGCCTCGCGGCGGGCAGCCCGGCGATCGGGGCGGCGACGCTGACGGGCGTGACCGTGGCCGAGGACCTCGACGGCCACGCCCGCGGTTCCGCCCGGGACATCGGCGCGGACCAGTACACGACCCTGGCCCCGGTCCGCCGCCCCCTGACGACCGCGGACGTGGGCCCTAACGCCTCCTGACGGAGGGGACGGACCGACGTACGAGGGGGTGATGCCGGAGGGCTTCACCCCTTCGCGTCGGACCCCTTCGCGTCGGAGCCACTCGTGGCGGACCCGCTCGTGTCGTGTGCCCTCGACAGCTCGCCGAGGAGTTTCCACGTACGGCCGCGGTCCGCGTCGCCGCCCAGGTGCGTCGCCGTGAACACCACCTCCGTCGCCCCCGCCTCGCGGTAGCGCCGCACCTCGGCGGCGACGGTCTCCTCGTCGCCGATCACCGCCAGGTCGGCGGCGCGCGTGCCGCCGGAGCGTGCGATGACCCGCTGGTAGGAGGGGATCCCGTCGAAGAGCGAGAGGGCTTCCACCGCTTCCGCCCGTACGGCGTCGGTGTCTGCGGTGACGACGCCGGGGACGATGGCCACGATCCGGGGCGCCGGCCTGCCGGCAGCGGCGGCGGCGGCGGTGACGGCGGGGACGATGTCCTCGGCGAGCGCGCGCGGCCCGGCCAGGAACGGCAGGATGCCGTCGGCGAGTTCACCGCTGACCCGCAGGGCCTGCGGCCCCATGGCGGCGACGAGGAGCGGTACCGGCGGCTGGGCCCCGGGCACGGCCGCCGGCCACGGTGTCGTGGCCGTGAGGAGCTCGCCGTGGAAGTCCGCGGAGCCCGTCTCGACCAGGCCGCGCAGCGCGGTGAGGAACTCCCGGAGCAGCCGGACGGGCCGCTCGTACGGAATGCCGAACGCGTCCTCGGTCAGGTGCTTGGTGCCGAGGGCGAGCCCGAGGTGGTAGCGCCCGCCGGTGGCGGCCTGCGCGGTCTGCGCCTGACTGGAGACGATCAGCGGGTGGCGGCCGAAGACGGGTATCGCGGAGGTCCCGACCTGCAGTCCGGGCACCTCGCGCCCGACGATCGCGGCGAGCGAGGGGGAGTCGTACGCGAAGGACTGGCCGAACCACGCCGAGTGCAGTCCGGCGTCGCGGGCCTCCCGCGCGAGGAGCACGGTTTCGTCGATCGGGAGCTGGCGGGTGGTCGTGCTGAGGACTACTCCGATGGTCATGTCAGGGCCAACAGGCCTGTCTCACAAGGGAATTCCCGCTCCCGTACGACATTCGTGTGTCGGCTCTGTGAACGGCGTACGGGAGCAGGGACCTTGGCGGGACGGTCGGTCGCGGCGGTCGGCTACAGGGTGACGGCCTTGCCGCCGAGGGTCACGGCGAGACGGCCGTCCGTGGCGTACGACCAGCTCAGGGCGCCGGAGTACGCCGAGCACCGGGAGCCGTTCGTACCGGACCAGAACTGGTTGGAGCCGTCGGCGTCCCCGATGGTCCGGTCGTTCGTGCCACTGGCGCTCCGGCACGAGGTGTTGTTCCGGAAGACCGAAGTGCCCGCGTCGAACGAGTAGTTGCGCTGGGCGTTGTCCACGCTGAGGTTGTTCGACACCGTCATCGTGCCCGGGTTGCTGTTGTACGTGAAGCCGTGCTTGCCGTTGCGGTAGGCGATGCTGCGCCGGACGACGTGATCGACGGCGATGTCCTCACCGCCCAGCTTGTAGCCGTTGCGGTCGCCGCTGGCGTTCTGGGTGCCGTCGGAGAGGGTGCCGTTCTCGTAGGCGAGGGAGTCCTCGATGGTGACGGTCCCGATGGGTCCGGTGTCGGTCTTGGTGTAGAGGTCCCAGCCGTCGTCGATGTTGTGGTGGGCGACGGCGTAGCGGAAGACGTTCCCCGGGCCGACCGTGAGCTTCGCCGCGAAGCCGTCGGCGTCCTCGCCGTCGGAGTCGGCGTTGTCGTGCGACTCGGCGCTCAGGACGAGGTTGTTCGACGGCCACTGGCTCTGGGGCGTGGTGGACGCGATCCGGGAGAGCTGGAGCCCCGAGTCGCGGTTGAAGCGCGTCACGGTCCGCTCGATGACGTTGTGGCTGCCGCCGACGAAGATGCCGTTGTCCCCGGCCCGTTCGACGACGAGGCCGCTGACGTGCCAGTAGGAACCGTTCACGGCGAGCCCGCGGTTCGCGGGGTCCTCGGTCATGGCCGAGAAGTTCAGCACCGGCCTCTCGCCGGGGTAGGCGGAGAGCTTCGTGCGGGCGGCGGCCGTGCCGTTCTGGCCGGCGGGGATGGTGACCGTCCGGGAGTGGTTGTACGTGCCGCCGCGGAGGTAGATCGTGCCTCCGGACGTGACGCGCGCGATCGCCGAGCCCAGCGTGGTCGGGGCCGAGACGGTGCCGGCGGCGCCGTCCGTGCCGTTCGGTGCCACGTAGAGCGCGCTGCCCGACGGCGGTGTGGTGGTGCCGGCCGTCTCGACGTCGAGCCGGTCGATGTTCGGCAGGCCGGCGGCGCCGGTCGGGTCGAACCGGACCGTGTTGGCCCCCGCGCCGACCGGCACGGTGAACGTCTTCGTCGCCCAGGTCGTCCACGCGCCCGTCGCCTCGTACGAGGACGTCGAGACCGCCGATCCGTTCACGGTGAGGGCCGCGGGCCGTGCGGTGGTGGTGCCGTTGGCGAAGCGGAAGGTGAGCGTGGCGGTGCCCGCGGCCGGGGCGTTCACGGTGAACTGCGCGTAGGCGCCGGCCGCGTTGGTGCCGTTGCAGAATCCGGTGCCGGTGAAACCGGCCCAGTCGGAGTCGATCGTGCCGGTGCAGACCGCGGGCGAGGCCTCCGCCTCGTAGGTGGTGGTCGCGGCCTGCGCCGTCGTGCCTGACAGGGCGACGAGCGTGCCTGCCAGCAGGCTGACGCACGCGATGACGGGTCCCGTTCGCATCGTTGCTCTCCAGTGTGAGGGGCGTGTGAGGGACTTTCATGGGCGGGAAGCACGGGTCAGAAAGCGCTTTCCGTGGGACGCTAGAGGTCTGCCGTGGACGCGTCAATAGATGTGTATGTGATTGCAGTTCATGAATATGAACGATGGTTAAGGTCCTGGCGGGACGGTGCACGGCGCCGCGTACGGTGAACGGATGATCAGGACACCAGAGGCGTTCGCGCGGACCACCGTCGAGCGCGAGGGCGAGCCCGGGACGGCGTGGCTCGCCGACCACCCCGCGGCGCTGCTCACCGAACCCGCCTGAGGCGCCCGCGTCCGTCGCTGGTCTGGACCTATCGGGGGCGGGGCGTCAAGCTCTCGGTATGGACTTGGAGTTGAGGCACCTCAAGGCGATCAGGGCCATCGCGGACGCGGGCAGTCTCACGCGCGCCGCCACCGCGCTCGGTCTCGCGCAGCCCGCGCTCAGTGCCCAGCTCAAGCGGATCGAACGAGCCCTGGGCGGCGCGCTGTTCGAGCGGGGACGGGAGGGGGTGCGGACCACGGCGCTCGGGGACCTGGTCCTCGACCGCGCCCGGGTCGTCCTGCCCGCCGTGTGCGAGTTGCAGGAGGAGGCGGTGCGGTTCGCCCGGGAGGGCGCCGGCGGCTACCGGCTCGGCGGCACCCACGGCCCGCTCCTCGGGGGCCTCGTGGACCGGCTCGCCCGCACCGAGCCCGGCTCGCCGGTGACCACGCACACCTCCTGGTCGGAGCGGGAGATCGCCCGCGGGGTCACCGCGGGACGGCTGGACTTCGCCCTGGTCGGCGTCTGCGGCGAAAGCGCGCCGCCCGAGGCGGGACGGCTCGCCTGGACGGAGGTGGCCCGCGACCCGGTGTACGTGATGCTGGCCGCCGACCACCCGCTGGCGTCCCGTACCGAACTCGACCTGGCCGAACTGGCGGTGGAGGCCTGGACCGACGTCCCCGGCGACGGCTGCTTCGGCGACTGCTTCGCCGCCGCTTGCGTCCGCGCGGGCTTCACCCCGGCCTGCGTGTACGAGACGGACACCGCCTCCTGCGTGCACCTGGTCCAGGTGGGGCGGGCCGTCGGCCTCTGCCGGGCCACCTTCCCCGCGACACCGGGCATCGTGACCCGCCCCCTGTCCGGCGCCCCGCTCGTCTGGCGGCACCTCCTCGGCTGGCACCCCGAAGGGCGCGCGGCCGGTCGGGCCGCGACCGTCCTCCACCACACCCGGGCCGCCCACGCGGAGGCGCTCGCCCACAGTGCGGGCCGGGCCGGTGCCCCTGGGCATAACGCCGTGGCAGGGGCCGACTGACAACTCCCGCCGCCCCCTTCGGGATCCCTACGGTTTCGGCAGATCCCCCACCGAACCGAGGAGACACCCCATGCTCCGACGACACGCCCGCGCGGCGTGTACCGCGCTGGTCGCCGCCGGGATGGCGCTGGCCGGCCTCCAGGCCGGGACCGCCACCGCGGCCCCGGACGGAAACCCGACCGGGAAGACCGCCGCCCGGACCCTCGCCGCCGACGCCGCCCAGCCCGAACTCCTCGCCGCCATGCAGCGCGACCTGGGACTCACCCGCCCCCAGGCCCTGACCAGGCTCGCCAACGAGGCCGAGGCCGGTGCCACCGCCGCCCGGATCCGCCAGGGCATCGGCGGCGCCTTCGCCGGGGCCTGGGTGGACGGGGCGGAGTCCGGCACCCTGACCGTGGCCACCACCCGCGCCGCCGACGCCGCCGCGATACGCGCCACCGGCGCGAACGCCCGGCTCGTCCCGCACAGCCTGACCGCACTGGAGCGGGCCAAGCAGGCCCTGGACCGGGCCGCCACCGCCGAGGCGCCCGTCCGGTACGTCGACGTGCGCGCCAATGTCCTCGTCGTCGAGGAGACCCGGGCCGGCGCCGGGGCGCGACTCGTCGACGCCACCGGAGTCCCGCGCGACCTCGTACGGGTCGTGAGGACCGACCGGGCACCCCGCCCGCTGTACGACATCCGCGGCGGCGACGCGTACTACATGGGGGGCGGCGGCCGCTGCTCCGTCGGCTTCGCGGTGACCCGCGGCACGACCCAGGGGTTCGCCACGGCCGGACACTGCGGCCGCGCGGGCACCACGACGAGCGGCTTCAACCAGGTGGCCCAGGGCAGCTTCCAGGGCTCGGTCTTCCCCGGCAACGACATGGCCTGGGTGGCCGCCAACACCAACTGGACCGCCACCCCGTACGTCAAGGGCTCCGGCGGCGCGAACGTCCAGGTGACCGGGTCGGTCCTCCAGCCCGTCGGCGCGTCCGTCTGCCGCTCCGGCTCGACCACCGGCTGGCACTGCGGCACGATCCAGCAGCACAACACCAGCGTCACCTACCCGGAGGGCACGATCTCCGGCGTGACCCGCACGACGGTCTGCGCCGAGCCCGGCGACTCCGGAGGCTCGTACATCTCCGGCAGCCAGGCCCAGGGCGTCACCTCGGGCGGCTCGGGCAACTGCTCCAGCGGCGGCACGACCTTCTTCCAGCCGCTGAACCCGCTGCTGCAGAATTACGGCCTGACCCTGAAGACCACCGGGACCGACCCGGGCCCCGGGCCCGGCGAACCGCAGCCGGGCGGCACCTGGGCGGCGGGCAAGGTCTACGCGGCCGGTGACACGGTCACGTACGGCGGAGCGACCTACCGCTGCCTCCAGGGCCACCAGGCCCAGACCGGGTGGGAACCGCCGAACGTCCCCGCCCTGTGGCAGCGCCAGTGACCCACTGACCCACACCGGGCGGTGACCGGGGGTGCCGCGGCCCCGAGGGGGGTGCCACGGCACCCCCCTCGGCGTTCTCAGCCGCCGAGGCCGCCCCGGGCGATCACGTCCGCGTACCAGCGGGCGCTGTCCTTCAGCGTCCGGCGCTGCGTGGCGAAGTCCACGTGCACGATGCCGAACCGCTTGCTGTAGCCGTACGCCCACTCGAAGTTGTCGAGGAGCGACCACAGGAAGTAGCCCCGCACGTCCGCCCCGTCCGCGAGGGCGCGGTGCACCGCCGCCAGGTGCGCGTGCAGATAGGCCACCCGCTCGGGGTCCTTCACGTTCCCCGACGGGTCGGCGTAGTCGTCGTACGCCGCGCCGTTCTCCGTCACCACCAGGGGGACGCCCGGCAGTTCGTCCCGCAGCCGGACCAGGAGCTCGTACAGCCCGTCCGCGTCCACCGGCCAGTCCATGGCCGTGCGCGGCCCGGGAGCCGGCTCGAACCGTACGTGCCGCTCGGCGCCCGCCCACGGCGAGGGGGACTCGGAGCTCCCCGCCGCGACGACGGCGGGGGAGTAGTAGTTGATGCCCAGCGAGTCGATCGGCGCGGCCGTCGTCGCCAGGTCCCCGTCCTCGACGAAGGACCAGTCCGTGATCCCGGCCGTGTCGCGGACCAGGTCCTCGGGGAGCCGGCCGTGGAAGACCGGGTCGAGGAAGATCCGGTTGCCGACGGCGTCGATCCGGCGGGCCGCGTCCCTGTCCTCGGGCGACTCCGAAAGGGCCCGCACCGCATGCAGGTTGAGCGTCAGCGACACCTCCGCTGAGGCGGGCAGCGCCCCGCGCAGCACCCGCGCCGCCAGACCGTGGGCCAGGTTGAGGTGGTGAGCGGCGCGCAGCGAGGCGAGGGCGTCGGTGCGCCCCGGGGCGTGCACGCCGTTGCCGTAGCCGAGGAAGGCGGCGCACCAGGGCTCGTTGAGCGTCGTCCAGGTCGCCACCCGGTCGCCGAGGGCCTCCGCCATGACGCCCGCGTACTCGGCGAAGCGGTACGCGGTCTCCCGGGCCGGCCAGCCGCCCGCGTCCTCCAGTTCCTGGGGCAGGTCCCAGTGGTAGAGCGTCGCCACGGGCCGGATGCCGGCCTCCAGGAGACCGTCGACGAGCCGCCGGTAGAAGTCGAGCCCCTTGGTGTTGACCGGCCCTCGACCGGTGGGCACCACCCGGGGCCAGGCGACGGAGAAGCGGTAGTCGGTGACGCCGAGCCGCCGCAGGAGGGCGATGTCCTCGTCGAGCCGGTGGTAGTGGTCGGCGGCGATGTCACCGGTGTCGCCGTTGCGCACCGTGCCGGGGATGCGGCTGAAGGTGTCCCAGACGGACGGCGTGCGGCCGTCCTCGGCTGCGGCACCCTCGATCTGGTACGCCGCCGTGGCGGTGCCCCAGCGGAAACCCTGCGGGAACCGGAGAGCGGTCTGGCTGTCGGGGCGAGCGTCGAGCGCGGTCATGAGGTGGGAACTCCCGGTGGTGAGAGGTCTGTTGGCGAGGAGTGTCGAATGGGGGAGGGGTCAGCCCTTGACCGCGCCCTGCATGATGCCGCCGACGATCTGCCGGCCGAGCAGGCCGAAGACCAGCAGCACGGGCAGGGTGCCGAGCAGCGTGCCCGCCATGATCACGGACTGGTCGTGGACGTAGCCGCCGCCGAGCTGGCGCAGCGCGACCTGGACCGTCGGCTCGGAGGAGGTGAGGGCGACGATCGGCCAGAAGAAGTCGTTCCACGCGGCCATGAAGGTCAGCAGCCCGAGCACCGCCATGCCGGGCCGGGCGATCGGCACCACGATCGACCAGAAGATCCGGGCGGTGGACGCGCCGTCGACCCGGGCCGCCTCGATCAGCTCGTCCGGCAGCGTCTGGACCAGGTACTGCCGCATGAAGAACACGCCGAACGCGGAGACGAGGCCCGGCAGGATCACCGACTGGAGCTGGTTCACCCACCCGAGCTCGGCGATCATCATGAAGAGCGGGATCACGCCGAGCTGGGGCGGGATCATCATGGTGCCCACGGTGAGCGCGAGCAGCGCACCCCGGCCGCGGAACCGGAGCTTGGCGAAGGCGAAGCCGGCGAGGGTGCAGCAGAGCACGGTGCCGAGGGTGATGGAACCGGAGACGATGAGGGAGTTCAGCAACGCCTTGCCGATGTCCGCCTCTTCGAGCACGGCCTCGAAGTTGCGGATCAGGTGCGGGCCGGGCACCAGGGACGGCGGGACCTGCGCCAGATCGGCGTTGGAACGGCTCGCCGCGACGAGGGTCCAGTAGAACGGGAACGCCGAGACCAGGACGGCGACGATCAGGATCGCGTAGGCGACGGGCCCCGCGTGCAGGGTGCGGCCCGCCCGCGAGGGGCGGCTGCGCCGGGGCCGGGGCCGGGGCATTGGGGCGGCCGGGGCGTCGCGCCGCGCCGGAACGGGCGGGATCTCGGTGGTGCTCGGCGCGGTCATCGGCCGGCCTCCTTGCGGGAACGGCGGCGCGCTATCAGGGCGTTGACCCCGACCAGCACCACGATGAGCAGGAACATCACCCAGGCGATGGCGGCGGCCCGGCCCAGGTGGAAGAAGCCCCAGCCCTGCTCGTACATGTAGAGACCGAGCGTCTGGTACTGGTGCGAGATGCCGCCCGAGATAGACCCTTCGAGCAGCAGGGGCTCCCCGAACAGCTGGGTCGCGCCGATGGTGGAGACGACGACGGTGAAGACGATGGTGGGCCGCAGCCCGGGCAGTGTGACGTGGAGGAACTGGCGCCAGCGCGAGGCGCCGTCCATCGCGGCCGCCTCGTACAGCTCGTCGGGGATCGACTGCATGCCGGCCAGGTAGATCAGCGCGTTGTAGCCGGTCCAGCGCCAGACGACGACGGTCGAGACGGCGATCTGTGAGGCGACCGTCCCGGTCTGCCAGTCCACGGGAGCGATGCCGACGACGCCGAGGACGTAGTTGATCAGACCGAAGTCGCGCCCGAAGAGCTGGGCGAAGACGAGGGTGGCGGCGGCGACCGAGGTCGCGTACGGCAGCAGGATCGCGGTCCGCAGGAAAGTGCGGCCGCGCATCCGGTAGTTGAGGAGATGCGCGAGCCCGAGGGCCATGACGAGCTGCGGCACGGTGGAGAGCACACCGATGGTGAAGGTGTTGCGCAGCGCGGTCCAGAAGAACTCGTCGCCGAGCAGCGCGGTGTAGTTGCCGAGCCCCCGCCACTCCATGTCGCCGGGCGTCTGGAGCTCGACCCGGTACAGCGAGACGTAGGCCGTGTAGACCAGCGGGAAGACGCCGAAGGCGGCGAACAGGGTGAAGAACGGGGCGATGTAGGCGTACGGCGAGGCCTTCCGCCAGGCCCGCCGGACGGCCGGTTCCCGCCGGGGCGCGGGGAGGGACTTCGGCGGTGCCGACGCCGGCGGCGGTGTCGCGGGTGCGGTGAGGGTCACGGTGCGGCCCTTCGGGAGGAGTCGAGACGGGTGTACGGCGGGGGCGGGGGCGAACGGGGAACGCGGGGCCGGACGGGCGTACGCGGGGGAGCGGGCCGCCCGTCCGGCACCGGGATCAGCCGAGGGTGTTCGCGACACCCTTCCGCGCGTTCTCCCACGCCTTCGCGGGCGCGGTGCCCTTGCGCTCGACCTCGCTCAGCGCGTTGGTGATCTGCTGGGCGATGTTCTGGTCGTGCACACCGAGGACCTGCACGGGGGCCGCCTTGGCCGCGTCACCGAAGATCCGGCCGATCGGCGCGTTCGAGAAGTACGGGTCCGTGGCGGCGGCGACCTTCTCGATCGCGCCGGTGGAGGAGGGGAAGTTGCCCTGCTTCTCGAAGAGCCTGGTCTGCTGCTCGGGGGCGGTGAGCCACTTGATCAGCTCGTACGCCTCCTTCTTGTGCTGCGCGGCCTTCGGCACGGCGAGGTAGGAGCCGCCCCAGTTGCCGGCGCCGCCGGGGAGCGCCGCGACGTCCCACTTGCCCTTGCCGCTCTCGCCGGCCTGGCCCTTGATGTAGCCGAGCATCCAGGCGGGGCAGGGGATCGTGGCGAAGGAACCGGCGGCGAAGGCCTGGTTCCACTGCGGGGACCACTGGTCGAGCTCGGCGCTCAGCCCGCCCTCGGCGGCCTGGACGGAGTGGTCCCAGGCGGCGCGCAGGGCGGGGTTGTCCTCCCAGATCAGCTTCCCGGAGGCGTCGTAGTACCGCTCCTCCTCCTGCCCGATCATGATCGAGTAGAGGCTGCCGATGCTGTCGAGCCAGGCGCTCTTGCCCGGGGCCTTCGCCTTGTACTGCTTCCCGAGCGCCAGATAGCCGTCCCACGTGGACCACCGCTTGGCGAGCTCCTCGCGGTCGGTCGGCAGCCCGGCCTTCGCGAAGAGGTCCTTGCGGTAGCACATCGCCTCGGGGCCGACATCCGTGCCGAGCCCGAGCACCTCGCCGTTCTTCCCGGTGGCCGCCGCCCACTTCGCCTCGGCGAACTGCCCCTTGAGGCCGTCGGCCCCGTACTTCTTCAGGTCCTCGAACTTGTCGGCCTGCTGCTGCGTGACGGAGGCGATCCGGCCCACCTCGATGCCCTGGACGTCCGCGAGCCCGCCGCCGCCGGCGAGCCGGGTCTGGAGGGACTTCCAGTAGTCGGCCTCGTCCTCCGTGTCCGTCTGCTTGATCGTGACGCCGGGGTGGAGCTTCTCGTACTCGGCGTACAGCCCGGCTTCCTTGTAGCCGAAGGAGCCGAAGAGGTCGACGGTGATCGTGACCTCTCCGCCCGCGCCGTCCGTGGCCGCCCCGTCCGACGAACCTCCGCAGGCGGCGAGCAGCGCCCCGCTGAGGACGACCGCGCCGAGGCGGACGGCGACGGTGGTGGATCTGGCGGCTCGGTCGATGGGCATGGGGGCCTCCCTTGGCTCCGGGGCGAGCGAGAGAACTGGTTGAGAGCGCTCTCAAGAATGCGGTTGGAGCGTGCCTGCGCTCCGGGTGTCCCGTCAAGACTTGAAGGCGTAACGGCTTGGACTCGGGCCCAACTGCCGTCCGTGTCCCCTCTCTTGACACCCAGGTTTCGAGAGTTTTACGTTTTCGGCCATTCGGTGCGCTTGAGAGCGCTCTCGAAGGCCGTCCGTGCTCGATCCGTCGTGACGACATGAGGTGCCCGTTCATGCCAGCCCCCCGCACCAGGCTCACCCCCCGCACCAGGCTCACTCCCCGCAGCCGTCCATCCCCCCGCAGCCGACCGGTCGCCGTACTGGCCCTGGTCTCCGCCCTCGCCGCCCTGGGACTCGGCCCCGCCGCCGGCCCCGCGGCCGCCGCCACCGTCCCGGTGGGCGCCGGCAGCTATTCCGACACCCGCCCCGCCGGTACCTCCGGCCCCACCACCAACACCGGCGCACCGGTCACCCCCAAGGTCACCGCCGCCGCCCAGGGCAAGCCGGTGCCCACCAACGACTGGTGGTCCTCCCTCGCCTTCCAGCGCTACGGGGACAACCCGTACTCCACCCCCATGTACGGCCATCCGCTCACCTACCAGGCGACCGCCGGCGGCCTGGACATCGGCTACCCGACCAGCGCCGCCGTCGTGGGCGACGGCCGCCAGTACGAGTACGCCCACAAGCGCGACCTGACCCTCGGCCTCACCGGGCTCAACTCGCCTGACACCAAGGCCGACGCCTGGTCCGACTGGACGGTCACCCCCTACTGGTCCGACGGCGCGCGCACCCTGCGCACGACCATCGGCCACGGCATGCCCTTCGTGTACGCCAAGGGCACGGGCGGCGACGCCCGCATCACCACCGCCACCGCACCCACCGTCTTCGCCGACCAGGGCAACGTCCTCGGCATCACCGTCGCGGGCCACCACTACGCCCTCTTCTCGCCCACCGGCACCGACTGGAACGTGTCCGGCTCCACCATCACCGCCGGCCTCGGCGGCAAGGACTACTTCTCCGTCGCCGTGCTGCCCTCCACCGACGCGCTCGCGACCTACCGGAAGTACGCGTACAGCTTCGTCACCGGATCCACGGTGAACTGGAGCTACGACGCGGGCACGGTCAGGGCCACCTACAGCCTCACCACCGAGGCGAAGGAGGGCGCCGAGCGCGGCTCCCTCCAGGCGCTCTACCGGCACCAGTGGCTGCACACCACCGACCCGCTGACCCCGTACACGTACGTCTCGCCCCGCGGCACCATGAAGGTCCGGGAGTCGGCCTCCTTCACCACCACTCAGAAGGCGGCCGCCACCCTGCCCGGCCTCCCGGGCGGCGCGGGCGTGGACACGGCCCGGCTGCGCGGCTACCTGAACGAGGTCGCGAACTCCTCCGACCCGTTCTCCGGCGCCGTCGACACGTACTGGACGGGCAAGGCCCTCGGCAAGCTCGCCCAGCTGGTGCCGCTCGCCGACCAGATCGGCGAGGGCGCGATCCGCGACAAACTGCTCGGGCTCATGAAGGGCCGCCTCCAGGACTGGTTCACGGCCGGCGGAGCGAGCGAGTTCTCCTACGACCAGGCATGGAAGACCCTCACGGGCTATCCGGCCTCCTACGGCAGCGACACCGAACTCAACGACCACCACTTCCACTACGGCTACTACGTGTACGCGGCCGCGATCGTCGCCCAGTACGACCCGGCCTGGGCCGCCGACTCCGCCTGGGGCTCCATGGTGAAGACCCTGGTCCGCGACACCGCCAACCCCAGCCGCACCGACGGCGCCTACCCCTTCCTGCGCGGCTTCGACGTCTACGCCGGGCACAGCTGGGCCAGCGGCCACCAGGGCTTCGCCGCCGGAAACAACCAGGAGTCGTCCTCGGAGTCGACCAACCTCAGTGCGGCGCTCGTCCTGTGGGGCTCGGCGACCGGTGACACCGCGCTGCGCGACCTCGGCACGTACCTCCTCACCACGGAGGGCGAGGCCATCGCCCAGTACTGGTTCGACGCCGACCAGCAGGTCTTCCCCGCGGGCTTCCAGCACGACACGGCCGGCATGGTGTGGGGCAGCGGCGCCGCCTACTCGACCTGGTGGACCGCCAACCCCGAGGAGATCCACGGCATCAACGTCCTCCCCGTGACCGGCGGTTCACTCCACCTCGGCGGACACAAGGACGCCGTCCGGCGCAACATCGCCGAGCTGGAGCGCGAGAACGGCGGACCCGCCGTCGAATGGCGCGACATCCTCTGGGAGTTCCAGTCCTTCGCCGACCCGGCCGCCGCGAAGGCCAAGTGGGACGCGGGCCACGCCGGATACACCCCGGAGGCGGGGGAGTCCAAGGCCCACACCTACCACTGGCTCACCACCCTCGACACGCTCGGCGCCCCCGACGCCTCCGTCACCGGGTCGCTGCCCACCTCGGCCGTCTTCACCAAGGGCACGACGCGGACGTACGTGGCCCACAACCACGGCTCGACCGCCCGCACGGTCACCTTCTCCGACGGCAAGTCCTTGTCCGTGCCCGCGCGTTCCACCGCCACGGGCAACGGCACGGGCGGAGGCACGGACCCCGACCCGGAGCCGGAGCCCGGCACCGGGAACACCTTCCAGCTCCGCACCGGCGGCACGCTCACCACGGCCACCGGCGCCACGGCGGGCAGCGACACCGTCCTCTCGGCCCAGGGCGGCAACCACGACGGCACCCCGAACCGTCCGGTCGTCTACGAGGTCAAGGGCGTCAACGGCACGCTCAAGGCGGGCGGTTCCACCGCCTTCCGCCTCCAGCTCGACGCCGGTACGTCCGTCGGCCTGGGCCAGCAGGCCCGTATCAGCTACGACCTCACCGGCGACGGCACCTTCGAACGAACGGAGACGTACCACTACTTCGCGACCGACCCGGTGACCGGCTGGGAGGAGTACGCCCAGTCCCGCGGCCTCAAGTCCGCCACCGGAACGCTCGGCAACCTGAACGGCGGGACGGTCCGCCTCGAGGTGTGGAGCGCGATAGGGAACGGCGACGCGCGCGTCCAGACCGGCACGGACCGGTCCGTGGTCGTCATCCCGTACGACTGACCCGACACCCCCACAGGAGCGGCGGGCCCGGAGACACCTCCGGGCCCGCCGCTCCGCGCGTTCCCTCAGGCCGAGTCGCGGCGCACCAGCGACGTCGGGGTGATCACGGAGCCGGGAGCCGCGCCGCCGGGCCCGTCGAGCAGCCGCATCAGCAGCTTGACCATCAACCGGCCCATGCCCTCGATGTCCTGACGGACCGTCGTCAGAGCCGGCGTGGTCCGGTCGACCACCGAGGCCATGTCGTCGAAGCCGACGACCGCCACGTCCTCGGGGACCCGCACCCCGCGCTCCCGCAGGGTGCGCAGCGCACCCGTCGCCATCAGGTCGTTCGCGACGAAGACACCGTCGACGTCCGGCCGCCGGTCGAGGAGCTCGGCCATCGCGCGGGCGCCGCTCTCCTCGGTGAAGGAGCCCTGGCACAGGAGGTCCGGATCGGCGTCGGGAAGGACGTCGTGGTAGCCGTGGAGCCGATCGACCGCGGACGTCTGGTCCCGGGGCCCGGCGATGTGGGCGACGGCCCGGCGGCCCAGGCCGACGAGATGCCCCACGGCCTCCCGGGCGCCGCCGCGGTTGTCGCAGTCGACGAACGGCACGGCCGGGTCGGTGCCGGGGGCGGGGCGCCCGCCGAACACCACCGGGATCCGGGCCCGGTCGATGAGGGCGGGCAGCGCGTCGTCGCTGTGCAGGGAGAACGCCAGCGCCCCGTCGACGTGCCCGCCGCCCAGATAGCGCGCGATCCGCTCGTGGTCGCCCGGACCCTCCACCCACAGCAGCACCAGCTGGGCGTCGTACGCCGTCAACTCCCGGCTGATACCGCGCACCTGCTGCTCGAAGAACGGATCGGAGAAGATCCGGAACTCCGGCTCCTCGATGATCACGGCCACCGCGCCGTTGCGCCGCGTGACCAGGGTGCGCGCCGCGTGGTTCGGCACGTAGCCGAGCTCCTCGACCGCCTGGTTCACCTTGTCGACCAGCGGAGCGCGGACGCCCGCACCCCCGTTGACGACGCGGGAGGCCGTGGCGCGGGACACACCGGCGCGTGCGGCGACGGCTTCCAGCGTGGGGCGGGACCCCGTGGTCTGATCGGGCAAGGCGGTCGCTCCTCGTCTGCGTCTGCTGAGCTGCGGTCCGACGCCGACCAGGATATCTGTACCGCTCAGGTGTTGAGAGCGCTCCCAAGACGAATGTCCCGCGCTGACCACCGCTCTCGCCGTACCGCCCCCTGGGGTCAGGCGAGGAACTCGCCGTTGCGGGCCACCACGGCTCCGCCGTGCACGACCATGTCCCGCTGGGGCATGTCCACGACCACCTGCGGCAGGCATTCGCCCCGTACGAGGACGAAGTCGGCCGGGGCGCCGGGCGTGAGGTCGGCGTGCGCCAGGCCCATGACGTCCGCGCCGCCGTGGGCAGCGACGCGGTAGCAGTCCTCCAGCTCCTCGTCGAGGCGGACGTCCCGCACCCACCCGAGGAGCTGCGCGCGGTGCAGCATGTCCGCGTTGCCGAAGGGGCTCCACGAGTCGCGCACGCCGTCGGAGCCGAGCCCGACCCGCACGCCGTGCTCGCGCAGCCGGGCGATCGGCAGCACCAGCGAGTCGGAGGGCGCCACCGTGGTGAGGGCGATGTCCTGGGCGCCGAGGTCGGTGGCGAGTGAGCCGAGTTCGCGGTCCGACAGGCCCGGCAGGCAGAAGACGTGGCTGACGGTGACCTTGCCGGCGAGCGACAGGGCCCGCGTGCGGTCGATGATGCCGCGCATCGCCTTGAGGCCCTTCTCGCCCTGGTCGTGGAGGTGGATGTCCACGCCGACGCCGTGGCGGTCCGCGATGCCGAAGACGACGTCGAGCTGTGCGTCGAGGGCCTGGTCGAAGCCGATCGGGTCGATGCCGCCGATCATGTCGATGGTGCCCTCGCGCGCCGCCCGCTCAAGGAGTGCCGCCGTGCCCGGCGTACGGATGACGCCGTGCTGCGGGAAGGCCACGATCTGGACGTCGAGCGAGTGGCGCAGCCGCTCACGGGCCTCCGCCACACCCTCCACGCCGGCCAGGCCGTAGGCCGGGGCGACATCGGCGTGGGCGCGCATCGCCCGCGTACCCCGGGTGACGGCGTGGGACATCAGCCCGTACGCGCGTTCCGCGACGGGGCGGCGCTGGGCCTTGAACAGCTCGACGTCCTGGGCGACGTAGTCGGCGATGCCGCTCGCGGGGCGCCGCGACACCCAGGAGCCGCCCCAGGTCGTCTTGTCGGGGTGGATGTGCGCGTCCACGAGCGAGGGCAGCGCGATCCGGCCGCCGCCCTCGACGACCTTCGCGCCACGCGGCGCAGGGCCGTTCGCGATGCGGCCGTCGACGACCACCAGGTCGGTGGCCTTCGCCGCGCCGAACGGGCGGACGTTCCGGAAGACCACGGCCTTGGCATGGCGGCCCGCGGCGCCGGACACGGCGGCCTCGGAGTGCGACGGGGTCGCGGCGTGGGCGGAGGACGAGGGGGCGGCCATCGCGGCCGTCGTACCAGCCAGGGCGGCGGCACCGGCGAGCATCGTGCGCCGGGAGAGGGCGGCAGGGGTGGAGGAGAACGGCGGGGTGCCTTCGACACGCATGGGAGCTCCTTGGGGAGAGGGCCGATGGGCTCCCTATTTTTGTATACCAAGCGAACGGCGCCGGACAAGGGCGTGATCGAGAGACGACGAAATCCGCACGTCACGACACTCGTGCGCGTCGGCGAGGTGGGGTTGAATCCGTCTTGGTATACAAATACTCAGGCGTCGCCGAAGAGGGAACGCAGCGCGACGGCCCTGCTGTCCCGTACGTGCAGCAGCGTGCTCGCCGCCGCGGCCTCCGCGTCCCCGGCGGCGATGTGCCGGAACATCTCGGCGTGCTGGGCCCGCATGTGCGCGGGCTCCTCGCGCAGGCCGAACAACAGCCTCAGCTGCCAGCTGAGCTGCTCCATGGTGCGGGCGAGCAGCGGATTGCCCGCCAGTTCCACGATGCCCTCGTGGAACGCCGTGTGGGCGGCCACCTCGCGCGTCCCCTCGCCCGCCGCCGCCGCCGACTCGGCCTGCCGGAGCGTCGCCTCCAGCGCGGCGAGCTTCTCCGTACGGCCCTCGGCGCGGCCCTCGGTACGGCTCTCCGGACGTTCCTTGGTGCGGCCCCCGGTCAGGGCACGCGCCGCGAGCCGCGACGCCTGCACCGCGAGCGGCTCCCAGACCTCGTACAAATGCTCCACGTCGACGCGTTCGAGGCGCCGCACCCGCACCCCGCTGTGCGGGAGCAGTTCGAGGAGGCCCTCGGCGACGAGGGCGCGCAGCGCCTCGCGCACGGGGACGCGGGACATGCCGAGCTCTTCGGCGACCTCCCGCTCGACGAGCCGAGCGCCCTGCGCGTACCGCCGGTCGACGATGCGCTGCAGCACGGCCTCACGAGCCCGCGCGCTGAGCGAAGTCGCTCCGGCCCTGCCGGTCTCCGTCACTGGCCGAGTCCCTTTCCGTTCGGCGCCCGCCACCCCTACGGGGCCGCGGGGCCCGTCGAGGCGCGGATGACGAGCTCCGGGTCGAAGAGGAGCTCGCCCGTGGGGACCTCGCGGTTGCTGACCAGGGCCAGGACGCTGCGCCCCACCTCCAGGGCGAGACGGTCGGCGGGCTGGCGGACCGTGGTCAGGGCCGGATCGGTGAACTCGGTGACCGTCGACCCGTCGTAACCCACCACCGACACGTCACCCGGCACGGACAGACCCTGGCGGCGGATCCCGCGCACGGCGCCCAGGGCCATGAAGTCGCTGGCCGCGACGATCCCGGTGGCGCCGAGGCCGACGAGGGCCGAGGCCGCGGCCTGCCCGCCCTCCACGCTGTAGGACTGGCGGACGACCCAGTCCTCCGCGCCGTCGATGCCGCGCCGGCCCATGGCCTCGACGAAGCCCCGCACCCGCCGGTCGGCGGGCCGGTTCCCCGCCGGGCCCGATGCCATGCCGATGCGCCGGTGGCCCAGGCGGTGGAGGTGGTCCACGGCCAGTTCGGCGGCGAGCGCGTCGTCGGTGGAGAAGACCGGGGCCGGCACGCCGTCCGCGAACTCGCCGTTGATCCCGACGTACGGGACGCGGCGCTGCCGCAGCAGTTCGTAGCCGTCCGTGTCCGCGCCTTCCACCGTGTTGGACGCGGAGAGGAAGACGACGGCCGCGACGCCCTTGTCGACGAGCGAGGTGAGGAAGTCCAACTCCTGCACTCCGCCGGGGAAGACGGGGCAGAGCACCGTCTTGAGGCCGTGCGGGGCGAGCGCCGATTCGATCCGCTCGGCGACGTCGGCGAAGAACGGGTTGGAGACGAACTCCGTCACCACCGCGACCAGTTGCCCCTGCGTGACCCGCTCGTAGCCGAGCTCGGCCATCGCCTGCTCGACCGCCTCCCGGGTCTTCTTCGACACGCCCTGCCGCCGGTTGATCACCCGGCTGACGGTGGCCTCGCTGACCTGTGCGTGGGCTGCGACGTCGGTGATGCCGACCTTCATCGCGGTCCTTCCGTGAGTACGAGCGAAACCAGACCGCCACGCGGGACGGCCAGGGAGCGGGGCCCCTCCGGCAGGTGCGACAGCGGATCATTCATCATACGGCCGTCCGGCCCGTGGACCCGGGCGGCCACCCGGCCGCCGCCGCCGGTGACCTCCACCATCAGCCGGTCCCGGTCCGAGCCGTTGACGAGGTGGAAGCCGCGGTACGCGGCGAAGTCGAGCTCCACCACCCGGTCGCCGTGCACGCTCACCAGGCACTCCTCGCCGCGCGCCGCCACCACCAGCGGGTACAGCTCGTCCGGCCGGCCGGGCTCCACGTCCCCGTCGAGCAGCAGCTCCCGGTGCAGGAGCCAGCGCCCGAGCCAGAACCGTACGGTCGCCAGGTGCTCCGGCGGCACCTCGTCCAGGCGTACGGAGAGCTGCGGGACCGCGTGCAGCGCTCCGATCAGCTGGCGGGCCACCGTCTCGACCGGCGCGGAGCGGGACCACATCACCATGTCGGAGTGGACGGCTCCGCCCACCGCGAGCAGCGACGTGTCGAGGGTCCGCACCCGGTTGGCGGTCGCGTCCGCCGGGCAGTCGTAGGAGCGCAGCATGTTCCCGAACGGCGTCATGCCCGGCCCGACGTACGGCTGGCGCAGTTCGAGCAGCAGCTCGGGCCGTACGGCCTCCAGGGCCCGGCGCACCTCGGTGAGCAGCACGGTCATCGCCCGGCCGACGTCCCCGGCGCCGTCGCCCGCGTAGACCGCCGCCTCGTCGAGGAAGTCCAGCTTGAGGCCGTCGACGCCGTACTCGCGCACGAGGGAGACGCACAGATCGACGACGTGCCGGCGCACGTCGGGGCGGCGCGGGTCGAGCACGGAGGCGCCCGGCACGGTGGCCGGGACGGGCGCCGCGGACGCCCAGTGGTCGTGGCAGTCGGCCTCCGGACCGAGCAGCAGCGGCGCCACCCAGAGCAGATAGCGCAGCCCTCGGTCGCGCACCCGGGCCACATGGCCGGCGAGGTCGGGGAACTTGGCGGGGTCCGGTTCCCAGTCCCCGCAGCCGGCGTAGCCCCGGCCGTTGCCGAACCGCTGCCAGCCGTCGTCCAGGATGAGGACCCCGCAGCCCAGCGCGGCGGCCGGTCCCGCCTGCGCCTCGACGGCCTCGGCGGTGACGTCCTGGTTGAAGGCGTACCAGGTGGAGTACACCGGGAGGCGGGCCGTGTCCGGCAACGGCATCGGCGGGTGGGCGGCGGCGAACCAGGTACGCAGCGGTCGCAGGGCGGCGGCGACGGACGGCGCGCGCGGGGCGAGCAGCAGTCGGTGCGGCTCCGCGGCGGCCGGGAGGCTCAGATGGACGACGTGGGTGTCGTTCTCCTCCGAGACGCCGAAGCGGACCGTGGCCTCGGGGACCGGGTCGGCCGCGGCGAAGGCGAGCAGGGTGGCGCCGGAGTGCTCGTACAGACAGCCGACGGCGGGGCCGGAGATCAGGCTGACCCGGCTGAGCCCCTCCCAGTCGGCCACGAGCGTGCGCCGCCAGCCGCCCTCCGGCTGCCAGTACCCGGCCGCGTCGCCGAGCGGCACCGAGAGACGGATCTCCACGGGCACCCCGTCGGCCCGGACGGACAGCATCCGCAGCCCGTCCGGGAGGGATGCCAGTTCCCATGCGGGACGCACGCCGGGGTGGCCGGGGGAGAGGACGGCGATCGACACGTCGTCGAGCAACGGCTCGACGGGGGCGGGGGCCGCGTGCGCGGTGGTCACCACGGCGGGGGCGCGTTCAGGCTGCCGTGTCTGTGCGGTCTGCTGCTGTTGCGTCATCGGGGTGCTCATTCCTTCACCGCGCCCGCGAGGAGCCCGGACACGAAGTGGCGCTGGAGTGCGAGGAAGACGATCGCCATCGGTACGGCGGCGATGGCGGTGCCGGCGAGGATGGCGCCGTAGTCGGTCTCGTCCAGTCCCTGGAGGGAGGCGAGCGCGACCGGGATGGTGAACGTGCTGTCGTCGCGCAGCACGATCAGCGGCCAGATGAAGTCGTTCCACTGGTACAGGAAGAGGAACAGGGCGAGGGCCGCGAGGGCCGGGCGCATCGGGGGCAGGGCGACCCGCCAGAACAGCCGGAACTCCCCGCAGCCGTCCATCCGGCCCGAGTCGAGCAGCTCCTTCGGCAGCGCGGCCATCGACTGGCGCATCAGGAAGATGCCGAAGGGCAGGGCCAGGTTGGGGGCGATGACGGCCTGGTAGGTGTTGAGCCAGTGCAGTTCGGCCATCATCTTGAACAGCGGGACGAGCGTGATCTGCGCGGGCACGACGAGGCCGAGCATGAGGAGGCCGAACAGCGCCTCGCGGCCGCGGAACCGGTAGGTGGCGAAGCCGTATCCGGCGAAGGTGCACACCACCCCCGCGAGGAGCGTGTAGACGACCGATATGCCGAGGGAGTTGAGCACGACCCGGCCGAAGTCGGCGGTCTCCTGGAGGGTGGCGAGGTTCTCCCGGAGGTGCCCGCCGGGCAGCAGGGGCGGCGGACTGTCGAAGATCTCCTGTGAGCTGTGGGTGGCGCCGACGGCCAGCCAGTAGAAGGGGACCGCGACGGCGGCCAGGGCGATGGCGAGCCCGGAGGTGAGCAGGATGCTCCGGCCGGGATGGCGGCTGCGGGCGGTCACGACTTCTCCCCGAGGAGGCGGAACTGGATCAGGCCGAGGACTCCGACGAGGACCGTGAGGGCGTACGCGACGGCGGAGGCGTAGCCGAAGTCGAAGTACTTGAAGGCGTTCTGGTAGAGGTACACGCCGATCGTCAGGGTCGCGTTGTCGGGCCCGCCGCCGGTGAGGACGTACGGTTCGTCGAAGAGCTGGAGCGTGCCGATCGTGGACAGGACCGTCGTGAGGAGCAGCGCGGGCCGCAGCCCGGGCAGCGTGACGTGACGGAAGGCGCTCAGCGCCCCGGCCCCGTCGACGGCGGCCGCGTCGTAGAGCTCGGCCGGGATCGTCTGGAGCCTGGCGAGCAGGATCACGGCGTTGTAGCCGGTGTAGTGCCAGGTCAGCGCGAGGCCCAGGGAGATGCGGGCCCACAGCCCCTCGGTCAGCCAGGGCACCGGGTCCATGCCGACGAGGCCGAACAGCCAGTTGACGAGCCCGTACTCCTCGTTGAGGAGGACGGAGAAGACGATGCCGTACGCGACGAGCCCCGTGACCATCGGCAGGAAGAAGCCGAGCCGGAAGACGGGCCGGCCGCGCAGCAGGGTGGAGTCGAGGGCGACCGCGAGCCCGGTGGCGAGCGCCAGCATCAGCGGCACCTGGACGACGAGGATCACCCCGGTGTTGCGCAGCGCGGTCCAGAACAGCGGGTCGTCGGCGAGACGTGCGTAGTTATCGGCACCCACGAACGTCTCGGTACCGCCCACCGTGCGGTGCAGGCTGAGGAGGAACGACCAGCCGATGGGGTAGAGCTTGAACGCGGCGAAGAGCAGCACCGCGGGCAGCACGAAGAGGTACGGGGCGGCCGTGCCCCACCGCCCGCGCCGACGCGCGGCGGGGCGGGGCGCGACGGCGGCGGGCGCGCTCGGAGTCATCGCACGTTCTTCCTGCCGGTCTGGCGGGCCAGCTCGCTCGCCGCCTCGCCGAGGACCTTCGCCGGGTCGGCGCCCTTGAGCAGTACCTTCGACTGCGCGTCGGTGACGAGCTTCAGGGCGCGGGCGTAGTCGGCCGTGTAGTTCACGGCGGAGCCGGGCGCCTTGAGGGCGTCGAGGAAGATCTCGCCCTTGCGCTGCCCGCTGAAGAAGGCGGACGGCTCGTGGAAGACGGAGTCGTCGTACGCCTTGAGGAGCGCGGGCGCGATGCCCTTGCCCCGGTAGATCCGCACCTGGGACGCGGGGCGGGTCAGCGCGAACTCGACGAAGGACCAGGCCGCCGCCTGCTGCTTGCTGCTGCCGGCGATCGCGAGGTGGGTGGAGTTCACGGTGGCCGCGGTGGGGCCGCCACGGCGGACGGCCGGGGGCAGCCGGACCTTCCACTTGCCCGCCTCGCCGGGCACCTGCTCCTCGATGATCCCGCCGAACCAGGTGGGCCAGGGGAGTACGGCGGCGGTGCCCCGCTTGAGGGAGCTCATCAGGGCGTTCCAGCCGCCGGCCAGATTGCTCACGAGCCCGGCGTCGTTCATGGTCTTGATGAGGGTCATCGCCCGGACGGCCTCCGGGGAGTCCAGCGTGATGCGGCCTTCCAGGTCGAAGTAGAAGGCGCCCTGGAGCTGGAGCAGCATCTGGAAGAAGTTGGCGGCGTCGGGCTGCGAGGCCGGCTTGTCGATGCCGAGGAGATGGACGCCCGTACGCGCCTTGAGCCGCTTGCCGGCCTCGATCGTCTCGTCCCAGGTCTGGAGCGCGCCGACGTCGACCCCGGCCTTCTCGAAGAGGTCGGCCCGGTAGTAGAACCCCGCCGAATTGGCCTCCCAGGGGAGGGCGTTGACGCGCTTGCCGTCGGGGGAGACGGTCTGCCAGAGGCCGGAGGCGAAGGCGCCCTTGTGGGCGGGTGCGCCCAGCGGGGCGAGGTCGGCGAGGCCTCCGGGGAAGCGCTCGACGTACCCGGGCAGATAGTCGACGCCGATGTGCAGGACGTCGGCGAGGCCCTGGCCGCCGGCGGCGAGACCGGCCGTGATCTTGTCCCAGATCGCGGGGTTGCCGATGTCCTCGACGGTCACCTGGATGTCCGGGTACGTCTTGTTGAACTCCGGTATCAGCGACTTGAGTTGTGCCGCCGGGCCCTGCCAGGACCAGACCGTGATCTTTCCCTTGCGTGGATCCCCGGCGGCGCCCGAACCGCCCGCTCCGGTGTCTCCGCTGCCCGAGCAGCCGGTGAGCGTCGTCAGGCCGGTGAGGCCGAGCCCGCCCAGTCCGGCCGCCGCCAGGGCGCTGCCGCCGCGCAGTACCTGCCGGCGCCCCGGCTGTCTTCCACTTTGCTGGTCCGTCATGCCGGATCCCCTCGCTCGCACCGTTGCGGAACTTGACGGGGCCGGACATTACAAGGGTGATCACTCGACTTGCAATGCTTCGGTGAAAACTTTCAGTTCAGTCAACGTTCGATCTGTGTCAGGACCATTGCAATGCGTCAGCTGCTGTTGCTAGCGTGCCGCGCGCCCAGCCCCCGACCCACCTTGATCCGATCCGGGAGAGACCCCTCATGACGCGTTCCCGCTTGTCGTTGCTGTCCGCCGTCGCCCTGCTCGCCTCACTGGCCGCCGGTGGAACCCCGGCGCTGGCATCCCCGTCCGCCCCCGCCCCTGCCTCCGGCTCCACCCCTGCCTCCGGCTCCGCTCCCGCCGTGCTGGCCGTGGCCGATCCCGGTTTCGAACAGGGCGGTGGGGGCTGGGAGTTCACCACCGGAACCGGCGTCGCGAGCAACAATCCGCACGCCGGTAGCCGGCTGGCCTACCTCGACGCGGGCAGCGGCATGAAGGTCTCCCAGACCGTCACGGCCACCGGCCACGGCGGCTACCTCGTCTCCGCGTGGATCGCCACCGGCGGCCCCGGCGGCCGGTACGTCCTGCGGATCAACGGCGCCACCGTCGCCGAGCGGGCCCTGCCCGCCGCCGCCGACTACCGCCGCCACACCCTCGGCAGGATCGCCCTCGCCCCCGGGGACCGGCTGGAGATCGCCTTCGAGTCGGGGGAGGGCTGGGTCAACGTCGACGACGTGATGGTCTCCCCGGCCGCCCCCGCCGACCCCCGCGTCTCCTCCAGTGACCCCGAGATCGTCGAGATGTTCGACTGGGCCAAGGGCAAGGCCAACAGCTGGGTGCACCTGCCCGGCACCCAGGGTCCGCTCGACGCGGACGAGCGCCAGACCGGCGGTACCGGCACCGGCGTCTACGCCCCGTCCTACTGGGCGGGTTACGCCAACCGCAGCGGCTACTACTCCCGCGACATGGCCCACCAGCTCTCCGGCGCCGGAGTGCTCGGCCTGCACACCGAGAACAAGGAGATGCTGCGCGCCTTCGCCTCCTCCGCGACCGCCGAGCACGCCTACTACCCGGTGTGGGCCCTCAACTTCGACAACCGCTCCTACCTCTCCATCGACTACCGCAGCCCGAGCCTCTTCGTCCGGGAGGTGCCCGCCCCCTTCGAACTGGTCCAGAAGGCCGAGGAGGCGTACCGCTGGAGCGGCGACCCCGCCTACCTCGACGACCCCGCCCTGTGGGAGTTCTACCGCCACGCCACCGAGGAGTTCGTCACCCTTCACGACGGGAAGAAGGACAACGGCCGGGTGAGCGTGGCCGAGGGCACCGGCAAGGGCATCTTCCAGGGCGTCGCGAGCTACAACGAGCAGAGCGACGAACCGCTCGCCGAGGCCGGCGACGCCATCGGCTCGCAGTACCAGGCCTACCGCGCGATGGCCTCCCTCGCCCGCGCCAAGGGCGACCACCAGCTCGCGGCCCGCTTCGACCGCCGGGCCCGCGAGCTCAAGACCTACTTCAACTCCACCTGGAGCGGCACCGGTTCGGGTGCCGACATGGTGCGCGGCTACACCACCGACGGGCGCGCCCTGACCGGCTGGGGCAAGGAGAACAGCTGGTTCATGCCGATGAAGCAGATCGTCGCCCCCGGGGACCGGCGCGAGGCGTACCTCGACTACATCGACGAGCAGGCCGAAGGCGAGGGACGCCCCGACAACATCGAGGCCCTGACCTACCTCCCCGACACCTTCCTCACCAACAACCGTGCCGACACCGCCTGGAAGTGGATGCGCCACATCTACGCCCAGAAGGACGTCCAGCACGTCAACTCCCGCCAGGGCACCAACGGCGACTACCCCGAGGTCTCCTTCACCCTCGTCGGCCAGACCGTCCAGGGCCTGATGGGCGTCACCCCGGACGCCCCCGCCCGCACTCTCGCCACCCAGTCGCGACTGCCCGCCGGCATGGAGTGGCTGTCCATCGAGGACCTGCGCGTCGGCGACTCCGCCTTCACCCTGCGCCACGACACGGACCGCCGCTCGACCCTCACCCACACCTCGGGCAGCACCCCGTACACCTGGGTGGCCCGCTTCCCGGGCGCCCACGCCGCCGTCGCCGTCGACGGGGTGGTCAGGGAGGCCCGTACCGAGGTGATCGACGGGGCGACCTACACCGTCGTCCGTACGCGCGTGGCCCCCGGCCGGACCGTCACCGTCGAGGTCCGATGACCGCGTCCGCCGTGCCGCCGGCCGGGGCGGGACAAAGCGTCACGGGCGGCGGGGGTGTCCGAGGCATCCGAGGCATCCGGGGTGTCCGGGGCGTCCGGGGCGTCCCGGGAGGGGAGTTCCCGGGCGGGGCGCGGCTGTTTCGGCTCGACCCGGCGGTCGCCCACCTCAACCACGGCTCCTTCGGCGCGGTCCCCGTCCCGGTCGCCGAGGCCCAACGGCGCCTGACCGAGGAGGTCATGGCCGACCCCGACGCCTTCTTCCTCGGCGTCGCCGACCGCCTCGCCGCGGCCCGGGGACGCGTCGCGGCCCACCTGGGCGCCGACCCCGAGGGGATCGCCTTCGTCACCAACGCCACCGAGGCCGCCAACCTCGCGCTCGACGCCCTGCGCCTGGACGCCGACGACGAGGTCCTGGTCACCGACCACGGCTACGGCACGGTCGTCGCGGCGGCCGCCCGCCGCGCCCGGACGGTCACCGTCGCCCTCGACCCCGGCCTGCCGGACGAGGACGCGGTGCGCGAGGCGGTGCTCGCCGCGCTCACTCCGCGCACGCGGGCGGTCCTGATCGACCAGATCAGCTCGCCCACCGCCCGGCCGCTCGCCACCCCGCGGCTGCTCGCCGCGCTCCGCGAGCGCGGGATCACCACCGTGGTCGACGGGGCCCACGCCCCGGGCATGCTCGCCGATCCACTCGCGGGCGCACCCGACTTCTGGTTCGGGAACCTGCACAAGTGGGCGTACGCGCCGGCGGGCAGCGCCGTCCTCGCGGTGGCCCCCGCCCACCGGGCCCGGGTCGACGCGCCCGTCCCCTCGTGGGAGGACGACCGCGGCTTCCCCCGCGCGGTGGAGTACCGCGCCACCGTCGACTACACCGGCTGGCTCGCCGCACCTGAGGGCCTCGACCTCGTCGCCGACCTCGGCGGCGACCGGGTCCGCGCCCACAACGCGGAACTGGTGGGCTACGGAGCGGAGTTGCTCGACGAGATCCCGGGCGTGACACCGCTTCCGTACGGCGAAGGCCTGGCGATGCGGTCGCTGCGCCTGCCCGCCGGCCTCGCCCGCACACAGCCGGAGGCGGTCGCGCTGCGCGAGGAGATCGCCGCCCGGCTCGGCTGCCGCGTGCTCGTCTGGAACTGGCCCGGGGGCGGCGGAATCCGCGTCTCGGCGCAGATCTACAACCGGCCCGAGGAGTACGAACGCCTCACCGCCGGCCTGCGCGACCTGCTGGCCCGCGGCTGAAGGAGCGGCTCAAGGAACGGGGGCGGTACGGCGAGCCGGGCGGGTGGTCAGCGCCCGGCTCGCCGTCGGACGGCTCGTCGTCGGGCGATGTATATACCGAGGACGATGCCCACGAGCAGGGTGACCGTGAGCACGACCCAGAGGGGCAGGGTGACGGTGGGGATCCACAGCCGGATGCTGACCGACCCGGTGTTGACCGCGATGAACCAGATCGCGAGACCCGCGAGCACGATGAATCCGATGGTGCGGAGCCGCATGTCCCGGCCCTTGACGGTCAGCTTCGAGGGACCGCGTTGCGGAGGTGCATTCTGTGCCATGCGTCCCATTGTCTGCCGATATGATCCGATGCTCGACCGGAGACCCGTCACTCGCGGTACACGCGCAACTCCGCCACCTCGTACGACATCTCCGATGCCCCGGCATCCGGCGCCGGGTGGTACCGCCCGGCGCAGACGGAGAGGTTCACGATGAGGTGGGCCTGCCAGGAGGGTCCCACCCCGCGCCCGTCGTCGAAGACCCGCGCGCCGTTGACCCACCACACCACGGAACGGGCGCCGAACTCGACCCTGAGGTCGACCCACGCCCCCGGCCGGACGGCGGGGTCCCGAAAATAGTGGTGGCGCCCCCGGACGCGGTTCGACAGTTCCAGCAGGTCCGGGTTGTCGGGGTGGTACTCGAAGACGTCGACCTCCTGCCCGCCGTCGAGCCAGGTCCAGATCGCCGGCCAGGCGCCCGTCTCCTCGGGCAGTCGCACCCGGGCCTCCAGCACGTCCCCCGCCCGCACCAGGAAGCCCTCCGGGCTGCCCTCGGTCGTGAGCAGTCCGGCGTCCCAGTAGCCGTCCGCGCGCCGGGTCGCCCGGAACACCCCCGTTCGACTGTAGGCGGGATCCTCCGTCAGGTGGTCGAGCTTGTTGTCCCCCGGATTGGTCGGACCGCCGTCGGGATAGGCCCAGGAGCGGCCTGCGGTCCATTGCTCGGCGGAGGAGAAGTCCGCGTCGAGCACAAGGGTCCCGAGGGCGCGCGGCGGCGCGTGCGTACCCCCTCCGGAGCCGGAACGGGCTCCACGGCGCAGCAGGCGGTCGAAGAAGTCGGACAGCACGGCACCCTCCCTTCGTGCGGGCGCCCACTCGGCGCTCGGGCGATCCGTCCACCATGCACCGCCTGACACCGGAACGTGTCCGTTTGGCGACAATGCGTCACGACCTGCCCCCCGGCCCACCCTCCTCGCTTTTCCGGATACGGTGTATCCGTTAAACGTGTCGACGTGGACGAGAGGCAGCGGCAATGAACGAAACGGGAAGCGAAGGGGTCCGGACGGACGCCTCGGTCATCGTCGTCGGCGCGGGGCCCGTAGGGCTCGCCCTCACCCTCGACCTGGCCCGCCGCGGACTCCCGGTCCGGCTCGTCGAACGCGCCGGGAAGGGCTTCGCGGGCTCGCGGGCCAAGGGCATCCAGCCGCGCACGCTCGAAGTCCTCGACGACTTCGGCCTTGCCCGGGCCGCGCTCGCGGCGGGCGGCGCCTACCCGCCGATGGGCCTGCACGTGGGCCCGTTCACGAAGAGCTGGCGGATGCACGCCACCGCCCCGGACAGCGCGGGCACCCCGTACCCCGACGTACTGCTGCTCCCGCAGTACGCCACCACCGACCTCCTCCGCGACGCCGTCGAACGCCTCGGCGTACGCGTCGACTTCGACGCCCGGGCCGTGGAGATCACCCAGGACGCCACGTCCTGCGCGGTACGCCTCGACGACGGCCGCCTCCTGACCGCGCGGTACGTCGTCGGCGCGGACGGAGGCTCCAGCACCGTGCGGAAGGCCGCGGGCATCGCCTTCGAGGGCACCACCGACGAGGCCGACCGGATGATCCTCGTCGACGGCACGGTCGACGGCCTCTCGCGTGACCGCTGGCACATCTGGCCCAGCGTCCGGGGCCGCAGCGTCGCGGCGTGCCCGCTGCCCGGCGAGGGGAACCGCTTCCAGATCATGTTCAGGACGCGACCGGGCGACACCGTCGACGGACTCGACGGACTCGATGGACCCACCGGTCCCGAGTTCCTCGCAGGCCTCCTGCGCCGCCGCGCCGACCGCTCCCTCACCCTGCGCGACATCACCTGGACCTCGGTCTTCCGCCCCAACGTCCGCCTCGCCGAGCGCTACCGGAACGGCCGGCTGCTGCTGTGCGGCGACGCCGCCCACGTCCACACACCGGCCGGCGCGCAAGGCCTGAACACCGGCGTCCAGGACGCCCACAACCTCGGCTGGAAACTCCATCAGGTCCTCGCGGGCGCCGACGACTCCCTCCTCGACAGCTACGAGGCCGAGCGGCGCCCCGTCGCCGCGCAGGTACTCGGCCGCTCCACCGAACTGTACGAAGGCCTGCGCGGCACGCGCCCCGGCAAGCTCACCCGCGGCCAGGACGAACACCAGCTGGGCATCTCCTACTTCGGCGGCCCGCTCGCTCCCGCCGACGCGCCCCGCACCGCGACCCTGCGCCGCGGCGACCGCGCCCCCGACGCGCTCCTGCCGCGCCCCACCGGAGAGGCGACGAGGCTCTTCGACCTCTACCGCGGCCCGCACTTCACCGCCCTCGCGTTCGGCGCCCGCGCCGCGGCGGCCGTGGAGAGCCACGCCCCGCGGGCCGGCGGAGTCCCCGTACACCGCCACGTCGTGCTGCCGCACACCGCGCCACGCACGCCACGCGAGGCGGCCCTGCTCACCGCGTACGGCATCACCGAGGACACCGTCGTGCTCGTCCGTCCCGACGGATACGTCGGCGACATCGACCACGTGACGGACACCGCCGACATCCCGGCCGCCTGACGCCACCGGGCCAGGGGGAGGGCGCGGGGCCGCCGGGTACGGTGTCCACCGCGCCACCCGGAACCGCCGGGTGAGCCCCGCGCAGCGAGAGAGGCCCCGGACCATGGCCGCCACCCCGCCACTCCCCGGCAGCCCCGCCTGGTGGGCGGCGCGTCCCGCCCCCGCCCCCGCGGTGGAGCCCCGGCGCGGCCGCCCCTCCCTCGACACCGCGCGCATCGTCGGCACCGCCCTGCGCCTCGTCGACGAACACGGCACCCAGGCCTTCTCCCTGCGCATGCTCGCCGACGCCCTGAACTCCGGTACGGCCACCCTCTACCGTCACTTCGACGGCAAGGACGAGATCCTGGCGTACGTCGTCGACCGCGTCCTCGGCGAGGCCGCCCTCGACGACCTCGCCGCCCGCGCCGACTGGCGGGACGCCGTCACCGTCACCGCCCACCGCGTCCACGACACCCTGCGCCGGCACCCCCACACCCTGCCGCTGCTCACGGCCCAGGTCCCCGTCGGCCCCCACGGACTCGCCCAGCGCGAACGCGTCCTGAGCGCCCTCCTGGCACACGGGCTGCCGTCGGACCTCGCCGCCCGCGCCTTCACCGCCGTCACGCACTACGTCATCGGCTTCGCGGCCCAGCAGTACGGCCCCGCCGCCGCGCCCGACGACGGCCCGCAGCTCGCCGCCTTCTACCGGGGGCTCGACCCGGCCGCGTACCCCGCGATCCTCCAGGCCGCCGAGACCCTCACGTCCGTCTCCGTCGACGAGGAGTTCGCCTTCGGCCTCGGCCTCCTCGTCGAGGGCCTGGCACACCTCCACCCGGCACCCTGAGACCGGGGCGGGGCCGACCGGGCGAAGGCGACGCGACGCCCGCGTCCCCGCCTCGTTGATCACGCCATGAACCACACCACCGCCCAGCGGAAGTCCCGCGTCCTGACCACCGTCGTCGCCACCCTGATGCTGGGGATCGCGGGCACGCAGAGCACACCTACGCGAGCCCCGGCGAGCAGGGCTGCCGCACCACCGCGGAGCTCTTCGCCACCGACAACACCGCGATCATCACGGATCCCGAGGACCCCCGGCTCGACACCCGGCTGACGCGGTTCGGCCACGAGGTGCGCGCCATCATCCGGGCCCACGGAGCCCGGCCCGGCGCCTCGGAGCTCCTGGACGGCGTCTTCTGGTCCACCGACCTGAAGCAGGCCACGTACGAGCGGTCGCGCGAGTTCGACGTGAACAGGGTCGGCCGCGACGGGCTCCACCACATCGCGGGCGTCATCGCCAAGGAGTACGACCAGGAGTCCGTGCTCACCTTCCGCTGCCTGCCGTGGACGTCGCCGGAGACCGACGCCGTCGAGATCGACGTCCCCGGAGTCACCCCGGGCGATCTGCGGGCGGCGCTGCTCGCGGACGCCGAGGCCCGCGAGAAGCTCGGGGGCGGCTCGGTCACCCTCGACGGCCGGCTGATCCTCATCGCCCCGGTCGCCGACCTGCCGCTGGCCCGCACGTTCACGGCCGCGCTCGGCGCCGACTGGAACGAGGCCCAGGTGCGCTACGGCGACCGGGAGTTCGTGAGCTGAGCCGGGACGGCGCGCGACCCGCCGGGTCCGGTGAATCCGGGCCCGGCGGGCGGGTGAGGCGGTGAGGCGGCGCCGCTATCCGGCGTACGTCTCGAACTCGGCGACCTGCGGTGTCGCCGACGAGCCGGTGATCTCGAAGGTCACCTTGCTCAAGGTCGTCCGGGCGAAGGTGATGACCCCCGCGCCGCTGCCGGAGGTCAGGACGGCCCCGGTGTCGGCGTTGAGCACCCGCCAGGATCCGATCCGGCCCGTGGCGCCTGCCGTCTCCTTGACGACGACCTTGGACACGGCGGTGGGGGAGCCCCACTTGATCGACACGGAACCGGTCGCGCCGGCCGGCGACCAGTAGGTGCCCGGGTCGCCGTCCCGCACGTTCCCGTAGCTCGTCCCGTCGGCCTTGCTCGAGCCGTCGGAACCTGCCCCGATGCTGAGGTTCGTCCCGCTCGGCTGGGACGAGGTCGGAGTCGGCGTCGGAGCCGGAGTGGTGGGGGCGGGGGTCGTCGGCGCCGGGGTGGTCGGCGCCGGAGTGGTCGGGGTCGGGGTCTGGGGCGAGCAGGCGCCGTCCGACACCTGGAGGCCCTTGCCGGCACCCGCCGTCCGGCTCACGACGCTCGGCACGCAGCTCGCCGCGTCGAGGGTGTAGGCGTACGGGATGGTCACCGTGGTGTTGGACTGCGGGTTCGGTCCCGCCGGGTTGTTGTCGGTTCCGGGGCTCGACCAGGTCACGTTGTCGAAGATGTTGCCGCTGACCTGCCAGTACCCGGCCGCGTCGGTGTAGAAGGTGCCGAGGACGTCCTTCGAGTCCTCGAAGTAGTTGTTGTCGACCTTGGCGCGGGCCCCGGCCCGGGAGTTGATGCCGGACTCGTTGAGGCTCACGTAGTGGTTGTTGTAGATGTGGGCCGTACCGCCGCGCAGGAGGGGCGCGCGGGAGTCGATGTTCTCGTACAGGTTGTGGTGGTACGTGATGAAGCCGTTCGAGAGGTCGCTCTCGCTGGACCCGACGAGGCCGCCCCGGCCGGAGTTGCGCAGGGTGCTGTAGGACAGCGTCACGTACTGGGTGTTGTCCTTCATGTCGAAGAGACCGTCGAAGCCCTCCGACTCGCCGCCCGAGGCCTCCAGGGTGACGTGGTCCACCCAGACGTTCCGGACGTCGCTCTCCATGCCGATGGCGTCACCGCCGTTGGACGTGGGCGAGCCGGACTTCTTGACGTTCCGTACGGTCACGTTCTGGATGACGATGTTGCTCGCCTGACGGATGTGGATGCCCAGCTGGTCGAAGACGGCTCCGGAGCCGACGCCGACGAGGGTGACGTTGCTGATCTGCTTGAGCTCGATCACCCCGGCGGCGGTGCTGCAACTGCCGCCCGACACCTGGCTGGTGTTGGCGTGGTTGATGGCCCCCTCGACTTCGATGGTGATCGGGGTGCTGCTGCTGGCCCGGCCGCACAGGGCCGCGTGGATCGCGGTCCCCGTGGTGGCCCGTACGGTCTGCCCGCCGGCGCCGCCGGTGGTCCCGCCGTTCTGCGTCGCGTAGCCGGTGGCGCCACCGGTCGCCGCCGAGGCCGCGGGTGCCGAGAGGACGGCCCCTGTCACGGCCGCGATGGCCGACGCGGCCAGCGCCGCCTGGAGTCGTCGTGCGACTGCTCGTCTCATGATCGTCGCCTTCCTGATTCGTCGTCGGGGTACGGGAGTCCGGCCCCGCATGCCGGGCTCCCGCGGAAACATGGAAAGCGCTTTCTGTCGGCGAGGATAGGGTCGGGCCACGGGGCTGACAAGGCTCCGCGCACGGCGGAAATCGCGGGGCCCGTGCGGCACGCTGTCCCCATGCCGACTCCGCGCTCGCTGCGCTCCCAGGACCCCGTGGCCGTCGCCGTCACCGAGGCGATCCGCTCAGGCGACCTCGACGCGCTGCGCCGCCTGCTCGCCGGCGACCCCGGCCTCGCCGTCGCCCGGGTCGTCGAGGACCGGGAAGGACGCGGCCCCGGTGGGCGGAGCCTGCTGCATCTGGCCACCGACTGGCCCGGTCACGTGCCGCGCGGACCCGAGACCGTCGCCGTCCTGGTCGCGGCGGGCGCCGACCCGGACGCCCGCTTCACCGGGGCACACCGCGAGACCCCCCTCCACTGGGCGGCGAGCAACGACGACGTCCCGATGATCGACGCTCTCGTCGCCGCCGGTGCCGACATCGAGGCCGACGGAGCCGTCATCGCGGGCGGGACGCCACTGGCCGACGCCCGCGCCTTCGGGCAGTGGCGCGCGGCACGCCGCCTGCTCGAACTGGGTGCCCGGCCCACCTTCCAGGACGCCGCGAGGCTCGGGCTCGACGAGGTGGTCGAGGCCCGGCTCCGGGCCACACCGCCGCCCTCCCCGGAAGAGATCACCGAGGCGTTCTGGGGCGCCTGCCAGGGCGGACGGCTCTCCACCGCCGTCCGGCTCCGCGCCGCCGGAGCGGACCCCGACCGGATCGGCTGGGGCGGCCTCACCCCGCTCGACATCGCCCGCGCCGGAGAGACCGAACAGGCAGCGGAGGTCGTCGCCTGGCTCACGGCCAACGGCGCGCGCACCCGCGCGGAAGTGGACGAGGCCGGCCGGCCCTGACGGCCCTCCGCGTCGCCGCGGTCCGTACGCGCCCCGGACCGTCAGCACCCGTCCGCGGACGCGGCGCTCGGCACCCATCCCTGTGCGCGGCGCTCAGTACCCTCCGCGGCGCTCAGTACACGTCCCGGACGTAGCGCTTGTCGGCGGCGAGCTGCTTCACGTACACGGCCGCCGACTCCTCGTCGTGGCCGCCGTGCGTGACGGCGATGTCCCGCAGGGCCCGGTCGACGTCCTTCGCCATCCTGGCCGCGTCGCCGCAGACGTAGAAGTGCGCGCCGGACTGGAGCCAGGACCACAGCTGCGGGCCGCGCTCCCGCATCCGGTCCTGGACGTAGACCTTGGCGCGCTGGTCGCGGGAGAAGGCGGTGTCCAGCCGGTCCAGGGTGCCGTCGGCGAGGAGGGCGGCGAGCTCGTCCTCGTAGTAGAAGTCGGTGGCGCGGTGCTGCTCGCCGAAGAAGAGCCAGTTCGGCGCGCGGTGCCCGAGCGCGCGGCGCTCGTCGAGGAAGCCGACGAAGGGGGCCACGCCCGTGCCGGGGCCGACCATCACCATCGGGGTCGTGGGGTCGGCGGGGGGCCGGAAGTGCGGCGCGCGCTGGACGAAGACCGGGACGGGGGAGCCGGGTTCGGCGTCGGCGAGGAACGGCGAGCAGACGCCCTTGCGGGGCCGGCCGCGCAGGTTCTCGTAGCGGACGACGGAGACCGTCAGGGAGACCTGGTGGGGGTCGGTGAGCGGGCTGGAGGAGATCGAGTACAGCCGGGGCCTGAGGCGGCCCAGGACGTCGGTCCACTCCTGCGCGGTGGCGCGGACGGGGTGCTCAGCGATGACGTCGACGGCCTGGCGGCCCCAGGACCACCGGGCGAGCCCGTCCTTGTTGTCGGGGCGGAGGAGCCGCTTCAGTTCCCGGTCGCCGGTCCGTTCCGTGACGAAGCCGAGGAACGCGGACGGGGTGCGGGTGATGTCGAGGTGGTGGTGCAGGGCCTCGCCGAAGGGGACGTGACCGGACCCGGGGAGTTCCACGGGCGCGTCCCCGTCGAGGCCGGTGGCGGCCAGCCATTCGGCGACGAGCCCGGGGCAGTTGACGGGCTGGACGCCCAGCGCGTCGCCGGTCTCGTAGCCGAGCGGAGCCCCGCCGTCGCGTGTGTCGAAGGTGAAGCGCCGCACCTCCTTCCCCGCCCCGGGCAGGGAGAGGAGCCGGTTGCCGACGAGCCGCGCGGGCGTGGTGGCGGGCCCGGGCCGGCGCGCGGGCGCCGAAGCCGGCGCGGCCGAGGCGGGCGGTACGGCAGAGGCCGCCGGGGGTGCCTGCCGGCTGTCGGACAGGCCCGCGAGGACCTGGTCGAGCCAGGCGTGGGCGGAGGTCTCGAAATCGGGCTCGCAGTCGGTACGGGGCGCCAGCCGTACGGCCCCGAGCTCGTCCAGCCGGTGGTCCAGGCGCCGCCCGTGCCCGCAGAAGTCGCCGTACGAGGAATCCCCGAGCGCCAGGACGGCGTAGCGCCGCCCGTCGAGCCGCGGGGTGTCGGGCGCGGTGAGCTCGTCCCAGAAGCCGGAGCCGTTGTCGGGCGCGTCCCCGTCCCCGAACGTGCTGGTGATCAGCAGCAGATCGGCCGTGGGCGGGAGGGCCTTGAGGCCGGTCGTGTCCATGCCGGTGAGGGCGGGCCGGTGCCCCGCCGCGAGGAGCCGTTCGGCGGTGGCCGCCGCGAACTCCTCGGCGTTGCCGGTCTGCGAGGCCCACAGCACGACGACCTCGCGGCCCGCCGCGCGCTCGTCCTCCCGGGAGTCCCGCGGAGGCCCCGAGCCCTCCGGCGTACGGGAGTACAGGCCGGCGAGCACGCCGTTCACCCAGTGGGCGTGCTCGTCGCGGAAGGGTGCTCCGGGCGGCAGCACGGGCACGCCGGGTGCGCCCGATTCCAGGCCCGCGAGGAAGCCGACGAGGTACTGCCGCTCCTCGGCGCTGAGGACGGGCGGCGGGGCCGGTGCGAGGCCGAAGGCGGCGGCCGGCCCGGACGGCACGACCCCGCTCGGGATCACCACGCGCGGGGCGACGGCGGCCGAGGACCGGGTGGGCATCGTGGCCGGAGCGGGGGCCTTCGTCAGCGCCACCGCGCACACCTTCAGCTCGGGCTGGAAGGAGAGGGGATCGACGGCGTCGCTGGTGACGGCGTTGACGCACAGCCCCTCGCCGAACAGGTCGTTCCAGTGGAACGGCGCGAAGCAGCAGCCCGGCATGACCCGGTCGGTGAGCACCGCGGGGAGCACGACCTCCCCGCGTCGCGAGGCGATCCGCACGGCGTCGCCGTCAGCGATGCCGAGCCGCTCGGCGTCCTCGGGGTGCACCTCGACGAAGGGCGCCGGGTTGAGCTTGTTGAGCTTGGCGACCTTCCCGGTCTTGGTGAGGGTGTGCCACTGGTGCTGGAGGCGGCCGGTGTTGAGGACGAACGGATGCTCGTCGTCGGGCATCTCGGCGGCGTCGATGTGGGGGCGGGCGTGGAAGACCGCCCGGCCGCTCGCCGTCGGGAAGACGGGGCCCGTGCCGTCGCCGTCCACGTAGCGGATCGGGTTGCGGTCCGGACCCCCGGGCGCGGCCGGCCACTGGACGGGGGTCGCGCGCAGCCGCTCGTACGTCACCCCGCTCACGTCGTAGCCGGTCTTCGGGTTCGCGGCGCGCCTGATCTCCTCGAAGACCTCCTCGGCGCTCTCGTACGCGAACGCCTTCTCGTACCCCATGGCCTGGGCGACGCGGGCGATGATCCGCCAGTCGGCGAGGGCCTCGCCGGGCGGGTCGGCCGCCGGCCGGGCGAGCGTGAGCGTCCGCTCGCTGTTGATCAGCACGCCCTCGGCCTCGGTCCACAGCGCGGCGGGCAGGACCACGTCGGCGTAGGCGTTGGTCTCGGTCTCGGCGAACGCGTCCTGGGTGACGACCAGTTCGGCGGCCCGCAGCCCCGCGACGATCGTGGCGCGGTTGGCGACGGAGGCGACCGGGTTGGTGCAGATGATCCAGCACGCCTTGATCTCGCCCTCCGCCATGCGCCGGAAGAGGTCGATCGTGCCGGTGCCGGAGCCGTCCTCGCGGAGCGTGCCCGGCGGGAGCTCCCAGAGCTCCTCGGTGAAGGCCCGGTCCTCGGCGACGAGCACCGAGCGCTGCCCGGGGAGGCCGGGGCCCATGTAGCCCATCTCGCGGCCGCCCATGGCGTTGGGCTGGCCGGTGAGGGAGAAGGGGCCGGAGCCGGGGCGGCAGATCGCGCCGGTGGCCAGGTGGAGGTTGATCAGGGCGTTGGTGTTCCAGGTGCCGTGGGTGGACTGGTTGAGGCCCATGGTCCAGCAGCTGGTCCACTCCCGCGCCAGGCCGAGCCACTCGGCGGCGGTGCGGATGTCCTGCTCGGGTATGCCGGTGAGCGCGGCGACGGTCGCGGGCGGGTAGTCGGCGAGGAACGGCGGCATCGCCTCCCAGCCTTCGGTGTGCGCGGCGACGAAGTCGGGGTCGGTGTGGCCGTTCTCGTGCACCAGGTGCAGCAGGCCGTTGAGGAGCGCGAGGTCCGTGCCCGGCTTGATCTGCAGGAAGAGGTCGGCCTTGTCGGCGGTGGCCGTCCGCCGGGGGTCGACGACGATCAGCTTCGCCCCGGCCTTGACCCGGTCCATCATGCGGAGGAAGAGGATGGGGTGGCAGTCGGCCATGTTGGAGCCGATGACGAGGAAGACGTCGGCCTTCTCGAAGTCGTCGTAGGAGCCGGGCGGGCCGTCGGCGCCGAGGGAGAGCTTGTAGCCGGTGCCGGCGCTCGCCATGCAGAGGCGGGAGTTCGACTCGATCTGGTTCGTGCCGATGAAGCCCTTGGCGAGCTTGTTGGCGAGGTACTGGGCCTCCAGGCTCATCTGGCCCGAGACGTACAGCGCGAAGGCGTCGGGGCCGTGCTCGTCGACGACGGCCCGCAGCCGGCGGGCGGTCTCGGCGATGGCGCGGCCGGTGTCCGTGGGGACGGGCGCGGCGGCACGGTCGTCCCGGACGAGGGCGGTGGTCAGGCGTCCGGGCGCGGCGAGCATGTCGGCGGTGGTGGCGCCCTTGGTGCAGAGGCGCCCGCGGTTGGCGGGATGGTCCTTGTCGCCGGTCGCCTTGAGGACCGTACGGCGGCCGTCGGGCCCCAGGCCGATGTCGAGGAGCATGCCGCAGCCCACACCGCAGTACGAGCAGACGGTCCGCACCTGAGCGGCGGCGGCGTCCCGTGGGTCCTGCGTGTCGTGTGGGGTCACCGGGGCGCCTCTCTGTGGAACCGTTCGAGCCCCGACCGTACGGAATGCCCGTTACGCCTGTGTCAACCGCGCCGATCATGGTCCGTAACGCCGGTCACACAGCGGCACGGGGCACGCTGTGAGGAGGCCCCGGCTCGCCCCCGCGTCCGTCACTGGCGGGGCGCCGTCGCCCGTGGGACCATTTTCGTAGGAAGTGACAACGAGCCCGCGCCGAGGCTCGGGTCCCGGCGCGGTCTCCCGCCGGACGAAGAGGGCACCATGTCTGCCATCACGGAAACCATCGACATATCCCGCAGTCCCGCGGACGTCTTCTCCTACGTGACCGACCCGACCCATCTGCCCGAATGGCAGGAGAGCGCGGTCTCGGTCCGGAGGCTGGGCGACGCCCCGCTCGCGGTCGGCTCGAAGGTCGCCGTCACGCGGCGGCTCGGGCGTCGGGAGTTCACTTCGACCATGCAGGTCATCGAGCTGGAACCGCCGAGGCACTGGCACGTGCACGGCATCGACGGCCCCGTACGCGGTGACGTCCAGGGCACCATCGAGCCGCTGGACGGCGGCGAGCGGTCGCGCCTGACGCTCTCCCTCGACTTCGAGGGCCACGGCATCGGCAAGGCGATCGTCCCGCTCGTCGTCCGCCCGCACGTGCGGAAGGAGATGCCGAGGGACGAACTCACCCTCAAGGGCATCCTGGAGAGCGCCGCCGTCACCTGACGAGGCGGCCTCCACGCGGTCCGGCCACCGCGTCACCTGCCATCACGTGGGCCGGGAACGCCTGTTGGTCCGCCGAGTCCGGCCTCGCCTGTGGTACTGCCTTACGGATACATCGTCACGTTTTTCCGTAATGCAGTGAAAGGTGACCTCTGTGCCGCAGGAAGACGAGAGGCCGGACGGCCGCCGGTCAGGCGCCGAACGGGGAGGCCGGGAAGGGCTGCCGGTGACGGCGGACCTCCCCGGCCGTCCCGACCACCACCACAAAGCCCGTACCGACCGGATCGTTTTCGGTGTCACCGCCGTGCTCACCCTGGCGTTCGTCGTCTGGGGCGCGACGGCCACGGACAGTCTGGAGAGCGTCTCCAGCAAGCTCCTCGACGGACTGATCCGCGACGGCGGCTGGGCGTTCATGCTGGCCGCGTCGGGCTTCGTCATCTTCGCGCTGTGGCTCGCCATCAGCCGCTACGGCCGGATCACCCTCGGCCAGGAGAGCGAGGGACCCGAGTTCCGGACCGTGTCGTGGATCGCCATGATGTTCAGCGCGGGCATGGGCATCGGCCTGATGTTCTACGGCGTGAGCGAACCCCTCGCCCACTACGGCACCCCGCCGCCCGGCACCCACCCCGTCGACTCGGCCGAGCGGATGCAGACGGCCATGGCCACCACGCTCTTCCACTGGACGCTCCACCCGTGGGCGATCTACGCCGTCGTCGGACTCGCCATCGCCTACTCCACCTTCCGCCGCAGGCGCCGCCAGACCATCAGCGCCGTCTTCGTCCCGCTCATCGGCGAACGGCGGGCGAACGGCGGTCCCGGCCGCGTCATCGACATCCTGGCCATCTTCGCCACCCTCTTCGGCTCCGCCGCCTCGCTCGGCCTCGGCGCGCTCCAGATCGGCAGCGGCATCGAGGAACTCGGCTGGATGGAGAAGACCGGCACCGGGCTGCTCGTCGGCATCATCGCCGTCCTCACCGTGGCCTTCGTCTTCTCCGCCGTCTCCGGCGTGGAGAAGGGCATCCAGTGGCTGTCCAACACCAACATGGTGCTCGCGGTGGTGCTCGCCCTCTTCGTCTTCGTGGCGGGCCCCACGATCATCGTGCTCGACCTGCTGCCCACCTCCCTCGCCGCGTACATCGACCAGCTGCCGCAGCTCGCCGGCCGCACCGAGGCGACCAGCGGCGAGAACATCCACGACTGGCTCGGCAGCTGGACCGTCTTCTACTGGGCCTGGTGGATCTCCTGGACGCCCTTCGTCGGCATGTTCATCGCCCGCATCAGCCGGGGCCGGACCATCCGCCAGTTCGTCGGCGGCGTCATCCTGGTGCCCAGCACCGTCAGCCTCGTCTGGTTCGCCATCTTCGGCGGTACGGCGATGAAGCTCAGCGAACAGGGCGACCTGGCGGGGGAGTCCACCCCCGAGGGGCAGCTCTTCGGTGTGCTCCAGGAGTTCCCCCTCACCGGCGTCATGAGCCTGCTCGTGATGGTCCTGGTCGGCATCTTCTTCGTGTCGGGCGCGGACGCCGCCTCCCTCGTCATGGGCACGCTCTCCCAGCGCGGAACCTTCGAACCCACCCGTCCCGTGGTGGTCTTCTGGGGCGTGCTGACCGGAGCGGTCGCGGCCATCATGCTCCTCATCGGCGACGGCCAGGGCGACGCGCTCGCGGGGCTCCAGAACCTCACCATCCTGGTGGCGGCGCCGTTCGTGCTCGTCATGATCGGCATGTGCGTGGCGCTCATGCGCGACCTGCGCAAGGACCCGCTCATCGTCCGCGGCGAGGCGGGGGTCGAGGCCGTCGAACTCGCCGTGATCGCGGGCCACGAGCAGTACGACGGCGACTTCGAACTGAGGATCGGCCCCGGCCCGTCGGACCCGGACGGGCCCTGACGGCGACGGGCTACCTCCCACTGGTGTAGCGGAAGCGCACCCACAGGGGCAGGGCGAACCAGCAGAGCAGGTACCAGGCGAGGACACCGGCGACGATCCACGGCACGTACGAGTCGTCCCCGGTGGCCACGCGCAGGACCAGGAGGAGGGCCGACGTCAGGGTCGCGAGCAGGAGCACGATGCCCGTGAAGGTGAGACGGGCGGCCCAGACGACGGCCCGGGGTTTGATCTGCCTCCCGGCCACGATCCGGTGCAGGGCCACGGGCCCGATGAGCGCGCCGGTCGCCAGGGACCCGAGGACGACCGTGACGATGTAGATCGTCTTGTCGGTCTGTTCGAGACCCTGGAAGTGAGAGGTGAAGACCACGGTGAGGAGGAAGCCGAGGAGGATCTGGACACCGGTCTGGACGACACGGATCTCCTGGATGACCTCCTGCCAGCGCCGGTCGGCGCGCTCCATCTCGGTCTCGCTCCGGCCGTCGTTCCGGCCGCGGTCCCGGCTGTCGTCGCGGTCCTTGCCCGTATCGGTGCCCATGGGGTGGTCCTCCGGCGGATCAGGCCCGGCCCGCGGCCTTCTGGCTCCTGCGGGACAGGGAGTCGACGACCACGGCGGCCAGCAGCACCGAACCCGTGATCATGAACTGGACTGCGTTGCTGACACCCATGATGTTCATCCCCGACTGGATGGACCCGATCACCAGCGCGCCGAGCAGCGCGGACCAGACCGTGCCGCGCCCGCCGAACAGGCTCGTGCCGCCGATGACCGCGGCGGCGATGACGTTCATCAGCAGGTTGCCGCCGCCGGAGGTCTGGCTCGCGGACTGGATCTGCCCCGCGAGGAAGATGCCGCCGACCGCCGCCATGGTCCCGGCGATCGAGAAGACGCTCATCCGGACGAACGGCACGCTGATGCCCGCCCGGCGCGCGCCCTCGATGTTGCCGCCCACCGCGAAGATCCGCCGGCCGTACGTGGTGCGCCGCAGTACGAAGTCCAGGACCACGAGCAGGATCAGGAAGATGAGGAGCGCCAGCGGGAGCCCCTGGTACTGGTTGAGGATGTACGCCGTGACGAAGGCGATCGCGGCGAGCACCGCCGTACGCAGGACGATCTCGGCGATCGGCCGGGACGGCACCCGTGCCGTCCGCCGGCGCCGCGCGTCCAGGAGCTGGGCGGCAAGGAACAACCCGACGCCCACCGCCGCGGTCACGTAGGCGGCGGCCGGGCTGTGGTAGATCGTCGAGTAGAGCTTGGAGACGATGCTCTCGCTGGGGATGTTGACCGTGCCGCTGGTGCCGAGCACCTGGAGCATCAGTCCGTTCCAGGCGAGGTTGCCGGCCAGCGTGACGACGAAGGCCGGGACGCCGACCTCGGCGAAGAAGAACCCCTGGATGAGACCGACGGCCGCGCCGCCCACGATGGCGATCAGCAGCGCGAGCCACTCGTTCATCCCGTTCAGGACGTTGAGCACGGCGAAGATCGCGGCGCACAGGCCGCTGACCGAGCCGACGGAGAGGTCGATCTCTCCGAGCAGCAGCACGAAGACGATGCCGACGGCGATCATGCCGGTGCCGACGATCTGCTGGCTGAGGTCGGAGAGGTTCTGGGCCGAGAGGAACGTGCTGTCGAGGGTGCCGAAGACCGTCCAGATGATGATCACGGCCAGAATGACGGGCAGGGACCCCAGCTCACCGCTGCGGAGCTTGCGGCGGAACTCCCCGAGGTACCCCTTGATGCCCTCGTCACGGACCAGGAGACGCGTGTCCACGGCCGGTACGGCGCCCTTCGCCGGTTCCTGGGTGGCGCCGTCGTCGGCGCCGTCTCTGTCGCGGCTCATTGCTCCTCCTCCCGCTTGCGCGCCTGGCGGCGGGTGACGGCGCTGTCGCTGGCCCCCGTGATCGCGGAGATGATCTCCTCGGTGGTCGTGGAGCGCTTGTCGAAGAAGCCGTTGTTCCGGCCGAGCCGCATCACGGCGATCCGATCGGCGACCGCCATCACGTCGACCATGTTGTGGCTGATCAGGATGGTCCCGAGGCCGCGCTCGCGGAGCCGCTCGACCAGGTCGAGCACCTCGGCGGTCTGCTCCACGCCCAGGGCGGCCGTGGGCTCGTCCAGGATGACGACCTTCGGCTCGCCGATCAGCGAGCGGGCGATCGCCACCGTCTGGCGCTGACCGCCGGAGAGGGAGGCCACGGGGATCCGGACGCTCGGGATGCGGATCGACAGGGTGTCGAGCAGCTCCCGCGCGCGCTGGTCCATGCGGACCTCGTCGAGCACACCGAAGCGGCGCAACTCGCGGCCGAGGAAGAGGTTGGCGACCACGTCGAGGTTGTCGCACAGGGCCAGGTCCTGGTAGACGGTGGCGATGCCGAGGTTCTGGGCGTCATGGGGCCGGTTGATGGAGACCGGGTGGCCCTCCCACTCGATGACGCCCTCGTCGGGCGGGTTCACCCCGGCGATCGCCTTGACGGCGGTGGACTTGCCGGCGCCGTTGTCGCCGACGAGGGCGACGACCTCGCCGGGGTGGACCTCCAGATCGAACCCCTTCAGGGCCTGGACCGCACCGAACCGTTTGGAGACGCCCCGCAGTGTGAGCACGGCTGACTCCGGCAATGGAACCGCCTCCTCCGCTCGCCCGCTCGCACGGGCCGCTCCGCCCCACCGGGATGAATCACCTCGCGGCTGCCGGAGGCGCTACTGGAGACCGGCTTCCTCGCAGGCCGCTGCATAGGCCGGGGTGCAGATCTCCGCGACCGTGTACAGCCCGTCCTTGACGACGGTGTCCTTGATGTTGGTCTTGTCGACGACGACCGGCGTCAGCAGGTTCGCCGGGACCTTCTCGCCACTGCCGCTGGTCACGGTGGTGGGCGTCAGGTCGGCCGGGAGCTCCTTGCCCTCGGCGAGGTCGACGGCCATCGTGGCGGCGATGTCGGCCTCCGGCTTGTACGGCTTCTCGACCGTGATCGTCTGGGTGCCGAGGAGGATCCGCTGGATCGCGTCGAGCTGGGCGTCCTGGCCGGTCAGCGGCACGTTCATGCCCGCCGCCTTGAGGGCGGTGGCGATGCCCGCGGCCAGTCCGTCGTTGGCCGAGTACACGCCGACGATGTTGTCCTTGCCGAGGGAGCTGATGGCACCGGACATCTGCTGGTTGGCGTTGTTCGGGTCCCAGTTCGGTGTGTCGTACTCCTTGCCGATCTTCACCTTGCCGTCCAGGACGGAGTGCGCACCGGCCTTGAACTCGGCCGCGTTCGGGTCGGTCGGCGACCCGTTGTGCATCACGATCTGGCCGCCGTCGGCCTTGTCGCCGAGCGCGTCGAGGAGCGCCTGGCCCTGGAGCTCGCCCACCTTGCGGTTGTCGTACGAGACGTAGGCGTCGACGGGCCCCTGCGCCAGGCGGTCGTACGCGACGACCTTGACGCCCGCGTCCCGGGCCTTCTGCACGGAGGACTGGATCGACTTCGCGTCCACGGCGTCCAGGATGAGGACCTTGTCGCCCTTGGCGAGTGCCGTGTTGACCTGCTGTTGCTGGGTCGTGGCGCTCTCGGCGGCGTTGTAATAGTCGATCTGGGCGTCGGGCGCCAGCTCCTTGATCTTGGCCTCGATGTAGGGCCGGTCGAATTTCTCGTACCGCGTGGTCTTGCTCTCCGGAAGCAGGAGGCCGATCCGCACGTCGCCCTGAGCGGCGGACGCACCCGGCTGGGCCGCTCCGCTCACGGACGCCGCGCCCAGGGCGAGCGCCGCGGCGCTCGCCAGGGCTATCGCGCTCCGCAATGTTCGGGTCATCGAAGGCTCCTCTCGTACCCCCCCTTCCCCTCACCTCGTGAGTGTGGGAACAGGGGATGCACTTATGGCCTATATATCGACATTAGCGGCAAGCTGAGGACCGGCAAGCGGGTGAAAAAACCGGCCGGTAACCTGGCCGCTGAGCGTCCGGCTCCCGTGTGACGTACGAAACGAAGCACGAACTAAGCGCGAATGATCAGAAAGAGGTCGACGATGACCAATCTGGCTCTCAACCTGGCCCGTACCGCAGCGGCACAGCCGGACGGCATCGCGATCCAGCTGGACGACCTGACGCTCGACTACCGTTCGCTGGACGACCGCAGCGCCCGGGTCGCCGGCTGGCTGGAGGCCAAGGGAGTCGGACCGGGCGACCGCGTCGCGATCCTGCTGCCCAACATCCCGCACTTCGCCGTCGCCTACTACGGCGTGCTGCGCGCCGGCGCGGTCGCCGTGCCGATGAACCCGCTGCTCAAGTCCGGCGAGATCGCGTACGCGGCCGGTGACTGCGGAGCCCGGCTGATCCTCGCCTGGGGCGCGGCCATGGGCGAGGCCGGAGCCGCGGCGGCGGAGCTGGGCATCGAGTGTACCGACGTGACGGACCCGGGCTTCGGCCCCGCGCTGGCCGCCGTCGAGCCGCGCGACGGAGTCGTGGACCGGGACGTCGACGACCTCGCCGTACTGCTCTACACCTCGGGCACCACCGGCCGCCCCAAGGGGGCCCGGCTCACCCACGGGAACCTCGGGTCCAACACCTCGGCCGTGGCCCGCGTCCTGGGCATCTCGGCATCGGACACGGTCTTCGGCGGCCTGCCGTTCTTCCACGTGTTCGGCCAGACCTGCGGGCTGAACGCGGCGGTCCTCACCGGCGCGCGCATCACCCTGCTGCCGCGCTTCGACGCCGCGAAGGCGCTGGACATCCTCTCCAGGGACAGGGTCACGGTGATGGAGGGCGTGCCCACCATGTTCCTGGGCCTGCTCGCCGCCGCCGACGCGGCCGGCTCGACCGGTCTCACGGACGGCGGCGGCGATCTGCGGCTGTGCGTGACCGGCGGTTCGGCGATGCCCGTGGAGGTGCTGCACCGCTTCGAGGCCGTCTTCGGCTGTCCGGTCGTCGAGGGCTACGGCCTGTCCGAGACCTCCCCGGTGGTCACCTTCGGGGCCCTCGACGGCCCGCGCAAGCCCGGATCGATCGGCACCCCCATCGACGGCGTGCACGTCCGGCTCGTCGACGACGAGGGCAAGGACGTCCCGGACGGCGACGTCGGCGAGATCGCCGTGCAGGGCCCGAACGTCATGGCCGGGTACTGGAACCGGCCCGAGGCCGACGCGGCCGCCTTCACCGACGGCTGGTTCCGCACCGGCGACCTCGCGCGCCGTGACCAGGACGGCTTCTACTTCATCGTGGACCGCAAGAAGGACCTGGTGATCCGCGGCGGGTACAACGTCTACCCGCGCGAGATCGAGGAGGTCCTCTACGAGCACCCGGCCGTGGCCGAGGCCGCCGTGGTGGGCGTCCCGCACGCCGTGCACGGTGAGGAGATCGCGGCCGTCGTCACCCTGCGGCCGGGTGCCGACGCCTCGGCTGACGAACTGCGCGAGTTCGTGAAGGACCGCGTGGCCCCGTACAAGTACCCGCGGATCGTCCAGCTGGTGCCGGGTCTGCCCAAGGGCCCCACCGGCAAGATCCTCAAGCGGGAGATCACGATCGAGGGCTGAGCCAGCCCCGGAGCAGCCGGCTGACCGTGGGCATCGCCACATAGGTCATCAGGACGTTGAAGACGCAGGCGATGACCGCGCTGCTGAGCACGATGGGCAGCGCGGTCAGACGGGGCGTCAGGAAGTAGCCGCCCAGGAGGGAGATGGGGTAGATCGCCAGGGTCGCGCTGATCGCCATCTTCCACCGGGGAGGCGCCGGCCGCGTCGAGCCCGGCTTGGCGAACCACGTCTCCATGCCGGTCAGCCGGCGTCGCGCGACCTCGGTGTGGTGGTGGCCCTGGCAGTCGGCGAACCACGCGGCCCGCTCCGGTGACTCCTGCCAGGCCTGACACGCGGCCGCGTCACGGAAGCGGTGGACCAGGAACCAGGGGGCGTCCCCGCCCGAGGAGCGGAAGAACCCGTAGCCGAGGTGGCCGGGGAAGCGCGCGGCGCTCTCCAGGATGCCCTTCGCCCACCGCTCGAAAGCGGCCTCGTGACCGGGCTCGACCCTGCGGGCTATCAGCAGGGTCACCTCGCCGGAGTCGGCGGGGACGTGCGTGTGCTCAAGGCTCACCGCGGTCATCGTTCTCCTCATGATCACAGCGCGCCCGAGCACACTCTACGCGGCGGCGACCCGCGTTCCACCGGTCCGGGACGTCACCAGCCGAAACGGCGGTCGACCACGGCGGCGAACTCCTCGAAGGACAGGACCTTGTCGCCGTTCTGGTCGGCGGCGTCGAACAGGGCCGCCGACTCCTCGTCGCCCCCCACACCCCAGACGGGAATGACCCCCTGCGCGACGAGCGTCGGCCCCTTGGACCGGAGGGCGCCGACGACCTCGGCGAGGGTGAGAGCGCCGTCGTGGTCGAGGTCGAGCGCGTCGAAGAGTATGCGGGCCTTGTCGCTCATCGCGTGTCCTGTTCCCTGATCCCTGTGGCAGTGGGGTCTCCGTACGGAGAGACGCGGGGACCGCGCGCCAGGTTGCCCCGAGCCCTACGATACGGTGGCCGTCCATGGCAATGAGTACCGCGCTGTGGTCCTTCGCCCTCGTCGTAGGGCTCCTCACTCTCACCCCCGGCCTCGACACGGCCCTCATCCTGCGCACCGCCGCCCTCGGCCGGCGGACCCGTGCGTGGGGAGTCGTCCTCGGCATCCAGACCGGCACCCTCATCTGGGGCTCCCTCACCTCGCTCGGCGTGACCGCCCTCCTCACGGCCTCGCAGCTCGCGTACGAGATCCTGCGCTGGGCCGGCGCCGCCTACCTGCTGTGGATGGCGGGCCGCATGGTCCACGACACCTTCCGCGGACGGGGCGCGGCTCCCGAGGACACGGCGGGTGGCGGCAACGCCGACACGCTGTCCGGCGGCTGGCGCCAGGGCACCCTGACCAATCTCCTCAACCCCAAGGTGGGCGTCTTCTACGTCGCCGTCCTGCCGCAGTTCATCCCCGTCGACGCACCCCACTTCACCACCGGCCTGCTCCTGACCGGCGTCCACGTCACCCTGGGCATGATCTGGTCGACCGTCCTGATCGCCTCCGCCACCGCTCTCGGGACCTGGCTGCGCAAGCCCCGCTCCCGCCGGATCCTCGACCGGGTCACGGGGACGGTCATCGGCCTCTTCGCCGTCCGCCTGGCGGTCGGCGACTGACCCCGGTTCAGGACACGCGCACGGGGGACCACCGGCTCACCGCGGCGAGGTCGGCGCTGATCGCGGCGGCCGTGCCGAGGAGGTGGGGGAGCAGCGCGGCGAGGCTCTCCTCCGCGGAGCTGCGGCCCGCGTGCAGCGCCACGTTGACGGCGGCGACCACCCGGCCCCTGCCGTCCGTCACCGGCGCCGCGAGCGAGCGCAGCCCCTCCTCCAGCTCCTGCTCCACCCACCCGTAGCCGCGCCGCGCGGTCTCGGCCACCGCCTCGGCGAGCGCCTCGGGCGTCGTCACCGTGTGGGGCGTGAGCGCCTCGGGCGTGACACCCGCGAGGAGCGCCGCGCGTTCCCCCTCGGGCAGCGCGCCGAGCAGGACCCGGCCCATCGAGGTGGCGTAGGCGGGCAGGCGGGTGCCCACCCTGATGTCGATGTGCATGATCCGGGAGCTCGCGACGCGGGCGACGTAGCGGATGTCCTCCCCGTCGAGCACCGCGACGGACGCCGACTCGTGGACCCGGACCACCAGTTCGGCGAGGTGCGGGGTGGCGATCTCGACGAGCGTGAGGCCCGAGACACGGGCGTGGCCGAGCTCCAGGACGCGGGGGAGCACGCGGAAGCCGTCGTCGTCCTCCCGTACGTATCCCAAGTGGCGCAGGGTGATCAGCGACCGCCGGGCGGTGGCGCGGGGGAGTCCCGTCAGGCGGGCCAGCTCGGACAGCCTGGCCGGGCCGCGGGCCGCCCCGAACGCGCACAGCACGTCCAGGCCGCGCGCGAGCGACTGCAGGAACCCCGCGCCCAACTCCTCCTTGAGCGCCGCCGCACCCGGACCGGTGGGCAGCGCCTCGCGCTCCGCCGCGGGGGCCGCCGCGAGGCCCGCCTCCATCGCCGCGACGGCCGCGCGCAGCGGCGGCAGGGCGATGGCGGCGAGGGAGTCGATGTCGTGACGGCTCGTGTGGCTGACGACGCTGACCGCGCAGGCGACGGCGCCGGTCGCGTCGCGTACGGGCAGGGCGACGGCGATCAGCCCGGCCTCGATGAGCTGGTCGTCGGCCGCCCAGCCGTCCGTACGGCTCCGGTCGGCGCGGGCGCGGAAGTCGCTCTCGACGGAGTCCGCGTCCGATGCCGATGCCGATGCCGATGCCGAGGGCGTGCGGGGCGGTACCGCCGGGAAGGCGGCGTCCAGCGGGTCCTTCAGGTGCCGCGCCCGCCACGTCTCCCACTCCGCGTCCGCCCAGTCGGCGGCGAACAGCGCCCCGGGCGCGCAGCGTTCGGCCGGCAGGACGTCCCCCGCGCGGAACGAGATCGCCATGGCGCGCCGTCGCGCGGCCTGCGCCACGAAGCGCACCCCGTCCCCGTCGGGGACCGCCACGGACACGGACTCGTCGAGCGCGTCGGCGAGGGCGACGGCGTGCGGACCGACGACCTCGGGCAGCCCGGTCGAGCACAGATAGGCGTTGCCCAGGTCCGCCGCGCGCGGCGCGAGCAGCAGGTCGCGCTCCTCGGCGCGTACGTAGCCGAGGCGCAGGAGCGTCGTGGCGACCCGGTCGACGGTCGACCGGGCGAGCCCGGTGGTGCGGGCGAGGTCGCCGGGGCGGTGGCGGGTCCCGGGTCCGGCGGCCACCGCGCGCAGCACGGCGAGTCCACGCTCCAGCGGCCCGACGAGCTCCTCCGGGAGCTCGTCCGGCTCCGTGCGCTGCGCCATCGTCTGGTCTCCTCCTGCTGGTCGCGGACCGTGTCGCGCCTATGTCGCGCCTGTGTCGCGGGTCGTGTCGCGGGCCGGTCACGATGCGAAAACCGTACCCGTCGCCGTTGACACGGCCCGAAGCGTGGGCGGACACTCACCCCCGCGTTCATTGATGAACATAAGTTCACCAGGCGAACGCATGCGCCGTCAATCCTCAGTGAAACGGGTCGTTACATGGACAAAGTGGTGACATCCGCCGCCGATGCGGTGGCGGACATCGGAGACGGCGCCTCGCTCGCCGTCGGAGGCTTCGGGCTGAGCGGGGTGCCGGACGTACTGATCCGGGCCCTGCACGCCCAGGGCTCCGGCCGGCTCAGCGTCGTGTCGAACAACTGCGGTGTGGACGGCGGCGGCCTCGGCATCCTGCTCGCCGACGGCCGCATCGTCCGCGTGACGGGCTCCTACATCGGCGACAACAAGGAGTTCGCCCGCCGCTACCTCGGCGGCGAACTGGAGCTGGAGCTCACCCCGCAGGGCACCCTCGCCGAGCGCCTCCGGGCCGGCGGCTGCGGCATCCCCGCCTTCTTCACGCCCGCCGGTGTCGGCACCCAGGCCGCCGACGGCGGACTGCCCTGGCGGTACGCGCCCGACGGCAGCGTCGCCGTCGCCTCCCCGCCCAAGGAGGTCCGCGACTACGACGGCCGCCCCCACGTCCTCGAACACGGCATCACCACCGACTTCGCCCTGGTCCGCGCCGCCCGCGGCGACCGCCACGGCAACCTCGTCTTCCGCCGCTCCGCCCGCAACTTCAACCCGCTCGCCGCCATGGCCGGCCGGATCACCATCGCCGAGGTCGAGGAGCTCGTGGAGCCGGGCGAGCTGGACCCCGACGCGATCCACCTGCCCGGCGTGTTCGTGCAGCGGGTCGTCGCACTGACCCCCGAAGAGGCCGCGGCCAAGGGCATCGAGCGAAGGACGGTACGCACGCGATGAGCTGGACCAGGGACGAGATGGCGGCCCGCGCCGCCCGCGAACTGACCGACGGCTCGTACGTCAATCTCGGGATCGGACTGCCGACCCGGGTCCCGGGCTTCCTCCCCGAGGGCGTCGACGTCGTCCTCCAGTCGGAGAACGGGCTCCTCGGCGTCGGACCGTATCCCTACGACGACGAGGTCGACCCCGACCTGATCAACGCGGGCAAGGAGACGGTCACCGTCCTTCCGGGCTCCTCCTTCTTCGACTCCTCGCTCTCCTTCGGCATGATCCGCGGCGGCCACATCGACACCGCGATCCTCGGCGCCATGCAGGTCTCGGCCGGCGGCGACCTCGCGAACTGGGCCGTCCCCGGCCGGATGGTCAAGGGCATGGGCGGCGCGATGGACCTCGTCCACGGCGTCCGGCGGGTCGTCGTCCTCACCGAGCACACCGCCAAGGACGGCTCGCCGAAGATCGTCGACACCTGCACGCTGCCGCTCACCGGCCGCGCCTGCGTCCACCGGATCATCACCGACCTCGGCGTCCTCGACGTCACCGCGGACGGCCTCGTCCTCGTGGAGACCGCGCCCGGCGTGAGCGTGGACGAGGTCACCCGCCGCACTGCGGCGCCCGTGCACGTACCCCTGTCCGTCGCCGCACACACGGAGGAGACCCCGTGACCAAGGACGTCTACATCGTCGACGCCGTACGGACCCCGGTCGGCCGCTACGGCGGCGCGCTCGCGGGCGTCCGCCCCGACGACCTCGCCGCCCACGTCCTGCGCGCCCTGCTCGACCGTGCGCCCGCGCTCGACCCCGCCCGGATCGACGACGTGTTCCTCGGCAACGCCAACGGCGCCGGCGAGGAGAACCGTGACGTCGCCCGGATGGCGGCGCTGCTCGCCGGCGTGCCCGTCACCGTCCCCGGCGTCACCGTGAACCGCCTCTGCGGCTCGGGCATGGAGGCCGTGATCCAGGCGTACCGCGCGGTCGCCGTCGGCGACGCCTCGGTCGTCCTCGCCGGTGGGGTCGAGTCGATGAGCCGCGCCCCCTGGGTGCTTCCCAAGCCCGACCGCGCCTACCCCGCCGGCCACCAGGAGCTCCACTCCACCACCCTCGGCTGGCGCATGGTCAACCCGCGCATGCCCGCCGAGTGGACCGTGTCCCTCGGCGAGGGCGCCGAACTCGTCGCCGAGAAGCACGGCATCGGCCGCGAGGAGCAGGACGCCTACGCCCTCGCCAGCCACGCCAAGGCCGCCGAGGCCTGGGCGACCGGCGCCTTCGACGCCGAGGTCGTCCCCGTCGAAGGCAACGGCCGAGCCGGCACCGGACTCGACCGCGACGAGTCCGTCCGCCAGGACACCTCCCTCGCCGCCCTCGCCCGCCTCAAGCCCGTCTTCCGCGAGGACGGCACCGTCACCGCCGGCAATGCCTCCCCGCTCAACGACGGCGCCTCCGCGCTCCTGATCACCGACGAGGCGGGGCTGCGCGCCACCGGCCGCGAACCCCTCGCCCGGATCACCGCCTCGGCCGTCAGCGGCATCGAACCGCAGTACTTCGGCCTCGGCCCCGTCGAAGCCGCGCAGCGCGCGCTCGCCCGAGCCGGCCGCACCTTCGCCGACCTCGCCACCCTGGAACTCAACGAGGCCTTCGCCGCCCAGGCCCTCGGCTGCCTCGCCGAGTGGCCGGAGCTCGACCCCGCCGTCGTCAACCCCCACGGCGGAGCCATCGCGCTCGGACACCCCCTCGGCTCCTCCGGGTCCCGGCTCGCCGGAACCGTGGCCCACCAGCTCGCCGCCCGCGGCTCCGGCACCGGCCTCGCCACGCTCTGCATCGGCGTCGGTCAGGGACTCGCCCTCGTACTGGAAAGGTGACAGGACGTCATGACACTGACGCAGCAGGACATCTCGCGCGAGATCGAGGGCGAGCGGAAGGACTACCTCACGCACCGCCTCGCCGCCGGCGAGGTGCGCCACCACCCCGCCCGGGACTACGCCCCCTACCGCAGCAGCGCGCTGCGCCACCCCCTCCACCCGCCCGTCACCATTCACGACCCCGAGGCGGTCGAACTCTCCGGACCGGTCTTCGGCGTCACCGACGTCACCGAGACCGACGCCGACCTGACCCGGGCCCACGCGGGGGAGCCGCTCGGCGAGCGGATCACCGTCACCGGCCGCGTCCTCGACCGCGCCGGACGGCCCGTCCGCGGCCAGCTCGTCGAGCTGTGGCAGGCCAACGCCGCCGGCCGCTACGCCCACCTCCGCGACCAGCACCCCGCGCCGCTCGACCCGAACTTCACCGGCTTCGGGCGCTGCCTGACCGACGACCGGGGCGCGTACGCGTTCACGACCGTCAAGCCCGGGGCCTACCCCTGGCGCAACCACGACAACGCCTGGCGCCCCGCGCACATCCACTTCTCGCTCTTCGGCACCGCGTTCACCCAACGGCTCGTCACCCAGATGTACTTCCCCGGCGACCCGCTCTTCGCGTACGACCCGATCCTCCAGTCCGTCACCGACGACGCGGCCCGCGAGCGGCTCGTCGCCGCCTACGACCACGACCTGTCCACCCCCGAGCGGTCGCTCGGCTACCGCTGGGACATCGTCCTCGACGGCCCCGCCGCGACCTGGATCGAGGAAGGCCGATGAGCCGCGACCCCCTGACCCTCCCCCTGCTCCCCACGCCCTCGCAGACCGTCGGGCCCTTCTACGGCTACGCCCTGCCCTTCCCCGGCGGCCCCGACATCGCGCCCGCCGGACACCCCGACACCCTCGCCGTCCACGGGTACGTGTACGACGGCGCCGGCGCCCCGATCCCCGACGCGATCGTGGAGATCTGGCAGCCCGGCCCCGACGGCGACCGCTCCGGCGCCCCCGGCTCCCTGCGGCGCGACCCCGTCACCGGCGGGTACGCGGGCCGGGACGGCGTCACGTTCACCGGCTTCGGCCGGATCGCCACCGACGCCGACGGCCACTGGGCCGTCAGGACCCTCCCGCCGGGCGGCGTCCCGTACCTCTCCGTCTGCGTCTTCGCCCGCGGACTGCTCCACCACCTGTACACCCGGATCTACCTGCCGGGCCCGGCCACCGACGCCGACCCGCTGCTCGCGGGCCTCGCGCCCGAGCGGCGCGCGACCCTCCTCGCCACGGAGGACAGGCCGGGCGTCCACCGCTTCGACATCCGCCTCCAGGGGGACGGAGAGACGGTGTTCCTTGACTTCCGCTGACCCCTACGACACCCCGGAGAGCGCGGCGTACGACGTCGGGCTCCTCGCCCCCGTCAGCGCGGGCACCGCGGCCGAGCGCGCCACCGGCGACCGCGCCTTCCTCCAGGCGATGCTCGACGCCGAGGCCGCCCTGACCCGGGCCCAGGCCGCCCTCGGCCACGCCCCCTGCCCGGCGGCCGAGGCCGTGACGGAGGCGGCCCGCGCCGACCGCTTCGACCCGCGCGACCTCGCCCTGCGCGCCCGCGCCGGCGGCAACCCGGTCATCCCGCTCGTCGCCGCGCTCACGGCCGCCGTGCCCGAGGACGCCGCGCCGTACGTCCACCGGGGCGCGACCAGCCAGGACGTCCTGGACACCGCCGCGATGCTCGTCGCGGCCCGAACCGTCCCCCTGATCACCGCCGAACTGCACCGGGCCGCCGAGGCGTTCGGGCGGCTCGCCGCCGCCCACCGGGACACCCCGATGGCCGGCCGCACCCTCGGCCAGCACGCCGTACCCACCACCTTCGGACTCAAGGCGGCCGGCTGGCGCCACCTCGCCCTCGACGCGGCGGACCGGCTCGCCGCCCTGCGGCTCCCCGCCCAACTGGGCGGCGCGGCAGGCACCCTGGCCGCCTTCGAGTACCTGGCGGGCGCGCCCGGCAGCGGCCCGGAGCTCACCGAGCGGTACGCGGCCGAACTCGGGCTCGCCGCACCCGTCCTGCCCTGGCACACCCTGCGCACCCCGATCGCCGACCTCGCGACGGCGCTCGCGTTCACCGCCGCCGCCCTCGGCAAGCCCGCCGCGGACGTCCTTCGGCTCTCCCGCACCGAGACCGCCGAACTCGCCGAGGGCAGCGGCGGCGGATCCTCCGCCATGCCGCACAAGAGCAACCCCGTCCGTGCCACCCTCGTCGCCTCGGCCGCCCGGCAGGCCCCCGCGCTCGCCGCCGTACTCCTCGGTTCGCTCGCCGCGGAGGACGAGCGGCCCGCCGGCGCCTGGCACGCCGAGTGGCAGCCGCTGCGGGAACTGCTCCGGCTGGCGGGCTCCGCCGCCCACCACACCGCCGAACTCGCCGAAGGGCTCCGCGTCCGGCCCGACCGGATGCTCGCGAACCTCCACCACACCCGCGGGCTCGTGACGAGCGAACGCCTCGCCGCCACCCTGGCGGACGTCCTCGGCCGGGCCGAGGCCCGGGCCCTCCTCGACCGGCTCTCCCGGCGGGCGGCGGAGGAGGGCCGGGAGCTCGCGGAGCTGCTCGTCGCCGCACCCGAGCTGATCGGCCGGATCACCTCCGAGCGGCTCCGCGCCCTCGCGGACCCGGCCGGCGCCACCGGCGCCGCGCCCCTGCTCGTCGACCACGCCCTGCGGAGGCAGCCCTCCGCCGACCCGGAAGGCCGCCCATGACCAGCGTTCTCCACCACCGGATCGACGGCCCCGCCACCGCGCCCGTCCTGATCCTCGGCCCGTCCCTCGGCACCTCGCTCGCCGTCTGGGACGCCCAGGTCCCCGCCCTGGCCCGCCGCCACCGGGTGATCCGCTTCGACCTGCCCGGCCACGGCGACACCCCCACCGGGACACTGGGCGACCCCGCCCCCGCCGCCACCGGCATGGCCGACCTGGCAGCCCTCGTCCTGGCCCTCGCCGACCACCTCGGCGTGGACCAGTTCGCCTACGCCGGCATCTCCCTCGGCGGCGCCATCGGCGCCCACCTCGCCGTCCACCACCCGGAGCGGATCACCCGCCTCGCGCTCGTCTGCTCCTCGGCCCGCTTCGGCGAGCCCGCCGGCTGGCACGAACGGGCCGCCCTCGTACGCGAGAAGGGCACCGACGCCGTGGCGCCGGGCGCCCTCGCCCGCTGGTTCACCCCCGACTTCGCGGGCACGCACACCGCCGACCGCCTCGTGGACGACCTGTGCGCCGCCGACGCCGAGGGGTACGCGGCCTGCTGCGACGCCCTCGCCACGTACGACCTGCGCGACGAGCTGCACCGCGTCACCGCGCCCACCCTCGTCCTCGCCGGGCGCGCCGACCCGGCCACACCCCCCGCGCACGCCCGCGAACTCGCCGACGGCATCCCCGACGCGAGCCTGCTCGAACTGGCCGGCGCCGCCCACCTCGCGCCCGCCGAACGGCCCGAACCGGTCCTCTCCGCGCTCCTCGGCCACTTCGGCACCCCCGACTCCGAGGACAGCCGGTACGCCGAGGGCATGGCGGTCCGCCGGGCCGTACTGGGCGACGCCCATGTGGACCGGGCGGTCGCCCGCACCACCGACTTCACCGCCGACTTCCAGGACTACATCACCCGCTGTGCCTGGGGCGAGATCTGGACCCGGCCCGGCCTCGACCGGCGCACCCGCAGCTGCCTGACCCTCACCGCCCTGATCGCCCACGGGCACCAGGAGGAGCTGGCGATGCACGTCCGCGCCGCGATCCGCAACGGGCTCACACCCGAGGACATCAAGGAGGTCCTGCTGCACTCCGCCGTCTACTGCGGGGTACCCGCGGCCAACTCCGCCTTCGCCACCGCGCAGCGCGTCCTCACCGAGGACGGCACCCCGCTCTCCCTCTGACCGCCCGGCTTCCTCCCCTCCCTCATCACGCTCACGGAGACCACCCATGCCCCGCACCACCGTCGGCGTCATCGGAGCCGGACCGGCCGGCCTCCTCCTCTCGCACCTGCTGCACCGGCAGGGCGTCGACAACGTCGTCCTCGAACTCCGCGACCAGGCGTACGTCGAGCGGCGCCAGCGCGCCGGCATCCTCGAACAGGACACCGTCGACGTGCTGCGCCTCTCCGGCGCCGGCGCCCGCATGGACCGGCAAGGCCTGGAGCACCACGGCATCGAGCTCCGCTTCGACCGGCGCTCCCACCGCGTCGACTTCCCGTCCCTCACCGGCGGACGGTCGGTCATGGTCTACGCCCAGACCGAGGTGGTCAAGGACCTCATCGCCCTGCGCCAGGAGGCCGGCGGCACGATCCTCTTCGAGGCCGAGGCCCTGTCCGTCGACGGCATCGAGACCGACCACCCCACCGTCCGCTACCGCCACCAGGGCGCCGAGCACACCCTCGACTGCGAGTTCGTCGTCGCCTGCGACGGCTTCCACGGCATCGGCCGGCGCTCCCTGCCCGAGGACGTCCTCACCGTCACCGAGCGCACCTACCCCTTCTCCTGGCTCGGCATCCTCGCCGACGTCGCGCCCTCCTGCGACGAGCTGATCTACGCCCACCACGAGCGCGGCTTCGCCCTGCACAGCATGCGCTCGCCCGAGGTCAGCCGCCTCTACCTCCAGGTCGACCCGGACGACTCCACGGACAACTGGCCGGACGAGCGGATCTGGGACGAGCTGGAGGCCCGCTTCGCCGTCGACGGCGACTGGGAGCTGAAGCGCGGGCCCATCACCGAGAAGAGCATCACCCCGATGCGCAGCTTCGTCGCCGAGCCCCTGCGCCACGGACGCCTCTTCCTCGCCGGGGACGCGGCCCACATCGTGCCGCCCACCGGCGCCAAGGGCCTCAATCTCGCCGTCGCCGACGTCACCCTGCTCGCCCAGGCCCTCACCCGCCACCACGCCGAGCGGGACGAGTCGCTGCTCGACGCCTACTCGGAGACCGCGCTGCGCCGCGTCTGGCGCGCCGAGCACTTCTCGTACACGATGACGACCCTCCTCCACAGCAGCCCGGACGACACCGCCTTCGACCGCGGGCTGCGCCTCTCCCACCTGCGCTACCTCGCGAACTCGGGGGCCGCGTCGGCCTCGCTCGCGGAGAACTACGTGGGCTTCAGCGACAACTGACGGCCTGTCGCCGACCCGCCGGACGCGGCCGCCCTCCCCGTGCTGCCCGCCCCGACCAGCGGAAAGGTGAACGGCGGGGCCTTATGTCAACACCATTGACCTTGATGTGTCCGGAGAGATGTCATGGCGGCACTTCGGAGGCCCGCACCTCACCTCCGCGATCTCAAGGAGCCCCGCCGTCATGGACCCTCTCGCCTCGCTCCGGGACGTCGACCCGACCCCGTTCTGGCTCGACAGTCCCGAGAAGCCGCAGCCCGCGCCCGCCCTCGTCGGCGCGACCACCTGTGACCTCCTCGTCGTCGGCGGTGGCTACACCGGCCTGTGGACCGCCCTCGTCGCCAAGGAGCGGGACCCCTCGCTCGACGTGGTCCTCGTCGAGGCCGACGAGGCGGGCGGCGCCGCCTCCGGGCGCAACGGCGGATTCGTCGAGGCCAGCCTCACCCACGGCCTGCACAACGGCCTCTCCCGCTGGCCCGACGAGATCGGGCTCCTGGAGCGCCTCGGCCGCGAGAACCTCCAGGCCATGGAGGACACCCTCGTGCGCCACGGCATCGACTGCGACTGGGAGCGCACCGGCTCCATGGCCGTCGCCACCGAGCCCTACCAGGTCGCGGACCTCCAGGACGAGGTCGAGACCGTGGCCCGCCACGGCGGCAGGGCCGACTTCCTCGACGCCGAAGCCGTACGCGCCGAGATCGACTCGCCGACCTTCCTCGCCGGCCTGTGGAACAAGGACGACGTGGCCATGGTCAACCCGGCCCGCCTCGCCTGGGGCCTCCGGCAGGCCTGCCTCAAGCTCGGCGTCCGCGTCCACGAGCACACCCCCGCCCTCTCGCTCGACGAGCAGGGGCACACGATGGCCGTCCGCACCCCCTACGGGCGGATCACCGCCCACAAGGTGGCCCTCGCCACGAACGCGTACCCGTCCCTGCTGCGCCGCCACCGCCCGTACACCGTCCCCGTCTACGACTACGCGCTCATGACGGAGCCGCTCAGCGAGGCGCAGCTCGCCTCCGTGGGCTGGCGGAACCGGCAGGGCTTCGCGGACATGAACAACCAGTTCCACTACGTCCGGCTCTCCGCCGACAACCGGATCCTGTGGGGCGGCTACGACGCCGTCTACCACTACAACGGACGCGTACGCCCCGAGTACGACCAGCGGCCCGAGACCTTCGCGACCCTCGCCCGCCACTTCTTCACGGCCTTCCCCCAGCTGGACGGCATGCGCTTCAGCCACGCCTGGGGCGGAGCCATCGACATGAGCACCCGCTTCTGCGTCTTCTTCGACTCCAGCCACCGCGGCAAGGTCGCCTACGCCGCCGGCTTCACCGGACTCGGCGTCGGCGCGACCCGCTTCGGCGCGGAGGTCATGCTCGACCTCCTCGACGGCGCCCGCACCGAACGCACCTCGCTGGAACTGGTCCGCCGCAAGCCGCTGCCGCTCCCGCCCGAGCCGATCCGCTCGGTGGGCATCGGCATCACCAAGTGGTCCATGGCCCGCGCGGACCTCGACGGAGGGCGCCGCAACCTCTGGCTGCGCACCCTGGACCGCTTCGGCCTCGGTTTCGACAGCTGAGCACCTGATCCAGCGCGGGCCCCGGGCGTACGACCGAGGCCCGCGCTTTCACATGGGCAGCCGAGTGCGCCCGCGCCGCCGCTCAGGTTCCGGCGTGCGCCTGCTCCCGTACCGCACGCGGCGACAGGCCGAACTCCGCCCGGAAGACCCGGCTGAAGTGGCTCGCCTCGCCCAGACCCCTGCGGGCCGCGAGGGCGTACGCGGGCAGATGGGCCAGCGCCGGATCGAGAAGGTCCTGCCGGATCCGCTCCAGACGACGCCGCCGCACATGGTCGCTCACCGTCACCCCCGACTCCCGGAACAGCGCGTGCAGATGGCGTACGGAGATGTGATGCGCCGCCGCGATCGTGCCCGGTGACAGGTCCTCCGCGAGCCGGTCGTCGATGTACGCGAGGACCCGGTCCAGGACCCCCGCCGTCCCGCCGCCGGCCGCGGCCCCCGCGCCGCCCGCCTCGCGCAGCAGCGTCCGCAGGATCGCCGACACGTGTTCGCCCATCTCTCGGCGCGCCAATGGGCCGAATCCGTGCGCCCGTTCGGCCAGCTCGCCGACCACCGCCGCGAGCACCCGCCCGCTCGGGGAGCGCGGCAGCTCGGCGTTCGCGGTCACCGACCCGGCCGACGTCGCCACCTGACCCGCCGTCCCCGGGTCAAGCGAGAGCACGAAGTACCGGTGCCCGGAGCCGAGTTCCAGCCGGAAGGGACGCGCGCCCGTGTAGAGGACGAAGTCCCCGGGGGCGAGCGCCGCCCGCCGCCCGTCCTGCTCCAGCTCACCGCGCCCCGACACCAGCAGGCCGAGGAGATGACCCGGCCGGGGCGCCGCGGGGGACGGCCGGGGCATCACCCGGATCGCCTGGTCCCCGCTGATGTCGCAGCCGCTCAGCGCACCGAAGCGGCTCGGCCGCATCTCGGCGGAGTACCCCTCGTCGCCCGCGCGCGCCCGGACGAGAACCGTGTCGGAAGCCCCCGACAGATCCGCCGTCGCGGTGTCGAGATAGCCGAAGACCAGATTGCCGTCGTCCCGTCGCTCCACCGGCATGTCGTACTCCTCCCACCCGCCCGCACCGGACGCACCCTTCGCGCCGTCCGGTCCGCGCACTGCGGGCACAGAACTCTGCGCTGCCGGACCAGTGCCCACCACGGGATTGCCAGATGCTCGCAGAGTCCCCGTTGCACCCGGAAGCACACAGGCGGTAACAGATGGATGTACTTCTGGCCATCATTGGCCAGTTCGGCCTCTACGGCCTGCTCACGGTCGGCATCGCGGTGATCTTCGCGGCCACCCGGGTCGTCAACCTCGCCCAGGGAGACCTGGCCATGGTCGGCGCGTACGTCGCCGCGACCGCGACCACCGCCCCCTTCGGACTCCGCACCCTGCTGGCCCTCGCCGTCGGCGCACCCCTGCTCCTGATCGTCGAGCGGCTGCTGCTGCGCCGCCCCGGCTCCGACGGACTCGCCGCCATGCTCGTCACCTGGGGCCTCGGGATGGCCCTGCGGCAGGGCGCGGAACTCCTCTTCACCGGCACCTCCCGCACCGTCGCCGTACCCGTGGACGGCACGCTCGACATCCTCGGCAGCCCGTACCCGGCCTACCGGCTGGTCTGCGCCCTGACCGCGATCGCCGTCATCGGCCTCGTCCTCCTCGCCGCCCACCGCACCGACTGGGGCCTGCGGCTGCGCGCCGTCGCCGACAACCCGGCCATGGCGGCCCTGCTCGGCACCGACCCGCGCCGCATGCGCGCCACCGCCTTCGCGATCGGCGGTCTCCTCGCCGTCCTCGCCGGAGCCCTCTACAGCCCCGTCCTCGCCGTGAACCCGAGCATGGGTTTCGGCCTGCTGGTCCCCGTCTTCTTCGGCCTGCTGCTCAGCCGCCCCGGCGCCCTGGCCACCGCCGCCGGCGCCGCCCTGCTGATCTCCGCGCTGTCGGTCCTGCTGCGTACGTGGCTCTCCGACACCCTCGCCGAAGCCCTCTTCTACGCCGTCGTCGTCGCGATCGCCGCACTGCGCTCGCGCCCCTGGATCGGAAGGTTCTCCGCATGGTTCCGTCGCACCCCCGCGCCCGCGACCGCCGCATGACGCCCGCGCCCCGCCCCGCCGCGCTCGTGGCGGCCGGCACCCTCGTCCTCGCACTCACCGGCTGTCAGGGCGCGGCGATCTCCGACGACGAGGCCCCGGCCGCCGGCGGACCGGTGAGGATCGGCGTGGTCGTCCCGCTCACCGGGCCGGTCTCCCAGGTAGGAACCGCCCTGCGCAACGGACTCGAACTGGCCGTCAAGAAGGTCAACGCCGACGGAGGCGTGCACGGCCGCCCCGTGGAGTACGTCGTCGTCGACGACGCCGGAGACCCCGCCAACTCCACCCAGCTCGCCCGCCGCCTGGTCCGCCAGGACAAGGTCACGATGCTCTTCGGCACCATCACCGGCGACACCGCCGAAGCCGTCGGGAGGGTCGCCGACGAGGCGCACGTCCCCTTCGGCACCGCCATCCTCGGCGACACCGAGCACTGCTTCGCCTACCAGTGGGGCTTCGGCGAGTCCACCCGGCAGATGCTGACCCCCACCGTGCCCGGGCTGATCGAGAAGTACGGCACCAAGGTCGCCCTCGTCGGCTCCGACTACAACTACCCACGCTTCTACGGCGGCGTCGCCAAGGAGCTGGTGAAGGAAGCGGGCGGCCGCGTCGTCGCCGAGGAGTACAGCCCCCTCGGCCAGACCGACTGGCAGCCCGTCATCGGCCGGCTCAAGGCGGCCGAACCGGACACCGTGCTCTCCATGGTCGTCGGCGCGGACGCGGTCACCTTCAGCAAGCAGGCGCAGCAGTTCGGCCTCCTCACCCCGGAGCTCGGCTTCGAGGGCGCGCCCCTGGACGCCGACTTCCAGCCCGCGCTCGGCGGCCTCGTCGCGGGCCGCACCCACACCGTCCGCTGGAGCGACCGGCTCGACGACGCCGAGAGCCGCGGCTTCGCGAAGGACTACCGGACCGCCCACCAGTGGAAGGCGCCGATCCCCGAGGTCGCCGGAAACGCCTACTTCGGGGTCAGGTTCCTCCTGGCCGCCGCCGCCAAGGCCGGCTCCAGTGACCCCGAGGCCGTGAACAAGGCGATCGGCGGACTGTCCTTCGACAGCCCCCTGGGCAAGGGCACGCGCTTCGAGCCCGCCAACCACGTCCTCCAGGCGGACATGCGGGAGGTCACCATCGGCCGCGACGGCGCGTACACCGTCGCCCGGACCCACCCGATGGTCGCCGACACGACCCCGAAGAAGGGCTGCTCGTGACCGTCCCCGCCACGCAGGGCGCCCCCACCGCGTCCGCCGTCGCGACCGCTCCGTCCGCCGCCAGGCCCTCCGGACGCCTCCGCCGGACCCTGCGCCGCGCGCTCCCCGCGGTCGCGGCCGCCGGCCTCCTCGCCGCCCCCTTCGGTCTCGACGCCTTCGCCGTCGCCACCCTGACCCTGGGTCTCTGCTACGGCCTCTTCGCCTACGGCCTCGACCTGAGCTGGGGGAGGGCCGGGCTGCTCAGCGTCGGACACGCCGCGTTCTTCGGCCTCGGCGCGTACGCCGTCGCCCTCGGGCAGGAGCACCGGATCCCCTGGACGCTGACGGTCGCAGCGGCCGTCGTCGCCGCCGTGGCGATCGCCCTGCCCGTCGTCCGTATCGGCCTCGCCGCCCCGGTCCCTGACGCGCCGCTGATCCTCCTGACCATCGGCGTCGGACTGCTTCTCCAGCGCGCCGCCACCACGCTCACGACCGTCACCGGCGGCACGAACGGTCTGTCCGTCACCGGGCCCGACGTGGTGACCTCCTACTACGTCACCCTCGGAGCCGTCGCGGGCGTGGTCGCGGTCTGCGGAGCGCTGGTCGTACGGGGCCGCTTCGGCGCCCGGCTCGTCGTCGCCGCCCGCAACCCCGACCGGGCCGCCCAGAGCGGTATCGACGGCACCCGGGTGCGCGCCACCGCCTTCGCCGTCAGTGCGGCCGTCGCCGCCCTGGCCGGGGCGCTGTACGCACCCGTGGCGGGCCTGGTGTCGCCGCAGGTCTTCGGCCTCGGCCTGTCGACGTCGGTCCTGATCTGGCTGGCCCTCGGCGGACGCGAGTCCACCGTGGGGCCGTTCGTCGGCGCGATCGCCGTCACCGTCGGCCAGCAGTTCCTCGGCTCCACCTGGCAGGGCTGGTACGTCCTCGCTCTCGCCGCCCTGTTCCTCCTGGTCGTCCAGGTGGCGCCGGCCGGGCTCACCGCCGCCCCGCGCCGATGGCTCGCCGGCCCCGGCCCCGCCGTACGGCTACCGGCCGTGGCCCGCCGCGCCCCACGCCGTACGGCCGAGGAGACCCGCCGGGGCGAGGACGGCTCCGTCCCGCTCGCCGTCACCGGCGTCCGGAAGTCCTTCGGCCCCGTCGAGGTGCTCGCCGGCGTCGACCTCACCGTCGAAGCGGGCCGCTGCGTCTGTCTGATCGGCCCGAACGGCGCCGGGAAGAGCACCTTCCTCAACGTCGTCGCCGGACAGCTCGACCCGGACGCCGGCACCCTGCGCCTCTTCGGCACCGACGCGGCCGGCCTGCCGGTCCACCGCCGGGTCGGCCTCGGCGTCGGCCGGATGTTCCAGATCCCCAGCGTCGTCGCCGAACTCTCCCCGGCCGACAACCTCCGCCTCACCCGGATCGAGGCACCCGAACCCGCCGAACCGCCCGCCGAGTTCCGCGACCTCGCCGACGACGAACTCCGGCCGGCCGGCACCCTCCCGCTCGCCGACCGCCGGCGCCTGGAGCTCGCCATGGTGCTCGCCGCCGCCCCCCGGCTGCTGCTCCTCGACGAACCCGCCGCCGGACTCGGCCCCGACGACGCCCGCCGCCTCACCCGTGAACTCCGCGAGGTCAACCGGCGCACCGGCTGCGCCCTGCTGGTGGTCGAGCACGACATGGACATCGTGCGGGAACTGGCCGACGAGGTCGTGGTCCTCGCCGAGGGACGGGTGCTCGCCCGCGGCCCGCTCGACGCGGTGGCCGCCGACCCGGCCGTCCGCGCCGCCTACCTGGGAGTGCGCTGATGCTCGAACTGACCCGCCTCGCCGGCGGATACGGTCAGGCCGCCGTCGTCCGGCCCACCGACCTGACCGTACGCGGCGGTGAGATCACCGCCCTGATCGGCCGCAACGGCGCGGGCAAGACCACCCTGCTGCGGACCGTCTTCGGGCTCGCAGACCGCCATGCCGGCAGCGTGACCCTGGACGGCCGTGCCCTGCCCCCGGGCCGTCCCGAACTCCTCGCCCGGGCCGGCGCCACGCTGATGCCCGAGGACCGGGGCGTGTTCCCCGCGCTCACCGTCGCCGAGAACCTCCGCCTCGCCCGCCGCCGCGACGTCGCCCCGGCCGTCGACCCGTACACCGTCTTCCCGCTGCTCACCGACCGCGCGAAGCAGCAAGCCGGGACGCTCTCCGGCGGGCAGAAGCAGCAACTGGGCATCGCCCGCGCCCTGCTGGCGGGCCGGACCCTGATCGCGGTCGACGAACTCACCCAGGGACTCCAGCCCTCCGTGGTCGCCGACGTCCTGGAGGCCCTCGGTGCCGTCGCCGCCGCCGGGGCGGCCGTCCTCCTCGTCGACCAGCACGCCGGTGCGCTCCTCGACCACAGCCGGCACGTCGTGGCGATGGAAGCCGGACGCGTCGTCCTCGACGCGCCGAACGGGCCCGGTCTCCGCGACCGGCTCGACGACATCCTCGCGGTCCGCTGACCCCCTCCGCCGTCGCCCGCGCCACCCCGCCTGCCCTGCGGTCCGCCGACCGCCCCCACCCCACTCGGAGCCGCTCACCATGGACCCGTTCGCCTCAGCCACCGACCTCGCGACGGCGATCCGCCGCCGCGACCTCAGCCCCGTCGAGATCGCCGAGACCTACCTCCGGCGGATCGCGGAACACGACGGCGAACTCGCCGCGTTCACCTGGCTCGACGAGGAGGCCGTCCGCGCCGCCGCCCGCCGCGCCGAACAGGCCGTCGTCGACGGTGGACCCCTCGCGCCGTTCCACGGAGTTCCCGTCCCCGTCAAGGAGTTGACCCAGGTCGAGGGCCAGCCCGCCACGTACGGCTCGTACGGGGTCGACGACCGCCCCCGTACTCTCACCGAGCCCGTGATCAGTCGGCTGCTCGACGCCGGATTCCTCCTCATGGGCCGCACCAACTCGCCCGAGATGGGCCTTCTTTCGACCACCGACAACCGCCGCTTCGGCAGCACCCGCAACCCCTGGAGCCACGCCCACTCCTCCGGCGGCTCCAGCGGCGGCGCCGCCGCGGCCGTCGCCGCCGGCCTCGCGCCCGTCGCCCACGCCAACGACGGAGGAGGCTCGATCCGCATGCCGTCCTCCTCCTGCGGCCTGCTCGGCCTGAAGCCGAGCAGGGGCCGCGTCCCCCAGCAGGTGCCGGGCTGGGAGCACGCCACCGTCGAGGGCGCCATCACCCGTACCACCCGCGACGCCGCCGCACTGCTCGACGCGATGTCCGTACCCGACCGACTCGCCATGTACCAGGCACCCGCCCCCGACCGGCCCTACCTCGACGAGGTCGGCCGTGACGCCGGTCGCCTCAGGATCGGCCTGCTCACCGAGGCACCCACCGGGCTTCCCGTCGACCCGCAGTGCGTCGAGGCCGCCGAGCACACCGCCCGGCTGCTCGCCTCCCTCGGCCACTACGTCGCCCCCGCCTCCCCTCGCTTCTTCAGCGAGGAGGCGATCACCGGATACGCGCAGACCGTCCTGGACGCCGCCCTCTGGGCCGCGCCCTACCAGAAGCCCGAACTCGCCGAGCCGCACCTGCGGTTCCGGATGGACCGGGCCGCGGGCCGGCACTCCGGGGAGTACACCAGGGCCGCGAACCTGCTCGCCGAGGAGGCAAGGGCGGTCCGCGCCCAATGGGGCAAGGAGTTCGACCTGCTGCTCACGCCCACCATGGCCTGCCTGCCACCGGAAGTGGACGCGCTGCTCAAGGAGGCCAACGCGGACCCCGGCGGCCCGCGCACCACCGAGACGCGGATGATCTCCTTCACCTCGATCTGCAACATCACCGGACAGCCCGCGATCAGCCTGCCCACCTTCACCTCGGCCGAGGGCCTCCCCGTCGGCAGCCAGCTGATCGCCGGTCCCTGGGACGAGGCCGCCCTCATCAGGGTCGCCGCCGAACTGGAGGACCTGAACCGCTGGCCGCACCGCCGCCCCGCGCGCTACCAGGGCTGACCCCTGAGGGGTCCGCCACCCGAGCCCCCGCGCGAGGCACCTCTCCTCGTCGGCGGTGACACCGCGCCACCGCCGCTCCCGGTTCCCCTCCCCAGGGAACCGGCCCCCCTTGGAAGGAGCCGTACATGGCACGCACCGCACCGGCCCGCATGCTGCGCCGGATCGTCGCCGAGCACTCCACCGACCCCCGGACCACCGGGGGACCCTCCCGCCGCACCGTCCTCGGCGGGCTCGCCGCCGGCGCGGGCCTGGCCGCCACGACCGCCGTCGGCGCGGCCGGCACCGCCCGCGCCGACACGGCCACCCCGCCCGTCATCGCGATCGTCGGCGCGGGCATCGCCGGCCTGACCGCGGCCCTCCAGCTGGCCGACCACGGCATCGCCTGCACCGTCCACGAGGCCGACACCCGGGTCGGCGGCCGGATCTATTCGAACCCCGCCGGCTCCTACTGGGGCGACGGGCAGAGCTCCGAGTGGGGCGGCGAGATGATCGACACCGGACACGTCCTCATGCAGTCCCTCGCCTCCCGCTTCGGCCTGCCCCTCGACGACCTGCGCGCCGCCGAGCCGACCGGCGCCACGGAGGTGTACCGCTTCGACGGCGCGTACTACACCTACGCCCAGGCGAGCGCCGACTTCAAGAAGCTCAAGCCGGTCCTCCAGCAGGACGAGGCCACCTTCAACTGGCCCGTGGCCTGGAACGCCGCCAACAGCCCCGGCGCCGTGGCCCTCTCGAACATGACCATCCACGAGTGGATCGCCACCCGCGTCCCGGGCGGGCACGGCTCGCCGTTCGGGCAGCTCCTCGACGTCGCCTACACCACCGAGTTCGGCGTGGACACCAACGCCTCGTCGGCGCTCGGCATCATCGGGCCTCCTCGCCTACCAGCCCACCCCCAACGGCTTCGCCCTCTTCGGGGAGAGCGACACCCGCTACCGCGTCCGCGGCGGCAACCAGCGGATCCCGCAGGCCATCGCCGCCGCCCTGCCCCCGGGGACCGTACGCCACGGCCGGCGGCTCACGAAGGTGGCGGCCGCGGCGGGCGGCCGCCAGGCGCTCACTTTCCTCGTCGACGGCTGTCCGCAGACGGTGCTCGCCGACCACACGGTGCTCGCCCTGCCGGTCGGCGTCCTCCAGCAGCTGGACCTGTCCACCGCCGGATTCGACAGCCGCAAGCGGGGCGGCATCGCGGCGATGTCGATGGGACAGAACTGCAAGCTGTCGATGCAGTTCGACACCCGGCACTGGAACGCCTCCGGCCCCTGGGGCACCGCCACCGGCAGCACGATGACCGACACCGGCTACCAGACCTCCTGGGACTCCAGCAGAGCCCAGCCCGGCGGCAAGGGCATCCTCACGGTCTACACGGGCGGCAGCCGCGCGGCGGACTACACCCCGTCCACGCCCTTCCGCACGGCCGCCGACCCACAGATCGCCGCCTACGCCCAGGAGGCGCTGACCCAGCTCGAACCGGTCTTCCCGGGCCTCACCGCCCACTGGACCGGCAAGGCCACACTCGCCGCCTGGCCCCTCAACCCGAACGCGGGCGGCTCGTACTCCGCCTGGCCCACCGGGTACGCGCACCGGTACGCGGGCTACGAGGGTGTCCGCCAGGGCAACACCCACTTCGCCGGCGAGCACACCTCCGAAGTGGCCCAGGGCTACATGGAGGGGGGCGCCGAGTCGGGCCGGCGCGCGGCCGACGAGATCCTCGGCGACCTCGGCGTCCTGTAGGCGAGGGGCCCGCCGGGAGCAGCGGCGGGCCCACGTCGCCCGCACGGCAGGCCCGCCCCGGGACCGGGGCCGGCTTGCCGTGCGGGCGTGAGGCGGCGGACGTATGGTCCGAACATGGGTGACGTGGGAGAGCCCACGGGAGCGGACGCCGAGGACGTCTTCGCCGGGGGGCTGATGGACGCCGTCCTCGCCGACGTCATGCGCGACACCGAGGCGTCGATCGGGCTTGTGTACGTGCGGGTGCCGGGTGACCGGAACCTGCGGCTCACCCTGGTGTCGGGGGTGTCCCGGGAGATCGCCGCCCCGTGGGTCCGCATCCCGGCCGACGCCCCGATCCCGGTGGCCGACGCCATGCGCGACCGGACGCTCGTGTGGCTGGGAGGCCGGGAGGAGATCGCCCGCCGCTATCCGCGCCTGGGGATCGTGCTGCCGTACGACTTCCTGCTGGCGGCCGCCCCCATCGCCGACGCCACGACCGTGTGGGGCGGCGTCGTCCTCCTGTGGCCGGTCTGGCATCCGCCCCAGCTCGACGAGCACGAGCGCGAGACGCTCGACCTCTCCTCCCGCCGTGCGGCACGGCTCCTGCGGCGGGCGGCCGAACAGGACCCGCCGTCCTACCCCGAGGAGCCGCGCGTCGTGCACCCGGCGCGCCCCTCCGAGGCCGACCCCGCCCTGGCCGCGGCAACCGTCGACTTCGCCGAGCGCCTGCCCGTGGGCTGCTGCGCCCTGGACCTCGACGGACGCATCACCTTCATGAACACGGCCGCCGTCGAGCTGGTCGACGCCGGAGCGGCCGCACTGCTCGGCAGACGGCCGTGGGAGGTACTCCTCTGGCTGAACGACCCCGTCTTCGAGGACCGCTACCGCGCGGCGGTGGTCACCCGCCGGCCGGTGTCGTTCACCGTCCGGCGACGGCCGGGGGCCTGGCTCCTCTTCGACCTCTACCCCGACGCCACCGGGATCAGCGTCCACATCACCCCGACACCCGGGCCCGCCGCCACGGGCGGGGGCGGGGACGGGGACGAGGCCACCGGCGCCGTCGCGCCGGCCCCCGCACCCGCGCCCGGCGCGCCGTACGTCGAGCCCGTGGGCGCGTCCGCCGTCTACCACCTCATGCATTTCGCGGCGACCCTCGCCGAAGCGGCCGGCGTCCACGAGGTCGTCGAACTCGTCGCCGACCAGATCGTGCCCGCCTTCGGCCCCCACGGCCTCGTCCTGATGAGTGCGGACGAGGGGCGACTGCGCATCATCGGCCACCGCGGCTACGACCAGGAGTTCATCGACCGCTTCGACGGCACGCCCCTGACGGCGGACGTCGCCGACGCCCAGGTGCTCGCCACCGGCGTGCCCGTCTTCTTCCCCACCTTCGAGGACCTCCACCGCGCCCACCCGCACGCCCCGCGCTACGAGGGCCGCAACGCGTGGGCGTTCCTGCCCCTGATCGCCTCCGGCCGGCCCGTGGGCTCCCTGATCCTCTCGTACGCCCGGCCGCGCCCCTTCCCCGCGGCCGAGCGCGCGCTGCTCACCTCCCTGGCGGGACTGATCGCCCAGGCCCTCGCCAGGGCCCGCCTCTACGACGCCCAGCACTCCCTCGCGCGCAGCCTCCAGACGAGCCTGCTCCCGCACGGCCTCACGCCGCTCCCGGGGGTGGCCGTCGCCACCCGCTACCTGCCCGCGGGCCACGGCATGGACGTCGGCGGGGACTTCTACGACCTCATCCACGCGCCTCCCGACAGGGTCATCGCCGTCATCGGCGACGTGCAGGGGCACGACACGAACGCCGCGGCCCTCATGGGGCAGGTGCGCATCGCCGTCCACGCCCACGCGACCGACGGCGTGTCCCCGGGCGAGATCCTCGCCCGCACCAACCGGCTCCTGAACGACCTCGACCCGGACCGCTTCACCAGCTGCCTGATCGTCGAGCTCGACCTCGTCCGCCACCGGCTGCGGCTGGCGACCGCGGGCCACCCACCGCCCCTCCTGCGCCGCCCCGACGGTCGTACCGACCCCGTCGGGGTGCCGCCGGGCCTCCTCCTCGGGATCGCGGAAGACGTGGGGTACACCACGGCGGACGCGCCCTGGGAGCCCGGCTCCGTCCTCGTCCTCTTCACCGACGGGCTGGTCGAGACACCCGGCGCCGACATCGGCACCGCCACGAGGGAGCTCGCCGATCGCCTCTCCAGGTCCCCGAACCAGGACCTGGAGGCGCTGGCCGACGAGCTGATCCGCCATGTCACGGACGCCGCGCACCGCACCGACGACGTCGCCCTGCTGCTCGTCCGACGGCAGTCCTGAGCCCGGCCTGAGCCGCCCGGCTAGCGGGGCGGCTCGCGGTCCGGGAGGAGGCCCTGGTCCAGGGCCACGACCACCGCGCGCGTACGGTCGCTGACGTCCAGCTTCGCGAAGACGCGGAGGAGATGGGTCTTGACCGTCGCCTCGGCGATGACCAGGCGCCTGCCGATCTCGGCATTGGACAGGCCGTCGGCCACCGCCCCCAGCACGTCCTGTTCCCGCGCGGTCAGGACGACCGGGGCCGGGCGGCGCATCCGGGCGACCAGGCGTTCGGCGACGCGCGGGGCGAGGACGGTCTCCCCGCGGGCGGCGCCGCGTACGGCCTCGGCCAGCTGCTCACCGGTGGTGTCCTTCAGCAGATAGCCGATGGCACCGGCCTCCACCGCACGCTCGATCTCGACGTCGGTGTCGTACGTGGTCAGGATGAGCACCCGGGTCGGGGCGGGGCCGGCGGTGACGGCGGCGGTCGCGGCGACCCCGTCCATGACCGGCATGCGCAGGTCGACCAGGGCCACGTCGGGGGTCAGCCGCTCGACGAGTTCGACGCCCGCTCGGCCGTCGCCCGCCTCGCCGACGACGGCGATGTCCGCGGCGGGCGCCAGGAGCGAGACCACTCCCGCGCGCATCACGGTGTGGTCGTCGACGACCACGACCCGGATCGGGGCCGGGGCCGGAGTCGCGGGCGTCAGCGGTTCGGGTACTGCCTGCATGTCAGTTCTGTCCGTTCGTGTGGAAGGTCGCGAGGACGCGGGTGCCGTCCCCGACCGAGCTCGTCACCGTCAGTTCGCCGTCGAGCTCGGCGAGCCGCTTGCGCATCCCGTCCAGACCGAAGCCGCGCGACTCCTCGACCACGAAGCCCCGCCCGTCGTCCGTGATCTCCAGCTCGATGGCGTGCGGGTACTGGGCGAGGACCACGCCGACGGTGCTCGCGTCGGCGTGCTTCCGGACGTTCGCCAGGGACTCCTGGGTGCAGCGCAGCAGCGCGATCCGCGTCTGCTGGTCGCAGTCGACGTCCTCGGGGAGCTCCGCCTCCACCACGACCCCGGTGTCCTGGGCGAAGCGCTCCAGGGTGCGGCGCAGCGTCGGTACCACCGAGCCGGGGGTCAGCCCGCTGTGCGGGGCCGAGCCGACCAGGACCCGGGCCTCGGCGAAGTTCTCGCGGGCCGTCTCCTCGATCGAGCGGAGCTGCTGCGCGGTGCGCTCCGGATCACCGCCGAGGCCGGCCCGGGCCGCCTCGGCGAGGACGATGACCGAGGCGAACCCCTGGGCGAGGGTGTCGTGGATCTCGCGGGCCATGCGCTCCCTCTCGTCGGCCGCGCCCTGGCGGCGATGGGCGTCCGCCAACTGTTCCTGGGTCAGGGACAGTTCGGCGGCCAATGCGGTGGCGCGGGCTTCGCTGTCCGCGATCAGGCGGTGGAGCAGGATGCCCGCCAGGACCGAGATCCCGTAGCCGGTCAGGGCCGCGACCGCGTTCCCCGGCGAGTCGCGCAGCAGGCTCCCCGCGGCCGTGGCCGAGGCGGCGGCGCCGCTGAACAGCACGGCGGCCCGCCGCCCCAGCGTCTGGAACCAGAACTGGGGGAGGGCGACGATCAGCAGGGCCGCGCCGCCGCCGGGGAGGGCCGCCATCACGCCCAGACCGGCGGCCAGGACTCCGAGGTAGACCGGCTGGTGGTCCCGGGCGCGATGGACGGCCGTGTAGGCGAGGGCCAGTCCGACCAGGGCCAGGGAGGCCCACTTGCCGGGCCTCGAGTCGTTGCCGACGGCGATGACCGAGGGGATCAGACCCAGGAGCAGCCAGGCGGCGGTGTACCAGCGCCGGAGCGCGGTGAGCGCGGGCCGCTCGGCCGTCCGTGGAGTCGTACGGTCGGTCATCCGCTCGGTGATCCGCTCGCTCATCCGGTCAGCCTACGGACACCGGCTGACGCTCCGTCCGCCCGGGCCTCCCCGTGGGCCGCATTCCGCGAGCGGGCCACCAGTTGGCCTCGCCGAGCAGCAGCATCAGGGAGGGCAGGACCAGGATGCGGATCACGAAGGCGTCGAGGAGGACGGCGACCGCCAGACTGAACCCGATCTGCTTCATCTCGATGAGGTGCAGCGCGGCGAAGCTGGCGAAGACCGTCACCATCACCACGGCCGCGCTGGTGACCACCCCGGCGGAGGAGGACAGGCCGTCGAGGACCGCCTGCCGGGTGGGGGTGCCCTGGAGGCGGGCCTCGCGGATCCGGCTGATCACGAACACCTGGTAGTCCATGGAGAGCCCGAAGAGGATCACGAAGAGGAAGAGCGGGACCCGGGATCCGATCGAGCCCGTGGACGTGAAGTCGAGGATCCCCTCGGCCCATTCGTTCTGGAAGACCAGCACGAGCACACCCAGCGAGGCGAACGCGGAGAGCAGGTTGAGGACGACGCCGACGAGGCCGAGGACCACCGACCGGAACGCCCACACGGTCATCGCGAAGGTGACGAGCAGCAGCGCCCCCACGATGAGCGGCAGCTTGCGCTTCTGATGGGCGGGGTAGTCGGCGTAACGAGCGACCTCGCCGGTGACGGCCACCTCGGCGCCGGGCAGCGCGCCGACGGTCGCCGGTACGAGGGTGCCGCGGAGCCGGTCGAGCGATACGCGGGCCTCCGGACTGTTCACGGAGCGGTGGACCGGCATCTCCAGGAGGGTGATGCGGCGGTCGGCGGAGGTACGCACCACGGGCGTGCCGCCGATCGCGGGGTCCTCGGCCGCGGCGCGGCCGGCGAGCTCCCGCAGGGCGCCGGCGACGTCCCCGGCCCGTTCGGCGTCCGCCCGCACGACGACCTGGTGCATCGACCTGAGCTCGGGATACGCGGTCAGCAGCCGGTCGTAGGTCCGCATGGCCGGGATGGCGCGGGAGTGCGTCTCGCGGCTCATCTCCGTGATGGTGATGTTCAGGACGGGCAGGGCGAGCGCGACGAGGGCGAGGGAGGAGACGGCGAGCGTCACGGCGGGGTGCCGGGCGACGGGGCGGAGGACCGCGGCGGTGATCCGGCCGCCGCCGGTCCGGGCGGAACCCGGGGTGCGGAGGGCGCGGCGCCGTACGGGCCTGCCGGCGGCGGCGCGGGCTGCGGCCTTCGCCTCCGTGCGAGCCTTCTTGCGGGCCCCGCGGCGCTCGGCGCGCTCGCCGAGCAGGGCGAGGAGCGCGGGCAGCACGGTCAGCGAGCTCAGGACGGCGACCAGGGTGACGACGACGGCTCCGGTGGCGATGGACGAGAAGATGACGTCGTCCGCGAGGTAGAGCGTGGCGCTGGAGACCGCGACGGCCAGTCCGGAGACGACCACGGCCCGGCCCGAGGTCGCCGCGGCGAGCTCCACGACGGCCTGGGTGGAGCGACGCCCGCCGGCGGTCCGGGCCCGCTCCTCGCGCTCCCGCTTGAGGTAGAAGAGGGTGTAGTCGACGCCGACGGCCAGGCCGATCAGCAGGATGACGTTGGTGCCGACCCCGGCGTCGGGGAAGACGTGCGAGGCGACCATCGACAGGCCGACGGCGGCCACGATCGAGGACAGCGCGAGCAGCAGCGGTACGACGGCCATGACGACCGAGCCGAAGACGATCAGCAGGGTGATCAGGGTGACGGGGAGCGCGATGACCTCGGTACGGGCGAGGTCGTCGCCGCGGAGCTTGTCGACCCCCTTGCCGATCGAGGGGCTGCCGACCTCCTCGACGCGCAGCCGCGGATGCGCGGCCTGGACTTCGGCGGTCTGCGCGAGCAACGCGTCGACGTGTTGCTTCCCCTCGAACTCGGCGCCCTTCATGGTGACGTCGACGCGCAGCGTGGTGCGCCGGGCGTCCGCGACCGGGTCGGCGACGGACAGCACCTCGGGCAGTTGTCGCATCCGGGCGACGACCTCGCGCGCGGCGGCGTCGGCCTCGGCCCGGTCGAAGGCGCCGGTGCCCGGGGCGGCCTGGATGATGACCCGCTCCAGCGGCTTCTGCTGGAGACCGCCCTCGGCGGCGAGGGCCTCGGCGCGGCCGGCCTCGCCGATGCGGAAGTCCTCGGTGGTGGCGGGGACGGCCCCGAGGGCCAGGCCCGTGCCGAGGCAGAGGGCCACGAAGAGGATCCAGCCGATGAGCGCGCGCCAGGGGTGCCGGGCGCTGTACCGAGCCATGCGTACGGTGGGGTTCGTCATGCGTCACAGCCTCGCCGTCGGCGCCGTCCCGCCGACAGGCTCGGCCGGTTGAACCTCGTGTCCACCGGTCGGTGGACAAGGATCGCCGTCCTCGCCTCGCGGTAGAGTTGCCCGTTCCGCCCTCCCGCCCCCGCCCCGCCCTCCCGCGTCGCCCGTTGCCGGCGGGTGTGCCCGAGCACGACAGGTTCCTCTTCCCTTGTCCTCCTCCGTTTCCGTCGTGTCCCTGGTCGCTCGTCTGCGCGGCCTGAAGCCGGACTGGCTGCGCGACCCGAGGGTCTGGCGCACCGAGGTGCTCGGCGGCCTGGTCGTCGCCCTCGCGCTGATACCCGAGGCGATCTCGTTCTCGATCATCGCGGGAGTGGACCCGGCGATCGGACTGTTCGCCTCCTTCACGATGGCCGTGGTGATCTCGGTCGTCGGCGGCCGGCGGGCCATGATCTCGGCCGCGACCGGGGCCGTCGCCCTCGTCATCGCGCCCCTGAACCGCGAGCACGGGCTCGGCTACCTGATCGCCGCCGTCATCCTCGCCGGTGTCTTCCAGATCGCCCTCGGGGCGCTCGGGGTGGCGAAGCTCCTGCGGTTCGTCCCTCGCTCGGTGATGGTCGGTTTCGTCAACTCGCTCGCGATCCTGGTCTTCATGGCCCAGATCAAGGAGCTGAGGGACGTGCCCTGGGCCGTCTACCCGCTGGTCGCCGCCGGGCTCGCGCTCATGGTGTTCTTCCCCCGGGTCACCACGGTCGTCCCGGCCCCGCTCGTCTCGATCGTCATCCTGACCGTCATCACCGTCGCCGCCGGAATCGCGGTCCCGACGGTCGGCGACAAGGGCGCCCTGCCGTCCGCCCTGCCCGCCCCCGGCCTGCCCGACGTGCCGTACACGCTCGACACGCTCACGCTGATCGCCCCGTACGCACTCGCGATGGCGCTGGTCGGCCTGATGGAGTCGCTGATGACGGCCAAGCTGGTCGACGAGATCACCGACACCCGCTCCAGCAAGACCCGCGAATCGATCGGCCAGGGCATCGCCAACATCGTGACCGGCTTCTTCGGCGGCATGGGCGGCTGCGCGATGATCGGCCAGACGATGATCAACGTCAAGGTCTCCGGCGCCCGCACCCGCCTCTCGACGTTCCTGTCCGGAGCGTTCCTGATGGTGCTGTGCATCGTCTTCGGCCCGGTCGTCTCCGACATCCCCATGGCCGCCCTCGTCGCCGTCATGGTCATGGTCTGCTTCGCCACCTTCGACTGGCACTCCGTCGCGCCGAAGACGCTGCGGCGGATGCCCGCCGGGGAGATCGCCGTCATGGTGATCACCGTCGTCTGCGTGGTGGCCACGCACAACCTCGCCGTGGGCGTCGTCGGCGGCACGATCACCGCCATGGTGATCTTCGCCCGGCGCGTCGCCCACCTCGCCGACGTCACGGCCGTCACCGACCCCGACGACACCACCGTCGTCTACCGCGTCACCGGCGAACTGTTCTTCGCCTCCTCCAACGACCTCGTCAGCCGCTTCGCGTACGCCACCGACCCCGACAAGGTCGTCATCGACCTGTCGGCCACCCACATCTGGGACGCCTCCTCCGTCGCCGCCCTCGACGCCATCGAGACCCGGTACGCCCAGCGCGGCAAGACCGTGGAGATCATCGGCCTCAACGCGCCCAGCGCCGCCCTCCACGGAAAGCTCAGCGGCGAACTCACCCCCGGGTGAGGGCCACCGGTCCGGTGACCCTCACCCGGGGACCACCTCGTCAGCCCGTGTGGACCTTCAAGGCCGTACGGACGGCGGACTCCAGGGCGCCCTCGATCCACGCGGGCTTGATCGACGTGTGACACCCCGCGAAGTGGAGCGGTCCCTCGGACGTGGGGACGTCCGGGAACAGCTCGGTGTGCTGCCCCGGGAAGAGCACCGAGGCCTCCCCGTACGCGTAGTGGTCACGCATCCACGACTGGGTCCTGCACTTGTTGGTGAAGAAGACCTCGCAGCGGCGGCCGAAGACGGCCTGTACGCCGGCGAGCGCCCGCAGGTACCGCTCCTCGTCGGCGAACGCGTCCCACTTCAGGGCGTCGTCGGCCCAGCTGTAGGAGGCGAGCATGATGCCTCCGTCGCTGCCCTCCATGGGCGCCGCGTGCTCGAAGTACATGAAGCGGTTGGCGTTGTCGCTGACCGAGCCGCCGCCCCGCACATGGGACGCCTCCGGTTCGCGCCCCGCGACCGGACGGAAGACGGAGAAGTACTCCTTGACGGCGTCGGGGACCGTCACCCCCAGGTCCTTCACGGACCGGTGCGCGCCGAGGAAGTCGCCGTGCGCGACCCCGCCCGCCCGGTACCGCTCGTACAGCCCGTCCTCGATGGAGTCGAGCGCCTCCTTCCACTGCGCCTCGGTGAACTCCCACCAGCGCCGGGAGAACTCGAGCAGCACCTTGGTCGCCGCGTCGTAGTGCAGCTCCGTGATCGCCCGGCGCTTGCCGTAGGCCAGCGGAGGGTCGAAGGTCACGTGCCGCAGGCCGGAGAAGGGGACGGTGACGATCGCCTCGTCGCCCTCGAAGACCTCCGTGACGCCTTCCCCGCCGGTCTGCTGGTCCTCGGAGACGGTGTGCACCCGGACCTTGCCGCCGCTCCGCTCGATCCGTACGGCGCGCCGGTCGAGCCGCACCTTCCCCTTCACCGGCGCGTACAGCGCGTCGGCGAACAGCGCGGTGCCGCCCTTGATCTCCCAGAACTTCGTCTTCGGGTCGATCAGCGCGGCGGACAGGAAGCTGTGCATGAAGGAGAGGTGCAGCCGCGAGGTCAGGTTCTGGATGGTGCCGACGAGGTCGATGGTGCGGGTGTCGAGTCCGGCGACCTCGGTGAGGTAGCGGTACATGGACCAGTGGCCGTACGTCCGGAGGATCTCGACCCAGCCGTCGACGAGGGCCGTCCCCTCCTTGTCCCGGACGAGCCGGCGCGCGGGTTCGAGGGCGTCCGCGAGGATGGCGGCGGCGGTCTTCGTCCGGTGGTCGCCGGTGACGCCGAAGGTGTCGTTGATCCTCGCCGGGTCCTTCTCGTAGTCGGCCCGGCGCATGTGGACGCCGTTGACGTGGATCCAGGTGCGGTCGGCCTGCTTCGCCGGATTCCCGACCTCCACGTCCACCAGGTAGAACTCCTGGCGGGGGAGGTCGAACTTCTCGATCAGCGCCATGAGGAGCGGGTGGCTCTCGGGCAGCCGCATCGCCCCGGCCTCGGCGTACTGCAGGGGGTCGGCGAAGGGCTGCTCCCCGTTCTCGTGGCCGCCCTTGCGGAACGTCTTGATGCGGCCGCCGACGCGGTTGCCGTTGGCCTCGATCACGACGACGTCGTGGCCGGCCCGGTTGAGCAGGTCGGCGGCGAGGAGTCCGGCCGGCCCGGCGCCGACGACCAGGACCCGCTTCGTGGCCTTCGCCCGGCGGGCGGGCAGGCCGTTCTCGACGATCCTCAGGTAGGTCGGGACGAGCGACTCGTCGTGCTCGTCGTAGACGGCGATGGCGCGGGCGACCGTGGCGAACGCCCGGGGGTCGGTGCCGGGCGGCGCGACGGCCGGGACGGCGGCGGGCACCGTCGAGGGAGCGGTGGCCGGGCTTAACGCGGTCGCGGGCCCGGCCGAGGCGGCGGCGAGCCCGGCGGCGAGCGCCGAGGCACCCGTGGCCGTGACGACGGAGCGTCGTGAGGGAGCGCCGAGGGGAGTGTCGAGGGGAGGGTCGATGTCAGGAGTGTGCGTGTCGTGAGTATTCATCGCGCACACACTCGACGTACGGGCGTCCCACGGGCCAGCGCGTTCACACGGACGGGGAGCTAAACCACTCGTCTTGCTATATGACGGAGTCCCCTGGTCAACGCCATGATCCGCCGTCCGCCGTGCGGGTGAGCGGCCGGTCGACGAGCCCACCGACACGGGCGGTCGCCACGCCCCGGCGCAGCGATCAGTCGTCGTCGCCGTCGTCGCTGTCGTCGCGGTCCGCGACCAGCGCGCCGGTCTTCACGTCGACGTTCCAGTCGTCTTCCGCCCCATCCGTCGGGCGGACGCTCACGTCCCAACTCGTGGCGGGGGCGTCGTCCTCGTCGGTGAGCTCGACCGAGGTCACGAACCCCTTCGCGGCGGCGGTCTGCGCCGCCTGGCGCGCGCTGACCTTCGCGTCCCTCACCGCGGCGTCTTCGCCGGCGTCGTCGGTGTCATCGGAGTCGGTGTCCGTGCCGAGGACACGGCCCGACACCGGGTCGATGTGCACGGTGTGCGTGGTGGAGCCCTTGGCGCCGAGAACCACGACCTCCCAGTCGTCGTTCTCGTCCGCGTCGTCGTCCAGTTCGGCGGAGACCACGGCGCCGGGGCGCGCCTTCACGGCGGCGTCGATCGCCTGGACGGCAGTGATCCGAGCCTCCTGCTCGGCCACACGGCCTCGGTCGTCGTCCCGGTCCAGCGCCGCACGGGCCTGTTGGACCGGCGCGGACTCGGTGCCGCCGGCCGCGAGGGCGACCGCGGTGCCGCCGGTGACCAGGGCGACCGCGGTGGCGGTGGCGATCACGAGTTTGCGCTTCATGGGGTTCCTTCCGTCGTCCGATGCGATGGCCCCACTCTGCGGAACGCATGCTGAAGCGGTGCTGAAGCCACCTGAAGGCGGCTTCAGGTTCCGTTTGCGAAGCTGGTGGGCATGCGGCTGCTGATCGTGGAAGACGAAAGACGCCTCGCCCTGTCCCTGGCGAAGGGCCTGCGGGCCGAGGGCTTCGCCGTGGACGTCGTCCACGACGGGCTCGAAGGACTGCACCAGGCGTCCGCCGAACCGTACGACCTGGTGGTGCTCGACATCATGCTGCCCGGCATGAACGGCTACCGCGTCTGCGCCACCCTCCGCGCCGCGGGCAACGACGTGCCGATCCTGATGCTCACCGCCAAGGACGGCGAGTACGACGAGGCCGAGGGCCTCGACACGGGCGCCGACGACTACCTCACCAAACCGTTCTCGTACGTCGTCCTCGTCGCCCGGATCCGGGCGCTCCTGCGCCGCAGGACCGGAGCCGGCGGCTCGCCGGTGCTGGACCTCGGCACCCTGAGGGTCGAGACCACCGCACGCAGGGTCTTCCGCGAGGGGACGGAGGTCCCGCTCGCGGCGAAGGAGTTCGCCGTCCTGGAACAGCTCGCCGTACGTGCCGGGGAGGTCGTCTCCAAGAGCGAGATCCTCGCCCACGTCTGGGACTTCGCCTACGAGGGCGACCCGAACATCGTCGAGGTGTACGTCAGGACGCTGCGCCGCAAACTCGGCGCCGACCTGATCCGTACCGTCCGCGGCGCCGGCTACCGCCTGGAGGCGCAGTGAGCCGCCGGCGCCCCTTCGGCTCCGTCCGGGCGAAGGCGACCCTCGGCGCCACCCTGGTCGTCGCCGTCGCCCTGGTCGCTGCGGGCATCGCCGTCCTCCTCGCGCTCCGCAGCAACCTCGGCGGGCAGGCCGACGCCGAGGCCGACGCCGCCGCGCGCCGGGTCGCGTCCCAGATCGCGGCGGGCACCCCGTACGCGGAGCTCGAACTGCCCGACGCCGAGGACCACCCCGTCCAGGTCGTCGACCGGGACGGCCGGCTGCTCGCGGTGAGCGAGGACCTGGAAGCCATCAGCGGCACCGGCGTCCCCGGTGTCGCCCCGGCGCCGAGCCCCGGCACGGACCGCGATGACGCCGACGACACGGACGACCCCGAAGCCGGCAGCGTCGGCGAGACGACCTGGCACGGCGAGGGCCGCGCCACCGTCGACGGCCAGGACGCCACGTACCGGTTCAGCCAGGTCGAGGCCACGGACCCGCGCGACGAGACCGTGCTCGTCTACGCCGGGGCGTCCCTCGCAGGACGCCAGTCCACCGTCGGCACGGCGGCCGTCGCGATGATGACCGGACTGCCCCTCCTCCTGGGCGTGGTCGCGGTCGTGACCTGGCTGGTGACCCGGCGCGCCCTGCGGCCCGTCGAGGACATCCGTCGTGAGATGGCCGCGATCAACGCCTCCGCCGACCTGAGCAGGCGGGTCCCGGAGCCCGTCAGCGGTGACGAGGTCGCCCGGCTGGCCCGTACGACCAACGAGACGCTCACCGCCCTCGAAGCCTCCGTGGAACGCCAGCGCAGATTCGTCGCCGACGCCTCCCACGAACTGCGCAGCCCGATCGCCAGCCTGCGCACCCAGCTGGAGGTCGCGGCGGCCCACCCCGACCTCCTCGACCTGCCCGGCGCCGTGGAGGACACCGTCCGGCTCCAGCACCTCGCCGCCGACCTGCTCCTCCTCGCCCGCCTGGACGCCGGGGAGCGGCCGGGCGACGGGCGGGTGGACCTGGCGGAGCTGGTGGCCGGGGAGGTCGCCCAGCGGACCGGCGACCGGATCCGCGTACGGGTCGAGGCAGGCGCCGGAGCAGGAGGAGATGCCGACGCCGGGGCGGTCGTCTCCGGCTCCCGGCAGCAGCTCGCCCGGGTGATCGGCAACCTCCTCGACAACGCCCAGCGGCACGCGGACACCCGGATCACGGCCACCGTGAGCGTGACGGACGGCGGCGTCCTGGTGCGCGTGGACGACGACGGCCCCGGCGTCCCCGAGGCCGAACGCGACCGCGTCTTCGAGCGCTTCGTCCGCCTCGACGACGCCAGGACCCGGGACGACGGCGGCGCGGGCCTCGGCCTCGCCATCGCCCGCGACGTGGCCCGCCGCCACGGCGGGGACCTGACCGTCGGTCAGGCCCCCGGCGGCGGCGCGCGCTTCACGCTCCGCCTGCCGCCCGCCGACCTCAGGAGCTCGAGAGGATGACGAGCCGCTGGGTCGCCCGGGTCATGGCGACATAGCGGTCGACCGCTCCCTCGATGCCCTCGCCGTACGTCTCCGGGTCGACGAGGACGACCAGGTCGAACTCCAGCCCCTTCGACAGCTGCGGGGTCAGCGACCGCACGCGGCCCGTCGCCGGGAACGTGGGATCACCGATGACGCAGGCGATCCCGTCGGCGTTCTCGGCGAGCCAGGTGTCGAGCACCGAGTCGAGCTCCGCGACGGACCCGTGGACGACCGGGATGCCGCTGCTGCGGATCGAGCTCGGCACGTTCGCGTCGGGAAGCGCGGCCCGGATCACCGGCTCGGCCTCCGCCATGACCTCCTCCGGCGTCCGGTAGTTGACGCTGAGCGAGGCCACGTCGATACGGTCGATCCCGACCCGCTCCAGCCGTTCCCGCCACGACTCGGTGAACCCGTGCCTGGCCTGCGCGCGGTCACCGACGATGGTGAAGCTCCGCGACGGGCAGCGGATCAGCAGCATCTGCCACTCCGCGTCGGTCAGCTCCTGCGCCTCGTCCACGACGACGTGCGCGAACGGCCCGGCCAGCGGGTCCACGTCGGCGCCGGGCAGCGCGGTCTCGTCGATCAGGCTGTCCTGGAGGTCACGGCCGCGCAGCATGGTCACCGCACCCTCGCCGTCGGCATCGGACTCGACGATGTCGCTGATGACGCCGGCCATGCGCTCGCGCTCGGCGGCGACGGTGGCGTCGTGCCGGCGCTTGCGCAGCGAGGCCTTCGGGTCGCCGAGCCGCTGCCGTGCCGCGTCGAGCAGCGGCAGGTCCGACACCGTCCAGGCGTGCGGGTCCTCGCGCCGCAGCGTCCGGACCTCGTCGCGGTCGAGCCAGGGAGCGCACATCCGCAGGTAGGCGGGGACCGTCCACAGGTCGCCGACGACGTCGGCGGGTTCGAGGAGCGGCCACGCGCGATGGAGCGTGCCGACCAGCTCCTTGTCGTGCAGCAGCGCCCTGCGGAACTGCTCGGGCGACACGGCGTCACCGCCGTCCCCGTCCCCGTCGCCGCCCGCGTGCCCGTCCGCGTCGAACTTGTCCCAGAGGATCGTGGCCAGTTCCTCCCAGATCAGGTCCCGTGCCTCGTTGTGCGGAGTGCTGGGCCCCGGCGCCTGGAAGGCCTCGACCCATTCGTCCGCGCTCAGCCACATCTCCGTCCACGGTGTGGTGACCGGCATCCCCTCGGTCGGCGGATCCTCGTAGAACCGGACGGCCTTCTCGATCGCCTTCACCATGTCCGCGGACGACTTCAGGCGGGCGACCTCCCCGTCGGCCTCGCCCGGCGCCGAAGCCCCCTCGGGGACGAGGTCCCGCAGGGTGCACGTCCGCACGCCCTCCTCGCCGAGGCTGGGGAGGACGTCGGCGACGTACGCCAGGTACGGGTCGTGGGGGCCGACGAAGAGCACGCCGCCCCGACGGTGACCGAGACGGGGGTCGGAGTAGAGGAGGTAGGCGGAGCGGTGGAGCGCGACGACGGTCTTGCCCGTACCGGGACCGCCGTCGACGACGAGCGCGCCGCGGGATCCCGCACGGATGATGGCGTCCTGGTCGGACTGGATGGTGCCGAGGACGTCACGCATCCGGGCCGAGCGGTTGTTGCCGAGGCTCGCGATGAAGGCCGACTGGTCGTCGAGGGCGGCGTGCCCGACGAACGCGTCCTGGGTGAACACCTCGTCCCAGTAGTCGCTGATCCGGCCGCCGGTCCAGCGGTACCTGCGGCGGCTCGCGAGCCCCATCGGGTTGCCGTGGGTCGCGCCGAAGAACGGCTCGGCCGCGGGGGAGCGCCAGTCGATGAGCAGCCGGCGCCCCGAACTGTCGGTGAGACCCAGGCGCCCGACGTACAGGGGCTCGGAACCGTCCGCGGCGACCATGTGCCCGAGACACAGGTCCAGGCCGAAGCGGCGCAGCGCGCGCAGGCGGGCGGTCAGCCGGTGGACCTCCATGTCCCGCTCCATCGCCTCACGGCCGACGCCGCCGGGGGCCTTCAGCTCGGCGTCGAGCCGGTCGGACAGTTCGGCGATCACCTGGTCGAGACTTTCCGCGATGTCCGCGAAGTGCTTCTCGTCACCGGCGATCAGCGCCGGGTCGGCCTTGGGGGAGAGTCGGTCGGGAAGGTCGAACGCGCTGGTGATCAGGGGGGTCATGTCGAGGATTCTGCGGTATCACCGGGGCCTTGCCGCAAGCCCCCCTGTGCGCTATAAGTTGTAAGTGGCAAGGAGTGCGTACATCCTCCTGCCGACCCTCCCACCCCCTCTTCCGCACCGCCCGCCGCGGATCTCCGCGAGAAAAATAGTAGCCATGGATATAGTAGCTATGTACTGTATCTCGATGTGAGCAGAGCAACTGAGGGCGCCACGGCGGGATTTCTGGTCTGGCGCCTGTCGATGAAGTGGCGGGTCGCCGTCGACCGGGCGGTCGCACCGCTGGGCCTGACCCATGCGCAGTACGCGCTGATGGCCTCGCTGTACGGCATGGCGCGCTCCGGGCTCCGGCCCAGCCAGCGCCGCCTCGCCGACCACACGGGGCTCGAAGCGCTGTACGTGTCCAAGCTGGCTCGCGCCCTGGAGGCCGCGGGGCTCGTCGCCCGCACCCGGGACCCGGACGACCCGCGCGCCGTGCAGCTGTCGCTCACCGAGGAGGGGCGCGACGTCACCCGCCGCGCCATCACGGTGGTCCAGGGCCTCCTCGACCAGTTGCTGGAGCCGCTCGGGGGACAGGACGGCCCGCGCACGAGGCAGTTCACCCGCGAGCTGGCGACCCTGCTCGACGTACCTCTTGATCCGCACACCGTTGATCCGCACACCGAGAACGACGAGGAGCAGTCATGACCACCACAGCCACCACACCCACCACACCCGCACCCACGGCCAACGGCCGGACCGTCGCCCTGGCCTTCTTCGCCGCGCGCGCCGTCCTGGAGGGCGTGCTGACCCGCCACGGCCTCACGTACCACCAGAGCGTGACGATCCGGGCCGTCGTGGCCGCGGGCGGGTCCATCGCCCGTGACGCGCTCGTCGCCGACGTCAACGGCTCACTGAAGACCGACGAGTCGGTCGTACGCGGTGTCGTCGACGAGCTGACCGCCGGCACGCTGCTGGAAGAGGACCCGGCGGACCCGTCCCGGCTGAGGCTCACGGAGGCCGGACGGGAACTGGACGAGACCACCTCCGCCGAGTCCGCCGAGGTCTCCGCCCGGCTGTACGCCGGCATTCCGGCCGAGGACCTCGCGGTCGCGGGCCGCGTGCTGGCCCTGGTCACGGAGCGTGCCAACGCCGAGCTGGCCGGCGCCTGACCGTCCGGCAGCGGCGACGACAACCTGATCGTGAACATCTACGAACTCGCCGCTCACGACGACCACACCGCCCTGCCCGAGGACGAGAACGTCGTCAACGAGATCGGCGAGCGCCGGGAGACCGTTCCGTTGCCGGAGGGGCCGCTCGTGGTGCAGTTCGAAGCGGCGGACGGCCCGTGGCGGGCGAGGCTGAAGGGGATATAGCGGAGGGTGGCCCCCGTTCGGGCGGTGGGAGCGGGGCGGGGCCGTGTCCGTCGGCACGTCGCTCCGTTGTGAGGGGTATGACCTCAACACGACGCATTTCCTCGGTCCTGGCCGTCGCCGCCGCCTTCTCGTGCCTCGGCGCGTCGGCGGCACAGGCCGTCGCCCCCACCAGCCCGCTCGGCCCGCCCATCAACCCGATCAGCGAGCTCGACGCCGTCGCGACGACCGGCATCCCCGAGGAGTCCCGCGGCCGGATGCCCGGCATCGCGGGCCAGCTGGGCGGCCTCAACGGCGTGAACGAGCTGGGCCAGATCCGCCAGCTCACCGACCTGGCGGCCCCGGTCACCGGCGTGCTCCCCGAGATCTCCTGACCGACCGCCCCCGCCTCCGGACCGGCACCGTGCAGTACTCGCCTCCTGCACGGTGCCGGCGGATCGTGCGTCGACCCGTCACAGGACGACGCACCAGGACTGGTGCTCCAGGTACTTCGCGTATCGGGCGTTCACCGTGTCGCTGTCGACGAAGGTGCTGGCGTCGAGCTCCATCTCGTCGGGCGGAATGCGAGAGCCGATGGCGCATCTCAGGGCTGCGACCTTGCCGGCGAGTACGCCGACGATCATGTGGTCCTCGGTCGACACCAGCGCCGAGCCCGAGTCTCCGCCTTCCGGCAGGACGCCGTCCGGTCTGATTTTCAGGAGCTTCTCAACACCGACGTAACCCTTGCCCCGCTCGAGAAGCCCCCAGTACTCCAGGTCGAAGATCTCCCCCGACAGGACTCTGCCTGTCGTCGTGCCCATCCACTGCACTTTGTCGCCACGCCTCGGGGGACGGACCTGGAGGGGTGGAGGCTCGCCGAGATCCCCTGGCGGGCCCGGGTAGACGCCTCCGGCGATGACCGTGGTCGTCTCCCCTTGGAAGGCCTCGAAGAACGCGAAGTCGTACGAAGCGTCCGTACGATTGGACCTGTCCGTGAAATAGTCGGCCCGTCTGTCGTAGACCGTTCCCCCGCACACCCCTTGGACGATGCCGATCTCCTCACTGTCCGCGGGGTTCGTGATCCTGCTGGGCTGATAGACCGACGCCCCCTTGTCAGGCAGGACATGCGCGGCGGAGATCGCTATCCTCCGCCCCTGGTCACCCCACACGATCGTGGCACCCAGCGTTCCGGCTCCCGTCAGCGTGGCGCACTGGATCTCGGCGCCGCCCGGGGTGGGCTTTTGGCGAGGCATCTGAGGTCTCCCGTCCCAAGCGTGATCAGATCGCGGGCGCCGGTCGTGTCACGGACGCGATCCGCGGCGTACGGGCGCGCGTGAGCGCGGCGACATCCGGCGTCTCCGAGGGCTTGCGCAGGTCGTCGACGTCGAACGGGCCCGAAACGACGGGTGGTTGTTTCCCGCTGATGACCGAGGACAGCGGCTTGCCGTTGGCGTCGAAGACGGTGAGTACATCCGTCAGCTGCCAGAACAGGAGCATGACGGGTGTGACCCCCGTCATGTTGTCGTAGGTGGTGGAGACGGAGGAACTCGTCTGCGTCGAGACGGTCACCTGCTGCGTGGTGCTGGAGGTCTGACTGAGCGACGCCGAGACGGACGCGCTGAACGGGCCCCAGCCGATACTGGCGCTGGCCCCCACGGAATCGTTCACGGTCTCCGAGTCGGAGGAGGTGTCCTCCATTCCCGAGGTGACCGTGTAGCTGACGGTCCTGCTCTCGCCCGGGGCGAGACTGTACGAGTCCGGCATACGCTTCCAGAACTGCTCGCGGGTCACGCGGTGGCCGTACAGCGGGATTCGCCCGGCGCCCACCAGGATTCTCGCCCCGTCGGGTGGAATGACCACGTCGCGGGTGGGGAACGGAATCTCGCCGATGCCGTTCGGATCCAGCAGGTCCTGGCCGGTGACGGTGTGCCAGCCGGACAGCGAGTACCTTTCCTGGACGACAGCGACGAACGCCCCGGAATACGATGACTTGACGAGCCAGTACGTTTCGATCGGTGCGCGCATCTCCATTTTCCCGCCCGGGTGGAGTCGCGTTCCCGGATGACCCGCGTCGTACGTGCCGGTCCTCTTGTTGATGCCGTACAGGTCGCCGTCGTAGCCCACCCAGTAGACGTCCACGGGGATCGGTGTGCCGTTCGTGAGCTGCAGCGTGCCTTCCGGCTGGTCCCACCAAGGGGAGCGCAGGGTCCCTTTGACGGCCTCCTGGTAGGCGTCGGTCATTTCCATGGATCCTCCTCGCTGAGGTAGTAGACGCGTGGACCGCCGGCGGGAACGGCGGCCAGCGGGGTGGCGCGCGCGACCGCAGGAAGATCCGCGTCGGTGCTCAGGTCCGTGGAAAGCCACTCTCCCCCGACGCGGCGCAGGTGGATGAGGTGCCGCTTCGGGTCCAGGTAGAACAGACGGCACGATTCGCCATGGTCCGACGGCGTGACCGCCAGGGCGCCCGTTTCCGCGACGAGGGGCGCGCCGGTGCCGTGGTCGGCGCTCTCGGTCGGACTGCCGGGCTGCCACCCGGTACCGCGCCAGGCCATCTCGATCAGCCGGCCTCCGTCGTCCCGGTAGTAGACGTGCGGCCGGCTGCCGTCGACGAGTGCGGCGGTCAAGGGGCCGGCGGCGGCCGCCGCGGGCGCTCCGGCCCGGGTGGACAGGTCGACGACCTCCCAGCCGGCACGGACCTCGGGATCTCGCCTGCTGGGCGGCCGGATGACGTACGTCAGCTCGATGAGCCTGCGTTCCTCGTCCAGGTAGTAGACGCGCCGCATGTCAGAGCCGGACCCCAGGGCGGCCAACGGACCGACCGCGCCGGGCGGGGGCGCGTCGAGCGTCGACGTCAGATCGGTGACCGACCACAGCTCACCGCCGGTGTTCACCCAGGACGCCTCGATGAGGTGGCCTTCGCCGTCCAGGTAGTAAAGATGCCTGGTACGTCCGGCCCGCGTCGCGGCAAGCCGCCCGACAGCGGTCGCCGGGGGGCCTTGGGCGCACGGCAGGCACTCCCACCTGCCGTCATCCGACTCCGCCAGTGCGACCGGCCGGCGCCCGCGGTCCAGGTAGTAGATGTGGGGCCCACGACCGGACGTCATCGCCAGAGTGCTGCCACCGGCGGCGACGGGCGCGTCGACCTCGGCGGTGAAGACACGCGTGTCCGGGCGGTCCACGGCCCCCGCCGAGTCGCTCAGCGCCGTGACGCTGCCGGTCACGTCCGCGTAGCAGAGCTGCCGTCCGGCGCCGCCCCCTGCCGTCACGGCCAGGCCACTGGCCGCGGAGGGCAGCGGAGCGACCTGTCGCCAGGGAGTACCGTCGAGTCCCGAACGAGGCTCCGGGGGAGCGAAGTTGAGGTCGGTGTACACCCATCCGCCGCCCTCCTCGGCGACTTCGACGATGCTGATGACCGGCTCGCGGATTCTCTTCACAGCCCTGTCCTCCACCTTCACCGACCTGCCCCTACGGCCGGCCGGATCTCCAGAAGCCTGGAAAGGTCCGTCGGTCCGTCCGCGGCGATCAGCTGGGTCTCCGGCTCGCGCCGGTGTACCGAGCCTTCGTCCACTTCGAAGGGGCCCGACACGACGGTCGGTGTCGTGTCGGAGATGACCGATGCCAGCGATTGCCCCTTCTTGTCGAAGACCGTGATGACGTCCGCCAGCTGCCAGTTGAGGAGCATGACGGGGGACTTGCCGTCATTGCTGTACGAGGTCGACACCAGGGACGTCTGCTGGGTCGAGACGGTGACTTGATGGGTGGAGGTCGACGACTTGCTCAGGGAAGCCGACACCGACGCGCTGAACGGTCCCCATCCGGCACTCGCGCTGGCGCTCACCGAATCGGTCGCGGTCTTCGTGTCGGATGAACTCTGCTGCATGCCGGTGGTGATCGTGAAGTTGACCAGCCGTGTCTCGCCGGGCGCGAGGCTGTACGAGTCCGGCAGCCGCTGCCAGAACTGTTCGCGCGTCACGACGTTGCCGTTCGGCAGCTCCCCCATGCCCACGAGTACCGCCGGGCCGTCCGGGGGAATGATCACGGAGTCGCTCGGCTCGGGTATTCCCCCGATGTCGTTCGGGTCCAGCAGGTCGGAACCCGAGAGGGAGACGAAGCGATTCGCGGTGGTGGCCTCGATGACGGACACGAACGCACCGGAATGCCTCGTCTTGATCAGCCAGTAGTTCTCCGGGTTGCAACCCAGCGTCGTGCGACCTCCGTTCGCCTCCAGGAGCGCGCCCTGATATCCGACCCTCCACCCCGAATCGCTGTTGCCGGCGTGGTCACCCACGTAGTCGATCCAGAAGAGGTCCAGGGCCAGCGGTGTGTCGTTCACGATCTCCAGCAGAGTTCCGTCGTTGCCTCTGACCGAACGCAGGGTCCCCTTGATGGCGGCTTGATAGGGGTCGGTCATTCTCATCGGTCGCTCCGACCGCCGGGGACGGTTTCACGGGTCAGGTAGGAGAGGTGCGCCCCGCTCTCGGTGACGACGGCACTCAGCGGGCTCCGTGCGACCGGTTCGGGAAGGTCCAGCTCACCGCTGAGATCCACCCAGTCCCAGCCGTTCCCGGCCCGCAGAAGAGTGATCATGTGCCCGAACTCGTCGATGAACGGTGCGTACTCCAAGTCGCCGTAGGGGTCGCCCGCGCACGCCAGTGCGCTGAGGGGGGAGGCGGGCGGTGCGCCCGTCACCACCTTCGGCAGCCACCCGTTCCCCTCACGGCTCATCGTGCTGAGGTCGTGCGACTCGGACTTCGATGATGTGCAGTCTTCCCGTAGCCATGAACTCCATCCAATGCTCACGCGTCCGGGCGGCTCGGCGTCAGGAGATGACAGGCGTCCGGACACGCGCGGGCACACCGAGCGGGTATCGCACGGCGGCGGTGGTCCTACGGACAAGGTCGGGATCGGGTGCTCCGAGGCACCACAACGGTCTCGTTCCAGGGTGCGACGGTCGAGGCGGGTTCGCATCCGCTGGCTGCCGGATCGTCGGGCCGGCCGGACGGGCCCTGGCCGCCCGCCCGCCTCCGCTCACGGCGTGGGGATGCCGCCGGGACGTCGGGCCTGGCGGCCGAACTCCACGGGGACGCCGGGCGAGTACAGCACGCTCACGGGCGCACCGGCCGGCCGGGGGAGCCCCGCCGATGCCACCAAGTCCTCCTCGCACGCGAGGAGTTCCGCGCGGTGGAGCGGCCAGCGCGGGTGCGTGTTCGGGAGGTAGAGCGACCGTCCGAAGAAGGCGGTGTGCATGCCCCAGCGGGCCGTCAGGAAATGTTCGAGCTCCGTGGGGGCCTCGACGCGCTCCCCGACCCGCAGCACGATCCGGCTGTGCGCGCCGCGCGGCCCCGGCAGGCGCCGGCCGCTGGTGTACGTGACGGTGGCGCCGTCATGGCGGACGGCCATCCTCGACCAGACGTACGGCAGCCGGAACAGCGCCCGCCCGAAGGCGACGGGAACGAGTCGCGAGGCGTCGAGCGAACGGAACACCACCCCGCGGCGACCCCGCGCGTCCACCGAGTAGAGACGGACGTTCGTCTCGGGAAAGCTGCCCAGGTAGGGGACGCCGGGCAGGCGGAACCATCCGACCCGGTGCATCCGGAAGGCGACGAGCCCGACGTACGTCACACCGTTCAGGGTGTCCGGAACGGTCCCGGCCGGCAGCAGCGGGGCGACCACGTCGGGGTCGACGGGCCAGTGGAGGAAGGCCAGGTCGAGCCAGGACTGGGTCAGGAGGGGATTCGGCGGGGCATGGGGTGAGTCCGGGGTGATGGGTTCCGGGGCGGGCGGCGCGAGCGTCACGCCGACAGGATGGCAGAGCCCCGGCCCGGCCCCGAAGGCGGCCCTGCCGGGCCGGGCTCATGCCCCGGGTGCGCCCTGGGGGAGTGGTTCCACGCCGACGACGCGCCGGATCCTCGTCGGCTCGATCAGCGCGACCACCCGCCGCTCACCCGGGATGAGCCATGCGTACCGCTCGGTGCCGAGGTACTTGGCCGCCAGCCGGTCCATGTTCCGGTCTGCCTCCGCACCCTCGACGAACCGCACGACCCGGCCGCGGATCTGGACGCGGTCGAAGGGGTCGGCCCGGTCGGCCTGCGACAGGCACACGCGTGGATCACGGCGGAGATTGCGCTCCTTGACGCGTCCCACGGCGGTGTTGAAGAAGACGAGGTCCCCGTCGAGGCCGACCCACATCGGGCTGACATGGGGCGCTCCGTCGGCGTCGACGGTCGCGACGTACCAGAGGTGCGGGGCCTCGATCCGGTCGCGGATGTCCTGGGTGAGCACAGTCATGGCAGCGTCCTGCCCAGCGGTGCGGGGCGCCATGCCCCGGGTCGACGCCCCGGAGCCCCGGGCGCCGACCCGGTGGCGGTCAGGGTGTGACGGGCACGTTCGTCAGGCCCGGCACGGCGTCGGTGACGGTGTCGCCGGAGTGGACGACGTTCGGGGCGGAGGTGCCCTTCGACGTCGAGGCGATCTTGATGGCGTACGCGCCTGGCATGGTCGATCGGGGGTGTTCCCGGCGGGGCGGGGGCGCTGAGCCGCCCCCGCCCGGGGCGGTCGTTCAGGCGGCGTCGGACGGAGGCTGCATGGACTGCATGGCCTTCTTCGCCCGCTGCTCCATCTCCTCCGCGGGAACGTCCTCCACGTGCGTGGCGAGGTTCCAGCGGTGGCCGAAGGGGTCTTCGAGCTGCCCGGTGCGGTCGCCGTAGAACTCGTCCTTGACCGGCGAGAGTTCCTTGGCGCCCTGGGCGAGGGCCTTGGCGAAGACGGCGTCGACGTCCTCCACGTAGACGTGCAGGGTGACGGGTGTGCCGCCGACCGCCTTGGGCGAGCGGAACCCCATGTCGGGGAACTCGTCCGCGAGCATGACGACCGAGTTGCCGAGGGACAGCTCGGCGTGGCCGATCGAGCCTCCGGGTGCCGGCATGCGCATGCGCTCGACGGCTCCGAGCACGGACACGTAGAAGTCGATCGCGGCCGCGGCTCCGTCGACGCAGAGGTACGGCGTGACGCGCGGGTATCCCTCGGGGATGGGCTGGACAGCCACTGGTTCTCCCACCTTTCCGGTTTCCCGGACAGTGACGGTCACGGCGACCGTCGGCTGTGGCCATGGATAGCCCGAACCCCGGGGCAACCCTCGGCGCCGCGCGCCGCCCCGCGGCGGGTTCCCCCGAAGGGCGGCGGTCGGCCTTGTCCAACCTCTTGCCGAGGCGCCCTCGGCTCTCTAATGTGAACCTTCAAATTCAAGGAAGATCATGCAGACGGCGTCTTGAGGAACAGATTTTGAACGATCAAATCCATCCGCGGGCACCCGAGGCCGCCACCCACGCGGTTCCCGGTCCGCCCCCCGCCCGTGGCCCGATGGCGGGCTACCTCGATCACGCCAGGGTCGGCCCGCTCTCCCGCCGGGCCGCCGAGGCACTCGCCGCCGCGACCGACCTGGCCACCCGCGCGGACCCCGCCGACCTCGACCGGCTGTTCGCCCTCAGCGACGCCGCACGGACCTCGGCGGCCCGGCTCCTCGACGCCCACCCCCACGAGATCGCCCTCTCCCCGTCCACCAGCAACGGCCTGTTCACCGTGGCCGCCGGCCTCCAGGGCCCCGGCACCGTCCTGGTGCCCCGCGGCGAGTTCCCCGCCAACGTCTACCCGTGGCTGCGGTTCGCCGGCCGAGGCGGCCCGGACGTCCGCCTCGTCGACCCGGACGGGCAGCGCCACATCACCCCCGACCTGCTGCGCCGGAACCTCACCCCCGACGTCACCGCACTCACGGTCAGCGCCGTCGACTCCCTCACCGGGCACGTCGCACCGCTCGCCGCCCTCAAGGAAATCCTCGGCCCGGACCGCCTCCTGATCGTCGACGCCATCCAGGGACTCGGCGCCGTACCGCTCGAAGCGGATGCCGCCGACGTCCTCGTCAGCGGCGGCCAGAAGTGGCTACGGGCAGGCTGGGGTGCCGCGCTGCTGCTGATCCGCGACCGGTGCGCCGAGCGCGTCGCCCCCGGGCTCGGCGGCTGGGCCGGTGTCGCGGAGCCCTTCGCGGCGCGGCACCCCGCGCCCCCACTGCCCGGGGCCGCGGCCCACCTCGCCACCAACCCGGACTTCCCGGCCGCCGCCGCCATCGGCGCGGCCGTCGACGAACTGCTCGCCGAGGGCGGTCCGGCCGCCACGGGCGCCCGGATCAGGGCCACCCTCGCCGAGCTCCTCGACCGGGCCCGGCAGGCAGGCGCCGAGATCCTGCTCGACGGGCTCGGCCACCGGGAACGCGCCGGAATCGGCACCTTCCGTCTCCCGGGTCACGACCCCGTGACCGTCCACCGCACTCTCGAAGCGGCCGGTGTGATCACCACGCGCCGCGACGAGTGGATCCGCCTCTCTCCCCATGTCTCCACCCCGGCCGTCGCGGTGGATCTGTTCGCGGACGCGCTGCACGCGCTGACCGGCCGGACCCGGACGGTCACCGACACCACCCCCCGTACCGACACCACCCCCGGCACGCACACCACCCCCCGGCCGCACACCCTCACCCAGGAGCCGACATGTCCCACCAGCTGAGCCGCCGCCAGATGCTTCACCTCGCCACCGCCTCCGCCGCCGGATTCGGCCTGGCCGCCTGCGGCGGCGGCGGATCGGGCACCGACACCGCCGGCGCCGACGGCGACAGCGGGAAGATCACCGTCTGGAGCTGGACCTCCGCGGCGGAGGCCCTGCGCGGAGTCGTCCCCTCCTTCGAGCGGGACAACCCGGACATCAAGGTGGAGATCCAGGACGTCGGCGAACCGGCCATCTGGGACAAGATCACCGTCGGCCTCGCCTCGGGCGGCAAGGGGCTCGCCGACGTCCTCCACATCGGCGTCGACTACCTGCCCGGCTACCTGGCGAAGTTCCCGGAGGGCATCGCCGACCTGTCGCGGCTCGGCGCCGACAAGCACAAGGACGCCTTCGTCGAAGGCCTGTGGCCGACCGTCATAGGCAAGGACAGAGCCGTCCACGCCCTGCCCTGGGAGGTCAACCCCCTCGGGCTGTTCTACCGCCACGACTTCTTCGAGAAGGCCGACGTCGACCCCGCCTCCCTCACCAGCTGGGACGACCTGATCGCCGCCGGACCGAAGATCCGCGCCGCCACCGGCGCCCAGCTGATCGGGCTCGACAAGCCCGGCACCACCCAGGACATGGACTTCTTCCAGAACCTGATGCAGCTCCAGGGCGCCTTCTACTTCGACCAGGAAGGCAAGGTCACCCTCGCCTCCCCGGAGGCCGTCAAGGCCCTCACCGTCATCAAGCGGCTCAACGACGGCGGCCTGCTCGCCGACACCGCGGGCCAGGGCACCTGGAAGCGGCTGATCAGCCAGGGGAAGCTCGCCACCGCGCCCGAGGCCGCCTGGGCCGTGGGGTACATGGCCGAGAAGTTCCCCGCCCAGAGCGGCAAGTGGCGCGTCATGCAGCCGCCGGCCGCCGTCCCCGGCGGAGGCCGCAGCGTCATCGTCAACTCCACCTACCTCGCGGTCTCGAACACCAGCAAGCGCCGCAAGGCCGCCTGGCGCTTCATCGAGCACGCGCTGACGAAGCCCGCCGAGATCAACCGCATGTACTCCTCCGGCAGCGTCTTCCCCGCCCTCAAGGCGGCCTACGCGGACCCGATGTTCAACGCGCCGCACCCCTTCTACGGCGGCCAGCGCGTGCTGAAGTCCCTCGTCGACTCGCTCTCCTCCGGATCCGAGGCGACCAACTTCACCAGCGACTACAGCCGGGCCCTCAAGCTCGCCAGCGACGCCCAGAGCCAGGTGCTGCTCAAGGGCGCCGACCCGGCCGGCGCCCTCAAGGCGGCCGCCGCGCAGCTCGCCCAGCAGACCGGCCGGCAGCAGGCAGCCTGACCATGTCCCTCGCACCTCCCGAACCCGCTCGCGCCACCGGGACCGTCGCCGCCACCACCACGGGCGGCGCCGGCACCCCTCCCGGCCGCCGCGCCACCCCGCGCCCCGGCCGGGCCCGCCCCGGCCGCCGCCGGCTGCTGACACGCGACTCCGTCCCGTACCTGCTGATCATGCCCGCCGTGCTGGGCTTCGCGATCTTCAAGGCGTACCCGATCGCCGCCTCGTTCTGGATCAGCCTCACCACCGGAAACGGCGACGCCCGGCAGTTCACCGGACTCGCCAACTACCGGCGCCTCATCGACGATCCGCTGTTCTGGACCGCGCTCAAGAACACCGCCCTGATCCTGGTCGTCCAGGTCCCGCTGATGCTCGGCCTCGCCCTGCTCGTCGCCCTGGGACTCAACTCCACCAAGGTCTGGCTGCGCCCGCTCTGGCGGCTCGGCGTCTTCGTCCCGTCGCTGACGGGCCTGGTCGCCGCCGGCGTGATGTTCTCCGTGATCCTCAACCGCGACGCCGGACTCCTGAACTGGGTCCTCTCCTTCTTCGGCATCGACCAGGTGAACTGGCTCGGCAGCCCCTTCTGGGCCCGCGTCGGCGTCGTCCTCGTCATCACCTGGCACTACACCGGCTACAACGCGGTGATGTACCTCGCCGGTCTCCAGGGCATCCCCAAGGAGCTGTACGAGGCCGCGATGGTCGACGGCGCCGGACCGATCCGCCGCTTCTTCTCCATCACCCTGCCCCAGCTGCGGCCGATCCTCCTCCTCACGGTGGTGCTCTCCACCATCGGCACGCTGCAACTCTTCGACGAGCCGTACGTCCTCACCGGCGGCGGCCCCGACAACGCCACCCTGACGGTCACCATGTACCTCTACAACAACGGCTTCAAGTACTTCGACTTCGGCTACGCCTCGGCCCTCGCCTACGCGCTCGCGCTGATCGTGTCCGTCCTCGGCATCCTCCAGGTCCGCCTGATGGGAGAGCGCCGATGAAGTCCCGCGGCCCCCTGCTCACCCTGCTGCTCGCCGGTGCCTTCGGGCTCTGCGTCGGCCCCTTCTACTGGCTCGCCATGGCAGCCACCCAGGACGACAAGGACGTCTTCTCCTGGCCGCCGAAACTGCTGCCGGGCGGCCACCTCCTGGAGAACCTCCAGGGCCTCCAGGAGTCCATCGGCCTGACCCGCGTCCTCTTCAACACCGTCCTGGTGGCAGGCCTCCAGACCATCGGCGCGGTCGTCGTCTCCGTCCTCGCCGGCTACGCCTTCGCCAAGTTCGACTTCCGCGGACGCAACCTCTTCTTCGTCCTGCTGCTCAGCACCCTCGTCATCCCCGACACGGTGATGTTGATCCCGATCTTCCAGATGATGATGGACCTGGGCTTGATCGACTCCTACGAGTCCGTCATCCTGCCCGGCCTCGTCACGCCGTTCGGCATCTTCCTGATGCGGCAGGCGCTGCGGTCCATGCCCGACGAACTCCTCGACGCCGCCCGCGTCGACGGCGCCGGCGAACTGCGGGTGCTGTGGCGGATCGTCATCCCGGTCAACCGGCCGATCATCGCGGCGCTCGCGCTGTTCGTCTTCCTCGGCGGCTGGAACCAGTTCGTCTGGCCGCTGATCGCGCTCCGCAGCCCCGAGATGTACACGCTGCCCGTGGCCACCGCCACCCTCCAGGGCCTGTCCACGACCAACTACGCGCAGGTGCTGCTCGCCAGCGCCATCGCCGCCATCCCCGTGATGGCCCTCTTCCTCATCCTGCAACGCCAGTTCATCTCCGGCCTGCTGGCCGGTGCCACCAAGGAGTGACCCCCGTGACCACCGCACCACCGAACGCCGCTCCCGAGGACGCCGAGGGCGACGCCGCTCCGCAGCAGCCCGTCCCGGCCTGGCGCCCCAACGCGGCGGCCGACGACGTCCCCGGCACCGTCGTCCACCGGCAGCTCGCCACCGGGCTGCTCCACTCCACCGGGGCCCCGCTCACCGTCCACCTCACCGGCCTCGGCGGCGACGCGTGGGAGTCCGCCGTCACCCGGGTCGACCACGGCGTGGCCCTGATCGAGGTCACGGCGACGGAGGCCGTCACCCTCCGCGCCGAATGGCGCGTCCCCTGCGTCGGGGCCACCGCCTACTGGACCCCGGACACCAACGCCTCCCGCTGGCTGCCGCAGTCCTGGATCGTCCCCCGGACCGTCTCGCTCGCCCTCGGCGCCCCCGTCGCGAGCCTGGTCGGCACCGGCGACCGCGCCCTGTGCACCGCCGCGGCCGGAGAGACCGCCGCACCCGTGCGCGTCGGCGCCGGTGTGGTCGAGGAGAGCGGCGAGTTCGCCTTCACCGTCGAGCAGGAACTCACCCCGGACGGCCCGCCGTTGCGGCTGCGCATCGACGTCAGTGGCCGGCACTTCGCGGCCACCCTGCAGGCGGTCACCGACTGGTGGGCCGAGGGCCTGGACCACCCCGGCGTCGCCCCCGCCGCGCGGATGCCCGCGTACTCCACCTGGTACAGCCTCCACCAGAACCTCGACGCCGCCGTCGTCGAACGCCAGGCCGCCCTCTCCGCCGAGCTCGGCATCGAGAGCATCATCGTCGACGACGGCTGGCAGACCGCCGACCGCACCCGCGGCTACGGCCACTGCGGCGACTGGGAGCCCAACACGACGGCCTTCCCCGACCTCGCCGGCCACGTCGCCGAGGTCCACCGGCTCGGCCTCGCCTACCTCCTCTGGTACGCGGTGCCGTTCATCGGCCGGCACAACGACGCCTGGGACCGCTTCAAGGGAGTCGTCCTGCGCGAGGTGCCGCAGCTCGACGCGGCCGTGCTCGACCCCCGCCACCCCGAGGTCCGCGCCTACCTCATCGAGAAGATCTCCCGCTCCGTCGAGGAGTGGGACATGGACGGCGTGAAGCTCGACTTCATCGACCTCTTCGCCTACGCCGACCCGCCGCCCCCGCCCGCCGGCGCGGACCACGACACCGTCCACGAAGGAGTACGCCGACTCCTCGCCGACCTCGACACCCGGCTGCGCCGCACCCGGCCCGACGTCATCGTCGAGCACCGCCAGCCGTACGTCAGCCCCGGCCTCTGGCCGTACGCCACCATGGTCCGCACCGTCGACTGCCCGCTCAGCCCCGCCGAGAACCGCCAGCGCATCATCGACTGCCGGCTCACCGCGGGACCGCTCGCCGTCCACGCCGACATGATCATGTGGAACTCCGCCGAGACCCCCGAGGCCGTGGCCGTCCACCTCCTCAACGCCCTGTTCTCGGTGCCGCAGATCTCCGTCGACCTCACCGCGCAGACCCCCGACCAGCTCGCCACCCTGCGCTTCTGGCTCGACGTCTTCCGCCGCCACGCCGGCGTCCTCCAGCTCGGCTCCCTGGAACCCTCCCGCCCGGACCTCGGCTACCCCCAGGTCCGCGCCGGCGACGACCGCACCACGGTGGTCGCCCGCTACGCGCCGCTCCCCGTCGCCCTCCCGGACCGGGACGGCACGGACGGCCCGGGGACCCTGCTCGTCGCCAACGCGGACGAGGACCCGCTGGTGCTCCTGAGGGCCACCCGGCCGGAACGGGCCCTCGCCCTCGTACAGGACTGCCGTGGTGAGATCCTGTCCGAGACCGTGCTCGACCTCGTCGCCGGGGTGAACCCGGTGACCGTGCCGACCGGCGGCCTGCTCACCCTGACCCGCGAGCACTGACCATCGGCGGGCCGGGGGCGGCCGCCCCCAGCCCGCCGACCACCGGACACAGAGGAACGATGACCGCTCGACAGGTGACCATCGAGGACGTCGCACGCACGGCGGGCGTCTCCCGGCAGACCGTCTCGAACGCCCTCAACGCCCCCCACCGGCTCCGCGCCACCACCCTCGCCCGGGTCACCGCCGCCATCGACGAACTCGGCTACCAGCCGGACCAGTCCGCCCGCAGTCTGCGCACCGGCACCCGCAAGGTCATCGGGTACCCCGCACCCGCCGACAACCCCGTCGACCCCAACCCCCTGATGGGCGGCTTCCTCCAGGCGCTCGTGAGCGCCGCCGACGCCGTCGGCCATCGCGTCCTGCTGTTCCGATGCGACCCCGAGCAGGGCGCCGGCGCGGTCGCCAAGTCCTTCCACGGGCTGATCGCGGCCCGCCAGGTCGACGGGTTCGTCCTCTCCGACGTCATCCACGACGACCCCCGCGTCGACGTGCTCGCCGAGGCCGGCTTCCCGTTCGCCGCCTTCGGCCGCACCGCCCCCGGCCGCCCGCAGAACTGGGTGGACATCGACTCGGCCGCCGCCACCGCCGCCCTCGTCGGCCTCCTCCTCGAACAGGGCCACCGCAGGATCTGCTACGTCAACTCCGCCGCCTCCCTGCCCTGGCTCGCCGATCGCCGGGCGGGCCTGCTCCAGGCCGCGGCCGCCGCACCCGACGGCGCCTTCGAAGTCGGCGTCCCCGGCGACGACCCCGCCGCCCTCTCCCACGCACTCCAGCGCCTGCTCGTCGGCCCCGACCGCCCGACGGCCCTGGTCTGCGCGAACGACTGGCTCGCCCTGACCGCCTACCAGGCCGTCCGGGCCGCCGGCCTCACGGTGGGCGCCGACGTCGCCGTCACCGGCTTCAACGACATGCCGCTCTGTACGGTGCTCCAGCCCGCCCTCACCAGCATGCGACTGCCCCTGTCCCGCATCGCCCACGCCCTGGTCGACCGGCTGATCACCGCCGTCGAGGACCCCGCCACCACCCCGGGAAGCGGACTGCTGCTCCCGGCGGAGCCGGTCGTACGCGGCAGCACGCCGGAGCGGTAGGCCCTACGGGCGCGCCGCCGTGCCGCCGCCCGGCCCGGCGGCGGCGGGGACGCGGTAGAACGCGGCGGCGTTGCCCCACAGCACGGCGTCGAGATGGTCCTCGCCGACGGTCCGGGCGACCAGGTCGAGGTCCTCGTCGGTGAACGGGTGGCGGGCGCGGGTGGACGGTAGATCGGTGCCGACCATGAGGGCGGTGGGGTCGGTCTTCACGATGGCGTTCATGGTCTCGGCGGGATCGAGGTCGACGCGCCCGAACCCCGTGGCCTTGACCTTGACGCCCCGCTCGACCAGGGCCAGCAGATGGGGGAGTCCGTCGCGGTGCAGGCCGAGGTGGTCGACGCTGACAGCGGGCAGAGCGGCGAGGGTCGTGGCCAGGTCCGGCAGGTCCCGGGCGTCGATGTAGAGCTCGGTGTGCCAGCCGGCGACGTCGTGGACGCGGCGGGCCAGGCGGTCCAGCTGGTCGAGGGTGGCCGATCCGCCGCGGCGGACGTTGAAACGCACCGCGCGCACGCCCGCGGCGTCGAGGCCGGTGATCTCCTCGTCCGTGACGGTGGCCGGGACCTGGGTGACGCCGACGAAGGCGGGGCCGAGCGCGGCCAGGGCGGCGCGGAGGTACTCCTGGTCGAAGCCCTGGAAGGAACCCGAGACGACCGCGCCGCCGCGGACGGGGAGCCCGGAGACACGTTCGCGGTACTGCTCGACGGTGAAGGCGGGCGGCAGATAGCCGTCGTTCTCGATCAGGGCGAAACGGGGGTCGACGATGTGGAGATGGGCGTCGAAGACGGGGCGCCGCGGGGGAGTGCACGCCGTCGCGCTCGCCGGGGTGGCGGGCGGCTCGGGGATCGGTCGCATGCCGTCTTCCGTCCTCGTCGTCGTACGTGCCTCGGGCATGTCTATCAGCCCCGGGGCGGGCGCCGGGCGGTCAGGCGCTCAGGCGCCGGAGACCTCCGGGCGGACGATGACGACCGGGCAGGACGCGTGGGTCGCGCACTGCTGGCTGACCGAGCCGAGCAGGAGGCTGGCGAAGCCGCCGCGGCCCCTGCTGCCCACGACCAGCACCTCGGCGCCGTCCGACGCCTTGATCAACGCGGTGGCGGGGTTGCCCCGGACCAGGTGCTCCTTCAGCGGCACGTCGTCGACCCCGGCGAGCACCTTCCCGATCTCGTCCGTCAGGGCCTGCCGGGCCTCCGACGCGTCGAATTCGGCGTCCACGGCCGGCGCGGACCAGCCTGCCGCACCGGGCAGGTCGTAAGCCCCCACGGCGTCCACGGTCGCTCCGATGAGGCGGGCGTGCCGCACGGCCCAGCGCAGAGCCTCGTGGGACGCCGGGGACCCGTCGACCCCGACCACCACGCGGCGCGTGCGAACAGGGGTATTCATGAACCCTTCCCTTCTCCCAGAGCCCGCTTGAGTTCCGCCTTGTTCATCGAGGAACGGCCGTGCACGTTCCGGCGCTGGGCCTCGGCGTACAGCTGGTCGTACGTCGGCCCCTCGGCGCCGCTGTGGGAGCGCAGACCGCCGCGGCGGGAGGAGGACATGTCGTCGGTCGAGCTCCGGCTCGCGGTCTTCGACTCGCCCGCCCGGGCCCGTTCCTTGTTGACCGTGCGCGCCGCGATCTCCTCGGCGCGCTTCCTGCCCTCGCCCCGCTCAAGGGCGCTCTCCTTGATGTGCTCGTACTGCCGCTCGCGCTTGGCGTTCGATCCGCGGGGCATGGTCCACACCTCTCCGGTCGTGTGCGTCCGGCTTCTGCTTGGCCCGTGCCCGATTTCGGATCGTTCATTCGCGGGATGTTCGTCGTCACGGAGTCCGGGCAGTCGCCCAGGGAAGGAGATGTCGGGAGAGGCACTCTCCGAGCGAGGTCACGAAGGTGGCGGGATCCATGGCCGAGAGCGCTGACGGCCATCAGGAGCAGGTGCGACGGCTCGGGCTGTACGGGACCCGGGGCGTGGTGGCGCGGTGCAGGGACTTCACGGTCGAGGCGTTGGCCGACTGGGGCTGGATTCCGGCGGAGAGCGAGGAGGCCGGGGAGCGGGTGGAGGATGTCCTGCTCCTGGTGTCGGAGGTGGTCACCAACGCGTGTCTGCACGCGGGCGGCCCGCAGGAGTTGGTGCTGAGGCACGGGGACGGCCGGCTGCGGGTGGAGGTGGCCGATGCGAGCGCTGAGCGTCCGCGTGTCCTGGTGGGCCGTTCGCCGGGGCTGCCCGGTGGGCACGGTCTGATGGTGCTGGACCGGCTGGCCGGTGCGTGGGGCAGCGAGGCGAAGGGGCCGGAGGCCGTGGGCAAGGTGGTGTGGGTGGAGGTCGGTCATCCGTCCCGTCCGCCGTGGCGCCGTCCTGGAGCAGGCCTGTCCTGAGCTCGCCGGCGTCCAGGTGGTTCGACACGAATCCTCCGGGAAGCCGCACAGGTGGGGCCAGGCGGAGAGAGGAACGCATCGTGTCGCTCGACGGCAAGCACGTTCTCGTTCTCACGACGAACTACGGCACGGAGCAGGCGGAGCTGGAGAAGCCCATGGCCGTGCTGCGGGAGGCGGGCGCCCGGGTCACGGTCGCCGCGCGGAAGGAGACGGCCGTCCACACCGTGGTCTCGGACCGCCGGCCGGGCGCTGACGTACGGCCGGACACCACCATGGCCGGTGTCACGGCGGACGGCTTCGACGCCGTGATCGTGCCCGGCGGCACCGTGAACGCCGACCGGTTGCGCACCGACGGCGAGGCGATCCGTCTCGTCTCCGCCTTCGCCGCGGCCGGCAAACCGGTGGCCGCCATCTGCCACGGACCCTGGCTCCTGGTGGACAGTGGCCTGGCCAGGGACCGCGAGCTGACCTCGTACCCGTCGCTCCGGACCGACGTCGAGAACGCGGGCGGCCGCTGGCTCGACCGGGAGGTCGTCGTCGACACCAGCGGAGGCCATGCCCTGATCACCTCCCGCAGACCGGGCGACCTCGACGCCTTCGCGGCGGCGATCGTCCAGGCGCTGAGCACCGAGGCACTCAACGCCGGGGCGGAGCGCGCCGCGGCCGGGCCCGTCGCCTTCCGCCGCGAGGAGTGACGATGCGCCGCACCGGAAGCTCGTACTGGACGGAGTCGGCGCCGCCCCGGTCCGCCCGCCCACCGCTGGAGGGCGACCTCGCCGCCGACGTGGTCGTCGTCGGCGCCGGGATCGCCGGACTGAGCACCGCCCACGAGCTGTCCCGCGCCGGGCGCGACGTGCTGGTGCTGGAAGCCGACCGGATCGCGACCGGGGTGACCGGGCACAGCACCGGCAAGCTGACCTCCCTGCACGGGCTGCGCTACGCCCACCTGTGCCGCCGTCATGGTGCTTCGGCGGCCATGGCGTACGCCGACGCCCAGGAGGACGCCCTGCGCCAGGTGGAGCGGCTCTGCGCGGAGCTGGAGATCGACGCGGAGCTCGAACGCCGTCCGGCGTACACCTACACCCTCGACGAGGCGGGTGCCGGGGAGATCCAGGCGGAGGCGTCGGCCGCCTATGAGGCCGGTCTGCGGGCCGACGCGGTGACCGACACCGGCCTTCCGTACCCGGTCGCCGCGGCCGTCCGGGTCGAGGACCAGCTGCAGTTCCACCCGGGCCGCTTCCTGCTAGGCCTGGCGGACGACCTGATCGCTCGGGGCGTCCGGGTCCACGAGGGAACCCGCGTCACGGGGCTGCGGGAAGTCGCCGAATGCCGACTCGCGCTGGAGGGCGGAGGCACGGTCCACGCCCGTGACGTCGTGCTCGCCACCCACTTCCCGCTCCGCTGCCACAGCAGCCTGCTGATACGGCTCTCGGTGCGCCGCGAACTCGTCGTCGCCGCCCCCGTCGAGGAACGCCACTCCCCGTACGGCATGTACGTGACCACCGACGACGGCATCCGGTCGGTGCGGACCGCCCCGCTCGGCGAGGGGCGGCGGCTCCTGATCGTCGCGGGCGAGGCGTTCGAGCCGGGGAGCGATGGGGTACGCGAGCGGTTCGTACGCCTGGAGACCTGGGCGCGCGACCACCTGCCGGGCTTCGCCGATGCGCCGTCGGTCCACCGGTGGGCGGCCCAGGACGTCCATACGTCCGACGGCATGCCCTGCGTCGGCCATGAGCACCCCGACACCCAACACGTCTACGTCGCCACCGGGTTCGGCGGATGGGGGCTCAGCAACGGCGTCGCCGCGGGCCGCCTGCTCACCGCCCATCTGACGGGCGCGCCCCGCCCGGCGTGGACGGAGCTCGTCGATCCACGCCGCAGGCTGCCCGTCCACGAGGTGCCCGAGGTCGCACGACGCCAGTCCACGGTGGCCCACCACTACGCGGCCGGCTTCCGGACCGGTCGGCGCTGCACGCACATGGGCTGCGAACTGGGCTTCAACGAGGCGGAGGAGACCTGGGAGTGCCCCTGCCACGGATCACGCTTCGCGCGGGACGGCGCGGTGCTCCAGGGCCCGGCCACCCGTGCGCTGGAGGGCTGACACCCGCCTGGGCGCCGGGAACCGTGGAGAGGCGCGACGGGGCTCGGTCGCCTCAACTATGTTACTGGCGTGGACCAGTTGATCACCGAAGACCCGGCACAGATAGGCCCCTACCGACTCATCGGCCGCCTCGGGGCAGGCGGGATGGGGTTGGTGTACCTCGGACGGTCGGAAGCCGGGCGGACGGTCGCCGTGAAGGTGGTGCAGGCCGAGCACGCCCAACACCCCGAGTTCCGCAGGCGCTTCACGCGCGAGGTGGAGGCGGCGCGGCGGGTGGGAGGGGAGTGGACCGCGGCCGTCCTCGACGCCGACACCCAGGCGCCGGTGCCGTGGGTGGCCACCCAGTACATCCCGGGACCCGACCTGACCACCGTGGTCGCCCGGGACTTCGGGCCGCTTCCCGAGCACTCGGTCCGGGTCCTCGCCCACCGTCTCGCGGTCGCCCTGCGGTCCGTGCACGCGGCGGGCCTGATCCACCGGGACCTCAAGCCCTCCAACGTGCTCGTGACGGTCGACGGACCGCGCGTGATCGACTTCGGCATCGCGCGGGCCATGGACAGCCTCGCCGGGGACAGCCTGCACACCCGCACCGGCATGCTGATCGGCTCTCCCGGCTTCATGTCGCCCGAGCAGGTGCGCGGGCTCGAACTCACCCCGGCCAGCGACGTGTTCTGCCTGGGAGCCGTTCTCGTGTACGCCGCCACGGGCCGTCTCCTCTTCGGCGCCGCGGAGACCGGGCTGAACGCGCACCTCTTCCGCGTCGCGGAGGAGGAGCCGGACCTGACCGGCGTACCGGAGTCGCTCGCCGGCCTCGTGCGGGAGTGCCTGGACAAGGATCCGGCGCGGCGGCCGACACCCGCCGAGGTGGCCGCCCGTACGGAGCAGGACGGGGCCGAGGAGTGGCTGCCCGGCTCCGTGCTCGCCCAACTCGGGCGGCATGCGGCGCTGTTGCTCGACTTCGCCCCCGCTCAGCGGGATGCTCCGGTGGATCCCCGGATCCCGGCGCAGTACCAGCGTGCCGCGCCATCGACCCCGCCATCGACCCCGTCACCGCTCCAGCCGCCCGCCTACACGCCGACGACCCCGGTGGCCGGCCACCCGGCTCCGCCGGGGTTCGGGCCCGCACCCGGTTCCGTACCGGGGGCATGGTCGCCGCCCGCCTTCCCTCCCGACGCGCCGGGACCGTCCCCGAGGCGGTGGTGGGGACTGGCGGCCGCGGTGCCGGCCCAGCTCCTGGTCGTGATCGGCGCGGCGTTCACGAGCGCGGCCGCCCCGTCGATCCAGCACGACCTGGACATCCCCGTCACGAGCCTGAACTCGCTGTTCCTCGCCTACGGACTGGCCTTCGGTGGACTGCTGCTGCTCGGCGGGCACCTCACCGATCTCCTCGGCCGCAAAAGGGCGTTGCTGGTCGGACTGGCCGGATTCGCCGCGGCCACCGCGCTCGGCGGCTCGGCAGCGACCGCCGGCATGCTCGTCGGGGTCCAGGCCGTGCAGGGCGCGTTCGCCGCGCTGCTCTCGGCATCCGCCCTGGCCCTGGTGATCGGGGGGTTCGCCGATCCGAGGGAACGCGGCAGGGCCTTCGGGCTGTACGCCGTGACCGTCGGCGGCGGGCTGACGATCGGGATGTTCACGAGCGGTTGGCTGATCGACATCACCGGCTGGCGCGGGTGTCTGTACGCCGTCTCCGCTCTCGCCGGGCTGGTGGCTCTCGTCGCGAGCCGCCTGGAGCGGGACCCGGCCCGTACTCCCGCCCGGTTCGACGCACCGGGCGTACTGCTCGGCACGGGCGCACTGGCCGCTCTCGTCTACGGCCTCGACCGGGCCGCGGGTGCGATGGGGAGCGCCGATGGCGGCGGCTGGACCGACCCCCTGGCCGTGGTCCTCCTCGCGGGCGGCGTCGTGCTGTTCGTCTCCTTCGCGTGGTGGCAGACCCGGACGAGCACCCCTCTCGTCCCGGCGTACGTCATCAAGGACCGGCAGGCCATCGGCTCGCTCCTGGCGCTCGTCCTCGCGGGCACGAGCGCCCTGATCCTGGTCCTGATCGTCCACCGGTACATGCTGGGCGCCCTCGGCTCCACCCAAGGCGAGATCGCCAAGGCCCTGCTGCCCCTGGCGGGGGCGGTCCTGCTCGGTTCCACCCAGATCGCCGCCCGTCTCCAGCACCGCCTGGCACCCCGTCACCTGATCGTCCCCGGCCTGCTGCTCGCGTCGGCCGGCAGCGCGCTCCTGACCCGCATCGACGGCGACAGCTCGTACAGCGGCGACATCCTGCCCGGCCTGCTCCTCGTAGGTCTCGGTCTCGGACTGGCCTGCGGGCCGCTCCTGTCGACCGGGGCGGGCGCGACGGCCCGCGAGCGCTCGGGCGGGACCTCGGCGATGGTCCTCAGCGCCCACCAGCTCGGCGGCTGGATCGCCTCGCCGGTGATGGGCGGTGTCCTCGCCTGGGCGATCTCGGACCGGCTGGACGACGTGACGGGCCTTCCGGAGCCCCTGCGGGAGGCGGTGAAGGGCGGCATCCTGCTCGGCGGGCAGGGCCTGCCGGGGTCCATGGCCGAGGTCGTCCGGCAGACGGACGAGGCGGTGCTCGGCGGCTACTCCGTCGCCCTGTGGTGGGCGGCCGGCCTCTTGCTGCTCGCGAGCGTCCTCGCGGGACTGCTGATCACGGCGCCGGCTGCGGAACGGGTCCGCTAGCGGACCCGTCGCGCCGGCCGGGGGTCACCCGAAGGGGTGGCCTCCGCTGTCCGTCTGTCCCGCCTGGCTGGAGAACTTGTTCAGGAAGACGTCGTACCGCCCGTCGTCACGCCGCGCGAGCGTCGCGCCGTCCTGCCAGATCCCGTTCTCCTCCCACCACTGGGAGCCCGCCGGATCGCCCTGGTTCTGGTGGATGTTGTGCATGCCGAGGTCGCCTTCGAGGTCGTCGGTGAACGGCTCGCCGAACACGAGGACCCGCTGCCCGGGCACCAGCACCGTCTCCAGCGCGTCGGCGGCGTCGACGTTCGACCCGGCGTGCCACGGCCGCGAGCCCAGCAGGTCCAGGAGTTCCTGGAGCCAGGACGGCGGGCGGCGCTGGAACAGGACTCCGGTACGGTCCACCAGCTCCGGATGGCGCAGATGGTCCAGGGCTCCGGAGCCCGGTGCCGCGGCGAGGTCGTGGTAGCCGGGGGCGAGCGCCGCGGCCGGGCCGAGCGCGGCGGCGTCCACGGTGAAGGACTTCCACTGCACCCCCACGTTGGACTTGTGGCTGTCGACGTCGACGGCGCAGTGGTAGCGCCCGTCCGGGGCGTCCACCTCCAGATTGATGTGGAACCAGCGGCCCTGGTTGTCGGGCTCGTCGCGGTAGTGCCGGTAGAGGGTTCCCGCGAGCACGCCGTAGTGAGCGAAAGGCATACGGCCAGTGAAGCACCCTCCGTCACCTCCCGCACTGTTTCCGTGACGTGGAGTAATCGGATGGGTGGCCGGCCGCACGTCGCTGACCACGGGAAACGCAGGTGAAGAGCACCCCGAGGTGCTGGTAGATTGATCTCTGTCGCCGCGGAGGTCACTCCGCGTCACGACACAGCCGGTCCAAGTGGCGGAATGGCAGACGCGCTAGCTTGAGGTGCTAGTGCCCTTTATCGGGCGTGGGGGTTCAAGTCCCCCCTTGGACACCAGATCATCCCCTCCTGTCGAGCCGGCCGCGGCCGGCCCGACAGGAGGAACCCCCCAGGCCGGGTCAGGCCAGGAACACCGGCAGGTCGAACAGGTCGTTCTGCGTCACGACCGGCTTGTTCCGCAGCTCTCCGCGCGGCACCGCGAGTCGCAGCTCCGGGAAGCGCGCGTACAGCGCGGGCAGCGCCACCAGGGCCTCCAGCCGGGACAGCGCCGCTCCCGGGCACACGTGCGGACCGTGGCCGAAGGAGATGTGCCGGTTGGGCGTGCGGGTCACGTCGAACGCGCCCGCCGTCGTACCGTGCTGCTCCTCGTCCCGGCCGATCGCGCCGAACGACACGATCAGCGCGTCCCCCTTGGGCAGGACCCGGTCGCCGACCTCGATGTCCTCGCTCGCGAACCGGATCAGTACATGCGAGGTGGGCGTCGACCAGCGCAGCGTCTCCTCGATGACGTTCTCCCACGGCACCTCGCCCTTCAGCACCAGGGCACGCTGCTCGGGGTGGGTCTCCAGGGCGACGACCGCGTTCACGATCAGGCTGATCGTCGTCTCGTGACCGGCCGCCACCATCAGCTGGAGGGTGTTGGTGATCTCCTCCGTGCTGAGCCGGTCGCCGCCCTCCGACACCTCGATCAGGGCGCTGGTGAGGTCGTCGCCGGGCTCCTCGGTCCGCGCCGCCACGATCCCCGAGAAGAGGGCACCGAGGTCCGCCATCATCTGCGGCACCTCCTCGGGCGGGGTCTGCGTCGAGAAGAACTTGTCGAAGAGCGCCTTCATCCGGGGGTGGTCGGCCTGGTCGACGCCCATCAGCCCGCTGACCACCTTCATCGGCAGCGGGTACGCGAACTCCGCCTTCAGGTCCACGACCTCGCCGGCCGGCCGCTCCGCGAGCCGGTCGAGGCTCTCGTTCGTGAGGTCCTCGATGCGTGAGCGCAGCCGCTCCACCCGGCGCGCCGTCAGCGCCTGCGCGACGAGCGTGCGCAGCCGCCGGTGCTCCTCGCCGTCCACGGTGAGCATGGACCTGCCGGGGTTGGCCAGGCCGATCAGGGGCCAGTCCATGGGTATCTCGCCCCGCTGCCAGGCGCCCCACACCTCGATGTCCTTGACCAGGCGGGCATCGGTGAGCAGCTTCCGCGCCTCGGCGTGGCGGGTGACGGACCAGCAGGGCACGCCGCCGGGCAGGACGACACGGGCCAGCGGGCCCGCCTCGCGCAGGCGGGCGCTCTCGGCGTCGAGGTCGGCGACGAAGGGGTCGAGGACGATCACGTCGGCGTCGGGCGCGGCGGTGTGGTCGTACGGGCAGCTCATGCGAAGGCTCCAAGGGCGGGGGTCGGGGTGTACGTCACGGGGAGCGCGGTGAGGCCCCGCAGCCAGGGGGACGGGCGGCGGGTGAGGCCGTCCTCCGCCACCGCGAGGTCCACGTCCGGCAGTCGGTCGAGGAGGACCTCGATGCCCGTGCGGGCGATGGTCTCGGCGACTTCCTGCGCGGGGAAGGGGCAGCGGTGTTCGCCGTGCCCGAAGGAGAGGTGGGCGTTGTTGCCGCCGGTGAGGGCGCCGGAGTCGGCCCGCACGTGCGGGTCGGAGTTGGCGGCGGCCAGGCCGAGGAGGACCAGGTCGCCGCGGCCGATGCGGCGCCCGCCGAGGTGGGTGTCGCGGGAGGCCCACCGGCCGGCGACGTTCTGGGTGGGCGTGTCCTCCCAGAGGACCTCGTTCATCGCCTCGCCGACGCTGTGGCGGCCGCCGGAGAGGGAGGCCGCGAACCGGTCGTCGGTGAGCATGAGGCGCAGCGAGTTCCCGATCCAGTCGGCGGTGGGCTGGTGACCGGCCGCCATCATCACCATGAGGTCCTGGGCGACCTCCTCGACGGTGAAGCCGGCGGTGTTGGCGATCATGCGCGAGGCGACGTCGTCGCCGGGCGTCTCGGCCTTGGCCGCGAGCAGCGCGAACATGGACTCGGCGAGGTGGCGCTGGCCCTCCAGGGCGCCTTCCTGGCCGTTGATCATGTCGTTCATGGCGGTCACCAGGGCCGGGCCCTGCTCGTCGGCGAAGCCGTAGATGCTGGCGAGGACGCGGACCGGCAGCAGCATCGCGTACTCGGCGATGATGTCGCAGGCGCCCTTGCCGCAGAGCCCGTCGATGAGTTCGTCGGCGAAGCGCTCGGCCCGTTCCTTCAGGGCGAACGGGTCGACGGACTCCAGCGCGTCGGAGATGACGCCGGCGCGCTCGCGGTGCCGCTCGCCCACGGTGTAGAGGATGGACGGCTGCTTGCGGCCGATCATGGGCAGCAGCGGCCAGTCCGCCGGGATGGCGTCCCACTGGTTCCACAGCTCGGAGTCGCGCGAGAAGAGGACGGGGTCGCTGGTGACCTGGTGCAGCTCGCGGTAGCCGAGGACCAGCCAGGCGGGTACGTCGCCGTCGAGCACGACCGGGGCGACGGCGCCGTGCTCACGCCGGATCCGCCGGTACAGCTCGACGGGGTCGGTCTGGAACGCGGGGCCGCTCAGGGGGACGGCTGGGCACGCGGGGTGGGTCACGGGGTGGGCTCCGGGATCGGCTGCGGGTCCGAGGGGACGAGGGTCTTCAGGTGCTCGACGAGCGCGATCAGGACCTGCTTGCCGGACTCGCGTGACCGGGCGTCGCAGAAGACCAGCGGGACCTCGTCGGCGAGGTCGAGGGCCTCGCGGACCTCGGCGGGCGTGTGGGCGGGCCCGCCGAAGTCGTTGCAGGCCACGACGAACGGCGTGCCGTGGTGTTCGAGCCGGTCGACGGCGTACCAGGAGTCGGAGAGCCGTCGGGTGTCGACGAGGACGACGGCCCCGAGCGTGCCGGTGAAGAGCCGGTCCCACAGGAACCAGAACCTCTCCTGGCCGGGGGCGCCGAACAAGTACAGGACGTTGCGCGCGTCGAGGGAGATCCGGCCGAAGTCGAACGCCACGGTGGTGGCCTTCTTCGCGGCGACGCCGACGGTGTCGTCGATGTGCTCGCCGGCCTGCGTCATCGTCTCCTCGGTGTTCAGCGGACGGATCTCGCTGACCGAGCGGACCAGGGTGGTCTTGCCGACTCCGAAGCCGCCGACGATGACGATCTTCAGTCCGTTGTCGGCGGTGCTGTGCAGGGTCTGACGTTGTCGCGGTTCAGAGGCTACGGAGTCCAACGAGCACCTGCTCCAGGATGTCGTGATCGGGAAGGCGGTACGAGGGCCGGGGGTGTCGGGCGCTGATCCGGCCGGTGTCGTGCAGGTCGGCCAGGAGGATCCGTGTGATCGACACGGGCAGACCGAGCCCGGCCGCCACCTCGACCACCGCCGTGGGGAACCGGCACATGCGCAGGATCGCGGCGTGCTCGGACTGCATCCCGGGGACCGGGTCGCTCTCGGCGACCACCAGCGTCACCACGTCGAAGGCGTCGGACCCGGCGCGGGTACGACCGCCGGTGACGGTGTAGAGGCGGTCGGGCGAGTCGTCCCGGCCCGGCCTGACCCGCCTCATCCCCGGGGCCTGGCGACGAGGTGCTCGCCCAGCTGCTCGACCAGTTCCGTCATGTTGTGGCCCACGAGTCCGGCGTCGGCGTCCTCGTCGGCGACGAGCGCGAGGTGGGCGCCGTCGCCCGCCTCCACGATGAAGAGGATGCCGCCGTAGAACTCGGCCATCGCGGAGCGGACCCCGCCCGTGCCGTCGCCGAACTCGACGGAGGCACCGTGCGACAGGCTCTGGATGCCCGCGGAGATCGCGGCGAGCTGGTCGGCCTGGTCGACGGAGAGCCCGGAGGTACGGCAGAGCTTGAGGCCGTCGCGGGAGAGCACCAGGGCGTGACGGGTGCCCGGGGTGCGTTCCAGCAGGCCCTCCAGGAGCCAGCTGAGCTTCTCGTCGGTGGTGGTGCCGGTCATCGCGGATTGCCTTCCGAATACGGGGAGTTCGTGGACGCCGACGTGTGCGGTGCGGCCGCCGGGTCCTGGGGGTCGGACGGTACGGGTGTGCCGGTCGGCTGCTCGTCGGCGGCCCGGCCTCCCGCGCCGCGCACGGCCCGGTGGAAGCTGCCGAAGCGCGGCGGGGCCCCGGTGGCGGCCGCGCCGGTGCGCGGAGCCTCCTGGCGGGTCTCCGCGGGGGTGTCCTCGCTCTTGAGCTGGGCGGCCAGGGTCTGTCCGCGACGGCGGCGCGGCAGGACGACTCCGTCCGGCTCTCCCGCGCCGCTCGTGTCCGCGTCGCCCTCGGGCTCGTGGACGGGGTGGGGGGTGGCCGGGGTGGCGGAGGGCGTCCGGTCGGGGGCCGGGGCGGGGGGCGGGGCGGTCACCCCGCGGCCGGCCACCGGGAGCTGCGGCTCGCCGGACGAGACGGCCGGCTCCTCGGGCGCGCGGCTGATGAGTTCCTGCGGCACCATCAGAAGGACGCCGGTGCCCCCGCGTGCCGAGGGGCGGAAGGACACGGTCAGGCCGTGCTTGCGCGCCAGCCGGCCGACCACGTGCAGGCCGAGACGGGTTCCGGAGAGGCCGGCCAGGTCCTGGGCGGCCGTTCCGACGGCGGCCTCCGCGCGCCTCAGCTGCACGTCGCTCATCGCCAGGCCGCTGTCCTCGACGGTGATGACGAGGCCGGCCGGCACCTCCTCCACGTACACGTGCACTTCCGCGTTGGGCGGGGAGAAGTTCGCGGCGTTGTCGAGGAGTTCGGCCAGGGCGTGCATGATGCCCTCGGCGGCGTGACCGGTCACCGCCGCCTCGCTGCCGGAGTGCAGCCGCACCCGCTGGTAGCCGCCGATCCGGCCCATGGCGCCGCGCAGGATCGATTCCATGACGATCGGGCGCGTCCACCGCCGGCCCGAACGGGCTCCGGTCAGCACGGCGATGGAGTCGGCGAGCCGGCCGGCCTGGGCGGTGCGGTGGTCGAGGTGGAGGAGGTCGGTGAGGACGTCCTCGTCGGCGTGCCGGTGCTCCATGTCCCGCAGGTCGGCCATCATGCTCGTGGCCAGTGCCTGCATCCGTCCGGCCGCGTTGGCCGCCGCGGCCATGGCCGCGGACCGGGCGGACTCCGCGCGGCGCAGCCGGCCCTCGAGGCGGTCGACGTCGGCCGCCCGCGCCGCGACGAGGCGATCCGTCTCGGCCTGGTGCGACCGTACGAGCTCCTCGGTACGTGCCGCGTCACGGGCGGCGGAGGCGGCGGCCTCCGCCTCGTACCGCTCCTTGAGCGCCGCCGCGTCGCGCTCGGCGGTGTCCTTGTACCGGCCGACGTAGGCCTCCCGGGAGGCGAGCTCGGCGGCGAGGACCTCCGCCCGCCGACCGAGCGCCCGCGAGGTGCGGGCGTACCAGGTGACGGAGAAGGCCGCGGCGGACAGCAACAGGACGCCGCACACGGCGAACCAGCCCAACGCGGGGCGGACCCCGGCCGGCGCCGCGGTGGTCGCCGCCACGGCGAGCGCACCCCCCGCGGCGAGGGTCAGCAGCGAGGCGATCAGGGCAGGGCGGAACGGGGTGGATGACGCCGACATCAACCAGACTCTCGAGAGCAGGCACACGGGGAAGGAGGTTGAACGACGGAACTATAGAACCGTTCTTGATCAGTTCGGAACTCTTGCGATCGGATTGGCCGTCACGTTTCCCCCGAGTCGGAGCACTTCGGTCACCGCCGCGATACCGAGCTCGCCGTGGCGCCCCTCCGTCAGACGCGGCAGGGTCATCGGGTCACGTGGTGAAGGCGGTACCGTCCAACGTCCAGTGGAGGTCGGGCGTGATGCCCAGGGCCGTGTAGACGTGGGCGGCGACATCGGCGTGGTGGAGGCCGGACGGCACCGCGCCGGCGGTCAGTCCGGGACCGCACGCGGCGATCCAGGCCGTGCGCTCCAGGCGGCTGCGCCCGCCGTGGCCGCCTTCGTCGCGGTGGCCGTGGTCCGTCACCACGATGATCGTCCACTGCTCCGTCGCATGGCCGGGACGATCGCGTACGGCGGAGAGGATCCGACCGAGGCGGCGGTCCGCGGCCTCGATCGCCCGGCGGTACTCCTTGTCGCAGCCGAGGAAGTGGGCGGTCTCGTCGACGGCGCCGAGATAGACGAAACCCGCGTGGAGCTCCTCGTCCAGGCCCAGGAGGTGCTCCGCCTCGACGGTCACCCGCTCGTCCACCTCCTCCCACGCCTCGGGGGTGTCCTCGCGGGGGGCCACGTAGCCGAGCCGGGTGGGCGCGACGAACAGCGGGCCGCCCTGCTGGGCGAGGAAGAGCGGTGCCCAGCCTCCGACGGCGAAGGTCCGCCGCCCGCACTCGGCGGCGAGACGGGTCGTGAAGTCGGGGAAGACGTCGAGCCGGTTGCCGTCGAAGCGGTTGGCCCACACGCCGTGCTTGGCGACGCCGACGCCGGTGACGATGGTGGTCCAGCACGGGCCGGACATCGTGGGTGTCGCGGCGTCCACCTCGACGGGCGCCAGGAAGCCGGCACGGGCGATGCCGTCGAGGTGCGGGGTGTCGAGTTCGGGAAGCAGGTCGAGGCGTACGCCGTCGATGCCGATCACCAGGACGCGGGCGGTGTCCGTGGCAGCGTTCATGAGGGGTCCTGAGAGTCGTGGGTGGGAGGTGAGGGAGCGGCGGCCTCGGAGAAGCGTGACGCTCAGGGGCCGACGCGGCGGAGCCGGATCAGGCTGCTCGCGTAGTCGCCGTCCGGAAGGCGCGGGTCGATGCCCTGGCGCACCAGAACGGCCCCGCTGTGCACGCGGTTCAGGTCCGGGTCGAGGTAGCGCGCCCCGGGATCGAGGGCCGGCAGCCGCACCGGGGCGGGGCGGTGACCGAAGCGGGTCGTGGGGCGCCAGACGAGGAGCGCGTGCTCGCTGTCGTCCGGAGCCGCGTAGTGGACGGCGGTCACCGGTCCGCCCGCGGCCACCCGGTGCTGATGGCCCCGCTGGACGAGCGGGCGGATGTCCTTGTACCGGGCGACGAGCTCGGCCGTCTCCGCGAGCTCCTCCTCGGACCAGGACGTCAGGTCCCCGCCGAGCCCCAGCGCCCCGGCCATGGAGACATGGAAGCGGAAACGCAGCGGAGTGCGCCGGCCGGTGGCCGGGTTGGGGCTGTCGGTGACCCACGCGGCCATGGCAGCCGCGGGGAACAGCTGACCGAAACCGTGCTGGATGCCGATCCGGTCGACCGGGTCGGTGTTGTCCGACGTCCAGGCCTGGTCGGTGCGGGCGAGCATGCCGAGGTCGACGCGCCCGCCGCCGCCCGCGCACGCCTCGATCCGCAGACCGGGGTGGCCGGCACGCAGCCGGTCCATGATCCGGTGGACGGCCCGCGTGTGGTCGATCCACAGACGGTCGGGGTCGGGGTGGCCGCCCCAGCCGGCCTCGGTGAAGGCCCGGTTGGCGTCCCACTTGAGCCAGTCGACGTCGTAGGCGCGCACGAGATGGTCCAAGGTCCGCTGCGCCCACTCCTCGACCTCGGGCCGCGCGAAGTTCAGGACCAGTTGGTTGCGCAGTTCCGTCGCGTCGAGCCGGGGCGAGTGGAGGACCCAGTCCGGATGGGCCCGGTACAACTCGCTGTCGCGATTGACCATTTCCGGCTCCACCCACAGCCCGAAGTCCATGCCCAGCCGGTGCACCTCGTCGGCGAGCGGGCGCAGCCCGCCCGGGAAGGCCTCCCGGCGGGGCGTCCAGTCGCCGAGCCCGGAACGATCGTCACGGCGTGTGCCGAACCAGCCGTCGTCCAGGACGAAGAGTTCGGCGCCGGCACGGGCCGCCAGGTGCGCGAGCCGGATCTGCCCGGCCTCGTCGACGTCGAATCCGGTGGCCTCCCAGGAGTTGTAGAGCACCGGCCGGTCCCGCTCGGGCGCCGGCAGCACGTGCCCGCGTACGTACGCGTGCCAGGCGCGACTGGCCGCGCCGAAGCCGCGCGACGAGTAGAGGCCCGCGTACGTCGGTGTATGAAGGCTCTGCCCCGCCCGCAGGGTCCAGCTGATCCCCTCGTGACCGAATCCGCCGGTCCAGGTGGTGCGGCCGACCGGGTCGCGGTGGACCGTGACGCGCCAACTCCCGCTCCAGGCCAGTGCGGTGCTCCACACCTCGCCCAGCTCCTCGGTCGTGGTGCCGTCGTCGACGGCCAGCCACGGGCTCGCGTGGTGACCCGTGAGCCCTCGACGGCTCGTCAACACGGTCTCGGCCACGGCCAGTCGGTCGCGCTGGAGCTGGAACTCGCTGTTCCAGCCGCCGACCAGATGGCTCAGCCGGTAGTCGGCCAGCGGGGGAGCGGTCCAGGAGGCCGAGTCCAGCCGGTCGACGGCGACCGGATCCGGCGGACCGTCCGGCGCCCCGGTGTGGGTCAACTCCGTCCAGCGTTCCACGACATCGGTGTCCGGTCGGACGCGGTAGCAGAGTTCGGCCCGCAGGGGGCGGTGCCGGTCGTCGAGCCGCAGCCGGAGCTCGCCGCCGTCGACGGAGTGACCGGCGAAGCGCCACTGGGTGCCCCGGGTCCCGTCGGCGAAGCGGACTTGAAGGCCCGCGGGTCCGAAGCGCGCCCCGGTCTGCGGAGCGAGCTCGTCGGGCGCCGCGTCCGCCTCGAAGCTGCTGGCGGCGGGAGAGACCGAGTCGGGGAGTTCGACGAGGGCGACGGAGTCGAGTGGTGCGCCCCAGTACAGGTGCCGGGGGCTGCCGTCGGCACCGACGCGCAGCGCGTACAGGCTGTTCGGCGTGCGCAGGAGCGCGACGCCGCGATCGGCATCGAAGGTGATGGGCGGGAGCGTGGCGAGCACGAATGGTCCCCTGACGTGCGGAGGAGTAACAGGCAGGAATCCAGGGCGAGATGGCGGGACAGCGACACCGACGTCGAGCGTCCTGGGCAGAGTGAGGAGGCGGGCTGAGCGTAGGGCGGGCCCGACTTCCAAATCAATACTGGAAGAAGTTATTTATTTGCTCTACGTTGCTCCCGTGTTTCGACATCACTCACAGCCCTTGGTCACCGCACCCGCCGAGACGGCGGTGCTCGCCCTGCTGCTCGCCGAGGGTCCACTCAGCAGAGTGGAGCTGGCCCGGCGGACGGGGCTCTCCTCGACCGCCGTCACCAAGGCGGCCAGGCCCCTCATCGACGACGGCTACCTGTACGAACTGCCGCCGGAGCGCACCGCACCCGGTGCGGGGAGGCCGGTCAACCCGCTGGCGGTCGCTCCTGACCGGGAGTACTTCATCGGTGTGAAGATCACCCTCGGCACGCTCTTCGGCGCCGTGTGCGATCTGCGGGCCGGCATCCGGGCCACGGCCGTCCGGCCCCTCGGGGAGTGCACCCCCGAGGTCGTCGCCCGTCTCGTCGCCGAGCTCGTCGACGAACTGCTTGACACCGAACCGGCGTTCCGGGACCGTACGCGTCACCTCGGCGTCGCGGTCAACGGCGACGTGGACCGCGACAGCGGTCTGCTCCGCCACTCCGGACTCCTCGGCTGGCGGGACGTACCGCTCGCGGACCTGCTCGCCGCTTCCACCGGTCTGTCGGTCACCGTCGAGAACGACGTCAGGGCGCTGACCGTCGCGGAACACTGGTTCGGCGAAGGCATCGGCACCGGATATTTCGCGCTGGTCACCATCGGCGCGGGCATCGGTTCCGCCCTCGTCGTCAACGGGCGCCTGCTCAGGGGCGCCCACGGCGTCGCGGGAGAGGTCGGACACGTCTGCGTGGACCCGACCGGTCCGCGCTGCTGGTGCGGGGCGAACGGCTGCGTCGAGGCGGTCGCCTCGACCGACGCGATCCTCGCAGCGGTCCGCCGCGACACCGGAATCGAAAACCTCACGTTCGGCGAGGTCGTCGACATGGCCCGTGAAGGACACCCCGCCGCCCGCGGGGCCTTCGCCCGGGCCGGACACGCGATCGGCGTCGGCATCGCCGCACTCGTCAACCTCGTCGGCCCGGAGCGGGTCGTCGTCAGCGGCGAAGGTGTCGACGCCTACGACCTGCTCGGCCGTCACATCCAGGACGCGTACGCGGCACAGGCCTTCGGGGCGGCCTCCCGGTGCCCGCTGTCGCTGCGCCCGCTCCCCTGGGAGGAGTGGGCCCGCGGTGGCGCCGCCGTGGCCATTCAGGCGCTCTTCCCGCAGTACATGGCCATGGCCACACCCACGGCCGGCGCCGGCTGATCGCTCCCGCAGCCGTCACGTACGACTCCCTGGCCGTCGCCCTCCTCTGCCGGCAAGCACTGACGAAGGCGTCGACCAGGTAGCACATCCGCCCTGCACACACCCTCACAGAAGGACGGGACATGAGCGCACGCAGAACCGAGCTTAGCCGACGCGGATTCCTCACGGGATCGCTGCTCGTCGCCGCCGGAAGCGTCCTGACGACCGCCTGCAGCACCGACCCCACCGGCGGCTCCTCCGGAGCGAAGACCACCCTCAACGTCTGGTACCACGCCTACGGCGAGGCCGGCGCCCAACAGGCGGTCCTCCGCTACGCCACCGCCTTCACCAAGGCCCATCCGGACATCGCCGTCAAGGTGACGTGGGTGCCCGGCGACTACGCGGGCAAGCTCAACGCGACCCTGCTGACCGAAGCCGCCCCCGACGTGTTCGAGATCGGCGACTTCAGCGAGAGCCTCGCCCGCCGGGGCCAGATCGCCGCCCTCGACGACGTGTACGGCAGCGCCAGAGGCGACTTCAACAAGAACGCCGTCGACGCGGTCGGCGTCGACGGCAAGCTCTACGGCGTCAAGATGATCGACGACGTCATGATGCTCTACTACCGCAAGAGCGTCCTCTCGAAGGCCGGGATCACCCCGCCCGCCACCTTCGACGGCCTCGTCGCCGCGGCGAAGGCCCTCACCACCAAGAAGAACAAGGGCCTGTTCGTCGGCAACGACGGCCTCGGCGACTCCGCCACCCTCGCCGTCTTCTCCAACGGCGGCGACCTCGTGGCCCCCGACGGCAAGGTGACGTTCGGGTCGCCGCAGGCCCTCGAAGCGCTGACCGGGCTGAAGCGCCTGCACGACGACAAGTCGCTGCTGCTCGGCTTCACCACCGACTGGTGGGACCCCGCCGCCCTCATCCAGGGCGTCGTGCCCATGCAGTGGGGCGGACTGTGGTCGATGCCGGCCGTCACGGCAGCGCTCGGCGACGACTTCGGCGTGGTGCCCTGGCCCGCCTTCAAGGCCGGCGGCGCTCCTGTCGTGCGGGTCGGCGGATGGACCAGCTGCGTCAACGCGAAGGGGAAGAACGTGGCCGCGGCCAAGAAGTTCGTCCAGTGGCTGTGGATCGAACAGGCCGATCTGCAGAAGGACTTCGCCGAGAGCTACGGATTCCACGTCCCGCCGCGCACGTCCGTGGCGGCCACCGCGAAGAAGCTCGCAGCCGGCCCCGCCAAGGAGACCGTGGCGCTCTCCCAGAAGTACGGGAAGCACTACCCGGGCACCTGGGACACCGCCGTGAGCAGCGCCTTCAACGGAGCCGCGGCGAAGATCGTCGGCGGGAAGGGCGACCCGGCCGCCCTCCTGGCCGACGCGGTGAAGAAGGCCCAGAGCGAGATAGACAAGCAGCGCGGCCGATGAACCCGGCGACCGACCTCACGCTGAAGCCCGAACGTGCCGGGCGCCGCGCGGACTCCCCGCGCGGTGCCGGCCGGGCCGGCCGTCCCCGTACGGGCCGCTCCCGTACCGGCCGTCCCGGCAGCGGCCGTCCCCGCGTCGGCCGGTCCGCCTGGATCGCGTTCGTGGTGCTGACCGCGCCGACGCTGATCGGGCTCGGCGTCTTCAAGTACGTCGCGATCGGCTGGAGCTTCCTGCTCAGCCTCAGCGACGCGCGCGGCACCATCGCCCTCGGCCAGTGGGTCGGACTCGAGAACTACCAAAGGCTCCTGTCCGACCAGGCGTTCCGCGACTCCCTGCTCCAGATCCTCGTCTTCACCGCGTTCATCGTGCCGGTCACCTTCGCCGCCTCCCTCGGTCTCGCCCTGCTCGTGCACCGGGTCCGCCGGGGCCGGGCGCTGCTGCGGACCACCTTCCTCATCCCGGCGGCCGTCTCGTACGTCGCCGCGTCACTGCTGTGGAAGATGTCCCTGTTCAACGGCCTGCCGGCGGGCATCGCCAACACGATCGGCGGCTGGTTCGGAGCGGAACCCGTGGCCTGGCTGCAGTCCTCCTCGCCGCCGCTCTACTGGGTCGTGCTCGTCACCCTGCGCCTCTGGCTCCAGGTCGGCTTCTACATGGTGCTCTTCCTCGCCGGGCTCCAGGCCATCCCCCAGGAGGTCAACGAGGCCGCCGCACTCGACGGCGCCACCGGCCGGCGGCTCCTGACCAGGATCACCCTGCCGATGCTACGGAACACCTCCGTCGCCGTCCTGATGCTCCTCTTCATCGCCGCCTTCCAGGCCTTCGACGAGTTCTACAACCTCTTCAACAGCGGGCTCTCCGGAACCGGCACCGCCCCCGTACAGACCCCGCTGGTCCACCTCTACAACACCGCCATGGGCAGCCAGAACTACGGCCTCGGCTCCGCCGGCGCCTTCGTGCTCACCGCCGTCATCGTCGGAGTGACCCTGATCCAGGGTCGGTTCACCGGCTTCGGCAGGAGCGGAGAGTGAGTCACCCGTGACGACACCCGTGATCACCCTGCCCGGAGTGTCCCGAGGCGCGCGCCTGCTCGTCCGCGGTCTGCTCATCGGCCTGCTGACCGCGGCCTTCCTCGCGCCCTTCTACCTGATGCTCCGCAACTCGCTGATGGACTCGCGGAGTTTGACCGCTCCGGAGTGGACGTGGTGGCCCTCGTCCCTGCACTTCGAGAACTTCACCGCCCTGTTCGCCGACCCCACCGTCAACATGGGCCGGGCCCTCGGCAACTCGCTGCTGATCGCCGGCATCACCGCGCCCGTCTCCACCCTCCTCGCGTCCGCCGCCGGCTACGCCCTGGCCCGGATCCCCGTCCCGGGACGCGGTGTGCTGCTCGCCCTGGTGGTGGCGACGCTGATGATCCCCGGCTCGGTCACCTTCGTCCCGACGTTCGTCGTCGTCGGCTCGATGGGCGGCGTCAACACGCTCTGGGGCCTCATCGTGCCCGGTCTCTTCAACCCGTTCGCGGTGCTGCTGTTCCGCAACTTCTACCTCCAGTGCCCGACCGAGATCGAGGAGGCCGGCCGGCTCGACGGCCTCGGCTGGCTCGGTCTGTACCGCCGGATCGCGCTGCCGAGCTCCGGAGCCATGCTGGCCTCGCTCGGGGCGCTGTCCTTCATCGACAGCTGGAACTCCTTCCTGTGGCCCCTGGTCATCGGCCAGGACCCGTCCGCCTGGACCGCGCAGATCGCGCTGTCCACCTTCCTCACCTCGCAGACGATCAACCTGCCGGGGCTCTTCGCCGGCGCCGTCGTCACCATCACGCCCCTGGTCGTCATGTTCCTCGTCGCCCAGCGCTACATCGTCGAAGGCATCGCCACCAGCGGCCTCAAGGGCTGACCCGCGGCTCCACGGCTCCGCCCCTCATGAACCGCACCACGAGAACAGGCTCACGACCCCTTCCGTAAGGAGATCCCGTGCCATCTCGCCCACTGCTCCGACGCGCGACAGCGGCCCTCGCCGTGCTGTCGGCGCTGCTCCTCGGCACACCCGCCTCCGCCACCTCGCTCCAGCCCGCCGCGGCGGAGGCGGTGGCACCGCCCGTGCCCCTGACCGGCCCGCAGCTCGCCGCGTCCTGGACCGCACCGCTCAGCACCCGGGGCCGTTGGATCGTCGACGCCGACGGCAACCGCTTCAAGCTGAAGTCGGGCAACTGGGAGGGCGCCCAGGGCACCTGGACCGGCAGCGGGGACATCGACGACCCCGCCAACCACATGCACGGCATCAAGGCCGACGACATGCCCCTGGGCCTCGACCGGGTCCCCATGTCCACGATCCTGGCCGACTTCCACCGCCTCGGCCTCAACAGCATCCGGCTGCCGTTCTCCAACGCCCTCGTCCACAACACCACCCCCGTCCCGGACGCGGCCGTCGCCGCCAACCCGCAGCTGAAGGGCAAGACCCCCCTCCAGGTGCTCGACGCGGCCATCGCCGCGCTCACCGCCGACGGCTTCGCGGTGATCCTCAACAACCACACCACCACGTCCCGCTTCTGCTGCGGCCTCGACGGCAACGAGCGCTGGAACAGCGGTCAGACCACCCAGCAGTGGGTGAACGACTGGGTGTTCCTGACGAACCGCTACAAGACCAACAAGCGCGTGGTCGGCGCCGACCTGCGCAACGAGGTCCGCCGCGACACCTGGGACAACCCCAACTGGGGCTGGTACGACGACCACGACCTGTACGCCGCGTACGAAGAGGCCGGGAACAAGATCCTCCAGGCCAACCCCGACATGCTCATCGTCATGGAGGGCATCAACTGGTACGGCATCCCGCTCGACGGTCTTGAGCACGGCCGCCCGCAGCTGAAGCCGGTCGCCACCCTCTCCCACACCCTGATCCAGTCGGACAAGCTCGTGTACGCCGCCCACTTCTACGGCTACACCGGCCCCGCCAACACCGGAGCCGGCAGCGGCCCCGGCTCCACCAGCGACCCCCGCTACCAGGACTTCACCGCCGAGCAGCTCGCCCAGGTCGTCGACGACGAGGCCCTCTTCGTCACCCGGTCGGGACAGCACTTCACCGCACCGGTCTGGATCAGCGAGTTCGGCGCGGGCGGCCGCGGTTCGACCAACACCAAGGAACAGGCCTGGTTCCACCGCTTCACCGACATCCTCGTCAAGAACGACACCGACTTCGCGATCTGGCCCCTCGTCGGCTGGACCGACGCCTCCGGCGCCCAGATGGACAACTGGGCCCTCCTCGGATACGGAGCGAACGGCAGCCGCCAGGGCATCCAGGACGGCGGCGACTGGCGCGCCGACGACTGGAACAAGCTCGTCGCCGGCGGCAGGACCGGACCCATCGCACCGGCCACCCGCTGGAACATGCTCGACCTCGACCACACCGACTACAACGTCTCCGCCACCATGCTGGCGAAGCCGGACTGGTCCCCGGGCAACCGCAAGGGCAACTGCCCCGACAGCCAGCGACTCGTCGGACTCGGCCGCAGCGACAACCGCGGCCTGTGCACCGACGCCGGGCAGCCGGCCAAGGCGAGCGGCCCCTGGACCGTCGTCACCGACGAGCGGTACGTCACCGGGGGCGACTGGGCGAGCGGCTACGACAAGCGCCAGTGCCCCGACCGCACCTTCGCGGTCGGCTACAGCGTGAAGGGCAACGCCATGTCGGCCCTGCTGTGCGCGCCCGCGACCGCCTCCCTGCCCACCACCGACCGCGTGCTCTGGTTCGACAAGGGCGACAACCGGCCCGCCACCGGCGGCTCGAACGCCAGCGACTGGGCGCCGGGCTACTACAAGGGCCAGTGCGACGACGACGAGTACGTCGCCGGCGTCGCCTTCACATGGAAGTGGAACCACGGCGGCGTCCCCGACGCGCTGCTGTGCCGCCCGCTCGCCTAGAACCGACCTTCGCACCCGGTCACCCCCTCTGAGGAGCAGCACCGCATGTCCCGACTGGAGATCGCCGACGACGGCTTCCGTCTCGACGCCCACCCGTTCCGGATCGTCTCCGGAGCCCTGCACTACTTCCGCGTCCACCCGGAGCAGTGGGCCGACCGACTCCACAAGGCACGGCTGCTGGGCCTCAACACGGTCGAGACCTACGTCCCGTGGAACGCGCACGCCCCCCGCCGCGGGGAGTTCCGCCTCGACGGAGGTCTCGACCTGCCCCGCTTCCTCGACACCGCGGCCGCCGAAGGACTCCACGTCCTCCTCCGGCCGGGCCCGTACATCTGCGCGGAGTGGGAGGGTGGCGGCCTTCCCTCCTGGCTGCTCGCCGAGGACGACCTCGTACCGCGCAGCCGAGACCCCCGCTACCTGAGCGCCGTCGACGACTACCTCGGCGCCCTCCTCACACCGCTCCGCCCCCACCTCGGCAGCAACGGCGGACCGATCATCGCCGTCCAGGTCGAGAACGAGTACGGCGCGCACGGCGACGACACCGCCTACCTGGCCGAGCTCACCGCCATGCTGCGCCGCCACGGCGTCGACGTGCCCCTCTTCACCTGCGACCAGCCCTCCGACCTCGCCCGCGGAAGCCTCGACGGCGTCCTGGCCACCGCCAACTTCGGCGGCCGCGCCGCCGAAGGCCTGGCCGCGCTGCGCGAGCTCCGGCCGCGGGGTCCGCTGATGTGCTCGGAGTTCTGGATCGGCTGGTTCGACCGCTGGGGCGGCATCCACGCCCGCCGCGACCCGGCCGACGCCGCCGCGGAGCTCGACACCCTGCTCGCCGCCGGCGCCTCCGTCAACATCTACATGTTCCACGGCGGCACCAACTTCGGCTTCACCAACGGAGCCAACGACAAGGGGACCTACCGTCCCACCGTCACCTCCTACGACTACGACGCCCTCCTCGACGAGGCCGGGGACCCCACCCCCAAGTACGCCGCCTTCCGCGAGGTCATCGCCCGTCACGCGCCCGTCCCCGAGGACCCTCTGCCGCCCGTCGCCCCCAAGGCGGCGTACGGGCCGGTGGAGCTCACCCACACGGCCGGCCTCCTGGCACACGCCGACGCCCTCGGCGTCCCGGCGACCGCCGATCGGCCGCTGACCATGGAAGAACTCGGCCACCCCTTCGGATTCGTCCTCTACGAGACCGGCCTGCCCACCCCGGGACCGGCGGTCCTGCACGCCGAGCAGGTCCACGACCGTGCCCAGGTCTTCGTCGACGGACAGCCGGTCGGCGTCCTGGAACGCGAGAACCACGAACACGCCCTCGCCTTCACCGCCCCCCGCCCGGGCGCCCGGCTCGCCGTCCTCGTCGAGAACCAGGGGCGCGTCAACTACGGGCCGCGGATCCGCGACCACAAGGGCCTGCTCGGCCGCACTACGATCAACGGCACCCCGCCCGCCGTCTGGCACAGCCGCGCCCTGCCCCTGGACCGGCCGGACACCCTCGCGTACGAGCCCTTCGACCCCGCACGGCCGCCGGTCGGGCCCGCCTTCCACCGGGGAACCCTCACCGCGGACGAGCCCGCCGACACCTTCCTCCACCTCGACGGCTGGACGAAGGGCCTGGCCTGGATCAACGGTTTCCCGCTGGGCCGCTACTGGTCCCGAGGCCCGCAGACCAGCCTGTACGTCCCGGCGCCCGTCCTCAGGGCCGGCGCCAACGACGTCACCGTCCTCGAACTCCACGCCACCGCCACGCGCCACGTCCACCTGCGTGACACCCCCGCCCTCGGAGCCACCGAGGAGTGACCCGCCCCGATCAGCTCACCCCCAGGGAGCATCCCCGTGCCCGTGCCCACCGAACTCCAAGCGGTCCTCTTCGACATGGACGGCACACTCGTCGACACCGAGCGCCTCTGGCGGCGGACGGTCGAGGAGGAGGCCCGCGGCCTGGGCATCGCCCTCACGGACGCGGACCTCGCCTTCGTCCTCGGCCGCTCCGTCGAGGACTGCGCCGAGCACCTCGCCTCCCGCGCGGCGGCAGGCCGCGCGCACCCGGCCCGGCTCGGCGACTCCCTCGAACAGCGCTTCACGGAACTCGTACGCGGCCAGGTGGCCCCCCTCCCGGGGGCCGTGGAACTCCTCGCGGCGCTCCACGCCGCGGGCATCCCCACGGCGCTGGTCTCGGCCTCACCGCGGCCGGTCGTGGACACCGTCCTCGACGCCCTCGGCCGGCACTGGTTCACACTCTCCGTGGCGGCGGGCGAGACCCCGCGCACCAAGCCGTACCCCGACCCCTACCGGGCGGCCCTGACCGCCCTCGACGCCGCTCCGGCCGCCTGCGTCGCCGTCGAGGACACCCCGACCGGCGTCGCCTCGGCCGAGGCGGCCCACTGCGCGGTCGTGGCCGTGCCCTCGCTCGGCACCATCCCCCCGGCGCCGCGCCGCACCGTCGTGCGAAGTCTGCTGGACGTGGACCTTCCGCTGCTCCGACGACTGGCCGTCACGCCGTGAGGGAGGCCGGTCCGGGCGGCTCGGGCAGCCAGTCGCGTGCGGGGTCGTACTCGAGCCATCGGCTGCGCCGTGCCTCCGCGGCGCAGGCGGCAGTGAGCCCCTGCAGCCCGGGGTGCCCGCTGCCGGTGCGCCACAGCAGCGACCAGGCGTACAGCGGTGTGGGATCGACCAGCGGGACCGAGCGCAGCCCGGGGACCTCCGGCAGGGGAACGTCGGCGGGCAGCAGCGAGAAGCGCCGCGGGTCCGCCGCCACCTCACCGAGGAAGTGGGCGAGGCCCAGATTGACGCTCGCGGCCCTGTCGTGGATGCCGAACCGGTCGGCGAACCGGTGGAGGAAGTCGAGCCGGTCCAGCGGACCGGGTGCCCACAGCACGCTGTCGCGCAGCCGGTCCGGGCGCAGTGACGGTTCGGCGGCGAGCGGATGGTCCGTACTGAGGACGGCGTCGACCGGTTCGAGGCGGACGAGCCGGTGCGTCAGCCCGGCGCGCAGCGGGGGGTGGACCCGGCCGATCGCCGCGTCGATGTCACCCCGCAGCAGTCCCTCCGTCACCGACGGCAGGTCGCGTCCGTGCCCCGACACCAACTCCCCGGCCTCTCCGGCGACCTGGGCCAGGGTCCGCATCGGCGCGTAGAGGTGCCCCCAGACGTCCACGCGCAGCGGACGGTCGTTCCCCACGGCCGCCGCGACCGCGGTGTCGGCGGCGGCCAGCGCCTGCCGGGCGGGCGCGAGGAAACGCCGTCCGGCCGCGGTGAGGCGGACGCCGTTGCCGCCGCGCTCGAACAGCCGGGTGCCGAGCAGGGATTCCAGCCGCGCGATCCGCTTGGACAAGGCCTGCTGGGAGACGTCGAGCGTCCCGGCGGCCCTCCCGAAATGCAGTTCCTCGGCGGTGCGCACGAAGGCGCGTACCTGTGCCATGTCGAGATCCACGGCTCTCACCATAGGTGACAACCATGTGTTGTCGGCGTCGTCCGTCTGTTGTTGGATCGCGGGGCGGTCGCGGAGGTTGCATCGTGGTCATGCGAAGACTGATTCCCACGGGGGAGGCGGCGCGTCCGGTCGCCTTCGCCGAAGCACCCCAGCCCGTCCCGGAGCCCGGCGAGGCACTGATCAAGGTCGAGGCGTTCTCACCGAACCGCGGCGAGACGTTCCTCCTCGAACGCCCCCGGCCGGGGCTGCTGCCGGGCAAGGACGTCGCCGGGCTCGTCGTGCAGGAGGCCGCGGACGGCTCGGGCCCCGGCATCGGCACCCGCGTGGTCGGGCATCCGGCGCAGGGCGGCTGGGCCGAGTACGCCGCGGTGCCCACGCACTCCCTCGCGGTCCTCCCGGACGGCCTCGACAGCGTACGGGCGGCGGCCCTGCCCCTGGCCGGGATCACCGCCCTGCGCCTGCTGCGCACGGCCGGTTCGGCGGCCGGGCGGCGCGTCCTGCTGACGGGTGCCTCCGGCGGCGTCGGCCACTACCTCACCGAACTGGCCGTGGGAGCGGGAGCCGAGGTCACCGCCGTCACGGCCACGCCGGAGCGCGGCGCGCGGCTCGCGGAGCTGGGCGCGCGGGTCGTCCACGACGTCGCGGCGGCCCAAGGGCCGTTCGACGTCGTGCTGGAGTCCACGGGAGGGCCGGACCTGCCGGTCGCGCTCGCGAAGGTACGCCCCGGCGGCACGCTCGTCTGGTTCGGCCAGGCCAGCCGCACCCCCGTGACGCTCGACTTCTTCGACCTCCTCGGCGGGCCCGAAGGTGTCACGATCCGTCACTTCCACTACGCCGGCGCCCCGTACGCCTCCGATCTCGCGACCCTGGTCCGCCTCGTGGAGGAAGGCCGGCTGCACCCGGAGATCGGCCGGACCGCCGACTGGTCCCACACCGCCGACACCCTGGTCGACCTGCGGGAACGCCGGATCCGGGGCAAGGCCGTCCTGACGACGGGAGCAACACGATGAACGCCGCCGACTTCGCAGCCGACTTCGCCGCCGCCCAGTGGACCCGGGCCACCGGCACGGGTGTCGACCCGCACGAGTACCACCGTGTCACCGACGCCCTCACCTCCGTCGCCGACTGGGGACCCTCCTTCGTACGCACCGGAGAGGCGTACCTGGAGCGCGCGGAAGGCGCGGGATCGTCCGTCACGGCGGGGGAGTACCTGCTGACGGCGGCCAGGTGGTTCCACCTCGCCACGCTCGCGCCGTACGCGGACGCCGCCCGCGCCGCGGCGGCGGCGGACCGGGCCGTGAGCCAGGCGCTCACGGTGCTGGAGCCCGGCGCGCGGCGGGTGACCGGTGAGGGCTTCACCGGCCGACTGCGCGGCCCCTCCGACGCCCCCGGCACCGTGGTCGTCGTCCCCGGCCTCGACTCGGCCAAGGAGGAGTTCCTCGATCTGGTGGACGCGCTGCTGGCCAGGGGGCTCGCGGTGTTCGCCATGGACGGCCCCGGGCAGGGCGTCCTCGCGGCCACGTCGACCCTGACGCCCGACTACGAGCAGGTCGTGGGCCGGGTCGTCGACGCGCTCGGCGTGCCGCGCATCGGGCTCGTCGGCCTCAGCCTGGGCGGCTACTTCGCGGCCCGTACCGCGGCACTGGAGCCGCGCGTCGCGGCGGTCGCCACCGTCAGCGGGCCCTTCCGCCTCGACTGGGCGGAACTGCCCGAGCCCGTACGGGACATCATGGCGCGACGTACCGGAGGGGCCGACGCGGCCCGGGAGTTCGTCCGCGGCGTGGACCTCACGGACCTGGCACCCCGCATCGCCGCCCCGCTGCTTGTCGTGGACGGAGGCCAGGACGTCATCCCCGGCGTGACGAACGGCGAGCCCCTGGCCCGTCTCGCACCGCACGGCACCTACCTGTCCGTCCCGCACGGCGACCACCTCCTCGGCAACGCGCGCCCCGACTGGCTGCCCCGCCTCGCCGACCACCTCACGAACACCCTGATCGGAGCACGGGCATGAACCGCAGCACCGGGAAGACCGTCCTCGTCACCGGCGGAACCAGCGGCATGGGCCTGGCCACCGCACACCGCCTCGTCGCCGACGCCGCCGACCTCGGCGCGGTGGACGCGCTGATGGAGACGGTCCGTGAGCGTCGAGCGGCGCACGCGCCTGCGCGTACGGAACCGACCGAGGGCCGAGGACTGCCGCATACCGGCAATGACCTGGTGATCGGTGGGGTGCGATCATGACGGTGCGTTCGATTCCGGATGCCGGAAGCCACCAGGGGGAGACAGCATGGCGAAGATCGTGCACGGGGAGATCGGCGACAAGAAGATCCACTGCCTCATGTGTGGCGGCGACGTCTTCCGCGAGCGGGAGGTGAAGCTGAACAGCTCGGGGATGGAGTTCTTCAACCTGGCGTGGGCGAACGAGTCGGCGAACGGCCTCATCTGCTGCTCGTGCGGCTACGTCCACCTGTTCGTCCCTGGCCGGCTGAAGATCTACCGGGCGCAGGGATAGCACCCGCGGTCGGGGCCCGCCTCGCCCTTCGCCGGAGCAGGGCCGCGGCCGTGCCGGTCAGGGCGATCCCGATCGCCGCCCACGTGACCGGGAGAGTCCAGACGGCGGTGTCGAGCTGCCGCGCGAGGACGAACGCGCCCATGACGACCACGAACCAGCCGAACGCCGTGCGCAGCGCGTCCTGCGGGACGCGGCCCGCGAGCCGGCCGCCCACGAGGCTGCCGGCCACCGCGGCGGCGGTCACGGTCAGGGCGAGCCGCCAGTCGACCGTCACGCCCGACAGGTGCCCGGCGAGGCCGGCGAACGAGTTCATCGCGATGACGAGGAGCGAGGTGCCGACCGCGATCCCCATCGGCAGCCCGGCGATGACGGCGAGGGCGGGGACGACGAGGAACCCGCCGCCGGAGCCCACCAGGCCCGTCACCGCGCCGACGGCGAGGCCCTGTGCCGCGACGTGCCGGAGCGGCAGGTCGCCCCGCGCGGGCCGTCTCCTCTCCGGGCCGCGCCGGGACGTGCGGAGCATCGCGACCGCCGTGGCCAGCATCATCAGGGCGAAGCCGACGAGCAGGACCGTGCCCGGGACGTACGCGGCGAGCCGGCCGCCGCTGTAGGCGCCGGCCATGCTGAACGCGCCGAAGAGCAGTCCGGTCCGCCAGCGCACCCGGTGGGCGCGTGCGTGCGGAACCAGCGCGGCGAGGCTGGTGACGCCGACCACGAACAGCGAGGTGGCGATCGCCTCCTTGGCGTCCTGCCCGGCGAGGTGGACCAGGAGCGGCACGGTCAGGATCGAGCCGCCGCCGCCGAGCGTGCCGAGGCTGACGCCGACGAGCAGGGACGCGCCGACGACCAGGGCGGTCACGGCGTGCCCCGGAGCTCCGTGATCACCGTGCGGACGTCGGGGCGCGGACCGCGGTTGTACGGCAGCTTGGACAGCAGCACGCCCATGGCGCAGGAGTTGCTGAGGGCCGCGTACGTCAGGCCGGCGCCGATCGCGGTGCCGATCAGGTGCGCGCCGGGCACGAACACGCCGACGAGGCCGGTGGTCAGGACGAGGGAGCCGGCCACGAGGCGCACCTGGCGCTCCATGTCCCATCGTTCGGGGCCCCGGTCGACGGGTGCGCCGGTCGTCTCCCAGGCGACGATGCCGCCCTCCAGGACGCGGAGGTTCGGCAGACCGGCGTCGGCGAGTGCCTTCTCGGCCTGGGTGGCGCGTGCCCCGGACCGGCAGACGAGTACGACGTCGTCGTCGAGATGGGCCAGGAGCTCGGTCCGGTGTTCGCGCAGGGTGTCCAGGGGCACGTTGTACGAGCCGGGGATGTGCGCCGTACGGAACTCGCCGGGTGTGCGTACGTCGAGCAGGCGCGGCGCCCGCCCCTCCTGGACGAGCCGGTGCAGCACGGCGGGGGTGAGGGAAGGGGCGGGCGCGGGGGTGGCGCTCATGGGGTCCTTACGGATCGAGGTTGTATACCCAGGGGGGTATTGAGGGAGGTGTGAGGTACCCCCGGCGGGCGACGGCCGATCGGGGTGAGGGCGTGGGGGATTGAGCGGCTCGCGGGAGCGCGCGGGGGGCAGTCAGGTGCTCTCGGAGAGCCCGGTGGCTGCGGCCGGTTCCGCCGAAAGGGCCCAGGCGGCGTATCCGCCGAGGATGTCGGAGACGTCCTCGAAGCCGCGCCGGCGCAGCACGCTCGCCGCGACGGACGACCGGTGGCCGCCCGCGCAGTGCACGACCAGGGGCCGGTCCGCGGGGAGTTCGTCCGTACGCCCCGGGAGCTCGCCGAGAGGGATGTGCAGGGCGGACTCGATGAAGCCGTTCGCCTCGCGCTCGCCGTGGGTCCGCACGTCGACGACGACGGGCGGATGGTCGTCGGAGGTCAGGGCGGAGCGCAGCCACGTGGCGGCGACCCGCCTCGCCGGGGCGACCTCGCCGAGCTCCCCCAGGGCCTGCTCGGGGGCGCGCAGGTAGCCCGCGGAGCGGTCGAGACCGATCCGGGCGAGCCGCGTGACGACCTCCTGCTCCCGGCCCTGCGGCGCGATGACGAGGAGGTCGTCCGCGGGGTCGAGCACGGTGCCCGCCTGCTCGGCGAAGCGCCCGTCGGCGGGCACGTTCACCGCGCCGCGCAGGTGCCCGGTCGCGAACTCCTGCGGGTCGCGCGCGTCCACCACGACCGCGCCGGTGGCCCGCAGTGCGGTGAACTCGGCGAGAGACAGCGGCCGAGGGGCCGCCGAGGCGTCGTACCGGGCGCGGTCCTTGCGGTTGAGCTCGGCGTCGTAGGCGAAGTAGCCGGGCGCGGCCGGCTGCCCGGCGGTGACGAGCGCGACGAACTCCGCGCGGCCCATCGGCGCGCACGCGTAGTTGGTCGCCCGCTGCTCGCCGATGGTCGACTGCTTCTCGGCCGAGAGGTTCTTGCCGCAGGCGGAACCGGCGCCGTGGGCGGGGAAGACCCGTACGTCGTCGGGCAACCCCATCAGCTTGTTCTGGACGCTGTCGTGGAGCATCGCGCCCAGCTCCTCGGCCGTCACGCCGGCGGAGGCCAGGAGGTCCGGACGGCCGACGTCGCCGATGAACAGCGCGTCGCCGGTCAGCACGCCGTACGGCACGGTGTCGTCGGCGTGCTCGTACACGAGGACGCTGATCGACTCCGGGGTGTGCCCGGGTGTCCCCAGGATCTCCAGGGTGACGTCGCCGAGGGAGATCCGCTCGCCCTCGGCGAGCTCGCGGATCGGGTACTCGGTCTCGGCGCCCCGGCCGTAGCCGATCCAGGCGCCGGTCTCGTCCGCCATCTCCAGGTGGCCGGCCACGAAGTCGGCGTGGAAGTGGGTGTTGACGACGCCGACCACGGTGAGACCGTGCGCGGCGGCGTCGGCGACGTACTCGGAGACGTCCCGGCGCGGGTCGACGACCACCGCCCTGCCGGTCTTCTCGTCGCCGACCATGTACGACGCCTGGGAGAGGCAGTCGAGGTAGTACTGGGTGAAGAACACGGCAATCCCTTCGATAGATACCCCCGGGGGTATTCACGGGCTCGACCGTAAGGGGGCTCCACGGGGGAAGTCAAATACCCCCCTGGGTATTGTGTGATCATGGCGCCGGCGTCGGCGCGGACCACGGCCGACATGGGCCTCGAATCGGTGATCCTGCGGGTCACCGTCGACGGCCGTGAGATCGTCACCACCGCTCTCGGCGAGTCGATGACGGGCGTCCCGGCCGACCCCGCCATGCCGTCCGCTACGGCGACGTGGCCATCAGCTACATGGGAACCGCACTCCTGCGTCTCGTCGACGAAGGCGCTCACGCCAACTTCGGCCTGCTCGGCGCCGCCCTGGAGAAGATTGGGACGTACGAGGAGTCCACCTTCTGGAACCCCTCGTGGACCACGGCCCCCGGCGCAGTCCAGACCACCGACATCTGCGACCTGGCTCGCTCGGCGTCCGGCCTCGGCTCGGGCGAACTGCTGTCACCGTCCTCGTACCGGCAGCTCCGGGAGACCGGGAGGCGCCTCAGGGCTCTTTGTGACGGTGGACCGGAGCCGGGTCGGCCACGCCGGGGCGTTCCTGCCAGAACGCCGGTGCCCACAGGCGCCGTACGAACATGATGACCACGCCGACGACGGCGATGCCGATGCCGATGACGAGCGGGGGACCGAGGCCGAACCACGAGGTGCCGCTGTACGAGTTCTCCGGATCGGACATGTCGGAGACCGACCTCACCAGGAGCCACGCCAGCAGCCCGGCACCGACCAGGGGTCCGACGCCGATGAACAGGAGGTTGTGGACGCTCTTGAAGAGCTGGCGGCGGTAGTAGATCACGCAGGCGAGGCCCGTGAGCGCGTAGTAGAAGGCGATCAGCAGCGAGAGCGCGGTGAGCGAGTCGAAGAGGGCGTTGGTGCTGATCTGGTTCACCACGAGATACCAGGCGCTGGCGATGCCGGCGACCCACCACGTACTCACGTCAGGGGTACGGAAGCGCGGGCTGATGTGGCCGTAGTGCGCGGGCAGCGCTCGGCGGCGTGCCATGGAGAGCGCGGTACGCGACGCCGGGATGATGGTGGTCTGGGTGGAGGCGATCGCGGAGGTGCAGACGGCCAGCAGCAGGACCCAGTCCCAGCCGCCCAACACGTCCCCGGCGAGCTGCGCGAAGATGAACTCCTCTTCCCCGGCGTTCTCGGCCAGGAACGTCGGACCGGCGTAGGCCACGACCGCGAACCCCACGGACACGTACGTCACGAGCAGGATGACGGTCGACCAGAGTCCCGCCTTGCCGGGGGCGATCGCGGAATCCTTGACCTCCTCGGTGAGGTTGACCGCCGACTCCCAGCCCCAGTAGATGAAGACGCCCAGGAGCAGCCCGCCGGTCAGCGCGGCGCCACCGGCGCCGAACGGGTTGAGCCAGCTGAGGGCGGGGTCGACCGAGTCGTACTTGCTCGTGCCGGCGTAGACGGCGTAGAAGGCCACCGCCACGAAGATCAGCAGGCAGACGACCTGCGCCAGGATGAGCACGTTCTGCAGCTTCGCCGACAGCTCGGTGCCGATGACGCACACGGCCGTCATCACGAGGATGAGCAGCACCGTGAGCAGTTGGCGTACGAAGGTGTTGTCCACCCAGCTGTCGAGGCCGACGGCGAGCAGGCCGAAGGTCACGGCGACGTCGGCGAGCGAGCCGACGACCAGGACGCCGGTCATGGCGATGGCCCACCCACCGAGCCAGCCCGCCCAGGGGCCCATGGCGCGGGTGACCCAGGAGAAGGTGGTGCCGCAGTCCTGGTCGACCTTGTTCAGGTAGTAGAACGCCGACGCGATCAACAGCATCGGCACGAAGGCCGCGAACATCACTCCGGGGGCGTAGATCCCGACCAGGGCGACGATCGGGCCGATGACGGCCGCGAGGGAGTACGCGGGAGAGGTGGAGTTGAGCCCGATGACGAGGGCGTCCACGAAGCCGATCGCGTTGTGCTTGAGTTCCGCCGGCTGTCCGGCGGGCTCGGCATGCTCGGCTGCTGCCATGTTCCCTCGCTCCGGTCGAACCCCGAAAGAACCGCGAGACCTGTTCCTTCATCGTAGGAAGCCCCGGCCGCACGTGCATGCGCGGGATCCCGCCGACGGCGACGCGGTCGTCACTTTCCGCGCTCGCCCGATGGCGTCTCCGCAGTCGACGACCGGTGCTCGGCCGTGAAGCCGGTGACGACGACGGTGACGAGGCAGAAGGCGATGACCGTCTCGGCCCAGAGGAACGCGATGTAGTCCATGAGGCAGCCGATGGGTGGCGCGCCCGGGGCCGTGTTGCGGAAGGCCGCCAGGGCGAAGAGCGTGGCGGCCATCCAGCCGAGCGCGGGCCAGGTCAGGCCCTTGCGCCGGGTGACGAGGAACCACGCGCCGATGAGCACCGAGACGGCGAGCGCCCACATCGCGACCATCATGAAGCCGGCGAAGATCAGTACGCTGTTGGAGCGCCCCAGGCCGACGTCGAAGACCGCGGTCCCGTCGACGTCCGAGGCGTCCACCGTGGCCGCGAAGAGCGCGTCGCTGTTGGTCAGCGTCACGTGGACGGGGACCTTCTCGCCTCCCTGGGTGGCGCTGAACTCGATCGCGGCGTCGTAGGCGTCGTAGGGGTAGTCCGTGATCGAGCCGCCGGTCAGGGCACGAGCCTGCCGCGACTCGGCTCGCGTCGGCGGGCGTCGGACAACGGGGTCTCCGATCGGGAACTCACACGGCAGGCCACCCGCACTGCCCTGGAACAGGGCGCACGCCCTCCGGCCGGCGGTGCGGACAAGCGCTTCGTTTCGCGAGATCGGCGACTCGGCGACTCGGCGATTCAGGAACTCGGCGATTCAGTGGCTCAGGCGCTCGACCTCGATGGAGACCGCCTCCCTCACCAGTTCGCGGGCATGGGGCAGGGGCAGGGCGCCGCTGAGCCAGCGCGTACTGAGCCCCTCCAGGAGTCCGGTGAGCCTCTCCGCGGATGCCGTGAGGGCCGGCGCGGGAGCCGTCGGCCGTACGCAGCTCAGGAGGTCCGCGACGTCATGGATCCAGGCCAGCGTGGCTCTGGCCAGATCGCCGCGCAGCTCGGGCTCGAAGAGGTACCGGTCGGCCCGGTCGCTGATGAACTCCAGGGTGTGGCGCAGGACGCCGGCCCGGTCCTTGAAGTGGTAGTAGATCAGCGCGATGGACACCCCGGCCTCGGTCGCCAGCTCCTCCATGCGCAGCCCGCGGACTCCGTTCCGGGCGATGACCCGGGCGGCACCTTCCAAGATGGCCCTTCTGCGGTCCGTCGCCACGTGATCCCCCTCGTGAGTGGTCTGAACCAGCAGTGTCGCGTATTAACTGAATCTTTAGTCAAAATGGCGAACGGAAGGCGACTGTGGGGAGGGATAAAGGTCGGGGCATGGCGTCTCGCAGCACTCAGATCCTCCAAGCCGCCGCCCGGGTCATCGCCCGGCGCGGGGTCCGCGGCCTGCGCGTCGAGGAGCTCGCCGCCGAGGCGGGCGTGTCCACCGCGCTGATCTACTACCACTTCAAGGACCGCACCGGGATCCTGCTCAAGACGCTGGAGTTCATCAGCGACCGTGCCGCGCACTACACGACCTGTCGTGAGCCGGACGCCGCACCGCTCAGCCCGCGCGAGGAACTGGACCAGACGCTTCTCCTCGAACTCCAGGACACGACCGAGGTCAGGGAGAACAGCAGCGCCTGGGGCGAGCTGCGGGCCAGCGCCGTCTTCGACGAAGTCCTGCGGGAGGACCTGACGAGATCCACGGCGGTCTGGGTCCAGGAGGTGGCGGAGCTGCTGGGCGAGGTCCGGCCGATGGCTCCGGCAGCGGCTCTCTCGGCCGCCGCCGAGCGGCTCACCGCCCTCCTGGAGGGCCTGAGCATGCGCTGGCTCAGCGGCACGCTCCAGATTTCCCACGCCCGGACGCTGATGAGCGAAGCCATCGACGCCGAGGTCGAAGGGCTGGGCCGCTAGGACCCGTCCGGGTACGCCGGGTACGCCGGGGCCGGTCGGCGGGACCGGCCCCGGTGAACCGGCTTACTTGGACTGCGTGGAGAGGCTCACGCCGCTGAAGTCCTGCGCGGCGGCGAGGCTGAAGTACACCCAGCCGGACGGCGGGTTGTCGATCGTCAGGGTCTCGCCGTTGCCGGCGTTGGTTGACTTCGCCTGGTAGCTGCCGGTGGTGGCCCAGCTGCCGCCGCCGTAGTACAGGTCGGCGTTGCCGGTGCCGCCGCTGCTGGTGATGGTCAGCTGCTTGACGCCGGCCGGCAGGTACACGAAGTGGTAGCTGTAGTTGCCGGCGGTGGCCGCGAGGCCGTCCCGGCGGCAGTTCTTGTCGAACTGCCGGGTGTCGGCGATGGTGCAGGCCGGGGCGAGCGGGGCCGAGGCCTCCGGCAGGGGGCCGCAGTCGTCGGTCGCGCAGGCGGTCGTCAGCCAGGTGGCGAAGTCGGCGTCGTAGCCGGTGCCGATGGTCTGCTTCAGGAGCGTGCGGGCACCGTTCCAGTCACCCGTGCGGTACTTGCCGAGCACGGTCTCGACGTCGGCGGGGTGCTTCTGGAGCATGTAGCGGACCGCGAGGAAGCCCCAGCGGTAGACGCGGTTCGAGTTGACCTCGGGGTCCGCCTCCTGGCCGTAGACGGTGTCGAAGAGGTCGCTGAGCTTGTACGTCTTCTTGCCGGCCTCGGCGATCGCGTCGGCGTTGCGCTCGCCCCGGTAGCCGAACGAGATGTTCTCGGCGATGCCCTCGACCCACCAGATGGTCGGCGTGGTCATGCCCGCCTCGAAGTCGCCGGCCATGTTGTAGCGGCCGTCGAGGTAGTGGGTGTACTCGTGGTTCAGGTTCCAGATCTCGAAGTCCGGGCGCAGCCAGTGGGCCTCGTGGGCGATGAAGCGGGCCTGGTTGCCGGCGGCGGCCGGGTTGCCCTCCTCGTACATGCCGCCGTTGTCCACGTCGATGTTGTAGATGGCCCAGGCGTACAGCGAGTAGTTGGTGTAGTCGTCGAAGACGACGACTTCGAGGTTCGTGTTCACGTCACCGGGGATCGCGCCCTTGTCGCCGATGACCCGGTGGAAGTACGCGTCCTGGTTGACGAGGCTGGTGCAGGTCCCGGCCAGCTGCGCGGGCGACATGTCCTGGGCGCGGATCTTCAGGCCCGGGGTGCACGTGTGCTGGATCGGCAGGATCGCCGGGAGGACGCGGTCGCCCAGGTCGCAGATGGCGTAGGCCGCGCAGTTGCCCCTGTCGTACTGGCGCGTGTACCAGCCCAGGTTCATGGTGATCGGCGCGGTGGGGCCGACGTTCGGGTAGCGGTTGATCAGGTCCTTCAGCAGCGGCCGGACCCGGTCCTTGAGCTCGGGGACGTCGAGGGCGTAGCCGAGGAAGCGGCCGACGTTGCTGACGACGTCCAGGCGGTTCAGCTGCGCGCCGTTGCGCGTGATGAAGCCGGCCCAGGTGTCGAGGATGGCGGGGTCGGCCTTGAGGGCGGCCCGCCAGCCGCGGTCGTCGTTCTCGGCCTTGAAGCCGTTCTCGACGACCCACTCGACGTGCTGCATGGAGAGGTTCATCTGGGCGGGCCAGGTGCCGTCGTAGCTGCCGAGCATCCACTTGACGACGCCGGCGTACCGGCCCGCCGCGTGGGTGCTGTCGATCAGCGTGACGACCTCGTTGAGGATCTCGCCGTTGGCGTCGGTGACGTCCTTGCTGCGCGGGGAGGCGAAGAACGCGTCCAGCGCGCCGCGAGCCGCGCCGTCCAGCGCCGTGCCGTAGTCGCCGACGACGTCCGCGTGGTTGTCCTGCACGTAGTAGCCGGCGCGCAGGAACAGCACCAGCTGGCCGATGGCGGCACTGTTGTCGCCGGAGTAGGTGGCGGAGGCGTCGCGCAGGGCGTTGGCGACGGTCACCATCTGGGGTTCGCGGAAGGCCTTGCGCGCGTCCTCCCCGGTGAGGCTGAACAGGGGGTACGTACAGGTGATCCGGGGGAGGGCCTTGAGCTGCTGGACCAGCGCGCCGCCCGTGGCGTTGATGACGCCGGAGAGGTCACTGCAGTCGTCCGCGGCGGCGGCCGAGGACTGCTTGCCGACCTTGACGGGCTTGAGCGCCGGGGCGGGGGCCGGGGAGGACTCCTCGGCACTGTCCTGCGAGGAGATCCGGAAGCGGGAGCTGTTGCTCATCGCGTCGGGCGACTTGGGGACGGGGATCGACCGCGGCGCCGAGGCCGCGGTCCCGGGTGCGTTCGTGCTGACCGGGGGCGTGGCGCCGACGGAGGCGGCCTGACTCTGCGGCGTCAGCAGGCCGAGCGCGATGAAGACGGCTGCGCCGAGTGCAGGGAGTCTTCGCGCGTTGGCCTTCGATATCCGGAAGGGATGCATCTGTGGGGGCCTCCGGGGCCGTTGTGGCCGCGTGCGGGGGACACACGGGCGACTGATGTGTGACATGTAAAATTTCACATGTCGCATCGTGCGGGAAGGCTTTCGGCCAAATTGACCGGCTCGCAACGGCAACGTTGTCGACTGCCGAGCCCGGATCGCCGCGATTGAGGCGTTTGCGATGCCCGAGGACCATCGGCAGGCACACCTAGCCGAAGCGGCCCCCGTCTGTCAGTCCGCAATCTTCCGGAGTCTCCCGGCGCGCGCCCGTTGCTACCTTCCAGACCTCACGTTCGCCCGGCCCGGTCAGACGGCGCCGGCACGGTCCGAAGGGCGCGCGGCAAAGCTTCCGCGCGGCTTCCGGACTCATCGTCATGCTCCCTACCTGGAGGTCACGTTGAGCGCGCAGCACCCCACTCGCAGAAACATCCTCAAGACCGCCGGTGGTCTTACGGCGGCGATGACCCTGGGTGCCGCAGGCGTCCTGGGGGCGGCGGCTCCGGCGTCGGCAGCCGGTGACGGCTTCGGCCTGCACATCGTGGACCACAACGAGGCCGACCACCGCATGTGGTACTACCGGTTCTCGACCAGTGCGATCGGCTGGAACCCCGCGGTCAACGTGCTCCTCCCCGACGACTACCACTGGAGCGGACGCCGGTACCCGGTGCTCTACCTCTTCCACGGTGGCGGCACGGACCAGGACTTCATCACGTTCGACCGCGAGGGCATCCGTGCCTGGACCGCCGGCAAGCCGATCATCGTCGTCATGCCCGACGGCGGGCACGCGGGCTGGTACTCCAACCCCGTGAGTTCCAACGTCGGCCCGCGGAACTGGGAGCACTTCCACATCGCGCAGCTGATTCCGTGGATCGACGCGAACTTCCGTACGTACGCCGAGTACGACGGCCGTGCCGTGTCCGGGTTCTCGATGGGCGGCTTCGGCGCACTGAAGTACGCCGCCAAGTACTACGGCCACTTCGCCTCCGTGAGCGCCCACTCCGGCCCGGCCAGCCTGCGCCGGGACAACGGCCTCGTGGGTCATTGGGCCAACGCGAGCGCCGCGGCCCTGGACCTGAACGGCGGCACGATCTACGGCGCGCCGTTCTGGGACGAGGCCCGGGTCAGCGCGGACAACCCGGTGCAGCGGATCGAGAGTTACCGCCACAAGCGGGTCTTCCTCGTAGCCGGTACCAGTCCCGACCCGATCAACTGGTTCGATACGGCCAACGAGACCCAAGTGCTCGCGGGACAAAGGGAGTTCCGTTCACTCCTCGGCGGCGCGGGAATCCCGCACGAGTGGTACGAGCTGCCCGGCGGCCACTTCATCCGCCACGACATGATGCAGCGCGACATCGACGGCATCATCGGCCACCTGCGGAGGGCGTGAGCGGCGCTCGCCCCGCTCCACGTCCGTTCCTCCGCCCATCCCCGGACGATCACAGGGAAGGAGCCTTCTGTGCTTCTCGGACTGTCCCGACGCGCGTTGAACTGTGTTGTCGCGGCGACAGCGGCTCTCCTGCCGTTGCTGCCCGCCGCGGCCCCGGCCACGGCGGCGGCCCCGGCCACGGCGGCCGCCGCGGCCGGGACCGCCGGCTCGGCCTCGGCGTGCCCGGCCGCCGGCTTCGTGAACCAGCCCTTCCACCCCGGTCACAACGGCGTCGACATCGCCAACGACACCGGGACGCCGATCTACGCCGTGGGCGACGGCGAGGTGACCATCTCGGGATACGCCAGTGACTACGGCCAGTGGATCCGCATCCTCCATCCGGACGGGAGGACCTCCGAGTACGGGCACATGTACCAGCGGGACGTCTCGGTCGGCGACCGTGTGGTGGCCGGCCAGCGGATCGCCCTGATGGGCTCCGAGGGCAACTCGACCGGTCCCCACCTCCATCTGCGGATCTGGGCGGGGGTTCCGAACAATTCGAACGGCATCGACCCCGAGGTCTACCTCGCGGAGGGCGGCGTGGTGCTGCCCTGCATCCCCGGCAGTGGTCCACGGCCCAAGCCCCTCGTGTATCCGGTGGAGTCGGGCCGCGTGGTGTCGGCGCGGTCGGCGGACGGCCGCCTGGAGGTGTTCGCCGCCGGCGCGGACGGCGTCCAGCACGCCTGGCAGCAGGAAGCGAACCGCAACTGGTCGGAGTGGGAGCAGACCGGCGGTCCCGGCAACGCCGAGCTCGCGATCGCTCCCAACGCGGACGGCCGCCTGGAGATGTTCGCGATCGACGGGAACACCTTCCGGCACCGCTACCAGCTCTCCCCGTCGGGCGGTTGGTCCGCCTGGGAGGACTTCGGCGGCGGCGGTCGTGACATCGCGGCCGGCGTGAACGCCGACGGGCGCATCGAGGTCTTCGCCTCCGGCCCGGTCGGCGTCTTCCACCGGTACCAGCTGACCCCGAACGGAGCCTGGTCGCCTTGGGAACCGACGGGCGGCGGGCCCGCCGACAGCCGTATCGAGATGGAGAAGTCGCCCGACGGTCGCCTTGAGGTGTTCGCCCTCAACGGCAGCACCTTCCAGCACCTGTACCAGACGGCCGCGAACGGCGGCTGGTCCTCGTGGGACGACTTCGGCGGTGGCGGTCACGACCTCACCGTCGACCACAACGCCGACGGTCGGATCGAGGTCTTCGCCTCGGGCCCGGTCGGCGTCTTTCACCGGTACCAGACGGGTCCCACCACGTGGTCGGGCTGGGAATCCACCGGCGGCCCCGCGAACGCCCAGCTCAGCAGCGAGCGCACGGCGGACGGCCGCGTCGAGGTCTTCGCCATGAACGGCGACACGGCCGTGCACGCCTGGCAGACCGCGGTGAACGCGCCGTACAGCGCGTGGGAGGCCTTCGGAGGCGGCGGCACCGAAGTCACCGCCACCTCCAACGCCGACGGTCGGATCGAGGTCTTCGGCACCAGTCGAGCCGGCACCTACCACCGCTGGCAGACCGGCTTCTCCACCTGGTCCGCATGGGTCTGGGTCAACAGCACCGCAGGTCCCTCCCTCGACTGACCCACCTCCTACCGCCACACACACGACCCGCGGCCGGCCGCGCCCCCACGGCACGGCCGGCCGCGCGGTCCGTCTGGAGATGCCCATGCTTCCCATCAGCAGACGGAACCTGCTGCGGGGTGCCACCGCGGCAGCCGCGTTCTCGTTCCCCGATACCGCCCGGGCCACGACCGCCGAAGCCGTCGCACCCCCTCGGTGGATCGGCGCCGGGCCGTTCGCCCGCGTCTACGACCCCTCCACCGTCGCCGGACCGCGGTACCTCAACGACCACACGCTGATCAACGCCCGGGGCCGCTGGCACCTGTTCGGCATCATCGGGGACAGCGCGCCGCCCGGCGACTCCCCGGACAGCTCGGCCGAGATCGCCTTCGCCCACGCCTCCGCGCCCACCCCGCACGGCCCCTGGACCACCCACGCCGACGCCCTCACCGTCGAACCGTCCTACTTCGGCGAGGAACACCTCTGGGCGCCGCACGTCGTCGAGGCGGGCGGCCTGTACCGGATGTTCTACGCCGCCGGCGGAGCGAGCGGCGCCGCGATCAACCTCGCCACCTCGACCGACCTGTTCACCTGGACCCGCGAGCCGTCCGGGCCCCTGTTCCGGGGGATCGCGGCGCGCGACCCGATGGTCCTGCGGGTCGGCGACGAGTGGGTCATGTACTACACCGAACTCTCGGGCCCGAACGACGGCCACCATGTCGTGTCCTACCGCCGGTCCGCCGACCTGGTGCGCTGGAGCGAGCCGGGCGTCGCGTTCACCGACGCGAGCACGGACGCGACCGTCTCGGTCACCGAGTCGCCGCACGTCGTCGAACGGGACGGCTGGTACTACCTGTTCATCGGGCCGCGCAACGGCTACGAGGGCACCGACGTGCTGGCGTCGCGCGATCCGTTCCGCTTCGACCTCACCGGCCACGCGGGGCACGTACCGGGTCACGCGGTGGAGGTGTTCACCGACGGGGAGGAGTGGTACGCCAGCGCCGCGGGCTGGTTCGGGCAAGGGCTGTACGTCGCGCCCCTGCACTGGCGGGACACACCACCTCCGTGGCAGAGCCCGGACAACCCGGTGGCGGGTCTCGACGTCGACGGCCGGCTCACGGTGTTCGCGCTGGACGCCGCCGACCGTTCGATGCTGCGGCGCGTCCAGCTCGACCCGAACAACGACACCTGGTCGGCGTGGGAGACCTTCGGGGGCCCGGCCGGTGCGGTTCCCACGCTGGGGCGCAACACCGACGGCAGGCTGGAGGTGTTCTCCCTCGCTCCCGGCGGCCTGAACCTGCATCACCGCGTACAGCGCCCTGACGGCGGCTGGCACGACTGGGAGGAGTTCGGCGGTCCCGCCGGCGCCGCGCCCGCCGTCGCCCGTAACGCCGACGGCCGACTGGAGGTCTTCGCGTCGAGCCCCGGGGCCGCCTCCTTCGCACGGCGGCGGCAGTGGTCGCCCGGATCGCGGGCGTGGGAGGCGTGGGAGCCCGGCTTCGGCGGAGCTGCGGGCGCCCCGCCGGTGGTCGCGGCCAACGCCGACGGCCGGCTGGAGGTGTTCGTCCTCGCGGCCGGCGGCACCGGGATCCGGCACCGGTGGCAGGAGGCCCCCAACGGCGCCTGGACCGGCGCGTGGCACTCCTTCGGCACCGCGGCCGGTGCCGCGCCGCGGACGGCCAGGGACGGCGCCGGCCGACTGACCGTCGCCGCGATCGGACCGTCCGGCGTGGGGACGTTCTCCCGGCGCCAGACCGTGCCGAGTGGCGGCTGGGACGGGTGGCAGCCATTGTTCGGCTGGAGTGCCGCCGCCCCGGCGTTCGCCGCCAACGCCGACGGCCGGCTGGAGGCGTTCTCCCTCGCTCCCGGCGGCGCCCGGCTCAGCCACCGCTGGCAGGTCACGCCCGGCGGGAACTGGGCTCCCGGCGGCGAGTTCGGCGAACCGGGGATCAGGCTCGCGGCCACCCCCTCGGCGGCGCTCGACTCCACCGGCCGGATGCATGTCTTCGCCGTCACCCGCGAGGGCCGGGTACGGACCCGTGTCCAGGCCCTGCCGAGCGGCGGGTGGCGACCGTGGACGGCGTTCGGTGACCGCGCGGTCGCGCCCGTCGTGTCGGGCAGTCCCGCTCTCTGAGTCGGACCGCGCCGCGCTCCAGGTGCGGATCTCGCCACGTGAAGTCGGTGAATCGGCGGTTCGATCGCGTCACGAACGGCCCGGATCGCCTCGCGTCCCCGCGGGGCGCGGTGACCTTTCCCACCTTGCGCGGGGCGTGACACGGCATACGCGCCCGGGTGCGAGGGCGGGTCCGCTGTCCCCGGGCGCGGACGTCGGCGGCCCGTCTCGCTCGCCTCGGCGCGAGATATTCGGCCCATCGGTGCGGCAGACGGCCGAAAACAACATCAAATCGCCGCCCCACCCCGCCGGGGAGGTGTCCTGGGTCACAGCAGACGGTCCTTCGCGGCACGTGCCGTCCGGGGCCCGGCGGATGGCTGCGGGGGGCGTTCCGAGCGCCGCTCCGGCCAGGCCTCCGGCCACCGCGGTCCCTCCGGGCCGAAGTGGCCGAAGCACGTCGGTGAACTCTCCTGACTCGTGAGTATCGTTCCGCTCGTCCGGCACCGCGACGGGAGGAAGAGGGGGAGCGTGAGCGGCGTAGTCGTCCATCTGCCGCAGGGGAACGGTGGCGCCGACGGCGGCGAACCGTGTGCCGACGCGGTCACGTTACGCCTCGGCCCCGGCCAGGTCGCCCGCTTCGGACGGGGCTCCGCGACGACCCCGGTGGAACTCCGGCTGGCCGACGCGGCGATCTCCCGGCTCGCCGGCGAGATCCGCGCGACCGACGACCACTGGCAGTTGACGAACCACAGCACCACCCACTGCTATCTGGTGGAGAACCCCGAGGGGGCCGGTGAGTACCTGAGGGTCCCGCCCCGGCGCGTCGGGGCGCCCGTCCCGTTCGAGTTCTCGCGTGTGGTGCTGCCCACCCGCGGCGACCTCACGGTCTCCTTCCAGGTGTTCGCGCCCGACCACGTCTATCTGGACCCGGAGGCGATGGGCGTTCCCTGGGGCAGCCGCACGGTCACCGCGTACTCCCTGGACGAGTCGGCCACGTACTTCCTCGTCCTCGTCGCGCTCTGCGAGCCCCGCCTGCGCGACCAGTCCCGCGTGGCGGTCCCGACCACGCCCCAGATCGTCGAGCGACTGAGAGGGCACGTCACCGGCGGCACGCTCACCGCCCGGGCGATCAGCTCGCACATCGACTACCTCGCCGAGGAGAAGCTCCGCATCGGCGTCCCGGACGCCCACGAACCCGGCAAGGGCGAGCGCCGGAACGGCAAACGGGAGGAGATCGTCGGGCTCGCGCTGCGGTTCGGGCTCGTACGGGAGGAACACCTCGCACTGCTGCCGTCCCTGGCCGGCGGCGGGCGGGAGCGGCAGGCGCCGCGATGACACCGCCGGTCGGTCCGGGCGACGCGACGGGACACGACCCCACGGACCTGCTCCCGCCCGGATACCGGGCGGGAGCCTGGGTCGTCACCGAGCTGATCGGGGCCGGAGGCTGGTCCACGGTGTACGCGGCCCGGCCGGCCCACGCGCCGCAGGACGGTCCCGCCGCGGTTCGCGAGGGCCGGTCGTCGGGCGTCACCGACGTCGCGCTCAAGATCATGCCCACCGCGGGGCTCGCGCCGCGCCAGGCACGCAGGATCGTGGAATCCGCCCACCGCGAGGTCGAACTCGGGCGCAGGGCCGGACATCCCCGCCTGATCGGTCTCCGGGAGTCCTTCGTCCTCTCCGCACCGGACCTGCCCGCCGTGGACGGCGCGATCGTCCTGGTCATGGAGCGGGCAGCCGGAAGTCTGCGCGAGCTCCTCGACGCGGGGGTTACCGAGGCCGATCGCGGCCGTCTGATCGCGGGAATCTGCGAGGGCCTGGCCCATCTCCACCGGTCGGGCTGGGTGCACGCCGACCTCAAGCCGGAGAACATTCTGCTGGGCAGGGACGGGTCCGTGAAGCTCTCGGACTTCGGCCTCGCCACGGAGCTGACCGGGACGCACGGGTACGTACCTCCCATGGGCACCCTGGACTACCTTCCGCCCGAACGCTGGCGGGCACCCCTGGGGGAGCTGGGCGTGCAGGTCCGGCCGAGTGCCGACATCTGGGCCCTGGGTGTCGTCGTCCACGAGGTGTTCGCCTCCGGTGCCTCGCCCTTCCCCGGCGCCACCCCCGTGGCGCGGGGCGCCGCCGTGCAGGAATACGGCGAGGGGCGCGCGCCGCTGCGCATGGACCTCGCGGTGCCGCCGTTCTGGCGCGCGCTGGCCGCCGACTGTCTGGCCCCGACGCATGCGGCACGCGCACCGCACACGGCCGAGAGCCTGCTCGCCCGTATCGCCGCCCGGGAGGGGACGCGGGACACCGGGGCGCGACGGCTGCGGGGCGTGGCCCGTGCCGCGGTCCTCGCCGCCGCGCTCTGCGGGACCGCCGGCGCGACCCTGTGGTCGGACGCGGTGCGGGAGGGCGCGTCCGCGGGGCCGGGCCGTACGGTCGGCACGCTCACGGTCTTCAACGCCGAGCGGGGCTGCCAGGACCGGGCCGACCGGGACCCGCAGTGCAGCCTGGGCCTGGCGATCGATCCCCAGGGACCGTACGCCGCGGACAACGTCGTCACGACCCGCGTGTGGCACGGCGACGCCCTCACCGCCGACTGCCGGCTGCCCGACGGACAGCCCATCGTGGACGAGGCGGGCATGCAGTCCACGCTCTGGTTCCGCGTCCGGCTCAGGGAGGGCTCCGCGCACCCCGCGGCCTGGCTCCCCGCCGTACGCACGAAGGACCGGCCGGCGCTGCCGGGATGCCCCCCTCCCACGGCCGGTCGCTGATCAGGCCGTTGTCACTCCGGATCGTTCCGGATGTCCGGCGCCGGGGGCGCACGGCTAGCTTGCGGACCGCCACGTCCACCACACGAAGGAGACGACGAACCACATGCGCGCCATGCGATCGCTTCTGCTCGGCGGGACCCTGGTCCTCACCACCCTCGCGGCTCCCGGCGGCGCGCTGGCCGCGCCCGCGGGGGCCACCGACGCCGTCCAGAGCTTCCGGAACCAGGCCACCGGCCGATGCCTCGACGACACCAGCAACGGCTTCCGCGTCTGGAGCTGCAACGGCACCACGCCACAGCGGTGGAACGTGCACGTCTGGGGCGACGGAACCCGTCAGCTGAGGAACGAGAACACCGGCCGGTGCATCGAGGACACCGACAGCGGGTTCCGTACCGCGGTCTGCAACTCCAGCGCGGCACAGAGCTGGTGGGTGACGGTCTGGGGCGACGGCACCGTCCGCTTCCAGAACCAGCTCACGCAGCGCTGCATCGACGACAGCTCCCTCGGCCTGCGCACCTGGGCCTGCAACAGCACCGAGTACCAGAGCTGGTCCTGAACGCCCGGGGGCGCCGTGACCGTTCCGCGGCGCCGGCGCCCCCGAGCACGGACGGCCACCCGGCTTCGGCGACCGGCGTCGTCCTAGGCCCTGTCCGGCAGATCAGGGTCGGATAGGGCCTAGCCGACCGCGGGACCGGAATCGTTCAGCCAGCCCCAGTCCGCCCAGGTCGTGAACCCGGTCTGCCAGCGGTGATAGACCCCGGCGTGGCTGGTGCCGAACACCTCGATGCGACCGTCGGCGTTGTTGCTCGCGCCGATCTCGGTGCCACCGCCCCCGAAGGTCTCCCAGGGCGCGAACGACGCGTTCGGCGCGGTCTGCCAGGTGTGGCTCGCGGTCCCGGCGTTGATCGCGAACACCTCGACCCGGCCGTCCACCGACCGCGAGGCGGTCAGCTCGGCGTCGGGGATCCCGCCGGTGCCCGTCCAGGCCGACCACGAGGTCGGGCCGGTCTGCCAGCGGTGGAACACCCCGTCGGCGTTGGAGGCGAACACCTCGAGACGGCCGTCCTGGTTGTGGCTGGCGGTGACATCGTGACCGCCGCCGCCGAAGTCCTCCCAGGCGGACCAGCCACCGCTGACCGCGGTCTGGTACAGGTGCCCGAACGTCGAGTCCGACAGCGCGAACACCTCGAGCCGCCCATCGGGTGCGTTCTCCATGGCGAGTCGCGCGTTGGCCGGGCCGCCGCCGGTGCCCTCCCAGCCGGCCCAGGCGCCGCTGGGCGCCGTCTGCCAGCGGTGGAACACGCCGGAGGCGTTGGAGGCGAACACCTCGATGCGGCCGTCGGCGTTGCTGCCCGCGGCCAGCCGGTATCCGCCGCCGCCGAAGTTCGCCCAGCCCGACCAGCCGGCGCTGGGCCCGGTCTGCCACATGTGATCGAAGGTGCTGTCCGAGAGCGCGAACAGCTCCAGCCGGCCGTCCGCGTTGGACGCCACCGCCAGCTGCGCGTTCCGCGGACCGCCCTCGAACCGCCACTGCGACCAACCGCCGTTCACCGCGGTCTGCCACGCGTGATAGACCCCGTCGGCCCCGGCGGCGAAGGCTTCGAGCCGCCCGTCGGCAGACCGTCCGGACACCACGCGACCCGAGCCGTACGGGTGCTCGGGACCGCCGCTCACCCCGGACCACAGCGCGTTGGCGATGGTCACCGCGTCGCCCGCCTCGACGGCGTACAGGCCACGCAGGTCCTCTCTCGGCCGCTGCACGTTCCAGCACACGTCGCCGATCGCCTGGCCGTTCCACGAGCCGCCCGGATACAGCCGTTCCATCTCGTCGAGGAAGGCGTTCGTGGCGTAGGCCGGGTTCAGCCGTTCCTCCCGGCTGCCCCACCAGTCCTGCTGCTGGAACAGCCCGAGGCTGGTGTAGTCGACGGCCTGGGAGTAGTTGTTCATGCTGCTCTCGACGATGATCGTGGCGATGGCGATCGCCGCGGCTCTCTGGTTGAGCCCGCGGTCCTTCACCGCCTGCGTGACCATCCGCGCGCAGGACACCTTGTAGGCGTCGAGGTATCCGGCCATCTTCGCCCGCAGCTGGGGGTTGAGCTGGTCGGCCATGATGCCGTCGGTGGCCGACGGGCCGGCCGGGTCGCACGGCACGGTCGGAATGGCGAACCCCTGCGGTCCGCTGAAGTACCGGGAGACGCCGTGACGTTCGCCGTCCGGGCTCGGTACCGATGCGTGCCGGGCCAGGGCGACCGAGGCGGTCATCCCCATGACCAACCCCCAGACAGCGGCCACGAAGGCCGTTCTGGTGAGCACACGGCGTAAGAGACCTCGTGCCATCGTGAGCCTTTCTGTCGTGAGGAGTGCCGTCGAATCGGCAAGCTAGTGGTGGGCAGGCCGGGCAAGGCATCCGGAACGATCCGGAGTGACAGGGGCGACGTTCCTGATGCGGGAGCCCACCGCCCCCCGAGTTGATCGAAATTCGATCAATCGACCGAGATTCGTTGACTCGATCACGTGCCAGCTCTAGCTTCTGGCGGCAGCAGACCGTCAGAAGGGTGTGGCGTCATGACCATCGGAGCACGCAGGAGACGGAAGCTGACGGGCCGTGGGCTCGTCGGCGTCGCTCTCGCTCTCACCGGAACCATCGCTTTCGCCGACGTACCCGCCTCGGCCGCGGGAAGTACCACCTACGTGAACTGCTCCATCCCGGTGGCCGGAGACGGCAGTCAGGCGTCGCCGTTCAACAGCATCGGACAGGCCAACGGAAGGACGTACGCCCCCGGCGACACGCTCGCCTTCGCGTCCGGCACCACGTGTACCGGCTCCCTCGCGCCACAGGGCAGCGGCACCGCCTCCGACCCCATCACCCTCACCGCCTACGGGGCCGGCGCGCTGCCCGTGATCGACGGCGCCGGCGCCGCCCACACCGTCTCCTTCACCAACCAGGACCACTGGCGGATCAGCAACCTCAAGCTGACCAGCCCGGCCTCCTCGCTCGCCCGTCGTGCCGGTCTGCGGATCTCCGTCACCGACGGAACGGCGCACCGCGGTTTCGACATCGGCCACCTCGTCATCGACCGCGTGGCCGGCCAGACGAACAAGAACAGCCCGACCACCGAGGACTTCGTCCAGTCGGCGGGCATCGTCACCGGCGCGAGCGGCACGAACTCGACGCTCAACGACATCCACGTCCACCACAACCAGATCAGCAACACGGGTGGCGGAGGCCTCAAGATCCGGGTCGGCGCCATGGCCGTCAAGGGCTCCGGCGTCCTGATCGAGCACAACACCATCAAGGATGTCGGCGGCGACGGCATCATCGCCAGCTACGCCGACGCGCCCATGATCCAGTACAACAACGCCTCCGGCGTCGGCAACGGCGTGTACCCGTTCTCCGGCGGCAACTTCGCCGGCATCTGGGTGCTCGGCGACCACGACCCGACCATCCAGAAGAACGCCGTCCACGGCATCACGCGGATGTCCGTGGCCGACAGCCAGGCGTTCGACTGCGACTGGGGCAACACCGGCACCTGCACGATCCAGTACAACTTCAGCCGCGACAACATCGGCGGCTTCTTCCTCGACTGCGACGGGTGCGGGACCATCGGCGGCGCCCGGCAGATCATCCGCTACAACATCTCCGAGAACGACTGCCGCATGAGCAGCGTCAGCGCCGGCCGTTCCGCCCTGCACATGTACAACAACGTCATCTACTGCACGGACAGGAAGCTCGACATCACCCTCCCCGACGAGAGCGTCGTCGAGAACAACATCTGGGTGGGCACCGCCGACTCCCGGCTTCCCACCGGACCCGGCGTCCGGTGGCTCTGGAACGTCTTCCAGGGTGTGCCGCGGCCGACCGCCAACGGCATCGCAGGCGACCCGCACTTCGTGAACCCCGGCACCGGCGGCGACACGATCCACTCCGTCGACGGCTACAAGCTGCGCACCACCTCCCCGGCCCTGAGCAACGGATCCGTGATCAGCGGCAACGGAGGCCGCGACTACTGGGCGAACCCCGTATCCACCCAGACGAAGCCGCACCGCGGCGCGTACAACGGCCCCGGCATCCCCAGCGACCAGTCCACCGGGTAGCGCCCGGACGTCAGCTCCTGGCCGGCAGCCGCTCGTGCTCGTGGCGGCCTGCCCGTTCACGGGGGTCGCCCATGGTGGTGGGCGTGATGGAGCGCCGCGGTGAGATCGGACTGCGCCGGGCGCTGGGCGCCAGGGGCGGACAGATCGCCGTCCAGTTCCTGCTGGAGGCCGTACTGATGGGCTTCATCGGCGGAATCGGCGGGCTGGTCATGGGGAGTCTCGCCGTCTACGGCTATGCCGTGGCCCAGGGCTGGCCCGTCTCCGTCCCCTTCTCCACGATCGTCGCCGGTCCCTCGGTCTCCGTCCTGGTGGCCGCCGTCGCCGGCATCCACCCGGCCCTGCGCGCCGCCAGGGCGTCCCAGGATGGGGACGCCATGCATGTGACCAGGGCCGTGCTTCAGGGGGCGGTATGCCTCTGACCCCCACGGAGCGGGACCGGCTGCTGCTCTTCACGGCCGCCGAGCTCGCGCGGACGCGGCTGGGGCGCGGGCTGCGTCTCAACGTGCCGGAGGCGACGGCGCTGATCGACGGCAACGGCGGCGGTGGCGCGCACTGCGTGACCATGCAGGAGCCCAACCGCTGAATGAGCGCGAACGAAGGAACGAACGACCGGCCCGGGCCTCGCTTTCGAGGTCCGGGCCGGCCACTCGCGGGACGTCGTCACACGAGACGCGTCACCAGGCCGACGTCACGTGCCGAGCCACGCGTTGTGGATCGTCAGCTTCGACGCGTTGCCCTGCTTGTCCGTGACCTCGGCGTGGAGCGCGACGCCCTTGTCCTTGGCGGGGGTCTTCACGGAGATCCTGCCGTTCTCGACCTTCACGAGCTGCCAGGTCTGCCCGTCGTCATAGCTCACGGACACGGCGAGCGAGGCCAGGTTCTTCCCGGCCGCAGCGCCCTGCACGGTCACCGGGACCAGGGCCGACGTGCCGGCCGGCGCGCGCGAGGTGAGGTCGACGGGCGGCGCGAAGCGGACCGTGGACACCGGAAGCGCCGTCCTGGCCGCCACCTGCTTCGAGCGGAACGTGAAGTCGGCGTCGACACGGGTGGAGACGGCGGCGACCGTCGCCGAGCGCTCCACGGACGTCGTCAGCCGGTACTCGGCGTCGGCGGAGTCGACCGTGAAGGGCTGATCACCCATCAGCGCGTCGTCGTTCTCGCCGACCTTGACGCCGTCGCGGTACAGCGTCGACGTGGCCGAGGTGTGCATCGTGAGACCCGCGTGGCCCTTGCCGTCGGCGAACAGCGGCAGGGAGCCGACGATCTGCTGCTCGCCGGTGTCCGGGTCGGGCGCGGTGCGGAAGACACCCATCCTCTCGCCGAGCAGCGGGCCGAAGACGCCCGTGTTGAACGTCTCCCGGTACGTCTTGCCGGCCACGTAGCCCTTCGGCCGGACCATCTCGTAGCCGGCCTCGAAGGTCGGGTAGCCCCACTGGTCGGGCTCGCCGTACTGGTTGAACTTGGTCAGCCACTTGACGCCGTCAGCGGTGGAGACGTGGAAGGTACGCGTGCCCGGAGCCGCCTGCCGCGCCGCGAACCCGACGCCCTGCGGCGCACCCGGCAGCTGCGAGTACGGGGAGGACAGCGTCGTCTTCCCGGGAGCGGAGGAGCCGAGGTCGACCTTGAGCGTGGCCAGCTCGTTCGCCTTCACGTGGCGGGAGTAGCCGGTCGCGACCTTGCTCACCTTCCCGCCGAAGGCCACCGAGTACTGCGTGATGGGGTCCTTGACGAGGTGCGCGTCCCAGGTCTGCAGGAGCGAGCCGTCGGTGATGGCCGGACCCTGGTGGGCGGTGCGGAAGCCGGTGAAGCCGCTGAGCACCCAGCCGCTGCCGACGCCGCCGAGCTCGGTCTCGCGCTCGTAGTACGCCCCGCTGTAGTCGACCTTGTCGAGGCCGGGCACGGAGACGCGTACCGGCTTGGTGGTGCGCGCGTCGGCGATGACGGTGGTGTCGCCGGTGACCTCCAGCTTCGGCTGGGCGATCCAGTCGGTGCCCTTGGTCAGGTCCGACGGGTCCTCGTAGACCGCCGTGTCCAAGGTGTACGAGCCCTTGGGCACACGCATGGTGTGCGCGCCCGGCTCGCTGTCGATCCGCGTCTGGACGTCCTTGGTGGCCGCGGAGACGCCGGTCAGGGTGCTGGTGAAGTTCTGGGCGTCGGCGCCGTCCCGGCCGAGGGTCCGGAGCGTGATGTCGTACGACTCCGCCTCGCGGACGGCCACCGCGGCGGTGCGGACGGACTGGCCCGCGCCCGTGGCGGTGACGTAGCCCGAGTAGGCCCCGTCGGCGTCGCCGATCCTGGTGTCGGCCGTCAGGTCGACCTCGGCCGTGCCGCCGGCGGGCACGGTCACCGTGCCGGCGCCGACCGAGAAGAACCCCGGGGCGGGCTTGCCCGCCGGGTCCTGCGAGGTCACCGAGAGGTCGAGGGTGACGTCGCTGCTGCCGAGGTTGCGGTACACGACCTTCCGGGTGAGGGGCTTGTCGTCGGTGTGCGGCCACACCGCCATGCCGAAGTTGAGCGAGACCTGCTCGGCGATCACGCTCTGCGCCAGCGCCTTGTCGACCTGGACGCGGCCCGAGCCCTGCTGGAAGGCGGTGTGGTCGCCGCCCTTGGTGGACGCGATGAGGGCGCCCTTGAGCTCGGTGGACTTCCAGTCCGGATGCCGCTGCTTCAGGATCGCCGCCGCGCCCGCGACGTGCGGGGTGGCCATGGAGGTGCCGTCGATCTGCAGGTAGCCCGGAGCCGGGTGCGGTGTGCCGGGACGCGTGTCGATCGTGCTGCCGGGGGCCGCGGCCGCGGTGATGGCGACGCCGGGCGCGGTCAGGTCCGGCTTCACGGCGCCGTCGCCGACGCGCGGGCCGACGCTGGAGAAGGGCGCCAGCCGGTCGTCCTCGTCGACCGCGCCGACGGTCAGCGCGGCGTCCGCGCTGCCCGGCGAGCCGACCGACGAGGCGCCGTCCTCGCCCTCGTTGCCGGCCGCGACGGCGAACAGGATCCCCTTCTCGGCGGACAGCCTGTTCACCGTCGCCTCCACCGGGTCGTCGCCGGGGCTGTCACCGCTGCCGAGGCTGAGGTTGACGACGTCGGCGCCTTCGGCGGCGGCCCACTCCATGCCCGCGATGACGGCGGAGTCGTCGCCGTAGCCCCCGTCGTCGAGGACCTTCCCGCTGATCACCTTGGCGCCGGGAGCGACGCCCTTGTACTTCCCGCCGGACTTGGCACCCGTACCGACGGCTATCGACGCGACGTGCGTGCCGTGTCCGACGCGGTCCACGGCGTCGGGAGACGCGGAGAAGTTCTTCTCGCCGACGACCTGGGAGCTGAGGTCCTCGTGGGTCTTGTCGACGCCGGTGTCGAGGACGGCGATCTTGACGCCGGTGCCGTCGAACCCGGACTCCCACGCCTTGTCGGCGCCGATCTGCCGGACGCTGCGGTCCAGGCTCGCCTTGCGCACCCCGTCCAGCCACACCTTGCCGATGCCGGCGCTGGTCGCGCGCAGGCCGCTCGGGCGCGGGTTCGTCAATGCCTCCCACACCCGGGCCACGTCGTCCTGTGAGGCACGGAGGGCGTCGGCGTTGATGGTGGGGAACGTACGCCGCAGCTGGGTGTCGCCGGCCGAACGCACCTCCGCCCGGGCCGAATCGGCTCCACGGTCGTACTGCACGATCAGCTTGAGCCCGTCGCGGTGGCTCTCGCGCAGCAGCGGATCGGTGAGCTCGTCGATGTCGAAGAGCCGCTGGTCCAGCTTGCCCGTGGAGATCAGGCGCTGCGCGTCGCTGGGCACCACCAGCGTGTGGCCCTTGGTGCGTTGGATCCGTACGGGTATGCGCTCACGGCCCTCGGCGGGCTCGAAGCCCGCCATCCGGCCCTTGGCGTCGACGACCAGTACGTCGCCCGTGATCAGCTGGATCCGCTGGTCGCCGTTGGGGCCTGTGGTGTCCGGAGTGGCCGTGGTGTGTGCGGCGATCGCCGTCACGGGGCCGGTCATGCCTGCCACGAGGGCCACCGATGTGGCCGCCGCGATGGTGAAGGCGCGTGCTCTGTGCACTTGTGCGCGCAAGTCTCCCCCAGGAGCTTGGGATGAAGTCGAGTGGTCGTCTCCAGCCATGGGCGCACTGCCGCCCGTCGCTGGTCAGCGCGGGGCGCACTGGCGCCCGCTGCTGGTCAGCGCAGTATGTGAGGGGAGAGGGGCGTGATCAACGGCGGTCCGTGCCTGAGCGTTCACGTCGCGTGTGTTCAAGCCATCTTGAGGTCCCCGAGTTTGATGGGGCGACGATGGCAGTGTGACGACCGTGTGACACCCGGGCGATGCTTCCGCGACAGCGGCGCGGGGCAACCCCTCCGGATCCCGGTCCGGACCGGGCCCTGCGCGATTTTCGGAGACGGGCACCGCGACGGCCGGAGCGCGTTCCTCCAATTGGCCCGTATCCGTACCCGGAGGGAACGGACCTTCCTCCGGGCAGTGGAGCCCCCCCGCCCGGCCGTTGTCCCGGGCGGGCGGGGGGCCTGGCCCGCGGTGTCCCGCGAGCGCTACTTCCTGTTCCTGAAGTGCTCGACCAGACGCGCGTAACTGTCGTCGGCATGCCCCGCTTCGACGGCCGCGTTCACGAGGCCGAGGGTGTAGCGGGGGAACTCGGCGTCGATGTTCCGCGCCTCGCTCTCGCGGACCAGGTCCTCGACGGAGGGCCGGTGGTGTCGGAGTGCTCCGTACTCCGTCGCGTACGCGCCGCGGTCGACCTCGCCGGCGATCATCGGGAAGGACGCCGACAGTGCGGCCAAGGACGCCTGGGCGTCGTCCAGGAAGCGCTTCACCTCGACGCCCTCGCTGGACAGCAGCGCGGCCGCGTGCAGGAATCCGTTGAGCGTGCCCCACATGGTGCCGTGCACGGCCATTCCGTACAGGGTCGGTACACCCGCGTCGTCCGAGACCAGGGTTCCCCGGCCGCCGATGAGCCGGAGCGTCGTCCGATGGCGGTCGTACACGGCGTCGGAACCGCCGTAGAAGATCACGGTGTCCGCTCCTCCGATGCCCGGAGCGATCGTCATGATCTGCCCGTGGAGGTACTGCGCACCTCGGCCGGTGGCCCAGTCGGCCACGGCCCTGACCTCCGCCGACGTCCCATCCGTCAGGTTGACCACGGCGCGGCCGGACAGCGCGTCACCCGACGCCTCCAGCAGCTCGCGGGCCGTGGCGCTGCCCTTCACGCTGACGACCACGAGCGAACCGGCCGCGACGGCTTCGTGGATGGTCGCGGCCCGCCGAGCTCCCTTCGCGACCAGGGCGTCGGCCCTTTCCGGCGTACGGTTCCACACCGTGGTCGGATGCCCGCCGGCCAGGAAGGCGCTCGCGAGCGTGAAGCCCATCTCGCCTAAGCCGATCACGGTCACGGGCACGGGCGGCTGAGCATCGGTCGGTGCTGAGGCAGTGGTCATCGACGTCATCCTCGATCAGGTCGTCGTGGCCCGGTCCGTCCGGGGCCACCCGCGGCGCTGCGCGGAAGCGCCACGCTAAAACCTCAACCGAACGTGAGGTCAAGGGCCGTCTCCGGCCCGGATGGTGGCGCGCTCGGAGCCCGCGACGGGCTGCCGCATTACCGCCCCTCCTCAGCCACGCGCAAGCGGTGCGACAAGGAAATCCCGGCCGGCGCACTAGACTGGCGGGCTGTTTGGCGCTGGATCGGAACAACCCGGGCAGACCCGGGCTCCTCCGGCGACCCGGACGTTCCGGGAGCGAGACGCGAGGGCCGATGTCAGCCACACCTGAGCGCGGTGAACTCACTCTGCTCGACGACGCGGAGACGTACGAGGAGCCCGGCAAAGCCGCCCGGTTCTCCGCCGGGCCCGCCGCCCCGCCCCGTACGCTCGTCGACATCCTCGACGCGACCGTCCGGGCCCACCCCGACGAACTCGCCCTCGACGACGGCACCACCCGATTGACCTACCGCGCGCTGGCCGCCGAGGTCGAGCGTCGGCGTCGCGACCTCGCCGCGGCCGGCGTCGGGCTCGGCGACCGGGTCGGCGTACGCGTGCCCTCCGGGACCAACGAGCTGTACGTGGCCATCCTCGCCGTACTCGCCGCAGGGGCCGCCTACGTGCCGGTCGACGCCGAGGACCCGGACGAGCGGGCCGAGCTGGTCTTCGGCGAGGCCGCCGTGCGCGCGGTGCTCGGCGCCGGACAGTCCGTCGAGGTCACCCGGGCCCCGGAGCCCGGCCACGCCCCCGCCGCCCGCCCCGGGCCCGAGCACGACGCGTGGATCATCTTCACCTCCGGCTCCACCGGCGTGCCCAAGGGCGTCGCCGTCGGTCACCGCAGCGCCGCCGCGTTCGTGGACGCCGAGGCCGCGCTCTTCCTCGCCGAGGAACCGATCGGACCCGGCGACCGGGTCATGGCCGGTCTCTCGGTCGCGTTCGACGCCTCCTGCGAGGAGATGTGGCTGGCCTGGCGCTACGGCGCCTGCCTCGTGCCGGTCCCGCGCTCCCAGGTGCGCAGCGGCGCCGACCTCGGCCCCTGGCTGGTGGAACAGGAGATCACCGTGGTCTCCACCGTGCCCACCCTGGCCGCGCTCTGGGAGCCCGACGACCTCGGCGAGGTCCGGCTGCTGATCTTCGGCGGCGAGGCCTGCCCGCCCGAACTGACCCAGCGTCTGGTCACCGAGGGCCGCGAGGTCTGGAACACGTACGGCCCCACCGAGGCGACCGTCGTCGCCTGCGCCTCGCTCCTGACCGGTGAGGAACCGATCCGCATCGGTCTCCCGCTGAACGGCTGGGAACTGGCCGTCGTCGACGAGTCCGGCGAGCCGGTGCCCATGGGTGGCAGCGGCCAGCTCGTCATCGGCGGCGTCGGTCTGGCCCGCTACCTCGACCCCGCGAAGGACGCCGAGAAGTACGCCCCGCTCGAGTCCCTCGGCTGGCAGCGCGCCTACCGCAGCGGCGACCTCGTCCGTGCGGAACCGGAAGGGCTCGTCTTCCTCGGCCGCGGCGACGAGCAGATCAAGCTCGGCGGCCGCCGCATCGAGCTGGGCGAAGTGGACGCCGCGCTCCAGGCCCTGCCCGGCGTCGCCGGCGCCGCCGCCGCCGTCCGCACCGCGCGCAGCGGCAACCAGCTCCTCGTCGGCTACCTCGTCACGCAGGAGGGCTGGGACCACGCGGCGGCGGTCGAGCGGCTGCGCGCCGAACTGCCCGCCGCCCTCGTACCGCTGCTCGCGCCGGTCGACGACCTGCCCACCCGTACCTCCGGCAAGGTGGACCGGGACGCGCTCCCCTGGCCGCTGCCCGAACTGGAATCCACCGGCACGGCCGAACAGCTCTACGGCACCGAGGCCTGGCTCGCCGAACAGTGGAGCGCGACCCTGGGCGTCGCCGTCACCGGCGCCGCCGACGACTTCTTCGCGATCGGCGGCAACAGCCTCGCCGCCGCCCAGCTCACCACCCGGCTGCGCGCCCGCTATCCGAGCGCGGCCGTCGTCGACATCTACCAGCGGCCCACCCTGCGCAAGCTCGCCCGCCACCTCGAAAGGTCCGCACAGGACGACACCGCGGCCCGGACCGTCGCTCCCGTCCCGCTCCGGACCCAGGTGACGCAGTCGCTCCTCCTGCTCCCGCTGTTCACCCTGGTCGGCCTGCGCTGGACGGTGGCGCTCCTCGGCCTGGGCAACGTCCTGCACATGTTCGGGCCCTACCCGTGGGCGCCCACCGCCTCGTGGTGGCTCGTCGCCGCCGGCGCCGCCCTGCTCTACAGCCCGCCGGGCCGGCTGGCCCTCGCGGCCGGTGGCGCACGCCTCCTGCTGCGCGGGGTCACGCCGGGACGCCACCCGCGCGGCGGAAGCGTGCACCTCCGGCTGTGGACGGCCGAACGCCTGGCCGAACACGTCGGCGCGACCTCCCTCACCGGGTCCTGGCTGGAGCGCTACGCACGGGCCCTCGGCGCCAAGGTCGGCCCCGACGTCGACCTGCACTCCCTGCCTCCCGTGACCGGCATGCTCAAGCTCGGACGCGGCTGCGCCGTGGAGTCCGAGGTGGACCTCTCCGGGCACTGGCTGGACGGCGACCGGCTCGTGATCGGCCCGGTCAAGGTCGGCGCGGGCGCGGTCGTCGGCACCCGCAGCATGCTCTTCCCCGGCGCACGGGTCGGCAAGCGCGCCGAGGTGGCCCCCGGTTCCGCCGTGACCGGACAGATCCCGACCGGCCAGCGCTGGGCCGGAGCACCCGCCGTCAAGCTCGGCAAGGCCAAGCGCAACTGGCCCGAGGGGCGCCCGCCGCGCGCCGTCCACTGGCGCGCCCTGTACGGAGCGGCCGGCTTCTGCCTGACGGCCCTGCCCGTACTCGCGGCCCTGCCGGCGCTGCTCGTCGTCAGCCTGTTCGTACCCGCCGACGCCACGCTCGCCGAGGCCCTGCGCGGCGCGCTGACGGCCGTGGTGCCGGGCGCGCTCGCCTTCGGTCTCGCGTACGCGCTGCTTCTGCTCGTCTCCGTGCGTCTCCTGAGCCTCGGGCTGCGGACCGGGACCCACCCCACGCACAGCCGGGTCGGCTGGCAGGCCTGGACCGTCACGCAGCTGATGGACCTCTCCCGGGAGACCCTCTTCCCGCTGTACGCCGGGCTGATCACCCCCGTGTGGCTCCGGCTGCTCGGCATGAGGATCGGCCGGGGCGCCGAGGTGTCCACGGTGCTCGCGCTGCCGAGCCTGACGACCGTGGGCGAGGGCGCGTTCCTCGCCGACGACACCCTGACCGCCCCGTACGAACTGGGCGGCGGCTGGGTCCGCATCGGGCACTCCGAGATCGGCCGCCGGGCGTTCCTCGGCAACTCGGGCATGACCGCGCCGGGCCGCAGCGTGCCGGACGACGGGCTGGTCGGCGTGTTGTCCGCCACCCCGAAGAAGGCCAAGAAGGGCAGCTCGTACCTGGGCCTGCCGCCGGTCAAGCTGCCGCGGTCCGCCGCCGCCGCGGACCGGAGCCGCACCTACGATCCGCCCGCGCGCCTGCTGTGGGCCCGGGGCCTGGTGGAGCTGTGCCGGCTCGTCCCGGTGTTCTGCTCGGCCGCGCTCGCCGTCCTGACCGTAGCCGCGCTGTGCGCCCTGGCCACGACGGACGGGCTCGGGATCATGGGGACGGCACTGCTCTCCGGAGTGGTCCTCCTCGCCGCCGGGGCGGCCGCCGCGGTGGTCTCCGTCGCCGCGAAGTGGCTCCTCGTGGGCCGGCACCGGACAGCGGAGCACCCGCTGTGGAGCGGCTTCGTGTGGCGCAACGAACTGGCCGACACGTTCGTCGAGGTACTGGCCGTGCCCTGGCTGGCCGGATCGGTGCCGGGGACCCCGCTTCTCTCCCTGTGGCTGCGTGGTCTCGGGGCCCGGATCGGCCGGGGCGTGTGGTGCGAGAGCTACTGGCTGCCCGAGACGGACCTGGTGACCCTTGGTGACGCCGTCACCGTGAACCGAGGCTGTGTGCTGCAGACGCACCTCTTCCACGACCGGATCTTGAGGACGGATACTGTGGTCCTCCGCGAGGGCGCCACCCTGGGCCCGGGCGGAATCGTCCTGCCCGGAAGCACGGTCGGGGCCCGCAGCACACTGGGACCCGCCTCTCTCGTGATGGCCGGGGAATCCGTCCCCGCCGACACCCGCTGGCTGGGCAATCCGATCGAGGCGTGGCGGTCCTGAAGGGGCCACGGCGTACGAGCACAGCGCAGGGAGCGGAAGCGGCAGTGAGCGGCCAGCGGACAACGGTGTCGGACCCGTACTTTCCGGCCAACGGCGATCCCCGATACCGCGTACACCGGTACGAGATCGCCCTGGACTACCGTCCCGGCCCCAACCGGCTGGCCGGGACGGCCCGGCTGAGCGCGATCGTCGGCCGGGCCCCGCTCACGGAGTTCGCCCTCAACCTGGCCGAGTTCAAGGTGGGCCGGGTCCAGGTGAACGGCCGGGCGCCCCACTACACCCACCGGGGCGGCAAGCTGCGCATCCGGCCGGCCAAGCCCCTCACCGCCGGCGCCGCCTTCACCGTGGAGATCCACTGGTCGGGCAACCCCAAGCCGGTACGCAGCCCCTGGGGCGGCCTCGGCTGGGAGGAGCTCACCGACGGTGCGCTCGTAGCGAGCCAGCCGGTCGGCGCGCCCTCCTGGTACCCGTGCAACGACCGGCCCGCCGACAAGGCCTCGTACCACATCTCGGTCAACACCCCGTCCCCGTACACGGTGGTCGCCGGCGGGCGGCTGCTGACCCGGACGACCAAGGCGTCCACGACCACCTGGGTGTACGAGCAGACCGCCCCGACCTCCAGCTACCTGGTCGGCCTGTCCATCGGCATGTACCAGACCGTGCTGCTCGGCGACCCCGGACTCGGCGGAGTTCCGCAGACCGCCCACGTACCGGCGCATCTGCTGTCGAGGTTCTCCCGGGACTTCGCCCGGCAGCCCGCCATGATGCGGGTCTTCGAGGAACTGTTCGGCCCCTACCCTCTCGGCGAGTACGCGGTCGTCGTCGCCGACGAGGAGCTGGACGTGCCGGTGGAGGCCCAGGGTCTTTCGCTGTTCGGCGCCAACCACGTGGACGGGGTGCGGGGTTCGGAGCGGCTCATCGCCCATGAGCTCGCTCACCAGTGGTTCGGCAACAGCGTGACCATCGGCGACTGGCGGCACATCTGGCTGAACGAGGGCTTCGCGAAGTACGCCGAATGGCTCTGGTCGGAGCGCTCCGGCGGTCGTACCGCGCAGGAACTGGCGGCCGCCGCACACCGGTTGCTGGCCTCGCAGCCGCAGGACCTGGTCCTTGCCGACCCCGGCCGCAAGCTGATGTTCGACGACCGCCTGTACCAGCGCGGGGGGCTCGCGGTGCACGCGATCCGCTGTGCGCTGGGCGAGGGCCCGTTCTTCCGCATGCTGCGCGACTGGGCCACCGCGCACCGCCACGGCGTGGTGACCACCGCGGGCTTCACCGCGCACGTGGCCCGTTACGCGCCGGAGTCGGTGGACGGCCTGCTCGCGTCCTGGCTGCACGAGCCCGCCCTGCCCTCGCTGCCGACCCTGCCGACTCCGCCGGCCACCCACCCGCCGATTCCGTCCCGGCCCGGGTACCCGCCGACGAACGGCGGGCCCGGGGTCGGCTGACCTCGGATCGGCGGAGTCGCCGGTTCGATCACACGGACGTCGACCGGCCGGGCGGCCCCGCGTGCGCCAGGAGGAACTCGGTCGCCCCGGCGATGGCCTCGGCGTAGGTGCCGTGGACGGCCTGGGACTCCTGGGTCCGCTCGTCCGCGCCGGTGGCGATGTACCACCAGGCGTCGGCGTCCGGGTCGTGGTGCACCACGGCGGAGCCGCCCGCGTAGCGGAGCGGGATGGGCTCGCCGGCGGACTTCTTCACCACCGCGTGGGGCCACTTGAGGCGGGCGGACTGACGCTTGATGCCGCCCCAGGCCGCACCCAGCTGGGCGTAGTTCGCTCCGCTGCGGCCGGCGACGGTGGCGGCGCTCTCCGCCAGTCGGTCGACGGACTGCTTGGCCTCGTACAGGGCCCGCAGCAGTGCCAACTGGACGTCGGGCGAGGCCATGAGCGCGGGGTCGAAGGGCTTGTCCGCGGCGCGATAGGCCAGCGCGCGCGTCGAGATCCGCTCGGCCAGCGCGCGCACCGCGTCATGAACCCTCTCGTCCATGGCGAACGCGTCGTCCTGGGTGGGCTCTTCCCAGGCGGGCTCCGTCAGAGTCAAGACGGTGGACCAGAAGTTCTCGTCGTTCTTGTCGGGAGTAGGGATCCCTGCCACATCGTTCATGCGACAAGTCTACCTGTCGAAGTGGGGTACGCGACAGGGATAGCTGTCGAGGGTGAGGGTGGTGGGAATTTCGATGGTTTCGATGCGAAGGTGCCCTTAGCATCCGCCCATGACTGAAGACACCGGGATCGCAGGCGACGAGTACGACGCGAAGGCCGGCAGGGAACTCGCCTGGCGTGCCCAAACTGTCGGTCTCGCGGCCCTCGACATGGACGACGCGGAGCTCCTGCACGGCTGGCGATCCGACCCCGTGACCGCTCACGAATTCGGGATCTGGCCGCGCTCTCTCACTGCGCTGCGCGAGCGCATCGAGCGCGACAGCGACAACGACGATCGCGACGACTATCTCGTCCTCCTCCCGGACGGCACGCCTGTCGGCCACATCGCGCTGAGCGGCCAGAACCTCGTCAACGGCACGGCGCAGGTCGAGCTGATGCTCGATCCTCGGCATCGTGGGAACGGCCACGGTACCGACGCCCTCGACGCTCTGGTGGACCTGGCGTTCGGCGAACTCCCGATGCACCGCCTCACCGCGGAGACCCACACCGAGAACGCCCCCGCTCTCGCCGTCCTCGCCAAATCCGGCTTCGTACGCGAAGGCGTCAGCCGCTCCGCCTGTCTCCACCGCGGTCGCCGCTACGACCTCGCCGTGCTCTCGCTCCTCCGCCCCGAATGGGAAGGACTGAACCGCCCTCGCGCCTGGGACGCCTCGGTGGGCGTTCGACGACCGCCCGTATGATCACCTGCCATCATGATCGGCATGGACGCTCGATTCCTCGGTATCGCTGATCTGGTCGAAGCCCCGTCTGTGGCGGTCGTGATCGACGTCATGCGCGCTTACACCGTGGCCGCCTGGGCCTTCGCCCAGGGGGCCGAGAAGATCGTTCTCGCCGAGTCGCTGGACGAGGCCCTGGCCCTCAAGGCTCGTCACCCGGAGTGGGTGGCACTCAAGGACGGTCCGCCCGCGCCCGGGTTCGGTGCCGTCAACTCACCGGGCCTGCTGCGCTCCGTCGACCTGGGCGGACGGACCGTCGTGCAGAAGACCACGGCAGGGACCGTCGGCGCCCTCGCGGTGAAGGACGCGTCGCTGGTCCTGTGCGCCGGCTTCGTGGTGGCGGAGGCGACGGCTCGGCTCCTGCGGGCACGGAAGAGCGACAGTGTCACCTTCGTGGTCACCGGCGAAGACGGGAAGGCCGAGGAAGATCTGGCGTGTGCTCAGTACATCGCTCGGCGGGTCACCGAGGCGGAGACGGACGCCGGCGAGTTCCTCCGTCGCGCCGCCGACTCACGCGCCGCCTTCGAGCTGGCGGAGGGGGTGCGTCAAGGAGCACATCCCGATGACATCGCCCTCTGCCTCGAACTCGACCGGTTCCCCTTCGCCATGGTGGCGGCCTTGGAAGGCTCCCTCATGGTCCTCCGCCCGTGCCCCGTGCCTCCCGACGGCCACGCCGGCTAGGGCCTGTCCGGCGGACAGGGCCTACGGCGACTCGCCGTAGAGCGCGGCGACCGCGGCGGCGCGGTCGCGCAGCGAGACGCGCAACGACTCCGGGGCCAGGGCCTCCGCGTCCGCGCCGAGCTGCCACAGCGCCCATAGGGCGTGTCGCATGTCTTGGAAGGTCACGTCCAGCCGCAGCCGGCCGTCCGCGTCGGGATCTTCCGCGCGGACCGCGAGCGCGGCGTCCAACAGCTCCTCCCGCCGCGCCGGGTTCACCCGTACCCGTACGACGATGTGGTCGCCGCCGGACAGGAACCGCGCGGAGCGCTCCCGCCAGATCCGGTCCAGATCGACCCGGTTCGGCCGCTCCGCCGTCTCGGGGAGTTCCTCGGCGGCCAGCACCCGGGACAGCCGGTAGGTGCGGTCCTCGCCTGATCGCGTGGCCAGCAGGTACGCCCGCTCGCGTACGGTGACCAGCCCGATCGGGTCCACCGTGCGCCACTCCGGTGGCCGGCCCGTCGCCGCGTAGTGGATGCGCAGCTTGTGTCCGGCGAGCACCGCGCGCCGGACCTCGACCATCGTGGTGCCGGGGACCTCCTCGGTGACCAGCCGACGCGACAGCAGGTCGGTCTCCGGGTCGACGAGAAAGCGCTGGGCGGCGTCGCTCGCGGTGGCGCGATGGCCTTCCGGCAGCGCGTCGACCACCTTCCGCATGGCCGAAGCGAGCGCCGAGCCGAGGCCGAACACCTGCTCGCCGCGCCCCGATCCGGCGGTCAGCAGGGCCAGGGCCTCGTCGTGGTTCAGACCGGTGAGCTCCGTACGGAAACCGGGCGACAACGCGAAACCGCCGTGTCGGCCGCGCTCGGCGTAGACCGGAACGCCCGACGCGGACAGCGCCTCGATGTCGCGCAGCACGGTACGGGTGGACACCTCCAGCTCGCGGGCGAGCGTGTCCGCCGTCAACTGACCGCGCTGACGCAGCAGCAATACCAGCGAGACCAACCTGTCGGCGCGCATCCGAGAACGCTATCGGAATACATGACCAAGGGTGTCATGTATTGCTGCGAGGCTCGTTCATGCGACGTCGAAGCCGGTGGTCACCGAGCCGATGGACGTCCGCACTCCCGCATGAATCGAATGGAGCTGACGTGGCGATGGAACGAACTGCGGTCAACCCGGTGACGTGGTCGGTGGACATGGGCTTCAACCAGGGGGAGCTCGTCTCCGGGCACACCCGGACCCTGTACATCTCGGGACAGACCGCGATGAGCGGCGAGGGCAAGCCCGAGCACGACGGTGACATGGCGGCGCAGTTGGCGCTGAGCATCGACAACGTGGAGGCCGTGCTCGGCGAGGCCGGCATGTCCCTCGCCGATCTTGTCCGGCTCAACGTCTACACGACCGACGTCGACCTGCTGTTCCGGCACTACGGCGTGCTGGCGGCGCGGCTGGGCGCTGCCGGGGTGGCGCCGACCACCACGATGCTCGGAGTGACGCGGCTGGCGATCCCCGGCCAGCTGGTCGAGCTCGAGGGAACCGCCGTCGCGTGAGGTGACCTGGTGGCGTCCGCTGCTCGTGCCGGACGAACCGGCGCGAGCAGCGGACGTGGCGGGACTCCTCGGGCGGGATCTCCGGCCCGGTTCAGCCGAACTCCTCGGAACACGTGAGCACCGTCTTGGCGATCGTGGTGCGGGCTTCGAGAGCCGCATGGGCGTTCGCCGCGTCGCGCAGGGCGAACCGCTGTCCGATCCGGACCCGCAGACGACCGTCACGGACGAGCTGGAGCACGGCCGTTCCGCGGCGGAGCAGCTCCGACCGGTCCTGGATGTGGTGTGTCAGGTTGGGGCGAGTGACGTACACGGACCCGGCGGCGTTGAGGCGCTGCAGGTCGAACGGCATCACCGCGCCGCCGGACTGCCCGTAGACCGCCAGGACTCCGCGCGGGCGGAGCGAGGCGAGGCTCTCGTCGAACGTCGGGCCGCCGATGCCGTCGTACACCACGGCGGCGCCGCGCCCGCCGCTGTGCCGCCGCACCGCCTCCAGCAGCGCGCCCGGCCGGTAGTCGACGACCTCGACGGCGCCGGCGGCACGCGCGGCCTCCGCCTTGGCCTCGGTCGACGCGGTGCCGATCACCGTGCCGCCGCGCAGCCGTACGAGCTGGGTCAGCAGCGTGCCGACGCCGCCCGCGGCCGCGTGCACGACGACGGTGTCGCCGGCCTGGACCGGATAGGTGTCGTGGCACAGGTAGTGCGCGGTCATGCCCTGGAGCAGGGTGGCCGCCGCCGCCTCGGGGGCCAGTCCGTCCGGCACCGGCACCAGGCGGTCGGCGCTCAACAGCGCGTACTCGGCATAGGAACCGGGCAGGTTCGCCCAGGCGACGACGTCACCGACGGCGACCTCGCGCACCCCGGGCCCGATCTCGACGACGGTGCCGGCGCCCTCCTGCCCGGGTATGAAGGGCAGTTCCTGCGGATAGAGGCCGGACCGGATGTAGACGTCGACGTAGTTGACCCCGGCGGCGGTGAGCCGCACCAGCGCCTCGCCCGCGCGCGGCGAGGGGCGTGGCAGGTCGACGAGTTCGAGCACGTCGGGCCCGCCGGCCTTGCTGACCTGAATCGCTTTCATGACCGGGATCGTAGGACGGTCGTCCACGGCTGATCGAGTGCCGGGTGGTTCAGCAGTCGTCATAGCCGGCCTCCTTGGCGAGGTCGCGGACGAGCGGCAGGACCTGGCGGATCTCGGACTCGTGACGGAGCCACTTGTCCGGGTCGGGAACGGTCTGGGTCATCACGACGGGGAGGTCGCGGCGGCCCCAGGCGTCGGCGAACGGCAGGTCCACCGCCTCGGCCACGGCCTCCATCGTGGCGACCGGGTCGGCCTTGACGTCCTCGTAGCGGACGAGTACCGAGTTGCCGGTGGGGGCCAAGGCCTGGGCGGCGTCCAGGACGGCCCGGTTGTGGGCCAGCCAGTTGTGCGCGCAGACCTCGGCCAGCGGCAGGTCCACCCAGTCCTGCCAGCCGGGCGGCAGGCTCAGGTTCCACCACTGCTTGCCCCAGGGGAACACGTCCGAGTAGCCCTTGATGCGCAGCGGCACCGGCATCGGGTAGGAGAAGAACATCCGCGGGTTGAGCCAGGCGTCCATCAGGGAGCCGATGCTGGTGCGGGGATCGCGGACGACGAAGACGTACGTGGCGTCCGGGTAGAGGGCCTGCAGGAACGGGATCCGGAAGCAGGACTGGATGCTCTTCTCCACCAGCCGGATCCCGTCGGCGAGGTCGGCCTCGGTGGGGCGCGGGCCGCGCGGCGGGAAGCAGAACGGGGTGATCTCGTCGAGTTCGCCGCCGTCCCGCGTGGTGGGCGGGCCTACCGGCACGTCGCCCGGGAAGCGCTCCTGGAGGGCCTTGAGCGGCACGTCGTAGTAGTGCGGCTGGAGGCCCTGGGCGCTGATGAAGTCGAGGAAGTCGAGCTTGTCGCCGACCGACCACTCCGCACCGGGCTTGCGCGCGGCGGCGAGCAGGTCCGCGTTCAACTGGGCCGCCACCTCGGGGGTCGCGTCGGAGGCGTCCAGGGCGTTGGAGTGCCAGCCGCGCCGGCTGGGGTGCAGGCTGTCACGTTCCCAGATCGGCTTGCCTTCGCGGCCGATGCTCCAGACGTGCTCGCTGCGTTCGATCAGGCTGCGGACGAGGCTGGTGCCGGAACGGGGGTGGCCGACGATGAAGATGGGCTGCTTGAGCATGGCTGAGGTCGCTTTCGTGAGGAGGCGGGTTCTCATGCGGGCCAGCGAGCGGACCTGACGTGCCGGTTCGCGAGCCCGGCCACGGTGATCACGGCCTGGACGCCCGCGATCAGCACGATGGCGCCGGTGACGCCGAGGAACTGCAGGGCCAGACCGCCGGCCAGGGAACCGAGCGGGGATCCGGCGCCGATGAGGGTGATGGTCGCGGCGATGGCACGGCCTCGCCGGTGGTCCGGGGTCTGCCGGAAGATCATGATGTCGACGAGGATCTTCAGTGCCGGCAGCCCGAGCGCCGCCAGGGTCAGCATGGCGAAGACCCAGACCGGTCCCAGCGGGAGCGCCAGGAGGGCCACCGCGACCGTGGTGAGCGTGGACGCGGCGAGCAGCAGTGCGCCGGGGCTGAGCCGCTTGTTGAGCCGCGGCACCAGCGCCGAGCCGACGAGCATGCCGATGGCGGTACCGGACAGGGCCAGACCGATCGTGCCCGCGGAGTGGTGCTGGTCGCGCAGGGTCACCATCACCATGAGGATCGCGGCGGTGATGCTGAAGTAGAAGATGCTGACCAGGAGCAGCGCGGACCGCAGCAGTCGGTCGCCGATCAGTTCGCGCAGTCCGGAGAAGACGTCGGTCAGCGGACTGAGCGCGCTCTTCGGCTCGTTGGTCACCGGCTCGTCGCTGACCGGTTCGGTTTCGCTCGCCGTCTTCGGCACGCGAATCATCAGGGCGCAGACGAACGAGATCACGAATCCGGCGATCGCCGCGACGAAAGGGAACGTGCGCGAGACCAGGTAGAGCGCGCCGCCGAGGGGCGGCCCCGCCAGGGCGGCGGCTCCGCTGCGCGCCTCGTCCTGACTGAGCGCCGCGGTCAGCTGATGGTCCGGCACGACCGCCCGGATCAGCAGCATGCGGGCGGGTGCGCCGAACGCCGTACCGGCGCCCAGGACGATCGCGGCCATGATCAGAAGGGCGAAGTTCGCCCGGCCGGCCATCAGAATGAGGACGATGAACGCCAGAGTGAGTGCGCGGACCGCCTCGGAGATCAACAGGATGCGGCGCCGGTCCCACCGGTCGACCACCGCGCCGGCCGGCAGTCCGACCAGGAGAGCGGTGCCGATCTGCGCGAAGCCGAACAGGCCGGCCAGCGCCGGCGATCCGGTCAGGGACATGATCAGCAGGGGATAGGCGACCTCCACGGTTTCGAGGCCGAGGTTGGCTGCGGCCGCCCCGATCCACAGAATTTGGAAGCGCCGGTTACGGCGCAGGGGCACGGGCGTGGCAGGAGCTTCGCTATCACGCTGACGTAAGCGTTCACTCATGCGTGAACGGTAGCATGCAGGTGAATGGTTCGCTATGAGGAAACGGAGATGGGTCAATGGCTGACGGGTCAATGGATGACGATGCCGACGCGATGGCGGTCGTCCGGGAGGTGGACGACGTGGAGACGCTGAAGGCCCTGTCCGACCCGCTGAGGTTGGCGATCCTGCGCACGATGATGAGCGACGTGCGCGGGTCGCACCGGGTGAAGGACATCGCCCAGCTTCTGGACCAGCCGCCCACCCGGCTCTACCGGCACATCAAGGTGCTGGAGGCGGCGGGCCTGATCAAGGTGACGCAGACCCGGATGGTCTCCGGGATCCAGGAGAGCCAGTACCAGGTGGCGCAGTTCGCCCTGCGGCTGAGTCGCGATCTGCTGGCCGCGCCGGGCAACGCGGGCGAACTGGCCGACGCGTTCGCCGTCGCGCTGAACGACTTCCGCGACCGGCTCGTACGGGACATCATCAGCGGTCGCTTCCAGCCCGAACCGGAGCCCGAGGCCGCGGAGAAGCCGGATCCGCTCGGCCCGATGGTCGTGGCGCTGGACCGCCGGCTGTCGCCGGAGCGGGCGACCGAGTTCCGGTCCCGCCTGTCCGCGCTGATGGAAGAGTTCAACCGCCCCGACGACGAGGAGAACGCCGTCGTGCCGGTCGAGTTCCTGCTGATGTTCTGGGCGCCCAAGGAGCCCACCGGGGAGTCGCCCGCCTAGGGTCCGTCCGGACATGCCGATGACCGCGCCGGACGTCGTTGAGGACGTCCGGCGCGGTCACCGTTGTACGACGACCTACTTGGTCGCTATTTGGTCGCTATGAAGAGCCGGCCACCGGGGAACCGGTGCGGCACGCACTGCGCCTGGTCGAAACCGGCCTGCCGGAAGCGGGCCAGCCAGTCCTCCTCCGGAGGCAGCTTCACGTTCATGAACCCGGCGTGCAGATAGGTGAACAGCGCGCTGAACCGGCGCTCGCGCTCCGCCGACGCGTACGGCACCGAGTCGGTGATCGCCATGATGCCGCCCGGCCGCAGCGCCTCACGGCACCTGCGCAGCACCCGGTCGAAGATGTCGCCCTCCTGCACGATGTCATGGAAGACGAACCCGGCGTGGATGACATCGGCACCGGCCAGCGGCGCGGGGTCGTCGGCGACGGACTGGATCGGCCGCTCCACCACCTCGAGACGGTCGCCGACGCCCGCCGCCAGCGCCGCACGGGCCGCCTCCTGGCACGCGCCGGCACTCATGTCCAGGGCCACCCCGCTGCTCTCCGGCAGCCGGCCGAGCAGGTCGATCAGCAGTCCGGCGGCGCCGGCGCCCAGGTCGACGATCCTCTTCGGCCGGGCCGCGAGGATCGCCTCGGTGGCGGCCGGGTAGAAGCCCTGGCTGCCGATCCACCGGGAACTGACCGCCACCTCGCGCCCGTTCCGCTGGAACTGCGCGGCGGCACCGGCCGGGTCGCGCAGGAACGCGGCGGGGTTCTGGAGGTACGGCTGGTTGGCCCTCAACGACCAGGTGAGGTAGCCGGACTGGTAGATCCGGTCGGCGAAGTCGTCCGCGATGCGGAACTCCTTGACGCCGGTCGGCACCAGCAGCTCCGCGGCCACCAGCGCGGACAGGAAATTGCCCATGCCTTCTCCCGGCACGTCCGCGGCCACGGCGAGCTCGGCCACGGTGACCGGCTCGCCGCGCTCCAGCAGGGGGACGATGCCCAGCCGGTCGGCCATCTCCAGCAAGGCGGCGACGGCGGCGAGATCGGCTGCGGTCTCAGGGGGACTGATGCGTGACATCGCGCTCCCACTCCATTTCGACGATCATCTCGAGTTCCACGGTGCCGGGCCGGAAGGGTGTCCGGCCGGCGGGCGCGGCACCGTCGGCGCCGTGCCGGTCTTCGGTCCCGCTGTCACCGGGTGGCAGCGGGAGTGCGGGTCAGGCGGCGCGCGCGAACCGGTCGGGTTCGTCGAGGTCCGCGCCGGCCGGCACGCCGGCGGGGTGGTTGCCGTGCCGACCGGTCCGGTCGGCACCGACACCCGGGGTGTTCGCCCCTGGCCTCATCGGGCAGTCCCTTCCACACCGGCGGGGCCGGTGCGCCGGCGGAGTTTCGGCCGGCTGCGGGTCGCGGCCTCGCCGAGGCGTGCGGCGAGTGCGGCGACCGTCGGGGCTTCGAAGAGCGCGGCCACGCTGAGGCTCGCGCCGAACCGGGTGCGTACCCGGTTGAGCAGGCGGGTGGCGAGCAGGGAGTGGCCGCCGAGGTCGAAGAAGTTGTCGTGCACGCCGACCCGCGGTGCCTTCAGCACCTCGGCGAACATCTCGCACAACGCGGCTTCCCGCTCGTCGCGCGGTGCCACGTAGGCCGTCTCGGACGCGCTCGGATCGGGAGCCGGCAGAGCCTTCCGGTCCACCTTGCCGTTGCCGGTCAGCGGCAGCCGCTCCAGCGTCACGAACACGCTCGGCACCATGTAGTCCGGGAGCGTCAGGGCGGCGTGCGCCCGCACGGCGGCCACGTCCACGTCCTGGGGTACGAGGTAGCCGACCAGCCGTTCACCGTCCGCGGTGACCGTCGCGTGAGCCACGTCCGGATGGCCGGTCAGGGCCGCCTCCACCTCGGCCGGTTCGATCCGGAAGCCCCGGACCTTCACCTGCGCGTCGGCGCGGCCGTCGAACTCGAGCACCCCGTCGGGCCGGTACCGGGCGAGGTCGCCCGTGCGGTACATGCGTCCACCGGCCGGGCCGAACGGGTCGGCCACGAACCGGGCGGCGGTCACGTCCGGCTGATGCGCGTAGCCGCGGGCCAGACCCGTCCCGGTCACGTACACCTCACCGGGTACCCCGGGGGGCACCGGCTGCAGACGCTCGTCGAGCAGATACAACCCGGTGTTGTCCATCGCCCGGCCGATCGGCACCGTGCGGGCCGGCGCCGAGGCGATCGGATACCAGGAGGAGATGACCGTGGTCTCCGTGGTGCCCCAGGCGGCGGCGACCGCGGTGTGCGGCGCGTCGGCCAGCAGGTCCCCGACCGACGCGGGCGACACCACGTCACCGGCTACCCAGACGAGGTCCAGCGCGGACAGTGCCGGTCTGGCCTCGGCCACCATCAGGTTGAACAGCGCGGAGGTGAAGACCGCGGTCGTCGCCTTCCCGTCGACGATCGTGCGGGCCAGTACCTCGGTGTCCAGGTCGACCTCGGGCGCGATCACCACCCGGCCGCCGGTCAGCAGGGGCAGCCAGATCTCGAACGTGGACGGGTCGAACGACGTCGGCGAGTGCATCAGCGTGTCGGCCGGTCCCAGGTGCTCCCAGGCACGGTCGGCGACGAACTCGGCGACACTGCGGTGCGAGACGCTGACCGCCTTGGGCGTGCCGGTCGAGCCGCTGGTGAACATCGTGTACGCGGTGCGGTCCGGGTGGGTGGTGGTCGTGGGGCCGTGCTCCTCGGTGCCGGGGGAGGGCGTGACGATCGTGACCCCCGTCAGCTCGGTGGGCCCGTCGGTGACGAGCAGGGCGGCCCGCATGTGGTCGACCATCCGCTGCTGCCGGGCGAGCGGCGCGGACCCGGGCAGGGGCAGATAGCCGCCGCCGGCCTTGATGACGGCGAGGACGGTCACGAGGTAGTCGATCCCTCGCGGCTGACGCACCGCCACCGGATCGTCGGGCGCGCAGCCCGCCGCCACCAGCGCGTGCGCCAGATGGTTGGCGCGCCGGTCGAGGTCCCGGTAGCTGATCGACCGGTCACCCTCGACCGCGGCGATCGCGTCCGGCGTGGCCGCGGCCTTCCGGGCGAACAGGACGGCGAGGTCCTCGTCGACGACGGGCCGCGCGGTGTCGCTCCCGCCCGCCAGCGCGGCTCGTCGTTCGACCTCGGAGAGCAGGTCGATCCGCCCGATGGGCGCGTCCGGATCGGCGACGGCCGCGCTCAGGACCCGCAGGAGGCGGTCCATCAGAGCGGTCACGGTGTCCTGGTCGAACAGGTCGGTGCGGTAGCGCACCTCACCGGTGATGCCCTCGGGCACCCGGCCGTCTCCGTGGTGCTCGACGAAGCTCAGGTTGAGGTCGAAGTCCACGGGACCGACCCGGATCGCCTCGACCGCGCCCTCGGTAGGCGCCGGCGACACGTCCACGCCGGACAGCGCGAAAGCGGACTCGGCGTTGTTCTGCAACACCAGCATGGTCTGGAAGAGCGGGTGCCTGCTCAGGGTGCGGGCCGGGTTGAGCGCGTCGACGATCCGGTCGAACGGTAGCTCCTGGTGGGCGTAGGCGGCCAGGTCCAGGTCCCGTACACGGCCCAGCAGTTCACGGAAGCTCGGATCCCCCGCGGTGTCGGTCCGCAGGACCAGGCTGTTGACGAAGCAGCCGATCAGATGGTCGAGGCTGTCGTCGCTGCGCCCGGCTACCGCGGCGCCGATGGGGATGTCCGTGCCCGCGCCGAGCCGGGTGTAGAGCGTCGCGAGGGCGGCGTGCAGCACCATGAACAGCGTGGTGTGGGTACGCCGGGCCAGGTCCAGCAGGCCGGCGTGCAGCGGAGCGGGCAGGGTGACCGGCAGCAGAGCGCCACGCAGGTCCGAGGAGTCGGGCCGGGGCCGGTCGTAGGGCAGTGCCAGCTCCTGCGGGAGCCCGGCGAGCCGCTCGGTCCAGTACTCCGCGAGGCGTTCCCCGATGGGTCCTTCGAGGAGGGCCCGCTGCCACAGCGTGTAGTCGGCGTACTGCACCGGCAGCGGGCGCCAGACCGGGGCGTCGCCACGGAGACGGGCGGCGTACGCCTGGGCGAGGTCGTGGGTCAGCGGGGCCAGGGACCATCCGTCGCCCGCGATGTGATGCATCAGCAGCAGCAGCGTGTGCCGGTCCGGTCCGGTGCGGAACAGGTGCAGCCGCAGCGGCAGTTCGGTGGTGAGGTCGAACGAGTGGCGGGCGGCGGTCGTCAGCTCCCGGTCCAGGTCGGCCGGTTCCACGGCGGACACCCGCAGCACCTCGTCCGGGTCGGCCGCCTTCAGGACCTGCTGGCCCGGTGCCCCGTCGACCTCCGGGAAGCGGGTACGCAGCGTCTCGTGCCGCTCCAGCAGATCGTCCACCGCGGCGCGCAGCACACCGAGGTCCAGGGCCCCGTCCAGGCGCAGCACCAGCGGCCAGCCGAGACCGTTCCACCGGGACAGGAACCACAGCCGTTCCTGGGCGTACGACAGGGGCAGCGGGCACGGCCGTGCGGCCGGCAGCAGGGGGCTGCGGGTCCGGCTCGCCCCTTGGCCGGCGCCGAGCCGTGCGCCGAGTGCCGCCGCCGTCGGGGCTTCGAACAGGTCGGCGATGCCCAGGTCCGCGCCGAGGTGGGTGCGGACCCGGTTGACCAGGCGGGTGGCGAGGAGCGAGTGGCCGCCGAGGTCGAAGAAGTTGTCGTGGGCGCCGACCCGGGACCTGCCGAGCAGCTCGCCCATGAGCTCGACGAGGATCTCCTCGGTCGGGGTGCGCGGCGCCGTGTATCCGGTGCCCGTCTCGAACTCGGGCTCCGGCAGGGCCCGCCGGTCGACCTTGCCGTTCCCGGTGAGCGGCAGCCGGTCGAGGACGACGAAGGCACTGGGCACCAGGTACTCGGGCAGTGCGGTGGCGACCCGCTCCTGTACGTCGGCGACGTCCAGGTCGGCGCCGCTGGGCACCAGGTAGGCGACGAGCCTGCGGTCGCCGCGGCGGTCCTCGTGGGTGGTGACGAACGCCTGCCCGACCCCCGGAAGCGCCGTGAGCGAGGACTCGACCTCGGCGGGTTCGACCCGGAAGCCGCGGATCTTCACCTGGGCGTCGGCCCGCCCGACGAAGTCCAGGGTGCCGTCACCGCGCCATCGGGTGATGTCTCCCGTGCGGTACATCCGGCTGCCCGGCGGTCCCCACGGATCGGCGGTGAATCGTTCGGCGGTCAGGTCGGGCTGCCCGGCGTACCCGCGCGACACCCCTGAGCCGGCGATGTAGAGCTCGCCCGGGACCCCGGCCGGCACCGGCTGGAGGTGCGCGTCGAGCACGTACAGCCGGGTGTTGTCCATCGGAGTGCCGATCGGCACCCGGCCGGGCACGGCCTGCGCGCCGGACATCGAGAACCGGGTGGAGCAGGTGGTGGTCTCGGTCGGACCGTACAAGGCCCTGACGGTCAGGTCGGGGTGGCGGTCCAGAATCCGTGCGACCGCCGCGGGCGGCACGACGTCGCCGCCGGTCAGGATCTCCCGGATCCCCGCGAAGCAGTCAGGGTTCTCCGCGAGAGCCGCGAACAGGCCGGAGGTGAGCCAGATCCTGTCCACGCCGTACGCGGTGACCGCGCGGGCCAGTCCGGCGTCGTCGAGGATCTCCTCGGGAGCCACCACGACCGTGCCGCCGGTCAGCAGCGGTGTCCAGATCTCGTGCACCGACGCGTCGAATCCGGTGGCGGAGTGCATCAGCACCGTGCCACCGGCCCGCCAGAGCCGGTCGCGCACGAACCCGGCCGTGTTCCGGTGCGTCAGGACGACGGCCTTGGGAGTACCCGTCGATCCGCTGGTGAACATCACGTAGGCGGCCTGGTCCGGGTGCGGGTCCGGGCGGGGAGGCTCGGGCGACTCGCCGTCCCCCGGTGCCAGCACGGTCAGTCCCGCCAGGTCGTGCGGCCCGTCGGCGACGAGCAGCGTGGCACCGACCTGGTCGGCCATCCGGCGCAGGCGGTCCGCGGGGGCCGTCGACGGCAGCGGCAGGTACGGGGCGCCGGCCTTGAGCACCGCGAGCATCGACACGACGAGGTCGGCCGAACGCTCCTGCAAAAGCGCCACCGGCCGGTCCGGGGCCGCGCCGGCCGCGACCAGTCGGTGGGCCAGGTGGTTGGCGCGCCGGTCCAGTTCCGCGTAGGTCAGGGTGACCGGCCCGGTGACCGCCACCGCGTCGGGGGTCGCCGCGGCGCGTGCGGCGAAGAGCCGCGGTATCGACGCGTCCGGCAGCGGCCGCACCGTGTCGTTCCAGGACCGCAGGATGGTGTCGCGCTCGTCGCCGTCGAGCACGTCGAGCCGGCCGAGACGCTGGTCGGGGTCGGTGACGACCGCCTGGAGGACACGGAGGAACCGGTCCGCCAGCGACCGGACCGTGGCCGGGTCGAAGAGCCCGGTGCGGTAGACGATCTCACCGACGACGCCGTCGGCGGCGCCGTCCCGCCGGTAGGTGTCCGTGAGGTTCACGAAGAGGTCGAGCTGCGCCGCCGACGGCGTCGACCGGACCACCTCGACGTCCAGGCCGGTCAGGTCGAAGTCGGCGTCCGCGTTGTTCTGCAGGACCAGCATCGTCTGGAAGAGCGGGTGACGACTGAGCACGCGGGACGGGTTGAGCGCCTCGACGAGACGGTCGAAGGGCAGCTCCTGGTGGCTGAGGGCGGCCACGTCGTCGGTCCTCGTGCGCTCCAGGAGCTCACGGAAGGTGGGGTCGCCCGCGGTGTCGGTGCGGAGCACCACGTTGTTGACGAAGAAGCCGATCAGGTGGTCGAGCTTGTCGTCGCCGCGCCCGGCGACCACGGTCCCGATGGGGATGTCGGTGCCCGCGCCGAGCCGCGTGTAGAGCGCGGCCAGGGCGGCGTGCAGCACCATGAAGAGCGTGGTCCGGCTCTGCTGCGCCACGGCCAGCAGGCCGGCGTGCAGCGACGCGGGTATCCGCAACGGGAGCAGCGCGCCGTCGTGGTCGGCGCCGCTGGGGCGGGGCCGGTCGTAGGGCAGGGCCAGTTCCTCCGGGAGCTCCGCCAGGTAGTCGTGCCAGAACCCGGTCATCTGCTCCTGGTACGCCGTGGTGAGCAGGTCGCGCTGCCACAGCGCGTAGTCGGCGTACTGGACCGGCAGCGGCTGCCAGACCGGCGCGGTGCCGGCGGCCCGCGCCGCGTACGCGGTGGCCAGGTCCTGGGCCAGGGGCTGCATCGACCATCCGTCGCCGGCGATGTGGTGCAGGACCAGCACCAGCACATGCCGGTCCGGCGCGGTGCGCAGCAGCCGTACCCGTACCGGCGTTTCCGCGGTGATGTCGAAAGGCTGCCGGCAGGCGGTCCGTACGGCCTCGTCCAGGTCGGACTCGGCCACGTCGAGCACGCGGACCGGATCGGTCTCCGGTACCAGGGGAAGGATCCGCTGGTACGGCCGGCCGTCCCGCTCGTCGAAGACGGTGCGCAGCGACTCGTGCCGGACCATCAGGTCCTCGACCGCGGCGGCCAGCGCGTCCCGGTCGATCGGGCCGGCCAGGCGCAGGACCACGGGGAGGTTGTAGGTCCAGCCGAGAGGATCCATCCGGTTGACGAACCACAGACGCTGCTGGGCCCAGGACAGCGGGACGTGCTCCGGCCGCGGGGCCGCGACCAGGGCCGGCGCCTCCTGTCCGGCGGTCTCGGCGATGGTGGCCGCGAGGCCCGCGATGGTGGGCGTGGCGAACAGCGCGTCGAGCCCGAGCCGGACGCCGAAGGCGCTGCGGATCCGGTTGAGCAGGCGGGTGGCGAGGAGCGAGTGGCCGCCGAGGTCGAAGAAGTCGTCGTCGATGCCGACCCAGGCCCGGTCGAGCAGCTCGGCGGCGAGTTCGCAGAGCAGCTTCTCCCGCGCGTCGCGAGGCGCCCGGCCGGACACGTTGCCGCGGAAGTCGGGCTCGGGCAGTGCCTGCCGGTCCAGTTTGCCGCTCGCCGTCAGGGGCAGCGCGTCGAGCACCATGAACGCGGAGGGGACCAGGTAGGACGGGAGCCGCTCCTTGGCCCAGTCGCGCAGGGCCGCGACGAGCAGCCCGCGACGGCGGGTGGCGATCGGGTCATTGGTGAAGCCGACGGAGCCGTTGGAGCCGTTGGAGCCTGTGGATCCGGTAGAGCCGGTAGAGCCGGTAGAGCCGGTAGAGCCGGTGGATCCCGTAGAGCCGGTGGAGCCGCCGTGGAGGTACACGCCGTCGAGCACCTGGCTGCCGTCGGTGGCCGGGAAGAGCACGTCCAGCAGGTCCGGGCCGTCCGCGGACCAGGTGACCACGGCGGTGCGTCCGTGCGTCGCGGCGACGGAGTGCCAGTACTCCGGGTCGATCCCGTCGTCCGGCCCTTCGAGCGCGGCGCGCGTGGCCTCCAGCGGTGCGACCGCCTGGACCGCTCGCGCGGCGGCGACCTCACCCGCGACCCGGGCGTTACGTATCCCGGTGAGCCGCAGCGCGGTGCCGTCGGCCAGCCGCGCGGCCAGGTCCTCGGGACCGCGGACGTCGACGCCCCAGATCGGCGCCGGGACCGCCGACAGGTTCTGCGCGTCGGTGCCGGCCTTGTGCAGCACCACGTCGTAGCGGTGCTTGGTCAGTTCGTTGTGGTCGGCGCCGCGCTTGAGCCGCAGGTCGACCGCGCCGGCGCCGACGGTGCCGAAGAAGCCCGGGTCGATCAGGAGCTCCTTCTCCAGGGTCACCGCCTGCTCGATCTCGCGGCGCAGTACCTCGGGTCCCGGATCGTGGTCGAGCTGCCCGAGCCGGACGCCGGTCCACATGCTCTCCACGAGCGGCAGGCACCGCACGTCGCCGACGAGCACCCGGCCGCCCGGCCCGAGCAGGTCAAGGAGCTTGGCCAGGACGTCCCGCAGGTACTCCTCGTGGGGGAAGTACTGCACGACCGAGTTGATGATGATCGTGTCGAAGTGGCCGTGCGGCAGATCGGTGGTGACGTCGGCGGCCTGGTGGCGCAGGGTGACCTTCCCCGCGGTGTCGGCTTCGCCGGCGAGCCGGTCGCGCAGCCCCTCGATCGCGGACGCCGAGTAGTCGGTGCCCCAGTACTCGTCCACCTGGCCGACCAGCGGCGTCAGGATCAGGCCGGAGCCGACGCCGACCTCCAGGACGCGCCGCGGCGCGAAGCTCCGTACGCGGGTGAGGAACGCCTCCCGCCAGCGGGCCATCTGCTCGACCGGGATCCCCTCACCGGTGTAGGTGGAGTTCCAGCCGGAGAAGTCGGCGCCGAAGGCCGAGCGGTCGGACTCGTCGTAGAACGTGTCGTAGATCTGCTGCCACTCGTCGACGTGCCGTTCGGCGTTGCCGTCGTCGGTCTCCGGCGCCGCCGCGGCGACCAGGTAGGAGGCGAGCCGCTTCTCGCCGAGTTTGTCCTCGTGCACCAGGACCCGGGCCTGCTCCACCGCCGGGTGCCCGGCGAGGACCGCCTCGATCTCGCCCGGTTCGATCCGCAGGCCCCGGATCTTGACCTGGTCGTCGGCCCGGCCGCAGTAGGCGAGTTGTCCGTCCGGCAGCTGCCGCACCAGGTCGCCGGTGCGGTACATCCGGGTGCCAGGCGCCCCGAACGGGTCGGCGACGTAGCGCTCCGCGGTGAGTGCGGCGCGGTCGACGTACCCGCGGGTCACGCCACCGCCTCCGCTGTACAGTTCGCCGATCTCGCCGGGGGGCGTCGGGCGCAGTGCGTCGTCCAGGACGTACAGGTGGGTGTCGCCGGACCGGTGGCCGATCGGCGGTGCGTCCGGCCCGGGCGTGAGCGGGGCCGAGAGGGTGATCGCCATGCTGGTCTCGGTGGGCCCGTAGCCGTTGACCATCCGGCGGCCGGGGCTCCAGGTGTCCACGAGGCGCGCGCCGCAGGCCTCTCCACCGACCATCAGCGACCGCAGCGCCGGCAGTTCGGTGCGCGGTACGGTCGCCAGCACCGACGGCGGGACGAACGCGTGGGTGATCCGGTGGTCCGCGAGGAACGCGGCCAGGTCCTCGCCGACCAGGGTGTCGGGGGGCGAGACGACCAGGGTGCCGCCCGGCACGAACGCCAGCAGCACCTCGATGATCATGGCGTCGAAACTGGGCGAGGCGAGCTGGGACACCACGCCGTCGGGGCCCGCCGCCATCCGGTCCGCGAGGTCGGCGCCGAACGGCGGCACCCCCCGGTGCGGTACGGCGACGCCCTTGGGCCTGCCCGTCGAACCGGACGTGTAGATCACGTACGCCAGGGACAGCGGATGGTCCACCGGGTCCGGGGCGGTCGCCGGCGCCGTCGCCGCCTCGGCCAGGAGCTCCGCCAGCGACCACTGGTCGGTGCCCGGGGTGTCCGGCAGCCCGGGCAGCACCGCCTCGGTGGCCAGCAGGGCGCGGGGCGCGCTGTCGGCGCACATGAAGGCGATCCGCTCGGCCGGGTGATGGATGTCGACCGGCAGGAACGCGCCGCCGGCCTTTCCGACCGCGAGCATGGCGACGATCAGCTCGGCCGAGCGAGGCAGCGCCAGCGCCACCACGTCCTCGGCGCCGATGCCGCGACCGCGCAGCACGTGGGCCAGCCGGTTGGCCCGGGCGTCCAGTTCGGCGTAGGTCGACTCGGCCTGGCCGCAGCGCAGTGCCGGCGCGTCACCGCGACGCGCCGCGTGCCGGGCCACCAGGCCATGCAAGGACCCGGGCAGGTCGGTATCGGCTGACGGCAAGCGCTCCGGCGAAAACGGCATCGCGGCTCTCCATGATCGATGTGTGCCGGTGGTCCATTCGAGTGGCTCATGATGGGCGGGCGGCGAGAGGGGCGACAACCCCTAGATGGGGCCGCCAAAACCCCTTGGGCCAGAGCCCTTTCGGAGCCGGTGACCTTGCTTTCCGTGGAACCGTCCTATCGTGTGCGGCCGACGACCGTCGATGTCTCGCAGGCGCAGGAGGATCCGTGTTCCCGTTGTCTTTCGCGCAGCAACGCCTGTGGTTTCTCAACCGGCTCGACACCGAAGCCTGGACCTACAACCTGCCGCTCACGCTGCGGCTCGAGGGCCCGCTCGACACCGCGGCCCTGCGCTCCGCCCTCGGTGACCTGGTGACCCGGCACGAGAGCCTGCGCACGGTCTTCCCCGAGGTCGACGGCGAGCCGTGGCAGCGGGTCCGCGACACCGTGGACGTCGCCGAGTTCGTCACCGACCTGGACGTCACGTCGGCCGAACTGCCCACGACGCTGGACCGGTTGGCCAGGCACGCGTTCGACCTGACGACCGACCTGCCACTGAGGGTGTGGCTACTGCGCACCGGCGAGCGAAGCCACACGCTGTACCTGGTGCTCCATCACATCGTCGGCGACGGCTGGTCGATGGCGCTGCTCGGCCGCGATCTGGGCGCCGCCTACGCGGCCCGCCGGGCCGGTGCCGCGCCGGACTGGGAGCCGCTGCCCGTCCAGTACGCCGACTACGCGCTGTGGCAGCGGGAACTCCTGGAGGGCCCGGACGGCGCGGACCTCCTCGCCCACTGGTCCGGGCGGCTCACCGGCCTGCCCGACGAGCTGCCGCTGCCCCTGGACCGGCCCCGGCCGGACGTCTCCGGTGACGACGGCGGTGAGGTACGTCTCGACCTGCCGGCGGCCCTGCACGGGCGACTGCTGCGGCTCGCGCGCGACGCCGACTCGTCCCTGTTCATGGTCGTGCACGCGGCCCTCGCCGCCCTGCTGACCCGACTGGGCGCCGGCACCGACATTCCGCTCGGCACGATGGACGCGGGCCGCGCCGACGAGGACCTCGAGGACCTGATCGGGTTCTTCGTGAACACGTTGGTCCTGCGTCTGGACACGAGCGGGGACCCGACGTTCCGGCAACTGCTCGCACGGGCCCGGGAGGCGGACCTCGCCGCCCTCGCGCACCCGGAGATGCCCTTCGACCGGCTCGTCGAGGCGCTCAACCCGAGCCGGGCGCTCAACCGGCACCCGCTCTTCCAGGTCGCGCTGGTCCTCCAGAACAACGCCGCCGCGCAGTACACGATGGACGGCCTGACCGTCACGGAGCTGCGGAACCGGACCATCGCGGCGCACTTCGACCTGTCGGTCGCCTTCACCGACCGGTACGCCGAGGACGGCACGCCGCTCGAACTGTCCGCGCAGCTCGTCTACCGCACCGAACTCTTCGACCGGGACACGGTCACGGCGTTCGCGCACCGCCTGGTGCGGCTCCTCGAACAGGTCGTGGACGACCCGGACCGGGCCCTGGGCGACATCGACCTGCTCGCCGCCCGCGAACGCGACACCGTGCTGCACGAATGGAACGGCACGACCCGACCGGAACCACCGATCGGCCTCGCCCAGGCCTTCGCCCGGCAGGCCGCCCGGACCCCCGCCGCGCCCGCCGTGTCCGACACGGACGGCACGCTGAGCTACGCCGAGCTGGACCGGCGAAGCGACCTGCTTGCCGGCCGCCTGAGCCGGCTGGGCGTGGCGGTGGAGACGCGGGTCGCGATACTCCAGCAGCGCTCCGCCGACCTGATCGTGTCGATGCTCGCGGTGCTCAAGGCCGGCGGCTGCTTCGTACCGCTGCCGCTCACCGCGCCCACCGAACGGCTCCGCGACATGCTGGACCAGTCGGGAGTGGAACTGCTGCTGGTCGACGACGCGTTGCGCGACCACGACACCGTGACCGGCGCCACGGTGGAGACCTTGACGGTGACAGGCTTCCAGGCCACGGCGGCCGACCGCGCCGCCGTACCGGCCGGTGCCGCACATCCCGAGCAGGCCGCGTACATCATGTACACCTCGGGCTCGACCGGTGCGCCCAAGGGGGTCGTCACCACCCAGCGCGGAGTGCTCGCCTTCGCCCACGACCGGTGCTGGCAGGACGAACGGCCCCGCCGCGCGCTGCTGCACTCACCGCACGCCTTCGACGCGTCGACCTGTGAGATCTGGGTGCCGCTGCTCTCCGGCGGAGAGGTCGTCGTGGCACCGGTCGGCGACGTCGACGGCGCCGTCGTGCGAGCCGCAGGCCTCACGGACGTGCTCCTGGTCTCCGGCCTCTTCCAGGTCATCGCCGAGGAGGACCCGGACTGCTTCGCCGGACTGCGCGAGGTGATGACCGGCGGCGACGTGATCAGCCCCGCCGCGGTCCGCGCGGTCCTGCGCCGCCACCCTGACCTGCGGGTCCGCGCCACGTACGGTCCCACCGAACTGACCATGTGCTCGGTGCAGATGCCCCTGGGCGACCCCGACACGGTGCCGGACAGCGTGCCGTTGGGCCGTCCGATGGACAACACCGCCGTCTACCTGCTCGACGACCGGCTGCGGCCGGTACCGGTCGGCGTGGTCGGCGAGCTCTACGGCGCCGGTGCCGGTCTCGCCCGCGGGTACGACGGCCGTGCCGGGCTCAGCGCCGAACGCTTCGTCGCCGACCCGTTCGGCGCCCCCGGCACCCGCATGTACCGCACCGGCGACCTCGCCCGGTGGCGCGCCGACGGGACCCTCGAATTCGCCGGCCGGGCCGACACCCAGGTGAAGATCCGCGGCTTCCGGGTCGAACCCGGCGAGGTGGAGAGCGTGCTGGTCCGTCACCCGCACGTGGCGCAGGCCCACGTGCACGCCCGCGAGGACCGGCCGGGCGACAAGCGCCTCGTCGGATACGTGGTGCCCGCCGTACCGTCGCCGGACCTCGCCGGGATCCGCGCCGCGGCCGCCTCGGTGCTCCCGCCGTACATGGTGCCCTCCGCCCTGGTCCCGCTCGACCAGCTGCCGCTCACCCCGAACGGCAAGATCGACCGGCGGTTGCTGCCGGCACCCGACGAGGCCGCCTCCGGCACGGAGTACGTGGCACCTCGCGACGACCGGGAACGCGCGCTGTGCGCACTGTTCGCCGAAGTGCTGAGGGTCCCGCGGGTCGGTGTGCACGACGGCTTCTTCACCCTCGGGGGCCATTCGCTGCTCGCGATCCGGCTGATCAACCGGATCCGCACCACCTTCGACGTGGACCTCGGCGTCGCGACCCTGTTCCAGGCGCCCACCGTCGCCGAACTCGCCGGCCGACTCGTCGAACCGGACAGCCGCCGACGGATCCCCGCCGCCACCCGGACCGCCGCGCTGCCGCTGTCGTACCAGCAGGAAGGCCTGTGGTTCCTGGACCAGCTCGATCCCGGCTCCCCGGTCTACAACGTGCCGCTCGCGCTGCGCCTGCGCGGCCGGCTCGACGTCGACCGGCTCTCCCGCGCCCTGGGCCGGCTGGTCGGCCGGCACGAGAGCCTGCGCACCCGGTTCGTCGCGGTGGACGGCGTACCCGTCCAGGTGACCGACCCCGCACCGGCGGCCTGGCCGCTCACGGTGACCCCGACCCACTCGGACGATGTGCCGGAGGCGCTCGCCGATGCCGCCACCCGCCCGTTCGACCTGGCCACCGACCGGCTGTTCCGCACGGAGCTCCTGCGGCTCGGCCCGGCCGAGCACGTCCTGGTGCTGTGCACCCACCACATCATCGCCGACGGATGGTCGGCGGGCGTCCTGCTCGACGAACTGTCCACCCTGTACCCCGACCCGGACGCTTCCCTTCCGGCCTTGGACATCCAGCCGGCCGACCACGCGGTCTGGCAGCGCGCCTGGCTCGCGGACGACGTCCTGGACAAGCAGCTCGGCTACTGGCGCGAACAGCTCCACGCGCTGCCGCAGCTGGACTTCCCGACCGACCGCCCGCGCGGCACCGGCGCCGGGCACCCCGGCGCCACCGTGGAACTCCATCTGCGGGACGGCCTCGGCGCCTCGCTGCGCGGACTGGCCGACGCCGAACGCGGATCACTGCTGTCCGTGCTGATGGCCGGATTCCTGGTGGTGCTCTCCCGGCACACCGGGCAGGACGACATCGGCATCGGTTCGGTGTTCTACGGCCGCAACCGCCCCGAACTCGAGCCGCTGGTCGGCTACTTCGCCAACACCGTCGTGCTGCGCGCCGACGTCGCAGGCACCCCGACCTTCCGGGAGCTCGTGCGCCGCTGCGAACTGGCCGTGCAGGGCGCCACCGAACACCAGGACCTCCCCTTCGGCACGCTGGTCGAACAACTCCGGCCCGCGCGTGAACCGGGCCGCAACCCGCTCTTCCAGATCAGCCTCACCCTGCACGCCGACGAGGTCTCGGACGCCGCGCCGGCGCTCGGCCCGGTCACCGTCGAACCGCTGCCGGTGGCCGGCTCCGTCGCCCGCTTCGACCTGGCCGCGCACGCCACCGTCACCGCCGACGGCGGACTGCGGCTCCAGGCCGAGTACGCCACCGACCTGTTCGACGCCGACCGGATCACCCGGCTCCTCGAACACCTCGGCCGCGTCCTGGCCCATGCGGTGACGGCCCCGGACTCCAGAGTGTCCGACGTCGTCCTGCCCGGGCCGGACGAGACGGCGCTGCTGCACCGGTGGAGCGCCGCCCGGCGCGAGGTGCCGGCCGACGCCTCCCTGTGGGACCTGTTCGCCGAACAGGTCCGACTCCGCCCCGACGCGGTGGCGGTGGTCGCCGGCGAGGAGCGGACGACCTATCGCGAACTGGCCCGGCGTGCCCAACGCCTGGCCGCCCGACTGGCCGCCCGAGGAGTCACCCGGGGCAGCCTGGTCGGCCTCTGCACACGCCGGGACACGGACCTCGTCGTCGGGATCCTGGGCATCCTGCGCGCCGGCGCCGCCTACGTACCGCTGGACCCCGACTACCCGGCACAGCGGCTGTCCTACATGGCCGCCGACGCGGGCCTGTCCGTGGTGGTCACCCAGCGAGGACTCGACGTCCCCGCGACCGCGCTGCCGCTCGACGACGACACCGACGGGGACCTCCCCGTACCGGACGCGACCGCGACCGGCGCCGACCTGGCCTACCTGATCTACACCTCGGGCTCGACCGGCGAACCCAAGGCGGTCACCGTCCCGCACGGCCAGGTCGTCCGCCTGATGCGGGCCACCCAGGACTGGTACCGGTTCGACGAGCGCGACGTGTGGACGCTCTTCCACTCGTTCGCCTTCGACTTCTCCGTCTGGGAACTGTGGGGCGCCCTCGTCCACGGCGGTCGGCTCGTCGTGGTGCCATTTTGGCAGACCCGCTCGCCCGAGGACTTCCAGAGGCTGCTGGCCCGCGAGAAGGTCACGGTGCTCAACCAGACCCCGGCCGCCTTCCGGCAGCTGGTCGCGGCCGACGAGGCGCGCCCGGAGGAACTCTCCCTGCGGTACGTGATCTTCGGCGGCGACGCGCTGGACATCGACTCGGTACGGCGCTGGTTCGACCGGCACGGCGAGGACCACCCGCGGCTGGTCAACATGTACGGCATCACCGAGACCACGGTCCACGTCACCTACTGCCCGCTGACCCGGGAGCTCCTGCGCGACAACGCCAGCCCCATCGGCGAGCCGATACCCGACCTGTCGCTGTGGGTCGTCGACCCGGCAGGCCATCCGGCACCCATCGGCGTACCGGGCGAACTCCTCGTCGGCGGTGCCGGTCTGTCCTGGGGCTACCTGCACCGGCCCGACCTGAGCGCCCAGCGGTTCGTCGCCGACCGGTTCGGCGGCACCCCCGGCGCCCGCCTCTACCGCTCCGGCGACCTGGCACGCCGCCGCGCCGACGGTGGCCTGGAGTACCTGGGCCGCATCGACCAGCAGGTCAAGATCCGCGGGTTCCGGATCGAACTCGGCGAGATCGAAGCCGTACTCGCCGCTCATCCCCGCGTCGACAACGCGTGTGTGACCGTCCGTGACGACCGCCTCGTCGGGTACGTGGTGACCAAGGCACCGGGCGACCTCGGCGACCTCGGCGAGCTCCGCGCGCACCTCGCGGCCCGCCTGCCCGACTACATGGTGCCCTCCGCGCTGGTGCCCGTGGAGCGCATCGCGCTGACCGCCAACGGCAAGGTGGACCGGGGCGCGCTGCCCGCCCCGGAGCCGAGCCGCGCCGGCGAGATCGTCGCGCCGCGCGGCGACACCGAACACGCGGTGGCCCGGGTCTGGTCCGGACTGCTCGGCACCGACCGGATCGGCGTCCACGACAGCTTCTTCGACCTGGGCGGCACCTCCCTCGACCTGACCCGGCTGCGTGCCGAGATCCGCCGGGAGTTCGGCGTCGAACTCGACATGCGCGACCTGTACTCGGCACCGACCGTGGAGATGACCGCGATGCTGCTCGATCCGACCCGCGAGAACCGGACCCAGCCCTCACCGCTGGTACCGATCAAACCCACCGGCGGCCGACCGCCGCTCTTCCTGGTCCACGCCGTCGGCGGATCCGTGGTGCCGTACCTGCCGCTGGCCCGCCTGGTCGACCCCGAACAGCCGCTCTACGCCCTGGAGGACCCGGGCCTCGACGGCGGCGAGGTCACCACGTCGCTGACCGCCCTGGCCGCGCGGTACGTCGAGGCGATCCGCGCCGTCCAGCCCCACGGCCCCTACCATCTCGGCGGCTGGTCCCTGGGCGGCGTGGTGGCCGCGGAGATGGCCGGTCAGCTGACCGCGGCGGGCGAACCGGTCGCGCTGGTCGTCATGCTGGACACCGGCATGCCCCCGTACCTGGGCAAGGAGCTGCCGGACCGCGCGGTGCTCCTCGGCGGCTTCGTCCACGATCTCGCCGGCCTGGCGGGCGTGCCGGCACCCCGGTACGACGAGGCCGCGCTGCGGGGCCTGGCGCCGGACCGCCAGGACGAAGCACTGCTGGACCTCCTGGAACGCGCGGCTCTCGTCCCGGCAGGCATCCGTGACGACATGCGCGAGCGGATAGCGGTCTTCGAGGCCAACACCCGCGCACTGCTGCGGCACCGCCCGGGCCCCGTCGACGGCCGCCTGGTGCTGCTGTCGGCGGAGCAGCAACCGCGCAGGCCGAAGATCCGCCCGTGGCGCGTCCTCGCCCGTGACGGCTTCGAACTCCACACGGTCCCCGGTGACCACCACACCATGCTCCAGCAGCCCCACCTGACCACACTGGCGGAGACCCTGCGCGGTGTCCTGGACCGGCTTGCCCGGTCGTGACGGTGGCCGCGCTTCCCCCCGGGAAGCGCGGCCGGGTGAGGACACGCGACAAGACGGCGGGAGCGAGGAACTCGTCCCGCCGTCTTGTCGATCGGGCGGTCAGGATCGATCCGGGGACCGTTCCCCGGACAGGCCGAGCTGGCCGGCGAAGTCCGCGAGCACGGGGTGCTCCAGCAGGACCCGGACCCGGACCGTGATGCCGAGGCGCCGGCGCACCGCGGCCACCACCTCCATGGCGGCCAGCGACTGACCGCCCAGGGCGAAGAAGTCGTCGTCGTCCTCGACCGGGACGCCGAGAACCTCCTGCCAGATCTCGGCGATTGCGGTGGTACCCATTGTCTATCAGCTCCTAAGGGGTGTCTTGCCGATCAGGCCGGGAAGAGCCGCACCGGCAGGCTGGTCAGTCCGTGGATGAAGTTGCCGGTGCTCCAGACCGGCGTTCCGGCCGGTTCGACCGTCCGTACGCGGCGGATCAGCGCGGTCAGCAGAGCGGTCAGTTCGAGCCTGGCCACCCGGGCCCCGACGCAGACGTGGGGCCCCCAGCCGAAGGCGAGGTGCCGGTTGGGGGTGCGGTCGGGCCGGAAGGTGTCCGGGTCGGCGAAGACGGCCGGGTCGCGGTTGGCCGAGCAGATCCAGGCGGTCACGTGGTCGCCGGGCAGCAGGTCGGTGCCGGCGACCGTCACCGGGCGGGTCACCGTGCGCAGCGCGTGCAGACCGGGGCTGGTCCAGCGCAGGATCTCCTCGACGGTGGTGGGCAGCAACTCCGGCGAGGCGCGCAGCGCCGTCCACAGATCGGGCCGGTCGGCGAAGACCAGCAGCGCTCCGGCCGCGGCGTACCGGACGGTCTCGCTGGCACCGGTCAGCACGCCGCTGCAGTTGAGTATCAGCTCGCCGTCGGTCAGGTCGCCATCGGCCGCGAGCAGTGCGCTGATCAGGTCGTCGCCGGGGCGGGCACGGCGCCGGGCGATCACGTCGGCGAAGTAGCCGAAGATCTCCGCGTTGGCGTCCAGCCGGTCGATCGGGTCGGGGGAGTCCAGGCCGTCGGTGGTGAGTCTGCCGATCAACGGCCAGTCGGCCCGGGGCAGGTCCATCATGGCGCAGATGACCTGGTTGGGCAGCCGCTGGGTCAGGTCGCCGACGGCGTCCCGGACCAGTGGCCCGGCCGTGTCGTCCGGCCGACCCCCGACGGGCCCGCCGACACCCGACCCGACCACCTCGTCCACCAGATCGGTGACGCCGGCGACGATCCGGTCGTGCCAGAGACGCAGCGACGCCGGGGTGAACGGCGCACCCACCACGCGGCGGATCCGGCCGTGCCGCGGCGGGTCGCTGACCACCATCATCCGGTCGGCGACCAGGCGGGCCGCCTCGTCCGTGCCGCCGATCCTGATGCCGGCGCGGGAACTGAACGTGGCCGGATCACCCAGGACCGTATGGACGTCGTCGTACCGGGCCGCCACCCAGAACCCGGGGCCGTCCGGCTCCGGATGCCAGGTCAGGCCGGGGCGGGCGCGGACGGCCGCGAGCTGGTCCAGGAACCGGTGCCCGGAGAAGACGTCCGGCGTGAGCAGGTCGATGTCCATCGCCGGTCAGCGCGCCTCGATCACGGAGAACGGCGACTCCGGGATCGCCACGGCCTCGTGCATGCGGTAGCCCGCGGCCTCCAGGATCCGGGCGAACCCGGCCCGGTCGCGTTCCCGGCCGCCGGTGAGGACCATCATGCCGAGGTCGCTCCAGCGGCTGATGTGCTGGGAGCCGTCCTCCGGCACGAGCATCTCGATCACGAGGAGCCGGCCGCCGGGCGCCAGCCCGCGACGGCTCGACCGCAGGATCTCCACCGCCTGGTCGTCGGTCCAGTCGTGCAGGACGCTGCACAGGAGGTGGGTGTCCGCGCCGGTCGGCACCGAGGCGAAGAAGTCACCGGGCACCGTGCGGCAACCGGGGACCCCGCCGCGGAGGTTCACCTCGTCGATCACCGTGGGGCGGTCGAACAGGATGCCGCTCGCGTGCGGGGCCGCCGAGAGGATCTCGCCGAGGAGGAAGCCGTCGGCGCCGCCGATGTCGAGGATGGTCTCCGACCGCGACCAGTCGACGGCCTCGGCCGCCTGGCGGTACAGACGGCCGGTACGCTCCCGCATCCGGCGCAGGAACGCGAGGTTCGCGCCGCGCTGGGTGTTCTTGACCCCGAAGAAGTCGCCGTCGTCGCCGGCGAAGGATGCCGCACCCGTGCGGAACGTGTCCGTGGCGCGCAGCCAGGCCAGTTGGCTCTCGGCGTTGACCAGCGACGCGGAGAGGCTCTGCGGGTCGTCCCTGCGCAGCCGCGCGCCGAGCGCGGTCAGCCGGAAGCCGGTGGCGGAGTCTCCGGCGAAGAATCCGGCCGCGCCGAGGGCGGACAACAGCCGGCCCAGAGCGTCCGGGTCGGCGTCGATCAGCTCCGCCGTGGTCGCCACGGGCTGCGTGGCCGAGGCGTCCATGACATCGGCGACGCCGAGTTCGATGGCGATGCGCAAGGCGTGCGGCAGCACCGCGACCATGCTGTCGTCGACGAGCGTGAGGTAGTCCTCCACGATCTTGTCGATGGCCCCGGCGGTCTCGCCGGAGGCGGCCCCGGCGGCCTCGGCCGTGGTGGTCTCGGTGGTCTCGATGTACGTGGTCATCGTCAGCCCTTTTTTTGGGGTCGGGACGCGCAGCAGCAGCTCTGTCACGGCTCGGTGATCCACCTTGCCGTTGGCGTTGTGGGGGAGTTCGTCGAGGCGGCGCACCAGATCGGGCACCAGGTGGCCGGGGAGCCGGTCGCGCAGCTCCGCACGGACCTGGTCCGGGTCCGCGTCGCCGGTGAAGGCCAGCGCCAGGCGTTCGTACGCACCGCTCCGGCCGGCGAGTGCCACCGCCACACAGTCGCGTACGCCGGCGCGGCCCGCGGCGTGGCTCTCGACCTCGCCCAGCTCCACCCGGTATCCGCGGATCTTCACCTGCCGGTCGGCGCGGCCCAGGAAGTGCAGCACCCCCTCGGCGTCGCGTTCGGCGCGGTCACCGGTGCGGTACACCCTCGTCGGCACACCCTGGACCTCGACGGTGACGAACCGCTCGGCGGTGCGTTCCGGGTCGCGCAGGTATCCCTGGGCCAGCCCGGCGCCCGCGACGCACAGTTCGCCGTCGATCAGGTGGACCTCCGTGCCGGGCACCGGCCGCCCGATGGGCACGCCGTGCGGCCGGTCGCAGTCCTCGGGCCGGATGCGATGCATGGTGGTGAAGGCGAAACTCTCCACCGGGCCGTAGCAGTTGTGGACGGTCGTGTCCGGGTGTCCCAGCAGCAGTGCGCGCACCGGCTCGGGCGCCAGCCGTTCACCACCGATGAACATCAGGTCGACCCCGCGGAAGCAGTCGGGGTCCAGCCGTACCAGCAGGTTCACCACGGACGCGACCAGCACGAGGGTGTTCACGCCGTGTTGCTCGATCAGGTCGCGCAGGGCGTCCGGCAGCAGATGGTCCTCGTCCGGCAGCACCACGGTGCCGCCCCGGGACAGCATGCCCCAGAGCTCCAGTCCGCAGGCGTCCCAGCCGACCGGGGCGAGCTGCGGCAGCACCCGCCCGGGCCCGAAGGCCGCCAGGGGGCCGCTGTCGAAGAGCCGCAGCACGGCCCGGTGCGGAGTCACCACTCCCTTGGGGGCGCCGGTGCTGCCGGAGGTGAAGAAGACACAGGCCGGGTCGTCCGGCCCGATGTCCGCCCGGACCGTCCGGGACCCGGGTACGGGCGCGGGCGCGGACGGCGGTGTCCAGCACGGTGCGCCGGCGAGGGGCGTGTCCGTGACGAACAACGGTGCCCGCAGCAGGCGCAGCAGTTCCCGTACGCGCTCGTCCGGCCACTTCACGTCGATGGGGCAGTAGGCCGCACCCGTCTTCAGCACGGCAAGGAGCAGCGTCACCATCCGGGCCGAGCGGGCGACGCGTACCGGCACCAGGGAACCCGGTCCCACCCCCGCCTCGGCGAGCGCGGCGGCATACGAATCCGCCGTCGAAACAAGTCGGGAATAGGTGACCGGGCCGTCGTCGTCAATCAGCGCAATATGGTCGCCGTATTTTGCCGCGCACTCGTCGAGTACCTGATGAATCAACACGTACCGCTCCTTGTCCGCAGCTTCGACCGCACGCATATTCACCTGCCGCCGTGGTGCGCGCAACCCCTACGAACCCCATAGCGGATACCCCGGTACCCAGGTGCGGCAAGGCGCGTTCCGCACTGTTGGGCGGCTCGCAGCGGCGCGCATTGACATTCTTCCGTGATCGTCCGTAGCGTTTTTTCGTCGCGGTACCGGGATCTGACAATTCTTGTTCCCGCCGTTGAAACCGATTATCGAGCCTTGGGGGAATTCGTGTCGTCCGCACCCCAGACCAGAAATCAGCACGCTGTCGACGCCGGGATCGACCACATCACACTCTCCGTCGATGACGCCCGCTCCCGGGCGGCCGAGTTCGTCGACCGCTACGGCTTCGAGGTGATCGCCGAGGGGGACACCCCGGAGTTCACCGCCGTGGCCGTGCGCCAGCGGGACGTCGTCCTGGTGCTGCTGGAGGGCCGCACCGACGACCATCCGGCCACCCGGTTCGTCGCCCGGCACGGCGACGGTGTGAGCGACATCGCCCTGCGGGTGGAAGCGCCGGACCACACGGTGCTCGACGCCTTCGGCGATGTCACGCACACCTTCGTGAGCCGGCCGGCCGGTGAACCCTGGTCGCTGCCCGGCATCGCACCGGTGCGCACCGAGGAGACCACAGGGACCACGGCGACGACCACGGGACCGGCGAAGCGTCACCTGCTGTGCGTCGACCACATCGCGGTCTGCCTGGAGACCGGCGAACTGGACCGGACCGTCGAGTCCTACGAGCGGACGCTGGGCTGGCAGGTGGTGTTCGAGGAGGACATCCACGTCGGCGCGCAGGCCATGCAGTCCAAGGTGGTGCAGAGTCCGTGCGGGCGGGTGACGCTGACGCTGCTGCAGCCCATGAGCGGTGCCGTCCCGGGCCAGATCGACGACTTCCTGAGGAAGCACGGCGGCGGCGGTGTGCAGCACCTGGCCTTCGCGGTACCGGACATCGTGGACGCGGTCGCCGATCTCGGCACCGCCGGCGTACGGTTCCTGGCCACGCCCGAGTCCTACTACGAGGACCTCGAGGAGCGGCTCGGGTCGTCCGCCCATCCGGTGGCGGAGCTGCGCAAGTACAGCGTGCTCGCCGACCGGGACCACGACGGTGAGCTGTTCCAGATCTTCACCCGGTCCGAGCACCCGCGCCGCACCCACTTCATGGAGATCATCGAACGCCGGGGCGCGACCACCTTCGGCAGCAACAACATCCGCAAGCTGTACGAGGCGGTCGAGCGACAGGACCTGGCGTGACGAGCGGATCGGCCGTCCTGGCGACGGATCCGCTCACCCTCGCCGATGTCGAGGACCGTGCCCGCGCCGTACTGGCGCCCGAGGTCTACGACTTCGTGGCCGGCGGAAGCGGTGGCGAGTCGACGCTGAACGCCAACCGCAGCGCGTTCGACCGGTGTCACCTGGTCCCGCGCGTCCTGTCCGGGGTCGACACCGCCGACACCAGGACCACCCTGCTGGGGGTGCCGGCGTCGATGCCCGTCGCCGTGGCACCGATGGCGTTCCACTCGCTGGTGCACCCGGACGGCGAACCGGCGGTGTCCCGCGCGGCGGCCGCGGCGGGCGTCCCCTTCACGGCGGCGACCCTGGCCAGCTGCCCGCTCGACGAGCTGGCCTCGGCCGGCGGTGACCTGTTCCTCCAGCTGTACTGGCTGCGCGACCGGGCCCGCACCGAGTGGCTGATCGGCGAGGCCGAGCGGCTCGGCGCCCGCGCCCTGATCCTCACCGTGGACGTTCCGTTCATGGGCCGCCGGCTGCGCGATCTGCGCAACGGGTTCGCCGTGCCGGCGCACGCCGCACCGGTGAACCTGGCCGACGGCCAACGCGGCGGAGGACAGAGCGTCGGCGGGCACGCGGCCTCGGTGATCGACCCCACACTGTCCTGGTCCGACGTGGACCGGGTGCGGCGACGGACGCGCTTGCCGTTGGTGCTCAAGGGAGTTCTCGACCCGGCGGACGCGCGGCGCGCGGTGGACCTCGGCGTCGACGGCCTGGTGGTGTCCAACCACGGAGGCCGCCAACTGGACGGCGCCGTGCCCAGCCTCCTGGCCCTGCCCGCGATCCGGGACGAGGTCGGCGACGCCTGCGAGGTGCTGCTCGACAGCGGCGTGCGCAGCGGCACCGACGTCCTGCGCGCACTGGCCCTCGGCGCGTCCGGGGTGCTGCTCGGCCGGCCGGTCCTGTGGGGACTGGCCTCCGGCGGGGAGCAGGGAGTGACCGGCGTGCTGGAGCTGCTGCGCTCGGAACTCGAGGTGTCGATGGCCCTCGCCGGGGCGCCGAACGTGGCCGCGGCCGGGTGGCTGGGCGTGCGGTGGGGGTCCGGAGCGTACGGACGGGAGGAGTCATGACCGAGTCCTCTCGCACCTCGACGGCACGGCCCGGGACGGTGCTGGACCTGGGCGACCTGCACGGGTCGCTGTCCGATCCGGCGCTGTTGTCGATGAACCTGCTGAACGAGGTGTCCGACCGGTACCCGGACGCGGTCTCCTTCGCGCCAGGACGGCCGGACCCGGGCGGGTTCTCGATCGAGGACGTCCACCGGTACCTGCGTACCTGGACCGAACACGTCACCGACGGCACGGCCCGAGGCGCGGAAACGGCCCGCAACCGGCTCTACCAGTACGGCAGAACCAAAGGCGTGATCCAGGACCTGGTGGCCCGGAACCTCGCGACCGACGAGAACATCCACGTCGACCCCGAGTCGATCCTGGTGACCGTCGGCTGCCAGGAGGCCATGGTCCTGGCGCTGCGCGCACTGCGCGCCGGCGACGGCGACGTCCTCCTGGCCACCGAACCGGCCTACGTCGGCATCACCGGCGCGGCCCGTCTGGTCGACATGCCGGTCGTACCGGTCGACAGCGGCACCAGCGGCATCGACCTGGGCGACCTGGCGGCCAAGGTGCGGGGCGCACGCGAGGCCGGTCTGCGGCCCCGCGCCTGCTACCTCGTGCCCGACTTCGCCAATCCGACCGGGCTCAGCCTCGACGTACCGAGCCGGCGCCGGCTGCTCGACCTGGCCGCGGAGCTGGACATCCTGATCATCGAGGACAATCCGTACGGCTTCTTCGGCGACGGCGCGCCCCCGAAACCGACGCTCAAGTCGCTGGACACCGGACATCGGGTCGTCTACCTCGGCTCGTACGCCAAGACCGCCCTGCCCGGCGCCCGGATCGGGTTCGTGGTGGCGGATCAGCCGGTCGTCCGGGACGGAGAGGTCCTCGGCACCCTCGCCGACGAGCTATCGAAGATCAAGAGCATGATCACGGTCAACACCCCGCCGATCGCGCAGGCGGTCATCGGCGGCAAGCTGCTGGAGAGCGGCTTCGCGCTGCGCGAGGCGAACCGGGACGCCACCGCGCGGTACGGACAACGGCTGCGACACCTGCTCGACGGCCTCGCCGCGCGCTTCCCGACAACATCGCCGGTCACCTGGAACCGACCCGACGGCGGATTCTTCCTGGTCGTCACGGTGCCCTTCGTCGCCGACGACGACCTGCTCGCCTACTCGGCCGAGCGGCACAAGGTCATCTGGACGCCGATGCACCACTTCTACGCGGCGGGGGGCGGACAGCGGCAGCTGCGTCTGTCCTGCAGCTCGCTCACGCCGGAGGAGATCGATCTCGGTCTGGACCGGTTCGCTTCGCTGGTTACCGATCTTCTGGAAAGGACCTGAGCACGATGAGAGCGCTGACGGTAAACGATCGGACCATCTCTGATGACACCGACGCCTATGTGATCGCGGAGATCGGCCACAATCACGAGGGCGACCTGGGCAAGGCGGAGGAGCTGGTACGCCAGGCGGCCGCGGCCGGAGCCAGCGCGGTCAAGCTGCAGAAGCGGGACAACCGCCTGCTCTACACCAAGGCGATGTTCGACTCCCCGTACCCCGGACGCAACAGCTTCGGCCCGACGTACGGAGCCCACCGCGAGTTCCTGGAGTTCGGCACCCACGAGTACACCCATCTCCAGCAGCTGTCGGCCGAACTCGGCGTGGACTTCTTCGCGACCGCCTTCGACTTCGCCAGCGTGGACTTCCTGGCCGAGCTCGGCGTGCCGGCGATCAAGATCGCGTCCGGGGACATCAGGAACACACCGCTGCTCGCCTACGCGGCGAAGGTCGGCAAGCCGCTGGTCGTGAGCACCGGCGGCGCCGACATGGAGTCCGTGCGGCGCGCCTGCGGCACCATCCTGCCGATCAACCCGGACCTCGCCCTGCTGCAGTGCACGGCGATGTACCCGGCCGAGCCGGAGGAGTTGAACCTGGCGGTGCTCGCCACGTACCGGGCCGAGTTCCCGGACACGGTGGTCGGCTTCTCCGGGCACGACCTCGGCCCGCAGGCCGCCTGGACCGCGTACGCGCTCGGCGCCCGGGTGGTGGAGAAGCACGTCACCCTCGACCGCACCCGGCCCGGCAGCGACCACAAGTTCTCCATGGAGCAGGCGGACATCGCCGAACTGGTCGACGGCCTGCGCCGGGTGCGGCGCTCGCTGGGCAGCCGGGACAAGGAGGTCCTGGACGGCGAACGCCCCGCGATGAGCAAGATGGGCAAGAAGCTCGTCGCCCACCGGGACCTGCCGGCCGGGCACCGCCTCACCCTGGAGGACGTGGCGATCAAGTCGCCGGGCGACGGGCTGACGCCCGACCGGCTCGCCGACGTGGTGGGCCGCCGCCTCGGCCGGCCGCTCGCGACCGACGCCGACATCACCCTGGACGACCTGGTGGACGGCGATGCCGGCCGCGATTGACCTGACCGGCTCGGTCGCCGTCGTGACCGGCGTGTGCGGAAAGCTCGGCGCGGTGTGGGTGGACGCCATGCTGGGCGCCGGTGCCGACGTGGTGGGCCTGGATGTCCGGGACGCCCGCGGGCCGGACCTGCGGGCGGTGCTCGACCGGCATGACCCGAAGAGGTTCACCACGCTGGTCGCGGACGTCACCGACACCGAAAGCCTGCGCCGCGCGCTCGACGACTGTCTCGAACTGGCCGGCGAGCCGACCGTTCTCGTCAACAACGCCGGTGTCGACAGTCCTCCGTCGGCCGACGGCACCGGCTGGCGCTTCGAGGACATCCCGGACGAGGTGTCCGGCGGCGTCCTCGCGGTCAACGCCCAGGGGACGCTGCGGATGTGCCAGGTGTTCGGGTCGAGGATGGTCCGGCACGGCGGCGGCTCCATCGTCAACATCGGCTCGATGTACGGCGGCCTCGCCCCCGACCCGCGGATGTACGAGCACCTGCCGGTGGACCCGCCGTTCCTGAAACCGCCCGCGTACGGCATGTCCAAGGCCGGCGTCGCCGCGCTGTCGCGGTACCTCGCGGCGCTGTGGGGTCCGGCCGGGGTACGGGTCAACACCTTGTCGCCGGGCGGTGTGCTGGGCGCGCAGGACCCCGTGTTCCGCGAGAAGTTCGACGCCCGCGTGCCGCTGCGGCGGATGGCCCGCGCCGAGGATCTGACCGGACCGCTGCTGTTCCTCGCGTCCGACCTGAGCCGCTACGTCACCGGCACCGAACTCGCCGTGGACGGCGGGTTCAGCTGCTGGTGACCCCGACCCATCCCCGAGGAGATTGCATGGACAGGTCCTTGGCCTGGATACCGCGTACCGAGTTCGAGCGGGTACTGGGCCACGTCGACGATCCGTACGAAAGGGCCGTCGCCTTCGCGGCGATGTCCCGGATCAACACCCTCTACATGATCGCGCGTGCCGGGTCGGGACACATCGGTTCCAGCTTCAGCGCCGCCGACGTGGTCAGCTGGCTGTTGCTGGAGGAGCTCCACCGGCCGTTCGAAGCGGACGGCGACGTGTACTTCTCGTCGAAGGGACACGACGCGCCCGGACTGTACGCCGCGATGATCGCGCTCGGACATCTGGACGAGGACCTCCTGCACCGGCTGCGGCGGATCGACGGCCTGCCCGGGCACCCTGACGTCGGCACCCCCGGAATGCCCTTCAACACCGGTTCCCTGGGCATGGGCATCTCCAAGGCGAAGGGCCTGATCCTCGCCCATCGCCTGGCCGGCCGGGTCTCCCGGGTGGTGGTGATGACCGGCGACGGCGAGCTCCAGGAGGGCCAGAACTGGGAGGCGCTGCCCAGCGCCGCGCGGTACGGGATGGGCGAGCTGACGGTGGTCGTCGACCACAACCGCATGCAGTCCGACACGTTCGTCACCGACGTCAGCGATCTCGGTGACCTGGCGGGCAAGTTCACCGCCGCGGGCTGGGGCGTGCTGCGCTGCGACGGGCACGACCCCCGGCAGCTCCAGCAGGCGTTCACCCGCCGCGCCGCGGACCACCCGGAGCAGCCCGTGGTGATCATCGCGGACACGGTGAAGGGCGGCGGATGCCCCACGTTCGCCGCGACCTCGATGGCACCCGGCGAATGGCGCTACCGCCACCACAGCGGCGCGCCGAGCCCGGAGGACTACGGCTCCGCGTACAAGGAACTGGTCGACACCGCCGACGAGATACTCCGCAGGCGCGACCTGCCGGCCCTCCGGCCGGTCGAGCGCACGCTGGACCTGCCCGTGAAGCCGGGCGGGGTACGGCTGCCCGAGCTGTACGGCCGCCTGCTCACCGAGGCGGCACACGACGATCAGCGGATCGTGGCGCTGGACGGCGACCTGGTGCTCGACACCGGCCTGATCCCGTTCCGCGAGGCCCACCCGGACCGTTTCGTCGAATGCGGCATCGCCGAGCAGGACATGGTCTCGATGGCGGGCGGACTGGCCGCGGGCGGTCTGCGGCCGTTCGTGCACTCGTTCTCCTGCTTCCTGCACGCACGACCCAACGAGCACATCTACAACAACGCCACCGAGCGGCGGCCGGTGGTCTATGTCGGCTCGCTCGCCGGGCTGTTGCCCGCCGGGCCCGGACACTCGCACCAGGCGGTCCGCGACGTGTCGGCGCTGTGCGCCGTCCCCGGCCTGACCATCCTGGAACCGTCCCACCCCGCCCAGTTGGCCGCCGCCCTGAGCTACTGCCGATCCACCGCGGACAGCGTCTACCTGCGGCTGTCCAGCCAGCCGGTCCCCGCCGACCTGGTGGATCTGCCGCCCGCGCCCCTCGTGGTCGGCCAGGGACAGGTCCTGCGTACCGGCGGCCGAGCCGTCGTGTTCGGCGCCGGCCCGGTGGTCCTCGCGCAACTGCTCGCCGCCGCCGACCTGCTCGCCGCACAGGGCGTCGAGCTGACCGTGGTGGACCTGCCCTGGCACAACCGGGTCGACCCGGTGTGGCTGGGCGAGCTGCTGACCGGCGTCCGGCACGTCTTCGTGGTCGAGCACCAGTTCGGCAGTGGTGGTCAGGCCGACCTGATCGCCCGGCAACTCCTTGAGACGGGCGCGGGGGACGGGGTCGCCTTCCGCGGCATCGGCCTCACCGACGTACCGCGCTGCGGCACCGACGCGGAAGTGCTCGCCGCACACGGCATGGACGCGGCGCACCTGGCACAGCTGATCGGCGGGGACGTCCTGGACGCCACCCGCACCACCCGACCGACGGGAGAGACACCGTGGAAACTGTCCGCAACGAGCTGAACCGGCCGCCCGAGGAGATCGTCGAGGGCTTCCGCGCGGTACTCGCCGAGTACAGCCCGAGCTGCCTGGTCACCGACGCACGCCGGCGGGTCGGCGCGATCGGCGGGCTGCTGCCGGTGAAGCACCACCACAAGATCGCCGGACCGGCGCTCACCGTCAATCTGTCGATCGACGACCTGGTCGACTGCATGCCGGTGCTGGCCCGGGCGCAGCCCGGTGACGTGGTCGTGGTGGCCTGCCACGGCACCACCCGCACCGCGATGTGGGGCGGGCTGATGTCCACCCTGTCGCGGCAGATCGGTCTGGCCGCCGGCATCGTCGACGGCGCCATCCGCGACGTCGACGAGATCCGCGACCTGGACTTCCCGGTCTGGTACCGCAGCACCGTCCCGAGGCCCTCCCCGACCGCCGTGCACGACCGCACCGAGCCGGTCCAGGTCAACGTGCCGGTGGTGATCGACGGCCAGGTGATCAACCCCGGGGACATCGTCGTCGCCGACGAGAACGGCATCGCGGTCGTGCCGCAGGGCGAGGCCGAGACCGTCCTCGCGCACACGAGGATGAACATCGACAGGGAGCGGGTGATCCGCGAGAAGATCAGCTCCGGCCTCTCGGTCGCCGAACTGATCGCCGAGTTCGGACACCTGTGATGCGCGTCTACCTCACCGGCGCGGACGGGATGCTGGGCACCGCGCTGCGCCAGGAGCTCGCGACGCGGCCCGAAACCGCCGACTGGCCCGTCCTCGGGGTGTCCCTCTCCGACTTCGACATCGGCGACGAGACGGCCGTCCGGGACTCGATCGCCGACTTCAAGCCCGACGTGGTGGTGCACACCGCCGCGAACGCGGTCGTGGACTCCTGCGAACGGGACCCGGCGCTCGCCCTGCGGGTCAACGTCGGCGGCACCCATCACGTCGCGGAGGCCTGCCGACGGCACGGCAGCCGGCTGATCTACATCTCCAGCGACTACGTGTTCGACGGCCGGGCACCCGGTCCGGCCGGGTACAACGAGGACGACATACCCGCCCCGGTCAGCGTGTACGGCCTGAGCAAACTCGCCGGCGAGCGGATCGTCGAGGCCGTGCCCGACCACCTCGTGGTCCGCACGTCCTGGCTGTACGGCGGTACCGACCCCCGCCTGGACCAGGTGCTCGCCGCCGTCCACGAGTTCCTCGACGGCGGCCGCCCGCGACTGATCGACGACCAGTTCAGCAGCCCGACCTACATCCCCGACCTGGCGTCCGCGCTGGTACGGCTGCTGCCCGGCGCCCTGGCCGTCCGCGGCCTGCTGCACATCGCCAACCGGGGCCGGGCGAGCTGGTACCAGGTGGGCATGGCACTCGCCGAACGCCTCGGCACCGCTCACCCCGTGCCGATGTCCATGGACGACGCCGGCTTCGTCGGCGGCCGGCCGCGCGACTCACGCCTGGACAGCACCCGCGCGGCCGCCTTCGTCCACGCGATGCCCCACTGGACCGACTCCCTCGCCCGGTACTGCGCCCGGCTCACCGCCGTCGACCGAGGCACGGTGAACCACTGATGTCCGAGCCGCCGTTCCTGCTGCTCGACTTCGACGGTGTCGTGTGCGACACCGAACGGGCCGCGCTGCTGGCCTGGCAGGACCTGTACGACCGGCTCGGGGTGCCCCTGAGCGATGAGGTACGCGCCGGGATGCTCGGCAACTCGGCCGGCGCCCGGGTCGCACTGGCCGACCTGGCCGACCGGCTGGGCCGGCCGGTCGAGGACGGCGAGTGGGCCTGGCAGCGGCGGCGGCGCACCGCCCGGTGCGCCGCCGCCCCGGCCCGGCCCGGCGTGGACCGGCTGCTGCGCACCGCCGAGGGCGCGGCGATCGTGTCCAGCAGCCCGGCCGCCTGGGTGGAGGAGCACCTGCGGCGGCTCGGGCTGCGGCACCACTTCGCCTTCCTCGTCACCGGCGACGACACCGACCGGCACAAACCGGAACCGGACCTGTACCTGCTCGCGCTGAAGCGCGCCGGGGTGGGTGCCGACGACGCGCTGGCCGTCGAGGACTCCCCGCGAGGGGTCCGGGCCGCCCAGGCCGCAGGCCTACGCTGCGTGGCGGTGCCCTGGGAGCCGGCCGGGGCGCCCGGCCTGGCCGGTGCCGACGCGGTGCTGCCGAGCCTGAACGAGCTGGATCTGCGGAGCTATCGGCAAGACGAGGTGTGACATGGAGATCACGGCGGACAACGCCCTGGAGGAACTGTCCCGGCACGTCCTGATGGACGGCCTGGACCTCGTACTCGACCTGGACCGCAGCCGCGGCAGCACGCTGGTCGACGCGCGCGGCGGCGAGGAGTACCTGGACCTGCTCACGTTCTACGGCTCACTGCCCCTGGGCATGAACCACCCCGACATGGCCGGCGACCCGGCGTTCCTCGCCGAACTCACCCGGGCCGCGCTGCACAAGGTGACCAACTCCGACATCTACACCGCGCAGTACGCGCGGTTCACGGCGACGTTCAGCCGGGTACTCGGCGACCCGAGGCTGCCGCACCTGTTCTTCATCGACGGCGGCGCCCTGGCGGTGGAGAACGCGCTGAAGGTGGCCTTCGACTGGCGAGCGCAACGACCCCGACGCGACCCGACCGTGCCCCTCGAAGTCCTGCACATGGAGGGCGCCTTCCACGGACGCAGCGGCTACACGCTGAGCCTGACGAACACCTCGCCGACGGTGACCGCCCGGTACCCGGCGTGGACATGGCCGCGCGTCCCGGTGCCCGAGGCCGGCGCCGAACGGGACGCGGTCGAGGTCGCGCGACGGCACCTGGCCGAGCGCGGCGACCGGATCGCCTGCTTCGTCGCCGAACCGATCCAGGGAGCCGGCGGCGACCGGCACCTCGGCAGGGAGTTCCTGCTGCGCATGCAGGACCTGTGCCATGAGTACGACGTGCTGTTCGTCCTCGACGAGGTGCAGACCGGCTGCGGCATGTCCGGCGCGCCGTGGACGTACCAGCGGCTCGGACTCGCACCGGACGTGGTGGCCTTCGGCAAGAAGACGCAGGTGTGCGGCCTGATGGCGGGCGGCCGGGTGGACCAGGTGCCCGAGGGCGCCCTGGCCGTGCCGGACCGGCTCGGGTCCACCTGGGGCGGCAACACCGCGGACATGGTGCGGGCCACCCGGATCCTGGAGATCGTCGAACGGGACGGCCTGATGGAGGCGGCCGACACCAAGGGCGAACACCTGGGCCGACTGCTCGCCGACCTGGCCGCCGCCCATCCGACCCTGGTGAGCAACGTGCGCGGCCTGGGCCTGATGTGGGCGTTCGACCTGCCCGACACGGCACGACGCAAGGAGACCCTGGACCGCCTGCGTCGCAGCCACCGCGTACTCCTCCTGCCCGGCGGCGCACGCGCCGTACGCTTCCGCCCGGCCCTGACCATCGGGCTCGACGACCTGGACAAGGCAGTCGCCGCGGTGGACGCCGTTCTCACCACGATGAGCGTGCGCTGAACCACGCGGCCGGCCGGAATAGTCGCCACGGGGGCGTAGGGGTTATAGGGGTTGTCGAGAGGTGGCGGCGCGGCCAGAATATGGGCGGCTCTGTAATTCGGCAGCGATAAAGGGGTGCCCTGACTCATGAGCAATCCGTTCGAGGATGAAAATGCCTCATACCGCGTTCTGACCAATGCGGAGGAGCAGTATTCTTTGTGGCCGGATTTCGCGGAGGTCCCGGCCGGCTGGACCGTCGCCCTGCCGAGTGCGAGCCGGCAGGAGTGCCTCGACTACGTGAACGAACACTGGGTCGACATGCGGCCCAAGAGCCTCGTCGACGCCATGCGCCAGGCCGACTGACGCGCCCGCCCCAAGGCCGCCAGGGAACACGCGATGAGGTCGCGTGATCCCTGGCGGCTTCCGCGTGGGCCCGTTCCGCATTGAATTCCCGCACTCGTGATTCTCTCGTTCCGCATCGCGGTGGACGCCGGCGCCTGTGGCCGCCGATAGCGCGCCGATAGCCGGTCGATGAGCCGGGCGGCGAACATGGGTCGAGTCGGCGACCGGAACGCCCGGTCCGCGGGTGGTGACGGCGTGAGGCGAGATCACGACCACCGCGCAGGCCATCGACGAGGGCGCGCTGCGGAGACACATGCGCTGATGGCGCGGCACACGTATGCGACCTACTGCCTGGCCGAGGAATGGCTTTCTCTCTTTCTCACCGACCCATGGGAGGAGTTCGCGGTGGAACTGGTGGAGCGCGAAGCACCGTTGGCGCTACTGACCGCGCTGGCCGAACAGGCGCGGGCCGGACACGGACGCGCCGTGCTGGTCTCCGGAGCGGTGGCAGCGGGCAAGAGCGTGCTCGTGCACGACTTCGCCGACCGCGCCCTGAGCCTGGGCATGCTTCCGTTGTCGGCGCTCGGATCCCGGGACGAGCGGCACCTGGTCCTGGGCGTCGTGCGGCAGCTGGTGGACGACGCGCCGCTGGACGCCCAGGACCGGGCGCGGGCCGCGGCGCTGATCGAGGAAGGCGTACGCGCCGCCCGGTGCCAGGACACCGGCGAGCAGGTGGACGACGGCATCGTGCACGGCCTCAGCACCGTTCTGCTGGAACTGGCCGAACGCTGCCCGCTGTACATCGCCGTCGACGACGTGGAGCAGGCCGACCAGGCCTCACTGACGTGCCTCGCGTACCTGGCACGGCGGCTGAACAGTGCCCGGGTGCTCGCCGTGTTCACGCACAGCGGGCACGGGTGCGACACCGACTTCCGCTTCGGGGCCGACCTGATGCGGCAGCCCAACTGCCACCGCGTCGAGGTGACGCGGGTCTCCCCGGCGGGCGTCCGGCAGCTGATAGCCCAGCACCTGGGCGAGGTGACCGCCGAAGAGCGGTCCACCGACTGGCACGCCTACAGCGGAGGCAACCCGCTGCTCGTCGAGGCGCTGGTCCGCGACCACCTGGGCGGTGGCGAGGCGGGTCCGCGCTACCGCGAGGCCGTACTGTCCTGCGTGCGCCGCGGCTGCCCGGACATGGTCCGCGCGCTGAGCGGCTACGTGGTGCTCGGCGAGCTGGACAACCTGGACCGTCTGGTGGACCTGAGCCCGGCCCGGACCACGGAGGCGGTGCACGCGCTGATCGCCGGCGGGCTGCTCACCATGGACGGCTTCCGCCACGAGGCGGCCCGCGCCGCGGTGGTCGGCGCGATCGACGCCGACGAACTCGCCCGGCTGCACGCCCGTGCGGCGGTCCTCGCCCACGAGCGAGGCGCCGGCACCGCCGTGGTCGCCGGCCACCTGCTCCACTCCGGTGCGCCGACCGCCGGCAGCGTGCTGGAGGAGCCCTGGGCACTGCCGACGCTGGAGGACGCCGCCGCGCACGCCCTGCGCGACGGCGCCGCCGTCCGTGCGGTGGACTGCCTCCGGCTGGCCCGGCTGATCTGCGCGGACTCGCTCCGGCGGGCACGCATCACCGCCGCCCTGATCCGGGCCGAGTGGAGCATCAACCCCGGGGTGTCCAGCGGCCGGCTCGGCGAACTCGTCGAGGCGATGCGCAAGGGCTGCCTGCGGGGTGCCGACGCGCTCACACTGGCCCGGGCACTGCTCTGGCACGGCCGCTTCGACCAGGCCCAGGAGGTCCTCGGTCACCTGGCCGGAGCCGGTCAGGTGACCGACCCCGAGGCAGCCACCGAGCTGCAGATCACCCGGCGCCGGCTGCGGCACACCTACCCGTCGTTTCTGGCCGCGCTCGGCCCCCGGTCAGGCGCCGGACGTCCGCCCACGCACTCGGTGAGCGCCGACCGCCGGTTGCAGGCGGTGTCCGCGCTGGCCGCCGTCGTCAGCGACGGGCCCCATCAGGAGGCCGTCAACGTGGCACAGCGGGTGCTCCACGGCACCCGGCCGGACGAGTTGTCCACCGAGACCGTCGAAAGCGCCCTCCTCGCCCTCGCGTACAGCGGGCGAGCCGAGCATGCGACGACCTGGTGCGATCTGTTCCTGGACCGGATGCGGTCGCGGCACACGCCGAGCCGACAGGCGAGGCTGGGCGCGGTACGGGCCGAGATCGCCCTGCGCCGAGGTGACCTCACCGACGCCCAGCGACACGCGAGCGAAGCGCTCGCCACCCTGCCGGCGATCAGCTGGGGAGTGACCGTCGGCGCCCCGCTGAGCACCCTGATCCTGGCCACCACCGCGATGGGCCGCTACGACGAGGCACAGACCTACCTGGACCACCGCGTCCCGGAGGCGATGTTCTCCACCCGCTACGGCATGCACTACCAATACGCGCGGGCACGGTTCGGGCTTGCCACCGGCCATCTGGAGATGGCCCTGGAGGACCTCCTCCGGTGCGGCGCCACGCTGCGCCAATGGGGGATGGACACGCCTGGCCTGATCCCGTGGCGCACCGACGTCGCCGAGGTGTACCTGGGACTGGGCCGCCCGGACGACGCCAAGCGGATACTCGAGGAACAGTCGGCCAAGTTCAGCGTGATGCCGAACCGGGTCCGCGGCACCGCGACCCGGGTCCTGGCCGGAGCCAGCGCTCCCGGGCACCGGCCGACGATGCTGCGCCAGGCGGCCGAACTGCTGCAGTCCGACGACGGCGACCGGTACGAACTCGCCCTGGCCTTCGCCGACCTGGCCCGGGCGTACCGGACCCTGGGCGAGTTCCGGCGCGCCGCGGCGGCCGAGCGACGCGCGGTCATCGTGGCCGCCGACTGCCACGCCGAGGCACTGGTCCGGGGCCTGGTGGTGGAGAGCACCACCGCGCTGCCGACACCGGACGCCGGCGGCGACGGGCTCACCGAGGCGGAGCGCCGCGTGGCCGCGATGGCCGCGGTCGGCTGTTCCAACCGGGAGATAGCCGAGGGTCTGCACGTCACGGTCAGCACGGTCGAGCAGCACCTGACCCGCACGTACCGAAAGCTCCGCATCAGCCGGCGCGCGGACCTGCCGTCCCTGCTGGGCGGACCGGCGATGGGGGACCTCACCGCAGCGCGACGGCGGTGACCACGGTGCCCGGACCGCGTGCCTGACCCCGACTCCCCACCCTGCATCCCGCCCCGGAACCCCCTGCCACTTGAGCAACACCGCTCACTGGACAGACCCGATCGGGTTAGGTAGATATGACGTTGGTGCGTAGCTGACCGGCGGAAACTATGGCGGGGATGTGAAGGACGGTCATGCGCTTTCGATTACTCGGGCCGTTGGAAGTGGTCGGCCCCGGTGGCCCAGCGCTGATCACCGCCGAGCGCCAGCGAATCGTTTTGGCGGTTCTGCTGCTGGAGCCCAATCGGATCGTTCCGATGGGTCACCTCGTCGACGCGGTCTGGGGCGTGTCCCCGCCGCCCACGGCGCGCGCCCAGATCCAGATCTGTGTCTCCATCGTCCGCGCCAGCATGGCGAAAGTCGGGCTGCCCGACGTCATCCAGACCAGGTCACCCGGATACCTCGCCGAAGTCGGGGATGACGAGCTGGATCTGCATGTCTTCGAGCGGGCCGCGTCGGCCGGACGTACCGCCGCCGAGGCCGGCCGCTTCGACGAGGCGGCATCCGCCTTCGAGACCGCGCTCGGGCTCTGGCGCGGGTCCTCGTGTTTCGGCGGTGGCACCCCCAGCATGGCGCTTCAGGCTCCGGCCGCGCGGCTGGACGAGCAGCGGCTCGCCGTCGTGGAGCAGTGGGCGGACGCGCGGCTGGCCCTCGGCCTGCACCAGCAGCTCGTGGCGCGGCTGATCGACCTGGTCATGCAGAATCCCCTGCGTGAACGCCTCCGCGCCCAGCTCATGGTGGCCCTGTCCCGGTCGGGCCGCCAGGCCGAGGCGCTCGAGGTCTACCGGCGTGGCCGGCGCGAGCTGATCGACGAACTCGGCATCGAGCCGGGGGAGGAGCTCCGCCGACTGCAGGAATCGATCCTGTCCGGCCGACTGGACTGTCCGCCGGTGAGCGCGCCGCCCGCGGTGCAGGCCGTACCGGCCATGCCCACAACACCCGCGGCGTCACCGGAACCGGCACCGGCACCGGCAGCACCGGCACCAGCAGCGCCGCCGGCTGCCGCGACGGGCGTCGAACCACCCGCGGTGCCCCGCCTGCTCCCCGGCGCGATCGCCGATTTCGCCGGACGCGACGACCTGCTCGCCCGCCTCGAAGCGATGCTGGAAGACGCCACGGAGACGTCGTACGCCCTGCGGATCGTCTCGATCACCGGCAAGGGAGGCGTCGGCAAGACCACCCTCGCGGTGCACCTGGGACACTCCCTGGCGAAACGATTCCCCGACGGCCAGATGTTCGTGAAACTACGAGGACCGTCCGCCCAGCCGATCCTGCCGACACGCATCCTCGAACGCTTCCTGCGCAGCCTGGGAATTCCGGGCTCGGCAGTCCCGTCGACCATCGAGGAACGGGCGGAACTCTTCCGGAACCTCGTCGCCGACCGGCGCATGCTGATCGTTCTCGACGACGCGATCGACGAGGAACAGGTGCGCTGGCTGCTCCCCGGATCGTCCAACTGCCCGGTCCTGATCACGAGCCGGTCCCGGCTGGCCGGCCTGGAGGGCGCCAGCTCCGTCCAGATCGACGTGTTCACCACCGAACAGGCCCTGCAACTGCTCAGCCGGATCCTCGGTGCCGAGCGGATCCACAGTGAACTGTCCGGCGCCCTGCAGCTGATACAGCTGTGCGGCAACCTCGCGCTCGCGCTGCGGATCGTGGCGGCGCGGCTGGCCGCCCGGCCGCACTGGCCCCTGAGCAAGATGGTGGCCAGGCTTCGTGACGAACGCCAGCGCCTGGACGAACTGACCCACGGGGGGGTCGGCGTACGGGCCGGCCTGGCCATGGCCTATCAGAGCCTGCCCGCCGACGCGCAGCGCCTCTTCCGGCGCCTGTCCATGCTGGAGGCCGCGGAGTTCTCCAGCTGGGTCGCGGCTCCCTTGCTCGACGTCGCCGTGGCGGAGGCCGAGGACACCCTGGAGTTCCTCGTGGACGCCCAGCTCGTCGACGTCGAGGTCGTGAAGGGCCACCGCCCCCGATATCGCCTGCACGACCTGGTCCGGGTCTACTCCCAGGAGTGCCTGGCCGAGCACGAGAGCACCGCCGAGAGATCGGTCGTGCTCGGCCGCGTACTGAGCACGTGGTTGCTCCTGGTCGAGGAGGCGCATCGGCGGGCGTACGGCGGGGACCACACGCTGATCCACGGAGAGGCGCCGCGCCTGGCCCTCGACCAGTCGGTCGTCGACCGCGAACTCGCCGATCCGCTCGGATGGTTCGAGGACGAACGGGCCAGTCTGATCACGGCGGTCAGACAGGCCGCGGGCGCGGGTCTCGACGAGCTCTGCTGGGATCTCGCGCTGACGCTGGTCACGCTCTTCGAGATGTACGGCTACTTCGACGACTGGCGCACGACACACGAGATCGCGCTCGAGGTCACTCGGCACAACGGCAACCGGCGTGGTCAGGCAGCGATGCTGTACTCGCTCGGCACCCTGCACATGTTCGAGTACAAGCTGGACGAGGCGCGACGCCGGCTGGGGCTCGGCTGTGAGCTGTTCCGTCAGGTCGGCGATGTGCACGGCACCGCGCTGGCCCTGCGCAACCTCGCGTTCGTCGACCGCATCCAGGGCCGCCTCGACGAGGCGATGGAGGGCTACGAGCAGGCGCTCGTCATGCTCTCCGAGGTCAACGACTCGACCGCCGAGGCACACGTGCTGAGCAACATGGCACAGATCCACCTGGATCGCGGTCTGATCGCGGAGGGGAAACAGACGATGGCGGCCGGGCTGGCCGCGGTGGAGCGGTCGGGCAACCGGCGGGTGCGCGCGCAGATCCTGGTCCGCCTGGGCGAGGCGCATCTGCAGATCGACGAAGTGACCGAGGCCGAGTACGTGTTCACCCGGGCGCTCGAGACCGTGCGTTCGGTCGGCGACCCGGTGGGCGAGTGCTACGCGCTCCGCGGTCTGGCCATCGTCCGGTCGCGTCAGGGGAGTCACAGCGCGGCCTACGAGATGCTGGAACAGGCCATGGTGATCGCCTCCCATGCCCACGAGACTCTTGCCATCGGACGGATCCAGCTCTCGCTCGGCGAGGTGGCCGCGGACAAGGGCAGCTACGAGCGCGCCAAGGAGCACATCACCGCGGCACTGGACATCTTCGACCGGATGCAGGCCGTCAGATGGCAGAAACAGACGCTGCGCCTGATGAGCGACGTCTGCGCGGCATCCGACGACGCGGCCGCGGCCGCTGCCTACGCACAGGCGAGCTCGGGCTGATGCCAGGGCCACGGGGCGATCGGCGGCGGACCGCACCGCCGCCGTCCCCGTGCCCGGCAGCAGGGCCCAAGGACCGGAACCGGCCTGCCGGGAACGGAACTTCCGCATATCTCCCGGCCGCGTGACATCATTCCCGCCGCGGCGGGAAACTCCGCCCGGACATCGGATGCCGGACGGTGGGAAGGAAAGAACGAACCGTCGCGATAGCGACGGGGCAGATGTTCGCAGACGGGACGCATCCGGTGTTCCGTCCCACAAAGGATGCAATCGATGAGGCCGGTGTTACGTGAAACTCGGAGTGTGTGTCTCTGATGGAACCAATGGGCGGCCCGTCGACGGGCTGCTGATCCGTATCGAACGACCTCGCCTGGACGAGTGGCAGACCGTGTGGCACGGGCTGACCGGCAGCGACGGCCGGCTGGACCGCCCTTCCCTGCCGGAGGACACGCCCGGCCCCCTCCGGCTGATCCTGGAAACCGACCGGTATTTCACGACGCTCGGGATGCGGCCGTTCTACAGTCACATCTCGGTCGTGTTCGCCGAGTGGGAGACGGACCAGGAGATCCCCATCGTGATCGCCCCACACGGCTACGCGGTGTGCGCCGTCAGCCAGTAGCCGTGGCACGCGAACGATGAACGACGACAGGCGACCCCACCCCGGTCATCCCGTGCCGCCGACTTCGACGAGGCAGCCGCGGGCGAAGGCGATCCCTTCCTCGCGCCCCTCGCCGACCGGCGGTCACCGCAGTCGACCTCCGACAACGGACGCTTAGCGAGTACTTAGCGTTCCGGTAGGAGGACGAAAACGGAACTCACTAGAACTGGAGATGTCCACCCGGACCTCCGGGTCACGAGTTTCCGCATGGGAGATCGATATGTTGGCTCTGCTTTGTACCCTGGCCGGATTCGCGGGCGTCTACACCGCGGACGACACCATCTGGGGCTGACTTGAGCATCTCGGTGCGGGTCATCGATTCCACCAATGGTCGCCCGGTCGCGGATCTGGCCGTCACCCTGCACGCCCGGGAGGACGGCTCATGGCCGGCCGTGGCCCGGTCGCGGACCGACAGCGCGGGGAAGATCGGCTCGGTGTGCGGCCAGGCCCTGCCGTACGGGTCCTACCGGCTGGTGTTCGACACCGGTGAGTACTTCGCCGAACGGGCGGTCGACAGCCTGTACACGGAGGTCATCGTCTCGCTCCACTATCCAGGTGACCCGAGCGACCTGCACGTTCCGTTGCTGTTGAGCCCGTTCTCGTACACCACCTATCGGGGGTTCGTCCCCGAGACGGCGGCAGTCGACACGGCGTGAGGCCGGGGCAGGCGACGCGAGTGCCGGAGCCGACCCGGTCCCGAGCCGGCCCCACGCTCTTCGAGACGTGCGGGCCGGCCGTTGCGTTCGCCTGTACACACGCCGCAGGGGTACCGCAAGCAGAAGGGGTGGAACAGTTGTCTGACGAATCGCAGTCGACGACGCACACAGTGCCGGTCGAATCCCTGCTGCCGGCGGACTCGCCGCGTCTGCAGGGCCTGAACGAGGGCCATGCGCAGGCACTGGCGGAGAGCGGGACCGCGTTCGAACCGATCCTCGTCCACCAGGACACGCGACGCGTGGTCGACGGCATGCACCGGCTGCGGGCCGCGGTCCTGCGCGGCGAACGCCGCATCACGGTCCACTACGTCGACGGCCCGTCGGCCGACCTGTTCATCCGGTCGGTACAGGCCAACATCAGCCATGGCCTTCCCCTGACACTCGGGGACCGCAAGGCGGCGGTCCTGCGCATCCTCGCGACCCATCCCCACTGGTCCGACCGGGCCATCGCCGCCGTCACAGGGGTGTCGCCGAAGACCGTAGGGGCCGTACGGGGGAAACGTTCGACTGAGGAATCTCCTCAGTCGAACCCCTCGATCCCGCGCGTGGGCCGCGACGGCCGGGTGCGCCCGGCCGACATGCCGGAACGGCGGGAGAAAGCCCGGTCCTTGCTGGCGGAGCGGCCCCGCGCGACCCTCCGCGAAGTGGCCCAGGAGGCCGGTGTCTCCGTCAGTACCGCACACCGCCTACGGCAGGAACTGCGGTCCGGCACCGCCGTCCCCGACTCGGAGGATCGGGCGCCGGCGGCGGCGCCCGTGCGCGAGGACTCCGCGTACCTCGCCTCGCTCGTGGTCGCGGCGTCCCAGCGGTGCTCCGGCCTGACCTCGCTCCCGCCCCCGGCGGAGCCCTCCTCGCGGGGCACCGCGCGCATTCGGGTGCGGGCCATGGACGTGCTGTCCAACGATCCGTCGATCCGCTTCACGGACAGCGGCCGCGCTCTGCTGCGCTGGCTCAACGGCCAGGCCCACGGGCTGGCGGCGGGCGAGCAGCTGCTGGCCTCCGTCCCACCGCACTGCGCCAGCGCCCTCACCGAAGTGGTGAGTCACTACGCCAGGGAGTGGGAACGGCTGGCTGCCGGGCTGCAGGAGACCGACCCGATGAACAGCGCCTGGCGCGCGGTCCGTTAGGCCGTGCGGCGCCGTGGCGCATTTCCAGGCACAGGTGGCGAACATGAGAAACCAGGAGTGGCGAAGCTCACGTTTGACGTGGGGATCGCATCGCTTGATGCCGTTTACGTGGGGGACAGAGTGGTGAATGTGGCCAATTGCCGGACTCGTGGGCATGGGTGGAACCTTCTGCGGCGCGGACTTCGTGGCTACGGTGAGACGCGAAACGAGGGGGCAGGGCACCGAGCCCCGGGCTTCGCGGCCGTGCTCCCCTCGCCCGGATCCGCTCTGCTGATCCCAGTGATTCGGTCCGCACGTCATGGACCTCGTGTTCCCCAGGTGCCGGTGGCAGTCCGTCAGAGACGGGCCGGCGTTCATGGGTGACGGCGACGCGTCGGAACAGGAGACGCTCGCGTACAGGTGACCGACGGGCCCGTGTGGCAGGTGCGATGTGTTCTGACAGGAGCAGAGTGAACATCTCGGTGGACGACGCCAGGATCAAGGCCAAGGCACTTTACGAGGCACGCGCGACGGGCTGCCCCATCCCTCCCTTCACCGACGAGCATCCGGCGCTGGACATGCAGGACGGATACGCCATCCAGCGCGAACTGGTCGGGATGCTCACGGCCGCCGGCGACAGCGTCGTCGGATACAAGGCGGGACTCACCTCCGTCCCGATGCAGGAGATGCTCGGTGTCAGCACCCCGGACTACGGACCGGTGCTGAGCTCGACCGTGTACGAGAACGGGGCCACCACGCCGAGCGGGGCGTTCATCGCGCCCAAGGTCGAGGCGGAGATCGTCTTCCGGCTCGGAGCGCCTCTGAAGGGGCCCGGTGTCACCGTGGCCGCGGCGCGCGAGGCGATCTCCGACGTCATGGCGGGGCTCGAGATCGTCGATTCCCGGATCGAGGACTGGAGGATCCGGCTCGCGGACACGGTCGCCGACCTCGCGTCGAACGGCGCGGTGGTGCTCGGCCCGCCGGTCGCACTGCCCGATGACTGCGATGTGCGCCTCATCGGCATGGCCTTCTCCCGCAACGGCGCACTCGTGGCGACCGGAGCGGGTGCCGCCGCCCTGGGGGATCCGGCGGCGGTGGTCGCCTGGCTGGCGAATGTCCTCGGCGAGCACGGTGTGACGCTCGAAGCGGGCCAGCTGATCATGACGGGTGCCCTCCATGCCGCGGTCGCGATGAGTCCCGGGGACAGCTTCGTGGCCGAGTTCGACCGGCTGGGCACCGTCACTCTGCACGTGGGCGACGAGTAGACCACCGACGCCCAAGGTGAACCTCTGGACAGGGAAGGGAGAAGCAGCCATGAAGAGAAACGGGCGCCTGCCCGTGGCCGTCCTCGGCGCCGGCCTCATCGGAGTCGATCTGGCCGAGAAGATCATGCGTTCGGAGTTCCTCGACTGCGGCCTGGTGGTGGGACGCGACGAAAAGACGCCCGGCTTGCGGCAGGCGGCCGACCTCGGTCTTCCCATCGGCACGCGCGGCATCGAGTCGCTCCTGGACGCTCCGCAGCCGTTCGGCATCGTGTTCGACGCGACCAACGCGATGGCCCATGCCGAGCACGCGGAACGCCTGAGTCTGTCGGGCACGAAGCTCGTGGACCTGACGCCGAGCAAGGTGGGGCGGATGGTGATTCCGAGCGTGAACGGGGCGGAAGTCCTGGGCAGCGACGACATCAACATGATCAGCTGTGGTGGCCAGGCCTCGATACCGATCCTGCACGCGATCACGCAGGGTCACAGGGTCGACTGCGTCGAAGTCGTCACGACGGCCGCGAGTCCGAGTGTCGGGCGTTCCACCCGGCTCAATCTCGACGAGTACATCGAGACCACGCAGGACGCGGTACGCGACTTCACCGGCGTCAAGGACGTCAAGGCGATCCTCAACATCAGCCCGGCCAGGCCGCCGGCCACCTTCCGCGTCGCCATGTCGATGCTCGGGGAGGGGTTCGGCACGGAGTCGGTGAACGCGGCCGTGGCGGCAGCGGCCGATCAGGTGCGCGCCTTCGCCAAGGGATACCGGATCACCGCGTGCGTCGTGGAGGAGAACAAGGTGTTCGTCGCCGCGGAGGTCACGTCGTCCGGCGGCCGCATCCCCCTGTACGCCGGCAACCTCGACATCATCAACTCCGCCGCGGTTCATGTCGCCGAACAGTGTGCGGCGCTCGGCCTGGCGGGCATCGGAACGGAGACGTCATGAGCGCGGCATCCTCTCCCGGCGGTGCCGGAAAGCCGGTTCTCATCCACGACGCGTCCCTGCGCGACGGGCATCACGCCGTCCGTCACCAGCTGGACCGCGACCAACTGCGGTCCTACGCCCGGGCGGCGGACGCCGCCGGCGTTCCGGTGGTCGAGGTGGGGCACGGCAACGGTCTGGGAGCGTCCTCCCTCCAGGTCGGGCAGGCCCGGCTCGGCGACGACGAGATGCTGTCCGTCGTGCGGGAGGCCCTGCGCGACAGCAAGATGGCCGTCTTCATGCTGCCGGGATGGGGCACCACCGCAGACCTCGAACGGGCCATCACCCATCAGGCGGACGTGGTGCGGATCGGCACGCACTGCACCGAAGGCGACCTCGCCGAACGGCATCTGGGCTTTCTCCGCGAGCAAGGGGTCGAGGCCCAGGCCGTTCTCCTGATGAGCCACATGGCGACTCCCGAACGGCTGGCGAGCGAATGCGCCCGGCTGGTGGAGTTCGGTGCGACCGCGGTCGGCATCATGGACTCCTCGGGCCACTACCTGCCGGCCGATGTCACGGAGCGCGTCGGCGCCATGCGCGAAGCCGTCGAGGTACCGGTGATGTTCCACGCCCACAACAACCTCGGCATGGCGGTCGCGAACTCGATCGCCGCGGTGGAAGCGGGCGCGGACATCCTGGACGCCTGTGCCCGGGGCTTCGGGGCGGGCGCGGGGAACACCCAGCTGGAGGTCCTGGTGCCCGTGCTGGAACGGATGGGCTTCCCGACCGGGATCGACCTGTACGGGCTCCTGGACGCGGCCGACCTCGCCGAGCGCGAGCTCATGCCGGCCCCGCCCACCATCGACTCGGTGAGTGTCGTCAGCGGTCTGGCCGGAGTGTTCTCCGGGTTCAAGACCCGGGTCCTGGACATCTCACGGCGTGAGGACGTCGATCCGCGCGACGTCTTCTTCGAACTGGGCAAGAGACAGGCCGTGGCGGGCCAGGAGGACCTCATCGTCGAGGTGGCCCTGGCCCTGAAGGCGGCTCGTGGTGCGTGAAGGCCGCGAGCCCGCGGCTTCCGGTCGGGTGAGGACAGCGAGGGAAGAGCCAGCCGTGTACGACGTACTCAAGGACATCCTGGTCAGCGACCTGCACGTACGCGAGAAGGACGTCGTGCCCACCGCCACCCGCGACGAGGTCGGGCTGGACTCCCTGGCGGTGCAGGAACTCGCCACCGTACTGAACGAGCGGTTCGGCATGGAGGTCCACGACTACGAACTGCTGGACACCCGCACCCTCGCCGACGTGGCCCGCCTGATGGCGGAGCGGCGGCCGGGAGGCTGAGAGCCCCACAGTCGATCCGGGCGCCGTTCGCACGACCCAGCGCGGACGGAGTCCTCTCCATCGGGAGTCCCATGTCTTCTCCACCACTGCGTGCGGTTCTCGAGACCGTCGCCTCCTACAAGCCGTCCGCAGGCGTCCACGGATCGACCGTGCGACCTCGCCCGCTGTCGGCGAACGAGTCGCCGCACACACCGCTTCCCGGCATCGTCGAGGCGATCGCGGGGGCCGGCTCCACGGTGAACCGCTACCCGGACCCCGGCTGCGGTGCGCTGATCCGCGCCATAGCCAAGGCCCACGGGGTCGCGGAGGACCGCGTCGCGGTCGGCGCCGGATCCGTGGCCCTCCTGCAGACGTTGTTCCAGGCGGTCGCCGACCCCGGCGCCGAAGCCGTCTACGCCTGGCCGTCGTTCGAGGTCTACCCCACGCTCGCGGCCCTGGCCGGCGTGGAGTCCGTACAGGTGCCGCTGAGCGACGACACCCATGATCTGCGGGCGATCACCAGCCGGATTTCCTCCCGGACCCGGCTGGTGATCGTCTGCAACCCCAACAATCCGACGGGCACGGTCGTCGGGCACGAGGAACTCCGGAAGTTCATCGCGTCCGTACCGCCGACCTGCCTGGTGGCCGTGGACGAGGCCTACCACGAGTACGTCCGCGGGCCGGCGGCACCCACCGCCCTGCGGCTGTGCGCCGAGCATCCGAACCTGGTGGTGCTGCGCACGTTCTCGAAGGCGTACGGACTGGCCGGACTGCGGACCGGCTATCTGGTGGGGGACGCCCATGTCGTCGAACGGCTGCGCCGGGCATCCCTCCCCTTCGCGGTGAACACCGTCGCCCAGCACGCGGCGGTCGCGGCCCTCGAACTCGAAGAGCAACTGCTGCGGCGTGTCGACAGCACCGTCGCGGAACGCACCCGCGTGCGTGACGCCCTGGTGGGCCTCGGCTGGGAGATCCCGGACAGCCAGGCGAACTTCGTCTGGCTGGGACTCGGCCCGCACGCGGTCGACTTCGGTGCGTGGTGCGCGAGCAAGGACGTGACGGTACGGGCGTTCCCGGGCGTGGGCGTCCGCGTGTCGATCGGTTCCGCCGAGGACAACGACCGGTTCCTCGCCGCGGCGGACGAGTGGAGAAAGGAGACGGAAGGATGACCACGCTTCGCACCGCACCCGGTGCGCTGGTTCCGCACGACGCCGGGGTCTCCCGGCACGTCGTCGTCGCGCCGGGCATGTGCAGCGGCGGCTCACTGGTGTTCGGCCGCATCGGGGACTGGACCTGGGAGGTGGTGAGCGAGTCGTGCCGGATCAACGTGCACGCGGCGCGGACCGCCGACGGCGACCCCGCCTACCTGTCCTTCTACTACTTCCATGTGCGCGGCGGAGACGTCGTCCACCCCCACGGCCTCACCTTCGGCGACGAACTCCGGGTCGACTCCCGCGCCTTCCAGTTCGGCACCCAGTCGGTCATCACGCTGCACCGGCTGGCCCCCGCCGGTCTGGAGCTGCCGGACGGCCCGCTGGACCCGGCGGAGGTGTACGAACACCCGCACCCGCAGTGCCTCTACGCGGAGAACTTCAATCGGTGGATCGCCCGCACCACCGCGGGCAGCAACCGGGGCCTCGCTCAGGTGACACCTCCGGACTTCACCTACCAGGAGCTGGCGCCGCTTCCGAACGCCTACTCTCCCCGGTCCCTCGTGGGCCGGGCCCGGGCCACCGGGAGCTTCCACCCCGACGGGCCACCGGGATTCCACGAGGCCGGACAGCCCGAGACCTTCGCGTACACCCTGGACGTCGTGCGCGACCTCAACGGCGCCGGGCTGATGTACTTCGCCTCGTACTTCGCCGTCTTCGACACGGTGCTGCTGCGTCTGTGGCGGTCGCTGGGACGCACGGACGAACAGTTCCTGCGGCGCAAGGTGATCGACCAGAAGATCGGCTACTTCGGCAACGCCGACCCCGGCACGGTCTTCGCCGTCACCGTCCGCAGATGGCGGAGCACCGGCTCCCCGGACGTCGAGGTGGCCGACATGGCCCTGCGCGACACGGCGACCGGGCAGCTGATAGCCGTCACCGCGATCGAGATCGGGATCGAGCCGGCGGGCCCCCGCTCCTCGGACGCCTCATGAACGGCGACGCCGCCGGCGCGACGGTGTGGCTGACCGGCCTGCCCAGCGCCGGCAAGACCACGATCGCCCGGACCGCCGCCGCCGAACTGCGGTCCGCGGGCCGCCGGGTGCACATCCTGGACGGCGACGAAGTACGCGCCCACCTGACGGCCGGCCTGGGCTTCTCCCGCCAGGACCGGGAGGTGAACGTGCGCCGCATCGGCTACGTCGCGGAGCTGCTCGCCTCCCACGGTGTGACGGTGCTGGTACCGGTCATCGCCCCGTACGCGGACGCCCGCGAGGCGGTACGCCAGCGACACGCGGCCGCCGGTACCGCGTACGTCGAGGTGCACGTGGCGACGCCGGTCGAGGTGTGCGCCGTGCGCGACGTGAAGGGTCTGTACGCCAGGCAGGCCAGGGGCGAGATGTCCGGCCTCACCGGGGTGGACGATCCGTACGAGCCGCCGGCCGCACCGGATCTGCGCATCCCCGCGCACGAGCAGAGCAAGGCGGAGTCGGCGGAGGCACTTGTCGCGTTGCTGCGGGAGAAGGGGCTGGCATGACGACGCTGACGACTCGGTCCGAGAGAACCGACCACCCGTACACCCTGACCCACGCGGACGCGCTGGAGTCGGAGGCCGTCCACATCTTCCGCGAGGTGGCGGGCGAGTTCGAGCGGCCGGTGATCCTCTTCTCCGGCGGCAAGGACTCCATCGTCATGCTGCACCTCGCGCTGAAGGCGTTCGCGCCCGCCCCGGTGCCGTTCGAGCTGCTGCACGTGGACACCGGACACAACTTCCCGGAGGTCCTGGAGTACCGGGACCGTGTGGTGGCGGCCCATGGACTGCGTCTCCATGTGGCGTCCGTACAGGACTACATCGACCGTGGCGTGCTCAAGGAGCGCCCCGACGGGACCCGCAATCCGCTGCAGACGCTGGCGCTGACGGAGAAGATCCAGGCGGAGCGGTTCGACGCGGTCTTCGGCGGCGGACGCCGCGACGAGGAGAAGGCCCGCGCCAAGGAACGGGTGTTCAGCCTCCGGGACCAGTTCTCGCAGTGGGACCCGCGCCGCCAGCGCCCCGAGCTGTGGCGGCTCTACAACGGCCGGCACGCCCCCGGCGAGCACGTCCGGGTCTTCCCGCTGTCCGACTGGACCGAGCTGGACGTGTGGCAGTACATCGCCCGCGAGGGCATCGAGCTGCCGGAGATCTACTTCGCCCATGAGCGCGAGGTCTTCCGGCGCTCCGGGATGTGGCTGCCCGTGGGGACGTGGGGCGACCCGAAGGCCGGCGAGACCGTGGAGAAGCGGCTCGTCCGCTATCGCACCGTCGGTGACATGTCCTGCACCGGCGCGGTCGACTCCGACGCGGTGACCCTGGATCAGGTGATCGCGGAGATCGCCTTGTCCCGCCTGACCGAGCGGGGCGCGACGCGCGCCGACGACAAGCTCTCCGAGTCCTCCATGGAGGACCGCAAGCGCGAGGGGTACTTCTGAGCATGACCAGGACCAGGACCAGGATCAGGACCAGCACCGGGACCACGGAACCTTCGACCGCCACCCTTCTGCGGTTCGCCACCGCCGGCTCCGTCGACGACGGCAAGTCCACCCTGGTGGGCCGGCTGCTGCACGACTCCAAGTCGGTGCTGGCCGATCAGATGGAGGCGGTGGAGCGCGCATCGGCCGGCCGTGGCCAGGACGCGCCCGACCTCGCCCTGCTCACCGACGGTCTGCGCGCCGAACGGGAACAGGGCATCACCATCGATGTCGCCTACCGCTACTTCGCCACCCCGAAGCGGCGGTTCATCCTGGCCGACACCCCCGGGCACGTGCAGTACACCCGCAACATGGTCACGGGTGCCTCCACCGCCGAACTGACCGTGATCCTGGTCGACGCCCGCCACGGCGTCGTCGAGCAGACCCGCCGGCACGCCGCCATCGCCGCGCTGCTGCGCGTTCCGCAGGTCGTCCTGGCGGTCAACAAGATGGACCTGGTCGGCTACCGCGAGCCGGTGTTCGCCGCGATCGTGGCGGAGTTCACGGCGTACGCGCGCGGGCTGGGCATCCCCGAGGTCACCGCGATCCCGATCTCGGCCCTGGCCGGGGACAACGTGGTGGAGCCGTCGGCGGTCATGGACTGGTACAGCGGCCCCACGGTGCTCGAGCACGTGGAGACGGTCCCGGTCAGCCACGACCCGACCCACCGAAACGCCCGGCTCCCCGTGCAGTACGTCATCCGGCCCCAGACCGCCGAGCACCCCGACTACCGCGGATACGCCGGCCAGATCGCGGCCGGTTCCTTCCACGTCGGCGAGCCGGTCACGATCCTTCCGTCCGGTCGTACGACGAGGATCTCCGGTATCGACCTGCTCGGCAGGCGGGTCGACACGGCCTGGACCGGGCAGTCGGTCACCGTCCTCCTCGAAGACGATCTCGACGTCTCGCGCGGCGACCTGATCGTGCCGACGACGGACGCTCCGGCGACCACCCAGGACATCGAGGCGACCGTCTGCCATGTGGCCGACCAGGCGCTGACCGTCGGGCACCGTGTGCTCCTCAAGCACGGCACCCGCACGGTCAAGGCCATCGTCACGGACATCGTCTCCCGGCTCACCCTCGACGACCTGTCCCTGCACCCCCACTCCGGTCGCCTCGTCGCCAACGACATCGGCCGCATCACGATCCGTACCGCCGAGCGACTGCCCGTCGACTCCTACGCCGACTCGCGCCGCACGGGCTCGTTCATCCTGATCGACCCCGGCGACGGCACCACCCTGACCGCGGGCATGGTCGGCGAGTCCTTCGCCGCTCCCGATCCGGTCAAGGGCACCGCCGCCGACGACGGCTGGGACTTCTGACGAGCGACCGGTCCGCCGGGCCGCTCATCGCCCCGCCGTGCCTTCCGTGGCCCGGTCCGACAGCACCGCGCCGATCGACGTGAGCGGAGCGGGATCCAGCATCTCGTAGTGGCCGCACGCCACGTCGACGGTCGAGAGCCGCCCGCCGCCGCACACCCGCCAGGCGTCCGGGGCGGCGTCCGAGGCGTCCGACGCGGCCCGGAAGTGGAGCACGTCCACCCCGTGCGTCCGTGCCGGAGCGGTCCGCAGCGCGTCCACCGCCGACCGCACCGCGAGCCGCGCGCCCTCCACCGCCCGCTCCCCGAGCAGCGCGATCTGCTCCGGCGGCGTCCCGTCCGCGGCGAACCCGGCCGACCCGGCCACGTGCCGGTGCGTCTCCTCCCAGTCGGGCAGCCCCTCCTCGGGAGCCGGATACGAGTCGAGCAGGGCCACGAACTCCACGACGTGCCCCGCCGTCACCAGCTCCGCGGCCACTCCGTAGGCCAGGGTGCCGCCGACCGACCAGCCGAGCAGCCGGTACGGCCCCTCAGGCTGCACCTCCCGGATCCGCGTCGCGTACTCCCGCACCAGCTCCTCCGGCGTGCGCGCGCCGCCCTCCGGATCGGTGAGGCTGGGTGACTGCAGCCCGTACAGCGGTACGTCCGGATCCAGGTGCGGCAGCAGCCGGGCGTACGGCCAGGCGAGGCCGCTCGCCGCGTGCACCGCGAACAACGGCCTCAGACGTCCGCTGGTCCGCAGCGGCAACAGCACGTCCAGGCCGGAGCCGTCTCCCTCGCCGTCGAACCGGCGTGCGAGGGCGGCCGGCGTCGGCGCCTCGAACAGGGCACGGACGGACAGGTCGGTACCCAGGACCGCACGCACCCGGCTCACCAGGCGGGTCGCGAGCAGCGAGTGCCCGCCCAGATCGAAGAAGCCGTCGTCCGGGCCGACCCGGTCCACCCCGAGCACCTCGGCGAACAGCGCGCACAGCGGCTCCTCGTGCGCGTGGGCCGCCTCCCGGCGGGCGGCGGCGCCGTACGCGGGGGCCGGCAGCGCCCGCCGGTCCAGCTTGCCGTTCGGCATCAGCGGGAACCGCTCCAGCTGCACCACCGCCGACGGCACCATGTAGTCCGGCAGCGCGTCACGGGTGAAACGCCGCAGCTCCGCGCCGTCGAGCGGCGTCCCGGGCTCGGCCGCCACGGCGTACGCGACCAGCCTGCGGTCGCCCGCCCGGTCCTCCCGTACGACCGCGACGGCCTGCGCCACGCTCTTGTGCCGCAGCAGGGCGGCCTCCACGTCGCCGAGTTCGATCCGGAACCCACGGATCTTCACCTGGCCGTCGAGCCGGCCCAGATACTCCAGCTGCCCGTCGGCCCGCCACCGCACCTGGTCGCCCGTGCGGTACATCCGGCCGCCGGGCGCACCGAACGGGCAGGCCACGAAACGCTCCGAAGTCAGCGCCGACCGGTTCAGATAGCCGCGGGTGACGCCCGCGCCGGCGATGTACAGCTCGCCCAGCTGCCCCACCGCGACCGGCTGGAGCCACGGATCCAGCACGTACACCCGGGCGTTGGGCACCGGGCGGCCGATCGGCGGATCGCCGTCGCCGTCCTCGTCGCCACTGCGCCACCAGGTCGAGTAGGTGGTCGCCTCGGTGGGGCCGTAGATGTTGGTGACCGCGCAGCCGGGCACCCGCTCCCGCAGCTCGCGCAGCAGGGCGAGCGGCACGGCCTCGCCGCCGAGCACCACATGCGGGGTCGACACCTCGAAGGCGTCGCCCGCCAGCATGCTCGCCATCGCCGAGGGAACGCCGCTGACCAGGCTCCCCTCCCAGCCGTCCCGTTCGAGCAGGGCGAACAGGTCGTCGACCAGCTCCAGATGGCCGCCGAGCGTCAGGGTCGTCACGATCTCGAAGACCGACACGTCGAAGCTGAGCGAGGTGGACGCCAGGACCCGCGCCATGCCGTCGGCGCCGAAGTGGTCCTCCACGATCGCCACGAAGTTGACGGCGTTCGCGTGCTCGACGACCACGCCCTTCGGGACGCCCGTGGTGCCCGAGGTGTAGATGACGTAGGCGGGGTGCCGGGGGAGGAGCGGGCCCGGCCGCTCCGCGTCCACGACGTCCGCGTCTCCCTGCTCCTCGACGCGCCGCGCCACGGCGGGATCGTCCAGGACGAGCGCGGCCGTCCCCTCCGGCAGCACGCCCCTGGACGCCTCGGTGACGACCGCGAGCCGGGGCCGCGCGTCGCCGAGCATCCGCGCCACCCGGTCCGCCGGGTAGCGCACGTCGACCGGCACGTAGGCGGCCCCGGTCTTGAGTACGGCGAGCAGGGCGACGACCATGTCCGCGGTCCTCGGCAGCGCCAGGGCCACCCGCGTCTCCGGTCCCGCACCCTCGGCGATCAGCACGCGCGCCAGACGATTCGCCCGGCGGTTGAGCGAGCCGTAGCCGAGGACCCGCCCCTCGTGCGAGAGGGCGGGCAGATGCGGGATCCGCGCGGCTCGCGCCTCGATGAGGGCGGGCAGCGTGGCCGGTGCCACCGGGTGGTCGGTGGTGTTCCACTCCTCAAGGACCCGCCGGCGCTCGCCGGTCGAGAGGACCGGCAGGCTGCCGACCGTGCGGTGCGGATCCTCGGCGATCGCCTCCAGGATCCGTTCGAGCCGCTCGGCGATCCCCTCCACCGTCCCGCGCCCGAGCAGATCGGGCCGGAAGTCGATCCGGATGCCCAGCTCCTCGCCGGGGGTGCAGATCAGGGAGAGCGGATAGTGGGTGGCGTCGAACCCGGTGACATCGACGAGAAGCGCGTCGCCGAGACGGCGCTCGCCCGAGCCCATCGGATAGTTGTCGAAGACGGTCGTGGTGTCGAACAGAGCGCCGAAGCCCGCCTGCTGCTGGATCTCCGTCAGTCCGACGTGGTGGTGCTCGAACAGGTCGAGCTGCTCGTCCTGGACCCGTTCGAGGAGATCGAGCAGCGTGTCCCGCGGACCGATCCGCACCCGCGCCGGAACGGTGTTGATGAGCAGCCCGACCATCGTCTCGACGCCGTCGACGTCGGCGGCCCGCCCCGACACCGTCATCCCGAACAGCACGTCGCCCTGTCCGGTCAGCTGCCGCAGCACCAGCCCCCAGGCCACCTGCATCACCGTGCCGAGGGTGACCCCCGCCTCCCGCGCCCGGTCCGTCAGCGCGACGGTGCGCGCGGCGGGCAGTGCGCGCTGCACCCGTTCGGGCACGACCGTGCCCGTGCCCTGCGCCCGTGGCGCCACCAGCGTCGGTCCCTCGATCCCGGAAAGGGCCTCCGCCCAGGCCTCCCGGGACCACTCCGGGTCCACCTCCCCGAGCCAGTCCAGATAGGAGGTGTACGAGGGGGCGGGCGGCAGCAGGTGCGCCGCGGCACCCGCTCCGGCGGCGTACAGGCGGAACAGCTCGTCGAGGAGGATCGACGTGGACCAGCCGTCCAGGATGATGTGATGGTTCGTCAGGACGAAGCGCCACCGGGCGCTCTCCAGACGGATCAACAGGAAGCGGACCAGCGGCGGCCGGGCGGTGTCGAAGCGCCGCCGCCGCTCCTCCTCGACCAGCCGCGCGGCCTCGGCCTCCCGGGCGCCGGGCGCCGTCCCGGTGAGGTCGGCCGCCCGCCAGTCCAGCGGGACCCGGGACGGCACGAAGCGTACGGGCGATCCCGACGCGTCCGTACGGAACCCCGAACGCAGGCTGTCGTGCCGGTCCAGGAGTACCTGGCAGACCTCCCGCAGGAGAACGGGGTCGACCGGACCCTCGAAGTCCAGTCCCAGCTGGGTCGTGTAGATGTCCTGGCCGTCGGTGTCGAACGCCGTGTGGAAGAACAGCCCTTGCTGGAGCGGCGCCGGCCTCTGCGTCGGCTCGTGGGCCTGGTCCTGGCCCTGTTCCTCGGCGTGCTCGTAGGCCTGTTCCTGGGCGTGCTCGTGGGTGCGATCTGGTGCGGTCACGCCGTCTCTCCCGGTTCTCCGGTACGTGCGGTCAGGGTCTCCAGTGCCTCGAACCAGGCGTCGGCGAGAGCCTCCACCCGGGGCCGCTCCAGCAGGGCCTTCGGATATGCCCAGGTGACGTGGAGTTCCGGCCGGTCCCCGCTGTCGTGGACGACCGCGGACACCTCCAGGAGGTGGGTCAGGGGCATCTCGGGGTCGCCGCCTCCGGCGACCGCGCCGGCCTCCGGCGCCAGGCCCCAGTCGGCCTCGTCCGGCCGGTCGAACCGGCCCAGGTAGTTGAACAGGATCTGCGCCCGGGGCCGCGCCCCGAGCACGGGCGCGGTCTCCGGATGGAGATGGCGCAGCAGACCGAATCCGAGCCCCTTGTCCGGCATGCCGGCGAGCTGGCCGTCCACGGCCCGTACGGTGCCGTCCGGATCGTCCGGCCGCCCAGGCAGCCGTACGGGGAACATGCTGGTGAACCAGCCCACGGTCGCCGACAGGTCCAGGCCGCCGACGATCTCCTCGCGGCCGTGACCCTCCACGTCCACGAGGAACGGCGCGACGTCGCCGTCGGACGCGCCGCCGGGGTCGAGGGGTGTACGCCACTGTGCCGCGGCCGTGCTCAGCGCGCCGAGCAGTACCGCGTTGACGCCGACGCCGAGCCGCGCGGGAACACGGGTCAGGAGCGGCTCCGTCCGGTCGGCGGGAAGGACCCGGGTGAAAGCGCGCTTCGAGCCCTCGACGTCACGGCCGGCCACGAGAACCGCACCCTGGACGAGGTCGTCCACTCCCTCGACGAGCCCCAGCCAGAAGGGGAGTTCGGCTGCGCGCCCACGCGCCTCGCGGTCCAGGAGGCGTCCCCAGTCGGCGAACGACACCGGCGTGAAGTCCGACCCCGCCGTCCGCGGGGCCGCACCGGTGCTCAGGTCCTCCAGGAGGATCCGCCACGAAACGCCGTCCACCACGAGGTGGTTGATCATCAGGAGCAGTCGGCCGGGCAGGCCGGGGCCCGCGTCGAACCACACCGCCTGGAGCATGTTCCCGTCGCCGGGCGCCAGCCGTCGCCGCGCCGCGTCCGTCTCGGCGCGGACCAGGTCCGCGAGCCTCTCCGCGGCGAGGCCGGCCGCGTCGATCCGTACGACGCGGCCGGCCGCGTCGACCGCACCGCGCGGCAGGACCTCAAGGCGCCAATCGGGGGTGCGCGTCAGCCGCATGCGCAGCGCGTCGTGCCGGTCGAGCAGTGACTGGAGCAGCGCCCGCAGCCGTTCCACGGACAGGTCCGCCGGGGTCCGTACGAGCACGGACTGGTGGAAGCCGTCGACGGGGCCGCCCCGCTCGCGCTGCCAGTGGACGATCGGGGTGAGCGGCACCTCGCCGGCCGTCGGCGCCGGGGCGGCTTCCGTCGCCGTGCCGGCCTTGGGCTTCCGTACCTTCGCGTGGGCGGCCAGTTCGGCGACGGTCCGGTACCGGAAGACGTCCCGCGTGGAGATGGCGAGACCTCGTGAGCGGGCGCGGGACACCAGCCGGATCGACACGATGCTGTCGCCGCCGAGGTCGAAGAAGTCGTCCTCGACGCCGACGTCGGGCCGTCCGAGGATGGCGGCGAACAGTTCGCAGAGCAGCTTCTCGGCGGGGGTGTTCGGCTCCCGGGCCTCGCGGGCGGGGGAGGCGGGTCCGTGCGGGGCGGGCAGCGCGGACCGGTCGAGCTTTCCGTTGGGCGTGAGCGGCAGCCCGTCGGGAAGCACGACGACGGTCGGGACCATGTACGGCGGCAGTGCCTGCCGCGCCCATTCGGCGAGTGCGGAGACGAGGTCGTCGGCGGTGCGGGCGGCCCGGACGGGTACGACGTAGGCGACGAGCCGGCGCTCGCCCGGCCGGTCCTCGCGCACCACCACGGCGCTGTGGGTGACGCCGTGGTACCGGTCCAGGACCGCCTCGATCTCGCGGGGCTCGATCCGGAAGCCGCGCAGCTTCACCTGGTCGTCGGTGCGCCCGAGGAAGGCGAGTTCCCCTTCGGAGGTCCACCGGACCAGGTCGCCGGTGCGGTACAGGCGGGCGCCGGGCGGACCGTACGGATCGGCGACGAACCGCTCGGCGGTCAGCCCGGGGCGGCCGAGGTAGCCGCGGGCCACGCCCGCACCTCCGATGTACAGCTCGCCCGGCACTCCGACGGGCACCGGCCGCAGCGCCTCGCTCAGGACGTAGACCCGGGTGTCGCCCAGCGGGGAGCCGAGCGGCGGGTGCTCCGCGTTGTGCGGGCCGATGGGCGCCGCGAGCGACCAGATGGTCGTCTCGGTGGGCCCGTACACGTTGGTGACCTCCGCGGCGAGGGCGGTGAGACCGCCGGCCAGGGCGGGCGGCAGGGCCTCGCCGCCGACGAGGACGCGCAGCCCCCGGACCGCGTCGGGGATCTCGGCCACGAGCCCGGACCACAGGGAGGGCGTCGCCTGGACGGCGGTGACCCCGTGCCGTCCGATCAGCCGGCCGAGGGCGTGCGGCTCGCGCACCTCGTCGGGCGAGGTGAGGACGACCGCGGCGCCGCCGAGCAGGGGCAGGAGGAGCTCCAGGTGGGCGATGTCGAAGGCGACGGTCGTCACGGCGAGCAGGCGGTCGGTGGGGCCCAGCGGCAGCCGGTCGCGCATGGCGGCCAGCAGATGGGCGAGATTGCGATGGGTGACCGTGACCCCCTTCGGCCGGCCCGTCGATCCGGAGGTGTAGAGGACGTACGCGGTGGCGTCGGCCGGGATCGCCTCGCTGGGGCCGGAGCTGGGGCTGGGGCTTTCGGAAAGGGCCCCGGTGAGCCGGGGGTCGTCCAGGGTGAGCCAGTCGTCGGTGCCGAGCGCGTCGCGGGTGGCGCGGTCCGAGAGCACCAGGAGCGGCGCGGCCTCGGACAGCACCGTCAGCACCCGGTCCTTGGGGTGGTGCGGATCGACCGGGAGGTACGGGGCACCGGTCCGGTGCACGGCGAGGAGCGCGACCAGGAGCTCAGGAGTACGGTCCATGGCCACGGCGATCAGCCGCTCCGGGCCGGCGCCGAGCTGCCGCAGACGCCCGGCCAGCCGGTCGACCCGCGCGTCGAGCTCCCCGTACGTGATCCGGCCGGCCCCGTGGAGCACGGCCACCGCGTCGGGTGTCCTCGTGGCCTGATCGCGGAACCACTGTGGCACCGAACCGGTCGGCGGCGCCGAACCGGCCGCCGGACCGCTCCACTCCGTGAGGACGGTGTGCCGCTCGGCGGGGGACAGGACGTCCAGCTGCCGCACCGGCAGGGTGGGACGGGCGGCCGCGTCGGCGAGGAGGTGGGTGAAGTACCCGGCGAGCCGTTCCGCGGTGGTGCGGTCGAAGAGGTCGCGGGCGTAGAAGAGGGTGCCGTCCAGGCCCCCGTCGGACTCGGTGAGATCGAAGAGCAGGTCGAAGGGGCTGGTCGGGTGCCGGCCGTGGTCCAGCATGTCGACCTGGAGGCCGGGTAGTTCCACGGCCCCGGTCGCGTTGTTCTGCAGACTCAGCATCACCTGGAAGAGCGGGTGCCGGGCTGCCGACCGCACCGGGTGGACGGCGTCCACGACCTGCTCGAAGGGCACGTCCTGGTTCTCCAGCGCGGCGAGGACCTCGGTGCGGACGCGGTCGAGCAGGTCGCCGAAGTCCGGATCGCCGGACACGTCGGTCCGTACCACCACGGTGTTCACGAAGCAGCCGACCAGGTCGTCGAGACCGCTGTCGGTGCGCCCGGCGACCGGGCTGCCGACGAGGATGTCCGTCCCAGCGCCGAGTTGCCGCAACAGGCCCGCCAGGCCGGCGTGCAGTGCCATGAACACGCTCGCGCCGTGCTTCCGCGCCAGGGCGGCGAGGCGCGCGTGGACCTCCGGGGCGAGCCGGAACGGCACCGTCCCGGCGTGATGGGTGGCGGCGGCGGGGCGTGGCCGGTCGGCGGGCAGCGGGATCTCGTCGGGAGCCTCGGCCAGGGTGCCGGTCCAGTGGGCGAGTTGCCGGGTGAAGAGGCTATCGGGGTCGCCGGGTTCCCCGAGCGCCTCACGCTGCCACAGCGTGAAGTCGGCGTATTGCACGGGCAGTTCGGGGAAGTCGGGGGCCTGCCCCCGCAGTCGGGCGGCGTAGGCCGAGGAGAGGTCGCGGAGGAAGGGGGCGGCGGACCAGCCGTCGAAGGCGATGTGGTGGATCGTGACCGCGAGGACGTGCTCCTCGGGGGCGCAGGCGAAGAGCGCGGCCCGCACCGGTGCCTCCCGCGCCAGGTCGACGTCGTACACCGACGCCGCGGCCACCGCCGCTTCGACGTCGCGCGGTGCCACCTCCCGTACAGGCAGGTCGAACTCCACCGACTCCAGGACCAGTTGACGGGGAACCCCGTCGGTGAGCGGGAACACGGTGCGGAGGCTCTCGTGCCGTTCCACCACGTCCCGCAGCGCCGCCGACAGCGCCGCCGTGTCCAGGGGACCCGTCAGCCGCAGCGCGGTGGTGACGGTGTGCGAGGCGGCGCCCTCCGCCAGCTCGCCCTGGAGCCAGAACCGCAGCTGGGAGAACGACGGAGGCAGTACGTCCCCGCGCGGCCGGGGCCGCAGCGGCCCACGGCCGGCAGCACCCGTGGCGCCGACCTGCTCGGCGAGCCCGACCTTCTCGGCGAGCCCGGCGAGCCGGGCGAGTCCGGCGGGCGTGGGCGACTCGAAGACCGTCCGCATCCCGATCCCGTCGTCCAGCTCCTCGCGCAGCCGGTTCACCAGCCGGATGGCCAGCAGGGAATGGCCGCCGAGCTCGAAGAAGTCGTCGTCCGCACCGACCTCCGGCAGCCCGAGGGTCTCGGCGAACAGTCCGCACAGCATCCGCTCGGCGGGCGTGCGGGGCGGGCGGGGCACGCGGGAGCCCGGGCCCTTCCCGGGGGCGGGCAGAGCCGCCCGGTCGAGCTTGCCGTTGGGCGTGAGGGGAAGCCCGTCGGGAAGCACGACGACGGCGGGGACCATGTAGTCGGGCAGGGCCCGCCCGGCGTGCTCGGCGAGTTCCGGGGCGGGATCGCCGTCGAAGTGCGGGGCGGGGACGACGTAGGCGACGAGGCCGCGCTCCCCGGGTCCGTCCTCCCGTACGAGGACGGCGGCGCGGCCGACGGCCGGGTGGCGCTCCAGGACGGCCTCGATCTCGCGGGGTTCGATGCGGAAGCCGCGTATCTTGACCTGGTCGTCGACGCGGGCGAGGAAGTCGAGCTCGCCGCCGGCGGTCCACCGGACGACGTCACCCGTGCGGTACATGCGGGTGCCGGGCGCGCCGTAGGGGTCGGCGACGAAGCGCCCCGCCGTGAGTCCCGGGCGGCCGAGGTAGCCGCGGGCCAGTCCGGCGCCCGCGACGTACAGCTCGCCCGGCACCCCCACGGGCACCGGCCGGAGCCACTCGTCCAGTACGTACACCCGCGTGTTCGCCATGGGCCGGCCGATCGGCGGTTTGCCGCCGTCCCCGTCCCGGGCCGGGTCCAGGCTCCTGAACGTGGTGAACGTCGTGTTCTCGGTCGGTCCGTAGACATGGGTCAGCACGGCGCCGGGGAAGTCCGTCAGCATCTGCCGCACGGCCCCGCCCGACGGCTGCTCGCCGCCCGTCCAGACGTGCCGGAGCCGGCCGAAGAGTGAACTTCTCTCCGCCATAAGCAGGTTGAAGAGCGCGGTGGTGAGGAACGCGCTCGTCGCGCCCCCCTCGGCCACAGCCCGCTCCAGCGCCTGCGGCGAGGAGTCGCCGGCCGGCACCATCACCACCGTGCCGCCGCCGAGCAGCGGCACCCACAGCTCGTAGGTCGAGGCGTCGAAGGAGTGCGGCGAGTGGGCGAGCACCCGCGCGTGGCCGCCGTCCGCCGCCCAGCAGGGATCGGCGGCGAGAGCGACGATGTTCCGATGGGTCACCAGGACGCCCTTGGGGCGGCCGGTGGAGCCGGACGTGTACATCGCGTACGCGGCCCGGTCGCCGGTGATGTCCGGCCACCCGACCGCGTCCGGATCGAGACCGGCCGGTTCGACGTCGGTCGGACCGAGGTCGGTCCGATCGGCGTCCTCGACCAGGACCAGCGGCACGCCGAGCGGCGCGCCGAGCGGCGCGCCGATGAGGTCCTCGGCCCGCTGCTTCGTGGACGCGTCCGCGAGGAGCAGGCAGGGCCGCGCCTCCTCCAGGATGGCGCGCTGCCGCTCCACCGGGTTCCGTGGGTCCAGGGGGAGGTAGGCGGCCCCCGTCTTCAGTACGGCGAGCAGGGCGACGACCAGGTCGGCCGAGCGGTTCATGGCCACGGCGACCAGCCCTTCCGGCCCCGCCCCCTGCCCGCGCAGTCGCCGGGCGAGGCGGTCGGATCGGGCCTCGAGCCCCGCGTAGGTGAGCCGGGACGCGCCGCAGATCACCGCGGTGTCATCGGGCGCGGTGGCCGCGCGCCGCCGGAGCAGCTCCGGCACGGAGTCGGCTGGCAGCGCCGTGTCCGGGCCGTTCCAGGTCTCCAACGTCGTCCGGCGCTCGGCGGGGTCGAGGATCTCCAGCCGGCCGATGCGCCGCTCCGGCGCGGCGACCGCCTGGGCCAGGAAGGCCGTGAAGCAGCGGACCAGACGCTCGGCGGTGTCGTGGTCGAAGAGGTCGCGGGCGTAGACGAGGTACCCGTCGAGTCCCCCGTCGGTCTCGGTGACGTCGAGGAGCAGGTCGAAGGCGACCGTTCGATGGCGGCCGGGGTCCAGCAGGCGGGTGTCGAGGTGGGGGAGGTGCGCGGCGGCGCCCGCGTTGTTCTGCAGGCTGAGCATGACCTGGAAGAGCGGGTGCCGGGCCGCCGACCGCGCCGGGTTGACGGCCTCCACGACCTGCTCGAAGGGCACGTCCTGGTGGTCGAGCGCGGCCGTGACCCCCGCCCGGGCCTGCTGGAGCAGGTCGTGGAAGTCGGGGTCGCCGGAGGTGTCGGTGCGGATGACGACGGTGTTGACGAAGCAGCCGACGAGGTCGTCGAGGCCGACGTCGGTGCGGCCGGCGACCGGGCTGCCGACCAGGATGTCGGTGCCGGCGCCGAGCCGCCGGAGGAGCCCCGCGAGCGCCGCGTGGAGGACCATGAAGGTGCCGGCGCCGTGCCGGAGGGCGAGGCTGGAGAGACGCCGGAAGCTGTCGGGCGGCAGGTGGAAGGGGATCGTGCCGGCCCGGTGCGTGGCGGCGGCGGGGCGTGGTCGGTCGGTGGGCAGGGGGAGTTCGGCCGGCGCGTCGGCGAGGGCGCTGGTCCAGTGGGCCAGTTGCTCGGCGAAGAGGCTGCCGGGGTCGTCGGGCGCGCCGAGCTCCTTGCGCTGCCACAGGGCGAAATCCGCGTACTGGAAAGGAAGTTCGTCCCAGGCGGGAGGTCCACCGTCGAGGCGCGCGGTGTAGGCGTACGACAGCTCGCGGAGGAACGGTGCGACGGACCAGCCGTCGAAGGCGATGTGGTGCACGGTGATCGCCAGCACGTGGTGGTCGTGCGAGCCGACGTCGAGCAGGACGGCCCGCAGCGGGATGTCGCGCTCCAGGTCGAAGAAGTGCTCGGCCGCATCGGTCACCGCGGCCTCGACGTCCTTGTCCAGGACCTGTCGTACGGGCAGCTCGACCGTCACCGCCTCCAGGATCCGCTGCCCGGGCACTCCGTCGGTGACCGGGAAGACGGTGCGCAGGATCTCGTGCCTCGTCACCACGTCCCGCAGCGCGTCTCGCATCGCCGCCCGGTCCAGCGGGCCCGTCAGCCGAAGCGCCATCGAGGCGTTGGGCGATTCGCCGGAGCGGTCCATCTCTCTCTGGAACCAGAACCGCAGCTGCGAAAACGACAGAGGGATCACGGTGGTCTCGGCCTCTCGGGTCTCTCGGGTCTCTCGGATCAGTTCGCTTCGGATGCTTCGCGGAGGACGTTCAGATGGCGCAGCCCGTCCAGGACCGTCTTGGTGTCGATGCCGAAGTCGATCAGGCAGGCGATCTCGTCCACGCCGATGCCGCGCAGCCGCTCGACCGTCGCCGCCGCCTCCTCCACCGTCCCGAACAGCCCCCGCTGCTCGACGTACGTGTCGAGGGACTGGTCGACGAGGAAGTCGAGGTCCTCGTCCTCCAGCGCGTCGATGTCGAAGTCCGGGTCGAGGGCGCCGAACGAGCGGGCGAGGAGATGGACCGAGCTCCTGAGGTAGGCACGCAGCGGTCCTTCGACGGTGGCGCGCACCTCCTCACGGTCGGTGCCGAGGAAGGTGTGCAGCATCAGGACGACATGCCCCTCCCAGCCGTCGTGCGTCTCACGCGCCGTCCGCCGGTACGCGGCGATCTTCGCGGCGAGTTCGTCGACGTCCTGGTGCAGCAGATGCGTGAGGACACCGGCCCGCGCCGACGCCGCCGTACGGAAGGTGTGCGCGTCGCCGGCGCTGGTCACCCAGAGCGGCAGCTCCCGCTGCACCGGTGGCGGGAAGATCCGTACGGTCGCGGGGGCGCCGTTGCCGTCCACGACCTCGTGGCCGTCGCCGCGCCACAGCCCGCGGAGTCGCTCGATGCTGTCGGCCAGCACGCGTTTGCGGTCCTCGTACGGCACCGTGCTCAGCGCGAAGTCCACCGGGTGCCAGCCGGAGGCGAGGGACACCCCGACCCGCCCGCCGGAGAGGTTGTCCACCACCGACCACTCCTCGGCGATCCTCAGCGGATGGTGGAGGGGCGCGACGACACTCCCGGCGCGGATGGCGACGGTGCTCGTGATCATCGCCAGGGCGGCGCCCACCACGGACGGGTTCGGGTAGAGCCCGCCGAAGGGATGGAAGTGCCGTTCGGGCGTCCACACCGCGCGGAAGCCGTTCCGGTCGGCGAAGCGGGCGCCTTCCAGGAGGAGTTCGTACCGTCCGGCCTCGCCCTCCGGGGTGCTGTCGTCGGCGAAGTAGAAGAGGCTGAAGTCCATCGGGAATCCTTCGGTGACCCTTGGCGTGTGTGAGTCGGTCGGTGTCGCGGGCCCGTGCCGCCGTCAGCCGGGGCGCGGCATCCTCCGCATGGCCGGTCGTGCCGTGCGGGTTCCCGTGAGCCGGGACGCGAGGTCGGCCACCGTGGGCGCGTCGTAGACCGTACGGACCTGGACCTCCACCCCGAGCTCGGCGCGGACACGGCTCACCAGCCGGGTGACGAGCAGCGAATGGCCGCCGAGCGCGAAGAAGTTGTCGTCGATCCCCACGACGTACGCCGTGTCCGCCTCGCTCGCCGCGTCCACCCCGTTCGCCTCTTCCGCAGTGGCGAGCCCGAGGACCTCCGCGTACATCCGGCACAGCGCCGCCTCCTGCGGGGTCCGCGGTCGACGGCCGGCCCCGCGCCGGGCGCCGCGCGAGGCGGGCAAGGCGGTCAGGGCCGCCCGGTCGAGCTTGCCGTGCGGGGTGAGCGGCAACTCGTCGAGGACGACGATCGAGGACGGCACCATGTACACGGGGAGGTACGCGGCCGCCCATGCGCCGACCGATGCGATGAGCTCCGTGTCGTCGGACGCCGCGAAGGGCACGTTGACATGGCGCTCGGGATCCACCGCCGGGCCGGTCCCGGTCTCCGGCGGGACGTCCAGCTCCCCGGAGGAGAACTCGGCGTCGACGTGGTCGGGCCCCGCCTTCGCGGACCAGCGCACCACGGCGCGGTACCCCAGCCGTTCGCCGAGCCGCGCGAGGTCCTCCGGGTCCGGACCGGGGCCCGGTGACCCGCCCGACGCGCGCAGATCCTCGGCGAGGCGCGCGTTGGGCACGCCGGCGACGCGGACGGGTACGGAGTCCGGCGCGCGGTCCCGCAGGACCTCGGCGACGTCGGCGAGCGTACGGACGTCCGCGCCCCACAGCAGCTCCGTCACCGCGCCGGCGGCTGACGACGGCGCGTCGCGGTTGCGGCGCAGGACGACGTCGTAGCGGTAGCGGGTCAGTTCGTTGTGATGGGTTCCCCGCTTCAGCCGTACGTCGCAGGTCGCGAAGAGCGGCCCGGAACCCTCGGCCGCGACCGTCAGCGACCGGAAGAACTCCGGATCCACCAGCAGCTCCGGCTCCGCGGCCATGCCGCGCGCCACGGCCCGGCGATACTCCCCGCTTCCCGGTACGGCGCCCGCCGAACGGGCCGCTACCGCGCTGTGGAAGGACTCCATGAGGCCCAGGTGCCGGACGTCGCCGACGAACACCGACCCGCCGGGCGCCAGGGCGGCCGCCGCGAGCTCCAGCACCCGCGCGAGATGGCGGCCGCTGGGGAAGTACTGGGCGACGGAGTTGAGGACGACCACGTCGAAGTATCCGCGCGGGACGCCCTCGTGGTCGTCGGCCGGCCGGCTGTGCAGGACCACCCGCCCGGCCAGGTCCGGTCGCTCGTCCACCTGCCGTCGCAGCCGCTCGATCACCCGCGGCGCGAGGTCGAGTCCCCAGTAGGCCTCCGCCTCGGGGGCGAGACGGGACAGCAACAGACCGCTGCCCACGCCGAGTTCCAGAATGCGCCGGGGCCGCAGGGCGCGGATGCTCCGTACGGTCTCGTCGCGCCACTCCCGCAGCTGGTCCAGGGGCAGCGCGCTGCCGTCGTATCCGCTGTTCCACCCGGTGAAGTCCTCGCCGAAGGCCGGCGGTCGATCGTCGGCCGGCACGGCGTCGAGGACGCGCCGCCAGTCGGCCACGCGGGCCGCGTCGCTCGCACGGCCAGCGCTTGCCGACGCGGTCGGCTCGCGGCGGACGTAGGCGACGAGCCTCCGGTCGCCGTCCTGGTCCTCGTGCACGGTCACCGCGGCGGCGGACACCCCGGGGTGGCCGGCGAGCCGCGCCTCGACCTCGCCCGGTTCGATCCGGTGCCCGCGTACCTTGACCTGGTCGTCCGTACGACCGGCGAACTCCAGTTCGCCTGACGTCCGCCGGCGGGCCAGGTCGCCGGTGCGGTACATCCGCGTCCCGGCCGGACCGTACGGGTCCGCGACGAAGCGCTGCGCCGTCAGACCGGGCCGGTCCAGGTAGCCGCGGGCCAGGCCAGTCCCGGCGACGTACAGCTCGCCCACCTCTCCGGAGGGCACCGGCCGCAGGGCGGCGTCGAGGACGTACAGGCGCGTGCCCCGGATGGCGTCGCCGATCGGGGGTGGGTCGGCGCTCGCCGCGAGGGGTCGGCTCATGGTGACGCAGACCGTGGCCTCCGTCGGTCCGTACGCGTTGATCAGGGTCCGGCCGGGAGCCCAGCGCCGCTGCTGGTCCGCGTCCAGGGCCTCGCCGGCGGCGACGAGGACGCGTACGCGGGGGAGGGCGTCGGACGGCAGGACGCGCAGCACCGACGGGGGCAGGGTCGCGTGGGTGACCCGCTGTTCGTCGGCGAGACGGCGCAGGCCGGGCCCGGGCAGCAGGCTGAGGGCGGGCGCCAGGACGAGCGCGGCCCCCGCCGACAGGGCCATCGCCAGTTCCCAGAAGAACGCGTCGAAGCTGGGCGAGGCGAACTGCAGGACGCGGCTCTCGGCGTCCACCGCGAGGCTGCCGCGCTGGTGGGCGGTCAGGTTGGCGAGACCGGAGCGGGTGACGACCACGCCCTTCGGCAGGCCGGTGGACCCGGAGGTGTAGATGACGTACGCGGGCAGGTCGCCCTCCGCGCGCCGGGCGCCGGCCGGCGGGCCGGACGCCGGAGCGCGCCGCAGCGCCGCGGCGGTCTCCGGATCGTCCATGTCGGTACGGGGTACCGCGGTGCCGGCCCGGAGGGCCGTGCCGGAATCCGCGAGGAGCAGTGCCGGGGCCGCGTCGCCCAGGATGTGGGCGATGCGCTCCTGCGGGTAGCCGGGGTCCACGGGAAGATGGGCGGCCCCGGCCTTCATCACCGCCAGGACCGCGACGACCAGTTCCACCGAGCGGTCGAGTACCGAGGCGACCACCGTCTCCGGCCCCGCGCCCCGCGCGGCCAGCACATGGGCCAGCCGGTTCGCGCGGGCGTCGAGCTCCGCGTACGAGACCTCGTCCTTCCCGAACACCACGGCGGTGGCGTCCGGGGCGGTCCCGGCGCGCTCCTCGAAGAGGTCGAGCAGCGGCCGTGCCGGGGCGTCCACGCCGTCGAGGTCGGTGGCCCCGTACGCCTTGAGGAACCGGGCGAACAGCCCTGGGTCGGCGCGTAGTTCGTCGGTCGGAAGGAGCAGGGTGTCACCGCGGCAGATCCGGACCCACTGGCGTACCGAGGCGCCGAAGTCGGGGCCCGCATGCCATACCGCCCGCGCCGGGGCCGGAGCGCCCGACGATAACGGGTCGATGCCGGAAGGGATTTCGAGGCGGGAGGCGAGATCGAGGCCGGCGGCGAGGCCGAGGCCGGCGGCGATATCGAGGCCGGCGGCGATATCGAGGCGGCGCATGCCCTCCGGCCAGTCGGTATCGTCCGGCCCCGCGGTGACCACCAGACGCGCCCCGGCGTTCTCGGCTGACAGGCGCCGCCGGTGCGCCGGATGGGCGGGGTCGAGCGAGACGTACGCCGCGCCGGCCCGCCACACCGCGAGCATCGCCGTCACCAGGTCGACACCGCGGGGGAGATTCAGGGCGACGGTCGTACCGGGCTCCGCGCCCGCCGCGCTCAGCGACCGTGCGGTCCGCTCGACGCGTTCGCCGAGTTCGCCGAACGTCACCGACTCCGACGGCGTCACCACGGCGGCACGCTCGGGGTGCCGGGCTGCCTCCCGCAGAAAGCGCGTGAGGAGGTCGATCGCGCTGGTGACCACGGACAGCTCCTTGCAGGGGAAAGGGGACGGTGCCGGTGCGGGCGACGAGGGAGATGACGGGAGCGAGGCGCGGCGTCTCGGAGGGGCCGTCGCTAGCGCGGCGCCGTGGCCATCGCGGCGCGCAGGCTCGCCGGCCGCATGTCGGTCCAGGTGTCCGCCGCGCGGTCCGGACGCGCGGCCCGCAGGTCCGGTCCGAATGCCGTGCTCCACCCGGCCGGAATAGCGAATTCCAAGGGCCGGAGGGAGTGCTGGTTCTCGCCATTTGCGAGGACCAGGAATTGACCGGATTCATTCGCGAACGGATTGATCATCCGGGCTCGACCCTCCCACGAGGCATGGTTCGTTGGCAATGGACGCGGCAGAGCCTAAGCGGCACCGGCGGGAAATGGCCACCCTGGTTTCCAGGACGATGAACTTGTACGATCCAGCCCGAACTCCCGTCCACCGCACGTACTCTGTGGCGCGCCAGGAATTCGTCGCGCTATCGAAGTCCGGAGGCCGTTCTGGAATCCGCTGTGCCGACTGCCACGCAGTCCGTGAAAGGCCGGGGTCGAGACTCCCGCCGCAACTTCCGATTGCTGCTCGTCGGCGAGACCACCAGCAAGCTGGGCACCAGCGTGACGTCCGTCCTGCTGCCGCTCGTGGCCGTCACCACACTCCAGGCCTCGCCGTTCGTGCTGGGTGTGCTCACCGCCGCGCCGTGGCTGCCGTGGCTGGTCCTCGGCCTGCCTGCCGGTGCGTGGGTCGACCGTCTCCCGCCGCGCCGGGTGATGCTCGTGTGCAACGCGGTCTCCGCGGCGGTGTTCGTGAGCGTTCCGGCCTCCTGGTGGCTGGGATTCCTGACCATCGGCCATCTCCTCGCGGCCGCCCTGATCTCCGGTACCGCCTCCGTCTTCTTTTCCACCGCCTATTCGGCCTATCTGCCCCAACTGGTCCGCAAGGCCGACCTGATGGACCGCAACGCGCAACTTCAGGCCGGGGATCAGGCCGCCAGGGTGGCGGGCCCCGGTCTCGGCGGGCTGATCGCCCAGAGCGTGGGCAGCGTGCCGGGCCTGCTGCTCGACGCGGCCTCCTTCGTGGTGTCCTCGTTCTGCCTCCTGGCCATCCGTCCCGACGGACCGCGCCCCGCCCCGCCGCCCCGGCGGCGGCTGAGCCGCGAGATCTCCGACGGCCTGCGCTTCGTCGTCGGTGACCCGTGGGTCCGGGCCGTCACCGCGTTCGGCGCGGCGGTCAACCTGGCGATGGCCGGCTTCCAGGCCGTCCAGATCGTGTTCCTCGTGCGGACCGTCGGCGTCGACTCCGACACGCTCGGCTGGCTCGTCTCCTGCGGCGGGCTCGGCGGGGTGCTCGGCGGCCTCGTGGCCGGCCGGCTCGCCCGGCGCCTGGGCACGGCACGCGCCCTGCTGGCCATCCAGTTCGCCGCCTCGCCCTTCGGGCTCCTCGCCGCGCTCGCCGGTCCCGGGCCGAGGCTGGCGTTCTTCGTGCTCGGCACGACCGTGATGCTCGCGGGGCTCGTGGCCTGCAACGTCATCACCGTCAGCTTCCGGCAGGCGTACTGCCCGCCCGCGCTGCTGGGGCGCGTCACCGCGACCACCCTGTTCCTCAACTACAGCACCATCCCGCTCGGTGCCCTCCTGGGCGGCTCCCTCGCCTCCCTCTTCGGCGCCCGCTCCACGATGTGGGCCGTCACGGCCGCGCTGGTGGCCGCCGGCGGATTCCTCCTGGTGGGGCCCCTGCGCGGGCTCCGCGACCTACCGGGCGCACCTGCCGCCGAGGGCTGAGAATTCCGGGGTGAGTGCCCTGGGCGCCGCCGCCACTCTCGCGGCCTGGGCCGTCCAGCCGTACCTTCCCGGTGGGCGGGACTACATCACGTCCCTGGGCATCGTCCCGGGTTGGGCGCCCTGTGCCGCCGGCTTACTCGGACCGGGCGCGGCGCTCGCCCTCTCGCGTGGAGCGGGGAGGCGGCGGCCGGTGGTGGCCGTGGGCTGGATCGCGTCCGTGCTGCTGTGGGCCGCGGTCGGCGTCGTCTTCGACGGGGCTCCGCGCCTTCTTCCGGGCCACCGGGATCCCTGCCGGCGCCTTCGCGCAGGTCGACTGGCCCGGCTTCCTCACCCGAGCGGCGGCGTTCGTCGCGACCGTGGCGCTTGCCAGGACCGTACGGGCGTACCAACGCGTGACGGGGCCCGGCTGCGACAGGTGCGGTCGTACGGCCGGCGCGGAGGCGTGGCAGGCAGCGTGGCCGGCATACGCGGCCTGCGCGCCTGCTGCCGTTCGCGGTGCTCATCGGACATGCCGCCCTGGCCTGGCGGCACGTCGCGCCGACGCTGTCGTCCGCCGTGGCCACCGCGGCGGGAACCGTGCAACTCGCCGGAACCCGAGGGCTGCCCCCGCTTCCCGCGCCGCTGGTGTTCCCGATCGCGCTGTACGCGTACACGGTCCACGGCGGAGACCGGTCCCGGCTCGTCGCCCCGGCCGTCGGCGCGATGGCCGCGGTCACGCCCGCGGTCTGGTGCGCCCGCCGGGGGACCGGGCGCGCAGCGCCGTGCTGAGCGAACGGGCGCGTGTGCCGAGGGAGATGCACGACGTCATCGCCCACTCCAGGCACTCACCGACACGCGAGGCCTGCTCGGGGTACTGCGCTCCGGTGAAGACACACGTCGGACGCATCCTGGCCGAGCTGGGGCTGCGCGACCGGGTACAGGCGGGGTGATCTACGCCTACGAACACCGCTTGATCCGTGTCGGTGGCGTCATGTGATCACCGCGGTCGGTCGTCCGTATCGGTAGCCGTACGCCGTATGTGCAGATGGCCGTCGAGGGGGAAGGCATGGGGCGCCGCGGGCAAGATGCTGTCGAGCGCGAACCCGCACTTCTGCGCGACGCGGCAGGACGCCGGATTGTCTTCCTGGTGGAGGAGTTCGAGGCGTTCCAGCCCCTCCGCGCCGAAGATCTCGAAGGCCCAGTCGGTGAGCACCTCAAGAGCGCGCGGGGCCACACTCCGCCCCCGCGCGCGGGCCGCTGTCCACTATCCCACCTCGGCAGAGGGTTTGCCGGACGCGACCTCCTTGAGGACGACCTTGCCCACCGACTGTCCGTGTGCCGTGCCTGATTGCCAGGGCCGTAGAACGAGAGCGGGGGCGGACGACGTCGGGCTCGCATGGAGTGTGACGTCGTTTTTCACGAGCGGATCCTATGCGTCAGCGCTCTCCGCGACGGGGGCGGGCCGGGGATCAGATCACCAGCGGTGCCTCCGACCAGCGGCGGACTCGGTACGGGGCCCACCACAGATGGTCGCCGAGGCGGAGGACGAGCGTCTCGGCCATGAGGTCGTCCAGGATCGGCTGCGGGACCGCGTCGGCGAGGGCGCCGTCGGTGAGGGCCTCGATGGCCTCGTGGTACTCCGGTTCGTCGATGGTGAAGCGGCGCAGCTCGCCGTAGCGCCGGTCACGGACCTGGATGAACCCGGGGCCGTACCGGAAGACGCACTTGCAGATGTAGTACGCATTGCGCCATGCGAGTGCCGTCGCCGCCGGGTCGGCGGTGCCGAGGACGGCGGTCGGTGGGTGGAGATGGCTGTAGTGGCGCCAGGCGTCCGGGTCCGGGCCGGTGTGGAGCTGCCAGGCGACCGAGATGGCCAGGCTGGACAGGTCGCCCACGAAGCTGAGCGCCCTGACCGACCAGGCCGCGTCGTCGGTGTCCGTCACGTCGACCGGGCGGGGGAGCGTGACGTGCCGGGCCCCGGCGGCGAACAGCCGCCGGGCGGCCTCGCCGCCGGTCATGTCGATCTCGTAGCTTCCCAGGGACATGGCGGCCAGCGAGCCCACCGCGGGGTCGTAGTCCCGTGAGGCGGAAACGGTGAAGGGTGCGATACCGGTGAGTGCAGGAGTCGTCATCGTCGTCTCTCGGTCGGCAGGCGTGGGGCGATCGTCAGGCATTCGTCGGCAGCAGTCGGCGCCAGTCGTCAGGCGGTCGTCGCGGCGAGTTCGGCCTCGCGGGCCGAGGTGTGCCGCATGAAGTCGATCCGCAGGAACTCCTCGTTGAGCGCCGGCGGCGCGATCTGCACGAACTGTCCGCTGTCCTCGAAGACCACCCCGAGCGCCCGCCACCGCGTCAGTACCTGCCGCAGGGCGTCCTCGCCCACGTGGTGGTCCTTGTCCAGCTTGCGTGCGGCCGCCTTCACCGTGTGCGGCTGGTCGAGCAGCCGGAACAGGGCCAGCTCGAACGGGTTCGTCAGCTCCAGGTGTGTCCAGTCGAAGGCCCGGCGTCGACTGACCAGGACGATCCGGTCCTCCAGATCGCAGTGGGTGAGACGGCTGCCGGCGTAGTTCCGCTTCCAGTGCGCGATGCCTTCGTCGAGGCGGGCGACGACGTCCTCCCCGATCCCGCGCGGCGGCACGTCGAAGACATACGCCAGGTCGAACATCTCGGCGTCGGGGAGATCGTAGGTGAGCCGGTACGGTTCGGCGGGGCGCAGTTCGGAGAAGCCGAGCCCGGGGTTGTTGAAGTACGGGCTGAACCGCTCGATCGCGATCCGGGAGGACGGGCCCACGGGCGGGTTGAGGTGCTCCAGAGCTGCCAGCTGGTCCACCACGTCGTCGTAGTCCTCGCGGTCCTCGCCGGGGAAGCCGTGCAGGTAGTTCCAGGCCACCGAGAGGCCGACGGTGGCGGCGTCGCGGAGCATCCGGACGTTCTGGCCGCCGGTCACGCCCTTGTCCATCAGGGTGAGGACCCGGCTGTTGAGGCTCTCGATGCCCGGTTGGACGAAGATCAGGCCCGCGTCGGCGAGGGTCTGGAGCTGGCCCCGCCGCATGTTGGACTTGATCTCGATGTGCATGCGCAGATCGAAGCCGCTGTCGATGATGCGTGGCAGCACCGTGTTCACGTACCCCATGTCCAGGATGTTGTCGACGACGTACATGTCCAGGACCCGGTGTTTGCGGGCCAGTTCGATGATCTCGTCGTAGAACACGTCCGGGCTCTTGCTGCGGAACTGCATGAACGAGCCGTTCAGGCCGCAGAAGGTGCAGTGGTGCTTCTCGCCCCACCAGCAGCCCCGCGCGCCCTCGACGACCAGCTTGGGCTCGACCCAGTTCCGCGCGTGGGAGGAGGCGAGCCGCTCGAAGTACCCGGCGTAGTCCGGGGGGAGGATCGAGGCCGGCGGCAGCGGTTTGGTGCTCATGGCGTTGACGACGGACGTGCCGTCCGCGTCGCGCCAGCACAGTCCGGGTACCTCGGACAGCGGTTCGCCGGCGTCCAGCGCCGTGAGCAGCGCGGGGAACGACACCTCTCCCTCGCCGCGCATGACGTAGTCGACGAAGGGGAAGTTGCGGTGGACGGCCTCGCCCTGCTTGCCGTCGCAGTTGGCGCCGCCCATGGCCGTCGCGATGTGCGGGGCGAGGCGCTTGACGTACTTGGCGGCCGCCAGGGCGGCGGTGTTCTGCTGGAACGTCGAGGTGAAACCGACGACGTCCGGGGCGAGTTCCACGATTTGCTCGGCAACGTGTCGGACGAAATCGGGCGCCGTCACGTGCAGGGCCTGCGTCATCTCCATCCGGGCCCCGCGTACCCGGTTGCTCATCGCCTCGGTGAATTCGGGAACCCGCCACTGGGGGTCGTCGTACAGTGCGGAGGAGAACACCCAGTCACCGCAGCCCAGGAAATAGGAACCGAGCGCGTAGTAGGAGTAGTCCTCCAAGGTGAATTCCGTGTTCTTGGTGATCCAGTCCACGTACTCGATGTTGGCGTGGAGGACGTCCGCTGTTCCGTTCGGGACGCGCTCGTCGACACTGCGCTTGAGAATTCCGAGAGCCAGCGACGGGAGATCGATCGGGGCCCAGGGCATGTTCACCAGGAGTACGCGCATGGCTCGCCTCTTCTCATGGGATCAGTGCACGAATTCGGTCGGTCCGGTGAGGTAGGGGCCGATCGCGCACGGGGTGCGGGGCCGGCCCCTACCCGTGCTACTTGGCCTCGTCTTCCATCTCCTCCGTTGAGCGGAAGTAGATGACGACGCCGACGCCCGGCTTGCGGCTCTCCTCGTCGCCCTCGAGGGGGTCGCCGTGGATGATGTCCTTCTGCATGATGTTCACCTCCTCTCCGGGTGTGGGGACGGCTCGGCCGGCGCGGGCGCCGAAGGCAGCCCGCGGCCGAGAAATCTGAGGGACCGCCGTATCACGGCCAGGTGGTCGGCTCCGTCGTAGCCGTCATGGCCCGAGTCCAGCCACATCAGCTCGTGGGCCACACCGCCCGCGCGCAGCACCTCCAGGTACGCCTCGACCTGTTCCGGCGGACACTTGGCGTCCTGCCGCGCGGCGACGACCAGCAGCGGGGAGCGGATGGCGGCCGCGTACGAGGAGGGGGAGGCGTGCGCGTAGGCGTCGGGCACCTGCTCCGGAGTGCCGCCGAACAGCGCGGTGTCCAGCGCCTGGAGGGCGGGCGTGGAGTGCCGGAAGGCCGTGACGCAGTCGGCGAGCGGCTTGACGGCCACTCCGACGTCCCACAGCTCGGGACGGGTTCCCATGGCCAGCAGCGTCAGATAGCCGCCCCACGACGTGCCGCACAGGCCCACGGCGCCCTCGCGGCCGATGCCCCGGTCCAGCAGCTCGGCCCGAGCCCGCACCAGGTCGGCGACCTGGGTGTGGCCGACGCCCTCGGAGTAGGCGGAGCGCCAGCGCGGCCCGTAGCCGGTCGAGCCGCGGTAGTTGACGCGGGCCACGGCGTAGCCCGAGCCGACGAGGGCCTGCACCATGGGGTCGTAGGCGTCTCGGTCGTGGTCGGCAGGGCCGCCGTGGACGAGGAAGACCAGCGGGTACGGCGCGGGACGGTCGGCCGGAGTGGTGACGAACGTGTGCACGGGGCCGTCGGGCCCGGGTGTCCACAGGTCCTGGCGGCGGCCGAACCGGGGGAGGCGCCACTGGCTCTGCCCGGGAAGTGGCGCACCCGAAAGGGACAGCGCGCGCGGCACGTTCACCGCGTCGGTCCAGATGAAGTGCACCTCGCCGTCGGCGGCCGGCGACGCGTCCAGGACGCTCCCCTCCGGGGTGGGTACCGGGGTCAGCTCGCGGCGGTCCAGGTCGGCGGTGAACAGCCGGCTGCGGCCGTGCCGGTCCTGTCGCAGCAGGACCCGCGCGCCACCCGGGCCGGGGTACCAGCGGGCGGTCGTCTCGGTATCGAAGGAGCACCAGGGCAGCAGCTCCAGTCCGCGCCCGGAGGCCCACGTACCGAGGTGGTAGCGGCCGGCCTGCTCGCGCATGACCAACAGCAGAGGGCTTCCGGATGACGACGCCGGACCGGGTCCGGATGACGGCGTCGGGCCAGGTGACGAGGTCTGACCGGGTAATCGCGTCGGACCGGGTAACGACGCCGGCGTGGGAGCGAAGCCCAGCGCCCAGGTGCGTTCCCTGGTGCCGGAGAGCACGGCGACGGTGGTCCCGTCCGGGGTCAGCAGGGTCACAGCGCGGGCGGAGTGCGCGGGTCCGGACACCGCAAGGAGCCCGCCGTCCGGCGACAGGTCGCACAGGGTGCCGGAATCCGTCGTGTGCAGGACGGGTATGCCGGCGCCGCCGCGCCGCCCCATGTGCACGCTGAGTCCCTCGGGGCTGCGGATGCCGACGGCCACCGTGCCCGCGTCCGTCAGCGCGAGTCCCGCGGGCCGCCCCTGCGGCACACCGGTGAGCGCCGGACGGTCCGGGCCGCCGTCGAAGTCCTGGGTGCGCCAGCCGCCGCTGCCGCCGCGGTCCTCGTCGAACCACCACACGGCATCGTCGCCGTCGATGGCGCACAAGAGCGTGCCGTGCGGACGGTCCGTCACCTGCCGTCCGGCGCCGCTGGAGCGGTCCCAGGTGAAGATCTCACACCGGCCGTCGGCATCCCCGGTGTACACCATCCGGTCCGGGTTCCGGGGGCTGGTCACCGGCAGCACCGGCCGGTAGACGCCGTACGTGCGCGTGGCCGCCTTCGGCGGGGCCGGCGTCACAGCGCCTCCCGGACCACGAGCCGGGCCCTGGTGGTCGCGTACAGCGCCAGCCCGGCGAACGCGCCCGCGCAGCCCAACGCCACCGCACGGCCGCCATACGCCGCCACCAGCACTCCCGCCGCCACGGGTGCGAGCACCGCGACACCCTGACCGGCGGTGCCCAGCACCGTGCCCATCCGGGCCAGGAGCCGGTCGGGGGTGACGAGCACCGCCCGGGTCTGCAGGACGACCACGACGGACGGCACGATCAGCGACACCCCGCTCAGCAACAGCCCGTAGGCCCAGGTCCGGGACGTGAACGCCAGTCCGGCAGCCGTCGGCACCATGGCCCACGACGCACCCGTCACGATCCGGGCGGCCGGCACCCGCCGCACCAGCCACGGCGCGGCGAGTGCGCCCAGCAGCCCGCCGATGCCCGCCAGGGTGAGGATGAGCCCGATCGAGGAGGGGCTGGCGTCCTGGGCGTGGGAGCTGAAGACCGCGTGGAAGTACAGCGCGCCGAGCAGCGCGTTGATCCCGGCGGTCCACACGACCACGAAGCGCAGGAAGGGCTCGGCCCACACGAAACGCAGGCCTTCGGCGAGGTCACGGGTGAACGATGGGGCAGGACCCTGCCGTTCGGGTGTCAGGTCCGCGCGGATCGCCTTGCTCAACACCGCCACCAGCAGGAACGAGGCCGCGTCCGCGAGCAGCGGTACCCACCGCGCCAGCTGGTACAGCACGCCGCCCAGTGTCGGTCCGACGATCTGCACCGCCTGGTCCCGCGCCTGGAGGTACCCGATCGCCCGGGAGTACTGCTCGGGCGGCACCAGCCGCCGGATCGTCCCGGAGGCCGCCGCTCCGTAGGTGGCGCTGGCCGCCTGCTCGACCACGGCGGCGACGAGTACGTGGACGAGGACGACATGGCCGAGGGCGACGGCCACGAACACCGATCCCATGGCCCCCGCCGCGATCAGGGCCGCCGCGTACATCATCGGCTTGCGCGGCCAACGGTCGGCGAAAACGCCCGCGATCGGTGAGACCACCAGTCCGCTGACCAATGCCACGGACGCAACGAGTCCGGCGAGCCCGGACGAATATCCGGCGCCCAGCAGGATCAACGGAAGAAAGAGAGAGGAAGCACAGGTGCCGAGACCGTCGACGGCGCCCGCTGTCCAGAAGAGTGCGAAATCCCGTCTTCGGAACGGGGAAGCAGAAGAGTTCTTCGATAAGTCAGGGCCGGAGGGTCTTAACTCCTCCTCGGCCTCGCCCATCAAGAATGCCGTTCGGAGGGAATTGCTGACGCTAACGCACCCACAATGCCCCCTGTAATAAGCGGACTTTCGGTCGTTGAGGGTTGCGATCGTATCGAACGGACAGAGTCGTCACAATACCCCGGTTCGAATAGGGTTCTTGATCAAGAAAGGGGACTTCTCGGGGTACCGGTCGACTGGTCTACGCGCGTGCACTCGCAGTTCATGAAGAGACCGGCACGCACGGCCGTAGCGGGGTGCCACGCTCACTGAGGGCGGTCGTCACCGCGTCCGGTCAGCAGGGCGAAGCCGTGGCGGTCCACGGACGCCGTCGTGGCCGAGAGGACGACCACGCCGGTGCCCGCGGCGCGGTCGAGGCCGAGCCAGGACCGGAAGCCGCCCGTGCCGCCGTTGTGCCAGGTGACCGTCAGGCCCTTGACCTTCACGGTGACCCACGCCGCGCCGATGCGAGCCCCCGCACCCAGGGGCGCGACCGGATCGAGCGCGGCGATGCCGGGTGCGCTGCCGTCCAGCAGGGCCTCGGTGAGACGGGCCATGCTGCGGATGTCGGCGCGAATTCCGCCGGCCGGCCCGAGCGCCTCACCGGTCCAGGGCTCCCGCGGCCGTCCCTTCCGGTTCGTACCCCTCACTGCCCCGGGCCGGAGCCGGCCGGCCGTGGCGGGCAGGTAGAAACACCCGAGACCCAGCGGGGTGCTGACACGTCGGAGGACCAGCTCCTCGTAGGACGTCCCGGCGGCCCGCGCGAGCGCGTGTCCCAGCAGCTCGTACCCCAGATTCGAGTACCGGGGCCGCGGCTTGCCCACCCGTACGCCCCGGGCCTGGTCCAGTAGCTGCTCGATGTTCTCCCCGTACGGATTGGTCCCGTGCCGCCACAGCGCGACCGTTCGACGCCACGGGTGTGCGGAGGCCGGGATCCGGGGCAGTCCGGACCGGTGGATGCTCAGCGACTCCAGCGTGACCCGCCCGGCGGGAGCGTCCCCGAGCGGCAGGAGCTCGCGGAGCGTCGTACGGGCCGCGATCTCGCCCCGCGCGAGTGCCTCGGCGTACAGCAGTCCCGTGACGCCCTTCGAGATCGACCCGATCTCGAAATCGGCGTCGAGTCCATTGGCGGTGGCGGTGGCGGTGGTGTCGCCGCTGGTGTCGCGACCGGCTCCGAGGCAGGCGATCCTCGTGCCCGCGGGCGAGACCACGGCTGCTGCGACGGGGTGCCGTGCCCCGGTCAACGCCCGGATCCTGGCGGCGAGTCGCGCGTCTCCGTGATCCTCTTCCATGGTGCTCACGATAGGCGGCGGCTCCGGACCCGGCAGCGGCCCCCGCACACCCCACGGCCCCACGTGACCCACATCACTTTCACCGTCCTCCCGCTTTCCGTTATCCATGGCCCGGCCCCAGGCTCTCCCCTGCGCAACCATCTCCAACAGACGGGACAGTCGGCGTGCGGCAGAGCACAGGAATCGAGCGGGACACGGAGCTGGTCCTGGCGGCGCGGAACGGTGACCCGTGGGCGCGGGAGCAGCTGGTCACCGTCCACCTGCCCCTGATCCGTACCACCGTGGCGCTCGCGACGAGCGGTCGCGGTGGTGCCGAACGCGGTGAGCACGTCGAACACGTCGTACGGGAGACGATGCTGCGCGCCCTCGACGGGCTGCCCTCCGTGTCCGATCCCGGCACCTTCCGACCGTGGCTGGTCGCGATCGCCGTGGACGGGATCCGTAGGCACCGGCACGCGCAGCCGGCCGGTTTCGGGTACGGGGACGCCGCGATCCCGGCTGCCGGGTGGCAGCACTCGACGGGTCCGGCGTACGAGACCACCACGGCGGCGCGCTGGCTGGACCCGGACGACGGCGAGCTGTTGGCCCTGTGGCGGCTCGAGTGCACGGGTGAGCTGACCCGCTACGAGACCGCGGCCGCGCTGCGGTGGTCGGTCGAGGACACGACGGTCCGCGTCGAGGCGCTACAGGCCCGGTTCGACGCGGCCCGGGTGGTGGCCGGCGCGCTGGCCGAGAACCCGCCCTGCTCCTTCCTGAGCCGAGAGGCGGCGGGCTGGGACGGCCGGCCCTCCGCCCCATGGCGCGACCACCTGGCCCAGCACACGCTGGCCTGCGCGCACTGCGCGCCGCGCTGGAACGGCCTGGTCCCCGCGGGGATCCTCCTGACGGCCACGTCACTCGCGGGGGCGCCCGGGGCGAGGGAGACGTACGAAACCACGGAGCAGCCGTACGCGGCCGCGGCCGCAGACCCGTACCGCACGACCGCACCGACCGCACTGGCCGAACCGGCCGGTCGGGACGACGCAGGCGACCTGACGGCGCCGTACCTCCTGGCCAAGCCTACGGAGCCCGGCGACCCCCACATATCCCGCCACGGGGCAGCCACCGCGTCCTCGGTCCCCGGCAGGCGCGGCTCGCGTGCGGCTCTCCGTCGCCGCCGTCAGACGCAGGAGCGGAACCGGCGCCGGGCCGTCATCGCCGCTGGCGTCGTGGTCATGGCGGTCACGGGCGGGGCCTTCTCGCTGTACGGGGGCCGTGGAGGGGACGACGAGATCCTCGAAGCGAACCGGCTGGCGGCCCCGGGCCTGGACCTGCCGCTCGCCCACGACCCGTCCGCCTACTCCGCGGTCCCGGTGGCGACATCGGCGATCCCCTCCGCGTCGCCGTCCACCGCCAGGCCCACCGCCGCACGCCCTTCCGCGCCGGCATCGCCCACGGCGCAGAAGACGACCGCGCCGCCCCGCACGGCCCGCACCACCCCGCCGGTCCAGGTGAAGACGACCCCGCCCCGCACCACGGCGCCCACGGACGACTCGCAGCCGACCGGCACTGGCACCGGCACGGGCAGCGGCACGGGCACGGGTACGGGCACGAACTCCAACACGGGCACGAACACGGGCACGGACACCGGTACGAACGCGGGTGCGGGCACTGGTGCCGGAGCGCAGAACGACCAGGGCCAGAGCTCGGCCGCCGACCAGGTCGTGGCCCTCGTCAACGCGGAGCGCGCCAAGGCGGGCTGTGGCCCGCTGTCGGCGAACGCGACCCTGACCAAGGCGGCTCAGGGCCACTCCGAGGACATGGCGGCGCGTGACTTCTTCGACCACACCAATCCCGACGGCGACGGCCCGGGGGAGCGGGTGACGGCAGCCGGCTACCCCTGGTCGACGTACGGCGAGAACATCGCCATGGGCCAGAGCACGCCGGAGGATGTCATGGACTCCTGGATGAACAGCCCGGGGCACCGTGCGAACATCCTCAACTGCTCGTTCAAGGAGATCGGCATCGGAATCCACTCCGAGGGCGGCCCGTACTGGACCCAGGTCTTCGGCGCCCGCTGACCCCGCTGCCCCCGTATGCGCCGAGGCGCTGCCCCCCCCCGGTCACGAGGTGGGGTCAGGCGAGGCCGTCCCACCCCCAGCGCGGGGTGGGGCCGGGGTCGCCGAGGTCCGTCCCCGGGGCCGAGGCCGAGACGTCCTTGGCGATCCGCGTGCCCCAGTCGAAGTACTCCACCACCCGGCGGCGCAGCAGGGCGTCGTCGGGCAGCTCCTTCTCCACGGCCGCCGTCATCAACTCCATCCAGCGCAGTCGCTGTTCCTCCGTGATGCCGAGTCCGAGATGGGCGCGGAGCAGGGCCTGGTGACCGCCGTGCTCCGCCGTGAACCCGGCAGGTCCCGAGAAGACCTCGGCCAGCCACACGGCCACGTGCTCCACATGGGTGGCGGTGAAGTCGGCGAAGACGGGGGCGAGGAGGGGGTCGGCCAGGACGCCCTCGTAGAACGTCCCGGAGAGCCGGCGCAGCGCGTCGGCGCCGCCCACGGCCTCGTACAAGGTGTTCGCGTGCTCGGCGCTCATGAGTGGCCTCCGGGATCCGGGATGCGGACTCCCAGCTTTCACACAACACGGCCCGAATCCAAGGATGTTCGCTCTCGGCGGGGCGGAACGCACTCCGGCCCCGCCAGGTGCCTCACTCTCACTCCCGCAGCCGTCGCAACGCCTCCATGGCCTCGCGCTCGATGCGTGCGAGGTCGCCGAGGACCGTGCCCGCCTGCGCGAGGCACCGCGGGTCATCCGACTCGCCGGCCTGGGCGATCAGCCGTGCCGTCCCGGTCCAGCCGGTGGCGGCTTCGGCGTACAGTCCGTGGCCGGTGCGCAGGTCGGCGCTGTCGACCAGCTGCGTACACGCGCCGAGGAAGTCGCGGTACAGGTTGCGGAAGAGCGCGCCGCCGGTGCCGCCCTTCTCCATCAGGAGGGCTGTCTGCGTGAGGTCCCGTCGCGGGTCGTCGGTGCGCTGGAGCCAGGTGCGGACAAGCTTGGCGGTCATCGGCCCGCGTGCGGCTCTGGCCCTGCCGAGGGAGGCCAGGCTCGTCGACACCGCGCCGCCCTGTTGTTCGGTGTCCACGAGATAGGCGCGGTGCTCGTCGTAGCCGTGCAGGGCGACGACATGACCGCCGAAGTGCACCTTCGACCCGAAGTAGTCCAGGTGGTGGCTGTCGAGCTGGAGCCCGACGGGGCGGCCGGCGTCGCTGGAGCCCGTCACGTTCTGCCATGCCCTGCGTGGGGACGTCGTTTCCTGTACGAGCAGCTCCAGGTCCAGCGCGGCGGCCAGGTTCCTGGTGAGCTCGAAGGGCCTGACCCGTCCCCCGAGGAAGGGGAACGGCATGCCTTTGCCGTCCCAGTAGACGAACGACAGGCCGGAGCCGAGCCCGAAGAGCATGGGCTCCGACAGGTCGAGTCCCTCGTGGCGCAGCAGTACTCCCAGCGCGGTCGCGCCAGGGGCAGCTGGGCGTACGACCCGACGTGCACGGTCTCGGCCACAGGGCCACCGGGCAGCACCTGGAACTCCACCCCGTGCGCCGCTCCGTCCTCCCACGAGGTCTGCGCTCCGACGGCGATCAGCGTCCGCTTGTCCGGATCCAGCGGGTACAGCCCCCAGAGAGGCGGCTCCCACGAGACTCCCGCCGCGACCGGAGCGCGGGCAGCAGTCGGCCCACGCGCTCCCCGACCGTCTCACCGAGCTCCCGCCCGGGCGATCACGGCCAGGGGGAGATCCATGTCGCGCAGCAGCGCGACGGTCAGGGCATCGCGCGCCTGCTCGGGTGGGTAGTAGCGGTATCCGGTACCGGCGTCCACACGCACCGGACCCAGCAGCCCCACCTCGTCGTCATGACGGAGCTGCTTCACACTCAGCCGGCACAGACGGGCGAAGCGCCCGATGGTCAGAAGTTCGTCGCGCACCCCCTCATCGTGGACTCTCCCACCGGGGGAGAGTTCACCGCCGTTCACCCGACAGAGTGAAGAATCGGTCACGATACGTAATTGCTTGGTAGCGTTGCGTTACTTGCAAAGTCGGGCGGCGTCGGGCAGGAGAGTCCACGGACGGCCCAGGCCAGGGGAGATGAGCAATGGTTGACCTGTTCCGCTACATCGAGCACGACTTCGCGGTACCGGCGCGGACCGACGCGATCGATGCCACGAACCAGTCCACGTTCCAGGAGGACCTGGAAGAGGCGGCGAGCGGCGGAGGGGGCGGGACGGACGGCGGCCAGGACACCGCGGTCGACGAGCCACCACCCTCGCCCGCCGCGCAGGTCCGGGCCCTCGCCGAGCAGTTCCTGGCCGATCGCTTCACCTCGCCGACGGCCGACCCCACGAAACTGGGCCAGAAGCTCGGCGGGCTGGAGGCCGCGCTCGAACAACTGCCCACTGTCAACACGCAGAAGGTCCAGCAGCTGATCCACGACACCTTCGGAACGCCCGTCGGCCAGGTGGTCGCCGGTGCCAACTTCAAGAGCGACCTGGAGCTGCTGCAGAACGCGGTCGTGGCGGTGAAGCTCGCCACCGGATACGCCGCGGTCGACACGGCGACCGTCGTGCGGCAGCTGCGCGCCGCGTCCTTCCTGCGTCATCTCGCGACCCTCGCCTCCGCCGCGGCACCCTCCGGTCCCGCCGCGCAGCCGGACAAGCTGACCCGCGAGGAGGTACGGCGGCTGCTGGCGAGGCCCCTGAGGATCCCGCCCGGTCCGCTCGCGGCGGTAGCGCACCCGTCCAGCGAGGCGCGCGTCAGCCGAGCGCCCGAGGACGACTCGGCCTCGCGGTACGAGCGGACCCACACGCTGCGGCGGGAGCGGGACCGGCTGCAAGCTGCCTACGACAAGCTGCTCGCCGTGCGCCCCGAGGAACTGGAGGTCGTCACCCCCGAGCAGCCGCCGCAGGACACCGCCACGGACGCGGGGGCCGCCCGGAGGGAAGGGGGAGGCCCCGACGTGGGCGACGCGGCGGCGGTCGCCGCCGGGCCGTCGACGATGCTCCTGGCCGAGGCAGCCCGGAGGCGGTTCGGCGAGGAGGACCGCGCCGCCATGGCGAAGCTCGGGATCAAGGTGGAATCCACCGCCGTCCCCGTGGCCCTCGACCGGATCGGTCAGCGACTCCTGTGGCTCAACGAGGAACTGCTGCCCCTGGAAGCCCCCACGACCGCCAAGGTCTACCGGATCGGCGGGCAGCTCTTCGCCGAGACCACACCGGTGGTTCCCACGGCCGAGGTGGACCAGGCCCGGGCACCGGACTTCAGCAAGGCGATCACCCGCCCCGCCGGGGTGGGCAACCTGTTCGTGGTGCGCCAGGAGACCGTCGGATACAGGGCCGGCGAGATCTCCCACATCGAGAACGTCCTGGAGCACGAACAGCTCCGCCGATGGACCCGGCGCTCCGAGAGCTCGGAGATCATCGAGACCGACGAGACCCTGACGTCGCAGACCGACGAACGGGACCAGCAGTCCACCCAGCGCAACGAACTCGCCACCGAGGCCCAGCGGGAGTCGGGCGGGCAGAGCAGCCGCGCCGGCGAGGGCATGACGTCCTCCGAGTACGGCCGGCTGGTGGAGAACAGCAAGAGCAACTTCGCCCAGGGCGTGGTCGCCAGGTCGGTCGAGCGACGCACCTCGGAAGTACGCCGGCAGCGGGTGCGCCGCGAGAGCCGCAGTTACGTCGAGCGGGTCGGGCACGTCCTCGACAACCAGCAGGGCGTGGAGAAGATCCGCGGGATCTACCAGTGGGTCGACAAGGTCTACGACCTGCGGGTCCTCAACTACGGCAAGCGCCTGATGTACGACGTCGTCGTGCCCGAGCCGGCCGCCGTGCTCGTCCAGGCACTCAAGGACGCCGCCAAGCCCGAGCACTTCCAGCTGGTCAAACCCCTCGACCCCGGCCTGTACCCCGACCAGATCAACGCCTCCAACTACATGTGGTACGCCACTCAGTACGGCGTCACCGGCTCCGTCGCCCCGCCGCCCGCGGTCTACGCCCGGACGGTCTCGCAGACACAGGTGATCGAGGGCAGCAAGAAGGTGGCCGCCTACGGCGGGGAGTCCCACGTCGCCCAGCAGGCCGCCTTCAAGCTGCCCGTTCCCGAGGGGTACAAGGCGGTCAGGGGCTATGTGCAGACCACCAACATGGACTACCTGGCTCCGCCCCCCGGAGCGGCGCTCGAGGTCGTCGTCGGCGAGAGCACCCACCGGCGGGTGCAGGAGTCCGGGGGCGGCAACCCCCACCTCAACGCCTCGTTCACGATGGCGGGGGAGACCGGCGAGGTTCCGGTCAGCGTCCGCTCCTTCTCCCAGGTCGTCTCCGTGGCCTATGCCGTCGCACTGGTCTGCCAGCGCACGGACGAGGCCTACGCCCAGTGGCAGTTGAAGACCCACGCGACCATCGTCAGCGGCTACCAGCGCAAGCTCGCGGAGTACGAGGAGAAGCTGGCCCGCTACGTCGCCGCCACGCGCGCCCAGCTCGCCGCCGCCGGGGGACTGGGCGCCGACCCGGGCGTCACCCTCCAGGAGCTCAAGCGGGCCTTCGTGTTCCTGCTGCTCGGCGAGCACCCGCTGACCTGGCTGGCCACACCCACACCGGCACCCGCGCCACCGGGCGCGGCACTCCCGGATCCCCTCGCCGTACGCGAATGGGGCTCCGTCGTGGCGTTCTTCGAGCGCGCCTTCGAGTGGGAGAACCTCATGCACACCTGCTACCCCTACTACTGGGCCCGCCCGCTGCGATGGCAGGAGATGCTGCTCACCCAGGACTCCGACCCGCAGTTCGAGGCCTTCCTCAAGGCAGGCGCGGCGCGCGTCGTCGTACCCGTCCGGCCCGGCTTCGAGGCGGCCCTGGCCCACTACCACGAGACGGGGGACGTGTGGATGGGCGAGGAGATCCCCGACATGTACGGCGACCACTACCTCTCGATCATCGAGGAGATCAAGGCCGCCAACCGCGCCCCCGGCCAGGAGGTGTGCGTGGATCAGTGGGAGGTCACCCTGCCCACGACGCTGGTCCTCCTCAAGGAGGACGCCACCCTGCCGACCTGGTCGGCCACGCCCTGCGGGCCGGAGTCCTGACGCCGTGGCGGAGGACCTGCGCGAGGCGGTGCGACGCCGGGCTCTCTGGTTCTACGAGACCCAGCTCCGCCTCCTCAACTACGACCGCTTCCGGTCCCTGCGGCCCGACTCGCAGGACCCGCGGCTGGACCTGATCTCGGAGCAGCCTTTCGGGGGCGGCCCCTCCGGCCGGGTCTACCTCGACAGCGGACAGCCGGTGTGGACCGAGGCCGAAGCGTCGCGCCACGGCGCCTTCGACGCCTCGCTCGTCGGGCGGATGGGCGACTGGCTCGGGGCCCATGAGCCCCGGCGCCTCGGCGAGCGCCTCGGGGCCCTGCGCACCGACTACGAGGCGAGCACCTATGCCTCGGTGTGGGAGTCGCCGTCCGCGCTCGCCCCCTTCCCGCGCGAGCATCCGGCCATGCCCACCGAAGCGCAACCGGAGGGCGAGCGGGTGGCCTACGCGATCGCCCGTGCCGAACTCGCCGCCGGGAAACCCTGGCTGATCCCCGAGCTCTACAGAGCCGAGGGTGAGGATGTGAGCAAGGCCCCGGGCTGGGTCGACAGCCTGGAACGCTACGTCGACGAGTTCGAGATCGAGCTGGGGCTGGCCGTCGGCGGTATCGGTGGCGTCCGGCCGCCGTTCGACCCGGACGCGCCCGCCGCGTACCGGGCCTTCCTCGCCGCCCTGCTGGCCGCCGGCACCGAACGGCCCACGGGCGACGCCGTGAAGGTCCGGCTGCTCGACCTCGCCAAGCAGAAGCCCGAGGACGCGGAGGCGACGTACCGGCACCGGCATTCCGTGGCCACCAACGGCGCACCGATGGGCCCCGTCGCGGCGTTCCCGTTCTCCAAGCGCGTGGCCTATTGGAGTGGTGTCGTCCACCCCTCCCTCGGCGAGTGCCTCAGCCTCAAGCCCAACTCGGACATGGGCCTGTGCCAGCTGGTGCGACTGCTCTACCGGTACGGGCCGCTGGCGTCCGGACTCGCCCCCGGGGCGACCCCACGCTGGCGCGAACGCACGGCCCCCGGCGAGGAGTTCACGCGCTTCATGGAGGCTCGCGCCGTCGATGTCGCCGGCGACCCCGAACTGTCCGCCCGGTTCCGCTCCGCCGCGACCCGCCTCCGGTACATCTTGGAGGCCACCGCCGCCAACCCGAGGAGTCAGGACCCGAGCTGGTCTCCACTGGCGGGCGAGATCCTCAAGCAGGGCCTTCTGTCGTACAAGTTCTGGATGGACGAGAAGCCCCGCGCCCAGGACAACGAGCGGCTCAACAAGGTCAAGAGCGGGCTGGGGCAAGCCGACGCGGCCGACCAGGAGATGGAGTTCTGGTCGGAGAACCACTACATCATGTTCGCGTCCTCGGAGTACCTTCTCGGGCAGCTCTGGGAGGACGACACCTTCCAGCCGTGCGGGCTGTTCGCCGACCCGGGAGACCGGACCGGGGCGAAGACCGGGGCGCAGCGCCGCGACCGCGGACGCGCCCGGGTGCTGAAATGGCTGAACAACCGTCTGATGTTCGGGTGGATGGAGTACAACTCGTCGGGTTACTACCGCGAACACCTGTGGGCCCTGCTCAATCTGGCCGACTTCGCCCTCGACGACGAGGTGCGCAAGAAGGCCGAGATGGCGGTGGACCTGATGCTCTTCGACGTGGCGCGGTTCTCGCACCGCGGGTCCATGGGCGCGGCCGGTGGGCGCAGCCAGTTCAAGTCCAAGAGCCACGGATACGACAACGGGCTCAATGACGTCATGGAGATGCTGTTCGGCACGAAGGGGGTCTTCAACGAAGGCAACGCCCAGGTCGGCGCGAGCTTCGCCTCCTCCATGTACGCCAAGGCCGTCCCCCGGGTACTTCTGGAGATCGGGTCCCATCCGCCCGGGTTCGCCTTCACCGACCGGTCCCGGGTCTCGGTCACCTTCGACGAGGCCCCGAAGTACGGCATCACGTGGTCCCAGAAGTCCGTGGTGAAGGACTCGCTGCTGCGCGGATACGCCTCCAAGCGTGCCCGCTACTTCCCCCACCTCGCGGAGGTGAACCGCGACATCGCCCGCACCCACGAGGGGTATGGCGCGGTCGAGGACGACACCGTCTTCTTCTGGGGTATGTCGGCGTTCTTCAACAAACAGGTGGTGCGGAACTCGCTGCACGTCGTCCATCGCTTCGGCCTGGAGAAGTCGAAGGCCTTCGGCGTGATCCGGTGGATGGTCGAGACGATCATCCCGCTGGTCCGCGCACCGGTCAGCGGCCTGCGCGACCTGCCGGCACTCGTCACGGCGCCCTTCACGGGAGGTGAAGGCCTCGACGAGCTGGACGAGCAGACGGCGGACGACCTGTCCCTGCTCCTCGAAGGGTCGACCCGGAGCCGCGCCAACATCGTGACCTACCGCTCACCCGGGGCGATGCTCTCCACCACCCAGAACTTCCGCTACGGCCAGCTCAACTTCCAGAACAGCGTCCAGCAGGCCACGCTCAACGGCGCGGTCAACGTGTTCGTCACCGCCGGATTCGGGGGGTTCGACATCCCCGACACGGCAGCCTTCGGCGCGGGCGCCCTGATCGGCGGACTGGTGCTGGGGCCCATCGGCGCCGTCGGCGGCGGCATCGCCGCGGTCGTGGCCAACAACGAACTCCTCAAGGGCGAGGCCATCGACGAAACGGACGGACCCGACTGGTGGACGGGGTACTGGGCGCTGCCCCGCGTGGTCCAGCACGGGGGCGCCGCCGTCATGCTCTCCGAGTTCCACGACATCCAGGACTTCCTGGCCGAGACCGGGTCGCACGCCTGGTTCCCCAAGGCCGGGTTCGACCACGTGGTGGAGCGGCGCACGTCCGCGTACGACGACGCCAACTTCCCGCTGCTCGACATCGGCCACATCGGGGCCAAGGGATTCTGGCTGTTCGGCAAGGTGGTGCACCCGGCTCCCGAGGGTTCCACCGCCGAACCCGAGGAGGGGTACGTCGGGGTCTTCTCCAACAAGCGTCCCGAGTGGCTGACGAAGGAGTCCGACCCCTACGCGGTGCGCCTGGAGAAGCAGGGCGGGGAGGGGATCTGGAAGGACCCGCCGGACCTCTTCGCCGACAAGGACTGGTACGTCAACGGCAAGAACGTGTGGATCGTGCAGGTCGGCTCCAAGAGCGAGTTCGGCGGCTTCGAGGCGTTCATGGACCGTGTCACGTCCGCCCGCGTGCACGTGGACGATGTCGGGGACCTGGAATGCACCTACGACGTGCCGCGCCCCGGCGGAGGATCGGACCGGCTGCGCCTCACCAACGGTGACGGAGGGGAGTTCGAGCTCAACGGCCGGCAGCTGGCGACCGACCTGTTCCCGCGGTTCGAGAACCCGTTCGTACGGGGCGGCCTCGTGGAGTGGGGACAGCGGGCCTACTGCCTGGAGTGGAGGGGACGCACGCTGCTGCACGACTTCGGCGACTCCCGGAACCCGGTCCGGCTCGAGCAGCCCGAGCAGGGTCCGCGGGACGCCGAGACGATCATCGCCCTCGTGATCCATCTGCGCACCGGCGGCGAGGCGATGGAGGCCTTCACGGTGGCGACGGCGACGGTGGAGGTCGGCTGCAACCGTCTCACGACCGATCAGGTGGTCGCGGCCGGCCCCATCGGCGAGGACACCACTCACGACGCCGAGTGGATCTTCCTGGACCGGCCCGTGCGCCGCAGTCCCGACATGACCGTGAAGCTCACCCATCCCGCGTCCGGCGGCGACCCCTTCGACCCGAGCCTGCTCGGCCTGAGGGAGCCGGAACTACCGGACCTGTCGGACCCGTTGGACCTGCCGGACTTCGACCCGGCCCTGCTGCTCGGCCCGTTGGCACTCCTCGGCGAGCTGGACGACCCCGAGTGGAAGGCGTCGTACTCACTCAAGGCGCTCATGGGCGACTGGCGGCTGCGGGACTGCTCGGTGCCCTTCCGCCACGTGGACGTGGCGGGGGACCGGCGGGACACGGGGCCGCGCCCGTTCGCCGTGCGCTTGGGGGCGTGGGACGAGTGGGCGGACGTGCCGGGGGCGGTTCGGGCCCGGCGCTGGATGGCGGCCCGCCAACCGGTGGCCGGATCGGTGTGGCTGGCCCACCTCGACCTGTTCCTCGTCGACGGCGAAGGGGAGTTGTGGCACAAGCGGGCGTCGTGCGGCATGAACGTCGGCGTGTGGACGCGGGTGCGGCCGGACGGGGACGCGCCGGTGTGGTCGAGCGTCCCCTCGTGGGCCGCCGTGTCGGACGCAGGGGGGCGGGCGATCGTGTGGGCGCTGAGCGAAGGACGCCTGTTGGTACGGGCCAGTGACGCGCAGGGCAACTGGGGGGAGGGGTGGTCCGATCTCCGGCCGATGGTGCGGGACGGACTCACCCTGAAGGCGGTGCCGCTCGGCCCGGGCAGCGCGCTCAGCGCCGTGCCGGGCGACGGCCCGCTGACCGCCACGGCCGCCCTCTGTCTGACCGGCGCGGACGGCGAGGTCTATCTGCAGACGGGATGGAACCCCGGTGAGAAGGGCGAGTGGGAACGGGTGGAGACCACCGGGTTCGACCTCGCGCCGGGATCCCCGGTGGGAGTGGCCGGTGAGTGCCTCGTCGCGCGTTCGACGCAGGGTGGGCTCTGGCTGCGGGACCCCGGCACGGCGGTCCTGTTCGGCGGCCCCTGGCAGGAACTGGAGGGGCCGGGACGCGCGGTGACGAGCTGTGCCGTCGCGGGCGGCGGGGCCGATCTGCTGATCGCGGCCTCCGGGAACGGGGGCCGGGTCAGCCTCGGTCGGCGCCGCGGTGCCGAACCCGTGCGCTGGCTGGCCGCGCAGGCCGAGGACGGCTGGCAGCCGCGCCCGGGGGGCGAGGTGACCTGGGCCCTCCCGGAACCGGGGGTGGCCCGGGCCTTCGCCACCGGGGCCGACGGGACCGTGCGTTCGGCCTCGGTGACGGACGGGATCTGGCGCCCGGTGGGGCGCGAGCCGGGCCCGAGCGACGGCTCGGGCGGCAGGGTGGCCACCGTCTGCCGGATCCCCGGACAGATCGAGGTGCTCTCCGACACGGAGGAGGGGCTCCTGCGCTGGACGTGGTGGTCGTAGTGCCCGTCCCGGCGGGTGACCGTCACCGGCCGGGTGAGGTCGGCCGTCGGACGTGCGCGCCACCGGCGGAACCAGGGCGCTCCCGGCGCAGTCCTTGTCATGGCTGAGAGCGCACCGCCCGCCGACGGCACTCCCGTTCGACGCCCCTGGCTCACCCCGGGCGTCAAGGGCATCGGCTCCGCCAGCCTGCTGGCCGATGTCGGACACGAGATCCCCACCGCCCTGCTGCCCTCGCTGCTCACCTCGACGCTCGGAGCTCCCGCGGCCGCGCTCGGCGTGATCGAGGGCGTGTCCGATGCCCTCGCCGGCGCCGCCAGGTTCTGCGGCGGCGCCCTGGCGGACGACCCCGGCCGGCGCCGGAAGGTTGCCGTCGGCGGCTACGTGGCGACCGCCGTCCTCGGTGCCGCGACCGCCGGGGCCACGACGGTCTGGCAGGTCGGCGTGCTGCGCGCCGCGGCGTGGACCGCCCGCGGCCTGCGGGTTCCGGCCCGCAACGCTCTCCTTGCCGACACCGTCCGGGCAGGAGCGTACGGCCGCGCGTACGGTTTCGAGCGGATGATGGACAACCTCGGGGCGATCTTCGGCCCCCTGCTCGCCGTCGGCCTGGTCGCCTGGCTCGGCGTCACCTGGGCCATCGGCCTCTCGGTCGTCCCGGGACTGCTGGCCGCCGCGGCCATCGTGTACGCGATCCGCAGGACTCCCCGGCCCACCGGCAGGGCCGCCGTCCCCCTCCGGATCCGTGTCCGGCCCGTCCTGCGGGGAGCCCTGGGCAGGCTGCTGGCCGCCGTCGCGGTCTTCGAATTCGGCAACATCGCCGCCACGCTGCTGATCCTGCGGGCCTCGGAGCTGCTGGAGGCCGGGCACGGCACGAAGACGGCGACCACGATCGCGCTCGGTCTCTACACCGTCCACAACCTCGCCGCGGCCCTGGCCTCGCTTCCGGCGGGACGGCTCGCCGACCGGCTCGGCGCCCGCGGGCCGGTCCTCGTCCTGGCGGGCGGCGTCGCCGCGTTCGCCGTCGCCTACGGCCTCTTCGCCGTCAGCGCCGGCACGGCCGCCTTCCTCGCGGTTCCCTTCGCCCTGGCGGGGATCGGGATCGGCGCGGTCGAGACGGCCCAGCACTCCGCGGTCGCCTCCCTCGCACCCACGGACCTGCGGGGCTCCGCGTTCGGCATGCTGGCCACCGTGCAGTCCTTCGGCAACCTCGTCGCGAGTGCCGTCGCCGGCGTGCTGTGGACCGCGTTCTCGCCGGCCGTCGCGTTCGCCTGCCTCTCGGGTTGGGCGGTCATCGCCCTGACCGGATTCCTCCGCGTCGCGAGGAGCACGGCGGCCACGCCGCAGGACTGATCTCAGAGTCCGGCCAGGAGGCGCCCGGTGTAGCCCAGCATGACGGTCCAGAACAGACCGGTGTACCCGCGTTCTCCGATCTTGTTGTTGAACCGCCTGCCCAGGAACGTCGCGATCAGCATGAGGGGCACGCACGCCAGGGCGACGAGGTAGTCCCCGCCGGTGAGCAGAGCGGCATCCGTCCATACCGCCGTCTTGGTCACGTCCCCGACCAGCGAGACCAGGGACAGGGCGCCCACGAGATGCATGCGGTCCAGGTCGAGTGCACGGACCGCGAGTCCTTTCAGGGGCCCCGACGTGCCGCTGAATCCGGAGGTCGCGCCGGACGCGAGCGCCAGCAGCGGGGACCCGACCCGTCGGAAGCGGGTGAGGTCGAAGGACTCGACGAGGAACGCGAGCGCGAACCCGACGATGACCGCGATCGTCACCCACTCCTCCGGCGCCGAGACGAGCAGCTTCGCCCCCACGAAGGCTCCGACCGCGACGAGCACGATCACCGGAAGCGCCTTCCGGTAGGGCAGGGTGCTCCGGTACGCGAAGACCTTCACCAGGTTGTTGGCGGCCAGAAGCAGCGCGGCCAGGGCCACGCCGGACTTCGTGCCGAGCGTGAGGGCCAGCGTCGGCACGAGGATGAGACTGCCTCCGAACCCCGCGGAGGCGGACACCGCGAACGCGGCGAAGACCGCCACGAACACGACTGGAAACAGATACGGTTCCATCGGCGCTCCTCAGTCGGTCGGCCTCCCACCACGCCGCCCGCGCCGCGTACAGGCACCCCCGTCGGCGCCGTCGTCGGCACGAGCGATGGGACCTTCTTCCTCCACGATGGAACCGTCCGCGCCGACGCGCCACAGGGGCGGGCGCCCACATATGATCGTCCGAGGCAACCAATTCCCTTTGAAGCGGGCCATGTTCCGCCCGTAGCGCGTGCGACGTGGGAAAGCCTCGCCGGGTGCTCCACTCGGTCGTGAGGAATCGTTTCGGCTTCCCCGTAGGGGTGAGCCGTCACGTCGATCGCGCAGCGTACCGTGGTATTCGGGGCACCAGTGTCATGCCGGCGAACGCTCCGCCGTGAGGGAATCCGACGCATGTGCCCCTGCCGTCCCCGCCACCGAAGGTTTCTGATGGAAGCTGACCCGAGGCGTGTCGTCGTCGTAGGAGACTGCCCGCTCATACGGCTGGGCATCGTCCAACTGATCAACAGCGAAGCGGATCTCCTCCTGGTCGGCGCCGTGTCCGCCGTCGAGGAACTCGACGCGCATCCCGTCGACGCCGAATTGGCGGTCCTCAACCTCCGCCTCGCCACCCTCGAACTGGCCCGTACGGTCTCCCGGCTCTGCGCCCACGGCTACGCGGTCGTCGTCGTCTCGGCAGCGGCGCACATCGACCTCGCCACGGCCATCCGCGCCGGCGCGCGAGGATGTCTGGACAGCCAGACGGAGCAGGCGGAGCTGCTCTCCGCAGTCCGGACCGTGGCCGCGGGCGAGATCTATGTGCCCGGCCCACTCGCCGTACACCTGCTCCATGCGCCCCTCCACCTCACGGACCGGGAACGGGAGATCCTCGGGCGGGTCGCCAGCGGCGACACCGACCGGGAGATCGCCGTCCTGCTCGGCATCAGCGAACACACGGTGCACTCGCACCTGGACCGGCTGCGCGACAAGATCGGAGCCCGCCGGAGGGCTGATCTCACCCGCTTCGCCATCGAGTACAGCCTCGTTCCGCCCACACCCGGCCGGGGTAGATCTACCTACCCGGTGCGGGGCGATTAGGTCCTTGGCAGGGCGCACACCCCGATGAAGACTGAAGCCGGACGACCGTGAGGCCACGGCGCTGAGTGACGGTCCTTCCGGTCCGTGACGGCGCCGCCGTCCTCTGGAAGCCCCTGTGTGCAAGCGCCGATTCGCCGGGCTTGCCTCGGCGTTCTCCTCAGGGGCCTCCTCCTTCTCCTTCATCCGCACCAGCGCGGGGAGGTCCGAGATGACACGCAAACCGCTTGGCGTCCCCGACGACTCGGAAGACGACCGCGCGGCGCGTCGGCTGGAGGAGTTCCTGCGGGCCAGAGAGCTCCAGGAGGAGGGCACCGGCGACGAGGCCGAGACGGCCGAGCCGGACGAAGCAGATGAGACGGACGACGGGACGCCGGAGGACGAGACCGACACCTCCGGGGCCGCATCGGACCCCGAGGCCCGGCCCGAACCACCCGAGGGCCGGCCGACCGAGCCGTGACGCGGGACCTCGACGGCACGAGGAGAACGACGATGCGTGGGAATCCCCAGGACAGAACAGTCGCGAAGGGCGATCACGAAGAGTTCCCCGGCGGCAAGGCGTTGGCGCGCCTCATCTTCGAACTGACCCGTACCGGCCACGCGGACGCGGCCGTGGAGGCGGCCATCCAGGCCCGCCCCGACATGGATCAGGCGGCTGCCCAGGAGCTTGTCGAAAGCGTGGCGGGACCCCAGTTCGGAGCCTCAGGCAGCGGCCATGGCACCGGTGACGGCGACGGGCCCGCGGGCGAGGGAGGACACGAGGGAGGCAACGAAGGAGACGGCGGGAGAGCCGACCAGGGGAACGCCCAGTCCGCCAAGCCACCGCCCTCCGGCGGCGGCACCCGGCCAGGCGACGGGATGGAGCAGCTGGCGGCCAACTACATGGCCGTGGCCGAGACGTTGTCGACGACTCCGCCGAGCCCCAGCGGCCCCAACTGGCGCTCGCTCGGCCCGTGGACGATACCCAACGGACAAACCTACGGCGCCGCACGCATCAACGCCTCCGGACGCGTCTCGTCCGTGGCCGTCGACCCCGGCAACGCCAGCCACCTGCTGGCCGGAGCAGCCCACGGCGGCATCTGGGAGAGCCACAACCGCGGACAGTCGTGGGCCCCGCGCACCGACCACGCGGCGACGCTCACCACGGGTGCCATCGCCTTCCACCCGACCACTCCGGCAACCGTCCTCGCGGGCACCGGCGAAGGCGACTGGTGGTCCAGCTTCGGAACCGGCATCCTCCGGTCCACCAACGGGGGACTCACCTGGGCAAGCCTGGTCACCGCTCCGTTCGTCGGAGAGGGCTTCCACGACCTGGAGTTCGACCGGGCCACCCCCACCCGGGTCTACGCCGGAACGACGGGCGGCCTCTACACCTCCGCGGACACAGGAGCGACGTGGACACGGAGGCGCACCGCGACGACCTGGTCGGTCGCGGTGGCTCCGTCCGGCGCCGAGGCTCTCGCCGCGTGCCGGGACGGCCTGTTCCGGTCCACCGACGGCGGCGCCACCTGGACCGCCGTCACCCTGCCGAGCGCGCCCGCGAACTTCAGCAGGCTCGCCGTGGCCATCGCCCCATCGGACCCCACCGTCGCCTACGTGTGGGGCGCCGGGGCCACCGGGTATCTGGCCCGACGCGCCGGGGGCACCTGGACCGCGATCGCCGCGCCCACCGGGGCGAGCATCATCCAGGCCTGGTACGACTGGTTCCTGGCCGTCGCACCGGACAACGCCGGCCAGATCTACTGCGGAGCCATCAGCGCCCACCGGGGTGACCTCTCCGGCACCACCTGGACCTGGACGGACATCGCCAGCAAGCCATCGCCCGGCCAGTCCATCCATCCCGACCAGCACGCCATCGCCTTCGAACCGGGCCAGCCCCAGGTCGTCTACATCGGCAACGACGGCGGCCTCTACCGCAGCCCGGACCGGGGCGTCACCTGGCAGCACCTGAACAACGGCCTGGAGATCACCGAGTTCGAGTACCTCGCGCAGGACCTGGGCTCCTCGCGCTGGCTCATCGGAGGCACCCAGGACAACGGCACCGAACGATGGACCGGTTCGCCGACCTGGCTGCACGCGCAGGACGGCGACGGCGGCGACTGCGGCGTCAACCGCACCGACCCGCGCACGGTGTTCCACAGCTTCTACAACATGGGCGTGGAACGCTCCACCTCCCGGGGCGACTGGGGCAGCTGGGCATGGCTGCCGCCACCCGTACCCTCCGGAGAGGGGTCGCTCTTCTATCCGCCGTTCGAGGCCAGCGCCACCAACGGCAACACGGTCGCCCAGGCCGGCGGGGCCCTCTACGTCTCCCGCGACAACTGCACCAACTGGACGCGGCTGGCCTACCCCACGGCCGGCACCGCCTCCGCGATGTACATACCGACGGCGGACCAGGTGTACGTCGGCACCACCGGCGGCCTGCTCTACGTCACACGATGGAACGGGACCGCGTGGGGCGCGCTCACGGCGCTCACGACACCCCGCGCCAACGCCTGGGTCAGTGACATCCACGTCGACCCGACCGACACGAACCGCATCTGGGTGACCCACACGACGCGCAACGGCGGTCGGGTCTGGCGGTCGACCGACGGTGGCACGACCTGGGTCGACCGCACGGCCGCGCTGCCCAACCTGCCGCTGAACGCCGTGGAGGTACACCCGGGCAACCGCGACCGCGTCTGGGTCGCCGCCGACCTCGGCGTCTACCAGTCCGTTGACGGCGGTGCCTCCTGGCAGATCTTCTCCAACGGCCTGCCCAATGCCTTCGTCGGCGACCTCCTGTACCACCGGCACGCCAGAGTGCTCCGGGCCGGCCTGCGCAACCGGGGCGTCTGGGAGATCCCGGTGGACGGCTGGATGACCCAGCCCGTGTGCGGCGTCCAGTGGACGGGCACCGTCGCGGCCAACTCGACCCGTCGCTTCTTCACCTGGGGCTGGCCCGCCACCTGGCACGTCCTGTGGACGGTCATGCCCACCACGATCCGCCCAGGTGCCGAGGAGATGAGCTGGAAGGTCCAGGTGGAACGCGGGGACGCCGAGAACGTCACGTACTGGGTCTCCGTCACCAACCTCACACCCGTCCCGGTCGCGTTCGAGGGCCGGTTCGCCATCCTCAGCCGCTACTGAACCGGGAGAAGTGCGATGTGGACCAACGTTCATTACACCGGATCGCTCGGGGCCAACGCGAGCACACGTCTCTTCACCTACGGATGGCCGGCGTCCTGGCACGTCGTCTGGTACTTGGTGCCGACCAATCCGCAGTCCGGTGCTCCGCAGGTGGACTGGGACGTGGCCGTCGAGCGCTACGAGGCCGGCTACGTGACGTACTGGATCACCGTGAAGAACCTCACCGCGTCCACGATGACGTACGAGGCCAGGTACGTCGTCCTGAACTGAGCCACCCCACCCGTACACGGAAGGACCGAGCCATGCGCATCACGATCGAGATCGACGGAGCCGCGGAGCAGTCGTCCTCCCCGGACTGCCCCCCTCCGGTGCCGCGGCCCGAGCCCGTGGAGGGGGTGGACATGGGACCCGCCCCGAACTCCGGTGCTTCCACGGGTCAGCCGCCCACCTCCCCCGGTCAGGCGCTGCCCTCCACCGACCGGCCGTACGCGACCGACGCGTCGTCGACCACCACCGACCAGGCGGCCGGCGCGGCGCCCACGATGTGACCGCCGCCCAGACGGCGACCGGGGTCTGCGCCGAACGGGTCGTCACGCCTCGGACCCCGCCTGTCGGGCCGGGGACCGCCCCGGCCGACGATTACGGTGCCGTCCGTGGCCCCCATCGACGAGGAGACGTTCCCCAGCGGTGTGCTCCGCGGAGACACGGCACGGAACGACATCGCACGACTGATCGACCCCGGGCTGACCGCCGTCATCGTGGCCCGGGGCGAACGCCCCGACTGGCTGGACGAGTTGGCCGAACTGGTGGTCTCACGACGGCTCGTCATCGCCCGTACGACACTGACCGCGGTCTCCCGTGACGAATTCGCCGACTGGTCCCGCACCGCCCTGGCCGACACGGACAGGGCGGTCGCGCGTCCGCTCCTGGAGGACATGACAGGGATCGCGGAGCAGGTCATGGCCACGACGGACGTCCGGCGCGTGACGGTACGGGTGTTCACCGAGGCCCCCACCCGGCGCTGCGGATTCCACGTCGACACGGTCCCGCCGCAGGCCCCGACGACCGGTGCCGTACGGGTCTACAACGGTCCGACGACCGAGTACGTGGCCGGCGACGACGTGCGCAGCATGAAGGACTTCTACGCCTACCTGTCGCGCCGGGAACGGGTGTCGCGGGAGGCGGGTGCCGGGCCCTGCGGCGACGAACCGGTCTCTGAGGCGCTCGGCTCGCTGATCGCCATGGACGAGACCCCCTCGTTCCTGCGGCCCCACGCCCCCGTCCACCGGGTGCCGCCGGACGCGACCGTCTACTTCAAGCACATCGACGTACGGCGCCACTGGTCGCCGCATCCCGTGACGGACGCGTGGATCCACCGTTCGCCGATGCAGGGCCCTCCGAGGCTGGTCCTCAACATCTCCCCCGCAGAGAGGGTTCCCGCGGGCCCTGGTCGGGGGCCAGCAGTACATGGCTGAGGGCGGGCAGGGACGGATCGAGGGAACGCAGCAGTCGCAGGACGCGCCCGCCCGCCCGGGCCGGCCCGTGATGGGCCATGAACCAGGACCTCGGCCGGCCCGCGGCACCGATCGTGTCCACCACGGCCGGCACCACGTCGTCCACGCCGTCGAAGAAGGCACCGGTGAAGGCGTTGACGTACTGCCAGCCACCGAGGATCGCCCGATTGACGACGACGGGCACATCGAGACAGAGCGCCTCGGCGAGCACCCTCGGCGACGCGTCGAGGACGGCCGGTACGAACAGGCAGCGCGCGGTGGCGATCACGGCGAGCAGCGAAGGCCACTCCAGCGGACCCGACGACCTGACACCCGGCAGCGACTCGGCGCCGGGCGGGGCGTCGACGACCAGGACGCGCAGGCCCGTCTCCTCGGCCAGCCGACGCAGGCAGAGTGCGGCGAGCGGCCAGTTCTTGGCCCGTTGCCGCCAGGGTTCCGCACCGGACACGTGCACCACGTCCGCGACCAGGTCCGTCGGCAGGACGCGTGCCGTCCGGAGCGGGTCGACACGGCGCGGGTCCGTGAAGTCGGACTCGCTCACCCGCACCCGTGGCCCGTTCGGCGGCAGGAAGCGGTCCGGGTCCCGGAAGCAGTGCAGCCACGCCTCGCAGAGCAGCCCGTAGTCGCGCTCGTCACGGAACCCCGGCCCCGGGAACCCCAGGTAGCTGGTGGCACCGACGAAGCGACAACCCTCGTCCGCGAGGTGGTTCAGGCGTACGTGCTGGGCCCGGGTGACGACGGGAGCCCGGATCACCACCCACGGCAGTACGTCGCCGCCCGGTCCCGTCACCCGCAGAAACGGGGCGCCCGCCGTGAGGTCCACCCGCCGTCCTCCCCACCGGGATCGACACAGCGACATGACAGGAGAGGCCATGACCGAGCCCATCAGACGCGACTTCTTCACCGAGCGCAACGGCGCCACGCGGATCGAGATCTTCGACGAACTCGGTGACACGGCGAAAGCCGCCCTGCACACCTTCTTCCGGCGGGCGGGCGCGCCGCACCTGATGGATGAGGTGATTCTGCCGCTGTTCCGCGACGGCGACTCGCAGATCTTCGCCGCGGTCCGCGACCGGCCGTGGCCGCCGTGGGGTCTGGGCGCGCGCAACATCATCGCCGTCCTGCAGACGCACCTGGTCTCCGACGGATGCTGGGGGTTGAGCCCGGTGCACGTCGCCGACGAGGACCTCACCAACACGGGCCTGTGCGCCGCTCTGTACAAGGAGGCCCTGGAGACACTCGCCGTCGACCCCGGCGCCGAGGTGCACTACCTCGTTGCCGAGGAGTCCAGGCTCGCCGACCTGGTCATGCGCCGCGTCGGCTTCGAGCGCACGGAGGACGTCTTCCTCACCGAGGCGGCGCGGTACCTCACCTATCGCGCCCCGGCCCGCGAGCTCCTCAAGAACCTGGGCCTGGCCGGGGCCGACTCGGTCGACCTGCTCGCGGGCATGGTCGACGACGAGGTGTACGAGCGCAACGCGGCCTTCCACGGGACGGTCTACCTGGGATCGCGCGCGGAATGGACGGCGGACCGTGTCACTGTCCCGTCCGAGATCGCCCGGCTGGTCCGCGGCGGCCACTACAGCAAGCCGGCCGGCGTGCCCACCGGAACGGGGCGGTTCGAGAGGGACGTGATCGCCGAGGTCGCCCAGGGCGTACGGGAACTCCTCACCGACGCCGAGCAGGACGACCTCCTCCGGTACGTCCTCGACAGCGAGTCCGCGTTCACGGCGGCCACGATCCAGCCGCACGGGACGGGAGCGGCGGTGGTGGACGAGCGGGTCCGCAGCAGCTCGGTCCTCCACGAGCTCGGTCGGTTCGACGCACTGTTCACGGAGCGCATCAAGGAACAGCTGGAGACGGTACGCGCCCGGCTGGGCCACCCGGCGTTCCCGCTGGGCCGCATCGAGCTCCAGGTCACGGCCAACGGCGACCGGGACTACTTCGGCATGCACCGCGACAGCGACGGCGGGGACACCCGTGAGCTCACCTTCGTCTACTTCTTCTCCGCCGAGCCGCGCCGGTTCTCCGGCGGGGAGCTGCGCGTCTTCGAGACGGTCGTCGAGGACGGGCGGGTCGTTCCCACGGACCGCAGCCAGACGATCGTGCCGCGCGCCAACCTCGCGGTGTTCTTCCCGAGCCGGCACGACCACGAGGTGCTGCCCGTCCGCGTGCCGGGCAAGGCCTTCGCCGACAGCCGGTTCAGCGTGACGGGCTGGATCCACCGGAAGTGAGCGGCCGACCGGGCGGGAGGGAATCCGGCGGACGGGCCGGACGCGAGGAGCCGCGGGACGAGGAGCCGCGGGACTGCGTGGCGTGGTCCGTGGAGGGCCGCGTGGCCCTCCCGTCCGGCAGCGCGCGGCGGGCGGCGCGCGAGACCCATCACGGCCCGTTCCCCGACGCGCCGGAGCTGCTGTCCCGCGCCGTGCGGGCCGACGCCCACGGAGTGCGCGCCCGCTACCTCTTCGCCTCGGCCGAGGCGGCCGCCGAGTTCTCCGCGGTCCGGGACCCCGCCCTGACCCGGCTCGGGACGCCGCTCACCGGACAGGTGAGCGCCGTCCCGGAGGCCCCGCTCGCCGCGCCCGTGATCATCGCCTCCCCGCCTCGCTCCGGCAGCACCGCGCTGTTCGACGCGCTGGCCCGAAGCACCGCCCTGTGGACGGTCGGCGGAGAGAGCGAGGGGGTGATCGAGGGCGTGCCCGCACTCCACCCGGCGGCCCGCGGCTACGCCTCGCACGCGCTGGACGCCGCGGACGCCGACATCGGGGGACACGCGGTACGGGCGGGCTTCCTCGCCGACCTACGTGATGCGCGGAGACGGCGCCCGCCAGGGGCCGGTGCTCCCCGGCCCCTCAGGCTGTTGGAGAAGACCCCCGAGAACAGTCTGCGACTCCCCTTCCTGCTGCGGCTGTTCCCGGACGCCACGGTCGTCCGTCTGCACCGCGATGCCCGTGACACGGTGGCCAGCATGGTGCGGGCATGGAACCACCCTGGCTTCGTCAACATCCCGGACCTGCCCGGCTGGCCACGGCGGGCCTGGCACCTGCTGCTGCCACCGGGCTGGCGCGGCTGGGCGGGCGAGGACCTCGCGCGGATCGCGGCCCGTCAGTGGGCCGCCGCCGTGGAGGCGACCCTCGACGCCCGTGACCTACGGCCGGCCGTCCCCTGGGTGGACGTCGACTACGCCGAGCTGTGCGCCGCACCGGCACGGACGCTGCGGCGACTGGAGGCCGTACTGGACCTGCCCGCGGCGACGCAGGGCAGGGACCTGCCCCTGTCGGCCACGACGATCAGCCCGCCGCGCCCCGGCAAATGGCGCGAGACCCCCGGCTTCGACCCGGCGGCGCTCGACGCCGTGCGGCCCACCCTGCGGCGCCTCACGAACGGACACACCACGATGCCCCAGTCCACCCCGGCCTCTCCGGCAGCCCGCACCACTCCGGAGGCCCCCCGCCGTCCCCCCTCCTTCGCCTGCTGGCTCCACGAGGCGGACGCCACCGCGCCGGACGCCACCGCGCCGGACGCCGACGCGGCCCCGGGCCGGGGCGACGGGGCGGTGCTCGATCCGACCGCCGTGCTCCAGACCGGGGTCACCATCCCTCTGGGGATGGCACGCCGGGCCCGCTTCCGGGACCGCTTCCTGACCGGCCGCCCTCTCCTGTGGACCGACGATCCCGAGACGGGGGCGCTCGTACCCTTCTGGGTGCGCTTCGAGGACTTCTGGGCGCTTCGCGAGCTCGCCCCGGGGCGCCCCTTGCCGCCCGGGTTCCCGCCCGGGCTGCGCACCGCACTCTCCGGGGCCGGTGCGCTCGGGACGGCGGAGGCGCGCTCGCGGCGGACGGCTCTGGCCGATGTCGCCGTGGCGGACGCCGCCGAGGAGTTCGCGCGCTCGGACGTCTGCGGGATGGGCCGCCTGGTGCGCCCAGGGCACCGCGAGGCGCTGCTCGACTACTACGAGCGGCTCATCGCGACGGGATCCTGGCCGCTCGGAGACGCGCAGGTGCAAGGCCGATACGGCTGGTACAACGAGTCGTTGTCCCGCTTCTTCCACCATCAGTTCCGTGGCCTGGTGGGCCGCCTCGCCGGACGGCCGGTGCGGCCCTCGTACTCCTACGTCTCCGCGTACCGCGCGGGCGCCGTCCTCGACCGGCACGTCGACCGCGAGCAGTGCGAGTACACCGTGTCCCTGCTCCTCGGGGAGTCGGGTCCCGGCATCGCGGGCGGGTGGCCGTTGCTCCTCGACACCACGCAGGGGTCGCTGTCCCTGATCCAGCGTCCCGGTGAAGCCGTGCTCTTCGCGGGCACCCGGGTACCGCACTGGCGCCCGCCGCTGCCCGACGGGAGCACCCACACGTCCCTCCTGTTCCACTATGTCCCGGCCGAGTTCCCCAGGACCCTGTACTGAGACGGCTACTGCGGATCGAGGAAGCCGACGTGCCGGGCCTCGCCCTCCGAGACCCTGGGCGCGATCCGTTCCCACCGGGTGACCGTCCGCCGGCCCTCGGGCCGCACGGCGCGTACCCGGGTACGGGAGAAGCCCTCGGGCGCCGGACCCGTCCCGAACATCACCTCGGCGGCGGGGGCGGTCAGCAGCATGTCCCACACGAGATGGACCCGGTCCGTGGCCCCGGCGTTCTCGGCCGCGTGCACGCACCCGTGATTGACCAGGTAGACGGTCCCGGCCTCCAGGTGGTGGAGGTCGCCGTCGAGCAGCAGGGAGGCCTCGGGACCGGTGACGAGCGGCAGGTGGAAGCGGGCCCGTACACCCACGGCGCCGGTGCGCGACCGTACGACGCTGTGTTCCTCGTGCGGCGCGAGCGCGGCACCGGGGCCGAGCACGTTGATCCGGAGGTTCACCAGGTGCGGCAGCGCCTCCGCCAGTGCGGACAGGGCGGGGTAGCGCGTGCGGTCGTGGAACCGCTTGCCGAAACAGGACAGGTCGTGGTCCCGGGAGAAGTCGTCGCAGCGGCCCGACGCGTTGAGGAGACTGAACTGCTCCACGCGGCCGCGAGGACCGGTCCAGGCCGTGATGTGGCCGGGGGCGCTCGCCGACGAGGGGGTGTGCCGGGCGCGCAGCCGCTCCGCCTCCGCCACGAGTTCCCGCAGGGTCGGGGCGTCGGCGGAGAGGAGTCGCAGGCATCGGATGCCGGGGCGGTGGTAGTTGGCGTCACGGATCCCGCGCAGGAGCAGCAGCGGATCGAGGCCACCACCGTGGTCGTCGTCGTGGCGGGTCATCGGAAGGGACACCTCTCCAGGAGGAGGTCCAGGTCGGGGAGGTCCGCCGGGAGGGTCGCGAAATCGGCCAGCGCGACCGGGTCCAGGCCGGCACCGATGGGTCCGACCGGCACCGGCGGAGGTACCGGCACACCGACGGAGAGGAAGTAGTCGTGGAACTTGCTGTCGTCGCCGCTGGGCAGCGGCCGGAACCGGATCCAGACGGCGGGAACCCCGTACGCATGACTGAGGACGATGCCGTGCAGGCTCGACGAGGCGACCAGGCACGCACCCGTCACCTGTTCGACGACGTCCTCGACACCGCCCTGTACGTCGACGATCCGCCAGCCCCCCGGAACACCGCGCCGGGCCCGGGCCTTGTCCGCGAAGTGCGGTACGACCGCGGGCCGTCCGCCCGCCCGGACCGGGCGCACCGGCAGGAACCTCGGCACCAGCAGCCCGGGGTCGCCGTAGACCGGGGGACAGGCGACACCCGAGCGGCGGGCCGCCTCCCGGGTGAGCGGCCCGCGGACGGCGAGCAGTTCGGCCCGCGGATCGACGGACTCGCCGGCATCCATCACGCCGGCCCCCCACACCACGGCGCCCGGGCCCGCGAGCGCGACCACGCTGCCCGTGACGAAGTGCTTGCGGCCCGGGGCGTGCGGAGCGACCCACCGGGCCGGTGCGCCGGAGATCCGGCGGATCAGCCAGGGAGTGAGCCGGTCACCGACATTGCCCTGACTGGGCATCCGGCACCAGAACGCGGGTACGGACTCGGACACGTCCGTCACTGTAGCGAGCGGACGGCTCTTCTCATCCGCACCTACCACCGGGATGTCGCCTGGCTGCGCTACGCGCTGGCGGCCGTCGAGAAGTGGTGCCACGGGTTCGCGGACGTGGTCGTGGTGTCGCCGCGCACGGGATCCGCCGCGGTGCGCCGGGCGATCGGCGGAGACGTACGGCTGAGCGTGTGCCCGGACTACCGGGACGACTACCTGGGACAGCAGGTGACCAAGTTGTACGCGGACGAGTTCACGGACGCCGACCTCATCTGCCACGTCGACTCGGACGTCGTCTTCGACCGCCCCGTCTCGCCCGCCGATCTGCTGGACGCCGGCCGGCCGTGGATCGTCCGCAAGGCGGTCACCCTGCTCGGCCGGCACCGGCCCTGGCTCGCCCCGACGGAGGAGTTCCTGGGCCGTCCGGTCGCCTACGACTTCATGCAGCAGCCGCCCTTCACCTACCCGCGCGAGCTCTACCCGGAGGTACGCGCCCTGTGCCTGGACCGCCACGGAATCCCGCTGGCCCGCTATGTGGCGGGGCGGCCGCCCCGCGGCTTCTCGGAGTTCAACGTGCTGGGCGCCCACGCCCACGCCGCCCACCGCACCGCGTTCGCCTGGTACGACGCGGACGCGGCGGAGGTACCGCGGTTGTGCAGGTGGTACTGGAGCAGGGGCGGCATCGACGCCGGTCTGCGGCGGGAACTGGACGGGATCGTGGGCGGAGCGGGCCGGGGCCGTGGTTGCTACGCGGGCTCGTCCTTCAGCCAGTCCGGTGTGCGGAACGTTCCGCCGCCGTACATCGGGAGCCGTACCGACTCCCCGTAGCGGGCGAGCTGGCTCCAGGGGCGGTTGAGTCCCGAGGAGCCGTAGGTGCGGACCCGGGTGACAGCGTCGAGGTCGAGGACGTCGACGAGGATCTCCTCGCCCCCTCCGGCCTGTTGGCGGATGATGCCTTCGGGGTCGATGACGGCGCTGGTGCCGACCCCGGCCGGGTCGGAGGCGTTGACGTTGACGACGTAGACCTGGTTGGTCCAGGCGTTGGCGCGGGCGCAGACGAGTTCCATCTCGCGGTCGCGGGTGGGGGTCAGGGTGGGCTGGATGATGATCTCCGCTCCGAGCCAGGCGAGCTGGCGGGCGGTTTCCGGGAAGGAGCCGTCGTAGCAGATGGCCAGGCCCACACGGCCGGCGCCGGGGATGTCGAAGACGGTGAACTCGTCGCCCGGGGTGGTCTTCTCGTAGGGCTGCCAGGGGAAGACCTTGCGGTAGCGGGCGACGATCTCGCCCTGGGGGGAGACGGCAAGGGCGGTGTTGTAGATGTGCCCGTCCTCGGCGCGCTCGTAGAGGCTGCCCGGGATCAGCCACAGGCCGGTCTCCACGGCGAGGGCGCAGATCCGGTCGGTGAGCGGGCCCGGGATCGTGACGGCGGCCTGTTCCATCCAGTCGTCGGCGGTCGGCTGGAGCAGGGCGCCTTCGGCGGCGAGCAGCAGTTCGGGGACGACGACGAGCTGGACGTGGGGGAACATCTCGCGCGTGGCCCGGACCTGCTCGGCGAAGCGCTGCCGGCTCGCTTCGAGGTCGTGGGGTACGGGCGTGGTCTGCAGGGCGGCGATGGCCAGAGTGCGCATGGGAGTCAGTCCTCGGTGACGGTGAGTTCGGCGACCGTGGTGCGGCCGTCGCGGAAGAAGCGGTGGAGACGGGCGCGGGCTGTCAGCAGGGCCAGGATTCCGGTGGCGATGGCGCCGGCGCCGAGGAGGAAGACTCCGCCGATGCCGTGGAAGGAGGTGCTGCCGTAGGCCGGGTCGTACATGTCGTGGGCGCTGCGGGCGAAGGCGGCCAGCATCGTCAGGCCGCCCAGCAGGGGCAGGATCCCGCGCAGCAGGAGGTCGCGCGGGGAGTCGCGCAGCCGCCCCCGGAAGTACCAGACGCAGGCCAGGGCGGTGGTGCCGTAGTAGCAGGCGATGAGCAGTCCGATGCAGAGGATGGCGTCGCCGAGGAAGTCCGCGGAGACGAGTCTGAGGAGTACGAGCAGGGAGGCCGCCGCCGCGCCGAAGAAGAGGGTTCCGAAGGCGGGCGTGCGGTGGCGGGGGTGGATGCGGGCGAAGGCGCGGGGCAGGGCGCCGTGGCCGGCCATGGACAGGGTGCCGCGGGAGGAGCCGACGAGGCAGGTGAGCAGGGCCGCGGTGGCCGAGACGCACACCGCCAGCTCCATCGCCTTGGCCGGCGCCGCGCCGAGTACGGGTGGGGCGAGGGTGGACAGGATGTCGGCGGCGTTGTCGGGATTGCCCAGCCCCGTGCCCGTGGCGTCGGTGCCGGCGAAGCTGATCGCCGCGAAGGCGGTGAACAGGTAGGTCCCCAGCAGGACGAGGGTGGAGATGACGGCGGCCTGGCCGGCGACGCGGTCCCCGTCGCGGGTCTCCTCGTTCGCGGTGATCAGCGCGTCCCAGCCCCAGTAGATGAACAGGCACAGCAGCACGGCCTCGGCGAAGGAGCCGAGATCCCCGAACGCGAAGGGGTTGAGCCAGGCCAGGGAGGGAGTGGCGGCGCCGTCGCGGGCGAAGGCGGCGGCACCGAAGCCGAGCAGGGCGGCCAGCTGGAGCCCGAGGAGCACGTACTGGACGGAGGCCGCGAGGTGCAGTCCCCGGTAGGCGATCGAGGTGACCGCGGCCAGCAGCACCACAGCGGTGATCGTCACGGCGGCGCTGCTGGAGGCCAGGGAGTGCAGGCCGAGCAGCTGGAGCAGGTAGGTGGCGCCGACCTGGGACAGGGCCGTCATCGCGATGAGGGTGGCCATCTGAGGCACCCAGCCGCCGGTGAGCCAGCCGGCGATCGGCCCGAAGGCGCGGGTGGTCCACACGAAGGTGGTGCCGCAGTCCGGCATCTCCCGGTTGAGCTCCCTGAAGGCGAAGGCGGTGAGCAGGATCGGGACGAAGCCCAGCAGGAGCGCGGCCGGAGCGAGGTCACCGACGATCAGTGTCACGAAGCCGAGGGTGACGGCGATGCTGTAGGCCGGGGCGACGGAGGACAGCCCGAGAGTGACGGCGGCTAGCAGGCCCACCGAGCCGCCGCGCAGCCCCTTGCCCGTCGGGGTGGCCACGGGCCCGGTTCTTGCCTCGGCGTCGGTCGGGTTGGGCATGATGCCTCCGTAAGGCCGCAGGTTTGTTAAACGCAGATTTAAGACGTGGTGCACTGGCCCGTCAATAGCTGGAGAGCTATCGTTAAATCTGCATGTAACTGAACTGACGAGAGGACCGACGTGGCGCCAAGGAAGGGCATCGGCAAGGAGGCCCGGCGGGCCGAGCTCGGCAAGGCGGTGGAGCGCGCCCTGATGGCGCGCGGCCTGGAGGGCCTGCGCCTGCGCGACATCGCGGAGGCGGCCGGTGTCACGCCCGCCGCGGTGCTCTACTACGGAGACCTGGATGCCCTCGTCCACGACACGTACCGGCAGGCGATCGAGCGCTACAGCCAGGAACGCGAGCAGGCCGCGGACCACTTCGACGACGCCCGCGACAAGCTCAGGGCCTGCATCGACAAGGGCGTCGCCACCGGGCCCGACGACACTCTGACCCGGCTGCTCTTCGAGTACTGGCCCCGCTGCCTGCGCGACGCCAGGGCCGCGGCACTCGACAGCGCACTGACGGAGCGCCAGATCGCGGTGTACTCCGCCATCCTGGTCCTCGGTCAGGCCCAAGGCCATTTCGTCCTCCAGGACCCGCCCCGCTTGCTCGCCGCCAGCTTCGTCGCCATGGAGGACGGCCACCAGATGGAGATCCTCGCAGGCCGACGCACCCGCACCGAGGTGATCACCGCCCTGCGGGCCTACGCCCGCGCCGTCACGGGCCACGATCTGGCCGAGCATCCGTGACGACGGGCCCGCAAGGGCCTCGGGCGGATGTTTGGCGTGCTCGTCGGCGGTGAGGCGTAGGGGACGGACCCGTTCGACTCATCGACTGGGGAGCACATGGAGAGCGTTATTCGGCCGGCGATCTCCGTCGGCGGCTCGGTGCTGGTGGCCTTCGTCGTCTGCCGCGCCGCGGACCTGCTGGCACGGTTCGCCGACGCGCGGCATCCGGAGACCCCGCTGTGGGGGCTGCTGCGCCGCTGCCGCACGCCGTTGTACGTCGTCCTGCTGGCCGCCTTGCTCAGATGGACCTACCCGGTGGCGGTGCCGGGATGGACGCCGCTGGAAGAGCATGCGGAGGCGGTGAGCCGCGTCCTGCTGTTGTGCCTGATCGGCGGCGGAGCCTGGCTGACGGTACGGACCGTCGCGGCCGTCGTCGAGTCCTCGTACGCGCGGTACGCCGGACGATCACGTGACGCCGCGCGGCTCCGCCGGGTCCGTACGCAGGTCACGCTGATCATGCGAGTGGTGTCCGTCGCCGTCGGGGTGCTCGCCGCAGCCGCGGCCCTCGTCACCTTCCCCTCGTTCCGAACCCTCGGCACGTCCCTGCTCGCCTCGGCGGGCATCATCGGCATCGTGGCCGGCGTGGCGGCCCAGTCGACGCTGAGCAACCTCTTCGCCGGCTTCCAGATCGCCTTCGGCGACATGGTCCGCATCGGTGACACCGTCGTCGTCGACGGCGAATGGGGTGTGGTGGAGGAGGTGACCCTCACCTTCCTCACGGTCCGGACCTGGGACGAGCGTCGCGTCACGCTCCCCGTCTCCTACTTCACCTCGCGGCCGTTCGAGAACTGGTCGCGCGGCGGCGCGGAGATGACAGGGTCGGTCTTCGTCCACTGCGACCACACCACACCGGTCGCGCTCGTACGGTCGCACCTCCAGGAGTTCCTCACCACGTGCGGCACCTGGGACGGGCGGGGCTGGGACCTCGCCGTCACCGACACCTCGCCGACCGGCATCACGGTGCGGGCGATCGTGACCGCCAAGGACGCCGACGACCTGTGGACGACCCGTTGCGCCGTACGAGAGGAACTCGTCGGCTGGCTCGCGCGCGAGCACCCGGGCGCCCTCCCCAGGGTCGTCACCGCTCCCGCGGCCGACGCGTTCGACCGGCCGGGGGAGCGCGCCCGAGCACCGCGGCAGCGACGCGGTCGTCAGCCCGCCCGGAATCCCACCCGGCCGGCGGACACGCCCCCGGACTGAAGCCGTGCATCACCGTCCGGCAAGGGGCTCTGTCAGGCCTTCCGTTGCATGGAACGGCGCGCGGGGTTGCCCTGTTCGGCCGCCTTGGGGTCCTTCTCGGCGGCCTTGGCCCGAACGCCCTGGGCGATGCGCTCGCCGATGGTCCTGTCGATGTTCGTCCAGTAGGCGAAGGCACGCTCCAGGACGGGCTCGGTGACGCCGTTGAGGAGATGGCCGACGACGTTGTCCACCAGTCGGTCGCGGGCCGCGTCGTCCAGCACCTCGCGCACGAGGGTGCCGGGCTGGCCCCAGTCGTCGTCCTCCGGGTGGGAGACGTAGGCCGCCCGGGTGATCTCGCCGTCCGCCGCCCAGCCGGGCGGCGTCCCGTAGCGGGCCGTGTCGGCGGCGGGGCCGCCCTTGGAGTTGGGGGCGTAGACCGGGTCGGCCGTCTTGCGGTAGGCCATCGCGCCGTCCTTCGAGTACGTGTGGACGTCGACGACGGGCGCGTTCACGGGGAGCTGCTGGTAGTTGGCGCCGATGCGGTGGCGGTGGGCGTCCGCGTACGAGAACAGCCGGGCCAGCAGCATCCGGTCGGGGCTGGGTCCGATACCGGGGACGAGGTTGTTCGGCTGGAAGGCGGCCTGCTCGATCTCGGCGTGGTTGTCGGTCGGATTGCGGTCGAGTGTCATGCGGCCCACCGGGACGAGCGGGTAGTCCCCGTGCGGCCACACCTTGGTGAGGTCGAACGGGTTGAACCGGTATCCCGCGGCCTTCTCGTACGGCATGACCTGCACGTGCAGCGTCCAGCTCGGGAAGTCGCCGTCGCGGATGTGCTCGAAGAGGTCCCGCGTGTGGTAATCCGTGTCGACGGCCGCCATCTGGTCGGCCTCGTGCTGGGTGAAGAACTCGATGCCCTGGTCGGTCTTGAAGTGGTACTTCACCCAGAACCGCTCACCGGACTCGTTGATCCACATGTAGGTGTGCGACGTGTAGCCGTTCATGTGCCGCCAGGAGCGCGGGATGCCACGGTCTCCCATCAGCCAGGTGACCTGGTGGGCGGACTCGGGGGAGAGGGTCCAGAAGTCCCACTGCATGTCGTGGTCACGCAGGTTGTTGTCCGCGCGGCGCTTCTGGGACCGGATGAAGTGCTGGAACTTCATCGGGTCCTTGACGAAGAACACCGGCGTGTTGTTGCCGACCATGTCGTAGTTGCCGTCGCTGGTGTAGAACTTCACCGCGAAACCGCGCGGGTCACGCCAGGTGTCCGGGCTGCCGCGCTCGCCGGCGACGGTGGAGAAGCGGACGACCAGATCGGTGCGGGCGCCCGGCTGGAACAGGGCCGCCTTGGTGTAGCCGCTGACGTCGTGGGTGACCTCGAAGTGGCCGAAGGCGCCGCTGCCCTTGGCGTGCGGCTGGCGCTCGGGGATCCGTTCGCGGTTGAACTGCGCCATCTGCTCGATGAGGTAGGCGTCCTGCATCAGAATCGGACCGCCCGGGCCCACAGTGAGCGAGTGTTCGTCGCTCTCCACCGGGGCACCCGAATCGGTCGTGGTGGCGGGTCGGCTGTCGGTCATCTGTCGTGCTGCCTTTCCTCGCGCTATCTGGTGGCGCACCCCTCGATCGGGGGAGGCCTTGTACGACCGGTGCGCAGGGCCGCCCTCCGCCGGTCGAGGCTCGCGCCCCCGGGGGTGTCCTTTCGGCGCGGGGCGCCCTCTCCGCCCCGCCCACGTCCCAGCCTGAGCCCGCTCTGCCGAGGCCACCACCGGAGACCGAACCCTGCGCGGACGCAGGCAAGTGGACAGCAGCCTCTGGAGTGGGAACCTGAAGGGTGAGGGCCCGTGCCGACGAGACTCGGGAGATCCGAAGGGGACGCGACACCTCGTCTGCTGCGGCCGACGGTAGGAGTACCTCGGAGGGCCGACGACGTGACGCGCGCAGAGTGGCTTCTGGTACCCGGTGAACGCGGCAATACCGCCACGCGCCTCGACACGCGCCGCCAGGACGGGAAGGCCTGGTCCGAGGGGAATCAGGCGCACGCCCTGGTTCACGGTGCCACCTACTTCGCGGAACTTCTGGAGGCCATCCGCGGCATGCGCTCCGGTGACCTGCTCCTGTTCACCGACTGGCGCGGCGATCGCGACGAGCGGCTCGCCGGTCACGGCACGGAGATCGGCACGGTTCTGCGCGAGGCGGCCAGACGCCACGTCGTGGTGAAGGGCCTCTTGTGGCGCTCCCACCTGGACAGCCTCCGGTTCAGCGAGGAGGAGAACCGCCGCCTCGGCGCGGAGATCGAGGAGGCGGGCGGCGAGTGCCTGCTCGACATGCGGGTGCGACCCGGAGGCTCGCACCACCAGAAGATGGTGGTGTTGCGCCACCCCGGCCGCCCCGAACTGGATGTGGCGTACGTCGGAGGAATCGATCTCTGCCACAACCGGAACGACGACGCCACCCACTCCGGCGACCGTCAGTCACTGCCCCTGGCCTCCGCCTACGGTCCGCACCCGCCGTGGCACGACGTGCAGCTCGCCCTTCGCGGCCCGGTCGTCGGAGACGTCGAGGCCGTGTTCCGCGAACGGTGGCAAGACCCTTCTCCGCTCAGTCGCACCCCGGCCACCCGCCTGCGCGCGCTGATGCACGGCGAGGACACCGACGCGGACAGCCTGCCGCTCCAGCCCCCCGATCCCGTTCGGTGCGGCACGCACACCGTGCAGCTGCTGCGCACGTATCCGAACCGACTGCTGCGCGGGTACCCCTTCGCCCCCGACGGAGAACGGAGCATCGCACGCGGGTACCTCAAGGCACTGCGACGGGCCCGGGCCCTGATCTACGTCGAGGACCAGTACCTGTGGTCCCCGAGGGTGGTGGCCTGCTTCGCCCGGGCTCTGGCCAGGCACCCCGGGCTGCTGATGATCGGAGTCATCCCCGCGATCCCCGAGCAGGCAGGCCGGCTCACGCTGCCCATGAACCTGGTCGGGCGGATCACGGCTCTGGAGGAGCTGCGTCGCGCCGGCGGCGACCGGGTCGCGGTGTACGGACTCGAGAACCATGCCGGGACCCCCGTGTACGTCCATGCCAAGGTGTGCGTGATCGATGACGTGTGGGCCTCCGTGGGCTCCGACAACATCAACCTCCGCTCGTGGACCCACGACTCCGAACTCAGCTGCGCCGTCGTCGACGAGACCCTGGACCAGCGGCAGCCACGCGACCCCGGAGGGCTCGGCGACGGCGCGCGCGTCTTCGCCCGGGAGCTGCGCCTGGGGCTGATGCGCGAGCACCTGGACGCGCAAGGTGCCGTGGGGCGGCAGGCAGAGGCGGTGGCGGACGCACTGTGCGACCCGGCGACGGCCTTCGATGCCTTCGAGGAGGCTGCCGCAGCCCTTGACGCATGGCATGGAGCCGGCCGCCGTGGTCCACGGCCGGCGGGGCGTCTGCGCCGGTACACACCCCCGGGTCTGTCCGGGGTGCAGAGGGCACTGGCGACTCCCCTGCACCACGTTCTGATCGACCCGGACGGTCGCCCGCTGGGGCTGCGGCTGCGCAAGGCGTTCTGAACGAGCCCCCGCTTCTACATGTGCGGCTGCCTGTAGTACCGGGCGAACTGATCAAGGTAGGAGGGTTCGCCGCCGTACTTGGCCTCGTCGTATTCGGGGGCGTCCTTGATCTGGTCCTTCGTCCGGTCGACGTAGACCTTCTTCTCCGCGGTGTCGATCAGCCTGATGGTTCCGGCGGGCAGGAGCACGTGCTTGCCGAAGATCCAGATTCCGGTGTCGACGACCAGGTAGGAGGAGCCCACCTCGTCGGAATGCTTGTCGATCTTCCCGATGCCGCCGTCGGTGGCCTCGACCTTGTAGCCGATGAGGTCGATTCCCTGCTGGTATCCCGCTTGCGGGTGGTAGACCCAGATGTCGGTTTCGCTCACGGTGGCGCCTCTCCAGTGGGTGACGGATGACGGATGACGGATCGCGGAGAATGTGCCGGATTTCGGGGAGGGCGAAACGGGAAGCTCGAAACTCCCACCCGACTGCCTGCCGGTGACGACCCTTGCCGACACGTGCGCGGACCCGCGCCTGCGGCTTCTGAGGATCACCCTCGCCGCTTCAGCGCCGTCGTCAGGCGGGGGAGCTCGCCCTCGATCAGGCGGCCGGTCAAGGCGCCGCCGAACACGACCACGCCCACGGCGACGAGCCAGGTCTGGATGACGAGGAACGCTCCGAACGGGCCGTAGGTGACGGCGCTGGACGCGATCAACGGGGAGAAGACCAGCCGGGAGAAGATCCTGAGCCCGAGCAGGCCGAGGACGGTGGCCACCGCCCCGGGAAGCAGGGCGAGCCATGCGACCCGGCCGCCGAGCAGCAGTCGCTGCGACCACCAGAAGAACAGGACGCCGCTCAGCAGGCTGACGACGCCATGGGCCGGGATGTCGCGCCAGGAGGAGGGGACCGCGAACAGGTAGAGGACCGCTACGAGGACCGTGAGCCACAGTACGTGCCGCCACCGGGCCCACCAGCGCGCCGGAGGCAGATCCCAGACCCTCTCGTAGGCGCTCTGCACCACGGTGCCGAACGAGAGGCCGAACACGGCGAGCAGGACGAGGCCGAACGCCGTCGTGGTCCGCCGCACCTGGCCCGGCAGCGCGAACAACCGCTCGATCTCCACCCTGGCGGCCTCTGACACGCCGAGGCCGTCCCCGAGCCACTGCGCGAACCCCGCCCCGCTCCCCGCACCCGCCGCGGACACGACGATCAGGAGCGGGACCAGCGTCAGGAACCCGAGCGCCGCGAATCCCAGCGAGCGCTGCCACAGCCCCAGATCGTGCACCGGTCCCCATCGGTGGCCGGCTCGCAACCGCCGGATCCCACTGAACATCCGCTGGAACGGAGACGGGCGTCCGCCGGGGCGGGAGAGCATCATCGTGCCGGGGCGTGGCCAGGTGGGCCATGCGGGGCGACCACGGTGAAGTGCGCCCCTTCCGGGTCGGCGAGATCGACCCACCGGCTCATGGGGGAGGTGTGTACAGGAGAGGTCGTGCTGCCTCCCCTCCGGTTGGTGGTTTCGATCGCCTCGTCCAGATGGGGCACGGGAAAGCGGACGTGCCAATCGGGGCGGACCTCGGGGTCCGGTGCCTCTTCGAGTGCTTCGCCGCCGATGAGGGCAACCGTGTGGTGTCCATGACGCAGAACGACACGCTCGTGTTCGTAGGACGCCACACAGCAGCCGGGGCGCTCACCGGCCCAGTCGAAGACCTCCCCGTAGAAGATCGAGGCGGTGAAGGCCTCACGTGTACGCAATTCGAGCCAGGCCGGGGCGCTGCCGCCGCCCACCGACCAGTCCGGGACGACGGCGCCTTCCCAGAAGCCGAAGACGGCTCCCGCGGGGTCGGCGGCCAAGCCCGCCCGGCCGGTACCGAAGGCGAGGGGCCCCACGGCCATGGTGCCGCCGCGTTCGAGGATCCGGGCCGCGGTGACGTCCGCGTCGACGACGGCGAAGTAGGGCGTCCACGCCACCGGGATGTCGAAACGCTCGGTGAGCGCCCCGATACCCGCCACGGGAGCTCCGTCGTGGAAGGCGACCGCGAAGCCGTCTCCGAGCCGACTGGGCCTGAACTCCCAGTCGAGTACGCCGCTGTAGAAGTGCTGCGCGGAATCCATGTCCCGGGCCATCAGGCTGACCCAGCACGGGGCCCCCGCGATCTCATGGCTCGACGTCGACACGGTCGTCACCCTCGTACGCCGCTGCCGGCTGCGAGGACGATCATGGTGTCCTCCGATACGGCTGAATTCCTCCCTTCAGCGTAGGCGTCCCCTCCGCTCGTGGCCTCCGGAAGCCTGGCTTCACCAGCGGAAACGGCTGAGCGTGAGCTCAGGCCGGGTGCCCCGGCGAGAGGCCCTTGACGTCACTGAACCGCAGGAGTGGCGGCCTGGCGGGGCCGTGCGGGCTCTGAGCGACGGGTGTGAGGAGGAAGCCGACGTGGTCTCCGCCTTTGGCGCGTCGCTCTACCCGGCCGACGAGCCAGGCGCAGGAGTCGAGCAGTACCGGTGCCCCGCCCTGCCCCGGTGACCATGCCACCCGGGCGAACTTGTCGATGTCGTCGCCGGTCCGCCCTCCGAACAGTTCGGCCATCCCTCCCTGGTCCCGCCGAAGTATGTGTACAGCGAGGTGGGAGGCGCGGCGTGCGACCCGGTAGGTGCGGTTGGCGGTGGAGATCCACACCATGAAGCGGGGCGGTTCGATCGAGCACTGCGAGGCGAAGCCCACCAGACAGCCGGCCTGCTCGCCGTCGACCGCGGCCGTCACGACGTACATCGGATAGTCGAGTATGTCGGTGAAGGCGTCCAGGCCCGTCACGCTCAGCTCCTCGGGTCCGCGTCCGCGTCCGGGTCGCGGAGCGGCTCACGGTCAGGGTCAGGGTCAGGGTCCGGGGGCGGCAGCGGACTGCGGAGCGCCGAGTGCCCCGAGGCCCAGGCCTCGCGCACGCGGGCGTCGAGCTCGTCCTCCAGCAGGACGGTCGCCGCACACCCGAACGCGATGTCCGGCTCCAGCGCGGGTTCGTCGGCGAGCAGCCCGCCGATGACCTCGTGCCGTACGACCTGCTCGTGGACGGCGTCGGCTTCGACGTGCTCGGTGTAGAAGCGTTCGGCGGCCGGTCCCGCACCACAGCGCCGCATGGCGTTCGCGAGCCTGCGGGAGCCGGGTGAGGAAGTGACCTCGACACAGGCGAAGTGGCCGACCAGGGCCCCGCGCAGGGACCGGTGCAGCCCGAAGAGGGACATCAGGTTGACGGTGGCGAGCAGGGGGGCGGTCGCGTGGTCCAGATAGTGGCCGTACGTCGGGTCGAGGCCGAGATCGGTCATGAGCTCCGCGAAGAGCCGGGCGTGGACGCGATCGGGGTGCCCGGCGCCGAACTCGTCGTACTCGACGGCCGCCATCGCCACCTTGGCCCGGCCGGTGAGCCGCGGGATGACCCAGGCATGTGGGTCGGCCTCCTTGAGGTGGTAGAGGGAGCGCATGGCCGCGTACTCGCGCACCTGCCAGAGTTCCCCCTCCCGTTCCAGGTGATGGCTGATGCCGCCGGCCGGATCCACCGGTTCGACGAGCAGTGGGGCGAGGGCCTCCTCGACGGACCGGGGCGCATCGGCGAGCGAGGAGCGCAGCGCGTGGAGGAACAGGCTCTCCAGCTCCTGCCGCAGACGCAGCAGGTCGGGGTCCCATTCGCGCGCGTCGTCGACCTCCGCGAAGCCCCGGTAGTGGAGCTCGTACAGCAGGTAGAGCGCGAGCTGCACGTCCTCTCCCCAGGGCTCTGCCCGTCGGATGCTTCCCTCGGTGTACGCGGGCGGGCGGCCGGTCCGCAAGGCACGCTCCACGGCCATGGAGAGGTCACCGCGCCCCGCGACGAGGCGGGGTCCGGCGAACGCGGGGGAGATCGGCCCGGCGGACGTCATCGAAGAGTCCCTTCCTCGGGTGGCTTGGCGGTGCGCTCTCGGGGACGGTGGCTGGTGTCGCACCAGGGGTACGTGCGGCTGCGGCGGCACGTGCACACCGCGACCACGAAGCGATCGGACCGGGCGTGGGTCCCGTCGTCCAGCGCGATCTCCACCGGGCCCTCCACCAGGACCGGGCCCTGCGGGTCGACGGCCACCCGGCGGGCGGGCCGCGACGGCCCGGGGCCGGCCCCAGGGGACCCGTCGTCAGTGGTTCTCGGCACGGATGATCACCAGCTCTTCGCGCTCGTCGCCGTCGTCCAGCAGGCCGCGGCCCTGTAGCCAGGTCCGGCGCGCACGGAGCACCGGTCCCCACGGGACGAAGGATCGCGCTGTCACCCGGGCGGTCAGCCCGGCCGCTGCGAGGCGCTCCACGGTGGTTTCGGGGCCGCACATCGCGGAGTGCACCATCAGCAGGACACCGCCAGGGCGGGTTCGCGACGACGACGTCGAAGCGCCGGCCCTGAGTCCTGATCGCGAAGTCGCCGTGCATCACCCGCAGCGACAGCCGCTGCCGGAAGGAGTTCAGCCTGGCGGCGATCACCGCGCCCCAGGCGACGTCGACGGCCGCGACACGGGCCCCGGTACGCGCCGCGGACAGGGCCAGGGCGCCCGTTCCGGTGCCGATGTCCAGTACGTCGGTGGCCGCGTCCATCTCCTCATGGGAGAGGGCCTCCGCGAGAAGCCAGGTATCGGTCTGCGGGCGGTACACGCCGGGCAGGACGATCAGCCGCGCGGGAGGCGCTCCGAGGACCAGAGCTGTACTGGGCACTGCTTCATTGTGGCGCCGGGGCGCGAAGGCCGCCGCTCCACGGGGTCCGGGCAGCGTATCGGCGGGCTGCTGAGAACGGGCTCCGGCGAAAGCCTTCCGCCCGTGACCCGTCGCGGCTCTCGATTCGTGCGGCCAGGGGAAACGTACGAGCCTGGTGTCTATGGTGCGCTTCGGGTACACGATGACGACCGAGCAAGCAGCGGGGCACATCGTGGGTACCGGCCGGCCGACGGCCCCTGTCCGGATGGACATGCAGTTCCGCTGGTCCCTCGGCGGCCGGCACGTGAACGCGGAGCTTCCCGGCCCCGCCGGCTTCGCCCAGGCAGCCACGTACATCCGTCCCGAGGACGAGCCGGACGCCATTCCCGAGGTGGGCGGCGACCAACAGGAGCCCTTCCTCCGCTGGGCACACGATGAGCTGCTGCTGCCGGCCCTGCGAGAACCGTGAGGAGCTACCCCATGAACCGCGCCGCGCTCTTCGACGTCGACGGGACACTCACCGACACCAACCACCTTCACGTGGTGGCCTGGTGGGAGGCGCTGCGCCAAGCGGGGCACCAGGTCCCCATGCACGCCATCCACCGGGCGATCGGCCTGCCCGGCGGCGACCTTCTCGACCATCTCCTGGGAGACGACCGCGACACGTCGCAGGACGACCGGCTGAGTGCCGCGCACCACACCCTGTACGCCACCACCTTCGACCGCCTGCCCGCCCTGGCCTCGGCCGCCGATCTGTTGCGGAAGCTCGCCGGTACCGGCTGGCGGGTGGTCCTCGTCACCTCGGCTCAGAACAGTGAACTCGCCGCCCTGCTCCGAGCGATCGACGCCGACGACGCCATCGCCGACACCAGCTCCTCCGACGACGTGGAGGACGGCAAACCCGCACCAGAACCCGTCCGGCACGCCCTCCGACTGGCGAAGGTGCCACCCGAGCGGGCGGTGTTCGTCGGTGACACCGTATGGGACATGAAGGCGGCCACCCGGGCACATGTGAGCGCCGTGGGCCTCCTGTGCGGAGGCATCCCGCAAGGCGATCTCGAGGACGCCGGCGCCGCCGCCGTGTATCGCGACCCAGCGGACCTGCTGACCCACCTCGACAGCAGCCCGTTCGCCGCAGTACCGACCCTCCTCACCTGACCCGGGTGACCGGCTCCGGCGCCCCGCTCCGCGGTGCCGGCCCACGGGGCGCCGTCGGACCGCTCGTGGCCCGTCGGCTGTTGCGCCGTGCTCAGTTCAGCCGGGTGGTGGCGTAGGCCTCGATGGCGTCGCGCTGGTACGCGGCCAGCCCCGGCGCGATCGCTTCGTAGGCGGTGCGCCAGGTGTCGTTGTCCACGCAGGAGCATCCGATGGCCCGGTACTCCTCGGCGGAGACGCTGCGCAGCCGGGTCAGCGCCCGGTACTGGGCATCGATCTCGGCCTGCACGGGGCCGGCGTCGGCCGGGTGGCCCGCGGCCATGAGTTCGGCCAGCCGGATCATCTGCGCGGTGCGCTCACGGTGCGCGGCATCGGCGTCGGCCTGGCTCATGGTGGCGGCGCGGCGTCCGACCGCCTCGGCGAGTTCGGGGAAGTCGGACATGTTCTCCGCGTACTGGGAGGGCTGGGCGCCCTCGAAGAGGTTCTCCGGTCGGTTGACGGTCATGGGGTTGCCGTCCTTCCTGGACTGCTCCAGTTCGGCGATGGTGCGGGAGACGGTGTCGGCCAGGGCATGCAGCCGGTCACGCTCCGCGAGCAGCCGCTGGTGGTGACCCCGTAGGGCGTCCACCTCGTCGACCTGCTCGGAGAGGATCCGGCCGATCTCCGGCAGCCCGACGCCCAGCGCCCGCAGTACGAGGATCTGCTGCAGCAGCAGAAGCTGGTGCTCCTCGTAGTAACGGTGGCCGTTGGCGCCGATCCGGGCCGGCGGCAGCAGGCCGGTCTCGTCGTAGTGGCGCAGTGTCCGAGCGGTCACGCCCGACATCCGGGCCACTTCCGAGATCGGCCAGTCCATCACGACTCCTGCACGTGTGTGTCGCCAGGCCGGTCTCTCCGGCCCTGGCACGACGGTAGGAGCTGCCGCAGCGGCAACTTCAACCCCGAGACCTCGCGTACTCGCGCGGGTTGATACCGGCCACGGCGTCCCATGACGATCGTGTCGCGCCGCGAGGCCGCACGGGTGAGGCTGGAAGCAGGTGCACCGTGGGCGCGGTGCTCGGTGTCTGCCGCGTGGACGTCGCGTCTCACGCCCCGTCCGAGCATCGCACGGCTGGAAGGACCGGTGCATGGTCGTGGGACCGGACATTGACTACACGGCGTTGTTCGCGGCCACGCCCAGCCCGTATCTGGTGCTGGGCCCGGACCTGGTGATCGTCGACGTCAACGACGCATACCTTCGTGCCACCGGCCGGAGCATGCAGGACCTGGTCGGCCGGCATCTGTTCGATGCCTTCCCGGACAATCCCGCGGATGCGAACGCGGACGGCGTGCAGAATCTGAACGCCTCGCTGCAGCGGGTCCTGCGGTCGAAGCAGCCGGACACGATGGCGGTGCAGAAATACGACATCCCCGTCGTGTCCCGGCCCGGGAGGTTCGAGGAGCGGTGGTGGTCGCCGATCAACACCCCCGTGCTGGGGCCGGACGGGCAGGTGGCTTGGATCATCCACCGGGTGGAGGACGTGACCGAGTTCGTCCGCTCCCACCCGCCCGGACCGCCAGGGGGACTCCTGTCCAGGGGGCAGATGATGGAGGCCGAGCTGTACGCGCGGGCTCGGGAGCTTCAGCGGCTGAACGAGGAACTACGCCAGGCACACGCCCGCGAACGCCAGGTCGCCGTCAGGCTGCAGGAATCCATGCTGCACTCGCCCGACCTGAACCGGCACCGGAATGTCGCGGTCCGATACCTGCCGGCGGTCGGGTCGCTGAACGTGTGCGGCGACTGGTTCGACGTCGTCGATCTGCCCGAGGGCTGCTTCGGCGTCGCGGTCGGCGACGTCGTCGGCCACGGCCTGGAAGCCGCCGCCGTCATGGGCATGCTCCGCAGCGCACTGAGCGCCGCCGTCCGAGCCCTGCGCGAACCCGCCAAGTCGCTGGAAGTCCTCGGCCTGTACTCACGATCGGTCGAAGGCGCACTGGCCACCACCGCCTTGCAGGCCGTGATCGACACCCACCACCATCAGATCACCTACAGCAGCGCCGGACACCCGCCGCCCGTTCTGCTGCACCCCGACGGCACCTACGACCTGCTGGACCAAGCCACCGACCCGCCGCTGGGCGCCCGCCCCGAACACGTCCCACGCCCGCACGCCGCCCTCCCCTGCAACTCCGGCGACACCCTCGTGCTCTACACCGACGGGCTCATCGAACGCCGCGGCGAGGACATCGACGCCGGCCTGCACCGGCTCACCGACACCCTCGCCCACCATGCCCACACCAGCCCCGACAGCCTCGCCGACGCCCTGCTGGCCGGCCTGGGTGTAGTCGGCGGTGCCCGCGACGACATCGCCCTGATCGTCGTCCGCCTCTGAGACACAGCCCGGAGGCAATCAGGTCACTCCACTCGGCGGGCGTCCGGGCACGCAGGTCGACGGCGAGGAGGTGACGCCGGAGCGTCAGGGTGAGGTGCTGGAGCCACAGCGTGCCGGCACCGCCCCGACGGGCCGCACGGGCCGCATCCCCACTGCGTCGCGCGACGGACCCGGCCGAGGTGACTACGGGCCCGGCCGGGTCCTTCGCATGTGGGGTCGGTACGGACTCGACGAGTCAGAGTTGCTCTTCGCGCGGAGACGACGCCGAAGGAGTCGACCTCCGATGTCCGGTTCCGGCGCAACGATCCAGGTGGGGCGGGGTAGGGACGTCATCGGGTGAGGAGCCGGTTGAAGAACGAGCGGTAGTCGCGCAGAGCCATGCGCAGGTTCTCCGTGTCGACGTCCTTGTCATCGTTCCACTGCCGCTCGAGGTTCTTCCTGTGGTCGGCGAAGGTGGCAGCCAGCTGATGCATGACCTCGGCGACGAGGGCGTCGGCCGCGTGCACGGCCTGGCGGGGGTCGTCGACGAACTGGCTCTGGATGTCGTGCCAGCGCGCCCGGAAGGCTTCGTCGTCGTCGCCGTCCAGCAGGCGCGGCGTGTGGTCCTCCGAAAGTTCCTCGGTGTCCGTCTCCGTCTCCGTCTCCGTTCGCGCTCCGGCGTCGTCCGCTCCCGCGGGTGGGCCTTCACCGGTTTCTGCGCCGGTGCCTTCGCCAGTGGCCGTGCTTTCTCCGGGGTATACGGGTGGTTCCTCGACGATGTCCTCGGTCGACGGGCCGCTCTCGGCCCGCTCCGGTGCCTCACGATCACGCATGGCGCGCCTCCCTGTCAGGTACGGCCGGAACCGGCCTGGTTGCCGTTGGTGAGGAGTTCGTCGAAGAGGGCCCGGTAGTGCACCATCGCTCCTCGCAACTGCTCTGTGGTGGCCCGCCGGGACGTGCTGAGCGTGTTGATCTCGTGCGCCGCCCAGTAGTGCTCCAAGGTGCGTCCATGCTCCACGGAGAGGTCCCGCGCCTGCTGCTCGAAGTCCTCGGTGGGATAGCCTCGTTCGCGCATGAGTGAGGTGACCAGCCGGTCCGCGTCGTGCACCGCGCCGTCGGGCCGGTCCACGAACTCCTCCTGGACACCGCGCCACTCCTGGGCGTACCGCTCTCTCTGCCCGCTCGACAGCGGCTTGATGTCGAGATCCTCGTGGCGCTTCTCGCGGCTCTCCAGGTCGTACTCGGCGGCTCGCCTGCTCCCGACGTCGTCCACCGTCCGGTCGTATTCGGACCCGAACTGTTCCCGCAGCCGATGTCGCCGGCGCATGGTGAGGACGACAGCCACGACGACCAGCGCGATCACCACCACCGCGGGTATGACGATGGCCAGAATCGTTCCTGTTGACATCGGCCTCACTCCCTCGGAAGTCGTCCCGTCCCCACGGCGGCTTCCCAGCGGCCACGCCCTGAAACACGTCGGCGGAGAGGCCGACGGGCGCCGGGCCGGTTGTCACTCCGGCCGGAGAAGCGGGAGGTGGTAGAGGGCGAACGCCCTGCGAATGACGGGCTGGGCGACGTTGCGGACGCGTACGCCTCCCGCCGTCATGCCGTGCTCGGTTCCGAGATGTGCGTGACCGTGCACCGCGAGGTCGGCACCGGCCTCGTCGATCGCCTCGGCGAGAAGATAGCTCCCCAGGAAGGGATAGATCTCGACCGGTTCGCCCGCGAGCGTGTCGGGGACGGGAGCGAAGTGGGTGAGGGCGATCCTCGCACCGCAACTGTCCGAGGGCATTCCGGCCAGGGCTCGCTTCAGAGCCTCGGCGCCGCGGCGGGCGGTGCGGACGAAGTCCTTCATCTCGCGCTCGCCGAACTCCCCGGCACTGCGGCCCGCGAAGCCGCCACAGAAGCCCTTCGCCCCCGCGATACCGACCTTCCCGCCGCCCACAGGAACGAGCACGCTGGCACCCTCCAGGACCGTGACCCCGGCGTCGGCGAGGACGCGGGCGACGTCCGCCTCCTGTTCGGAGTGGTAGTCGTGATTGCCGAGCACGGCGACCACGGGGACGCCGAGATCGCGGACTTCGTCCGCGACGACCTCCGCCTCGGGGACCGTGCCGTGGCGGGTGAGGTCTCCCGCGAGGAGGAGTACGTCCGCGCAGAGCGGCAGCGTCGCGAAGGAGGGGCGCAGGAGTCCACGGGAGTCCGGGCCCAGGTGGATGTCGCCGACCGCGGCCACCCGGACGACGGCTTCGTCCTGTACGGCCCCCTGCGGCGTCATCGCAGCTCCTCGGGTCGGTCGGGAGGATCCGCGCAGGCGAGCAGCAGCTCCGCCCGTACGGGGAGGCCCGCCAGCTCCGCGGCCGCGATCCGCAGGATCTCGTCCCGGTGGTCGGCCGTCGGGAGGGTGCCCGTCAGGAGGACGGTCGCTCCGCGTACCTCGATGCGTACGCCGAGTTCGGCTACGTCTCCGCCCGCGAGACGCTCCCTGAAGCGGGCGATGCGGTACTCGCTCTCGCCGTTGCTCATCGTTCTGCTCCGTCCTCGCGCCGCGACGTCCTTCCGCGGAGACTCTGCGCCTACCCGAACGGAGCGGGATGATCCGCCCGCACGCGATCCCCGGTCCAGCGGATCCGTAGACGCGCGACCCGGTAGGCGACCCGTCACAGGGCGGCACGGAGGGCGGGCAGCAGAGCCGTCTCCGCCCAGCGGAGGAAGGGCAGTTGGTGTGCGCCACCGATCTGGACGAGAGCGAGATCGGTGAACCCCGCCTCGGCGAACGGACGGACCGCCTCCACGACGGCGTCGACGTCGTCCCCGCAGGGGATGCTCTCCGCCACGTCCTCCGGGCGGGTGTGTTCGGAGGCCTGGTCGAAGCCGGCCGGCAGGGGGAGCTCGGCGTTGACCCGCCAGCCACCCAGTGCCCAGCGGAACTGCTCGTGGGCGCGGGTCACCGCCGCTTCCCGGTCGGAGCCGTAGCAGACGGGCAGCTGTCCGATGCGGGGCTTGCCCGCGCCGCCGTTCGCGTCGAAGGCGTCCAGCAGCTCCCGTTTCGGCTCCGTGGCGATCAGCACGTCGGCGTGACGCCCGGCGACCTCACAGGAGGCGGGTCCCGACACGGCGATGCCGAGGGGTGGTGGCACTTCGGGAACGTCCCACAGCCTGGCGTCGTCCACCTGGAAGTGAGCACCGTGCCGCGTCACGTACTCGCCCGTGAACAGGGCACGGATGATCTCGGCCGCCTCGTCCAGCATCGCCAGGCGTACGCGTGCCGATGGCCATCCCGCGCCGACTATGTGCTCGTTGAGGTTCTCACCCGAGCCGAGACCCAGCCGGAACCGGCCGTCGGACAGGAGTTGCACGGTCGCCGCCTTCTGCGCGATCACCGCAGGGTGGTAGCGGAAGGTCGGGCAGGTCACGAAGGTCATCAAAGGGATGCTGGAGGTCGCCTGCGCGGCCGCCCCGAGCACGCTCCACGCGTACGGGGCGTGCCCCTGGGACTCCAGCCAGGGAAAGGAGTGGTCGGAGATCACGGAGAAGTCGAACCCGATCCGCTCGGCCTCGACCACGTGCCCGACCAGCTCACGGGGTCCTGCCTGTTCGGTCATCATCGTGTATCCGATACGCATACCTCCGCGACTTCCACGTCCGACGGCTCCGAAACGGGCCGGCTCCCACCTCGCCGAGGAGGGATGAGGACCGCCATGACGGGTAGGCGCAGATCCCCCGGCTGGGTGGGGCCATCGCCACCAGCCCGGCCGCGAGGACAGGAGCAGCCCATGAACCTCACGGAAGGCCCGGCCGCGTACCGGGCAGCAGTCACGACGAATCCCTCCGTGTCCGGTCGTCCGAACGACGCGCCCGTCGATACCGGCCCACGAAGCGCCGGTCCGCGGAGTACGGGAACCGGGCCGCGGGCGGCTGGGCACGGCAGTACGCCCGACCTTCCGGCGGACCACACCCAGGCCATCCTGGAGACGACCAAGGAGGTCGGAGCCGTACTCAAGGCGGCCGGTCTGTCCTTCGCCCTGGTCGGCAGCGTCGCCGTCTACGCGCACGGGATCCCGGTCCGGCTCCAGCACGACACCGATTTCGCCGTCCTACGGAAGGACGCCGAGGCCGTCACCCGCGCCCTGCGGGAACGCGGCATGCGGATCGTCGAACCGCCCGAGGACTGGCTCGTCAAGGGCCGCGCGGGCGGTGAGGAGATCGACCTGATCTTCGCCCTCGCCGGCCGACCGGTCACGAGTGAACTCCTCGCACGCGCCCAGACGCTTCCGGTGGACTCCGTTCACATGCCGGTGCTCGCGCCGACCGACCTGATGGTCTCCCGGCTGCTGGCCCTCTCCGAGCACCACTGCGACTTCGGCGCCTTGCTGCCGGTGGCGCGTGGACTGCGCGAACGGATCGACTGGCCCCGCGTGCGCGAGGAGACCGGGGGCGCCCCGATGGCCACGGCCTTCCTGTACCTGCTCGAACTGCTGGATGTGCTGCCGCGGCGCGAGGCCGCCACCACGGAGGAGACCGCGTAGGGGCGACGTGCCGCTCCGCCGCGAGGAGGCCTCGGGCGCGGCCTGGCCCCCCTTCACCCCCGCCAGCCCGGTCCGGCCGCGGGCATGCATGGCGGTACGGCTCAGTCGAGCCCCAGATACGCCCGCCAGATACGCCCGGCCAGGGACGACGGTGAGCAGGTGCAGAACGCCAGCCGCGTCGGGTCCCAGATCTTGCCCTTGCCCTTCTGCGTGCGCTCTGACGCATGGGTCGTGGTCTCGTTTCATGTCGTCGTCGGAACGGTTCCCGGAGTGGGGACGGCGGGGCCGTCAGAGGCCCTCGTTGCGGCCACGGTCAGTCCGGCCGTTCCGCTCCGCCGCCGGGAGGGCGCCGCCGGGGGCGGTGGAGGGACGATGCGGAACCGGTGGCTCTCGCGTGCGAGTTCGTGTCCGTCGGGAGCGATGAACCTTCCAGTCACCTCGTACGTTCCGCAGTTCGCCCGCGCCACGGGCATCCGCTCGGGAGGCAGGCGGAGCTCGTACGGTCCGCCCGTCCGGAATCCACCCAGCGCGGTACGGGTCGTGCCGATCACCTGCCCCCCGTACCGTCGGGTCTCCTCCAGGGTCAACCCGTCGACCCCGCCCTTGACCTGAAAGGTGAACGCGACACTGATCACGGCGCCCTCAGGCAGCGCGACGGGCTTGCCACCCCGGGTGTCCAGGGAGACGGTTCGCGTGCCCCACCCGTCCGAGGCAAGGGCCACGTCCAGCAGTTCGAACTGCGCCATGGCGGCTTCACGTCCTCTCGGTTCGCCCCGGACGCCAGATCTGTGAGGCGGCTACCCCGCTCGGCACCGGCCAAGCAGGCGGGCCTCCCGCAGCGACGGCCTCTGCGGATTGCGGGCGGGGCCGCGGGTCCCCGTCTGCAGGTGGCCGTGGCCATGATGTCGACCACCGGCGGCCACGTCGACTTCCGCATGCCCACCGACAACGGCCCCGTGGAACCCTCCGTCAGCCGCCTCGCGGACGGCGTGGCGGAATGCCGCCGCGAGGCACGGAACCTCCTCCGGCAGGGCGCCGACCTCGTCCCCCATCCCTCTCCACCGCCACCCACGACTTCGACCCGTCCACCCCACCGGCGTGGACGATGGCGAAGAAGAAGCAGCGGCAGGGCAGCTCGCTCACCTCGGTACCGCGGGCCATCGAGCGCGGCGTGAAGATCGCCATGGGCACGGACTGCGGCATCGCCGCACACGGGAACAACCTTCGCGAACTGGGCCATCTCGTCGACTGCGGCACCTCCGGCCCGGTCCGAGGGCCGAAGCCCTTCATCACACGGCCTTGCCCCTTGGGCGAGTGACTCCGTGGCCTCCGGTGACAGGCCTCCGCGAAAACGTTTGGCGGACCACGGAAATCACTGCTAACTTCCGGGAGGCCGTGCGAGAGAACGAGGAGGTGGTACCCGTGAACGTATTGACATGGGTGCTCTCCTCCGGGGTCACGGTCGGGCGATAGGTCGTCCGGGAGCGCCGAACATGAGCACTCCCGAAAGGCACGACCGTGCAATTCACTTCTGAGCAGCGCCTCGACGACGACGTCCTCGAGCGCGAATTCACCCTTGGCGAGATCCCCGGCATCCTGTGGACGCCCGCGTCCGCATGCGCGCCGGCGCCGCTGATCCTGATCGGTCACCCTCCCCTCGGACTGCGCAAGATGTACCCCCGGCTGGCGGGGCGGGCCCGGTACTACGCGGCGGAGCACGGCTTCGCCGCGGCCACCATCGAACTCCCCGGGAGCGGTGAACGGCCCCGTTGGGCCGCCGCCGAGCAGGCCCGCGCCGACCTGCGCCGGGCTTTGGAGGCCGGCGAGCCGGTCGGCGACGAGATCGTCGACGCCCTCATCCTCCCGCTGGTCGAAAGGGCGGTCCCCGAATGGCAGGCCGCTCTGGACGACCTCCTGTCGCAGCCCGAGATCGGCGGCCCGGTCGGGTACGAAGGGGGAGTGATCTCCATCGGCGTCCGCCTTGCGGCGGTCGAGCCGCGGATCGTGGTTGCCGGCTTCTTCGCCGGGAGTTTCGTCCCCGCCGCCATCTTCGAAGAGGCTCGCCAGGTCACCATTCCGCTGCGGGTCCTGTTGCAGTGGGACGACGAGGGGAACGACCGGCAGGTGGCGCTCGACCTGTTCGACGCCTTCGGCTCCAAGGAGAAGTCCCTGCACGCCAACCTCGGCGGACACACCGGCGTTCCGCGCTCCGAGATGGAGGACGGGGCCCGGTTCTTCGCCCGGCACCTGAAGTGAGGCCAGGCCGACCGGCCGGCCCCGGACGGTGAGCGGCGTCGGCCACGATGTCGTCATCGAGGGCCGCGAGAAGGCCCACCGTCGCCGCCCGCGAGTTCGAGCCGAACTCGCTTGCCGCGCGATGGGCCACCTCACGAGCCTCCGAAGCGCGGTCAGGCCGTCAGGGACGTCCACATGGTCAGGGCGCGGTCGTCGACCGAGATCTGGTCCTCGTGGCCACTGCCGTCGCGGATCATGATGATCCGGTACTTGTCCTGGTGGAACACCCAGAACAGGCTCATGCCGTTGATCCGCTGCATGTCCGGTACCGCGAGGAACTCGTCGACCTGGGTGATCCCGTTCAGTGATCGCCACAGGTCGAGCCCGCGGTCGCCGCGCTCCAGGGCGTCCTGGTGCATCCTGCCGTCGGCGACCGAGATGAGCCGGTAGACCTGACGGCCCATGAGGGTGTGGAAGACCCAGTAGTGGCTCTTACCGTTCACTCGCTGCAGGTCGGGCACCGGCAGGAAGGCGTCCACCCTTTCCACGCCGCTGAACGAGACCCAGGCGGAGAGCGAGCGATCCGGGATGTCGATCCCGGCAGTCTGCTCGGGAGGGAGCCCGGACTCGGCGTCGTCGGCGATCCAGATCCGCCGGTAGACCTGCCGGCCCTCGACGGTGTGGAACAGCCAGAACCGGCTGCGGCCGTTGATCCGCTGCTCGTCCGGGACGGGCAGGATCGCGTCGACCTTCGTCACCCCGGCGTAGCACGGCCACAGGGTCAGCGGCCGGTCCGGGCGTTCTCGGACGTCCGTGTGCTCGTCGCCGTCGGCGATGGAGATGGTCCGGCAGACGACGCCGTCGCTGCCCGCCCCGTATGCCCAGTACCAGCTCTTTCCCTGGTCCCGCTGCATCCCGGGGATGGGCAGGAAGGCGTCGGTCGGCCGGACGACGGCGGGCGGCTTGTCGGTGAGTCGGCCGTCACCGAGCAGCCGCAGCAGGGTCAGCGAGGGGGCGAAGGCATAGACCGACCCCTCTGTGACGACGAACTGACTGAGACTCAGCTGCGTGGTCTTGCCGGGCGTCTCGTAGCTGAGCTTGCCGGCGGCGCCCACCATTCCGTCCGGGCCGGGCTTGTTGGTCCGGTTGGGCGGAAAGTCCGGGCTGTCGATCCACGCCTTCTGGATGAACTCGAACTGCTGCACGAGGTCCGACTGGTAGCAGACGAAGAGGAGGCCGCGCTTCTCGTCGGGCCCGCCGGGGCCCTCCGAGGCGGGGTCGAAGGGTGCGCCGTACGGGGCGCCGCGGCGGATGATCCGGCGGCGGTCCATCACCGGATTCTCGTCGAACGGCGGATCGCCGGGCTTCTCCTGGAGGCCGTCCCGGGGGTTGGTCTTGCGCAAGTGCGAGAAGAGCGGCGTGACGAAGCCCTCGGGGTCGTTGCGGTAGCCGAAGTCGTTGTCGTCGCCGGCCATCGCGTTGGAGGGCCTGTCGGCATGGGGACACGTGGCGACGGGGGTGCCGGAGCGCCACCGGCCGACGAGGCGGGCGGCCAGCCACTCCGAGGTGGCCTCGGGCGGCACCACTTTGGCCTCCTTGAGCACCTTCAGCTGCACGGCGACCTGGAACCAGAAGCCCGGGACGTCCTGGCCGAGCCGCCGCACCACCTGGAAGCTGCCGTTGTCGGCCCAGTCGGGCGTCTCGTGCGGCACGCCGCCGACCCGGTCGTGCCCGACGACGAACTCGCCGGGCGGGATGAGCCGGGTGCCGTGATGGCCCTTGACGTACTCGGGCTTGACGGGGTCGGGCTCGTCGAAGCCGGTCACGCCGGGCTCGCTGACTCCGTCCTTGAAGCCGAAGTGCTCCTTGCCCCTCCGGCTGCCGGGCAGCGTGGCGGCGTCCTGCTGGAACACGATCACGATCTTCGCCGCGGCGGCCGCCTCGCGCTGCTGTCTGACCGCCGCATGGAGGTCCTGGACGGTGTCGGAGGCGACGGTGAGGACGGCGTGGATGACCTGGCCCTTGCCGTTGCCGAAGAGCCACATCTCCGGCGAGCTGTCGCCGGTGTCCCCGAGCGCCCGCTTGTCCGAGCCCTGCTTGAAGGCCTCCAGGCCGCTGCCGGGCTTGACGGAGGGCAGCGGGTCCTTTCCGGTCAGCTCCCGCAGGCCGGCGCAGGTGAAACTGACGTTGATCCACGTGGCCTTCAGTGTCTTCGGGTCGTCGCCGGCCGAGGACTTCCTGGCCTTGCTGAAGGCGGCGTTGAAGGTCGCCACCTGCCGCGTCGTGGAGATCTGCGGTTCCAGGCTCTTGACCCAGGTACGTGCCCGCGCCGGGTCCTCGAACTTGAGGAACAGCAGGGTCATCTGGTCCTTCTTGAAGCCGGCGATCACATCGCCCTGGATGTCGTCGCTGTCACGCAGCTCGAGGTCGTCCACCATGCTCACTCCAGAAGATCGACACCTCCACGCCTTATTGCGCAGAGTGATGAGCAACGTAAGCGGCACCCGTGAGGGCTTCCGGTGGCCGACGGGCCGATGAAGCGGTCCATCACCCGTTTGTTGTGCACAAACGTGCTGGTCGGGGGGCGCGCGAGGTGCGGTGGGGCGCTTTCGAGGCTCGCGGTCACCCGCCTGCATGCCCCGGGGTGACAGCCGGACAACCCGCCGGAATGCTGAAGCCTGTCACTTTGCGTGAACAGGTGGCAGTCCCGGCTCAGCCCGTCCCCGACGCGTCCCCTCGTCGGGGCCGGTGCGCCTTCACCTCTCCGGCAAGGAGTCCCATGTCCCGCAGTAACCCGTCCCTGCCCGCCCGCCGACGGCTCGCCGCGGCGATCTCCGTCTGCGCCGCCACCGCGATGGCCGCGTCCATGGCCCTGGTGTCGGCCGGCCCCGTACTCGCCCACACCGGTCACGGCGAGGAGAGCGATGCCTTCCCCTACGGCCCGGCCTCCCGGGCGGCGACCGCACCGGTCACCGTCGACCCGGCCGAGGCGGCGACGCTCGGCAAGGAGCACGCCGAGGAACACGCCCGTACGCGGAAGGCCATGGCCGGCGTCGGCGAGTACCCGCAGACGACCCGTACGGAGCGGCTCAAGGCGCTGACCGCCTCCCAGGAGAAGGCCAACGCGTCCTTCGACGCCGCCGAGTTCGGCCGGTTCCGGGAGTACTTCCAGTCCCCGGACTTCGCGGCCCACGTCGCGCTCCTGCCCACCGGCAAGGTCCTGCTCTTCTCCTTCGAGCGGATCGAGAGCAACCCGCAGAAGGAACCCGCCCCCACCGACACCATCGGCAAGGAGAACGCCGGCCGCGCCTGGATCTGGGACCCCACCAAGGGGACCGGCCCCGGCGCGTTCACCGAGAAGAAGCCGCCGGTCATCAACATGCCCGACGGCAAGAACGAGCCCCGCCCGGCCCCGTTCTTCTGCGCGGGTCACTCCTATCTGCCCAACGGCATGCTCGGCGTCTTCGGCGGCAACCTCGGCGGCAACGGAGGCTCCGGCGCCAAGCTGTCCCTGGTCTTCGACCCTTGGTCGGAGGAGTGGTACCTGAACAAGGACATGTCCGTCGGCCGGTGGTACCCGAGCGTGGTCACCGGCGCCGACGGACGTCAGGTGATCATGTCCGGCCAGTCGGAGCTCGGCTGGGGCACCCCCACCCCGGTCGTCGAGCGCTTCCCCGCCGCGACCCACGAGGTGCCGTTCGACAAGTCGGTCAAGCCGATCGGCTGGGGGGTGGACAAGCTCAGGACCGAAGCCCCGTTCAAGTGGGACTATCCGCAGCTGTTCTCGCTGCGCGACGGGAAGATCTACGGTCTCGGCCGCTCCGTGGACCAGCAGTGGCTCTTCGACACCGCCGCCGACACCAGGACGGACCTGCCGAACCGCCCGGACGTCAACAAGGACATGCCCGGCCCGGACGGCGGGGAGTGGAGACGCAACTACGGCTCCGCGGTTCCCCTGCCGGCCGGCTTCAGAGGGCCCGACTCGGTCCTGGTCCTCGGCGGCGACCGTAATGACCCGAACACCTACCGTCTGGCCGGCGGCAAGTGGAACACCGAGAAGCCCCGGGCGTTCGGGCGGACCCAGGACGACACCCTGCTCCTGCCGAACGGCAACCTGCTCACCGTCAACGGTGCCTTCGACATCCGCGACTACGGCAACGGGCCGTACAACCCCAACGCCGACCTGAAGTACCGCCAGGTCGAACTGCGCGACGAGAACGGCGACTGGAAGCTCGGCCCCGTCCAGCGGCTGCCGCGCGGCTACCACTCCAACGGCGTGGTCCTCCCGGACGGCCGAGTCATGATCACGGGCGATGAACTCCAGCAGCTCGCCAACGACCCCGACATCAGCGACAACAACAATGGCAGCATCGAGATCTACGAGCCCGCCTACCTCCACCAGGGCAGCCGCCCCGCGCTCGGCCTGATCTTCAACCCCAGCGTGGGCTACAACGAGAAGATCACGGTGAGCACCAGCACGCCCGGCGAGGTGACCCGCGCCGTACTGCTGGCCCCGACCACCGCCACCCACTCGATCAACACCAGCCAGCGTCACCTCGAACTGCGCATCAAGAGCCGCAGTGGCAACTTCCTGGAGCTCCAGGCCCCGCCGACCGCCGCCGCGGCCCCGCCCGGCCACTACATGCTCTTCCTCCTCAACGAGGAGGGCGCACCGAGCAAGGCCGGCTGGGTCCAGCTCAAGCCCCCGGCGCCGGCCGCGGCCACGGGTGCCGCCGCCAAGGTGAAGGTCGCCGGCGACTGACACCCGATGTTCCCGCCGGGGCGGGCCCCAGCCTGGTCACGGGCACGGCTGGGGCCCGCCCGCGGAGGCGTCAGCGGGCTTCATGAGCGACCGGCTCTTCGCCGCCCTGGTCGAGGCGGAAGGGCGGGTAGGCGTCCGTCATGAGGCTCGCGTAGGCGGCGACACGGAGCACCCAGCGGTTCAGCCCGACGATCAGGGCGAACAGATCGCGCGGATACCGTTCGGTGAAGGTCACGGAGAAGCCCGCGATGAGCGTGAGGAGCGTGATCAGGCCGCCGCTCCACCAGCCGGCGGCGCGCATGCCGCCGCTGAAGAAGGCGATCACGAGGTAGTGGGGGATGGCGAGCAACCACCACTTGACCAGCACCATCGAGCGGGACAGCCGCTCCGGGTAGGCGATGTCGAGCCGGGCCGGGTAGTCGGGCTCGGGGCCGAGGCTGAAAGGCGGGTAGCGGTCGGTGCCGAGTGCGCCGTACGAGTAGTACGAGACGCGCCAGGACCAGCGGAGCACGCCGAGGTTGAAGTCGAACAGACCCCGCGGGAACCGCTCGGTGAAGAGGATCGCGAAGAACGCGATCACGCTGACGACGAGGAAGGCGATCCAGAGGAAGATCAGCACGATCCAGTGCGGGATCACCAGGATCCACTTGACCAGCCACAGCCAGCGGGAGAGCGGCTTGTCGAGTGCGGCCGTCACCATCACCGGAGGGTAGGAACCGCGCTGGATTTCCATGATCGTCACTTCCTTGCCGGGTCGTGCCGCTCCTACGTGAGTCCGACGCCTCCCACCTCTCAGGATCGCCCGTTTTCGCTGCCTCGGCCCTCCGGGACCGGGACTCGCCCGTGGTCGGAATGAGCAGGACCAGCGCCGCTCCCGCGAGTACCGAGTACGGGGAGCCACCTCATCCGGGCGCCGTCCGCCCGGAGCCGGTCTGCGCCCCGGTGCGGTGGCGTACGACGGTCGTGAGGACCGCGAGCCGGGTCGACACCACGGGCGCCGGCGGCACCGGGTCCTCGATGCGCCGGGCAACCTCCGGTAGCGCGGCGACGTCGGTCTCGAAGCGGGTACGGGAGGCCGTCAGGGTGGCGGGCGGTTCCGTGCGGAGCCCGCCGCGCATCACGGTCCGCAGCAGCGGTTCCGTGCCCTCGGGCGGCTCCTCGTTCGTCAGGCCTATGACGTCGTTGAGGCCGGGATCGCGGAAGACCTGCTTCGGGGCCGGAGCGGTCGCCTTCGCGGCCGAGAGCTTCATGACGGGACGGCCGTCGTACTCGACCAGCTTGTACGCCGCGTCCAGGTACGGGGCGTCGGCGGCCGTGCCGACCTTCGTCCCCACGGCGTACGCGTCGATCGGCGCCCCTTCCCGTACGAGCCGGTCGACGCCGTACTCGTCCAGACCGCCGCTCGCGATGATCCGCACGTCGCGCAGCCCCGCCGCGTCGAGGGCGGCACGGGCCCGGTGGGCCTGGGCGCCCAGGTCGCCGCTGTCGAGGCGGATCCCGCACTCCGGGCCGAGCCCGAGGTCCGCGAGCACGCGTGCGGCCGTCGCGACGCCGCGATCGGTGTCGTAGGTGTCGACGAGGAAGGTCACCGGGCCCGGATGCGTGCGGGCGAAGGCGCGGAACGCCTGCTCCTCGGAGCCGAAGGCCTCGATGTACGAGTGGGCCATGGTGCCCGCCGCCGGTATGCCGTACCGGCGCGCGGCGGCGACGTTGCTCGTACCGGCGAAGCCCACCAGTGCGCACAGGCGGGCCGCCTGGATGCCCGCCTCCGGACCGTGGGAGCGGCGCAGGGAGAAATCCACCAGGGGACGACCGGCGCCGGCGAGCACACACCGGGCCGCCTTCGAGGCGACCGCCGTCTGATGACAGACGAGCGACAGCAGATACGTCTCCACGAGCTGGGCCTGTGGCAGCGGTGCCGTGACCTCCAGGAGCGGCTCTCCGGCGAACACGAGCCGGCCTTCGGGCACCGCACGGACCTGGCCGTCGAAGGACAGACCGCGAAGCGGTGCGAGGTCCTCCACGGGCCGCCGCAGCGTCTCCGCGAACTCCTCGACGTCGGAGCCGCTCACCCGGAAGCGCGAGAGGTAGTCGAGGGCCGGTTCCAGTCCCGCGGCGACGAGGAATCCGCGCCCCGGTGGGAGGTCGCGCACGAAGAGACTGAAGGTGGCCGGTGCGCGCATGTCCTCCCGCAGGTACGAGAGCGCCATCGTGACCTCGTACAGGTCGGTGGTGGTCACCTGGGACATGCTTCGAGCATGCGTGGCGAATCCGCGAACCGCATGGGGAACGCCGGACACGGTCCCCCCGCATGGGCGGCCCAGAGGATTCGATGACCCCGAAGGCGATTCTCGTGGTCAGCGACCGCGCCCGGCAGCCGGCGTATCCCCGGCAGGCGCATGGGGGTGACGGGTCGCATCGCCGGCTTCGGGTGCTGCGGGGATGTCGAAGGGACTCTTGGAGAGGGGATCGGAGCGCTTGTTCCCGGACACCGGGGGCGGGGCCGTGGCTTCGGACGTCGGGAGGGAGTCGCAGTACGCCAGGACGTCCTTGCCGCCGGCCGCGGCGACCAGACGCTTCCAGGCCGCGGCTTCCATGGCCTTGCCGTGGCCCAGGGCCTTCTCGTACGCGCGACAGAGCGGCTCGCCCGTCGACGCCGACTGGGTGGTGGTGGCGGTGGCGGTGGCGATGGCGTGGGGAACGGGGTGTGTGGCGGGGGCTCGGGGAGGGGGCGACGAACCTGCGAGTGGGGGTTCGGGCCGCGGGCTTGCGGGTTCCTCCGACGGCAGGGGAGCGGAGGTGCTGCGGTGGGGTGTGGGTTCGCGGGCCTCGGTCTCGTCGAAGAGGTCGAGCGGAACGGCCGCGGCGATCGCTACGCCGCCCAGGGTGAGGCTGGCGAACAGCGCTGCGAGTGCGGTCTTCAGCGAACGTCCCCTGCGGCGTTCCGATGCGGGACGCCAGTCCTCGCGGCGTCGGGTGCGCCGAGACGTGTGCAGGCCCGTGTCGCGGGCCGTGCGGAACGCGGTGACGGCTGCTCGGGTCGAGGCGTCGTCCACGTCCGTGGGCCGCAGGGCAGCGGCCAGTGCCGCCTCGATGTCGTCGTGTTCCCGCATACCGTTGTCACCTCTCATCCCTTCAGTTCCTTCGCGAGCCGCTTCAGTCCGCGGTGCGCGGCGGAGCGTACAGCTCCGACCCGCTTTCCCAGCACTCGGGCCGCCGCGGGTCCGTCCAGCCCGATGACCACCCGCAGCAGTACCGCCTCGGCCTGGTCCCGGGGAAGCCCGGCGACCAGGGCCAGTGCCTCGGCGGTGGATATCGCCTCCAGGGCCTCGCCTGCCGTCTCCCGCGGGGCGGGCGGATCGAGCACGTCCTGTTCCAACGGGGCCGTTAAGGGTCGGGAGCGCAGGCGCCGTAGGTGGTCCAGCGCGCGGTGGCGGGCGATGGTCGCGGTCCAGCCGCGGAACCCGGCACCGTCCCCGCGGAACCGCCCCAGGTCGCGGGCTATCTCGAGCCAGGCGTCGGAGGCGACGTCTTCGGCGGAATCGCCGACGAGTCCCCGCAGATATCCCAGCAGCCCAGGCTGCACGATCCGGTACGCGTCGGCGAACGCTTCGTCGTCACCGTCCTGTGCACGCTCCACCGCATGCTGCAGAGCGGGGTCGTCCGCCCTCAAATGATCTTCCTTCGGTCTATCCGCGTCACGCTGTCCGGTGCTTCACCTTACGTGGCCGCCGGTCGTCGGCCGCACCCCGAGACAGCGGCGGGCGCCGTGCACGCCCCGGGAGCAACAGGAAGAACTCGTAGGCGGATTCGTCGGGGCCCAGCTCAAAGCGGTTCACCACCTTGCCCAGTGGGTTCCACGCCAGTCCGTCGGGCATGCGGACGCCGACCGGTTGCCGGAACAGCTCGGACGTCGCGGCGTCGAAGTCGACCCAGCGGGCGCGGGCCTGACGGACGAGTACCTCGCCGACGTACGCGCCGAGTTCGTGGAGGATCGGCGCGGCCGCGACCGGGTCGTCGGCCCCGCGCCGCAGCCCGTCCACCACGCGATCGACGATCCGAAGGCTGGTCGCGGAGAAGTCGAGGGGGAGCCGTGCTTGTGCGGTCGCGCGGGATGCGAACGCGGAGGCGTACCGGCTCATGTCGGCGGCCCGCAGCGTGTGGCTGACGTGGTTCATCGGTTCCACCCTTCGTGCGCGAACCGGTGCGGTTCTTCCCGGTCCTCCGTGGCTCTCGGGGGCGCCGGTTCTCCGGGCCTCCCGATAACCCAGCGGAACCGGATGCCGGATCATCACGGGTTCGCTCTGTGAGCGCCGCCACATTCTGAGGGGACGGACTGACGGGGCAACGAAGGCAAGGGTGTACGAGGCGGTCAATTCAGCGGGAAGGCACACCCACGGCGATCGCCCCCCGAGCTGGAACTCGCCCAACCCAGCAGGCCACCGGGTCGAGGGAAGGGAACGTAGTCCCCGGTGTCGCCCATCTCGTGCAGATCCTGGAGGATCTCGTCATTCCTCGACCCGGACGCCCATGACGCCTCGGTGCCGGGCCGGGGAACGGTCACCATCAGGAGGTCGTCGACGAGCAGGGCCGGATACGCCTCCGCCAACGAGCGGAAGTCCGATGGCAGCGCCGTCCCGAGGCCCGCCTCCAGGACGGCCCAGTCGACACCACGTACGACGTGCCGGCCACCGACGCGCTCAGCAGTCGGTTGCGGTCATAGGTGAACGTCGCGGGTGTGCCCCTTGACGTTCTGGCTGGCCACTTGGCGTCGTCGTCGTGGACATAGGTGTCCGTGCGACCAGAGAACCGGCGGCCTTCTCCGTGGTGCTCGCCGTCGAGGTCCCACGCCTCCCAGAGGCGCTCGGTGACGACTTCCGTGGGCGCTCTCCCCAGCTGTGTTTCACACGGTGAGGTGCTGCTTCGCGCCGGAGCCGGTGGCGGGCTCGGTGGCGATGCCGTGCTGCTCGTCGTCGGGGCGGCCCGTCTCGGGCAGCAGGAAGGTGATCGCGAGGAACGCCGTCAGCAGGCATGCCTGGACGATCAGCGCGCGGTGGAATCCGCCGGTGAAGTCACCGGTCTTGGCCTGGGCGAAGAACACCGAGCCGAAGATCGCGACGCCGATGGAGCCGCCTATGGCCTGCACGGCCGACAGCACGCCGGAGGCGGAACCGATCTCGTCGTCGTCGACCGCGGCGAGGATGAAGCTGAACAGGGCGGCGATCACCATGCCGGCGCCGATGCCCGCCACCGCTGTGCCGGGAACGATGTCCCAGATCGAGAACGAGGCGGTGTCGAGGCCGTCGAGCTCGAACCACAGCACGGCCGCGCCGGCCAGCTGGACGAGCGGTCCGATCTGCAGCACTTTGCGGCCGATCTTGTCGGCGAGGAATGCGCCGCTGATGGCGCCGCCGATGGCGGTTCCCACGGCGAGGGGCAGGTTGCCCAGTCCCGCGTCGCCGGCGGTGAAGTGCCGGCCCATCTGGAGGAACAGGGTCAGGACGAGCTGGGTGCCGATCAGTCCGCCGAAGAACAGGGCGATGCCGCCGAGGCCGACGGTGAAGGCCGGCTTGCGGAGCAGGAGGCCCGGGGTCACCAGCGGCTCGCGGCCCGCGCCGGCCGTGCGGCGCTGCTGGAGGGCGAAGAGGGCGAAACCGATCGCCGAGGCAGCCATGGACAGCCATGTCCACAGCGGCCAGCCGTTCTCCTGTCCCTGATTGAGCGGCAGCACCAGCAGGGCGCAGGAAGCCACGACCAGTGCGGCGCCGGTCATGTCGACCCGTACCGTGAGGTCGCCCGCCTTCTTGGGTACGAACTTCGCGGCGACGATCAGCGCCGCGATTCCGATGGGCAGGTTGATCAGGAACACCGACCGCCAGCCCAGGCCGAAGAAGTCGCCCTCGATGAGGAAGCCGCCCAGGACCGGGCCGATGATGCCGCCCAGGCCCAGGACGGGTCCGAAGATCGCGAAGACCTTGGTGAGCTCGGGGCCGGAGAAGTTCTCCCGCAGCAGACCCAGACCCTGGGGCAGCAGCATCGCTCCGGCGGTGCCCTGCAGCAGGCGGAAGGCGATCAGCGACTCGATGTTCGGCGCGATCGCGCACAGCAAGGAGGTCGCGGTGAAGGCCGCCAGGCCGATCAGGAACATCCGGCGCCGGCCGTAGCGGTCGCCGAGCCGGCCGCCGAGCACGAGCCCGGCGCCCAGGGTGAGGGCGTAGCCGCCGATCACCCACTGCAGTCCGACGGAACCGGCGCCGAGGGAGTCCTCCAGGGCCGGCCCGGCGACGTTGACGATCGAGGCGTCCAGGAGATCCATGATCTCCGCGACGATCATCACCGCCAGGATCAGCCACCGCCACCGGTAGGGCTCGGTCGTCTCGTCAGGGGTGGGGGACGGGTCACGCACGCCAGATACCTCCATGATGAAGTAATTCCATCGTGAAGGTAAAGTGGTGAAGGTAGGTTGTCAAAGCGGGCCGCCCACCTGGACGCCCGGCAGGAGAGAAGAGGTGGCAGGCCCGGTGGAGGAAGCGATGGGCGACGGTGTCGCGGCGCGGCGCGAGCGACTGATGGAAGGGCTGCGGATCTACGGCGGCCACTACGCCGAGCTCAGCCGGCGTTTCGCGGCATGGCTGGGCCTGCACTCCACCGACGCGACCGCGGTGCTGGAGATCGCCGCCGCCGAAGAACGCGGGACCCCGCTGTCACCGGCCCGGCTGAGCGAGCGCATCTCCCTGTCCACGGGCGCCACTACCGCGCTTCTGAACCGCCTCGAAGCGGCCGGGCACATCACCCGCACCCGCGAGCACTCCGACCGACGCATCGTCACCCTGCGCGGCGGCCCGCACATCCAGGAGCGGGCGGACGAGTTCTTCGGCCCGCTCGCCGGCCGCCTCGATGCCGCGATGTCCCCCTACCCGCCACAGCTCCTGGAACAGTTCGAGCAGTTCATGACCGATCTGAACGCCACCATGGACGCCCACCTCGCCGAGACGAGCCCGGTGGCACCGCGCCCCCCTGGCGTCCTCGGGGACCGCCGGGGCTAGAGGTCGCCTCGCGTGGGGGGCTTCCTGCTGAGGCGTCAGGCGCTCCTGGCCCGGGCGTCGGCGGCAGTCGTCGCGGTTGCCGGGCAGAGGAAGGCCGACGGCGACGACGAGCTTGCTGTTGGCGTCGATCACCACTTGGTCCACGGGGCATCGCCGAGGCTCGACCACCAAGCGGGGGCCAGGAGAGGCAGGGGCCTCGGGTGCCGATTTCGTGGCTGTGACCGGCGGCCTGCGCGCTGCGGGAGTGGGGCCTCTGGAGCGTCGGGCATGCGGACGCGTTTCCGACGACAGGCCCCCGGCGGCTCACCGTTTTATGATGGGCGGGGTGGTGGAAACCGTTTCCCGTTCTCGTGTCTCACGAAAAGCGTGCAGGAACGGCAGATGAATCCCCCCTTCACCTCCACGGCAGTCCGCCTTTCAGCTGCCCGGTCACTTCCGTCTGGAGTTCCGTCGGCGAGCCCGCGGTGCTGTGCGGCACCTCCCAGCGTCTCCTGGGCCTTAGCCGGGCTCCGGCGGCAGGCCCCCGTTCCGTCGTCGCGGAGACCCTGCGGTCGGAGGCGCACGCCCAGGGGAGCCCGCGTACGAGGCTGCCTCCGGTTCGCGAGGACGATCCCACTCGGGCGACGAAGAACGGTGGTGGGGAGGGATGAACCTCTGCGATGACGGCAACGACGGTACGGCGCGGTCCGACGATCGACGGCGGGGGACTCGTCCAGAAGGAGGCCGGTGGTGAAAGCCGTCCAGTACACGCATAGCAATCGGATCGTCGAGTTGATGCGGCGGCCCTCGGAGCAGCGCGACGCCGAGTGGCTGAAGGACGCGGTACAACAGGCGGTCCTGCTGGAACTCGCCACGCTCCCGCCGTACCTCTGCGGCATGTGGTCGATCGACACCCCGAGCGGAGGAGACACCCAGGTCTTCCGCGCCCTGCGCACGATCGTGTTCGACGAGATGTCGCACCTCGGCCTCGCCTGCAACCTGCTCACCACCGTCGGCGGTTCGCCCCGCCTCGCGGACGAGACGCTGGTGCCGGCGTACCCGGGCCCGCTGCCCGGCGGCGTACGGCCCGAACTCACCGTCTTCCTGGGCGGGCTGACGAAGGACGCGGTCGCCATGTACGCGAGCATCGAGGAGCCCGACGACCCGATCGTGCGGGCGGCCCCGGCGTACACCTCGATCGGAGCCTTTTACACCGCGATCCTGGACGCGTTGCGCGCGAGCCCGCGCCTGATCACCGGGGTTCGGCAGGTGAGCAGGGACATGTCGCACCACGGCTCGGGGAACAACCTCGTGGCCCTCACCACGCTCGGCGCCGTCGAGTCGGCAGTCGCTGTCATCAAGGAGCAGGGCGAGGGGACGTCCGTGTCCCCCCGGAACCCGCACCCGAACGAGGCGGCATCGGGCGAGCTCGCCCACTACTACGCCTTCCTGGAAGTCCTGCACGGACGCAAACTGATCCACCCGCCCGGCCATCCTGATGTGTGGGACTTCCAGGGCCCACCCGTCCCCATGCCTCCCACCCTCCCCATGGGGATCGTGCCGCAGGGGGGCTGGCCACGGACGGGGCCCGGCGCGCCCGCCGCCGACGTGACGGTTCTTCTCGACAAGTGCAATCGCGTCTACAGCGACATGCTGCGGCTTCTCGAACTGGTGTGGCAGCAGGACGACCCTGCCCAAGCCACGGACCTGCTGGACGACGCGGTGGTGAAGATGTTCGGGCTGAAGCCGCCCGCCCGGGAGCTGATGAAGCGCGCGCTGCCCGACGGCAGCGGCAAGAACTACGGACCGGAGTTCCGTTACGTGGCTTCCTGAGTAGGTGGCTCCCTGTCGTCGGGTGTGCCGGTGCCGAACGGTGCCGGCGGTCCTCATCGGCGCGGGAGGACTGTTGCCGGCCGGGACGACGACTGTGCGCTGCTCGAACGCGGTCGACGAGCGTGACCGGTCATTTCGGCCGTGGCTGTCGGTCAGGCTCGCGGGGCGCGTGGCTCCAGCCGGAACTCGAAGCCGAGGGTGCCCGGGTCGAGTGCGGTCGCGCCGCCGTCGACGGTGAGCGTCGCACCGTTCACGAACGAGGCGGCGGGCGACAGCAGCCAGGCGATGGCCTCCGCGACCTCGTGCGGCTCACCGGGCCGCCCGGCGGGCAGGACCCGGGTCACCTCCTCGTACGCCGCTTCCAGACCGTTCCCGGCCAGGCCCGCCTCGTCGGCGAATCGGCTCATTCGGCGGTCGGCCATGTCGGTGCGCACCCAGCTCGGGCACACGGTGTTGGCGCGCAGCCCCGCGCCCCCGTAGTCGACCGCGAGCGAGCGGCACAGCTGGAGCAGCGCCGCTTTGGAGGTGGCGTAGGCGGCGTTGCCGACGCCGTTGCGCAGGGCGGACACCGAGGCCACGGCGACCACCGCGCCGCGGGCGTCGAGCAGGTGCGGGAGCGCGGCGCGCAGCAGCAGGAACGGACCGGTGAGGTTGGTCCGCATGACCTCCTCCCAGTCCTCCAGGGTCACCTCGCCCACCCCGCCGCCCCGCCCGATGCCGGCGTTGAGCACCAGACCGTCGAGCCGCCCGTACGTGCCGACCACCGTCTCGATGAGCGAGGCGACCGCGGCGGGATCGCCGATGTCCGACGGTACGGGCAGGGCGCCGGTCTCCTCGGCGACCAGCCGTAGCGGCTCGGGGCGGCGCCCGGACACCGCCACCTTGTGTCCCGCCCGGGCCAACGACTGCGCGGTCGCAGCCCCGATACCCGTTCCGCCCCCGGTCACCAGGTACACGCGCTCGTTCGCCATGTCCGCCGCCTCTCCCGTGTCTCGTCCGCCGTCCACGCCCCGGTGATCTTAGGCGCGCGCCGCCCCGGGACCGGCCCTGACAGCCGGCCTGGCGCCACCAGGAGGGGCTCCGCTCACTCGCCTGCCCGGCGGTGGAAGGCCCGCGCAGGCCGGTCGGGCTTCCGCTCGAGGACCGGAGGTCCAGTTCCAGTGGGCGCGCCTGCATCCGGAGGACCGCCTCCTCCCCTCCGCGTCGTACCGGCCGAGTTCCCGGCCGGAAGTCGGCCGATCGGCCGAAAAAGGGTGCATGCTGAGCATCAACAGCGATCGAGTTCCTGTTCTGGAGGTCGAAAGAATGAACGGCGGCGAGGGAAGGCGGCGCCTGGCCGCCCGCGCTTCGGCCGGAAAGGGCGCCGTGGCGCACCGCTCGGGCGGAGCCCGCAGACGACTCGCCCGGGGTGGCGGCGAGGTCCCGCTCGACCGGCTCACCACGCGAGGTCGGCTCGCCTGGCTGAACTCCGCCGCTTCCAGGATCGGCACCACCCTCGACCTGGAACGCACGGCCCAAGAGCTGGCCGAGTTCACCGTGCCCCGCTTCGCCGACGGCGCCGCCGTCGACATCCTGGACAGTGTCCTGCGGGGCGACGAGGGCGCACAGTGGACGGGTACGGGTGTCCCGCTCATGCGGGCCACCGCGCTGTGCGCCGTCGAGGAGCTGTCTTCCCTGGAGCCCACTCCGGTGGGCGAGACCTCCGCCCGCGCCGAAGAGACGCACGAGACGCTGCTCCACCGCTACTGTCTGCGACAGGGCAAGCCAGTGCTGGTCAGCCGCATGAGGAACGACGACTTCATCAAGGTCGCGCCGACGGAGAGCGCCGCGGCGAAGATGCGAGCCGCCGGAGTGCACAGCTATCTCGCCGTGCCGCTGATCGCCCGCGGGCTGCTGCTCGGCAGCGCGGACTTCGTCCGCGGCCCCGGAACACCACCGTTCTCCACCACAGACCTCGCACTGGTGAAACAGCTGGCCTCCCAGGCCGCCGTCTACATCGACAACGCCCGGCTGTACGGGCGCGAGCGCGAGCACGTCGTCTCGTTGCAACGCGCACTGCTGCCGCGCGCGACCCCGGTGACGCCCGGGCTGCGCGTGCACTCCGAGTACGCGCCCTCGACGGCGCACCACGGCGTGGGTGGGGACTGGTACGACATCATGGCCCTGCCCGGCGGACGTACGGCCCTCATGGTGGGCGACGTCATGGGCCACGGGCTGCCCGCCGCCGCCACGATGGGACGTCTGCGGACGGTGGCCCGCACCCTGATGACCCTGGACATGGCTCCGGAGCGGGTCCTGGCCCGGCTCGACCTCGCCACGCGTGACCTGGAGGACGAGCAGGTCGCCACCTTCCTCTGCGCCGTGTTCGACCCGGCCGACTCCACCTACACGCTGGCCAGCGCCGGGCACCTGCCGCCGCTGTTCGTTGACGGACACGGCTCCGCCGAGTTCGTGGACGTACCCGTCGGCGCGCCGCTCGGGGCCGGAGTGATCCCGTACGACCCGATCCGTGTCAAAGTGCCGAGGGGCGGCAACCTGGTCATGTACACGGACGGGCTCGTCAAGTCCCGGCGCGCGGACATCGACCACCAGCTGGAGTCTCTGCGCTCCACGGCGTGCGGCCTGGCATCCGAGGCTCTCGAAGCCGGCGGCTTGATCGAGCGCGCCCCGGCCGACGCCACCCGTTTCGACGAGGCCGTACTCATCGTCGCCACGGCCGTCTCGGACGACACCCCGGCCGACCTGCGCGAGTGGCAGTTGCCGCAGGAAGGGCGAGCGGCGTCCGTCGCCCGGAGCCTGGTCACGGACCAGCTCGCCGAGTGGGATCTGACGGAGCTCACCGACGTCTTCGAACTCGTCGTCTCCGAACTCGTCGGCAACGCCCTGCGCTATGGCAACGGGCCCGGCAGACTCCGGCTGCTGCGCGGCGACCGACTTGTCGTGGAGGTCTCTGACACGGGCCCCGACCTGCCCCAGATCCAGCACGCGGATCTCAGTGACGAGGGAGGCCGAGGTCTCCAGCTCATCAACATGTTGTGCCGCCGATGGGGTTCCTGCCGCACGGTGACCGGCAAGGTGGTGTGGGCGGAACAGAACCTGCCCTCCTGAGGACGGCCGGAACGCCGACGCCAGGACCACCGGAGCCGCTGGGACGGTCACCGGACGAGCCGGAGCGGGACGGAACCGTACCGGGCGACGACCAAGCGGCCGATGTCACCCAGACCGACCAGTGACAACTGTCAGCCCATCACTCCCGCCCGCTTCCCTGACCCCGTCGCCCGCTCCCACCACGACCCCGGACCGTAACCCGGCAGCGGCACCGCTGCCGCCTGCGACAAGGCTGAGGGCCCGAGTCTTCCCGTGCACAGCACGTCCCAGACGTGATCGACAAGACCTCCTAGCCGGCGACACGCCAGAAGTCCTCGAGCGGGGGTGCCCGGCACGCGGTGTCGACATTCCTGACGACAGCGGCGACACCCGACCGGACCGGACCGGACCGGACCGGACCGGATGGGATCGGGTCGCCCGGCCAACCGCCGCTGCTTGCTTGAGGAGGCGTACTCCCCGTCCTCCCCGCACCATGGGTCTGTACCGGTACCGCCGTGAAGGAGGTGGCCATGTCCTCCGGTTCCGCACCCCACACGCCATCCTCTGCCTCCGACACGGCCGCCGCATGCCGACTGCTGCTGGTACGCCACGCGAAGGCCGTGCCGAAGCACGCGGCCGAGGACTTCGAACGGGCCCTGAGCGACCGCGGCCGGGCCGACGCGCCGCAGACGGGACGTTGGCTCGCCGAGTCGGGCTTCGCACCCCGACTGGTTCTGTGTTCCCCGGCCCGAAGAACACGCCAGACATGGCAGCTGATCTCCCTGGCCCTCCCGGATGTGCCGCCCACCGTGTACGACGACAGGCTCTACAACGAGGCCCCGAACACACTGGCCGCCGTCTTGGCGGAGCGCGGATCGGGGGTGAGTCACGTGATGCTGGTCGGCCACAACCCCGGCATCCACGAACTGGCCACGGCCCTGTGCGGAACCGGCCCGACGAACCTGCTGGACCGGCTGAGGGAAGGGCTCCCGACGTCGGGCGTCGTGGTCGTGGACCTTCCGGGCGGGTGGGACGGCATCAACCCCGGCGACGGCGACCTGGCTGCCTTCTGGGCCCCTGCCCACTGACGGCCGCCAGAACCCCGGCGGTGCTGACCCAGCGTCGGGCCGCCGTCGGTGGGGTGGCGGCGCTGTTCAGGCATTCGTCGAGGAGCGCGTGCATGCGGGGGACGGGGAGGGACGGGTTGGCCGCGGCGCCCTCTGCGGTGCGAGGGTCGGTGAGGAGGGTTTCCAGGGTCTCCGGTGTCAGGGTCGGGTTGGCGGCGGCTGCCCGGCGTACCGCATCGTCGGGGTCTTCCAGCGGAGGTGCGGGCAGGGCGGGGTCGGCCGCGGCCAGGGCGCGTACCTCCGGGTCCGGGTGGCCGATGAGGTGGGTCCGGCCGGTGCGGGGGAACGCGGGCAGGGTCAGCAGGTGCGGACGGTGGGCCGGGCGGGTCACGAAGACGTCCAGGAGGAGGCGCGGCGGAGCCAGCGGGTGGTGGCAGGCCAGCCGGATCCGTACCTCCTCGTCATCGTCCAGCGCCAGTGTCCCGACGAGCTCTGCGGGCAGGCCGGGCCAGCTCGCCGCAACCCGGCGGAGCACCGGTTCCTCGGACGCCGCGCAGGTGGCGTACCAGTCGGGCGACAGCTCGGTGGCCGGCTCCGTGATCGGGCAGGTGCAGTCGCGACCGTGATCGACCACACTCTGGACCGCCTCGAATTCGGCCCAGGTACGGATGGAGGGCTGGAGGCGGGCACGCATCCGCACGTCCTCGTCCGGATCCTGCCTCAGCTCCGCCGCCGCCGGTCCCAGGTCGGGCCGCGTGGCGACCAGCCTGCGGATCTCTGCATCGGGGTGGCTGGCGAGCCGGGCGAGGGCGTCGGCCGGGATATGGCGGTTCAGGGCCAGCGGGTACACCTCGTCGTCCGCGAAGCACAGCTCGACGACCGCGGGTGACAGCGCATAGGCGCTGAGCACGGACCACCCGTGGCGCGATCCGATGGACGGCAGCCTGGCCTCCACCGCCTCCGGGTCCAGCACCCAGCTGGTCTCCCGCGCCGCCTTCCGCACCGCGGGGTCGGGGTCGTCGAGCAGGGCATCGCGCTGTGCAGCGGTGAGCGACCGCCACTGGTAGGCGGCGTACAGACGGAGTGCGGGGTGGTCGTGACCGGCCATGTCCCGCGGGAAGGACGGAGGGACCTGCCGGGAGGACCAGAGCTCCCCGACGATTTCCGTTTCGGTGACCCTGCCGTCCTCGCCTCCTTCCTGGGCGGTGAGGAAGGTGACGAGGATGTCGACCGGCAGGGGCCGGACCCACCGGGGCTTGCGCCGGGTGCCGCCGGCGAGATACGCACGGACGAGTCCCGAAGGGTCCGATGCCAAGGGAGCGAGTCGTACGGGGTCGACGTGCAGGTTGCGGGCGAGGGCGCGTCGGACCCGCTCGACCGGGTGGCGGAGGGCCGCGTCGATGGCGGCGTCGGGCAGGTCGCGGCCCTCGCACATCAGCAAGCCGGCCTCACCGGCCGCTTCGTCCAGGAGACGTATCAGTACGTCGGCGGGCGCCGCGGCGTTGAAGGCGATGCCACGCAGCCACGGTTCACGGAGAGAGTCGGACACCGCGTCATCCTGCCACCTCGCCTCCTGAACCGGGCCCGCCCGATGGCTCCCTCGCCGGTGCTGACCGGCGGCTCCGTCGGGAACACGCAGCCGACCGGGGTGGCGACGGCGGCGTTCGGGAGTGGGCGGCAGCAGCGGGGCTCCCCGCTCCCACAGGTCGGCAGGAACAAGATCAGCACGCACCCCGGCCACCATGCCGACCAAGATCGTCGACCCAAGACCCACAGCCCCACTCATTCTGAAACGATCAGTTGGACGTCACGGGCCGTGCCTCGCGCTCGCCCGGCGGGCCGGCTGCGGCCACGGATCGCGGTGCGTATCTCCGACGGCATTGGCTCCGTTGACGTCCTGTGACATCCACGACCGAGAGGGGAAGCTCGTGAGCATCCCGGTGCGCGTAGCAGAAAGCTGTCTGGAGGCCTGTCGGCACGTGAAGGAGCTGCGGGACGTGAATACCGCAGTCCTCGAGCTCGATTCGGGTGCCCTGGTGCCGGAGACCGAGGCCAACTGGACGCAAGACGAACTGCTTCAGAACCTACCGACCGACCAGGCACGGCTGATCGTCCACGAGCTGTCCTTCGCCACGCCCAATGGCGCCCGACGCCATGAACGACTGCTGATCGGGTGGTTGCCCCCTGACGCGAGCGCCCAGGAACTCGTATATACGGCCGGGTACGAAGCTCTGAAGGAAGCCCTCCCTGACGTCAGCGTTCACGTGATCGCCCGCAACGAAGGGCAACTCGCCTACCCGAGACTCGTGGCGCTGGCCAACTGATCCACACACGCTCAGACGAGGGCCTGGGGACGCGGCCTGCGTGCCGAAAACGACCCAGGTCGCTCGCCTGCTGACCGCTGACCGCTGACCGCTGACCGCTGGCCGTGCCGATACCGCCGTCGTTCGTGCGGATGCTGCGAGATCGCGTAGACCGATGTGGCATAGCGCCTGATGGCCCGGGTGTTCCACAACGGGGCCGGAGGCTACGTACACGCAGCTGCCAGCAGTACGACGTGGGAGCGGGCCTGGAAGGGGGTCCTGGCTCCCGACGAGCAGCCGATGCTGCTCGCCAAGAAGCCTTTGACCTCAGGCACGCCGGGATCTCGTTCTGGCTGCGCTCTGGGGGAGGAGAGGCGCATTTCGACACCTCGCCCAGTTGCGTTGCTGGGCGCTCCACAGAGGCGCCTGGCCCGGGTAAAAGCCCAGGTCAGGCGTCTTCTTTCGTGCCGTTAGAAGAAGCCCAGCTTCTTCGGGGGAGTAGTTCTTCGTCTGCTGGTGGTACATGCGCCGGATATCCGCTGACCAGCAACGATGACGGTTGGGGCGTGTACTGCCGGGAGGATGGTCCACGAATGGTCCGGATCTTGGTTGCGTGGACCTCGAACGGCGCGTTGACGGTGTTGCGCCGGCTCCCCACCCAGCAGGTTGTGCGCGCTGCTCCGGGCTCGGTTGCAGGGCGTGTGCCCTCACGTCCGCGGCAGGAGGCCTTCGGTTGCCATCGGCTCCGCGGGGTCGTGGCCCGTGTCGATGTCGGGTCCGTTCCGTACGCTGGCGGCATGCGAATGCGCCCCACTCTGAGCTGGACTCCGCCCCAGGATCTGCCGCCAGGCATCACGGATCCCGAGCCGGTCGCCGAGATGCTGAGGGCCGGCGGTGTGCTGGTGCTCAGCGGGGCGGGCTTGTCCACGGAGTCGGGCATCCCTGACTATCGGGGTGAGGGCGGGAGCCTGCGGCGGCATACGCCGATGACGTACCAGGAGTTCACGGCCAGCGCCCGGGCCCGGCGCCGGTACTGGGCGCGCAGTCACCTCGGCTGGCGCACGTTCGGCCGGGCCCGGCCCAACGCCGGGCATCGGGCTGTGGCGGCGCTCGGGCGGCACGGTCTGCTCTCGGGTGTGATCACCCAGAACGTCGACGGCCTGCACCACGCCGCCGGCAGCGAGGGCGTGGTGGAGCTCCACGGAAGCCTGGGCAGGGTTGTCTGCCTTTCCTGCGGTGCCTCCGGCTCGCGCCGGGAACTCGCCCGGCGACTGGAGGAGGCCAACGCCGGGTTCGCGCCGGTGGCCGCCGGACTGAATCCGGACGGCGACGCCGACCTCAACGACGAGCAGGTCGGGGACTTCTCCGTGGTGCCCTGCTCCGCCTGCGGCGGCATCCTCAAACCGGACGTGGTGTTCTTCGGCGAGGCCGTTCCGCCGCGGCGGGTCGCGTACTGCCGAGAACTGGTCGATGCGGCGACCTCGCTCCTGGTGCTGGGCTCTTCGCTGACGGTGATGTCCGGGCTGCGGTTCGTCCGCCAGGCGGCCCAGACGGGGAAGCCGGTGCTGATCGTCAACCGGGACCCCACACGGGGCGACCGGCACGCCGTCGCCCGGGTCGCTCTTCCTCTGGGGCCGACCCTGACCACCCTGGCCGGCCGACTGGGAGTCCCCGTGGACGACGGGGCACCGGCAGCCTGAAGCGGCGCGTCCTACGCCGCGTGGCCGGAGCAGTCCTGGCGCCTGGTGCCGGCGGACGGGTTGTGGGCGGGTTGGCCTCGATCCCGTCGCCTGGACCGGACCGGCCGCGGTTGTCGGGCGCTCTCACCGGACCGGAGTGGTGAGGGACGGCCGCCCGGCGAGGAGCCGCGGTTGGGCGGTGCCGCCCAGCCTCGGCTCCGCGCGATCCGCCGCTCGAACGGGCGTGAGCGGAGACGTATCCGTGTCGTCGGCGGTCCGGTGAGCCGTCAGTACGCCGAGGGCGGCCGGTTCCCGTTCTGCAGCACCGTTCAGCCGCGCAGGGCTGGGAGAACCTTCTCGCGGTAGGCGTGGAAGAACTCCTCCTGTCCCTGGCCGATCTGCCCGACGTACACCTCGTCGAATCCGGCGTCCACGTACGCGCGGACGGCCTCCACGTGCTCCTCGACGTCCGGGCCGCACGGTACGGAGTCGGCCACCTGCTTCCGGGTGACGAGGCCGGCGGCCTGCTCGAAGTGGGCGGGCGTGGGGAGGATCTGGTTCAGTTCTCCGGGCAGCTGCTCGGTGGGCCACGTGCGGTGCGTCGTGTCGACGGCCGCGTCCCGGTCCTGACCCCAGCAGACCTTCAGGCCTCCGATGACGGGCTTGCCGGTGCCGCCCTCATCGCGGAACGACGCGATGGCGTCCTCATCAGGGGTCATGGTGACGAAGCCGTCCCCGATGCGGCCCGCGAGTGCGGCGGCCTTGGGGCCGAAGCCAGAGACCAGGATCCCCGGAGGTGCCTCCGGGACGGTGTAGAGGCGGGCGTTGTCGACCGTGTAGTGCCGGCCCCGATGGCTGACCTCGCGGCCGGTGAACAGCTTCCGCATCACCTCCACCGCCTCCTCCAGCATGTCCGCCCGCTCGTCGAACGCGGGCCACCGGTCACCGAGGACGTGCTCGTTAAGCGCCTCACCGGTACCCACACCCAGAGCGAACCGGCCGCTGAGCAGCACGCTGGAGGTCGCCGCCGCCTGGGCCGTCACCGCCGGGTGCAGACGCATCGTGGGGCACGTGACGAGCGTGGTGACGGGCAGATCCACCGTCTGGGACAGGGCACCGATCATCGACCACACGAAGGGACTGCTGCCCTGAGCGTTGGTCCACGGATGGAAGTGGTCGGAGATGGCCAGGCGGGTGAATCCCGCACCCTGCGCCAGGCGCGCCTGGCGCACCAGCTGGGCGGGTGTGAATTCCTCGCAGGACAGGAAGTAGCCGAACGACGTCATTGTGTATTCCCTTCGCGTCGGCCCCTTGGATCCGGCTACCCCGGCACGCCCGCTTGAATGACCTCAGAGAAGGCCCGATGCGCTTCGGTGCTGCCTGGATGAACCGTTCGGGGCTTCGGGGTCATGACGGTGCAGACCGTCTGGCCGCTTGGAAAGCGAGTCGACGGGAATAGGCGCAATTGGGGGCGGAACGAGGCGTGTGCGGAGGCGAGAATCCCATGGTGTTGGTGGCAGTGGATGTGATCGGCTCCCCGTGCTGGTTGAGCCTGGCGACGCGTGATCGTTCGGCGGCGGAGCGCTTCTACGGTGCGGTGCTGGGCTGGGCTTTCCGGCAGGGCCGTTTCGGCCGGGCATTCTCGGTGGCCGAGATTGATGGCATCCCGGTCGCAGGTATTGGGGCCGTCGCGGGTGAGTTCGCCGTACCTGTGGCGTGGACGCCGTATTTCGCCGTCGATGACGCAGATGCGGCTGCGGCGCGGGTACGCGAGAGGGGCGGCACGGTCGGGGTGGGACCGGTCTCGTATCCGCCCGGCGGCCGGGCGGCGCTGGTGGCCGACCGTGAAGGCGCCACTTTCGGTATCTGGGACGGGGACGTTCTCGCCGAGTGGAGTGTCGGTGCGGCGCGCTCGCCGGCGTGGCTGGAACTCCAGACGGGCAATGCGTTCGACGCCGCGCTGTTCTACGGCGAGGTACTGGGGTGGGGCCAAGGCGACAGCGACGGCTGCTGCGACACCTCGTACGAGGAGGACCAGGTTGTGCTCCGGCGGCGCGGTCAAGCCGTCGCCAGGCTGAACAGCGGGCCCGTCGAGGAGGCCGCGCCGAAGCCACAGCTGCGACCCCGGTGGCTGGTCCACTTCAAGGTCCCCGACATGGACAGAGCAGTCGCGCTCGCGCTGGAGAACGGCGGCAGCCCCCTCACCGGCCAGGAGCGGAGCGACGGCCGTCAGATGACGCTCCGGGACCCTGACGGCGGCCTCTTCACCCTGGACCAGGGCGACGAATGACGCCCCCGGGTGCGTACGACCATCAGACCCACGCGCGCTGGTCGAGACGCTCGCCGTTCGCCTGCGCGATGCCGGAGAAACCGCGCCCGGAGTGGCCACGGCGATCGCGGAGGAGAAGGCGGACAGGCCCCTGCCGGCGGTGGCGCCAGAGTCTGCGCAGGCCGCACCCCTGCTGGAACCGCTCGGCCGCCCGCACAGCAGCGGAGACGTGCTGCGCGCATTCCCGCGTCACATCACACCCGCCCTGGAGGGGGCGGGTCAGCGCCGTGCGATCGACGAGGCAGGGCAGGTTGGCCCAGGGGCGAGTGCCCTTCGGAGTTCCTTCTCCCTGGGGAGGCAGGGGGCACCGATCGCCTGTGGCCGTGTCGCAGCGGTGCGCGCTCCGCCGGATGGCGGAGACTTGTTCCACCGCCGGAGCGGCCGCAGCGAGCCCGCCTGACTTGCGGAGCCCCGGCGGCGGTCGGTCGCCGCAGGAGTGAGTGCCGCGCCCCGGCCTCCGCCGCAGCCGACAGCGGGACGAGACGAGAGATGGCGGCTCCCATGCCCCGTACAGCACTCCTTGTGATCGACATGCTCAACACGTACACACACGAGGACGCCGAGGCTCTGGTTCCGTCCGTCCGTGAGGCGCTCCCCGGGATCGCGACCTTGCTGCGGAACGCCGGTGCCTGCGACTCGCCGGTCGTCTATGTGAACGACAATTTCGGCGAATGGCGCTCGCACCACGGGGAGATCCTGAAGGCTGCCCTCGACGGCCGTCATCGCGACCTGGTGGAGCCGGTCGCACCCGACGACAGCGCGCTGTTCGTGGTCAAGGCGCGGCACTCGATCTTCTTCGAGACCCCGCTGGCGTACCTGTTGGGCCAGCTGAAGGTCGAACGCGTGGTGCTTTGCGGGCAGGTGACCGAGCAGTGCGTGCTGTACTCGGCTCTGGACGCCCACATCCGGCACTTCGACGTGGTGGTGGCCGCCGACGCGGTCGCCCACATCGACGCCGACCTGGCGGCAGCGGCCTTGAGGATGATGCGTACCAATATGTCTGCGACAGTCTGCTTGGCGGACGAGGTCGCCTTCGACACGCGACAGCCGCAGTGATGTCGAGCCGGACCGCACCCTTCAGGGGAGCTCACCCGAGTCCAAGCCGGTGGGCGTCGCCCACGTCGACCGGCATGGGGAGGCGCGGGCGTTCAAGCCCGTTCCTGGCACTGTTCGTGGCCGCGGTGGCCGCGGAGGCCTCCGGGCGGGCAGCCTCTTCGTCGCCTCGTGGGGAAGGTGATGCTGCTGGTGGGGAAACACCCACCCGGCTCTCGTGAAATGCCGGCCTATGGGGGTAGCCGCACCATGGCATTGATATCCCACCGATGAAGGGTTTCGCCATGCCTCGAGGTTCCAGTCCGAAGCGCGAGCGCCAGTACGAGCACATCAAGGAGTCCGGCGAGAAGCGTGGCATGTCAGAAAGCCGTGCGAAGGAGATGGCTTCCCGCACGGTGAACAAGGAGCGTGCCCGGTCGGGAGAGAGCAAGTCGGCCAGCCGTAGTTCCACCCAGGGGAAGTCCGCCTCGCAGCGAGGAGGCCAGAAGTCCGGTGGTGGGGGCAGCAGCTCCTCGGAGAGGACCAAGGACGACCTGTATGAGGAGGCGAAGAAGCGCGGTATCGAGGGCCGCTCCAACATGACCAAGCAGCAGCTCAAGAACGCCCTCGGCCACTGACCGGGATCCGAAGTACAGCTCCCGTGGGCCGCCCGGGCAAACCCGCCCCGCGACAGGGCACTCGCCCGAGCACGGCCATCCGTTCCACTGCGGCCCGCACTACGGAGGTCCCGCCCGACCACGCTCCTGCCGGCTCACGACGTGCTCCTCGACCGGACTGCACCGGTTACCGGTGGAGACTCTGGGATCGATAGAGAAGCGCGTCTGCTTTTCGCTCGTGACCGGCGAGATCACCAGGTGCGGAGCGGGCCCCGGGCAAGGGCCCCCGCACACCGCCTTGAAACGCGTCGACCACGTCGACCACCCGGTCAAGGCATTCCGGCGGTGGTGGCTGCCAGGGGCGGGGTGTCGGCACCTGATCCCCGTGCGAGGCCCTCCAGGAACTCCCCGACGGCTTGCTCGGAGGTGAACGATGGCTCCCAGTCGAGCTCGGCGCGGGCTCGACCGGTGTCGAGCAGGGGCAGGCGCAGGACTGCGTCCAGGAGGCCAGGTGCCGCGGGGACGAGGTGCATGCGCCAGGCGGCGGCCAGCGCGGCACGCGCGGCACGGGCGGGCAGCGGTACGGTCCGGGTGTCGAGGATGCGGGCCACGGCGGCGGTGTCCAGCACGGGGTCTGCCACCAGGTTGAACGGACCGTGGACCGGGCGCACCACCGCGGCCTGGTAGGCCCGCGCGGCGTCGTCGGTGTGCAGAGCCTGGAAGCGCAGGCCGGTGACGGCCGGGAGCGCCGGGAGCAGTCCCGGCCGGATGAGGCGCCAGGGCAGGAGGGGGCCGGCGAAGATGCGGCGCTGCTCGCTCGCCGACTCCTCCTTGAACAGGAACGCCGGCCTCATCCGTACGACGCGCATCTCCGGGTGGGTGAGCTGGAAGCCGTCGAGGTAGCGCTCCAGGTAGGCCTTCTCCCGGGTGTAGGCGGCGCCGGGCCAGCCGTGGGTGGGCCAGGACTCGTCGACGGGACGGCCATCGGACGGCCCGGGCGAGTAGGCGCCGACCGACGAGGCGTGCACGAGGGTGCGCACGCCTGCCTGGGCGCAGGCCTCGAAGACTCGGATACCGCCCAGGACGTTGGTGCGCCAGGTCTCCACGGGATCGTGGGTGGGCTGGAACTTCCACGCGAGGTGGACGACGGCGTCGAGCCCTGTGAACAGCGCGGTCAGGTCGGCGCCACCCGGGTCGATGTCCGCTGCCGTCCAGCGGACCCCGGAGACCCGGAGTGCGGGCACCCGACGGGCGATGCCGAGCACGTCTCCGACTGCGCGGTCGTGGGCGAGTGCGCGGACCACGCTGGTCCCCGCGTTGCCGGTGGCTCCTGTCACGGCGACTCTCATCGGACCAACCGCCTTTCGGCCCGCGCCACGGGCGCAGCCCGTCGTCGAGGCGCACGGCCGGCGACGGACAGGGGCGGTCGCCGTCGCTCGGGGGAGGGAATCGTGCGGTGCTCTGCATCGGCATGAGAGATGATCATGACGCTTCCGATCGCGAGTAGCGGTGGCCCGTCAGGAATCCGAACCTGGCGAAGGGCGCGCTGCGGAATGTCCGTCTCGGCGAGCGGCCGGCGGGCCAGAGCGGCGGCCGCCCCACGGGTCATGCCCCGCGCCTGACCGCTCAGCGCACTCCGCAAACACGACGGGCCCCGGAGAACGGCGGCCGAGCGCTTCTCTTCCTTGCCGGTTCCGGATGGCTGTCAGGAGCATTCCGACCCACGCAGTGGGCGTGCGGGCCAGGCTTCGATGGTGTCACGCGATCGGGGAGAACGGGAGGTAGTCCCTGCCCTGGACGGACGGGATCGCGGCGTAGCTGGCCTCGGGCAGTTCGTTCCACACACCTGGGAGGTCGCCCAAGGGCTCGGAGACCACGATGCGGGTCTCGTCGGAGATCTCCCTGAGGTAGTCCAGCTCGGGGTGAAGACGCCGGACCGACTCGGCCCTGCTGCTGTAGAAGAGCGACCGAGGCTTGCCCCGACTGGCATAGCGGAAGGCCCACACGCGCTCTCCATCGCTCACCGCCACCGTCATCTGCAGCGGGTCGGCCACGCCGTGTTCTCTGCCGAGGCGCTCCACCAGGCCCGCCATGCGAGCCACCGCGCCCGGGACGTCCTGGTCGAGGCCGAAGGTGACCGCCAGGTAGAACATCACCTCGGAGTCCGTCGACCCTTCGATGGAGGGGAAGAGCACAGGGTCGACGGCCATGCAGAGATCGCGTTGCAACCGGGGGAAGTCGGCGATCGCCCCGTTGTGCATCCACAGCCACCGGCCGTGACGAAACGGGTGGCAGTTGGTCTGCTGGACGGCGGAGCCGGTGGAGGCACGTACGTGTGCGAAGAAGAGAGAGGACCGGACATGCGCGGAGAGCTCGCGCAGGTTGCGGTTGTTCCAGGCCGGCCCGACATCGCGAAATACGGCCGGTGTTCCGTCGCCGTCCGCGCTGTACCACCCGACGCCGAATCCGTCGCCGTTGGTCGACTCGACGCCCATCCGGGCGTGGAGGCTCTGGTTGATCAGCGAGTGCTCGGGGCGGTAGAGCACGGTATCGAGCAGTACCGGCGTACCTGAGTAGGCGAGCCAGCGACACATGCGGACCATCCCCTTCCGGAGCCTGTTCCGAGGCTACGTCGATGACGGCTCAGGACCGCCGAGCGCCGACCGGGTGTCCCGGTGGGCCGATGGGGAAGGTCCGGAGAAGCGGGCACGCCGTGGCTGGCGGGACCTGTAGGCGATGGTGCGAGCGGGCACTGGGCAGGCGCAGCCGGTCTGGTCGTCAGCAGTCATCGGTCCGCGTCGGGGTGGGCATGCGTGCGCAGGGCCCAGGCCTGCCCCGAGCAGTCGTAGGGCAGAGGTGGGAACCGGTGCCCGCGAACGTCGGTGCTCTTGCTCCACAAGTGCTCCTTGCCGCAGTCACAGGCGTAGATGCCGCTCTGCGGTACGATCTCGCCCGATTTCCACTGCTCTGTCCCGTTCATGATGAGGCGCCTACCCCTGCGGGCCGAGTGCATTCCACGCCCCGACGGGACAAGCCGGGCCCAGGAAGCGGCGACGCTCCGCCCAGGCTTCTCCGTGACCCGCGGAGGCACTCGATCAGGCGACGTGTGCGGGCAATCGGCCTCGTGTCCGGACCCGGCGGATGTCCGGAGGGCATACCTGGACCTGCGGCGCCGGAGTGCGCCACGCCATGAGCGACGTACGGGCGAGGTGGAGAGTGAAGTTGCTGAAGCTCGGCGGCGCCCTGGCGGCCTTGGCGGTGCTGTGTGCCTGTGGCGCGCCGCAGGCACGTCAGGACGGAGCCACTCGGGCCGGCCGGATCTTCGAGGAGGCCCTCGCCGTCGGCGACTACCCCGCGGCGTGTGAGCTGCTCGCTCCTGAGAGCCGTGAGCAGCTCGAGGAAGACGAGAAGCGGCCGTGCGAGCAGGCGTTGGCAGCGCAGGAACTGCCACGGGGCGGAGGTCTGCGGAGCGTGGACGTCTACGGCCGGCAGGCGCTGCTCCGGCTGCACGACGAGACCCTGTTCCTGTCGCAGTTCGACGACGGGTGGCGCGTCACCGCCGCCGGATGCGTGCGGGAACCTGGCGTCGACACACCCTACCGATGTGTCCTGAAGGGGGCTTGATCGTGCGAGCGGTGTTCGCGGTGTGCCTGCTCGTCATCGTGGGAGGTCTTTCCTACTTCACCGCGATCGGGGCGATGCACCGGTGACGGCCGACCGGAGCCGTGGTGGCTTCTGGCGGTCGAACAGCCTCACGCTGGGCTTCGGCGGGGCCTTTCTGGTGGTGCTTGGCGCACAGGCCGTCGCCGGGCGCGCGGAGTTCAACGAACAGCTCGTCCTTGAGGGACTGCAGCAAGTCGGGCTCGGCGACTACCTGATGTCCTCGGACTTCGCCGTCGACGTCACCGAGAACTGGCAGTCGGAGTTCCTGCAGTTCTTCCTCTACGTCTTCGGCACGGTCTACCTGCTCCAGCGCGGCTCTCCGGAGTCCAAGCCACTGCACAAGGCGGGTACGGAGAGCGAACGCGAACAGCGCATGGGTGACCATGCCCGAGCGAACTCGCCCCGATGGGCCGGTACGAAGGACTGGCGCCAAGCCGTCTACTCGCGGTCGCTGGGTCTGGCCATGGCCACGTTCTTCGTGCTGTCGTGGCTGGCACAGTCGATCTCGGGCGTCGCCGCCTTCAACGAACTGCGACTGCGGCAGCTCCAGGCACCCGTCGCCTGGCACTCGTACCTCGCCTCGGCCGACTTCTGGAACCGGTCACTGCAGAACTGGCAGTCGGAACTCCTCGCGGTGGCCGCGATGGCCGTGCTCTCCGTCTACCTCCGCCAGCGCGGTTCACCGGAATCCAAACCCGTCGGCGCGACGCACGAGGCCACCGGCGTCGAAGGCTGAACCGACCGCGGAAGCGGGACACGGCGACCGTACGCCGTCGGGGAGCGTGCTTGTTTCGACCGGCCAAGGGCAGCAGCCAAAGGAACCGCAACGGTCCGGACGCCTTCGGTAGGAGGCGACCACGAACATCGAGCGAGGAGAACGACGGTGGGTACCGGCAACAACGAAGACCAGGATGTCGTCGCGGCCATCCTCAAGGATCACCGCACCATGGAGGACCTGTTCCGCCGCATGCGGAGCGTCGAGTCCGACCGCCCTGCCGCGCTGAAGGAGTTCTCGGCGTTGCTCGTGGCGCACGGCGAGGCGGAGGAGGCCGAGGTCTACGGGGCGCTGAAGCGCTTCCGGGACATCGACGACGAGGAAGTGGAGCACGGTACGGAGGAACACGCCGAGGGAAACAAAGCGCTCCTGGCCCTGCTCGAGGTCGAGGACGTCGGCTCCGACGAGTGGGACTCGCGGCTGGAGGACCTGGTGGAGGCGGTCTCCCACCACGTCGACGAGGAGGAACGGACGATCCTCAACGGCGCCAGGGAGAACGTTCCCGCCGAGCGTCGGGCCGAATTGGCGGCCGCGTTCCTGGAGGAACGCGCGAAACAACTCGCGTCGGAATGCGGCAGCGTGGAGAACGTCCGCACGGTCGTCAACCGGTGAGGTGATCCGCCGCGCCGTCTCACCCGGCGCCCGCCGGAGCGCCGCGAGCGTCCCGTCCCGTGGCGGGGCGCGCATACAAACCGGCGGCACCGGGCAGTCGCGGCGTGTCGAGCGACACCGACCGTGAGGAGAGAACCATGAGGGCGTTGACCTGGCACGGACAGCGCGACGTGCGGGTGGACACCGTGCCCGATCCGGTGATCGTCGATGCCACGGACGTGATCGTCCGGGTCACCTCGACCGGCATCTGCGGCTCCGACCTGCACCTGTACGAACTGTTCGGGCCCTTCCTGGACGAAGGCGACATCCTCGGCCACGAGGCCATGGGGATCGTGGAGGAGGTCGGTCCCGAAGTCCGTACCCTCAGGCCTGGCGACCGCGTGGTGGTGCCGTTCAACATCTCCTGCGGGACGTGCTGGATGTGCGGCCAAGGGCTGCATTCACAGTGCGAGACCACCCAGGTCACGGAGTACGGGATGGGCGCGGCCCTCTTCGGCTACACCAAGCTCTACGGGCAGGTCCCCGGCGGTCAGGCCGAGTTCCTGCGGGTCCCCTTCGGCGACGCCCTGCCGGTCAAGGTGCCCGACGACGCTCCCGACCAGCGGTACCTGTACCTCTCCGACGTCCTGCCGACCGCTTGGCAGGCCGTCGCCTACGCCGAGGTTCCGCCGGGCGGCACCGTGGCGGTGCTGGGCCTCGGGCCGATCGGTGACATGGCCGCGCGAATGGCACTGCAGAGAGGCGCTGGTGAGGTCCTCGGCGTGGACCTTGTCCCCGAGCGACTTTCCCGGGCGCAGGAGCACGGTGTCCGCCCGCTCGACCTCGCCGAGCTCGGCGACGGTCTCGGTGACCGGATCCGGGATCTCACGGACGGCCGCGGCGTGGATGCCGTGATTGAAGCCGTCGGGATGGAAGCCCATGGTGCTCCCCTCACCAAGGCCGCGCAGAGGGCGACGGGCCTGCTGCCCGACGCCCTGGGCAGGAAGCTGATGACCAGGGCCGGTGTGGACAGCATGACCGCGTTCGACGCGGCGGTGGACGCAGTACGCCGCGGCGGCACGATCAGTCTGGTCGGTGTCTATGGAGGAGCGGTCGACCCGGTGCCCATGCGCAGCCTCTTCGACAAGCAGATCCAGCTCAGGATGGGCCAGGCCAACGTCCGTCGTTGGGTGGACGACATCCTTCCGCTGCTCGACGACAGCGATCCCCTGGGGGTCGACACGTTCGCGACCCACGTCCTGCCGCTCGAGGAGGCACCTCAGGCGTACAAGACGTTCCAGGCCAAGCGGGACGGCATGGTCAAGGTGGTGCTGACCCCCGGTCACTGACCATCCGTACAGCCGCACCCATGTGCGCGGGGACGAGCCCGCCCCCGAACCCCGGTGCCGGCGGCGGTGTTGCTCGTCGTGCTTCTCGTCATCGCGGCGCTCGCCGTCCCGGCCCGGAGCACATCCGCACCTGCTCCTCGCGGCCCTTGCCCGGCTTCCGGCGCGTGTCCTGCATACCGCCCATGACGGCGATTCCTCTGGGCTCTCGCCTGACGTCGACCGTCGTGGGACATGGGTCAGGGCAGGGGGGTTCCTCCGGTGGCGTTGACGATCTCCCCGGTGATGTAGCTGGACTGGGGTGAGGCCAGGAAGACGTACGCGGGGGCCATCTCCGCCGGCTGCGCGGGGCGGCCCATCGGCGACTGGTCGCCGAAGTCCTTCGTCCGGGGCATGGTCGCGGGGATGAGTGGTGTCCAGACCGGACCGGGCGCGACGGCGTTGACCCGAATACCGCGCTCGGCGACCATCTGCGCCAGGGAGTGGGTGAAGGAGATGATCGCCGACTTGGTCATGGCGTAGTCGAGCAGGTGCGGGCTGGGCTGGTAGCCCTGTACGGACGTGGTGTTGATGATGCACCCGCCGCGAGGCATGTGGGCCAGTGCCCTGCGGGAGAGCCAGAACATCCCGTACAGGTTGGTCTTCATCACCCGGTCGAACTGATCCGTGGTGATGGCCTCGATCCCGTCGGGTTGGGACATCTGGTAGGCGGCGTTGTTGACGAGGACGTCGATGCGGCCCAGTTCTCCCACCGCCCGGTCGATCAGGGCGGTGCACTGGTCCTCGTCGCGGATGTCGCACATGAGGGGCACGGCTGTGCGTCCCGCCTCGCGGACCAGGCGGGCCGTCTCGTCCGCCTCGTCCGCCTCCTCGGGCAGGTAGGTGAAGACGACGTCGGCGCCCTCACGCGCGAAAGCCAGACACACGGCCCTTCCGATCCCGGAATCGCCGCCGGTGATGACCGTGGCCCGGTCGCGCAGCACGTCGTGGCCCTGATAGGAGTCCTCGCCGTGGTCGGGCCGGGGGGTCATCCGGTCGGTCGAACCGGGATGGTCTTGGTGCTGATCGGGGAACGGGGGCCGGGGGTGGCGGGTCACAGGGTCGGGAACATGGGGTGATTCCTGGGGGGACATCAAGATCTCCATCGTGCCGTGCTGGGAGGGGCCGCGCGATCAGGAAGAGGACGGGTAGGGAGCGGCCTTGAGGCGTCGGGCGAGGTGCGCTGTGTTGGCGGCGAGGGTGCTGGTGGTGGCCGCGGTCTTCCCGGGGGTGCTGTCGAGGTCCTGGTAGTCGGTGCGCTGCATGGCTTCGCCGACCCAGTAGGTGACGGCGTTGGGCGCGAGGGAGAACCCGATGTCGTTGAGGCCCTGGAAGAGGTCGGCGCTGACCTTGTGCGCGCCGTCCTCGTTGCCGACCACACAGACCGCGGCGACCTTGCCGTACGTGAGCATGCGACCCTCGTCGTCGGTTTCGGAGAGCTCCGCGTCCAGGCGTTCGAGAACGCGCTGGGCAACGCTGGAGGGGTGCCCCAGCCAGATCGGTGTGGAGAGGATCAGGATGTCGGCGCCGAGGATCGTCGCCCGGATCTCCGGCCAGGCATCGCCGTCGCCCATGTCGGTCTGCACACCGGGCTTCACGTCGTGATCGACGATCCGGATGGTCTTCCCCGTCACGCCGTGCTCGGAGAGCGCCTTCATCGTCTGCTCCGCCAGCAACTGCGAGCTGGAAGGGGCAGGGGAGGGGGAGAGAGTGCAGACGAGCGCGACGGCGCGCAAGGGGGTGGTCGATGTGGTGTCCATGGTCATCGACTACCCGTAAGCCTGATTTCATCCCTCCTGCCTGCCCCGGATCTACGCCGTACGGGCCCCTGGCCGGTCCCGGGCGGGACATGAGGAACCCGCTCACGACGTACGGAATGGGCGGGCAGCGAACTGCGCTTCGCCTGCTATTTACCGGAGGAGTTGATGTCGCGTGAACGAACATGTGTGGAGTTGCAGTTCGGCCTCGGGGCCACCTGGCCGGTGCCGACCCCATCGGCTCCGAGGCGGTGCCACCGACGGGCGCATCGGAGGCGAGAAGATCTTCCTCGACCAGGCCAAGGAAGAGATCAAGCACGCACCCGAGTTCCACCGCGAAGTACACCTCGGCGACCCGGCGTACGGACGGATGCCACCCCGTCCGTGACCAGGATCTTCCGTCGCGAGGATCACCTTCCGTGCGGGGCCGGCCGTAAGGGTGGTGCCGCCCTGTGCAGCGCACGTCATCGACCCGGATAATGGCCATACCGCCTCCCGTCGCACACAGAGTCTCCTGCGGCAGGGGGCGGACAGTAGGAAGACTGGAGGAGTCATGCTGATCCGATACGCGATGGAGGAAGACATCCTCCACCTTCAGATCACGCGCGACCTCGACATCTCCAGCCGGGCTGCGGCGACCCTGGAGATCGAGATGCTCCTGTTCACGCTTCGCCCGTACGTCCGCGTGAGGGTGCAGCTGCCCACTGCCGATCCTTCGCCGGCCTCCCTCAGTGTCCTGACCCGCGCTCGACGCCTGTGTGGCCACCTAGGGGTGCCCCTGAGTGTCGTGGGCCCGGTCTCCACCACCGAGCTCCCACCAGTTGCGTGACTGCCGTGGCGGTGCACACACCATGGACTGATCGAAAGCGTTGGGGATGTACTCAGAGCGGCCCTTGCTACCCATCGCGCCTGTGTCGACGCACGGGGCCACATGACCGCCACGACACTGCTCTCCGCAGGCTTCCTCCCGCATGAGCTGGTCCCGATCGGCCCGATCCCCCACCATCTGCGCCAGCTGTTCCTGATCACCAGCACCCTGAGCCTGTTCACGTTCGTCCCGGACCGGACGCACCTGGGGATCGACTGAGGGCTGCCAACGTCGGCCCAGGCCCACACCAGGGGCCTGAAAGGCTCTTGCCGATGCTCCACCGCTGACCCTCAGCCAACCTGCCCGAGGCTTCCAGTGACGCGTCGACGCCGCCGAGCGAGGCCTGTACGGATCGCGACGGGCTTCTCCGTACCGTCCCCCGGGGCGATGAGTTCCCGAGCAGAGCAGGACTCCACCCAGCGCGAGCAGGTCCGGAGCCCGTACGCAGAGACGGTCGAGGAGCAGCCTCCCGTCGAGTCCGGCGTCCCGATTCCATCGCGGGCCCCGGGAGGGTAGGCCCCCGTCCTCGCACGGCCATATACGGCGGATTCACGGTGACGAGGTCGAAGCGTTCACGTGACACCGGCACGTCCAGATCGCCGCGCAGGGTGCGGGCCTTCGATAGAACCGCCGACCTGCCGCGGACCCGTGCGGCCGACGGATGGCGGGGCTTCAGCCGGCGGGGGTGCCGGCGCGCCGCCCGGCTAGTAGTAGTGGCGTCGGCCGCCCACGGCGTGGCCGACGGATCCGAGGATCCAGAGGGCGGCGCCGACGACGGCCAGGATGATCCCGATCGTCCACAGCACGGAGCTGCCGATGAGGAAGCCGATGATGAGCAGAATGACTCCGATGAGGATCATGACGTGCCTCGATCTCTTGATGGGGGGCCGGGTTTGCGATGCCGGTGCGGCACGCCCCAGTTGAACTGCCTCTGCCCGCGATCCGTGGGTCTATGGGTATTCCCCGTGCCGGAGCTGTCGGTCCGAGGCCGCGGCAGGCGGGTCATGTACCACCCTCCGTGGGCTCTTTCACGACGCCCCGCAGTGCGGCAGCACATCCAGCAGTTCGAGCAGGTAGAGGAAAGCCGTGGCTATCGGTCTCCTCGTAAACACGCGCGGACACTCGATCCGTTCGCGCAGCCCCCGTGTCACCGGCAGCAGGGCGCCGACGTCGCGATGGTGCTCGGGCTTGGCCGGCAGCCGGGAGACCGTCAGGTCGGTCGGGGCGAGCACGGGCATGGGGACGGAGTCGCGCAGCAGATCCGTCGACATCGATGACCGCGTGGACACCGCTGACACGGTCACCCGCGCTCTGCGGGAGCGCGGCATGCTGATCGTCGAACCTCCGGATGCCCGAACCCGCCGTTCTCTCCGAGCCGTTCGATCGCTCCGGAGACCGTGACGCCCGCGTGGCAGGCGGCGCAGTCACCGGCGCCGAGACCGCGAGGGCGACGGCCGCGAGGACCGTGGTATGCCAGGTGCGGAAGTCCTTGGCGGTGATCTCGCGTCCTGAACGGTCCCGCAGGTAATCGTTCCGTTCCTCCGCGCGGACGTCGTGCCAGGTACGGCCCTCCCAGTACGCGAACAGCCGCTCCCCGTCGCCGCCGCGCCGCTGCAGCGCGCGCACGAGCCGCGGTATGCCGGCTCGTCCACCAGGGCCCGCGTCTGCCGACGGCCCGACTTGGCCGGATAGCTGAGGCAGACCTCCCCGCCCGCGCAGGCGGCATGCTCTCGGAGGAGGGTGGTGAGGCCGTAGGAGGAGTTGTCGCGCCGGTAGCGCTCGTCGCCGACCGGGAAGAAGCCGAGATCGAGCAGGCGTGCCGCGCAGGCGAGCACGCGCTCGCGGCACAGGCCACGCAGCGCCAGATCACGCGCGATGGCGCGCCGCGGCCGCGTCCGCGCGCGGCCTGCCGTATATGGGCGTGCTTCGCCGCTTCCTGCCGCCGTCGGAATTCCTCGTGGTAGAGGTACTGCCCGCGGCCCGCGGCGTCGGTCCCGACGGCCTGTATGTGTCCGTTGGGCCAGGGGCATACCTACACGTCCCGCCAAGCCGGCGGAATGACGAGCGCGACCACCCTGGCCCGATCCTCCGGGCCGAGCGGCGAGCCGTCCGCGTCCAGGTACCGGAAGCCGCGACCGTGGCGGACCCGCCGCCAACCCGGCCCGTCAGGATCACTCGTCCTCAGCCGCACACCTCCACTGTGCCGCCGTACGGCTCCATCCGCCCGCCCTCCTTCGGAGTGCCGGCGGGTGGAGGACGCGTTGGACCGCACCGCGGTCCTGTTGCTCCAGGGACACGGTTGGGTGCCCGACGCGCGCCGCCGGGCGGGGAACGGGGCGGTTCTGCGTACCCGGTTGCTCGGACGTCCCGCCGTCGCCCTGCACGGGCCGGAGGCGGTGCGCTTCTTCTCCGACGAAGCTCATGTACAACGCGAGGGCGCCCTGCCCGGGCCCGTGCCCGACACGCTCTTCGGCCGAGGTGCTGTCCACACGCTGGACGGCGGGGCGCACCGCGTGCGCAAGGCGCTCTTCGTCGACCGGCTCACCGGACCGGCGGCCGTGACCGCGCTCGTATGGCACGTCGAGGCCGTTTGGCAGGACGGCTTCGCTCCGACCGACGTTGGAGGGCCCGGGCGCGAGGTCGTGCTCTTCGACAGGGCGGCGCACGTCCTGGCACGGGCCGTCCGGGACTGGTCGGGGCTGCCGCTCGACGACCCCAGGTGCGGAGCCTGTCGAGGGACTGCGTCGCCATGGTCGACGGGTTCGCCACCCCTGGCCCGCGTCACGTGCGGGACAGACTCCGGCGGGTCGAGAACGACGACGACCCCACCGGGTACGCGACGGCCTTCGCCCACGAGGTGCGACGCTTCCATCCCTTCGTACGCTTCGTCGGCGGCCTGGCCGCCCGCGACCTGGAGTGGCGCGGGGAGCACATCGCCGAAGGCACGCTGATGCTCCCTGGACGTGTACGGCCAGAACCACGACCCAGCTCACTGGCCCGATCCCTACCGATTCGATCCCGGCCGCTTCCTCTCCCGGCCCCCGGAGCCCGACCTGCTGATTCCGCAGGGCGGCGACACCCGTACCGGCCATCGGTGCCCCGGCGAGGCACGGCCGGCTAGACCGACCGTCCGCATCGTCGACCATGACGTCCGTCTCGGTGTTCCCATTCGTTCAGTGGACTTGCCCGCTGACCGGCGGCCTCACCTGCGCACTATGTCGCGCAGGTTCTCCAAGCTGTCCCAGGCCTCGGAACCGACGCCGTCCATGTTTCCGCGAGCCCCCCGAGGGCAGTCGCACCCGCGGAGCCGCCATGCCCCGCAAGGAGCACCTTTCCGCGCGCGAGGTCGGCATTCCCCATGGACCGGAGGCGCAGGTCATGACCAGGAAGACCGTAGGTGACCACCTGCTCGACAGGCTCGGCGCCTGGGGCGTCAGTCACGTCTTCGGCTACCCGGGGGACGGGATCGGTGGGCTGCTCGCGGCCTGGGAACGGGCCGGCGACGACCCCCGCTTCGTGCAGGCCCGGCACGAGGAGATGGCGGCCTTCGAAGCGGTCGGCTACGCCAAGTTCTCCGGCCATGTCGGCGTCTGCGTCGCCACCGCGGGGCCCGGTGCGATCCACCTCCTCAACGGCGTGTACGACGCGAAACTCGACCACGTACCGGTGGTCGCAGTGGTCGGGCAGACCGATCGCAGCGCCATGGGCGGTTCCTACCAGCAGGAAGTGGATCTCCACACGCTCTTCAAGGACGTGGCCAGCGCGTTCCTGGAGACGGTCACCGTCCCCGAACAGCTGCCCAACGTCCTCGACCGGGCCCTGCGCACCGCCTACGCCCGCCGGGCCCCTACCGCGCTGATCATTCCCGCCGACGTTCAGGAACTGCCGTACTCGCCTCCGGAGCACGCCCACAAAATGATCCCCTCCAGCCTTGACGCCGGCGGCTGGGCCCCGGTGCCCGACGACGCCTCCCTCGCCCGCGCGGCCGACCTCCTCAACCAGGGCGAGCGCGTGGCGATGCTCGGCGGGCAGGGTGCGGCAGGCGCCGCACCCGAAGTCGAGGAAGCGGCGCGGATCCTCGGCGCGGGGGTGGCGAAGCCCTGCTCGGGCTGGACGTCATCAGCGACGGACTCGCCTTCGTGACGGGCCCGATCGGACTGCTCGGAACCCGCCCGTCGTACGAACTCATGCGGGACTGCGACACGCTCCTCACGGTCGGATCGAGCTTCCCCTACTCGGAGTTCCTTCCCCCGTACGGGCAGGCTCGCGCCGTGCAGATCGACATCGACCCGCACATGGTGGGGTTGCGCTACCCCTACGACGTCAACCTCGTCGGTGACGCAGCGACCACCCTGCGCCGTCTCCTGCCGATTCTCACCCCCAAGCCGGACCGGGACTGGCAGCGGACCGTGGAAGCGGGTGCAACCCGCTGGCGGACTGTCATGGAGCGTCGTGCCGCACTGTCGGCGGATCCCGTCAACCCCGAGTACGTCGCGCACGTGCTCGACCCGCTGCTCCCCGACGACGCGATGATCACGTCGGACGCGGGCTCCGTCGCGACCTGGTACGCCCGCCATCTCACGATGCGGGGCACCATGCGAGGCTCCCTGTCGGGCACGCTCGCCTCGATGGGCAGTGGTGTCCCGTACGCGATCGGCGCCAAGTTCGCCCACCCTGACCGGCCGGCGATCGCGCTCGTGGGCGATGGCGCCATGCAGATGAACGGAGTCGCGGAACTGGTGACCGTGGCCAAGTACGCGGACGAGTGGACCGATCCCCGGCTCGTCGTCGCCGTCTGGAACAACCACGACCTGAACCAGGTCAGTTGGGAGCAGCGAGCGTTCGGAGGAACTCCACCGTTCGAAGCCTCGCAGTCCCTTCCCGACGTGCGGTACGCGGAGTTCGCCCGGTCGCTCGGGATGGACGGCATCCGGGTCACCGATCCGGAGGGCGTCGAGGACGCTTGGCGAGAGGCCCTTGCGGCGGACGGCCCCACGGTCCTGGACTTCCGTACGGACCCGGCGGTGCCCCCCCATCCCGCCGCATTCCACCTGGGAGCAGATCGAGGGGACGCTCGCCTCCCTGACCCACGGAGACGGACACCGGGCCCACCTCGTCCTCCAGGGACTGAAGGCGAAGGCCCAGGAGCTTCTCCCGCGCCGCCCTGGCGACTGACGGTCCCGCCACCAGCCGGCCGGGGGCCACACCCCCACAGGGCGGACCTGTTGAGCGGCCCGGGAGCGGGTCAACAGACGATGGCAGGAGATCCTTCAGGAGACGCGCGTCGCTCAGCGGTGTACAGATCCTGTTCGCGTTCCTACTGAGCCAGGCCTTCACCGGTCGCTTCGAGGATCTGGGAGGCGTGGACCGCGGACTGTACGTCGCCATCGTCGTCCTCGCCGCATCCTCGACGGCCGCGCTGATCGCTCCGGTCTCCATCCACCGCTGTCCCTCCGGCCTGCGGCTGAAGGAGGAGGTCGGCACGGCTCGGGCGAAGACCGTCAGGTCACAGGTGGGGACGTCCTTGATCAGGCCCTGGAGGGTCATGAGCAGTTCCACGCCGGCGTTCCAACGGGGCGCGGGGGCCTCAGATCCCCACCTGACAAAGCCCCCACTGTGCTGTCGCGGTCTTGTGACGGGAGGCTTCCCCCGCGGCAGCGTGCTTACCTGCGTGCGGCGGAGCCGGTCGACGCTCTCGCGGTCGTAGCCGGAGTGCAGGCGGACCATCTTGTTCCGTTTGGGACAGCACGATGAACACAACGCGAGCGAGTACCCGCATCGCCTCCTTCAGGGAGCGGCTGGCGCGGGCGAAGACCCTTGCGGTTCCACCCTGAAGCGAGAACGACAGCACGAGCACATCAACGAGAGCGCGCAGAGGCGCGGCGAGAGCGCCAAGCGCGTGCGTCCGGCAGCTTCGGATCGGGGCGGAAGACCCTGCGTCGGCACGGGCAGCCGGGTCAGCCGCGTCTGCGGCGAGCTGCTCGCGTGCAGCTCGACCTCGTGCCGAGGTGGCGAGACGAGCACGAATCCACTCGACGACCGCCGTACAGCGCGAGCGCCTGGAGGATCTCCTCCGCGGGCGCACCGGGTTCCGACCGGTCATACGCGTCGGCCACCGCCTCGAAGGCGAGTACGAAGCCGTTGACGAGGGCGCTCAGTGGGGCCGCCGGCTGGTTCAGTACCGCCGCACCGACCTCCGCCGCGTCGCCGGTGTCCGGAACGAGGAACTGGGTGGGAACCACGTCGCCGAGCAGATCGGAGGCGTAGTCCCCTCCGACGCCACCACGCAGGGCCGTGAGCGCGGCGACGGCCTTGAGTCGGATCTCGCTCTCGGTCATGTGTCGAGCGTATGGATTTTCGCTGCCCTTCGGCGCGTCTCTCCGGCCGGTCAGGGCACTCTCTTCCCGCCGAGGCGGGAGTCTCCGCTTGCCTGTCTTGAGGGTGGGTAGGCGGTGCAATGAGCATCCGAGAAGGGACCGCCATGAGCGCGAAGGAGAAGGCCAAGGCCAAGGCCGAGCAGATCGCCGGAAAGGCCATGCGGAAATCCGGCCACTCACGGGGCAAGGAGACCACGGCGGCCAAGGGCGTCGCTCTGGGTGTCCGGGGCAAGGCGCGGGAGGCGAAGGAGAAGGGCAAGGACCTCTTCAAGCGCTGACCCACGTATACGCCTGAACGTCAGGGGTAGTCGCGGCGTAGGACACCCGTCACAGGGCGGGTGGCACAGGGGACCTGCGGGAAGGTGACTGACCATGGCCGGAGGCAAGAAGGCCAAGAACATGGCGAAAAGCGCCAAGGGCAAGGTCAAGGAGACCACAGGAAAGACCGTCGGAAACGAGAGTCTGGAGATGAAGGGGCGTGCCGAGCAGGCGGCGGCCGACGCCAAGCAGGCAGCGGAGAAGGCGAAGGACGCGCTGAAGCACTGACCGCTGGAGGGGCGCTGCCGGCCCGAGAAAGGAGTGGCCCGATGGGCCGCTCCTTTCGCTGCGGGGTGAGGCTCATCGTCCGCGGCGGCGAGAACCGGTGGTCTCGTACGCCTCGTCCTCGTTCTCGTCGTCGACCTCGTCCGCATCCTCGTCGCTCTCGGCGTAGCCTTCCTCGTAGCCTCGTCGTCCCCTTCTCCGGGTTCGTCGTACGCCTCATCGCCCTCCTCGGGCTCTTCCTCCTCGCCGTATTCGCTCGCCTCCTGTTCTTCCTCCTCGAGCGCGTCTTCGTGCGAGCGGACCACTTCGCCGTCGCGGATCTCGCCCCGCCAGCCTTCCGGATCGTCGTCGGTGAGGGTGACGTAGCGGCGGAAGTGCTTCAGATCGAGCCTGAGACGGCGGCCCTGGGCACGCCAGATGTTGCCCGTCTTTTCGAACAGGCCGGACGGGTAGTACTCGACGGTGACCAGGATGCGAGTGAGGGACGGGCCCAGGTCGTGGAAAGTTGACGCAGCCGCGGGTCGAGCCCTTGGCACCCTCTGAGCTCCAGACGATGTGGTCGTCCGGCACCTGTTCCTGGACCGTCGCCTTCCAACTTCGTGTCGAGAATGCCACCTTGACCTTTCAGTCGCTGGTGGTCTCGTCCGCCTGCGAGACGTCGCGGACGCCTCTCGTGAACCCGCTGAAGTCCTCGTACTGGGTCCAATGGTCGTAGACCCTGCGTAGCGGAGCACCCACCGATGTCCGTGAGCTTGCCGCCGTTCTCGGCCACGTCGTCAAGCTGGTCAGTGACGTCCTCGAGCTTGTCCGTGGCCTTCTCGGCCAGTTGGCCCGTCTGGGCGGTGAGGAAGTCGCCGACTTCTTCGAGCAGCCGGTCAAGTCCGGATCTCGACTCGTTGGCTTGGGTGCGCTCTTCGCGTGCCACGGCCTACCTCCGAGTCGACGGCTTGCGGGTCGCTCTCTTCTTAGCCGTCGGCTTGCGTGCCGGGCTCGTTCGCGCCGTGGTCTTCTTGGCTGTCGTCTTACGAGCTGTCGTCTTCCGCGCGGAGGCGCTCTTCTTTGCCGGTGCGGCCTTCTTCGCGGGTGCGGTCTTCTTCGACGGTGCGGTCTTCTTCGCGGGTGCCCGGCTCGACGTCCGCTTCTCCGCCGCGGTCTCCTTGGCCGGGGACTTCCCTGCCGCCGACTTCTTCGTGGCGGCTGTCTGCGAGCTCGACTTGCCGGCAGTCGTCTTCCTTGCCGGCGGGGCGGACTCCTTGGAACCGGCTGTCTTCTTGGATGCGGCGGACTTCCTTGCTGACGTCGTCGTCGCGGTCTTCTTCGCCGGCGCTCTTGTGCTGCGACCCTGGGACGCCTTGCGGGGACGGGACTCCGCGGTTTCCCTGGTCCGAGAACGGGATGGCGGACGTGAAGTCCGGCGCGAGCGTGGCTCGTCCGACGTGGGTTCTGCTTCCTCGGCCTGCTCCTTCTCGTCAGGCTCCTCTTCCTCCTCCCACGCCTCTTCGTCTTCGTAGTCCTCGTCGTCCCGCTCGGCCTCCTCCTCGCCTTCGCCGCCCCTTTCCTCCTCGTCCTCGTACCGTCCGTCCTCTCTGCCACTGCCTATCGCCAGCGTCCGCTCGTGGAGTGAGTCGGCAAAGTCGGCCAGCTTCCGGTTCGCCGCCGCTGTCAGTGCCTGACGACCGGCGTCCATCGCCTCGCCCCTCAGCTGATCACCGATCTCTGCCACCTGAGGTATGTCCTTGAGCTTGGTCAGCCCCTGGGACACGAGCTGCCCCGGTTCGAGGCCGAAGCGCCGGCCCGCGAGATAGGTCGCCACGGTGAATGCGAGGCGACCCTTCTTCGTCCGACCCAGTACGTACCCGCCGGCCACGGCGGCCGCAAGGGCGATCTTGGTCGCGTCCTGCATGACCTCTGTCCCTTCACCGGGTGCCAGCGGCCTCGTCGTCCCGCGTACCGAATCGCTGCGGCGTAGGGAACGCCGCGCGTCGCGCATCAGCTTGCTCACCCACAGAGGGACGCCCCTTCGGGCGGCGGGAACGAGTCTGCATCTCCCGGGAATGGCGTGTACCCATATACCATGAAACTCTAGCCTTTACTGGCCGTACATCTCCTGGAAGGGCCGGCATGGCCTCAGCAGATCCGGCTCGCCCCCGACGGGCAGCCTCTCGCGCCGCCGCCGACGACGGCCGGGAGCCGCGGACGCCCGCTCGGCGGACGCCTGCGTCACGGCGTCGGAAAGTCGTGGACGCAGGAGAAGCGATGAGTTCGGCGATCGATCAACTGGCCAAGCTGCTCGGCAGAATGCCCGAGTCCGTCTCCTCACTCAAACCCACCGACTCGGGGTGGGAAGCACAGGTGGAGGTCGTGGAGCTGGAGCGCATTCCCGACACGACGAGCGTGCTGGGCAGTTACCACGTCATGCTGGACGAGGGAGGCGCGTTGATCTCCTTCGAGCGAACTCGCCGCTACAACCGCGGAATGATCGATCGGCCGATCTGAGACGAGCCCGGCCGTGAAGGGAGGCGCCATGACCATGGTGCCGCAGAGCGGCAGTGCCATCAGCAGGGGCGGGGGTTCGACGAGCAGCCTGTACGACGTCCTCGAATTGATACTGGACCGCGGTCTGGTGATCGATATCTTCGTCCGCGTCTCCCTGGTCGGCATCGAGATCATCAAGATCGATGCCCGGATCGTGGTCGCCAGTGTGGACACGTACCTCCGCTTCGCGGAAGCGTGCAACAGACTCGATCTCGAAGCCGGTCGCAAGGCTCCGGCTCAGCTTCCCGAAGTCGTCGGAAACATGGTGGAAGACGGAGCCCACGGAAAGTCCCAGGGAGCCATCAGTGGGGCGATCGACGCCGTGACCGAGTCCCTCACCGGCAGGTCCCGTGGCGACGATGAGGAACCGGAAGAAGAGGAGGCGGAGGAACCGGAGGCGGAGGAACCGGAGGAGGAGCCCGCTCCCCGGCGCCGCCGGCCCGCTGCCCGACGATCGGCGCGGCGGGAGAAGGAGTGACTCATGGCCCTCTACGTCTACGCGATCGTCGCGACGAGTCATCCGCTCACGATCGAAGACATGACCGGCGTCGGCTCGGAGCCGGCCCCCGTGCGCGCCCTGGAGTCCGGACCCATCCGTGCGGTGGTCAGCGACATCTCTGAGGAGATCCGGCCCAAGCGACGTGACCTGCTGATCCACCAGGATGTACAGGAACGTCTCATGGGGAGCGGCCCCCTTCTGCCTCTGCAGTTCGGCTACACCGCCCCCGACGAGTCGACGGTCCGGCAGGTGCTCCTGAGGGACGCCGACAGGTATCTGGCCGACCTGGAGCGCCTCAAAGGCTGCGCCGAGTACCACGTACGAGCGACCGTGGCCGAGGACGAGCTCCTGCGTCAGATTCTTCGGGAATCGCCGGAAGCGCATGAGCTCAACGAGCGCATGCGCGCCGGGGACCCGGACCCCCAGCTCCCGCTGGCTCTCGGTCAGATCGTCGCCACGCAAGTACGGGAGCGGCAGGACGCCCTGGCGGCGGGACTGATCGATGCGCTGCTGCCGTTCGCCCGCGAACACAACGTCCGGCAGGCCTCGGGCGACGACTTCCTCAACTTCTCGCTGTTGGTCGCCGAGGACCGGAAGAAGGAGTTCCTCACGGCGCAGGCGGAGCTCGCCCGGCAGCTCGACGATCAGGCCGCTGTCGCGTTCCGGCTGAGTGGCCCCCTGCCGCCGTACAGCTTCGTGCGGTGACGGCCGACTGGAAGGAGGGCGACGGGCATGGGTCTGGTTTCGTACCTGCTGACGCTCCCCCTCGCCCCGGTGCGCGGCGTCGTCTGGGTCGCGGAAAGGGTGGCGGAGCGTGCGGAGGAGGAGTACTACGACCCTGCTCCGGTCTGGCGGGAGCTCGCGGCCCTGGAGGAGCGGCTCGTACGAGGGGAGATCGACCAGGAGACATTCGACCGACGCGAGGATGAGCTGCTCGATCGGCTGACGGAGATCACCGTTCACCGGCGGCAACTGCCATGACCGGATTCCGAGGACGCCGCCGTGTCTGACCCCCTGCCCGACCGCTTCGGGCCCGTCCCCTCCCGGGCAGCGCCGATGCCCTACGGGCCGAGTTCCTCCGCGAACCTCGCGGACATCCTCGAACGCGTCCTCGACAAAGGAATCGTCATCGCCGGGGACATACGCATCAACCTGCTCGACATCGAGCTGTTGACGATCAAACTGCGGATCCTGGTCGCTTCCGTCGACAAGGCGAAGGAAATGGGCATCGACTGGTGGGAGCACGACCCCTCCCTGTCGTCGGGGCGCAGTGGCGCCGCTCTCGCGGAGGAGAACCGCCGCCTCCGCGCGGAGCTGGAGGAGAACCGGCGCCTCCGCGCGGAACTCGAGGAGCTGCGGCGCGGGGAGCAGGAAACCGGGGAACCGCCTGAGGAGCCCGGAAACAGGGCGGCACCGGAAGAACCTCGAGGGCGCACGAAATGAACGGTCGAGAAGGCCTCATCTACGTCTACGCCGCGGCTCCGGACACGCGCCGGGTGCGCGCATGCCTCTCGGACGTCCGTGGCGTGTCGGAGGCGCCCGTGCTCCTCCTGGGCGAAGGCGCACCAGGTGCACCCGGCCAGGCCGTTCCACCCGCCGTGGTGTTCGTCATCAGCCGGGTCGCGGCCAACGAGTTCGACGAACGGACGCTGAAGGATCGCTTCGAGGACCTGGAGTGGCTGGAAGGCATCGCCCGAGCCCATCACGAGGTCGTCCAGGCGATCGCCCGCCACGACACCGTTCTCCCGTTCCGGCTGGCGACCGTGTACCAGAACGACGAGCGCGCCCGCCGTGCCCTCGTCGCGCAACGCGATGCCTTCGCCGCACGGATCGCCCTGCTCAGCGGCCATAGCGAGTTCGGCGTCAAGCTGTACGTCCCCCCTGCCGGACCCCCGGAGGACGGCAGCGTTGACGACCGCTCCGACGACGGCTCCGTCCTCAGTCCGGGCAAGGCGTACCTGCGGCAGCGTCGGGCCCAGCACAGCGTCCAGGAGAGCCGGTACCAGCGTGCCCAACAGGTCGCCGAGCGCGTCGAGGCCCTCGCCTCTGAGTTCAGTACTCATCGTGTGCGCCACCCCGCGCAGCGTGGCGCCTTGGCGGGCCCCGAGGAGAACGTCCTCAACGACGCCTACCTTGTCCCGGACGACCGGGCCGAGGCGTTCCGGGCGGCGCTCACCGCGGTGACGCGGGAGATCTACGGCGTAGACGAAGGCCAAGGTCCGGAAGGGGTACGCGTCGAGGTCACCGGGCCGTGGGCCCCGTACTCCTTCGCCATGGCCACACCACAACCGTCCCCGCCGTCGGCACCGCCTGTACCCACGCCGCCCCGGCCGGATGAGTCAGATGAGGCGAATGAGTCGGGCAGCCGGAGCGGGGGAGCGCCATGACCGTCGCCCGGTCCACCGAACCGCTGCCCGGACGCCAGATCGCGCTGGTCGACCTGCTCGACAGGTTGCTCAGCGGGGGCGTGGTTCTCTCCGGCGACATCATGCTCTCGATCGCTGACATCGACCTCGTCCGCATCTCGCTCCGTGCCCTGATCGTGTCCGTCGACTCCGAGACGGAGCCGTGGCGGCCCGTCGACCGGGGACGGGCATGAACGGGGTGAGCCCAGCAAGCGGGGAGCGGCACAGCTCCCCGGAGACCTCCGGGGCCCTGGGGGATGTCGGCACCTCCTTGAGCGACGCATTTCGCCTCATCCAAACGCCGCCCACACCGGCCGACGAACCCCGACGCCCCGCACGCAGGATCCGCACCGACAGCGAGTCGGTGGAGGAAGACCTCCTGAAGCTCGTCCTGACTCTCGTGGAGCTCCTTCGCCAGCTCATCGAGCGCCAGGCTCTGCGGCGTGTCGACGCAGGCGACCTCACCGACGACCAGGAAGAGGAGTTGGGCGCCACCCTGATGGCCCTGCACGATGCCCTGGCCGACCTCTGCGCCGAGCACGGATACACGCTCGCGGACCTCAACCTCGACCTCGGCCCGCTGGGACCGTTGCTGCCACGCGTGGACTGACCATGGCAGCAGTGGCGCGTCAGGCGGGCCGGCAGGACCGTGCCTGTGGTGAGTCTCCCGAGCAAGCGCAGGACCGCCCCGCGCGGCTGACACGATGCGCCCTTGACCGGACCGCAGCGAGGATGCGTACTGCGGTCACGACGTGATCGTCGACCGGGTGGAACTGGACACCGGTCCCCGCGTGGGCGGCGGTGGCGGGGCGGGGCGGCCCGCTCCGGTGACGGACGTCTTATGCGGGTTCCGGCCGTGAAGGCTGGAGCGCCAGGTGCAGGACGCCGCGTTCGACGAAGTGGCTGATGAGCATGAGTTCTTTCCTTCCGCCGGTTCAGCGGAACGTTCACATCGAGCGCTGTTCGATGTCCGTAGACGGTGGCGTCGCGTGACAGGACCCGGCCGGGGTGACTACGGGCCCGGCCGGGTCCTGCGTATGTGTGGGGTCGGTACGGACTCGACGAGTCAGAACTACTCGTCGCGCGTCTCGTCGCCGCGGCGCTCGCCGCTCATCTCCTCGCGGCGCCGCTCGAGGTCCTCAGGGCCCTTGCCCTCGGCCCGCTCCCGGCTGGCTCCGGGATGGACCGGGTCCTGGTCCGGGCGGTGGGCACGCTTCTGCTCCTCGCGGCCCTTGCCCGGCGTCTGGCGCTTGTCCTGCATACCGCCCATGACGGCGACTCCTTTGTGACGCGTGACGGATCGTGCCATCACGCTGACACGATCCGTCACCTTTCGCACCTTTACGCTACGGAGCGTGGATCACTCCGCTCGCCAAGGGCACCGGCCCGGAATGACCACCGCACGCCTTCAGACCACTACCAGCTCGCCCGAAACGGCACCAACAGACCCGCCGATAGCGGCTGAACGGACAGTCGCACTCGGGTTACCGCCGCGATAGCCGGGGCCGATCAGATCGAGGCCCGCAGGCCGAAGGTGCGGTTCGGTCCGAGCTGGGAGAATGCGAAGAGGGTCTGCGTGGCCGTCGCGCGGCACCCCTGAGCAGGATGGCCGTTCCCTCGGCCCGTCTTCGTCACCCGAACCGACGCGATCGCCGCCGCGTCCGCTCGCACGCACGGCGACGCTCCCTCACGGACAGAGCAAGCCGTGTCCACTCTGGGAGCAGGCAGGGAAAGACCATGGAAGCGCCGGCCAACGTGCGGGAGAGCAGGCCAACGTAGACGACCTTGCAAGAAATCCCAGGTCAGAGAGGTGATGCTTGTAACCGTTGCTCCCGTGGGCCATGGATTCTCAAAGACCGTCGATGCCCTGCGGCTACGCGAGCGGCAGCGCGGTTCCGGCGGCCCAATCATCTGCGGCCGACACAAGCCGGACGAGGAGGGGGACCGTCTCTATGGGCGGGGTCCTTCACCGCCCTGATCATTCTGGGGCGTTTCCCACGATCCCGCGCGCCGCTGTGCGGCGGGGTTCTGCTCACTCGGCTGCGCTGCGGCTCTGCGTCGCGCGACGCGCTTGCTGCCGTACCAGACGGCGCCGATCAACAGCACTACCACGAACACGCCGGCCAGGATGAGGAACAGCTCTGCCCTGGCCTCAGCCGCAAGATCTCCGATGGCAATCATGAGCTGCCTCTACCCTCGATGGCCAGACTCATGGGCCAGCTACTGCGTGTGGCCGCCTCCGTAGAGGAAGGCCACGCCGCGAACCGAATTTCCGGCCGCAGGCAGACGCCTATCCTTACGCCGTCGAGCCCGCTTCGTGGAAATGGTCAGGCTGCTCTCCGTCCCCCGCAGGGTCCCAGTAGATTTCCATGGTCGTGAACCCGAGGAGCGGGAGTTGGCATGGAAGCGCAAGGCCCGATCGACTTGATCCACTTGGCGGGCGTCGAGGGCAACAGCGTTGTTGTTCGCGTGACAGGGCAAGAAATCGGCACATCTCAACAGGACCCTGACATCCTGGTCGGCGAGATCAGTGTCGGAACCCGCTTCGTCAAGGGAAGCCTCAAGACTTGGATCTTCCCCCAGGACCTCATGGACTGGGAGGCGGCTCTCAGCGCTCTGGCCTGTGGGGAGAGCATCGCCTGGAGGGAGAACAAGAGAGCAACTGAACTGCGCATAGACCTCGAAGAGGGTCTCGAACGCGCCACGGTTTCGGTTGCCGACCGCTCGATGTCCCTGGCGACCGTCCATGTCACCATTGAGTTGGCTGACGGCTGGCTCGAAGACCATCGCGCCCGGCTGGACAGAGTCCGGCAAGCGTGGCCCATGCGACGCGATTGAGGAATCCTCCTTCGCCCCTTGCCCTGTAAGCGTCACACGGCGCTGTTGCGCAGCCACAAGGCGAGCGACGCGAGATGTGACCGGCCCTGTGGCGTCTGCCGAAGCGGGGCGTGGACTCGCCGTCTGGGAGGAGGCGCAGATCGCTAAGGGCCTGACCCGGACTTCCACAGCCGGGATTTGGCCGACGCGATCGAGGCGGGCGCGTTCTCCTGGCGTGAGCTCGGCATTCAGGCCTTCTCCGACACCCCAGACCAGACCTTCGCGGGCAGCGACCTCCCCAACCCACCATGATTGTTCCGGAGGAGGTCGCTCATGTTCAGCGATCGGGCTGATGACCAACCGACACACACCCACCATCGGTCGACGAGGCCGGGAAGCACCGCCGGGTAGCCGACCCTCCCGGTCGGGCATGCTCTGCCTGGGAGTGGGGATCCGCCAGGACATGAGTACCAACAATCCGGATCCTGATCCCCGCAATACTCCCGGCCTGGAACCCGGCGGCTCGGTGCCGCCCGGCGAGACCCCTCCAGCCGAGGCGAGCACTGCCTCCGGCGCCGGACCGTACCGCCCGCTCAAACGTGGCTGGTCCAAGGGGCCGCTCGTGATCATCCTCACCGTCGCGATCCTCGTGGCGCTCTTCTTCCTCGTCTACGCGATCGTGCTGGCTTTCTGACGCCGCACCCGGCCGACGCAGGGCACGGGCCTATGCGTCGGCGCCGGCGTCAGCAGAAGAAAGGGCCGGGGGTCACTGCCTTGAAAGACGCGGACGCACGCCCCGCGGTGCGCCTCCCCCTCGGCACGGACCGGGGCCCGGCCTCCACCTAGCGGCACGCGGCGCCCCCTGACCGGTGGGGGAGGCCTCGGGCCAAAACGAGTTCAGTTGCTGTAGTCGGCCGTGAGCTGCTGCTTCGCCTTGCTTGAGCGGCCCTCCATGCCGCGCTTCATCGCCGCCTGGTACAGCTTCCTCGGTGATCCGCTCGGAGGATCGCCTACGCCTCGGGACGTCACGGCCGCGCCGGGAGGCGGACTTGTCCCAGTGAAGCTTCGGCTCTTGTGGGCGCCCATGGCGCCCTGCATCGGCCGCCCCGTGCTCGGTGCTGAGCCTCGGGCCGACGCGCCGGGCATCATGGGAAGGCATGAGACGAGAAACAGGGGCGGGCAGCCGGCGTCGTACTCGTTGACCGTCCAGGAACGGGCCGCGGCCGGCTCACCGGTGCCGGAGAGCGTGATCCGACGCAGCGGACCGAACTCCTGCAGCGCGCGGACGCCCTTGGAGTCGTGGACGGACTTCGTGGCCAGCAGGTCGGCGCGGTCCTCGGCGGACAGACCGATGATGCCGAGGTCGGTCAGGTTCCGAACTCGAAGACTCCCCTGCCGACGCAGGGCAGCCCAGTCAGCACAATCGATCACGGCCCCGATCAGCAGCCGGCGGATAGCGATCCGTTTCCTCGTGTCCTTGGTTGTGGTGCATGCGCATGCCGAGCTGGTCGGCGTAAGGGCGGGCATCTGTAAGGCCACCGTGGAAGGGTCCGCACCACGTCGCGGCAGTGCGCCGCCAGAGAGAGGCGGTCCGCGGCTTGGAGGAACCTGTGCAGCCGACGGCGCCCGGCGAATGTGCGCACCGCCGGCTGCAGGAGCGCGGGGAAGCGGTCCGCGCCCGGTGCGTCAGGGCCTGCCCCTGTCGGTTCCGGTCAGCCCGGGCCGAAGGAGAGCCATGTCCCGGCAAGTCCCTGCTGCCCCGCCCCGGGAACGGACCAGTCGCAGACGCCGTACGGGAAGATCACCTTCAGCGCGCTCAACTGTCCGTCAGTCAGCGGCACTTGATAGTCCTCAGGGGTCACGGGCCGCTTACGGCACTTCACGATGTCGTTGGCCACATCGGCCCCGGCGACCATCCGAGGCGAGGTCCACACCGGGTAGAGCGTGTTGCACGCCGTATTGCCGATGCCCTCCACCTGCGGCTCCTCGATCTTCTGCGCGCCGATGCCACGCGTCCAGCAGGCATCCGTGAGCCCCGTCGGCCGATTCCGGACGATCTTGTCGATGGGGGCGCCGTCCCCCGCGTCCCCCTTGACCGCGGTCAGCCACCGGTCCATGTCGGACACCATCCCGGCGAGCGTGAACCCGTGCCCGCTGGAGCGGGTCAGCATGATGTGGTTGGCGTGGGTGCCGTTGGCCTTGTCCAGCCGTGCCCGGGTGGAGAACGAGTGGAAACGCATGTGCATGTCACCGGTCGCCGCGTCGTCCACGTAGTCGCGATAGTCGATGATCGGCACGTTCGCGAGCCCGCCACCGCCGTTGAGCAGACGGCCCGTGCGATAGGCCAGCCGCACCGCCGCGAGATCGGCGGCGGTACGCGAAGCGACTGGCTTGGCGTCGGAGTCGAGTCCGCCGATGCGCCGGTTCAGGTCGATGAACTGGTCCATGTCGATGGTTCCGTCGTTCAGGGCCTGGAGCCCGTACTGGATCCCCGTGTTGTCCAGCGGCCTGCGCGCCTTCCCGGTCTCCGGGTCCTTGCCGTACACGTTCACGGTGTGGCTGTAGACGTCACAGCGCGCACCGCCCGGGTTGGTCGCCGGGTCGTAACGCTGTGCCGCGGGCAGCTGGGCCGGGCAGTACACCGTCGGGTCGATCCGTCCGGCCGCCCTGGCCAGGCTGCCGATGCTCTCCCACTTCCCGAACCCGGAGACCGCCCGCTGCTGCTCCTGGGAGAACGCGTCGGGCGCGACCTGAGTGAAGTAGTGGTTCAGGAGCTGTGCGTCGCTGAGTGTCTGGATCGTCCCGAAGCCGACGTCGGGAAAGCTGCAGCCGGAGAGGATGCCGTCGAGCAGCCCCGGGTAGTTGTCGGCGATCTGATGGGTCTGGTACGAGCCGCCGGAGCAGCCGTTGCCGATGGTGAAGGCCGGTTCGCCGTACGTCTCCACGAAGTGTTCCTTGACCATGCTCATGGTCTCGGCGGCCAGGACGTCGTTGCAGTTGTTGCCGAAGACGTTGAGGGAGGACGAGGCGACGCCGTACCCCTTGCTCAGATACGCGTCGTTCATGATGCCGACGGTGTTGCGGCCCTGGACGTACCAGCCGCCCGAACAGCCCCCGCCGAAGCCGTACACCAGGCGCCCGTTCCAGCCCGGACCGCGCCGCAGCGGGTCGGGGTCGGGGGACTGCGGATCGTGCAGTACGGCCGTCTCGTAGATGGCGCGGTTGATGGTGCCGGTCTCGACGCGGACGATGTACGGGACCTTCTCGCCGGTACTCGTCGTGGCGGTCGCGAGGTCGGCGGGGCGTACGGCCGGGTCGGGCAGGGGGACGAATGTGCCGGCCGTGGTGCGGTACAGGTAGTCGACGCGGGTCTTGATCGAGCAGTCCTGGTCGAGCGGCGGCCCGAGGGTGACGCCGGTGATCGTCTTGAACTCTGCGGTGTCGCAGACGAACGGCTGCTCGTGCGGTCCGGAGAAGATCGGGCCGGTGACCGGGTGGTTCTTCAGGGTCAGTTGCCCGGATTCCGTTCCCGGGGCGCTCGCCGTGAGGAGGTTGTCACCAGGGGACAGGTCCTTGACCAGGCCTGTCAGCGCGTTGTCGCCGGAGGGCAGGAAGGCCGAGGTCACATCCCGGCCGCCCACCTCGACCCGTATCGTGCCGGCCGGTGTCGACGCGGGCACCTCGACGCGTATCAGGGCGTCGTCGCCCGACACCGTGCCGGGCCGTGACGACAGGGCCGTCGCCTGGAGCTGCCCGCCGTCCAGGCTGCTGGCCGGCGTCGCTGTCGCGCCGACCAGTACGCCCATGATCGCCAGACCGGCAAGGCCCAGCCGGGCCGGTCTCCTCGTGGCTGCGGTGAACGACACCATGGAACTCGCCTCACTTCCTGGAGTGGGATTGCGTACTCGATGTCCGGACACGGCAGGTCACCAGTTGGTGAACGCCCCGTCCGCCGCGCGCAGATGAGGCCGCTCGGCCGCGGTGGCCTGGTAGCGGCGTGCGGCCTCCCGGTCGATGTCGACGCCGATACCCGGGAGTTCGCTCACCTCCACCCGCCCCGGAACGATCGTCGGCCGCGCGGTGAACAGTGCGGCGATCTCCGGATCCGGATCGGTCTGATGCTCCTGGATCGCCACATTCGGGCACGCCAGATTGAGCTGGAGCGACGAGGCGGCGGTCACCGGCCCGAGCGGATTGTGGGTGGCCAGCTTGATGTGATGGGTCTCCGCCATCGCCGCGATCTTCTTCGCCTCGGTCAGGCCCGCGGCCACCCCGATGTCCACGCGCGCGTAGTCGATCAGGTCGCCCTCGATCAACGTCCTGAACTCCCATTTGGAGCCGTACTGTTCGCCTGCCGCCAGCGGTACGCCGGTACGCGCCCGCAACATCCGATAGCTGTCCGGGTTCTCGCAGCGCAACGGGTCCTCGACGAAGTACGGGCGGGCCGCCTCGATCTCCCGGCACAGCGTCAGCGCCTCCGGCGGATCCAGGCGCGTGTGGACATCGAGGATCAGCTCCACCTCGTGGCCGACCGCGTCCCGCACCCGGTGGAAGAGTTCCACCGAGTCCCGCAGGCAACGGCGGGCATCGAGGGTGTCGTCCGCGTCGTGCGGCGCGGCGAACCGCAGATGGCGCCAGCCCTCGGCGACCAACTCGCGGCAGCGGTCCAGGAACCACTCGCGGTCGTGGTAGCCGTCGCCGACGTGCACATAGGCCGGTACGTGATCACGTACCCGGCCGCCGAGAAGTTCATGGACCGGTACGCCGAGCGCCTTGCCGCGGATGTCCCACAGGGCCACGTCGACCGCCGCGATGGCGGCACCGAGGAAGCGGTCGGCGGGAAAGAAGCCCCGCCGGAACATCACCTGCCACAGATGCTCGATCCGCCGCGGATCCTCGCCGACGATCAGTTCCGCGAGATGCTCCAGGCCCCCCGCGACCGCCCGCTGCCGCGATCTGATGCCGACCTCGCCCAGACCGTGGATGCCCTCGTCGGTGTCGACCACCACCAGCATCATGCTGTCGCCGTGGTCGGGGAGAGTCAGCACTTCCAGGCCGGTGACCTTCATTCCACTCCTCTGTGAAAACGTTCCCGCAACGCAGCATCATTCTCGAGAACGCATCATTGGGGGCAGTCGAGCCCCAGCGCAAGACCCTTGCAGTGAGCGGGATTTCGTCGATGAACAAGTCGTGTCGCACGTCTTGACGCTTCCCGGGAACGTTCGCAAGCATCAACCACGTTCGCAGTATCCAGACGACGAGGAGGCCGTCCGTGGCAGTCACGATCCGGGAGGTGGCGAGTGCCGCCGGTGTCTCCGTCTCGACGGTGTCCCGTGCGTTCACCGCGCCCGACCAGGTGCAGCCGGCGACCCGGCAGCGCATCCTCGACGCCGCGGCCGAACTGGGCTACTCCGCCAATCCGGCGGCGCGTTCGCTGCGCGGCGGCTCCACCGGAACCCTCGGTCTGATCGTCCCGGACATCGCCAACCCGTTCTTCCCGCCGATCATCAAGGCGATGCAGGCCCGCGCCCGCCGTCTGGGCTACACGGTCCTGGTCGCCGACAGCGACGAACGCGAGGCAGACGAACTGGCCGTCATCGCGGCCGTGTCCAAGCGGGTCGACGGCCTGATCCTGTGGGCCTCCACCCTCACCGAGGAGCGCCTCCATGAACTCGCGGGCCGGATGCCGCTGGTGGTGGTGAACCGCCACGTCCCCGGCATCCCCGAGGTCCGCATCTCGCTCTCCGCCGGGATCGCCCAGGCCGCCGAGCTGCTGAAGGCGTACGGTCACCGGCGCTGCGTCTTCGTCAACGCCTCCCGCGCCGAGCTGAGCCGCGGCAAGTCCATCCAGGAGTCCTTCGAGGCGCTCGACCTCTCCCTGCACGAACTAGGCCCGTACGAGCCGAGGTTCGAGACGGGTGTGCACGCCGCCACCCTGGTCGCCGCTCACGACGCCACCGCCGTGATCGCCCACAATGACCTGGTTGCCCTCGGCGTGCTGCACCAGATGGCCAACCTCGGCATGAGCGTGCCCCGCGACGTGAGCGTCATCGGCATCGACGACACCCTGCTCGCCTCCGTCTCCACCCCCAGCCTCACCACGATCAGGATCGACCCCGAGGAGATCGCCACCCGTGCGGGAGACCTCCTGATCGAGACGGTCGCCAACTCAACGGGACGTAGCACAAAGGAACTTGATGCCACGTCCCCCATCGTGGAGATCGGCTCCCGCCTGATCCCCCGTGCTTCGACGGGCCCCGCGCCCACCCACTGATCCATAGCGAAGAAAGCGCCGCACCGAGCTCACCCCTGCCCTTCTTGGAGCCGTCATGCCCAGAAACTTCCGCTACGCAGCCATTTGTGGCTCCATGGCCCTGACCGTGACCGTCGCGGGCTGTTCCTCCCTCACTCCGACCAGCGCCGGCACCTCCGGCGATCTCGTCCTCCGTGTGCAGGGGATGCCCCCGGCCACCGACAAGCCGGGCCTCGCCCTCTTCAAGAAGCAGGTCGCCGACTTCGAGAAGGCGCACCCCGGCATCAAGGTCAAGGGCTCCACCACGGTCTTCGACCCGCTGACCTTCTCCGCCAAGCTCTCCGGCGGCAGCGTCGAGGACGTCATCAAGGTGCCGCTGACCGAGCCGCAGCGCCTCATCCAGCAGAAGCAGGTCCAGTCGATCACCGGGCAGCTCAAGGAGTGGCAGCACTTCAAGGAGTTCAACCCGCAGGTGCTCCAGCAGCTCACCGACGACGGCGGCGACGTCTACGGCGTACCGCAGAACCCGTACGCCCAGGGCCTGGTCTACAACCGTGAGCTGTTCGAGCAGGCCGGCCTCGACCCCGACAAGCCGCCGGCCACCTGGGAGGAGGTCCGTACGGCCGCCGAGCAGATCAGCGAGAGGACCGGCAGGGCGGGCTTCGTCCACGAGTCCAAGGACAACCAGGGCGGCTGGCAGCTGACCATGCTCTCGTACGCGTTCGGCGGCGAGCTGCAGAAGCAGGAGGGCGGCAAGTACACCGCCACGCTCACCGGGGAGCCGACGAGGAAGGCGCTGCGGCTGCTGAAGGACATGCGCTGGAAGGACGACTCGCTCGGCAGGACGCTGCTGGTCAACCAGAACGATGTGATCAAGCAGTTCGCGGCCGGACAGGTCGGCATGTTCATGGGCAGCCCGGGGACGTACCGGCTGGCGAAGATGCAGTTCGGCATGGAGAACACCGACGCCTTCGGGGCCGCCCCGATGCCGCAGTCCGGCGGCGACGCGACCCTCACCGGTGGCGACATCTACATGGTTCCGAAGTCCGCCGACAAGAAGCACGCGGCAGCGGCCGTCGAGTGGCTGACCTTCGCCTACGCCAAGCCGCAGTACAGCACCGAGATCGCCGCCGCCCAGGCCAAGGCGCTCTCTGCCGACCCGAAGTCCGCGGTGGGCGTACCGACCCTGCCGGTCTTCGACCAGAAGCGGCAGACCGAGATCAACGCCGCGATCAAGCCGTACGTGAACGTGAAGCTGGAGCACTTCAAGCCGTACATCGACGGGCTCGCGACCCTGGAGCTGAAGCCGGAGCCGCCGTACCAGGCGCAGAAGCTGTACACCGCGCTCGATCCGGTGGTCCAGGCCGTGCTCACCAAGCGCGACGCCGACATCGACTCCCTCCTCGCCTCAGCCGAGAAGGACGTCAATGCGCAGCTTGCCGCAGACCAGAAGTAGCCGACCGATGACTCTGCTCACTCCCTCCCGGAGCCCCGCCGCAGTGTCCGAGGAGCCCGTGCCGAAGTCGCCGCCGATGCGGCGGAAGCGTGCCACCGGCGCACGCAAACAGCTCACGGCCTGGCTGTTCCTCGTCCCCGCACTGCTCGTCTTCGGGCTCTTCGCCTGGTGGCCGATCGTGCGCAGCCTGCTCCTCGGTTTCCAGCGCACCAACCTCGTGGAGCCGGCCGTCTGGGTCGGCCTGGACAACTTCCGTACCCTCTTCGACGATCCGCTGCTCGCCACCGCCGTCGGGAACACCCTCTTCTTCGTGGCCCTCGGCCTGCTGATCGGCTTCCCGGCGCCACTGATCCTCGCCGCGATCATGTCGACCGTGCGGCGCGGCGCCGGTGTCTACCGCTTCCTCGTCTACCTGCCGGTCGTCATCCCGCCGGTCGTGGCGATCCTGCTCTGGAAATGGTTCTACGACCCCGGCAGCGGCCTCTTCAACAACATCCTCGGCAAGATCGGCCTCGGACCGTACCCCTGGCTGGAGTCCTCCGACAGCGCCATGCTCTCGCTCGTCCTCGAAGCCACCTGGGCCGGAATGGGTGGCGCCGTCCTCATCTACCTCGCCGCCATGGTCTCCATCCCCGGCGAACTCTACGAGGCCGCCGAGGTCGACGGCGCCGGTATCCGGCGCCGCATCTGGCACGTCATGCTGCCTCAACTCCGTTCCGTCATCGGCCTGTTGCTCCTCGTGCAGCTGGTCAACACGGTCCAGGTCTTCACCGAGCCGTACGTCTTCACCGGCGGCGGTCCCGACAACGCCACCCTCACGGTCCTGCTGTTGATCTTCCGTTACGCCTTCCAGGACGGTGAGTACGGCCAGGCCGCCGCCCTCTCCTTCCTGATGGTGCTCGCCCTCGCCCTGCTCTCCGCGGTGTATCTGCGGGCCACCCGCAGCTGGAGCACGTCATGACCACAGCACTCACCACGTTCGTCTCGACGAACGACCGGCAACGGCCCGGCGTCCGCGCCGCCGTGCGCTCCATCCAAGGGTTCACCCTGATCCTGCTGCTGCTCATCGGCGTCGGACCGCTGTACTGGATGCTGAAGGGCGCGGTCTCCCCGCCCACCGAGCTCACCACCCAGCCGCTCGCCCTGTGGCCGGACCGCGCGGCCCTCGGCAACTTCGCCACCGCGTACACCGACCTCGGTGTCGGCCGCTATCTGATGAACACCTTCCTGGTGGTCGGCGGATCGTGGTTCGTGCAGCTCTTCGTCTCGGCCACGGCGGGTTTCGCGCTCTCCGTGCTCAGGCCGAAGTTCGGCAAGGTCGTCTACGGGGCGATCCTGGCCACCATGTTCGTGCCGTACACGGTGAACATGGTCAGCCTCTTCATGACCGTGATCGACGTGCCGTTCCTGCACCTCAACCTGGGTGACACGTACTGGGCGATCTGGCTGCCGGCCGGCACGAACGCCTTCACGGTGCTGCTCGCCAAGCAGTTCTTCGACGCCCTGCCCAGGGAGCTGTTCGACGCGGCACGGGTCGATGGGGCGAGCACCCGGCAGCTGCTCACCAGGATCGTGCTGCCGATGAGCAAGCCGGTGCTCGCCGTGATCAGCCTGCTCGCGGTGATGCACTCCTGGAAGGACTTCATCTGGCCGCTGGTCGCGATCACCGACCCCGAGAAGCAGCCGATCAGTGTCGCGCTGGCGCAGCTCGCCACGCAGGCCCCGCAGGACCAGCTGATCGCCGCGATGGTGCTGGCAGTGGCCCCGCCGGTCCTCGTCTTCGTCGTCTGCCAGAAGTACATCGTCGCCGGGCTCGGCTTCACCGGCGTCAAGGGCTGAGCCCCACTCACACCCGGACCAACAGAAGGGCACCTCCATGCCAGTCGCCCGACGCAGACTCATCCAGGGCACGGCCCTCACCGCCGGCGCCGCACTCCTGCCGAACGTTCCCGCGTACGCGGCCGCCGACCCGGTCACCGTCGAGGCCGACGGCATCAAACTGGTCGGCCGCAGCGACGGCAGCGTCCTCGTCCAGGACGGTGCGGGAACCGACCGCATCCTCCTCAGCCACTTCATGATCAAGGACACCGCACTCGGCCAGCAGCGCACCTTCGGCGGCGGCCCCGCCCTGATCACACTCCCCGACGGACGGCCCGCGATCCAGGTCACGTACACGATGGGGAGCAGCGCGCCCGGAGTCACCGTGCGCGGCACCTTCGACGTCACCGCGCGCAAGGCGCACCTGAAGTGGGAGGTCGCGGGCTCCAGCACGCTCACCCCGTCCGGCTTCCAGTTCTCCCGCACGGTGTACGGGGCGAGCGCGCCGGAGTCGTACGAAGCGCTGACCGTCTGGGAGCGGGACGCCCGGGGCGGCATCCCGTACGAGGTGAACGCGGGCGGTACGTACGTGGAGACGTGGGAGGGGGCGAAGGGCTTCTTCTGTCTTTCCTCCACCAACCCCGCCAGCACGAACGCCACGTGGATCCATGCGCCCGGCACCTCGACCGGCGCGAGCACCGGCGTCACCCAGGCCGATCTGGTCCTCGGCGACCTGCGGCCGCGCGCGGCGGGCAGGATCGCCGCCGGGTGGCCGCTCGGCGTGGAGGTGTGGACCGACCAGCCGTTCAACCTCTACAAGGCGGCCGGGCAGACGATGACGCTCAAGGCGCAGGTCGTCAACGGGTCGGGAACGGCCCGGAAGGTGACCCTGACCTGGTGGGCACGGGACTTCGGCGGCAAGAAGATCGCCGGCGGGACCCTCTGCAAGGACCTCGCGGCAGGCGCCGCCTGGAACGCCTCCTTCCCTCTGACCTCGCCCTCGCAGAACATCGTGTTCACCGGTGTGGAGGCGGTCAGCGGCGCTGACCAGGCAATCGCCCGCACCAATCTGAGCGTGCTCCCGGAGTTCACGTACCAGGCCGGCAAGGAGTCGATGTTCGGCCTCGCCAACTACCCCTGGCTGCTCCAGCCCAGCAAGGAAGCCGTACTCGGCCTGGTCAAGACGCTCGGCATCAAGTGGATCCGGATCGCCTACGCGGGCGCCCCCGGCATCGACATCGCGACCCTGGACGCCAACGGCATCGGCCACAACGTGCAGCTCAGCGGCATCCCCGTAGGCGGCAGCCCCGAGCAGATCGCTGCCTGGGCCGACACCAACGTCGCCAAGGCCCTCGCCGCCGACGCCGCGTACTTCGAGGTCAGCAACGAGGTCAACCAGCCCTGGATGTCCGGCCGTGGCGCCGACGCGTACGTCCGCGACGGCCTGCGCCAGGTCACCACCCGCCTCGCCGCAGCCGGCTCCACGATGAAGGTCATGAACGCCGGCCTCGGCGGCATGGACCACATCTGGACCAAGAACTTCCACGACGCGGGCGGCTGGGACCTCATCGACGTCTTCGCCTTCCACCCCGGCCGCGGCAACTTCACGCCCGACTTCGCGCCGCCGCCGGAGGAGTGGACCCAGGGCTCGTCCGGTACGTACTGGAACTTCCTCGGCGCCCTGCGCAAGGCACGGCAGGTCATGGCGGAATACGGCGGCGACAAGGAACTCTGGATCACCGAGGCGTACGCGCCCACCCGCCCCAACGTGTGGTGGAGCGACACCTACCGGCACGCCGCCGAGAACACGCTGCTCTCGCTCGCCCTCGCCAAGTCGGAGAAGGTGCGCGCCGTCAACTGGTACCAGCTGCACGACTCGATCATCCACCACCCGCAGGAGGCCGACCCGGCCAACCCCGAGTACCACTACGGCCTGATGAACCGCGACACCAGCGCCAAGCCGTCGCTGCTCGCCTTCGCGACGGCAGCCCGGGTCCTGGACCAGGCCGAGTTCGTCCGCCATCTCGCCTTCTCGGACCAGGACATCAAGGGCCTACTGTTCACCACTCCCGACGGCCCGATCTCGATCATCTGGAGCCGCAAGGACGGTTACGTCCTCAACTCCGAACACGGTGAGGATCCTTGGTACGCGTCGCCGGAGCCGTGGGTCGACACCTGGACGACCAGAACCGAGGTCGTGGCCGAAGCGGCCGCCGGCACCGTGCGCGAGCTCAACTGCATCGGCCAGGAACGCTCCCTGAAAGCCTCCGGCGGCAAGATCACACTCACCGTCGACGGCGCCCCGCGCATCTATTACGGTCTCGCCGCCGATCCCGACCGCAAGCCCGGAGGCAGGGGACGTACCGCATGAGGAACGAAGCCGCACGGCACGACATCACCGTTGTCGGCGGCGGCCTGGCCGGGGTCTGCGCGGCCATCGCCGCGGCCCGCCTCGGTCGGACCGTCGCACTGATCAACAACAGGCCGGTACTCGGCGGCAATTCGAGCAGCGAGGTCCGCGTCTGGGTGTGCGGCGCGACCGGCCACGGCAAGAACCACAACGCCCGCGAGGGCGGCATCATGGGCGAGCTGCTCGTGGAGAACCAGTACCGCAACCCGGACGGGAACCCGTACTACTGGGACGCCGTGGTCCTGGACGCGGTACGCGCCGAGCCCGGCATCACGCTCTACCTCAACACCGATGTGCGCGAGGTCGAGGCCGAGGGCCCGGACGACGCCCGGCGGATCACCTCGGCCACCGGCTGGATGATGGGATCCGAGCGCCGCATCCGCTTCGAGAGCGACCTCTTCCTCGACTGCACGGGAGACGGCCTGATCGGCCACCTCGCCGGAGCCCACCACCGCATCGGCCGGGAGGCGCGTAACGAATTCGAGGAGGCGTGGGCCCCGGAGTCGGCCGACGGCATCACTCTCGGTTCCACACTGCTCTTCTACACGAAGGACACCGGGCGTCCGGTGAAGTTCGTGCCGCCGGACTTCGCCAAGGACATCAGCACCACCTCCATCCCGCAGCGCCGGATCATCAAGGCGGGGGACAACGGATGTGCGTACTGGTGGATCGAGTTCGGCGGAGAGCTGGACACGGTCCACGACAACGAGCGGATCCGGGACGAGCTGTGGGCGGTGATCTACGGGATCTGGGACCACATCAAGAACTCGGGCGAGTTCGACGCGGCGAACATGACGCTGGAGTGGGTGGGGTCGGTCCCGGGGAAGCGGGAGTACCGCCGCTTCCTCGGCGACTACGTCCTCCACCAGGGTGACATCCTCGGCCAGACCGAGTTCGCCGACCGGGTCGCCTTCGGCGGCTGGTCGATCGACCTGCACCCGCCGCAGGGTATGTACGCCACCGAGTCGGGGGCCCGGCAGCTCTACGCGGACGGGATCTACCACATCCCGTACCGCAGCCTGTACTCGGTGAACACCGAGAACCTGCTGTTCGCCGGGCGGAACATCTCCGCCAGCCATGTCGCGTTCGGCTCGACCCGGGTCATGGCGACCTGCGCCACGATCGGGCAGGCGGCGGGCACGGCGGCGGCGCTGTGTGCCGCCGGGGAGGTCGCGCCGCGCGAACTTTCCGTACCCGAGCTGCACCGGGTGCTGCTGCGTCAGGACGCCTCGCTCATCGGGCTGGCTTCGACGGACCCGGAGGACCTGGCGCTGCGGGCGAGCGTATGCGCATCATCTTCCCTTTCCTGCCTGGCGGTTGAGGATTCCCGCGAGCTGTGGCCGCTCGCGGCGGACGCCGGACTCGTCCTTCCCGTCGACCCGGACCTCACCGGCCTTGAACTCCTGGTCGACGCCGACCGTGAAACCGAGCTCGTGATCGACCTGTACGACCCCGAACTCGGCCAGAACTACGTCCCGCGCCGCCTCGTCGCCTCCACCACCCTGCCGGTCGCCGCCGGTCGCCGACAATGGCTCAAGACCGGCCTGGACTGGTCCCCGGACACCCCGCGTAACGCCTTCCTCGTCATCCGCGCGAATGACGCGATCGCCCTGCACCGCGCCGACCGGCCGACCCCCGGCGTCCTGTGCTTCACGCGTGTCCCGCTGCGTCCGCAGGACGAATCCCCGCAGCTGCTGCGCGAGTGGACGGACGCCGGTCTGCTGCGCCGTACCTTCTGCTTCCGTGCGGGGGAGACGGCGGCGTACGCCCCGGCCAAGGCCGTCGACGGCTACGCCCGGCCGTACGCGGGGCCGCACATGTGGGTCTCCGCACCCCTGGCGGACGATCCCTCGCCCTGGCTCTCGCTCACCTGGCCCGAACCGGTCACCCTGGGCCGTATCGAGGTCATCGCCGACGACGACGTCAACGAGGACCTGATCAACCTGCACCACCACCGCACCCCCTTCGACACCCTCCCCACCCTCCTGTGCGACTACCGCGTCGAGGCGCGGGACGCGGACGGCACCTGGCGCGTGATCGCCCGGGCGGATCGGAACCGACGACGCCGTCAGTCGCACACGCCGTCGGAGCCGGTCACCACATCGGCCGTCCGGATCGTCGTCGAAGCCACCAACGGCACGGACTCGGCGCACCTCGTCGCCGTACGCGCCTACGCGGCAGGGGAGTGACGCGATGGTCGCGAGAGTGCTGGTCACCGGGGCAGCCGGACGGATCGGGCGAGCGGTCCTCACGCTGCTCGCCGAGCGCGGGTTCGAAGCGAACGCCCTGGTCCTCGACGACCCCGGTGACCTCCCGGCCCGCCTGGTCGTCACCGGCGACGCGGCCGACGCGAAGACCGTTCGGGCAGCCCTGGAGGGCACCGACGCGGTCATCCACCTGGCCGCGATCCCCACTCCCGAACGTAACACCGCAGTTGAAGTCTTCACGGCCAACAGCCTGACCACCTTCACCGTGCTGGAGGAGGCCGGTCGGGCCGGGATCCGGCACGTGGCACTGGCGAGCTCGTGGGGTGTCACCGGTCTGCCCTGGACGGCGGCCGAGAATCCGCATCCGCCGTACGTTCCGGTCGACGAGGCGATGGACTCCCAGGTCGCCGACGCTTACGGCCTGTCCAAACAGGTCGACGAGCTGACCGCGCGGATGATGGCGCGACGGCACGGCATGAGCGTGGTGTGCCTGCGCTATCCGTACGTGGGCGGCTTCGAGGAACGGCTGCTCGCGCACGCCGCCCGGCTCACGGCCGACCCGGCCGCCGGCGCCAGGGACCTGTGGACGTACCTCGAGGTCCACGACGCGGCGAGAGCGGCACTGCTCGCGCTGGACGTGCGTGGCAGCGGCGCGCACGCGGTGCACCTCTGCGCCCCCGAGATCATCGTCCCGTACCCGACGGAGGAACTGCTGCGCCGCTACCACCCCGGCACCGTGCTGCGCGGCCCACTGCCGGGCCGCACAGCACCGGTCGACACCTCGGCGGCGCGCAGGCTCCTGGGGTTCACGGCCAGGAATCTTGTCGACCGCGAGGGTGTCGCTTCTTGCTGAAGTGACGCCTTGAGCTCCGACGCTCCCGTTCTGTGAAGCAACTGCGGGCCGCGCCCCGCCCGCGCTGTGTGGTGGCCGTCCGGACTGGACCGAGCGCACTGCGGTCGCGACCGCACGGAAGGATGATGGGACCATGGAAGGGCTACCTTTCACTCCTCCCGCCGGGGCGGACGAAGGCGGGCACCTCGGTCCGCCCCCGGTCGCTTTCGCCCTGATTGCCGCAGACGGAGTGCTCGTCGGGTGGAGTCGTGAGGCAGAGGCCCTACTGGGATATCCCGCTTCGCAGGTACTGGGACGCCGAGCGGCGGACCTGCTCGTCACCCCGCACGCCGATCGCGACAGATCGGAAGAGCTGCGACCGGATCAGCGGCTGTGGTCCGGTGGGACACGCAGTGCCGTCGTGGACGTGCGTCACCGTAGCGGACACACCGTACGTGTGGCAGTGGCTCTGCGTCCCCTGGCCCCCGCCTCCGACGGGGACTCCACCGGCCGGGCCCCCACCGCCGTCCTCATGGCGGCCGAGCTGGAGGAGCTTCGCTGGTGGGAGACCCGGCAAGCGATGCTGCAGGGGCTCGTGACCCAGTCGCCCGTGACACTGACCATCTACGGCCCCGGCGCGCGCCTCCTGTGGGCCAACGCATCCAGCGTCCGGGAACTCGGCGGCGACCTCACGGCATCGCTGGGCCGCTCCATGACCGAACTCTTTCCCGGCGATGTCCTCACCACCGAGCATCTCGCGCCGCCCGAGGACTTCGTCCAACAGATCCTCGAGACCGGTGATCCGGTCATCGACGTGCATTTCCGAGGGCACGCCCCGGCCGACCCGCGGCGTGAGCGCGTCTGGTCCTCGTCCTATTTCCGACTGCTGGACGGCCGGGGAGAGCCGGTGGGCGTGTGCGAACAGTCCATCGACGTCACCGACCACTACCGTGCGCAGCAGCGCCTCGCGCTCCTCGCGGAGGCCGGTGCACGGATCGGGGCGACGCTCGACCCGTCCGGAACGGCAGCGGAGCTCGCCAAGATCGCCGTACCGCAGTACGCCGACGCCGTGCTGGTCGACGTGGCGGCAGAGGTGCTCGAAGGAGGGGAACCGAAGCCCGTCACGGCATGGGACCTGGTGCGCGTGGCCGATTCCGACGGAGAACCCTCCCGGGTGGGCGAGCCGGTCGCGTACGACACCGGATCGTCGCAGGCCGAAAGCCTGGCAGGGAGCCGTGCGACCGCGGACGCCGTGGTCGCGCCGACACGACTGTACGTCCCGCTGATAGTGCGGGGGACGCCCTTGGGCCTTGTCACCTTCGTGCGGGGCGAGGACTCGGAACCCTTCGGCGACGACGATCGGGCGGTGGCAGAGGAGCTGGCGTCGCGGACCGCTGTGTGCATCGACAACGCCCGGCGGTACCGACGAGAGCGCACCGCCGCGTTCATGCTCCAGCGCAGTCTGCTGCCACGATCGCTGCCCGAGCTGAGCGCGGTCGAGGCGGCGAGTCGCTACCTGCCCGCCGACAGCCACCTCGGCGCCGGCGGCGACTGGTTCGACGTCATTCCGCTGTCCGGCGCACGTGTCGGACTCGTCGTGGGGGACGTTGTCGGCCACGGCCTGGGAGCCGCTGCCACGATGGGGCGCCTGCGCGCGATGGTGCGCACCCTGGCCGAGCTTGACCTCCCGCCTGACGAACTCCTGGCCCGGCTGAACGATCAAGTCGGCAAGGACGCGTCGGACCAGAACGTGCAAGGCTCGGACGGCAGTGGCGCCGTCGGAGCGACGTGCGTCTACGGGGTCTACGATCCGGTTTCTCGGACGAGCACCTGGGCGGCGGCGGGACACCTGCCGCCGGCTGTGGTGCAGCCGCACGGCCCCGTCAGCTTCCTTCGTCTGCCACCGGGGCCTCCTCTGGGCATGGGCCGGCTTCCGTACGAGGGCATGGAAGTGGCGCTCGCCGCAGGAAGCCTGGTCGTCCTGTTCACCGACGGCCTCGTGGAGGCGCGGGGGCAAGGCATCGACGTGGGGTTGGGCCGCTTGGCGGCTGTACTCGGGGAGCAGCGAGGATCGTCGTCCGACCTGTTGTGCGCCCGGATCGTCGCGGAGCTGGTGTCGGACCATGTGCGGGACGACGCGGCGCTCCTTGTCGTGCGCACCCGTGCGCTGGACGCACGCCAGGTGGCGGCCTGGGAGCTGCCCTCGGACCCCGCGCTCGTCGCACGCGCACGTGCGATGGCCGCGGAACAGCTTGTGCGGTGGGGACTGGACGATCTGGCGTTCACCACGGAACTGGTGGTCAGTGAACTGGTCACCAACGCGATCCGTCACGCCTCCGGCCCGATCGGTCTGCGCTTGATCCGGGACCGTTCGCTCATCTGTGAGGTCTCCGACTCGCAGCACACCTCACCGCACGCCCGTTACGCCGGCAACGACGAGGAGGGCGGACGCGGACTGTTCATGGTCGCCCAGCTCACCGAGCACTGGGGTACGCGTTACATGCCGACAGGTAAGACGATCTGGGCGGAACAGGCCTTGCCCGTGCCTTGACGGCCACGCGCCGGCCGCCGTGGGTGGAGGAATGCGAGGCATACCAGGCCGTCGCCTCGGCTCACGGCGTCTGCAGGCGTACGGCCAAGGCGGCGATGTCATCGTCGAGGCTGCCTCTGCTGTGACGGAGGAGGTCGTGGTGCAGCGCCGTGAGCAGATCACGGGGAGGTGTGGGGGGCTGTCGGCGCATCCACGCTGTCAACGGGAAGAACTCACCGTCCCGGGCGCGGGTTTCGGCGATGCCGTCCGTATAGAGGAGGAGAACTTCTCCGGGAGCGAAGTCGAAGGCGTCCGCACGGTACTGGTCTCCAAGCAATTCCGCGAGGCTGAGCAAAGGCGATGGGACGGACGGCTCGAGGATGCGCACATCCTTGAGGCTGTGGATCAAGGGCGGGGGGTGTCCGCAGTTGACGATGGTGATGCGGCTGCCTTGATGCGGGATCTCGACGAGCAGCGCGGTGGCGAAGCGTTCCATCGGTGCCTCGGGTGGATGGGCGGCGTTGTGCCGGGCACAGCTCGCGTCGAGCTTGCGGGCGACGTCGGCCATGGAGGCCTCGCCGTGGGCCGCCTCCCGGAAAGCGTTGACGATCGCCGCGGCCGCCCCCACTGCTGGCAGGCCTTTGCCCCGCACGTCGCCGATGAGCAGCCGTACCCCGTACGGCGTATCGACCACCTCGTAGAAGTCCCCGCCGATGCGGGCTTCCGCGGCGGCCGCGAGGTAGAGCGATTCGATCTCGACGTTCCGGAATCGGTGCGGCAGGGGCCGCAGCACCACCTGCTGGGCCGCGTCGGCGACGAGCCGTACCTGAAAGAGCGTGCGCTCCCGTTGAAGCCGGACATGGCTTCCGTATGCGGCGGCCACGGTGACCGCCACGATTCCGCCGCACGTCCACCACGTCCCGAGATCGGGGAAGACGAAGCTGAGGCCGATCATCAGAAGGAGGCAGACGGTCCCGAGGAGGACAGTCGGGAGGACCGGCCACATGGCGGCGGCCAGAGCCGGCGCCGCGGGCAGGAGGCGGCTGAAGGCCATCTCCGGCGGAGTGGCGTAGGCCAGGCTGGCGATCACGACGGTCAGAATCACCGGCGACAGCCGCACGAGCCTGCCGTAGCCGTTGCTCCGACGGAGCCTCGGCCGTCCGGACTCGATCATGAATCCCAGAGTATCCGCGAGGGGCTCGCTCAGCGACGTGACAAGTGGGCTCCGCGTGTGAACGAGCCCGCCTGCCGGCTCGCGAGGCGCGACCGCATGATTCCGTCACTGACTCGCGGAAACGGAAAGGTCACGGACGGTGTCATCGCTCGGCGAGCGACCGGGCCTCACCGAAAAGCGGATGCTCATCAGGCTGTCCTTGCTGCTGGGTGGCGACATAAGCAGTCCATGGAGGAGTGGGACCGAACGGGGAGTTTCGGTGTAATCGCGACCCCTCCCTGAGCGGGCACGTGAGAGGCGCCCGACGGGCAAAAGGCCAGGTCAGACGCCTCTTTTCGTGCCTCTGGAGAAGCCGAGCCTCTTCGGGGAGTAGCTCACCAGCACGTTCTTCGTCTCCTGGCGGTACGGGAAACCCTGTGGCCCCCACCTGCAGAACGTCGGCGGCATCGACCCGAGCCGATGCGTTCTATGCCTGGTGGGGAAGCGCTTGTTCCGTCCAGATGGTCTTGCTGTTGTCGCCGAAGCGGACACCCCAGCTCTGGGAGAGTTCGGCGCAGATGAACAGGCCGCGGCCGCCCTCGTCGTTGGTCTGGGCGTGACGGAGATGCGGTGAGAGTGGGCTGGAGTCGCTGACCTCGAAGGTGAGCGAACGGTCGCCTTTGATCAGGCGGAGCGTGAGGGGAGGGGTGCCGTAGCGCACGGCATTGGTGGCCAGTTCGCTGACGATCAGTTCGGTGGTGAGCGCGAGCGCGTCGAGGTTCCAGGTGGCCAGCTGGCGCCGTGTGCGGGCTCGCGCGGTGGCCACGGCTGCGGGATCCGGCGGCAGGTCCCAGGTTGCCACCAGGCCGGGATCGAGCCCTCGGGTCCGTACGAGGAGCAGCACCGCGTCGTCGCCAGGGGAGGCCGGGACGGTGCGTACGGCCTTGTCGCGCAGGTCGTCCAGCGGGCTTTCGTTGTCGGCGAGGATGCGCCGGAGACGGTCCTGGCCGGCCTTCCTCTCCTCCTCGGCCGAGGGGAGGAACGCGTCTGTGTACAGCGCGATGACGCTTCCCTCGGGCAGGTCGAGACAGGTGCCGGCGAATGGTGCGCCCTCGCCTGCGCCGAGTGGGGGAGCCGCGGGAACGTCGAATGTCCCGGTGGTTCCGTCGGGGCGAGCGAGTACCGGTTGCGGGCCACCGGCGAGGGCGAGGGTGCAGCGCAGGGTCAGCGGGTCGTACACGCCGTAGAGACAGTCGGCGGTCAGCGCCTGGCTCCGCAGGGGGTCGCTCGGTGGCAGCTCGGCGCGTTCGGCGGCGAGTCGGGCCACCGTGTCGTCGAGGCGGGCGAGCATTTCGTCGGGTTCCAGGTCGAGCGAGGCCAGGGTGTGGATCGCGGTGCGCAGCTGGCCCATCGCCATGGCGGCGTGGATGCCTGTGCCGGATACACGGCCGACGGTGAGGGCGACCCGCGAGCTGGAGAGAGGAAACACGTCGAACCAGCCTCCGCCGGCATCGGTCGACCGGTGGAAATGGGCGCTCTCCACGGCGGCCTGCGGCTCCGGGCGCTGGGGCAGGAGACGACGCTGCAGGGTGAGGGCGATGGTGTGCTCTCGCGTGTAGCGGCGTGCGTTGTCGATGTGCAGCGACGTACGCGAGGCGACCTCCAGGGCGACGTCGAGGTCCGCGCCCACGAACGGGTCGCGGTCTGGGGAGCGGTAGAGGCTCAGCGTCCCCAGTACACCGTTCCGCAGGGTCAACGGGGTGACGATCGCGGAATGCGGGCCCGCAGGGGGGTCGCTCCGCGGCACTTCCGGCTCGGGGTCGGCCGTCTCGTCGGGGCGGTAGGTGACCAGATGGGGCTGCAGGTCCGTCAGGGACTGCAGCCATGCGGCCGGGAAGCGGAACGGGCCCGTACCGGCGCCCAGCGAATCCCGTGGACGATCCGCCGAGGCGAACGCCATGCGCCGCAGCGGTACGTCGGGGCCGACCGGCACCGACGGGGGGTCCTCGCCGCGGATCACCGGGTCCAGCAGGTCCACCTCCGCGGCGTCGGCGAAGGCGGGTACGAGGACATCGACGAGTGTCGCGCAGGTGGCGTCCAACTCCAGGGACCGTCCTACGCGTTCCCGTGCGTCGTTGAGGACCTGCTCCCGGGCCAGGGCACGCTCGCGCACGGTGACGTCGACCACCGTCGTGAACAGACCCAGTACGTGGCCGTCCTTGCTCTGGAGCCGGAACACGGAAACGGAGTAGACGTGTTCGTGCTCAGGATCGTTGGGCGGACGCACGCGCACGAGCCGGTCCAGAGCGGGCTCCCCGGTGGCGAGCACGTCCCTCGCCATCGCCACGGTCTCATCCGGGTCGGACAGGCGAAACACGTCGCTCAGGCGGTGACCGAGCCATTTCGTGGGCTCCAGGCCATCCATCCCGGACGCGGCGCCGTTCACGCGCAGGAGGCGCAGCTGAGTGTCCAACACCTGCATGCCGATCGGCGACTGGGTGAACAGCGCATTCAGCAGTGCCTGATCCTGGGCGTCGCCGCCATCCTCCGGCCGGAGCCGGTCCAGACTCCAGCCCGCGCCGCCGTCGCGCAGCGTCGCGGGCCGCACCGTGATTCCGGGGACCGCCCCACTGCCGTCGGCCCCCGCGGACGGCCATGATCCGGACAAGAGCTGAGCGGCGGGTCGCCCGAGGGCTTCGGACGCTCCGAGGCCGAACAGGGACGTGGCCTTCTGGCTCCACTCCACCACGACACCCGCTGCGTCGACCACGAGCAGCGCACCGTCCGATGCCATGAGCGGATCGCCTCCGTGGGGTCACTCTTCGACGGCGGGCAGGTCAGCCCGGCAGGCACAGGACTCCCCGTGCACGGACAGGTCTCCTTCAGAGTGCCTCCATCTGAAGGACGTCGCACATCGACGTGGCCAGCGTCGGCGGGAGCCCGTGCAGCTAACGGCGGGTCCCTGGCGTGCGGAAACCGTTCCCGACCCGGAGGCCGAACAGTCATGAGTCTCAGACGCGCAGAGGCGGGCGCCCACCTCAAGAACGACGGAGGACAGGGTGGAGAGCTACCGGCTGACGTGGACGCAGAACGGACGGGGCGAGCGGCAGGACTCCGCCGTCGCCTACGGGCTGTCGGCCGCCGAGGGCTACAAGGCGCGCAAGGAGTCCGAGGGCGGCGTGAGCCACGTCGAGATCGTCCCGGTGAAGCCCGGCCAGTAGCCGTGGCCGCCCCGTCGTTGCCAGCGGCGGCTCGTAGCGGCGTAAGCCGGAAGGCGGGGAACCGCCCGGCCGGCCAGGCCACGGAGCGGTCATGGGCGAGATCACCGTCAGCGCGCGCAGGACACGCACCACCTGCTGCACGACCCCGCGAGCGCCTACGGCGCCCCATACCAGCGGGCCTACGCCCAGCTCGCCGTCTCGCACCGCGGCCGGCCGGTCGACGGGATCGTGCCGCTCCTCCGCGCGGCCGCCGACACCGCGCTCCTCGGCTTCACCGGCACCGACCTGCCCGAGCAGGCCGGTGCGATCAGCAGCGGGGCGCCGTACAAGCTCAGGGCCCGCGTCACCGGGTAGCCGCAGGGGTGTGCGATCGGAGGCCGGGTCTGCATGGCCTCGGAGGACTCTTGCGGGAGGGTACCGACCGCAGCCCAAATGATACGCCTGTTCGAATGCCGGGGGCGCTGGGACTCGCCGTACTGCGAACGCCTGATGCGCTCAATCCGCTTTCGGTACGACCTTGACCTCGTACGCGAGGACGGGCACCGCGGCGAGCTGCTCGTCAACTTGCTCCCGGACGTCGCCGGCCAGCGACAGCACCATCTTGGTTCTCGCCCCCGGGCCGTCGGCCCGGGGAATGGAGCTCTCCACCGGACCGATAGCGCTACCGGCCAGGCTCCGTAGAGCCCTGCGAGCCTCGTCGAGCGCATTGTCGCTGACAGTCATCGAAACGACGGTGGTAAGTGCCATGGCAAGCCTCCTGGCAGTGAACGAACACACGACTTCCCCAAGGATCACCCCCTGGGCTCTCCTCTGCACTGTGAGTTACAGGCAGCGCGACAGGCGGGGCTGCTCGGATGCGCTTCGCGCTGCGTGACCTTCGTTCGGCTGGGCGGGTTGTCGCTTCGTGGACACCCAGCCGTGACCGGCGCGCGGTAGAGCCGTACGAGAACTTCGCGGTGGCGGTATCTGCCAGGGGGAGGTGTTACAGATCGACGAAACCGTCCGAAGCTGCGGGCTGCACGTGTCGGGTGGAACGTCGAAGAACAGTATCTCGGCGATCCAGGCCCTCAAGATCGTGCACGGGATGCGTGAGGCGCAGGACGGGCACGAGCCGGCTTACGCCGTGCCGAGGCGGAAGCCGAGAATGCGCCCGCAGGGGTACGCGGTGCGCTCCCATGGGCTGGACGCAGTGGGACGCCGGTGCCCCGGAGGGCGAAGACGTCCGCGCCGCATCCATCGGGCAGCTGCCCATCGTCTACGTGATCGGCCGCCTCACCCGGAACCTGTCCCGTACTGGACATCATCTGGATCGGGTAGCCCCGTGACCACGCCTCGTTCCCGGCATAGCAGCCGCCAGGGACGAGGCGCTCGCATGTGAGGCCGGTAGCCAGCGAACTTGATCGGTCAGGGTCTCTCGATCGGATCAGGCCGAGATGCGGGTCCCTGCGCCGCCGACCCTGATCCGCCGGTCGCCCGGGCGCAGTTCCACTGTCAGGACGCCAGGACGCCCCATGTCCTCCCCTTGGTGGAGGGTGAGGACCGTCGCCTCGGGCACGAGTCCCAGCTCACGGGCGTACGCGCCGAAGGCGGCCGCCGCCGCCCCGGTCGCCGGGTCCTCCACCACACCGCCCACCGGGAACGGGTCGCGGACGTGGAAGACCTCCGCAGAGGCGCGCCAGACCAACTGCAGCGTCGTCAGGTCGAGCCGGTGCATCAGGGCCTCCAGGCGGGCGAAGTCGTACGCCAGGCGAGCCAGGCGCTCTCGGCTCGCGGCGGCCAGGACCAAGTGGCGGGCACCCGCGAAGGCGATGCGGGGAGGCAGGGCGGGGTCGAGGTCGCCGGCCGGCCAGTCGAGCGCGGCGAGCGCCTCTGCCAGGTCCTCGGCCGCTATCTCCTCGATGTGCGGCTCGACGCTCGTGAGCGTGGCCCGCAGCGCCCCGCCCTCCCGCGTCACGGTGACCGGCACGGTCCCGGCCTGCGTGGTGAATACCAGGTCGCCGGGGCCGATGCGCTCGCCGAGGGCTACGGCCGTCGCGACGGTGGCGTGACCACAGAAGGGCACTTCCACCTTGGGGCTGAAGTAGCGGATGGTGTACGCGCGCCCGGCGTCCGACGCGCCGGAGCCCGCTCCCTCGGACGGCGCCGTCAGGAACGCGCTCTCGCTGTAGCCGACTTCGGCGGCGATCGCCAGCATCTCCTCGTCGCTGAGGCCCGTGGCGTCGAGAACGATTCCGGCGGGATTGCCTCCCTCGGGATCGTCGGAGAAGGCGGTGTAACGCAGGATGCCGGGGGTTTGTCGTGCGGAGTTCATGCCGGGAGAACGGCGCCGAGCCCCAAGGTAGTTCCCAGGTACGGGGACCGTCTCGGAGCTCCGTGTCCGGACACGACCTAGGCTATGCACCATCGGCAGGGTCGTCAGTAGCTCCAGCATCTCCTCGTCGCTGAAGGGGCGGTGAAGCCGAGGATCGCGCGCCGCGGGGTTGCCCCTTGACCAGCGCCGCAGATCGTCTTCAGCGCCAGGGAAAACAGTGACGGGGCCACCGTCGACGAAAGCACGGAAGTTCGGCCCGGATGAGACGTACTCCGGACGCGGGTGTCCGGCGGGCCGACCCGGCGGCCGGCTCGTAAGGTCGCGGCGGCACCTCCGACAGGACGGCTGGTGTGGTTGGTTGCCCGGTGGCTCCGCGTACTTCGCACGGCGCGGGGCCGCTGCCACGAGTGGAGCTCGTACCCCGACAAGGCATCCTCCTCATCGTCACCTGAAAGGACACCGGCCTGGCTCGTCTCTCCTACGGGCAGGCCGCGCCCCGCTCGACGAGCACCCAGTCTGCGCATACCGGGCACGGGCTGGGACCTGCACGCGTACCGCCACTCCGCCCTGACGCATCTCGGCGAACAGGGCGCCTCGCCGTTGATGCTGATGGCCGCGAGGTCCCGGCACAAGAAGCCGGAGAACGTCCGCCGTTGCTCCGAGCCGTCCCCGGAGGCGATCGCCGAGCTCACGAGCCTGCTCGCGCCCGGCGGCAGCAACCGCTGAGCCGCGATCCTTGATCCTGCTCGGTGGCGACGGCTCCGGCGGAGAGGAGCGTCGCGGCGGCGAGGCTGCCCCAGAGGGCGGCCGGGCCGTGGGGTGCGAGAGCGGTGATGGCCGCCGGAGAGACGGCGAGCCCGAAGCCCGTGGAGAGCTGGAAGCGGGCGAGGGTGTGGCCCAGGACATGCGCCGGGGCGAGGGCGGTGACGAGCGCAGTGGCGCTGCCGGCATAGATGATCTCGCCGAGGGTGCAGACCACGGACACCGCGGCGACGGCCGGGGCACCCCAGCCGTGTCCCAGGGAGGTGGCCGCGAAAAAGCCGAGGTAGGACGCGGTGAGCACCACGCCGGCGAATGCCAGAACGGACCGGCGGGGGAAGCGGGACATCAGGACGGTGACCGGAACCTGCAGGGTGACCACCAACACGGTGTTGGCCACGAAGATGGCCCCCGACCACAGCGGGGACGCGTGCATCTGCGTCACCAGGACAAGAGGGAGCGCGATTTCGGGGACGCTGAGGCAGAAGACGTAGATCACGTTGGCGGCCAGGAGCGCGCGCATCCGGGGTGCGGGCTCGTCGCCCCTGCCCTTGGCCGCATGGGCGGCCGGATGGGCGTGCACGTGGACCGACCACGCCAAGGCCGCCGCGGCGAGGTAGGCGAGCCCGGTGACGGCTGCCAGCGCCTGCAACGCGGCGGTACCGCCCGCCAGGCACGCGGTGGCAAGGAGTGCACCGGCGCCCATGCCGGCGTTGCGCAGTGCGCGGCCCCCTGCGAGGGCGGCGTCGCGTTCCCGGCCGTGAGCGATCGTGGCCACGAGGGCTGCGTGGGCGGCCGGCCATGCCTGGTTGCCGATGCCGAGGAAGAGCGCCGCCGTCGCGAACAGCCAGATGTGCCCCGCCGGTGTGGCCAGCAGCAGCGCCACGCCCAGCACCCGCACCAGCATCGACGCGGCCACGACCGTGCTGCGTGCGCCCCGGTCCAGCCAACGGCCGACCGCGGGCATGCACACCAGACCCACGACGGCGCCTGCCGTCATGGCGATGCCGGTGGCCGGCGCGGACAGCCTCAGCACGGACACCCCGTAGAGCAGCAGAAGAGGCCGCAGCAGACCGGTGCCGAGCGCGTCCACGGCCAGGGCGACGGCATAGCGGGGGCCTCCGGAGGCACGGACGAGGGCGCGCGGCTGGGGCTTGGTGGTGGTTGCCATGGCGCCAACGGTGCGTTCGGCCGCCGAGCCGACCATGTCGGTTGACGGACACCGTCAATCGACACGGTCGTCGGCCATCCGATTGGAGATGATGACGGGATGACGTTGAGGATCGACATCGGCGGCCCGCCGTCCGGGCGACTGCGGTTCGCTGCCTCTCCGCTGGCCGAGCTGACCGCGATGCTGCATGTGCTGGCCGAACCCGCGCATCACCCGCAGCTCGCCGGCTGGGCCGGGGACGTCTGGGCTGGGCTCCGGCCGGAACTGGCAGAGCGGCTCAGGGAAGCGGAGTTCCTCTGGCGTTCCTCACGAGCCGACTTCCTGGTCCCCGCTCGTCCCAGGCCCACCCTCGCCGCGGAGTTGGACGATGTAGACCGGATCGACGATGAAACCTATGTGGCCGCCGCACTCATCACCACGTGCGGCAGCAACCGGGTCCACTTCGCCGCGCCGTCGCCGCTCACCGACGCGATGGCGCGCGAGCGGGCCCTGGACCTGGCCCAGGCCCGCGGCGCGCTCCAAGAGGCCTTCGCGGAACGGCTGCTCGCGGACCCGGCCGCCGTGCGGGCGCGGGTGCGCCACACCCTCGAACAGTGCGCCGAGACCTTCTTCGACGACGCCTGGACCGGCGTCGCCGTGCAACTCGCCACCGACTTGCGCCTGAAGAACGACCTGCTGAAGCGCCAGGGCATCGGGGCGGCACTCGCATCGGTCTCCAGCGCCGTGACCCTGGCGCCGGACGGCAACCGCATCGTCGTGGACAAGCTGCAGGACAAGGCGACCGCCGCCCACGGCACGGGGGTCACCTTCATCCCCAGCGTCTTCGGCCGTCCGCACCTGGTTGCGGTCCACGCGCCCGGGTGGCAGCCGGTGGTGCAGTACCCCGTGGCCGAGCCGAGTCCACCGGAGCCGGTACCGCTGGAAACGGTCACGCTACGGCTGGAGGCACTCGCGCACCCGGTACGGCTGCGGCTGTTGCGCACTCTGGCCCGCGGCCCGCACACCACCGGCGAGCTGGCGCACGCCTGGGAACTTTCACCCCCGGAGGTGTCCCGCCACCTCGCCGTCCTGCGCCGCGCGGGCCTGCTCACGGCCCGGCGGCACGGTCGCTACGTCCGTTACACCCTCAATCTGCCCGATCTGACGGCGCTGGGGGCCGACCTGCTCGCGGCCGTACTGCGCTGAGTAGCATCGGACCATCTCATCGCATCGACCAGCCGAAGAACCGTGCTGCGGCTGACGGAGTTGCCGAAGTCGTCTGCGAGGCGGGCTCCAGCGCGGCCGGCCCATGCGAGGCCCACTTCGGCCCGGGCCGACCGCAGCCGCTCGGTCCGCTGAGCATGACGGCAAGTCAGTCCCGGCACCTGTTCAACGAAGGTCTGCCGCCCGCGACGCAGCACCACACGTCTTCCCACGCTGGGTAGATCAGTAGGGAAACGCAGGTAGGAACCATGAATGCGGCTCGACCACCTTCCGCAGACCGGACACTCAGCACCAGCCGACTTACGCGTGACCCCCATCCAGATCACCCAGTCGCCGTCCTCCGCCCGACACCACCGCCACTTCAGGGTCCGACAGGCAGAGGAGCCCTTCGCACAGCAGCAATAGGGTATTTCACGACGATCGAGGAGTATCGAGAGTTTCCTGGTGAAAGGTGCTGGTCATCCGCTTGCGGGCGACCAGTTCGGGTCTAACGCACCCGATATCGCTCAGTGGGCGTCAGCGAGGTGAAGCAGTGGCCGAGTTCGGGGGCGAGGCCCTGGTAGTGGCGGAAGTTGAAGATGAGCGGGCTCCAGAGGGCGGGGTTGATGTGCTGGGTGCCGGGTACGACGATGCGCCGGTCGGCGTGGACACGTGCGACCGCGCACTCCACGATCAGGAAATGGCCATCCGCGTCCGGTGAGCTGCGTCGGACGTGGGCCTCGAGCTGGAGCGGGCACTCGGCGACGCGCGGAGCGCGTACCGTCTCGGACGGTACGGGCGTGAGCCCAGACGCGGTGAACTTGTCGGGCTCGTAGCGGTAGCCCCGTGCCCGCTTGGCGGCGGGCACGGGGGAGGCTCCGGTGAGCGGGGCGAGGCGCTCCACCGCGCCCCAGAGGCCGGGCGACGGAAGGTTGATCACGAGTTCCGGCCGGGTGGCGAGGTTGGCTGCGGTCTGGCTGTCGGTGCCGAGGCCGAGCACCACGGTCTGCCCGAGTGCCCAGGCGGAGGAGACCGGGGCCAGGTTGGCCGAGCCGTCCTCGTTCTCGGTGGTCAGCAGGGCGACGGGGGTACCGAAATAGAGGATGCTCGGGGATATCGCGATGTGCGAGGGCACGTGTGTCGCTGTCGTCATGGACGCAAACCCTAGGGTCCGGACCCTTCGTCGGCGGCCGAACTGTCGCCGGGCGAGACTGTATGGGTGACCAGCTTCGACGATGGTGCGGGGCGGCATCCTGGCTGAGGCGCGGCTGGGGCGGAATCGGCTGCTGCGACTGGCGACTGCCTGGACTGGACGGAACAGCCCCCGCACCTGGCCGGCGCGGTGGACGCGGCGCTCTTCCGACACGCGCTGGACTCAGCCTGGCTGGTGCGCCGGAGTACGACCCGGATGGTCACCGTGACCGATGCGGGCCATGCAGCACTCTGGCCCGGATCTTGGTCGGCGCGGAGCGAGCCCCTGACCGATGGCCAGGGGCGGCCGCGAGCCGGGGCTCTGGCTGGCGGGAGCCTTGAAGACGGCGCGCTCTTTCGCACCGCAAGATAAGCCTTGGTGGTCGGCACCCCTCAGGATCGGCCGAGCGCCTGGTCAGTCGCCGCGCGTGCCGGATCTTCCGGTTCGTCCCCCGCCGCCGCCTTCTTTGCAGGCGCCGGCGGCGTGATGGTGAGCCCGTGACGTTGCGCATGGGCCGTGCCAAGGACTCGGGCGGTCTCCGTTCTGCCGACCGGTCCGCCCGTCCACTTCATCCTGATGCTCTCCTCCCGGAGCGGCGTTCGCCATGGGCTGGCCTTCCTGCTGTCGTGGCCGGCCAACTTGATCGCGGTGATCGCCCGCATCGTGCTGCTACCGGCGGTCGGGCCCCGGCCCGTCACAGCGCGCCCAACGCCGGTGCGTGAGGCTCCTGGCGCACCTGCTGGCTCGGAGTGCCGTCCGAACCCAGAGCTCAGAGGCTGACCACATGCGCGCAGGTTTCGGACGGCGGGCCGGGGGCGGGCGCTCCCGGCTTGTGCGCGGAGATGGGCCCTGGGGTGCCAGGAACTGGAGCCCCAGATCTCGCTCCCGTAGCATCCAGGTTCGTCCCAGTATGTCCGGCGCACTGCACGTGAGTATGAGCACCCCATGAATACTCTGCGCGCCCTACCGGTGACCGCAGGTGGTGGAAATGATGAGCGCACCGCACATGAACCAGATGATCCGCACCCCCTGTCCCTCGGCCAGGTGGACATGCGACAGAAGGAGTTCACGGTGTTGCTTCTCATCTCCCCGGACAGCGTCGAGGAAGCCCTCGATTGCGCGAAGGCGGCGGAGCACCTCGACATCGTCGACGTCAAGAAGCCCGACGAGGGCTCGCTCGGCGCCAACTTCCCCTGGGTCATCAGGGAGATCCGAGACGCGGTACCGGCGGACAAGCCCGTGTCCGCCACCGTGGGTGACGTCCCGTACAAGCCCGGCACGGTGGCGCAGGCCGCGCTCGGCGCAGCGGTCTCGGGCGCCACGTACATCAAGGTCGGCCTCTACGGATGCACGACGCCCGATCAGGGCATCGAGGTCATGCGCGCGGTCGTCCGGGCGGTGAAGGACCACCGCCCCGACGCACTCGTCGTCGCCTCCGGCTACGCCGACGCCCACCGCATCGGCTGCGTCAACCCGCTCGCCGTACCCGACATCGCCGCCCGATCCGGTGCCGACGCGGCCATGCTCGACACCGCCATCAAGGACGGGACGCGGCTCTTCGACCACGTTCCTCCGGAGGTCTGCGCCGAGTTCGTACGGCTGGCCCACACCTCCGGTCTGCTCGCGGCCCTCGCAGGCAGCGTCACGCGGGCCGACCTCGGTCCGCTGACCCGCATGGGCACGGACATCGTGGGCGTGCGGGGGGCGGTCTGCGAGGGCGGCGACCGCAATGCCGGGCGGATCCAGCCGCATCTGGTGGCCGCCTTCCGGGCGGAGATGGATCGGCATGCCCGGGAGCAGGCCGCCGACGTCCCCGCCGTGAACTGACCGTCGGCATGCCGACGCCTGAGGCAGGCAGCGTCTCCGGACGCCGGGCCGTACGTTTCCCCATCGTCGACCCGGCCACGGGGGAGACCTTCGACGAGGCCCCCGACCAGCAGCCGGGTGAATTGGACGACGTGGTCGCCCGCGCCCAGCGAGCCTGGCACGGCTGGCGCGCCGACCCCGCCGCCCGCACCGCCGCGTTGCGCGGCGCGGCCGACGCCGTGGAGACGGCCGGCGACGACCTTGCCCGGTTGCTCACCCGGGAACAGGGCAAGCCGTTGGCCGAGTCGTACGCGGAGGTCGCCCGTACTGCGGCCCGCCTGCGCTATTTCGCCGACCTGGCCCCCCGGACCCGCCGGATCGACGACGGCCGGCCCGTGCACAGCGAGATCCGCTGGCGCCCCCTCGGACCCGTCGCCGCGATCGTGCCCTGGAACTTTCCTCTCCAGCTCGCGGCGGCGAAGTTCGCGCCCGCGCTCGCGGCGGGCAACACCATGGTCCTCAAACCGTCGCCGTTCACTCCGCTCGCCACCCGGCTGCTCGGCTCCGCCCTCGCCACGGCCCTGCCCGAGGACGTACTGAGCGTCGTCACCGGCCGCGAACCGCTCGGCGCCCGCCTCGCCTCCCACCCGGGCATCCGCCACGTCACCTTCACCGGTTCGGTGCCCACCGGGAGGGCCGTCGCCGGAGCGGCGGCGGCCTCGCTGGCCCGGGTCACCCTGGAGCTGGGCGGCAACGACGCCGCCGTACTGCTGGACGACGTCGACGTGGACCGGATCGCGGACCTGCTGTTCTGGGCGGCGTTCCGCAACTGCGGGCAGGTCTGCATGGCGGTCAAACGCGTCTACGTCCCGGCCCGGCTCTACGCCGAGGTCGTCGAAGCCCTCGCCCAGCGCGCGAAGAGTGTCACCGTCGGGCCCGGCCTCGACCCCGAAACCCGGCTGGGACCGGTCAACAACGCCGCGCAGCTGGCCCGGGTCGAACGGGTCACGGAGCAGGCCCTGGCGGGCGGCGCCCGGGCGGCGTCCGGCGGCCACCGGCTGGACGGGCCGGGATACTTCTTCGCTCCCACGATCCTCAGCGACGTCCCACCCGGCAGTCCGGTGGTGACCGAGGAACAGTTCGGACCGGTTCTGCCGGTGCTGCCCTACCGGAGCCTCGACGAAGCCGTCGACGCTGCCAACGGCACCGGCTTCGGCCTTGGCGGCTCCGTATGGGGCACCGATCTCGACCGGGCCGAGGCGGTGGCCGACCGGCTCGAATGCGGCACGGCCTGGATCAACCACCATGCCGAACTGTCACTCGCCCAGCCCTTCGCAGGGGTCAAGGACAGCGGAGTCGGCGTCGCGGGCGGACCGTGGGGGCTCTACGGCAACCTCCGGCCGTTCGTCGTCCACCGCCCGCGGGAGGCGTGACGATGAGGTTCCAGGCGGCCGTACTGCGCTCGTACGAGGACCCGTTCACGGTCGAGGAGGTGAACCTGCGGACGGAACCCGCCGCCGGCGAGATCCTGGTCGAGATCGCAGGCTCCGGGATGTGCCGGACCGATCTCGCGGTCCGGCACTCCGCCGGCCGCAGCCCCCTGCCGGCCGTCCTCGGCCACGAGGGCGCCGGGGTCGTGGTGCGGACGGGCAGCGGCCCTGACACCACGGTCAACGTGGGTGACCACGTCGTGCTGAGCTTCGACTCCTGCGGACACTGCCGGAACTGCCGCGGCGCGGCCCCCGCCTACTGCGACTCCTTCGCGTCCCTCAACCTCTTCGGAGGACGCGAGGAGGAACCGCCGCGACTCACGGACACGACCGGGAAAGCGCTGGCCCCCCGTTGGTTCGGCCAGTCCTCGTTCGCCGAGTACGCGCTCGTCCCGGCCCGCAACGCCGTCCGGGTCGACCCCGCACTCCCGATCGATCTGCTCGGGCCCCTCGGATGCGGCTTCCTCACCGGCGCCGGAGCCGTGCTGAACACCTTCGGCGCAGGCCCCGGCGACACCCTGACGGTCCTCGGCGCCGGAGCCGTGGGCCTGGCCGCTGTGATGGCGGCCACCGCCGCCGGCGTACTGACCGTGGCCGTCGACCGGAATCCCCAACGGCTCGCCCTGGCTGAACGGTTCGGCGCGATCCCCCTGCCCGCCGGAACGCCCGGACTGCCCGAACGGATCCGACGGCTGACCGATGGCGGCGCACAGTACGCCCTGGACACCACGGCCTCGGCCCTGCTCATCAACGTCGCGCTCCAGGCACTCCGCCCCACCGGCAGCCTCGGCCTGGTGGCACGCCTCCACACCCCGCTGTCGCTCGAACCGGGCACGCTGGACCGAGGTCGCAGCATCCGCCACATCTGCGAAGGGGACGCCGTACCCGGACTGCTGATACCCCGGCTGACCGGGCTGTGGCAGGCCGGCCGCTTCCCGTTCGACCAACTGATCCGCACCTACCCGCTGGGCGACATCAACGAGGCCGAACGCGACTGCGACGCGGGCCGCGTGGTCAAACCCGTCCTGCTCCCGGAGGGAACAAGGCGATGAGCGACGCACACGGCACCGCGGCCCCACCCCATCCGACAAGAAGACACCTCGCACTCCCCACTCCCGTCAACGGAGGAAACATGGCCGGCAGGGCGCCGCAGCAGACAGACGTGGAAGGCGTGGCCGGAGGTGTGGGCCTGACCGCCCTCCTGGTCGCCGCAGCACGGGCGATCGAGACCCACCGTCACGACAGCCTGGCCCAGGACGTCTACGCGGAACAGTTCGTGCGCGCCGCCTCGGCGTGCACGGACTGGCCGGTCCGCATCGAGCAGGTCCCGGACGGGGACGACAACCCGCTGTGGGGGCGGTTCGCCCGCTACTTCGGCCTGCGGACCAGGGTTCTCGACGACTTCCTCCTCCAGTCGGTCCGTACGGACGTCCGCCAAGTGGTACTGCTGGGCGCGGGGCTGGACATGCGTGCCTTCCGGCTGGACTGGCCGTCCGACCTGGTGGTCTTCGAGATCGACAGGGCGGGCGTGCTGGCCTTCAAGCAGCGGGTGCTCACGGACCTGTCGGCTGCCCCGAAGGTGAAGCGCGTACCCGTACCGGTCGACCTGCGCGCGGACTGGGTCACCGCGCTGACCACCGCCGGCTTCGACCCGGCCGCGCCGAGCGTCTGGCTGGCCGAGGGACTCCTCTTCTACCTGCCGAGCACAGCCGAGACGAACCTCATCGACACGGTGGACAGACTGACTACCGGAGGCAGCGCTCTGGCCTTCGAGGCCAAGCTGGAGAAGGACCTGCTGGCGTATCGCGACAGCCCGGTCTACACGGCGACGCGCGAACAGATCGGCATCGACCTGCTCCAGCTCTTCGATCTGGGACCACGACCCGACTCCGCGGGCGACCTGACGACCAAGGGGTGGTCCACCTCGATGCATACGCCCTTCGAGTTCACCCGCAGGCACCGACGCGGCCCCCTCCCCGAGCCGAACGACGCGCTGGAGGGAAACCGGTGGGTGTTCGCCCACAAGCCCCGGTCATGACGTCCGCAGCGCTCACGACGACGTCCGCACAGGGCCCGGCACTCCGTGCCTGGCCGGGGGCTTCGCCGAGATCGGGCACGACCGCCCGACAGCACAGGAGTCGAGGGGCCCTGCCGCAGGCCCCGCTCGGTGGGACACATCCCGGCAGAGGCGGCAGAGGCGGCAGCTCGGTTGCGTCGTAGCGGTTGCCGCCCGCGCCCGGGACGGCGAGCGGCGCTCCATGATGAACGAGTGGCCCGCCTCCCGGGACAGCCGCTGACGGGCCGTGTCAGACGGCCCGGACAGCCACCAGCTGGTCGCCCGGGATCCCGGCCAGGTCCGGCGCGTAGTAGTCCTCGATGCCGGCGGCCCACGTGGCCACGGTGATGCGGTCCTCGGCGTCCGGGCCGAAGGCGTCGAAGAGCGCGTGGATGTTCGCCTTCTCGAAGCCGATCGCCGTCATCAGCGACTCGAAGAGCGGGCGCTCGATCAGGCCGTCCCTGTCGGGGTCACCAAGTGCGGCGAGCGCATCGGCGAACTCGGTGATCGTGGGACCGAAGCGCTCGGGGTCGAGAACGAACGGACGGAACTCGTCGAGGGTGATCACACCGTCCCCGTTGGCGTCCAGTTCAGTGGCCAGCGTCGTCCACCAGCGGCGGAACGCGGCCCGGATCGCGGCCTTGGCACCGTCGTCCGAGGCGACGGCCGCCTCCAGAACACGGCCCGTCATGAGGTCGAAGTCGTCGGAGTCGATGACTCCGTTGCCGTTGGCATCGAAGAGGGAGAAGACCAGCTCGACCCGCTGGGCGGCCTCAGTTCGCATGACCGTCACCTGTCTTTCGCGGCCCGGTGCTCCGGGCCTGGCTGAATGAGTGCCTCTACGTAACCGTGCTGGGAGAGAGACGTGACGGTGAAGGGGGCTCCGCTACCGGAAGGAGTGAGTTCGGCGGATCATGTGGGTGTCCATCCCGTGGAAGCGTCGAGTTTGTTCTATGCGGCGTCGGGCCTCCGGTGGGCTTGTCCGCGCAGCCGCGTACGACGGATTCGTGTCCGGCCCGGCCGGCCGGCCTCCGGTTGTGAGCGGTCACTCGTGGGGGACTGGCGCACGCACAGAGCGGGTGTCTCGACGTAATCGCGACAGGGACCAACTAAGCCCTGTCCGACCGATCATGCGGCTGATCCGGGCACCGGTCCGATGCGGGAGGTCGCGCACTGGTCCACATCGCCGCCTTCGTCCCCGACGAGGGCGAACAGCTCGGCGTCCTGATCAACAAGTACTCCGGCAGCATCATCCAGGCCGCGACACGGGCGGTGCCCTACGCGAACCCCGATGGCACGACGGGCACCGACCTGTACCTCCAGGCCGACAAGTTCCGGGCCGCGTTCGTCGCAGACGTCCCCCTCCCGACGACCCGCCTCATGCACTTCCACCAGCGTGCAGGCGCCCGCCGCGTTGTCGAGGTGCCGGGGGCGTCCCACGTCCCCATGATCAGCCATCCGGGCATCACCGCCCGCCTCATCGGAGACGCTGCCGAGGCCACGGGCTGACCGTTCCTCGATCGGCTCCGGTCCGCAAGATCGTGCCGGAGCGTGGTCACCACGGAAGACCGGCGGTCCCCGCACCCACCGGGGACCTGGTGCCACCGCCGACGAGAGGCAGGAGCAACCGATGAGGGCCGGCATCGTGGGCAGTGGGACCGCAGGTCTGACCTGCCGTCCCAGCCTGCACGCCGCCGGCTTCCGGCCTCGGGTGAGCGAGGCGGTGGGTGTGGGGATCAACCTGCTGCCTCACGCCGTTCGGGAACTCTCCGAACTCGGCCTGTCTGAGGAACTGGCCGCGGTCGCGTTGCCCCCCGCACCGACTGAGCTACCGCGATCGGGCGGGCGATCCGGTGTGGGAGGAGCCGCTCGGACTGGCGGCCGGCTACCACTGGCCGCAGTACTCCGTCCACCGCGGCCGCCTGCGCCTGAGGCTCCGGGCGGCGGTACGCGAGCGACTGGGGCCGGACCGCCTTCGCACCGTTCGGCTGTTCCGGCGCTTCGAGCAGACGGCGGACGGAGTCCATGCCCACTTCGTGGACCGCACCAGCGGCACGCCGACCGTGGAGGACGCCGACGTGCTGATCGGCTCCGACGGCATCGACTCCGTGGTCCGCGCCCAGCTCTACCCGGACGAGGGCCCCGCCCACTGGAACGGCCGGACGGCGGATTCCCGGCCCCAGACGGCACGTGAGTTGAAGTTCCGACGCCGGGTCGGACGCGGACCTGACGGTCGAGGTGCGGGCCGGGGACGGCGGGCACGGCGGCGCGGACCCGAGGCTGCTGGCCGAATTCGTGGACTTCGTACGCGACGGCGCCCCATGTTCACCTCGTCGGTCGCCGCTGCACCAGCAGCCCCCCACGCCGGGGGTGACGTACAGGGCGGTTTCCTAGGCTTGGCCGTTCCGGGTCGGCAAAATGGTTTGAGCTTGGGCGGCGGCGCCGACAGGATCGGACAACACCGATGAGTTCTTCCCGGCGCCGCGGTCTGTCAGTGTGACCTGCCCACGTGCGGAGGGCACTCACCTGACGGAAGGCGCCATGCTCGCACCACACGCAACACCCACCCTCTCGCCCGCCCGCGTCACCGCCGTGCTGCGGATTCTCGTGCTGTCCACGTTCGTCGTCCTCCTCAACGAGACGATCATGGTCAACGCGATCCCGCGGCTCATGCGCGAGTTCGAGGTCACCGCGGCAGCCGCAGGGTGGCTGTCCACGGCCTTCATGCTCACCATGGCCGTCGTCATCCCGGTGACGGGGTGGTTCCTCCAGCGGGTGACGACTCGGACCGCCTTCGGCCTGGCCATGGCACTGTTCCTCGCCGGCACGGCTCTGGCCGCGGCCGCGCCCGCCTTCCCCGTGCTGCTGGCCGCCCGCGTCATCCAGGCCAGCGGCACCGCCGTCATGATGCCGCTGCTCATGACGACGCTGATGACCCTCGTGCCCCCGCACGACCGCGGCCGTGTCATGGGCAACATCACCCTCGTCATCTCCGTCGCACCCGCCCTCGGCCCTGCGGTCTCGGGTGTGCTGCTGCACCTGGGGACATGGCGCCTGCTGTTCTTGGCCGTGTTGCCCATCGCCGGAGCCATGGCCATATTCGGTCGGCGCAAACTGGTCAACGTCGGCGAGCCGCAGGCCGGCCCGATCGACTGGTTGTCCGTCCCCCTGGCGGCAGCGGGCTTCGGCGCCCTGGTCTACGGCCTGAGCGGGCTCGGTGCCGGGAACGCAGCCCAGGCCCCCGTGTCTCCGGCGGCCACGACCCTGGCCGGCGCCGTGCTGGTAGGCCTGTTCGCATGGCGACAGCTGGCACTGCAGCGCTCGTCCACACCGCTGCTGGACCTCCGTGCCCTGACGTTTCGTCACTTCTCCGTGGCACTCGGCCTGATGTGCCTGTCCTTCATGGCCCTCATGGGTGCGTTCATCCTGCTGCCGATCTATCTGCAGGAGGTGTGCGGCCTGACCTCACTGCAGACCGGGCTTCTCCTCATCCCCGGCGGCCTGACCATGGGCCTGCTCGGACCGCAGGTCGGCAAGCTCTACGACCGACTCGGCGCACCACGCCTGGTCGTACCCGGAGCCGCACTCACCGCGCTTTGCCTCGCACTGTTCGCCCTCACGGGCGAACAGACCTCGCCGTGGCTGGTGCTCGCCCTTTACGTGGCCCTGAGCGCGGGCATGGCGTTCGTCTTCACCCCCGTCTTCACCTCCGGCCTGTCCGTACTGCCGCCGCACCTCTACCCCCACGGCTCCGCCATCCTGGGCTCGCTCCAGCAGGTCGCGGCGGCCGCCGGCACCGCCCTGGTCATCAGCGTCATGTCGGGACACGCCGCCACGGCGGCAGCCGACGGCGCCGACGCCACCGGCGCCCTGGCCACGGGCATCCGCTGGGGATTCGGCGTCGGCGCGGTGCTCGGCACCTTGGCCGTGCTGGTCGCACTGCTGGTCCGCACCCCTCCCACTCCGCAACAGCCTGCTGCGTCGGAGGACCAGGACGAAGACGGCGCCACGACGAACAAAACCGCCCACACACCCACCTGACGCCCTGGACGATCGGTCCGGTGCTTGTCGCGACGAGGAGGGCAGGGTTCGACTGCGGCCAATGGTTCGTCCGGTAGTACACGGCGACCAGCAGCGCCTGGTCCGCCGGCGGCAGAGCCGGTGCTGTGGCGCCTGCTGCCGCCGGCCAACCCCAGCCCGGAGTCCAGGGTCTGTCTGCGGTGCCATCTTCCCTCGAGCGTACGAGCGCGGGCCATGTGAGTACGCGTACTCACTCCGATCCCGGTAACCGCGCCCATCCGCTGCGCATACCCGTCCGCGTAGAACTACGCGGAGCGCGCACCGCGGTGGCCGCCGGCGTGCCCGAGGTATGGGTCTCCCGCCTACCCGCCGCTGTACTGCGCGACGGCAACGAGTACGAGCACCGGCCGGCTCTCCTGGAAGGGGTGGACAGCGTGGTGACCGGTTGCGCGCTCGCCATCCGATGCAGCGCGGAGCCGGCACATTGAGGACAGCAGCCTCACGTGTCGATCCGCTCGGACTCAGGCGTCGCCGTCCGTCGGCTGAGAAGCGGGCGGCCACGACACTTCAGCGAGCGAGCCGGCGGGTTGGCGAGCCGGACGGAGCCTGGCGCTCCTACGGTCCTTTCGGCGGGCTGGGCTGGGCTGGGCGAGGACGAGCACGGTGTCGTCGGTCGGGGCCGACCGGCAGCAAGTGCGCGAGGATGCATCACGTCGCGTCGTACGCGGGCATCTAGGAAGCTAGATCGACCTTGCCGGCGCTTCGAACAGCCCGACGGTTCCGTCGGCAGGGGACCGTGTGCGGCTCGTCGCGCGCCGGCCATGACGAGCGGCCCTCGGTCACTTCGGGGTCGGGGTCAGGACGACGAAGTCGGCGTTGGACGGGTCGAGGCAGACGGCGAGGCGGCCCACGTCCTCGGCGTCGTCCGGGCCCATCTGGATGCTGCCGCCGTTCTCGGTGACCTTGGCGATCGCGGCGTCGCAGTCGACGACGTCGAAGACCGGGTGCCAGTACGGGCGGCCGCCCGTGAGGGCGAGATGCTCCCGGGGGAGTTCCATGAGGCCGCCCTGCATGCGCTCCGGGGGCAGGCCGGCGGGGGTGATGAGGGTGTACGTGCCTCCGCCGCCGGGCATTTCCATGTCGGCGTACTGCCAGCCGAAGACGCTGCCGTAGAACTCCCGGGCGGCCGAGGCGTCGCTCGTGTAGAGCTCCGTCCAGGACAGCGCGCCCGGCGCGTCCACCAGGTCGACGCCCTTGTTCGTGCCGGGCTGCCAGACGGCGAACTGGCCCCCCAGCGGGTCGCTGTACTGGGCCATTCGTCCCCACTCGTCGAGGTCCGTCGGTGTGACCCGCACGGTCCCGCCGGCGCGTTCGACGGCCTCGGTCGTGGCGTCCGCGTCGGCGACGCTGTAGTAGATCATCCAGGCGGAGCGGGCGCCCTTCTCGGTGAGCTTGCCCAGGCCGGCGACGATCTTGCCGTCCTTGCGGAACATGCCGCCTTCCATGTCCTCTCCGCCGCCGCTCATAGGCTCGTAGTCCCAGCCGAGCACGGCGCCGTAGAAGGCCGCGGCGGCGGGGACGTCGGGAGCACCGAGGTCGAGCCAGCAGGGGGAGCCGGGGGCGAAGTCGGTGGTGATCATGGGTAGTCCCTTCCGCAGATCCCGTATGTGCCCAGGCTGCCATCGGCGATCGCCCCCCGCCTCTCGGCCGTGCCCTCGGCGATCACTCGAGGACGGCCGTCGCCGCCACCTGCACCAGGTGCTCGGGGGCCGCGTCGAGCGTCGGGACGCCGGTCAGTGTGGCCGGCTGGACCTGGTATGACGCCTCGCACGCAGGAGCGATCTACGTCTCCGGCGCCGAGATCCATTGCGCCCGCATCTACGGGTGCGTGGAGAAACGGGGCCGATACGGTCTGTGGCTCCGGGCCGCCCGGTGCTGCCCTACCGGGTGTCGTCCCGTAGCCAGGCCAGCTTCTCCTCGGCGGCCCGCTGGCGGGGGTGCCCCGGGCCGTAGATGCGCCGGTAGTCGTCGACGCAGCGGTCGAGGAGAGCAGCAGCCTCGGCGTGCCGTCCCACGTCGATCAGGACGTTGGCGAGGTTGTCCCGGGTCGACACGGTGGTCGGGTGGTCCTCGCCGTTCAGGGCGACCCGGCCGGTCAGTACGTCCCGCAGGATGGGGACGGCGTCTTCGTAGCGCTCCCTGGCGTGCAGGACGGCCGCCAGGTTGTTGCGCGCGGTGAGGGTGCTTTCGTGGTGGGGCCCCACGATCGTCTCGAAGGAGCGGACGACGGCGCAGAGCTGCGTCTCCGCCTCGCTGTGGCGATTCAGTCGGACGAGTACGGCACCGAGATTGGCCCGGGCTGCCGCGGTGCGCTCGTGGTCGGGCCCGTATCGCTGCTCCAGCCGGGGCACGAGGCTGCGCAGCGCCCGCTCGGACTCCTTGTGGCGGCCGCACTTGAGCAGCGAGGCGGCGTGGGAGTTGGCGGCGGTCAGTACGTCCGGGTGGTCGGGCCCGAGCAGCTTGGTGCGCCGCTCCAGTACGTCCCGTTGCAGCGGTTCGGCCTCGGGAGCGCGCCTGAGGTCCTCCAGGACGGCGGCCAGCCCGGCCGCGCTGCGCAGGGTGTCGAGGTGATCGCGTCCCAGGGTGTCCGACTGGCCGCGGAAGGTGTCGCGCCAGGCCGATTCGGCGAGTTGCAGCTGTCCGGTCTGGTGGAGCACGTCGGCGAGTTCGGCGGAGGTGCGCAGGGTCTCCTCGTGGTGGGGGCCGAGGACGGTCCACTGGCCTCGGGCCACCTGCTGGTAGAACGTCACCGCCTCTTCGCCGCGTCCGGGGGTCGATCCGAGCACCCGGGCCAGATCGCGTACCGCGTTGAGCGCGTCCGGGTGCTGGGGGCCCAGTTGTTCGACGACGGCTCGGGCGCGCATGGTGTGCCACTCCTCGGGGGAGATCTCGATCCGCGCGATCTCCTCTTGCGGACTGCCCTCCGTCACCTCTGTGATGGTGATGTGCCCGCCGATCGGCCGCCAGGCCCGTTCCTCCTCCCGTTCCTCCTCCTGTTCCTGTTCCTGGCTCTGTCCGGAGGGTCCCGTCGCGTCGGCCGTACCGTCCGCGCCGTGCTCCGTGTCCCCCTGTGCGGCCTTGCGCCGCCACCACCGGCTCATCGCGACTGTCTCCTCTTGTCCGTGTGAGTGCCTCAGGCACCCGCGTGTACGTGGGCGGCCCACAGGCTCGGGCTGGCGGCGAACGCGGCCCGGCACTCCCGGACCGCCTGGTGTAGCGCGGCCGCCGTCCGGCTGTCGTCCAGTGCCGGCCCGCCGTCGCCGCCGTCGGTACGCAGCCCCTGGTAGAGAAGGCGGGTGATACGGACGGCCACGGCGTCGTGGACCGGCCAGAGCGTGCCGACGGCGTGGGGATATCCCGCGAGCTGGAACGCGGAGGTGATGTGGATGGACTCGTCGGCCAGGTCCCCGTCGGCGCGAGCCGTCTCGCAGGCCGAGAGCACCGCGAGTCGCGCGGCCGGCAGGTCGAGCCGGGCGATCTGCCGGACCGTCAACGGCCGTGTCGCGTGGTCATGCACGAGAAGCCGGCCTGCCGAGGGGTCGGTGGGTTCACTGACTCCGTGGCAGGCGAAGTGGACGCAAGGGTGATCCGGCAGGGCGGCCATGACCTGGTCGAAGGTGGCCCCTTCCCCGTACAGCACATCGGTCGGCAGCAGCGCGCGCAGCGCCTCCACCTCGCGTCGTGCCCCGCCGAGCGGCCGGGCTCCCGGGGTGTCGGGGAGCGCCACGGCGAGGAGTCGGCCGGACGGCCGCGGGGCGGCGGCCCGGTCTCGGGCGTACCGGAGAGCCCGGACGGTCGGCGTGTAGGAGGAGACCACCCGGTCCAGGACGGTCCGTGGCCCTGCCCCGGGCCCACCACCCTCCCGCTGCGGCACGGTACCGGTGCTCTCGCCGTGGTGACCTGCTGCGTGCAGGGGCAGGGCGGCCAGTGTCCCGCCCGGCGACCACCACAGCCGGGGCAGCTCGCCCCCCGCCAGGGGAGCACCGGACAGCCCGAGCCGGTCGAGCACGGGGCCGGTGACGTGGTCCCACGTCCATGCCAGTACCTCGGCGACGGTCCGCTGGGCCGCCTTGTCGCGGGTGGGGTCCATCGCGTCGCCGAGCGCGTGCCGGAGCCTGTCCGCCTGATCACCGACCGCGTCCGGCGTGGCCTGCGGCAGCGGTACGAGGAGGACGCCTCCCGGACGCAGGATCAGGGCGTCGCTGCGGTAGCCGCTGCAGTAGGCGAGCACCACCGGACCGTCTTCCGCGCACGCGAGAAGGGCGCTCTCGTCCGGCGCGGCGAGGAAGTCGGAGAAGCCCGGTGCCTCGCGGATCTCCGCCACCAGCTCTTCCAGGCGGCTCGCCAGCGCGTGCCGCTGGTCCGCGATGGTGGGTGGCAGCCGGCCCAGGGCCGTTTCCGCCGCGTCGACGGCTTCCAGCGCGTCGAGCCGGTCACGGACCGAGACGAACCGCTCGGCGAGACCCGGATGGGCGCCGCGCAGCCGGCCGAGCCCGTCCCGGGTGGCCATGGCCCGGCTCAGCAGGACACCCCGGCCCTGTTCCAGGAGCGACACCGCGTGTTCTGGACGCCCTGCGTTGACCGCGCACGCGGCGGCCTCGGCGGCAAGACCCCGCACCCGTGACAGGCCGCGCTCCTGGTCGCTGCGGGCCAGCCGGCCGGACGCGGCGAACGGCAGCAGCCTCAGGGCCACTTCATGACCGCGCAGTGCCTCGTTCCAGCGGAGGCCGGCCGCTGCGGCGGCTCCCCAGTCCCAGGCCGCGAGAACCCGCTCGTAGGCGGGCATGGCCTTCGTCCCGGCGGCCTGCCGGTAAGCGTCCTCGGCGGCCCGCAACACGCCCGGGTCGCCGTCCTGGTGGTGCAGGGCACGTAACGCGTCGCCGTAAGCCCGCAGATAGGAGCCGTGGGCCGAGCCGCCCTCCGGGGCGGACCAGACGGCGCGGCCCAGGTCGCTGACCGCCTGCTCCAGCAGTCCGTCACCGGCGCTGTGGTGATGCTTTGTCAGACGAGCGGATCCGACGTTCGAGAGTACGAGCGCCAGCGCCGGATCGCCGTACGGAACGTGCTCGGCGGCCTCCTCCAGCAGGGCGACCGCCTCGTCGAGGTCCGCCACGTCGGCGCTCTCCTCGAACCGCGTGCGCAGGGCGTTGGCCAGGTGGTTCAACCGGTCCGCGCGGACCACTCCGGCCTGCGGGGCCAGTGCCAGGGCCCGACGGGCCGCGCGGACCGCCTCGTCGGCGGCGGCCGCGTCGCCGGTCGCGCCGTGCCAGCTCTGCAGGACCACCCCGAGGTTGGCGAGGCGTACGACCTGCGCGGCGGGGGAGGCCGGAGCCGCGTCGAGCGCGTTCCGGGCCAGCCGGGTGGCTTCCCGCAGGGAGTCCAGGTCGTCCGTCTGCACGGCGCGCTCCCACAGGGTGACGGCGAGATTCGCCAGGGTGTCGGCGTACGGGCCGGTGCCCGGCCCCTGCTGGGCCAGGGCGGACCGCAGGACGGTGATCGCCTCGTCGAGCACCGCTGCGTCTCCGGTCGACTGGGCCAGCCGATGCAGGGTGTTGCCGAGGCTGTTCATTTTGATGGCCCGCTCGGGGGCGCCGGCGGCGTACAGCGGCAGGGCCTCGCGCAGCAGTTGCGCCGACTGCCGCAGCAGCGCGGCGTCGCCGTTGCTTTCGGCGGCCAGACGCAGGGCGACGCCCAGACCGGCGAGCCGGTCGGGGCGGTCCGGGTGGCCGGCACCGGTCTCGGACAGGGCGGTGCGGTGCACGTCCAGCATCTCCGCCCGGTCCGTCTCGTCTGCGTCGTGTTCGTGCCACTCGCGAAGGCCCTGGGAGAGGTTCCCAAGTGCGAGCCGGCGCACCTCGCTGCCCGGCGCGCTCTCGCGCAGCACGGCCCGCCACAGGTCCAGGGCGTCGCGCAGAGCGGCGGTGTCGCCGCTGTGCAGATAGGCGCTGTGCAGCGCCGTAGCGAGGTTGTTGCGGTAGCCGGGCCGGTCGGGCGAACCGGGCGGCAGGATCTCCAGTGCGTCCCGCAAGGCGCTCGTCGCCCGTGCGAGATCCGTCCCGTCGGCCGTCCCGGGGCCCTCGATCCCGCCGCGCGCGCCGTTCCTGTGCCGCTCCTGCAGGGCCTCGCCCAGTGAGGCAAGCGTCTGCGCGCCGGTCTCGGCGTCCTGCGGCAGGTCCGCCGCTCGATCGAACAGCTCGACCGCCTGGTCGAGATCGCTCGCCTGGCCGTGGAGGTCGAAGCGCTGACGGTACGCCAGGGCGAGAAGGATCACGTCCTGGGGGCGCACGCGATCGACGGACACCCGCTCATGGCCGAAGGTGATCAACGCGGCCAAATCGACTGAGTCACCTGTCAGTTGCCACCGCCGGTGCAGGGCGATCAGGAGATTGCCGGCGCGGCCCGGTACGGAAGCGTCGCCGGGCTCCGTGACCGCGAGCTCCTGGCGGTACGACCGGATGGCCTCGTCGAGCGCCCTGCGGTCGGCCGTCCTCAGATGGTGCAGTAGCAGTTGATCGGCACCGGGCCGTGCGCCGGGTCCTCCGGCTGCCGTCGCATCCGCCGCGCTGACCACGACCACCCCCGGTTGACGCTGCCGCGGGCCGCGCATCCTCCGCGCATCTTCCGCGTTGCGGCCCGTGTTCACGATAGCCAAGAAGCCCTCGGATCGCCGAGGTGCGGTCGTACAATCGCCACGAAGTGACAACCGGCGTCCGAGGGGGAGCGGGAGCGTGGCGAACACGGCCGACGGGGCGGACACGGGCGATGCCCGGCTCGAGGAGCTGTGCCGCCGGCTCACAGACCCCTCGTCCTCGCCGGAGCTCGACGCTCTGGGCGAGCAGGGCGCGCGGCTTGTCGAGGCCATCGTCTCCTCCCTGCGCGACGGCCTTTCGCCCCAGCGACTCGGCTATCACCTCGATGAGTTGGAAGAGCTGCTGTTGGCCGCGGGACACAGCGCCGGGCTCGGCTCGTACCGCACGATGCCCCCACCCCCCGTCCCCGGCTTCCAGAGTCTGCCGGTCGCCGGTCCGGGGCATCCCGCGCTGTACGTGCTGGCCTGTCCCGCGGGCCGGTGCGGGCGCGTGGAGGCACCGGACGCCGGCGTCCCGGAGCAGCCCGCCTGCGGCATCTTCGGCCGGCCGCTGAACATGGTGCCTCTCCGGTGACCAGCGCCTTCCTCAGCGCGCTGGGGGGCCGGATCGCCGAACGGTGGCTGACGCTGCTGGCGCTGCCCGGACTGCTGTTCATCGCCGCCGTCACCACGGCGACGGTGCTCGGACACGAAGACTGGTCCGACGTGGGGAAGTTGCGGACCTGGCTCGACACGTTGGCCGCCTCCCCCGCGTCCCGGAGCGCCGGAACCATCGCCCTCGTGGCCCTGGGGGTGCTGCTCGCCGCGGCCGCGATCGGTACGGCCGCCCAGGCCCTCGGCACCGGAGTGGAACTCCTCTGGTGCGCCGAGCCCCGCGGGCCCCTGCTGCGGCGCCTCGCCGACCGCCGGCTGCGCCGATGGCGCGCCGCCGACGCCGCGTTCCGCGCCGCGCTGGTCACGGCGGGCCGGGCCCGTATCGCCGGGGCGGACGATGCCGACAGGCTCGCCGGCCTCGCGGAGGGCCACTTCGCCGACCGTGACCGTATCGCGGCCGCCGCGCCACGCCACCCCTTCGGCGTGGGCGACCGGCTTGCCGCACCCGGGCAACGGCTCTGGGGCATGTACCGCCTGGACCTGGCGGCCGCCTGGCCCCACCTATGGCTCCTCGCCGCCGACGGCACCCGCGCCGAACTGCACGCCGCTCGCGTGCGGTTCGGCGCGGCGGCGCGCCTGTGCGTCTGGGGCGCGGGGTATCTGGTGCTGGGCGTGTGGTGGTGGCCGGCCGCCCTGGTCGGGATCACCGCCGTCGCCGCGGGCCTCCGTCGCGGCCGGGCCGCCGCGGACGCGTTCGCCCAACTCACCGAGGCCTTGGCCGACCTGCACGTCCGCGACCTGGCGGCCACCCTGGGCATCGACTCCGCATCGGGCATGGACCGCACGCTCGGCGAACGCCTCTCCCGGGCTCTGCGGAAACACGGCTGACGCCCCCCGACGCCGGCCCGCCATCCTCTTCAAAAACGTGCCGGTCGACCGGACAGATCTCCGCCGTCCTGCTCAAACCCGCCCTGCAGGAGTCGTCGTACGACGCACGAGGAGATGAACCACGACCACCACCTGGACCGCCGACGAGCTCGACCGCGTCGGAGCCGCCGAGGCGCTGGAGATCGCGTCACTACGCCGGGACGGCGGGCTGAGCAGCCCGCGCGCGATCTGGGTCGTGCGCGTCGCCGACGACATCTACGTCCGTTCCGTGAACGGCCCCGGCTCCGACTGGTTCCGTGGCACCCGTGCTTGCCACGAGGGCCATGTGGAGGCCGGCGGTGTCGTGAAGCACGTCACCTTCGAGGACACGACGGCGATGGCGAGGTAAACGACGCGATCGACGCCGCCTAGCGCATCAATGTCACCCGGCCCGAGGCGGTGGCCGGCGCCGACGCCATCGTGCTCACCCTCGGCTCCTTCGGCACCGGCGCTTCCTCGCCGGAGACGGTGGACTACGCAGGCGTACGCAACGTCCTGACCGCCCTGGCCGCCCAGGACGGCGCGCGACCTCGCCTGGCGTTTCTCGGCTTCGGGACCCCTGTCCAGGTAAGTCCGGCGCGGACGCGATCGTTCTGTCGACAGAGTCCTCGGTCGGCGCATACCCGATCGAGACCGTGAAGACGATGTCGAAGATCTGTCTTTCGGACCAGGGCCTGAAGGGTGTCGCGGGAGATCCGCTTCAGGCCGGCCTCGGAGTTCACCGAGCCGGGCCGCCCGTACCCCCGGGTGACGCATGGACATGACCACCACACGCAGCCGTACTGTTGCACTAGATTCGATCATGACGGCTGAACGGGAGTCCCGGAGAGGGCCCGGCGGATCGGCCCGAACCACGAGGAAACGGCCCGCAACCGCTGCACACATCGACCGGCGGAGGAGCGAACCTGCCATGCGCACCACTACGCACACCGAGATAGTCGTCGTCGGAGGCGGGCCGGTCGGCATGCTGATCGCTGCCGAGCTGGGGGCGTACGGGATCGATGTCGTGGTGCTGGAGGAGAAGAGTGCGACATCCGCTCTGCCCAAGGCCGGGACCGTCCACGCCAGGGCCGTGCAGGCGCTGGCCCGGCGGGGCTACCTAGGGCTGCCGCGGTTCTCGGATGCTCCAGTGACTGAGCAGTTCCACTTTGCCGGAATGCCCGGGCTGACGATCACGGTTCCCGCGGCCGAGCCGGAGCCCGTCCTCAAGCGCGCACAGGCCGATCTGGAGCGGGAGTTCGAGGAACGGGCCCGGGATCGCGGAGTGACCGTGCTGCGCGACCACCGGGTGACCGCGCTGAGCCAGGGGCCCGACGGGGTCGAAGTAGTGGCCCAAGGACCCGGGGGCGAGCACACGTACAGCGCCGGCTTCATGGTCGGGGCCGACGGCGCGCGCAGCACCATACGCCGGGAGGCCGGCTTCACCGAGGACACCCACCCCGCGACGGTCTCGGCGATGATGGGCCTGGTCCGGCTGATCGAGCCCGACAAAGCGCCGCGGGGCTGGTGCCGTACCGAGCGGGGCTGGGTCGTCGCGAAGCCCGTTCCCGACGGGCACACCCTCATACGCACGCTCGACTGCGACGGGCCCCATCCCCACCGGCGCACACGGGCGACTGTGCAGGAACTGCAGGACGAGGCATCCCGGATCGCCGGATACGACATCCCGATGGAGGATGCGCTCTCCGTGACGCGGTTCAGCGACTTCACCCGGCTGGTGCGCCACTACCGCAAGGATCGCGTGTTCCTGGCGGGGGACGCCGCACACGTGCACTTCCCGATCGGGGGGCAGGGGTTGAGCACCGGACTGGTCGACGCGCTCAACCTGGGCTGGAAGCTGGCCCACGCCGTGCGCGGAACGGCGGGCAAAGGGCTGCTCGACACGTACGACGACGAGCGCAGGCCGGCCGCGCAGCGGGTCATCGACAACACTCGCGTCCAGCTGACGCTGATGCGTCCCGCCCCCGAACTCGACCCGCTCCGCGCGATGGTCGCCGAGCTGCTGACGCTGGAGCAGACCTGTCGACACGTGGGCGACTTGATCAGCGCGCAGGATACGGTGTACCCGGCGCGCTCGGGCTTCGCCTCCCGGTGGGAGGGGCGGTTCCTGGAGAACGTCGTGGTGAGGGACGGCGCGGAGCCGCAGGACGTCACGGGGCTGCTGCCCGACAGTCGGTCTCTGCTTCTCCTGTCCGGCGAGCAGGCTGCGGCGTACGGCGAGTCGGCCCGGGGCTGGGCCCATGTGCTGAACATCGTCGCCGCCTCACCGAATGCCGCCCTCCCGTGCGACGCGGTGCTGGTGCGTCCTGACGGCCATATCGCCTGGGCACCGGACGCGGGTGACCTCACCGACGCGCTGCGCCTGTGGTTCGGCGAGCCCCGGTAGGCGGCGGCGGGCGGCGGCCCTCCTGCGGATCGAGCCCCGGTCGGGGCGCGGCGGAATCGGTGTTCGACCGGGCGGCCTCCACGGTCTTCCGCCGTGTTCGGGTCGCCCGATCCTGCCTCGCCACGCCGCCGCCTTCGCGCCCGTGACCTGGATCTCTTCGTTGAGCCATAACTTGATCGACGCAGGATCATCCCTGTGATTGGATCTTGTTTCGGGCGCGGCTCGACTGTCGCCGCCGCCGGAAACCACGGGGGATTTCATGAACACGACGACGATCGATGAGGGAAGCCTCCGGTCGCCCAGCGGGCCATTTCCCGCGTCACTGGCTCAGCTGCATCGCGCCAGGGAGGCCGACGCCTTCTCGGTCAGCTGGACGCGGACGCGGGACGACCACTACTCGGTCATCGCCCACTGGCCCGGTGGACACCCTTACTTCATACCAGTACACGGGCACCGCTACGATCCGCTGCTCGTCACCGAGACCATGCGCCAGGCCACCCTGCTCGTGCTGCACGCCGGGTACGGCGTTCCCATAGGACACCACTTCCTCCTGTCGGAGCTGCAGTTCACCTGCCGTATGAACCGGCTCGCCATCGACGACGGGCCCGGAGAGGTGGAGGTGCAGGTGGTCTGCTCCGATGTGAAGCAGGCCCGGGGGCACGTCTCCCAGATCAAGGTCGACATGGTCGTGCGCCGCGCGGGGTCGGTCGTGTCCACGGGCGCCATCCTGGGGCGGATCGTCGGCCCGGAGGCCTACCGGCGGATACGGGGCGACCGTGCCGTCCCGGGATTCGAGGTCCCGCGGACACCTCCGGTGACGGCCTCGCTCGTCGGCCGGTCCCGCCCGGAGGACGTCCTGCTCTCGCCCACCCCGCAGGACCAGGTGTGGCAGCTGCGGGTCGACACCAGGCACCCGGTCCTGTTCCAGGGCGAGAAGGACCACGTGCCCGGGATGCTGCTCCTGGAAGCAGCCAGGCAGGCGGCCGAACTGGCGACGCCGTCCCAGCCATTCGTCCCCTCCTCGGGACGCATAAGCTTCCAGCGCTACGCGGAGTTCAGTACCCCCTGCTGGATACGGGCCCACGCCCTGCCCACATCGCGCGCCGGAACGACCGGCATCACCATCACGGGGAGCCAGGACGACGGCGCGGTGTTCCTCGCCGAGCTCTCCTCGGCCCTTCCCATCTGCTGACGGACGGTAACGCAGACATGATCCTTGTCACCGGAGCAACCGGCACGGTGGGGCGGGAGGTCGCCCGCCTGCTGGCCCCCGACCGCCCGCTGCGCATCCTCACGAGGCGGCCCGAACTCGTCACCGCCCAAGGGCCCGCCGTCACCGTGGTCCGCGGCGGCTTCACTGACCCCGAAAGCCTCCACCGGGCGCTGACGGGAGTCCACGCCGCCTTCCTGGTCACCAACCGGGTGGCGGAGGAGGACGACGCGCGGTTCATCGACGTGGCCCGGGCCTGCGGCGTACGGCATCTGGTCAAACTCTCCGCGGCCGCCGTGGAGGACCCGGAGGCGGACGACCTCATCACCCGCTGGCAGCGCGAGAACGAGCGGGCCGTGCGGGAATCGGGACTGGCGTGGACCTTGCTGCGCCCCCGGTCCTTCATGTCCAACACGCTGTCGTGGGCACCGGCCGTCCGCTCCGAGGGCGTCGTGCGCGCGCTCTACGGGGAGTCGGCCAACGCCTGTGTGGACCCGCGCGACGTCGCCGAGGTAGCGGTGCACGCTCTGACACAGGACGGGCAGGAAGGCCGCGTGCACGCGCTTTCCGGTCCGGAGGCGGTAACCGCGCTCGAACAGACCGCCGTGCTCTCGAAGGTGCTGGGGCGACCACTGCGCTTCGAGGAGTTCGGGCCGGAGCGGGCCCGTTCCGCACTGCTGGACCGCTATCCCGAGGCGATCACCGAAGCGCTGCTGCGCAGCGCCGGACGCCAGCAGGCCGGTGCGAAGGCACGGGTGGACTCAGCGGTGCCCGCGATACTGGGACGACCCGCACGGGCCTTCGACACCTGGGCGGCGGACCACGCGCAGGCGTTCGCCTGACCCTCCGCCGGCCGGCGGAGGGCAGGACCCGTACTCTCATAGGCGTTGCGTTCGAGGACTTGGACGGAGCGGTGGACGCCGCGCTTGAGCTCTTCCGGGGCAGCTCGGCGAACCACCGCTCCACCAGGTGGCCAACCGATGCCCTACTGCTTGCGACCTTGAGGGCGGCGAAGAGGGTTCTCTTCATAGTCGGACGGACCGGTCGACGGACAGTTGGCGCCTGGTGCGCCTCGCCAGAGACGCTCAGAAGAACCCGAGCTTCTTCGGGGAGTAGCTGACCAGCAGGTTCTTGGTGTCGACGAGGTCCCTGAAGTCCTCCAGCAGGGCGCTGCCCAGGCGGTCCCGATGACGGTTCAGGCGGACCTGCAACTCCCAGCCATCTGTTCACCCCGGTTCCCGCACCACGTAGGCCGCGAGAAGAGTGCTCCTGGCCATGAAGGAGGAGCGCGCCGAGGTGCTGGCCCGGCTGTGGGAGATCCGTCCCGAGCCCCGTCCCGAGCAGCTGGAGGCCGACGGAGCGGGGCTGCTCCCCTTCGCTTACATCGAGGGGACCGACGCCTACCTCAGAGGCGCCCGCGCGCGCCCCTCGCCCCGACGGCCCGTCAGCCGCCCAGGATCTTGTCGTTCGACGGCCTCGATGTCGGGCCAGGCCCGCGGCTGACGCTCCGCCGGCGGCGGGACGATGTGGGTGAGCTGTTCCACGTCAGGGTGCATCACGAGCGCCCTTTGACGGACCAGGTCAGCCGCGTGTCTCCGCAGAGTGGGTCGGTGACCTCGGCCGGCCGAACGCGTCGTAGGCGCACCGGGTGACCGCCCCGGTGGGGTCCGCCAGAGCGGTGGCCAGCCCTGCCCGATCACGGTCGATGGTCACCGTGTTGCCGATCGGATCGGTGACGCCGGTGGTGGCGCCCCGCCCGTTGTAGGTGTAGGCGGTGCGGGCGCCCGCGGGGTCGGTGAGCACGGTGCGGTTCCCGTGCTCGTCGTACTGGTGGTGCCAGGTCGCGCCGTTCGGCTCGGTCACGATGGCGGGGAGACCGAGCTCGTTGTACGAGACGCTGGTGATCCGCCCGTCGGGCCGCAGGACGCTCGTGGGGCGTCCCTCGTCGTCGTGCGTGATGCGCACGGTCGCCCCGAGCGGGTCGCTGGCGGAGACGACGTGGTCGTGTTCGTCGTACGTGCTGGTGCTGGTGCTGGTGTGGCCGAGGTGTCCGTCCACGCGACCAGCCGGTAACGGGCGTCGAACCGGAACGCGGTGGTCGCCCCGGGCGAGTCGGTGTAACGGGTGGTCCTGTCGGACTCGTCGGCGTGGTTGTAGGACAGCACGGCGGACATGATGCCGTCGGGGCCGACCGTCTCGGCCACGCGGCCCGCGGAGTCGTACACGTAGCGAAACGTGCTGGCGTTGCGGTCCGTCCACGAGGTGATCCGGGTGTCCCCGTCGTACGCGAACCGGGATGGCAGCCCCGAGGAGTTGGTGACCCGGGCGATCCGGCTGCCGTCGGTGGTCAACTGCGCCTGGTAGCCGCCCGTCGTGGGTGATGACGCTGGGGGAGCCGTCCGGGCGGCGGGCGAAGGCGACGTTGCCGTGACGGTCCTCCACCTCGGACAGCCAGTACGCGGTGGAAACCGTGTAGGGGTCGCCGGTGAAGTACCGGGAGAGACCGGTATCGGGATCGGTGACGCGGTACGTCGTCCGGGCGTCCGCCTCTTCGCTGTGCGACAGCGCCAGACGCGGGCCCTCCAGTGGCAGGACCGGATCGTCCCCGGCGGCGGGAACCCAGGGATAGACCCGGAGGCTACCGTCCTCCCGGGCCCATATGGCCCTACGTCGGATCGACCTCCAGGCGCTCGTCCAGGGTGGAGGCCCAACTGCGTCCGAACCACTGGCCGTAGCGGTACTGCGAGAGGTGGACCCGGCGCAGGGTTAGGGGAAGGACACCCGGCAGGTCGAGGTCGGTCTGCGCCAGGATCATCTCCCCCGTCGCCACGTCGATGGGGTCGCCTTCGCAGTGCGTCTTGTCCAGCGGGATGCTGTTGCGCTGCGCGTCCCCGCGGGCGCTGCGCGGGGCGTTGGGCCGGGTACGGACGTCGTCGTCGCGGCGGCGGTCGCCGGGGCCCGGCTTGCCGGAGCCGTCCTTGGCGTCGTCGTGGTCGCCCTTGCGCTGGCGCGCGAGACGATCACGAATCGCGTCGTGGTTGTTCTTGTGGTCGACGGAGATCTGCTTGACGGCCTTGGGTAGGGTGTCACCGACGTGGTCGCCCATCGTCTTCACTTCGTCTGGTCGAGGTTCACACCGTTCTACACGCCCAGCGCGTCCATGAGGTGCTTGTCCTTGACCTTGCCCCAGTGGGCGTTGAGCGCGTCCATTGCTTCGCCGTGACCCGACGACAGCAGGCGCTGCATGCAGTTGTTGGCTGGCTGACCGTCGTCGGCGAGATCGTCCGCGAACTCCCGCAGCGCATCCGCCATGTCGCGGTACGCGTCCTCGTCTACGTTGGGCCAGTTCACCCCCACCAGGTCGAGAAGAGTGTCCGCCCAGTCTCATGCTGGCCCGTACGCGTGTTCTCCAAATCGTCGCAAAGGCGATGTGTTGCCCACTCCCCGCCGGAGCGGAACGCGCCCTCTCGCCAGGGCGTACGACCCTCCCGAAGAGATTTCGGCCGCCGGTGAATCCTCTTGGAACGTGCCCGCCTCCTGTCTGCGCACCGGCCGGCCGGGCCGACTGCTCCAGGAGCAAACACCCATGATGATCACCGCCTCGTCGCGATCGGAGCCCTGCTCGTGGGCACATACAGCCGGCACCTGATGCGCCGCTCCAGGAGCGGCACCTGACTGCTGCGGGCGTGCGCAAGACATTGCGCTCACAGGTACGAGGCGCGGTCCACGGCGGCGTCACAGGGCTGTGTTCCGTTCCGCCGCCGGGACCGCTGGAGGTGTGAGGAGGCATCACCTGCCGTCCACTTCAGGACCACCTCGTGGCTCGAGGCCTCGGTCGCCCCACGCAGTGCCTCTCGGCCCGCCTCGTAGTGAGATGCGCCGGGCGGTGGCCGCAAACGCCGTCATCGCGTTCGTTTTCAGCTCGGTCGCCGTGGCAGACGTCGTCTCGGCGCTGAACACGGCTGCTCGACGTGCCTGACTATCCCCCGGGACCCGGCGGTGGCACCCGCTCCTCGGGCTGCGGGTGCCGGGTGAACCAGCGGGCGACCGGTTCCGCCGACACCCCGTGCAGGACCACGCTGAGCAGGACCGTCGCTGCGGTCACGTTCACCACGAAGTCCGCGTTCGCCTTCGGGAGTTGAATGTAGGCAAGGACCGCGAAGACAATCGAGGTGACACCGCGTGGCCCGAGCCAGCCGATCGCGACGCGTTCGGGGCGGGTGAAGTCGGTGCCGGTGAGCGACACCATCACCGGAACGAACCGGGCCACGGTCAGTACGAGGAGCGCGTAGGCGAGGACCTGGAGCGCGATGCCGTCGGCGAACGCCTCGGCTGCCAGTGCGCCGAAGGCGTACCAGGCCGCCAGGGCCAGGAGGTGATTGACGTCCTGTACGAGGTCGAGGGAGTCACCGCCGATGACGGAGACGGTGTTCGCGTACCAGAGGCCCGCCACGAAGGCCGCGACGAAGCCGTTGCCCTCGACGAGGACAGAGGCCGCGTACGTCAGGAACGGCAGGGCGAGCCCCGCCATGCGCAGGCTCGCGGGCTTGGCCCACCCGGATTCCAGCGCCCGGCGCACCACTTGGGAGGCCAGGAAGCCGAGGACGCTGCCGATGATCGCCGCGTACACCCCGCCCTTGAGGGCGTTGAGGAGGAGGTCGCCGAACGTGTCGCCCTCGGCGGAGAGCAGGTTGGCGACGCAGAAGACGAAGAGCGGCGAGATCAGCCCGTCGTTGAACCCTCCTTCGATGTTGAGCGCGGCCCGCACCCGCAGGGGTACGCGCTCGTCCCGGAGGATCGTCAGGACCGGTGCGAGGTCCATGGGCATGACGACGAGGGCCGCGACCGCCAGGAGCCACCAGCTCCTCCCGGGGAAGACGAGTGCGCCCGCCAGCGTGGCGAGCAGGAGGGAGGCCGGCAGGGCGATCCCGAGGAGCCGCCCCTCTCCGACCGGACCCCGCAGCCGGGCGTATTCCCGTGCCTCGGTGGCGTCCGTGAACAGCATTACCGCGAGGACGAGTTCGATGGCCCGCTGGAAGGTGTGGGTGTCCACGTCGAGCGGCACGACCGGGTGGTCCTGTCCGCTGAGGAGAATCCCGGCCGCGGCGAAGGTGATCGGGGCGGTGATGTTCCACCGTGCGAGCCGGTCGGACACGACGGTCCACAGGAACAGCAGGGACAGCAGGACGAGGAGAGCGATCACGGCGACTCGCAGAGCGGGAGGGGACGGAAGACAGGGAAAGGTGAGGAGACCCCGAAGCCGACGGTGACATCCTCACAGGTGGCAGGGTGATTGTCGGCCCCGGACACTCCGCGTGCGCCGCTCTCGGCCCGGGTGCCGGGGCGCCTGGTCTGGTCTTCTTGCCCCGGCGTGAGGGTCAGCGGCCCAGGTCCGACAGGACCGCCTTCGCCGCGTTCTCACCCGACGTGGCCGCGTCGGCGAGCGACGGCATGTCGAGCTGATAGTCGCCGGCCAGATGGATCGGCCCGAGAGGCTTGCGAAGTGTCGGCAACGACTCGCGTCCCCGGGGTGCCCAGAACGGCACGACACGGTGGTGGCGTCGCACGATCCCGTCGCCGAGTTTCCCTTCGAGCTGGGGGTAGACCGAGAGCAGATCCCTGGTGAAGCGGGCGACGATTTCCTCGTCGGAGAGTTCGAACAGAGCGTCGGCCGAGGCGCCGCCGGCGAAACAGGCCAGCGCACCACCCGGCCTCCGCGGACCGTTCTTACGCAGGGCGGCGGCGTGGTTGAACATCGCCTGGAAGGACAGTTGCGGCGTGGACACGGCGAGAAGCCCGTCCCAGGGCTGAGGCCCCTCCTCTTCGGTGAAGAAGCCGACGATCACGTACCGCCCGTAGCGGATGTCGTCGAACGCGTTGCGATGTGTCTTCGGAAGTCCGGGAAGGATCTGCGGCGCGATGTCGCTGGGAACCGAGACTATGGCGCGTTTCGCGCGTATCCGTGTCGAGCGGCCGGCGACGACGTAGTCCACGACGACCCCGTCCCCGCTCTTCTCCACTGTCCGGACGGTCGCCCCGAGCCGAAGACGCTCGCCGAGGTCGGTGGCCAGGATGTCGGTCAAGGTCTGGTTCCCACCAGCCGGCAGGGCGAAGTTCGGCACCTTCGACGGGTCCGTCAGAGCGAGTCCGATCGACACCACGAGCTGGGTCGCCGCCGTCTCCTCCGGCTCGCACCCCATCCATTGCCCCGACCACGAGCGGACCATGGTCCGGGTCAGCTCGGAGCGGACACCGCGCAGGAGATCCGATGCGGGACGCGCGTCGAGCCTGGCGCGCACCTTCTTCGCGAGGCGGCTGTCCGATTCCAGGAACGGCGCCGCGGCAAGGATGCGGGCGCCAAGCATGGTGATGCCGACCCGGTCCATGAAGCCCATGCGGGTGCGGAACATGAGGGCGGGCATGTCGGACGTGTCGACCAGGGCGCCGTTGAGAGCAAGCGCCACGCTCGTGTCGGCCAGGGACCCCATCTCGATCTCGTGCCGATGAAGAGCGTCGATCAACGGCCCGGTCCCCTCCGTGAACTGGGTGCCGACGTTGATCCAGTACTCGCCCTTACGGACCGTCTCGACGCGTCCCCCTGGCCGGTCCGCTGCTTCGAGTACCACGACGTCGGCCCTGTCCACGAGCGTCGTGGCCGCCATCAGGCCCGACATTCCCGCGCCGACGACCACGACGTCACAGGTCTCCTCGTCACTGTCTTCTACTGCGGCCATGTCTCGCGACTCCTTGTACCGTTCTTCACTGGCGGCAAATGAAACTCGACTCGATTTCGAGAATACTGGAGCTGGCAACTCCCGTACACCCGGACGGCATGTGGGCGTTAGGTGGCGCGGAACCGTCCTGGTTCCACCTCCGAGACCCGGCCCGCGCCGACCAGCCGGCTCAGGTGCTGCACCGCGGTCCGGCGCTCGACCGGCAGCACGTGGGGGCCGTCGACGTCGGAGCGGTAGACCAGTCGGCGATCGGCGATCTCGTCGACGGTCCGGGGTTCGGAGAGGAACGTCAGGAGGGTCGCGTCGCGCTTCGCCATCACGCCGGCGAATGCGTCGAGGCGCTCCGAGAACTCGGCGGTGCCCTCGATCACGCCCCGTTGGTGGGCCGTGCCGTACCAGCGGGCGTCGATCGCCCGGCAGCGCCGCATGGACGCCTCGAAGTCGGTGAGGCTGCTGCCGACGTCCCCGTAATAGGGGCCGAACGACGTCAGGTCGATGTCTGCCACGAAGAGGAAACCGTCCGGCTCGATCAGGAAACCGCAGTGTCCCGCCGTGTGGCCGGGCAGGTGCACGACCGTCACCGTGCGACCGCCGAGGTCAAACACGGTTCCGTCGGTGAACCCCGTCGCGTCGGTGCGGTCCCGGACGTGGAAGTGGTCGCGGAGCATCGTCGCGGTCTGCTCAGTGGCTTCCGGTGGGAGGCCGTAGCTGGCGGCCATCACTCTGCGGGATCGCAGGGCGGCGAGGTCCTTCTCGTGGATACGGACGGGCACCTTGTAGCTGCCGAGACCCGCGACGTGGTCCTCGTGTGCGTGGCTCACGAGGGCCATGTCTGCGGGTGGTGCCGAGTCGACGAGCGACAGGGACGGGTCGATGACTAGCGTCTCGGCGCTGCCGCGTACGAGGACGGAGTTGGCGTACGGGTAGGCACCTCGCTCGGCGCCGATCAGTACGGTGACTCCGCCGAACTCCGCTTCCGTGTATCCCGTCGTGAGCAAAGTGGGCACTCCTTCGTCCGCGAGTGGCGCAGTGATCGGAATGAGCAGGCGACCGCATGGCCGACCGCGTCTCACCGAAGCGGTGGTACGCGTCGCGGTCAGATCGGGGGTGTCGGGGCAATGCCCTGCTTGAGGTTCTTGCCGATCGCCATCGTGGGCAGGGCGGTCCGGAACTCGATCTGGCGAGGGTAGTTGTGGCCCGCTATGGTCACCCGGCACCCGGCACCCGACCATGGGGTCGCGCCTTGCCGAGAGGCGACTCAACCCGCCCCGGCACACCCGGTAAAGCCTGCGGCTTGTTGGTCGGGATCATCGGCCGCCCCAATGGGCAGACGCCCCCACCCAACGACACTCCACTGCGCTGCGTCGACGGAGCGACACGATGCCGTAGCGTCGGGCTCCGACCAGGTCGGCAGCCGCGTTTCCTGAGGAGTTCGTCTGTGTCCGAGAGGCGTAGTCGGAACCAGTGGCTCTCCGAGCGCCGCCGGTCCGTGGTGAGCGGCCTCATCGCTGTGGGCACGGCTGTGCTCCTCCTCGGCCTCGACCGCAGCTGGGCGCGGATGTCGGTGGCGGACGTGTGCGTATCGCTGCTGCTCGCCTACCTCTTCCCCTATCTCCTGATCACGGTGATCGCGTTCTCGACCGCCTCTCCCGAGCGCGTACGCAACTGGGCAGACCGGGAGACACGGGGCACGTGGCTCCAGCGGTACGTGTACGGGACGGCCCCCGGACCGGGAGTCTCCATCTTCATCGCGGCCGCGGCACTCGTGGTGGCGGTGGTGTGGCGGCCTGGGCACATCGGCTCCTCGTTCGAACCGGTCGCTCGGGCGGTTGTTGCCCTCACCTTGGTCGCCGTCGCCTGGATCTGTGTCGCCGTGTCCTTCGCGGTCGCCTTCCAGGCCGACAATCTCGTGGAGGGCGAACGGGCGCTGGAGGTCCCCGGCGAGGAGACCCCGATCTGGAGCGACTACGTCTATTTCGCCTTTTCGGTCATGACGACGTTCGGCACGACCGACGTCACCGTGATGTCCCGGGAGATGCGTCGGACGGTGACGGTCAACGCGTGCATCGCCTTCGTCTTCAACACCGTCACGGTGGCCAGCCTCGTCTCCGCTCTGGACAGCGTCTGACCGACACCACGCCTTGTTCTGGCGGTGCGCCGCGGTCCGGCGGGCAGCCCTGGCCCGGGACCGGATGGGCGAAGTGCCTGGCGACAACGTCCTCGAAACCACGCCGACCAGGAGACCTTCCGGGATTGGCGACGGGCTGTTCCTCAGACCCGCTCCCACCATCCCATTGTCAGAACGATGCCCTTCTTGACCGCACATCCGAACGCATGTCCCCTGAGGGAGAACGAGATTGAGGAAAGTGTCACCGATGTCGCGGTCGCCGTGACGATGGATATGCCGATCTCCCATGACATGAAGAACCCGAGGAGGAGGGTGGGTATGAGCATGATCAGGCTTCCAGCGCTCGCCTCACGGAGAACCCGGCTCCAACTCGCCTTCCGCCACGACCGTGCTCTGCCGGAATATCCCTGAAGGGGGACGTGACGAGTAGAGCCGCAGACGTCGTTGGTCATGAATGTGCTCTCCCGAAGGGCGTAGGGGCCGGGGTGCTACTTCTGCGCGTGCGCGCCCAGGAGGCCCACCGCGGTGAGGAACAGGTAGGTGCCGGTGACGTAGAAAAGCACCCGCAAGGCGACACTCTTGGCCTTCCATCTCTCCTCAGCCCGGTCTGCGTGGTGGTCCTCGCTGTTCACGACGGTTTTCCCTCCCAGGAGCGCGGTTGTCGGAAGCGTTGAAAGGCCAGTGGCCGGCCGCCGCTCCTTCTGCAATTCAGCCGGAGAAATCGTTCTTTGCCAGTGCTGTCAGCTGGTGGGGTCGCCCGTGGCGACCTGCGCGAGGGCGTAGAAGCTCTTCGGGCCGAGTCCCGCAGCCTCGGCCACCTTGAGATTGCCCACGGCGGCCGCCAGTACATTCGCGTGGAAGCCGGCACTCCTCATGCCGTCGACGCAGGTCTCGCCTCCATGGGTGAACACCGAGAGCGTGGCTTGGTCCGTCGTGAAATCGCCGCTGCTGATCGCCGCCACGGCCTCCCCGGCGGCGTGCTTCAACGCCGTGAGGACCTTGTCGGTGGCCTCGTCGAGGACATCGCCCGGAACGCCCTGACTCTGGGCATACGCCACTGCGTCGACATAGGCGGCCAGTGCGGCAACGTACACCCCGCCGACGATCGTGAGGTCGACCGCGCTCGCGGCCTGCACCTGCTCGGAGACGAACCGCATCGCCGGACCGAGCGCCGCGAGCAGCTTCTCGTGCTCCGCCCAGGCCTCGGGGCTCCCCGAGAAGAGGACGTAGCCGCGTTCGGTGCCGATGTCCTGGGGGAAGCAGAGGATCGCGGCGTCCAGGTAGGGGACGTCCTTCTCTGCGGCCCATGAACCGGCCTTCTTCGACTCGCCCGTCGAACTCGTTCCCGTGTTGAGAAGCGTCTTGCCGTTCCAGTCCCCGACGCACTCCAGACTTTGGAGCACGGATTCGTGGGACGGGGCGCAGGTCAGGATCAGACGGGCGGAGGCGACCGCCGTTTCAAGGTCCGCCTCGGCCTTGATTCCCGGCAGCTCGGTGGCCAGGGCCCGAGCGCGTGCCGTGTCCGGGTCGTACGCGGTGACCAGCCAACCGGACTGTGCCAAGGCTCGGGCGATCGACGATCCCATGAGCCCGTTGCCGATCACCGCAACGTCACGCTCGGTGTGGGTCATTCGTGTTCATCTCATTTCTGGACCGGCCCCGTGACGGGTCTGCGGTCGCTTCGTAGCCGCCGAATGGCAGCGAGGGCGAGGACCTGAGGGGCGAGGCTGTGGTGACAGTGGGGCCCGGAGGGGATGTCTCTGTCGGCGACGAGAACTCGAACTCGATTCGACTTTAGGTTTGAGCTCGCGCGCGGTCAAGCAGGGATTGCGGTCGCGGCGTAAGGAGTGGTCCCGCTCCTGTGTGTCGTCGCCCTCTCTGTGAGGGTGATCGGCAGGTGCGGTTGATACGATCTCGAATTGTGTTCGAGAAAAAGTTGACAGGCCAGGCGCCGGCTCGTCCGGCTGTGCAGCGTCGCGGCATGGAGCGGAGGCGGGCCATCCTGGACGCCGCCGAGGAGCTGCTCGGCGAGCAGGGCTATGAGGCGGCCACCCTGAAGGCTGTCAGCGAGCGGGCGGGCATCCCGATCGCCTCCATGTACCACTACTTCTCCGACCGGCATCAGGTCGACGCCGAGCTCTTGCGTCGGCATCTGCAGGAGGTCGAGGAGCTCATCGCCACCGCCTTGGAACACTCCGAGCTGCTCGCGCTGAGAGACGCCGCTGACGTCGTCATCGATCCGATGCGCGACTATTTCCGCACGCATCGCAGCTGTGTCGAGCTGTGGTTCGCGGGGCGCAGCGAGATTGTCAGCGACCTGGTTCGAGAGTTCGACGCGGCGCAGGCTGACCGACTCTGGAGCCTTCTAGTGGAGCGTGGGCTGCTGCCCGCCGACACTCCCCGGCTCGTCCTGCAGCTCGCCTTCGAGGTGGGCAACCGTCTCTTCGACATCGCGTATCGGCAATCGGCGACTGGTGACGACGTCACGATCGACGAAGCGCGCCGCATGGTGACCGCGTACCTCGAGACCTACACCGTCTGATCGGGCGACGCGCGTTGTGCGAGCGAGCCGCGCCGCGTGACGAGGGGCCTGGCGGACGGGTGCTCACGCGGTCAGCGCCCTTGAAGTGCCGCGTGCTGGATCGAGGGACGGGGCGTCAAGCGAATGCGCTCGGCATCCGCCGACGGCATCGCGACGATCGCCTGTCGGCAGGCGCGGTGTCGGCGGGTGACCAGGGCATCGCCATGACCTGACCTCCCAGGTGCGAGGTCGAGGCGATGCCCTGGTCAGGGTCGAGTCGGGGGCGTCCCTGGCGCACCGGCTCGACGACTTGATGGTGCGGTGTACCCATGCGTGCAGTAGGTCATCGCATTCTCCGTCCTGCCGCCGCCTCCGAGCGCGGCGACATCCATGTCGCGGTCCGGTTCGAAGGCTGCTGCAAGACTCGATGTGGAATTGAGTTCGAGTTTAGCTCTCGGTCGGATTCCGTCAAGGTCCCGCCTGTCATGAGTTCCACCGGACATGCTGCCGGCGAGCGTCCTGGACCTCTTGTCCACCGCGCTCACGCGGGCCCTGGGGGATCATTCGTGGGTACGGCGTCAAGTCGCGGCAATATCGAAAAGATCGTCCACGAGCAGGGCCTGTTCCGCCCAGATCACCTTCCCCTCGCGGCCGTGCCGTGTGCCCCAGCGCTTGGCGAACTGCGCGACAAGGAGCAGTCCGCGGCCGCCCTCGTCGTACGTACGGGCGCGTCGTAGGTGCGGGGCGGTGCTGTTGGCGTCGAAGACCTCGCAGGTCAGCGTGGACTGAAGGATCATCCGCAATCGGATCGGGCTCTTGCCGTAGCGGATCGCGTTCGTCACCAGTTCGCTCACGATGAGCTCGGTGGTGAAGGAAAGCTCGTCGAGGCCCCAGGCGTTCAGCGTGTCGGAGGCGAAGCGGCGCGCCCCGGCCACGGCAGCCGGGTCGGAGGGGAGGTCGAGGGTTGCCACGTGGTCCGCGTCGAGCGACATGGTGCGTGCCACCAGGAGGGCGATGTCGTCGACGGGGCGCTGAGGCAACAGCGCGGCGATCAGTCGGTCGCAGACCTCGTCCGGTGACTCGGAGTCCTGGGCGAGGACATCGCGCAGCAGCTCGCGAGCGGTGTCGACGTCGCGTGTACGGCTCTGGATGAGGCCGTCGGTGAACAGGACCAGCAGGCTCCCCTCCGCCAGTTCGAACTGCACGGTCTCGAAGGGGAGTCCCCCCAGGCCCAGCGGAGGGCCGATCGGCATCTCCGGGAACTCGACCGACCGGGAGCCCGAGGTGTCGTCCTCGCTGTCCGGGGGAGTGGCCACGGCCGGCAGGACGTGCCCGGCGCTGGCCAGCGAACACACGCGGGAGACCGGGTCGTAGACCGCGTAAAGGCAGGTGGCACTGGTCTCGCCCGCATCCTCCCCCTCCTCGTGCTGGAGGCGGATGACCACGTCGTCCAGGTGCGTGAGCAGTTCGTCGGGCATCAGATCGATGTCGGCGAAGGCGCGCACCGCCATTCGGAGGCGGCCCATCGTGGCGGCGGCGCGCAGTCCGCGTCCGACGACATCGCCCACGACGAGGGCCACTCGGGCTCCGGACAGCGGGATCACGTCGTACCAGTCGCCGCCCACGCCGGCGCGGGATCCGCTGGGCAGGTAGCGGGAGGCCGCGACGACGGCGGACTGTTCCACCGCGTGCTGCGGCAGCAGGCTCCGCTGGAGGGTGAGCGCGGTGGAACGCTCGTTGGTGTACCGGCGGGCGTTGTCGATGGACACCGCCGCTCTGGCCGCGATCTCCTGAGCGAGGAGGAGATCGTCCTCGTCGAAGGGCGCGCTGCTCCCCGTACGGAAGAACTGGGCGAGGCCCAGTGTCTCCCCACGGGCCAGCAGGGGAAGCAGCATGGCCGAGTGGAACTCGCCGTGCGGTGGGCCTCCGCTTGCGTCGTACGGGGCGTCTGATGCCCCGACGCGGCGTAGAACGGGCGTGCCGGTCGCCAGTGCACGGGCCGGCTCCGATTCCGCCGGGTAGCTGTGTGCCCGTCCGGTCGGTACGGGGAACTCCGTGGTGCCGTCGTCCGGTACGGACCGCTGGGCGACGCGGCGGAGCGGTGACGGCTCCGACGGCGGCGACGCGTCCTCGTCGTCGAGGACGGAGGCGAGGAGGTCTAGGGTGGTGAGGCCGGCGAAGCCGTCGGTGCCGACGTCCACCAGTTCCTGGCAGGTGCGGCCGATGTCGAGCGTGGTTCCGATGCGTCGGCCTGCCTCATTGGTCAGGATGAGCCGCCGCTGCAGTCGGCGGTCGCGTTCCTCCTGGTAGGCCGCGACGATGTGCGCGGAACTGCGGTCTACGTACGCGAAGCCTGCTTCCATCAGTCGTAGTGCCGCGGCGTTGATCAGTTCCGGGTCGTCGGTGAGCGCGGGGACCTCGGCCTGGATCAGCCGGAGCAGGGCAACATGGCCGAGTCGGTAGCCACGCAGGAGCGTGCTGATCGGCACCCCGCTCCGGGCGAACCGCCGGGCGAGCTCCACGGACTGGGGTGACGCCGCGACCTCTGTCGCGTCGAGGCCGTGTTCGAGCACGTCCAGAAACGTGACGACGTGACCGGCCGTCTCCTCGGCGGCGAGGGCCGTGACGTCCTCGTACGTCCAGGGGTCGGGAAGCCTGCTGCGGGTGTACCGCAGCATGGCGTCGACCGACTCGTCCGTCCGCGGCCTGAGCTCCTGAGCCAGACGGCAGAGGAGCGCGTCGACATCGGTGCTCATAACGGCATTGTCCGGAAAGGCGCGGCACCCTGCCACCGGGTGAGGTGGTGGCCAGGGGGCGGGGGAATTTGACGGACCGCGATCAACCATGCGTAAACTCGAAATCGATTCGACATTGGTTTTGATTGTACCGTCAGCCGTGTCTGCCTCTCCAGCACCCCGGCCCAACAGGTCGGCTGCGGGGGCCACCCGGACCAGTAGCGCCCTACGCGGGCCACGGTGGGACCCGGGCCCTCACCCCACCCGCATCCTCGCTGCCCGGAGGCTTCCGTGCGCTTCCCCTTCGTCCAGGCTCCGTCCGGCGGTCCGCCCGCACCGACACGTGACACTGACCCCTACGGTGTCGCGCGGCGCGTCCGGCGAACGTTCCTGGTCGTCAACGCGGTGCCCCTCGCCACAGGCGTCGTACTGTCCTGCTCCACAACCCTTTCCGGGGCCCACGTGTACGGGCGCCTCACGCTCGGCCTCATGTGGGGAATCCTGCAACTCGGTGTCTTCCTCGCTGCCGTGGCGTGGTACGAGGACCGGTCCACGTGGCTGTGCGATCCCGCCGAGCAGCCCCTGGCTTCCGGCCGGCACCACGCCGGTCCTGTGAGCACGTCCTCCACGCGAGAGTCCGGGCGGTGACCCGGTGACGACTCCGCTCCTCCTGAGCTCGGGCGTACTCGACCCTGTCGGCTCGGCCGCCCGGGCCTCCGTGATCAGTGCCTTCCTGGTCTTCATCGGCCTGTGCCTGCTGTGGGTCTTCACCCTCGCGAGCCAGGACGACCGTCCGGAGAAGCTCTACGTCGCCGACCGGTCCCTCTCGCCGGTCTTCAACGGCTTCGCCCTGGCGGGTGAGTTCATCACGGTCGTCGCCCTGTTCGCGATCTCGGGGGCGATCGCCCTCTTCGGCTACGACGGGTTCGCCTCTGCCGTCGACAGCGTCCTCGCACTCGGTGTGCTGCTTCTCTTCGCCCGGAAGATCCGCGCCAGCGGGCACTACACGCTCGGCGGCCTCTTCTCCCTGCGCGCGTCGGGCCAGGGACCGCGCACGGCGGCAGCAGTGGTGACACTCGTCATCACGATCCCCCTGCTCATCGTCCAGCTACGGGCCGCCGGCATCAGCGCGGCCCTCCTGATCGGCATGTCGAGCAACGCGGCCCAGGTGCTCTGCACGGTGCTGATGGGTTGCCTCGTCGCTTGCTTCGCGGGGGTGGCGGACCTGAGGGGCACCAGCTTCGTCCAGGTCGTCAAGGTGCCTGTCACGCTGGTGACGCTCGCGGTGGTCACCCTCCTCGCCCTGCGAAAGTTCTCGTGGAACCCGGGCGCCCTGCTCTCGGCCGCAGTGGAACAGAGCACGGATCCGGACGCGTATCTGCGCCGGGGGCTCTGGGCGCACACGGCGGGCCTCGGCCCCGTGAACACGATCAGCGACCACATCGTCGTCGTCCTCGGCATGGCGATGATGCCCCACCTGATCCTCCGTGTCGCCGCCGCGCGGAACGGGTGGCACGCACGCCGGTCCACGAGCATCGCGGTGGGTCTGACAGGTGCTTTCTACCTCCTCCTGATCACAGTCGGATTCGCGGCGGCGGCCGTGGTCGGCAGCGAGGTGATCGGCGGGGTCGATGCGAACGGTCAGGGGGCCCCGATTTTGCTCGCTTCCGGCGTCCTCGGTCAGGCGTCAACGGCACGCGTGGTCATCATCACCGTCATGGCGTGCGTCGCCTTCCTCGCCGTGCTGACAGCGGTGACCAGCGTGACCTTCGCCGCTGCCGTCTCCCTTACGCGCGACGTCATCGCCAGGAGCGGCCGCCCCCTCACGGACCAAGGCGAGATCCGGGCTCTTCGCTCGGTCGTCGTCGGCCTTTGCCTGGGCGGCCTGGCGCTCTCCGTCGCGGTCCACCACTACCCCGTCGAGTTCCTGGTCACCTTCTCGCTGGGCGTCGCGGCGACGTGCGTCTTCCCCGCGCTGGTCTACTCCTTCTACTGGCCGGGGTTCAACCGCCGAGGGCTGTCGTGGTCGGTCTACGGAGGGCTGTTCCTCTGCACGGTCCTCACGGTCTGCTCGCCCGTGGTCTCCGGTACCGGCTACGCACTGTGGCCGGAAGCGGCGTTCGACTGGTACCCCTTCCATACCCCCGGTCTGTTCTCCGTCCCGGCGGCCTTCCTCCTCGGATGGCTCGGCAGCAGGAGGCCGTCCCGGCGGGCCGAGGGGGACTCTCGACATCCCGGGCACGACCGGGTGGACCGATAGAGAACGGGGGTGATCGGTTCGCCGGCCGTGCCCGTTCTCACGTAAGAGACGGCGGACTGCGGGCGTCGGGTCCGGTCACCTCGGACCGCACCGCCCGCGCCGCCGGCGAGCCGCCGACGCGGGCGGTCGCGGCGCCCCGGCCGAGGCAGCAGGTCCTGACAGCGCCTTCCGCACCGACCCCCGGGACGGCGTGAGGCCACGATCGACGAAGCGCGTCGGCTCGTCACCTTCACCGGGAGACGTGCGCCACCGAGGAAGCGTGCGCTGACACGGCACCGGACTACGCTCCACAGCGCTGCGCCGACGGAGCGGCATGATGCCGTAGCGTCGGGCTTCGACCCGGTCGGCAGCCCGGACCGTGACGTTCAACGTGTGCAGCGCGTGCGTATGACACCGTTACGGCGGACACCAATAGCGGCCGTGCGCGAGACAGACCATGCGACTCGCGGACCACCGCCGCGTCGGCCCCAGCCCGTCGGCGACAGCCGTGCACACATGCCGAAAGGGCCCCGCAGACCGGCCGATGGGAACGGCGGCCCCGGAGCCCCCTCTGCCCATGGCCCGGTCAGTTCATCGGAGCCGAGCCGCGTCGGGCGTTTCGCCGGCTGCCGTTGAACAGGTCGTTGAAGCGGTCGACCGTCCAGATGGTGCGCAGTCCTGCAGCGCCCATCATCAAAGGACGGGGGAAGGCGGGCTTCCTCGCCCAGAGCGTCTTCAGGTCCTCGTGCTGTTCGCCGTCCACGATGAGGTCGGCGATGAGCGAACCGACGTACGGCGCCTGGGCCAGGCCGTGGCCGTTGCAGGCGACCGAGTAGTAGACGCCGTCGCGGGTCTGACCGGCGACCGGGAGCCAGGACGGGGTGATCGCGACCCATCCGCCCCAGGTCCGCGCGGCCGCGACGTCGGCGAGCGCGGGGAAGCGCGTCTCGAAGGCGCGTGCGAGGTCGGCGACGACAGCCTCGTCCGGCTTCCTCGGAGGAAGTGGGTGGTTCTTGCCCCGCTGGAGCCGACGGACACCGAACACGATGGTGTTGCGCGAGGTCAGCCGGTAGTTCTCCATGATGTTGTGCTGGGTCACCACCCCCGACCGGCTGGTCCACCTCAGTGCGGCCAGGCGCGCGGGATCGATCGGCTCGGTCTCCACCTCACTGACCCAGATCGGCACGGAGAGCCGCTTCGGGGCGATGGCCAGCTCGCCGCCGAAGGCGTTCGTCGCGAGCACGACCTTCTTCGCGCGCACCTTGCCCCCGGGTGTCCTGATCACCACGTGATCGCCGTTCGGGGTGACCTCGGTGACGTGCGTCCGCTCGAAAACCCGGGCGCCGGACGTGAGGACGGCGCGGCGGATGCCCAGGCTGAACTTGCCGGGGTTCAGTATCCCGCCGACAGACTCGCGCATGCCGCCGAGGAAGCCGCGGGGGATGCCGAGCTCCGCGCTCGTGCCGAGTTCGACGTCCGCGCCGGCCTTCCGCAGGAGCTTCGTCACACGGCGCACGCGGCCCATCTGGCCACGGGACACAGCGGCGCAGACGTTGCCCGTGGCCTCGTAGTCGCAGTCGATGTCCAGGCGCTCGATCAGCCGCTCCAGGAAGTGCGCGGAGCTCTCGGCGAACCGGACGATGCCGGGAAACCTCCTGGGGTAGAGCATGCTCAGGAGCTGGATGTCGCCCCCCGGAGCGCCTGCCACCTGCCCGGCGCTGCGCGAGGCGGAACCGTGCCCGCAGAACTCGGCCTCCAGCAACACGACGTCCCGGCCGCGCTCGGTCAATCGCAGTGCCGTCGACATGCCCGCCAGGCCACCGCCGATGACCGCGACCTCGCAGGTGACGTCCTCGTTGAGGGGGGACCGGACATTTCCGGGCGGGTCGACCCACCCGCTGAAGGTGGTGTACTCGACGCTGTCCGTCTTCATCTTGCGGCTCCTACTGGGCGGTCAGTGTCACGGCGGTGGACGATGGCCGGCACTTCGCTGTGTGGTCTGCTTCGTGGTCTGTCTTCGGCGATCCCTGCGGAACAGTGCGCGCCGCACTCCGTGGATCCCGCTCGGCTCGGCCTCAGGCCAGCCGGCGCTTGAGGATCTTCCCGGTGGAGGTCATCGGCAGGCTCGACACGAGCTCGACGATGCGGGGGTACTTGTAGGAGGCCATCTGCTCCCTGCCCCAGACGACGAGCTCGTCGGCGGTGATGACGGCGTCCTTCTCGAGGATCACGAAAGCCTTGATCTCCTCGCCGTGGCTGTCGTGCGGCACACCGATGACCGCCGCCAGACTCACCGCGGGATGAGTGAGCAGTACCTCCTCGATCTCGCGGGGGTAGACGTTGTAACCCCCGCGGATGATGAGGTCCTTCGCGCGGTCGACGATGTAGTAGAAGCCGTCCTCGTCGCGTCGTGCGAGGTCTCCGGTGCGGAACCAGCCGTCGCGGATCACCTCGGCCGTCGCCTCTGGGCGGTTGTAGTAGCCCTTCATGACGTTGTGGCCCCTGATCGCGATCTCGCCGACCTCCCCGGTCTGGCTGACCTCCGTCCAGTCCGATCGGATCAGCTTCAGCTCCGCACCCCAGATCGGGACGCCGATCGAGCCCGGCCGGGGTTCGAGCCGGGGGTCGCTGAACGTGGCGACGGGCGACGTCTCGGACAGCCCGTACCCCTCGAGTACGGTGATGCCGAGGCGCTGCTTGACCTGGCTGATGATCTCGACCGGCAGGGCCGCCCCACCGGAGATTCCGATGCGCAGGTTGTCGGCGATCCGGTGGACGTCGATGTCGTCGGTGAGGGCGTTGAGCAGTCCCCACCACATGGTCGGCACACCGGCGAAGAACGTGATGGCCTCGCGACCCATCAGCTCGACGACCTCACGGGCGGCGAAGCGCGGCACGAGGTGCAATGTCGCGGCGACCGAGAACCCCGCGTGCATCTGCACCGTCGCACCGAAGGTGTGGAACAGGGGAAGGCACACCACGTGGCTGTCGGTGGCCGGTTCGTTGCGGAACAGCCGGTTGTTGGCCACCACGTTCATCATCGTGTTCGAGTGGGAGAGTTCGGCCCCCTTGGGCCGGCCCGTCGTTCCCGAGGTGTACAGGATGACCGCCGTGTCGTTCGGCTCCGTGACGACCGACTCGAACACGGTGCTCATGCCGACGAGTGCCCGACCGAGCGTCTCGGTACCGGCGATCGGGCTGGGAGCCTCCGGATCGGCGGTGACGACGAAGAAGTGCTCGACCGTTCCGACCTCTTGGTATCCGGCATGGCCTTCTACGGCCATGGGCAGCTCCGGAGTCCCTTCGAAGCAGAAGTACGCCGTGACGTCCGCGTCGGCCAGATGGTAGGCGATCTCGCGGCCCTTGAGCAGGACGTTGAGCGGCACCACGACCGCACCCGCCTTGAGCACGCCGTAGTAGACGATGGGGAAGTAAGGCAGATTGGGACAGCTGAGGGCGACCTTGTCACCGGGGCGGATGCCCCGGGACACGAGAAGGTTGGCGACCTGGTTCGCCGCCGCGTCGACCTGACGGTAGGTCAACCGGGTCGTACCGAGCACGAGTGCGTCCCGGTCCGGAAACGCGCGGGCGGAGTCTTCGAGGAGTATCGAGAGGTTGAGCATGATGGTTCTCCAGCGGCTCTGGTTTTTGGGCATCGGGCGATCTCAATGGCTGAGTCCAAGGGACGTCACCCCTCAGCCGCTGTGTCCTTCACCCGTATCCCGGACACGACAACGACACGTTTCACAGCGGAAGGTCCGGCGAGTCGACTCCGACCACCCGGTCGCCGCAGAACACGCGCACTGATTCGGCCGGACCGTGACCGCCGATGCCGGCCGGCCCCCAGAAGCTCTGCGCGGAATCGTCGCCGAGGTCGGCGAGCTTCGCGCCGTTGACCCGCACCTCGCCGGACAGCACTCGGGAGCCGACCTCGATGGCACGTTCGGTGTCGCCGCCGAACACGTAGGCGTCGAGTCCCGAGGGGTTGGCGTTCGCGATACGCAGCGCCTCCTCGTCGGAATCGACGGCGTGCAAGGACACGACGGGACCGAACAATTCCGCGGTGGCCTTCGCCGGGTCGGCCCCGGCGGCGACAGCCGGTGAGAGGAAGAACCCGTCGAGCTCGGGCAGCCGGGCCGGCTGGTGGACGCTGGCTCCCAGGGCGCGCAGTCCCTCGATCCGGCTCTGCAGGGTCGCGAAGTGCGGCGCGTTCGAGATCGGGCCGAGCTCGACGCCCTCGTCGAGCGAGTGACCGACCACGACCTTGGAGATGCGCTCGGTGAGCGCTTCGAGCAGCGGCGCCACCAGACTCCTGTGGGCGAGTACCTTGCCCGGTCCCTCGCACCACTGGCCGTTCAGCTTGGTCATGCCCTCGAAGATCCCGTCGGCGGCGACCTCGACATCGGCGTCGTCCAGGACGAGCGCGGGGTTGTTGCCGCCGAGCTCCAACTGAAGGACTTTGAAGTCCTCCGCGGCGGCCCGGGCGATCGCGCGGCCGGCCGCCGGACCACCGGTGAACGCCACGGCCTTGACGCGGGGGTCACCGGTCAGCGCGGCGCCGACGTCGCCGCGGCCGTGCACGAGCTGCAGCGCGCCGTCGGGAAGTCCCGCCTCGACGAAGCACTCGACGATGATCTGCGCGCTGCCCGGGGCGTGTTCCGACGGCTTCAGGATCACCGGGCAGCCCGCCGCGACCGCGCTCACGACCTTCGCCGCGGGGATGAAACTCGGACCGTTCCACGGCGTGAGGATCGCGGCCGGCCCCCACGGGACCTTGTACAGGCGGACATCGCGGCCGCCCGCCGCCAGGGCCCGTACCCGGGGGATGTGCAGCAGGTCCGCTGCCGTCGCCCGGATCCTGGCGGGCAGGAACGCCGCCACCTTCCGGGTGAGGGCGATCGGCACACCGCTGGTCAGGGAGTCGGTGCGGGCGATGTCCCCGACTCGGGTCTCGATGAGCGCGGCCACGCGCTCGAGCATGGCCGCACGCTCCTGGCGGGCCTCGTCGTCCCACCGGCCGACGCCGTACACGCGCTCGGCGTGCCGCAGAGCCCGTTCGACGTCCCCGAAACCGGTCGTGACCATGCGGTGCACCGGTTCCCGGGTATTGGGGTCGGTGTTCCATTCGCCCCGGACCGTCTCGCACTCGCTCCAGGCGTCCGCGATGTAGTTCACCGGCTGGGGAATCGCCGTCTCGCCACTCGACATGTGAGTCACCTCTGCATCCGTTGTTGATCAGGTCTGGAGGTCGACGACGATGCGCGTCACGTCGCCGCTCCGCATCGCCTTGAAGCCCTCGTTGATCTCGCCGAACGGGATCACCTGCGTGACCATCTCGTCGAGCAGCAGCCGCCCCTGCTGGTAGAGGCGCGCGAGCTGGACGATGTCCTGGCGCACCTGACCCGATCCCATGTACGAGCCGATGAGGCGCTTCTCGCCGAAGAAGAAGTCCGACGCCGGCACCGTGAGCTCGGTGCCCTCCGGGGCGATGCCCACCAGGCACGCGGTACCGGTCGCCCGTAGCACCGAGAGCGCCGTGGCAGCGGTGCGCGCCGAGCCGACGGCCTCGAACGAGTAGTCGACACCGTCACCCAGCAGGTTCCGTACCTCAGCGGCGACGTCCTCGACGTCGCCGTTCACGACGTGGGTCGCACCATAGCCGCGCGCTGCCTTGAGTCGTGCCTCGTCGAGGTCGATCGCGACGACGGCCGAGGCCCCCGCCAGCCTGGCTCCCTGGATGATGGCCGACCCGACGCCGCCGCAGCCGATCACCGCGACCGTGCTTCCCGGACGCACCCGGGCGCCGCGGAAGACGGCGCCGACGCCGGTGATGACACAGCACGCCAGGAGACATCCGACGTGCAGCGGCACCGCGTCGTCCAGCTTCACCAGCGCGTTCTCCCGCATGAGGGTGTGCCGCGAGAACGCGCCGATGTCGCCGAGCCGCTCGACCGGCTCGCCGTTCGTCAGCCGGAACGCGGGACGCGGGCGACGACGGACCTCCGCCACGCGCTGACACTGCGTCGACCGGCCGGCCTCGCAGTTGACGCACCGTCCGCACGACGGCGTCAGCGCCCCGACCACGCGGTCGCCGACCCGCAGTCCGGTCACCGCCGAGCCGATCGCCTCGACGACACCGGCCACCTCGTGACCCACCACCACCGGCAGGTCGGTCGGCACCGTGCCGGTCATGTAGTGCAGGTCGCTGTGGCACAGTCCCACGTGCGAGACCGCGACGCGCACCTCGTCCGGCTCGGGACCGTCCACCTGGATCGCGGTCATCTCGAGCGGCTCGTTCACCGCGGTGAGCACCGCGGCCTCTGTGTCGATCACGTCTTCTCCTCTGTCGTTCCTTACGGGAAGGGCCAGACCCCTGTCGCGGAGCTATCCGCGAGCGTCCTTGGCGGTCCAGAAGCCATCGATGCCGGCGCTGAACACCCCGCTCTCCCAGGTCTTCCATGCGGCCTCGTCCTCGCGGGCGAAGGCCTGCTCGATTTCGTCGAGCCCCGGCCGCAGCAGCGCGAGATGAAGCGCCGTCGTGTTGTGTTCGGGCGTCCACTCGATGACCAGGTCGATGGCGCGGTCGACCAGCTCGTCGGGCGCGACGATCTCGTCCAGGAGGCCGATCCGCAGGGCCTCCTCGGCGCCGATCCGCGGCGAGCCGAGGATCATGCGCGTCGCGTGGTTCCGGACGATCCGGGGGAGCAGCAGGCTCGACGCGTTCGAGATCGTGATGCCCCGGCCGTTCTCGGGCTGGTAGTACTCCGTCGCCGGGGTGCCGATCCGCGCGTCGCAGCAGAGGGTGATCTCCGAGGCGCCGCCCACGGCCAGGCCGTTCACCGCCGCGATGACGGGGACCTGTGTCTGAACGATGGCCCGGGTGATGTCGTGGAAGCTCTCGAAGGCCGTGCGGAGCTGCGCGTACGAGGTCGGCACGGACCGGAGGTCCTCGCCCGCGGAGAACGCCCGGCCCTCGCCGGTGAGCACGATTCCGCGCACCTCGTCGCCTGTGCCCGCTTCTCGGACGGCGCTGGCCAGCCGCAGTCGCGTGGCGACGTCCATGGCGTTCAGCTTTTCGGGACGACGCAGGGTGAGTACGGCCACCCCCCTGACGACGTCGATGCCGAGGGAGTCCGCAGGAGTGGTGGGTACGCCGCCGGTCCTGCGTCGGGCGCTCAGGTCGAAGGTGACGCCGGGTTCGGCCGTGGCGCGGGCCTTGAGCGCCGGTTTGGACACGCGCTCGGACGGCGTCCGCGGGAAGTCGGCGACGAACTCGACGTAGCGCGGCACCTTGAAACGGGCGAGCTGCCGGCCGGCGCGGTCGATGAGCCCCGCGGCGGTCGTACGGTCGGCCGACACACCGACGGCCAGTTGGACGAAGGCCTTGACCTCTTCACCGAGGATCTCGTCGGGTTCGGCGACGACGGCGGCGGCCATGACCTCCTCGTCACGTTCGAGAGCGGCCTCGACCTCGGCGCTCGCTATGTTCTCGCCGCCCCGGCGCACCATGTCCTTGATCCGACCGACCAGCTGGAAGCCGCCGTCCGGTCGGCGGACGGCGACATCGCCGGTGTGCAGCCAGCCGTCCCGCAGCACCCGGGCTGTGTCTTCCGGACGGTTCCAGTAGCCGCGCATCATCGGCTTGCCCGAGACGATCAGCTCACCGGGCTCGCCGTCGGGCAGGTCGACTCCCTGCGGATCGACCACCCGGACCCGTTTCGTCGGCACCGGAAGTCCCAGGTTCCCGCTCCCTACGGAGTTCGCGTCATCCACGCAACCGAACAGGTCGACGCCGGACTCGGTCATGCCGTAGATCTCTCGCCACGGCGCTCCCCAGCGTTCCTCCAGCTGCGCGTGGATCCCGACCGGGATGCCCGAACAGAGCACCAAGCGAAGCTGGTTGTCCAGGTCTTCGGGGTTCGGCGGTTGCTTGAAAAGCAACGTCGGCATGGATCCGAGAACGTAGAAGAAGGTCGCTCGATGGCGACGGACATCGGAGAAGAAGCCCGACGCGGAGAACCGGGGGAGCACCACCAGCGGGGCCCCCACCGTCAGGGCGAGCGCGGTGTTCCACTGTGGATCCATGTAGGAGAACGGCTGGGCGGTGAGCAGGACGTCGTCGGCCCCGAGGCCGGTCACAGCGGCGCAGGTCCAGCCCAGCCGCACCCAGTAGTCGTGGGTGAGCATGCACGCCTTGGGGAAGCCGGTGGTGCCCGACGTGTACTGCAGGTTCGCCAAGGTCTCGGCGGTGGGGCGCACCGTCGGAGCGGTCGCCGGGAAGGACGCGGACCCGTCTGCGGCGACGTCGACGATGCGCAGGTCCGCCAGGTCCGTCTCGGCGTCGGTGACTTCCTTCAGGAGACCCGCGCGCCCGTGATCGGTGAACACGACCCGGGCTCCCGAATCCCGCAGGAGATAGGTGAGATCCGCCTGCTTGTACGAGGAGTTGACCGGTACCGCCACAGCGCCGGCCTTCAGCGCGGAGAGCCACACGACCGGCCAGTGCACGATGTTCGGGAGCATGATCGCGACGCGGTCACCGGCCTGGATGCCGTCCACCTCGATCAGCCGGTGCGCCAGCCTGGAGGTCCAGGCTTCGATCTCGGCAAAGGTCCAGGACTCGTCTCCGAACCGGAAAAACTCCTGATCGGGTGATCGCCGCGCACGCTCGGCCAGCAAGGCCGTCAGCGTCGCGGTGGGCGGGTCCTCTCCCATCTGCTCGGGCCCGACGGCCGGCTGCGGGCGGCGAGAGGCCGCGTCTTCCTCTCGCTGCGGTGTTTCCTTCACGACCACGACTGCTTCCTCTGCATGGGACGTCATCCGTCTGTTCGCTGCCTTGAATGCGGATCGTCAGGCGTCGGCCCGGCTCTGTTCGCGCGGGACCGGCTTCGCGTCGACCGACTCGTTGTGGTTGTGCAGGGCGCGGTAGGCGAAGTAGTACGTGAACATCTGGAGCCCCCAGGTGCTCAGCGCGCCGATGTAGAAGAGGGTGTGCGCCTCGTCGTCGCCGGGGATGTGGACGAAGTCGTACGTCGAGGCGATGACGCATCCGGCAGCGGTCGCGAGACCCGCGCCGATGGCCCATCCCTTGGCGCCGATCGCCCAGAGCCGCTTCGAGAAGTAGATCAGGAACAGGGTGGTGAGAACGTTGACGACGATGAGGAAGACCGCGACCCCCACACCGAGCCGCTCGCCGAAGAGCAGGAGGAAGATCCCGACGGCGGCAGCGAACACGAACACCCCGACATCCGTCCTCACGGACGGCTTGTACAGATGCGTCACGCGCATCAGGCCCATGACGAGAATCAGCGTGATGCCGACCGACCGGGAGAACTGGTCGAAGAAGAACGCGGCGGTGTACATGGGGCTGTCCTCGGTCGCCCCGACGGCCGCGTAGACGAGGAAGTTCGACCCGGAGGTGGCAACGATGATCCATTCGAGGCCGAGAAGATAGTTCCCGTAGTTCCGGATGAACTTCCACCCGAAGGTGAATCCGACGATGATCATCCAGATGTCGGCGAGCAGGAAAAGCAAGTCTCTGAGTGCCATTCTTCCTCCGTTCCTTGAGGTCTCGTCGGCCTCTGGATTTCTACCGAGAGGCCACGATTCGAGGTGTCGCCTTTGCGGGTGTGCGCCGGGCGAATCGGATAGGTCAGATCGCAGTGGGCAGTCCGCTGTCGAGTGAGGTGTAGTCGTCCCGCTTCAGCGGATTCCCGGGGATCGGACACCTGCCCGGTGAATTCGGGCCGGCCGAGGCAGTGCTCCGACGGCTGCTTCCGGTCGATGCCGGCGACCTCAGGTCTTCGCGAGGGGTGAGAATCATGCTGCTTCATCACGGTCATCCGATCAAGTCATCTGACCAAGAATTTCGGGCGAGGGCTACGACCTCGGTTGATATGGACAAACCGGCTGGTAACCTGGAGGCTGACTTGATCGATCGTCCGACTTTGGCAGGGGGCAGATATGGCACGCGTACCGGCGGCCGAGCGGCGCAACGACCTGGTGAACGCCGCCATTCAAGTGATCGCGAGCCACGGCGTCGACGGTGCGACGACCCGCCGGATCGCTGAGCAGGCGAACGCCCCGCTGGCGACGCTGCACTACTGCTTCCAGACCAAGGAGCTGCTTTTCGCGGCCGTCTTCGAGCGGTTGACGGAGCGGTACCGTGAGGTTCTGATCGAGAACGATGTGCACGCCGACCTGGTCCCGACCGCGCGTGCGATCCTCCGCGGACTCTTGAACTGGTATCTCGAGTCCGATTCGGAATTCGCGTCCGCGAGCTTCGAGTTGATCAGCTGGGCGCAACGCCAGGCGGAGCATCCGGCGGTGACTGTGTACAACGAGGCGTTCAACGTCGTGCGATCGATCCTCGCGAGAGCGGCCGCCGGGCAGGACATCCCGGCCGAGACGATCGACCAGATCGGCTATGTCATCGGCACCCTTTCGGACGGCTTCGTGGTGAATTGGTTGACGTATGCCGACCGTTCGCGAGCCGCCGAGCAGGCAGAGGTCATCATCGATGTGCTCGATGCCTGGCTGGCCGCGAAGCTCGCCTGATCACCGACCATGGACGTGGCCTGTGACCGGCCCCGAGCGCGTCTACCTGCCGGCAGCACGCCGACGCGCCCGGGTCGGCCTCGTCACAGGCGTTTGACGGATTCCTCGACGATCCACGTCATCGTCGGATCGTCGCTCTCCATCCATTCCGGGTGCCACTGGACTCCCAGAACCGGTGCGTCCGGAAGCTCCACCGCCTCGACCACACCGTCAGCCGTCCGGCCCGTGACGAGAAGCCCGGTGCCGCAGCGGTCGACGGCCTGGTGGTGCCACGAGTTGGTGACAGCCCGCGCTCCGAACAGTCCCGCCACGATCGAGCCGGCCTCGAAGGTCACGACGTGATCGTCCGTGCCGTCGGTGAGCGCGGCCTCCTGCGACAGGTGCCGCACCTCGCCGGGCGGAAGGTCGGCGATGAGCGTGCCGCCGAGCGCGACGTTGAGGACCTGCATGCCCCGGCACACCGCGAGCACCGGGATGCGCCGTTCGAGCGCGGCACGCACGAGCGCGAGCTCGTACACGTCCCGCTCGGCATCGTGGACCATCGGGTCCGCACGAGGGTCGACGTCACGCACCACGGAGGTGTCCCCTCCCCAGCACGCCGGGTGCAGGTCCTGCCCACCGGTGACGACCACACCGGCCAGCCAGTGGCAGACCGCCTCCGCGTCCGTTTCGTACGAGAGGTTCACGGGGAGACCGCCGGCCCGCGCGATCCGGATCGCGTAGTCGGACATGTAGCTGTCGGCGCAGCGGTCGCCGTACCGCCGGTCCGCGCCCTTGATGAGGTCCAGCCGGATCCGCCGGCCGGTGATGCCGATCAGCGGCCGCACCGCGGTCGGCCCCTCGCCCATGGTGCTCACGGCAGTTCGAAGTATCGGGCGGACTCCCACGCGGAGAGTTCGGCGGACGGATCGCCGCCCCCGGTGTGGAACTGCATCCACTCCCACCGGCGCGACCCGACCCAGTAGTCCACGAACTCGGAGCCGAGGAGGTCGCGAAGGATCGGATCCGCTTCGAGGGCGGCGGCGGCCTTCGTGATCGTGTCCGGCAGTCGGGTGATCTCCCCGGGCGGCATACACCAGGCCATCTCCGCGACCGGCTCCGGCGGTTCGATCTTGCGCTCCAGGCCCGCGATCACACCGGCCAGCACGCCGGCGAGCGCGAGATACAGGTTGGCGTCGGCGCCAGGGACCCGGTACTCCAGGCGGGAGTACGACGGGTGTCCGCACACCGCCCGGATCGCGGTGGTCTTGTTGCTGATGCCCCAGCTGGCGGTGACCGGCGGGCCGCTGAGATCCACCAGGCGTCGGTACGAGGTGATCTGCGGGAGCACGATTGAGGTGTTGCCCTCGATCGTCGCAAGCAGACCGCCGACAGCATGGCGCATCGTTTCCGACGGCCCCTCCTCCGCGTAGAACGCGTTGACGCCGTCGCGCTGGAGGGAGAGATTGATGTGCGACGCCTGCCCATAGCCCGCGGTGGGCCGGGCCATGAAGGTGACCGTGTGGCCGAGGTCGAACGCGACCTCCCGCATGATCTGGCGGGTCCGCGCCCAGGAGTCACCGACCGCGACCGGGTCGCCGGGGGCCAGATTGATCTCGATCTGGCCGGCGGCGTCCTCGTCGCTCCATGCCTCCCACTCGATGCCGACCGCGTCGAGCCGCTCGGCGACGGCGTCCATGTACCCGGTCCAGTCCTTCGACTTCGCCAGGTGGTACCCCGTACCCGCGTTTCCGCCGAGCGGCGTCAGGCCCTGGTATCCGCGTGCGCGCGCCTCGTGGACGGACTCCTCGAAGACGGTCGCCTCGATCTCGACGGCCACGGTCGCGGTGAAGCCGAGCGAGGCGAGCCGGCCGGTCGTCTTCTTCGTCAGATTGCGCGGACAGATCGGGACCGGTGTGCCGTCCTTCAGCCAGTAGTCGCCGATCACGGCCTGGCGCCCCGGCTCCCACTCGACCAGCGTCGACATGTCGGGACGGAAATAGACGTCGTTCAGATGTCCGCGCCAGTCGGGGAAGACGAACCCGAGGACCGGCGCGTTGCCGAGGTCGAGCCCGAAGAGGAGATCGGCGAAGGCGAAACCCGAGTCCATGCCGGAGGCGAACTTCTTCGGGGTCAGCGTCTTGCCGAGGAACGAGCCCTCGTGGTTCGTCGCCTCCAGCCGAACGGCCCGAACGGCTGCGTCCAGGCCGTCAACTCCGGTGGCAGGCATGGTGAGTTCAGACATCGTAACGAACCTTCCAGGAAGCGCCGACCATGACCGACAGCTGGGACATGGTGCCTTGGATCCCGATCGCACCCGTGGAGAGCACGGCGAGTAGGTCGTCGGCTCCGGAGAACACGCCGGCGAGCGTCTCGGGGGCTCCGGCGATCAGGTACTGCGTCGTGCCATCGCCGAGCACGACCTGCTCGAGGCCGTCGGGCCCTTCGGTGACCGCGATGAGCACGTCCGGAATCCCTGGTACGGAGCGCGCGGCGGTCCAGAAGTGCTCGGCGGCCGACTGCCAGTCCGGCACCGGCGGCGACAGCGCGAGCAGCGCGTCCGCGGCGAGCTCGGCGTTCCCCGAGGGAGCGTCGACGGGTGCGAACCTGGCGTTCAGGTCGACGGTGATCGTGGCATCGGGCTCGACGCGGACTCCGCTCGAGACCTCGACGCCGCCGCCGCCGAAGGTGATCGTCGCCGCCTGCGGCGTCTCGTGGGACCGGATCGCCACAGTGGCGGCCGGTTTCCGCAGCACTGGGAGCGCATGCCCCGCGCGGGCGGAGTCACGCAGGGTGCGGCCGATCAGCCGGACGAGGGGAGTCGCATCGTCCTCGATCCTTACGTCGACCTCGGTCGCCGCTGGTGCGCCGGGCGCTGCGGGGGCCGTCGTGGTTTCGGTCATCCGCCAGTCCTTTCGACTTCGGGAGATCACGTGCGCCGTGATCGGCTGCTTCGGATCTCGGATGGACCGTGATCATCATGGTCAAGTGACTAGATCAGGTGACTAGGATGGTGGGGTACAGGTCGCGACCTGTCAATGACTTCGGGGAGGCCCCACAGTGAATGAAGTGAAGCCCTCGTACTGGGATCAGCTGGACGCCGATGCGCAGAACGCGGCACGATTCATCGCCGAAACCCTCAAGAAACCGCTCCGCGAGCTGGGTGCGGCAGCGGCACGGCAGCTCCTGACGACCCCGCCGTCGGAGCAGCCGATCACCCCCCTCGACCTGGTCGAATGCCTGACCCTTCCTGCCCGCTCCGGCGAGCTCCGCGCACGCCTCTACCACCCGGACGGCCCGCCGCCGTCCGCCGGACCGCGTCCGGCGCTGGTCTATCTGCACGGTGGCGGCTTCGTCCTCGGCACCCTCGACGGAGTGGACGAGGTCTGCCGCGCGATCGCCGCCCGCTCCGGGTGGGCGGTGCTCTCCCTGGAGTACCGACTCGCGCCGGAGAACCCCTATCCAGCAGCTCTCGACGACTGTTTCGACGCGTTCGCCTGGCTTCGCCGTGCGGCTCCGGGGTTCGGCCTCGATCCGCACATGATCGCCGTCGGGGGAGATTCCGCCGGTGGCAGTCTGGCTGCGGCGCTGTGCCTCAAGCTCCGGGACCTGGGGCTCGCTCGGCCGGTGTCCCAGGTGCTCGTCTATCCCGCCGTCGACGACGCGTTCGCCACCCCGTCCTGGACGGAGTTCGCCGACGCACCTCTCTTGACCAGTGCGGATGCGCGCTGGTTCTGGGAGCAGTACCTCGGACCTGACCACACGGGATCGGCCGATCACTACGCCGCCCCCATGCGCGCCGCATCATTGCAGGATCTTCCGCCGGCGCTGGTTCTCACTGCCGCGGTCGACCCGCTTCGCGACGACGCCGAGGCGTACGCCGAGAGGCTGCGCCGTGACGGAGTGGAGGTCGCCGTGACCCGCTGCGCCGGTGTGTTCCACGGTTTCTTCACCGAAGTGGGCGTGTTCGCGAGGGCGGACGAGGCGATCTCGCAGGTGGCGCGCCACCTGCGAGAGCTTCTCGAGGCCTGAGGCAACCACGGCCGGCGTGAATCGAATCGCATTCGACTATTGACGGCGCTCGGGCCCGTGGCTAGATTCCGTTGATCAAACGACTAAGTCAAATGACTGAGATGCGTACTCCGATGCGCCGAGGGGCGACGGCCCCCGCCCAGGCGAAGCCCTGACGGCCAGATGCCACCGCATGTCGACTACCCGAAGGCACACGCATGACTGAGACCACCCCATCCACCGCACCCGTCGTCGACCTCCTCTGCGTCGGTGCGGGATTCTCAGGCCTCTACGCGGCGTACAAGGCCGTCGAGAAGGACTGGACCTTCGCAGGATTCGAAGTAGCGCCCGATGTCGGCGGCACCTGGTTCTGGAACACGTATCCCGGTGCCCGGTGCGACGTCGAGAGCATCTACTACTCCTACTCGTTCAGTCAGGAGCTTCTGCAGGAGTGGACGTGGAGCGAGCGCTTCGCACCGCAAGCCGAGATCCTCAGCTACATCAATCACGTCGCGGACCGCTTCGACCTGCGTCGGCACTTCGACTTCGGCACCCGGGTGACGTCCGCGACCTGGCTCCCGGAGGAGCAGCTCTGGGAGGTGACCCTCGACTCCGGCGAGACCCGACGGGGCCGCCACCTGCTCGCCGCCTCGGGCGGCCTCTCGGCACCCAAGGACTTCGACGTGCCGGGCCTGGAGAACTTCACAGGGACCATGGTCTCGACGAGCCGGTGGGACATTCCGCTGAGCGGTCTGGCGGGCAAGCGAGTCGCCGTGATCGGCACCGGGTCGTCCGCGGTCCAGTGCATTCCGCTCATCGCCGAGGTCGCCGAGCACCTCACCGTGTTCCAGCGCACCCCCAACTATGTGTTTCCGGCCCGCAACGTCCCGCTGTCGGCGGACTACGTCGACGAGATCAAGGGCAGCTACGCGGCGATCCGCGAGGAGTGCCGCCACTCTCTCGGCGGCATCCCGGACCGCATCCCGGACGCCGCCGCGTTCGACGTCTCCGACGAGGAGCGGCGCGAGCGCTACGAGCGGGCCTATGTGCGCAGCGGATTCAACGGTGTCGGCGGCGAGTTCTCCGATCTGTTGACCGATGCGAGGGCCAACGAGACCGCCGCGGAGTTCGTGCGCGAGAAGATCCGCCAGATCGTCCAGGACCAGACGACCGCCGCGGTCCTCGAGCCCCGCTTCCACCCGCTCGGAGCCAAGCGCAGCTGTTTCGGCACCGACTACTACGAGACCTTCAACCGTCCCAACGTCTCGGTGGTCTCCCTGCGCGACGAGCCGATCGACACGATGACGAGCGACAGCATCGTCACGACGGCCGCATCCTACGAGGTCGACGCCATCGTGCTGGCGATCGGGTTCGACGCCTTCACCGGCCCGCTGTTCGCCCTGAACGTCTCCACCCCGGAGGCCGGCAGGCTGCAGGACGCATGGAGCGACGGAGTCCGGACGTACCTGGGCATCATGGCCGCCGGGTTCCCGAACTTCTTCATGATCGCCGGACCGCAGAGCCCCGCGCTCGCGAGCAATGTCGTGGTCACGATCGAGCAGGCCGTCGACTGGATCACCGATCTGATCGGGCACGCGAAGGCCGGCGGCGCCGAGGTCATCGAGCCGACGGCCGAGGCCCAGGACGACTGGGTGAAGATCACCGAGGGCACGGTCAACCAGACTCTCTACGCGACCGCCGACTCCTGGTACCGGGGGTCGAACGTGGCTGGCAAGCCGACGACCTTCCTCGGTTACGTGGGCGGAGTCGGCAAGTACCGCCGGATGTGTACCGAACTCGCCAAGCGCGGTTACCCGGGCATCGAGCTGGACGGCGAGACCGTAGCCCGTCGCCTCGGCCGTATCCACAAGGAGATCGCGTGAAGGTCGTACACCAGCGCTACGTCGCCCACTCCGAGGCGCACTACGCGGGGAACCTGGTCGACGGGGCCTTCGGGCTGAAGCTCTTCGGAGACGCCGGGACACACTTGGCGATCACCCTCGACGGCCACGAGAGCCTGTTCGCCGGGTATGCGTCGGTCGAGTTCCTCGCCCCGGTCCGGGGCGGCGACGTCGTCGAAGTGGAGGCGCGCCTGGCGTCGAAGGGAAGGCGCAGCCGGACCGTCGATTTCGAGCTGCGGATCATCTGCCGATCGGTCGACGACAGCGGCCGGGCCGAGGTGCTCACCGAACCCATCGTGGCCACCCGGGCGCGAGGGACGGCTGTCGTTCCGGCCGAAGCCGCAACGACAGCACGCTGACCGCCGGGGGGAGTGGGACTGCGTCAGCCGACGTGAGGCCCCTGTGGGTTGATCCAGAGTTTCGGTCCGAGACTGGTCCGGAAGCGCTGGTCAGGAGTGGGATACCGGTGGGAGGAACTGGGATTTTCGGCGTAGACGCGATGCGTCCCTACGCGGGGCGAGCGAGAGGCGCCTGGTGGGCGAAAGCCCAGGTCAGGCGCCTCTTTTCGTGCCCCTGGAAGAACCCGAGCTTCTTCGGTGAATAGCTGACCAGCAGGTTCTTCGTCTGCTGGTGGTACAGCAGTGACACCCACGATGATCAGGGGATACGGCGGTACGCGCGACTCTTTGGAGACGGCTGGTCCGGGAATGGTCCGGATCTTGGTGAGTGCGGTGCCCGGAGCGGCGGGGATCGGGTGGGTTCTGGGAGCCATAAGGGGCAGGGCGAGTGAGTGGGGGCCCCTGATGGTGGCCCCGGCTCGACGCCGGGGCCACATGCGTAAGCAACGCTGCCCTCCTGCACGGCAACGGCCGTCGGCCCTGTGCCCTTTCGGGAGGAAGGGGCACGGGGCCGACGTGATGACCGCACCTCGCCCGGGTGGCAGGCCGCGGACCTGAGCCCGCGCGCCAGTCCCAGGGCGCGGGCTCGGCGAGGGCGGAGCTACTTCTGGTTGATGGGCAGGGCCAGGTCGGTGACCTGGTACGTGGTCGGGAAGGCGCCCCTGCTGGTGGCTTTGCCCGACAGCAGGTCGACGGCGTACAGACGGTAGGAGCCGCCGGCTGCGATGGTCGCGAAGCCGTGGTTCATGCCGGTGGCGGGGTTGTAGGCGATGTCGAAGCCCGCGTCCAGGGAGGCGTCCACTCCGAGGTTGCCCGTGGGGGCGAGGGTGCCGGCGTTGGCGGGTGACTGCAGAGAGATCCGGTCGGCGATCGTGTCCAGGTCGAACAGGGTCGTGGCGGTGGCGGCGTTGAGGTCGTTGTTGGTGTAAGCGGCGCCGGTGACACCCATGGCGGTCGACGGCGGCATGGTCGGGTTGGTGAGGGTGCCGTCGACGGTCGTGGCCAGTGGAGCGGCCGCGTCGTCGATGTTGTGGCGCAGGTTCTGGCCGGTGTCGGAGATGACCCGCAGCCGGTTGGCAGCGGGGTTGAAGTCCACGCCGAACGCGCTGCCGGCCAGCGCGACGGTCAGCTGGGAGACCTTGATGGCCTGGGCGTTGGTGGTGTTCAGGGTGTAGATGCCGCCCTTGTCGCCGACGCCGTACAGCTTCTCGTTCTGGACGCGGAAGTCGATCCCGACGAGCTTGGTGTCGCCATGGTGCGGTTGGGCATGTTCACTCCTCTGCCAGTGCCTCGGCCAAGGCGGCCGTGGGCTTGTTGAGGGGTTCGTCACCGCCGCCGCGAAGGACAGGTGCCCCCAGCGGATGCCACCCGCATGGCGCAGCAGACCTCGCCCTCGTGCCGCCAGGGCGCTGTGGTCGGCCCCTCCTCGGCTACCTTCCGTCCCTTGCCGCGCACGGGCGCGTGCGCATCCGCGTGCCTGCTGGAGTTCCGTTCTTCCACGAGCCGCGTGGCGCGTCACCTGGGCGTCGCTCCGCTGGGATGGCCGCCAATCGGTCGGACGCGCGCCTCTAACGGGTGAGGTGAGGGCCCCGTCGCCCTCCTCCCCGGCCTGCGGTGTCCGAGGATCGCAGGCGGTCGGTGGACGGCCCTTCCAGGGCCGTTCCATCCACTGCAATCCGGAGGGCCCATCCATGCGCATCCTGCTCGTCGCCAGCAGCTTCAACTGCCTCACCCAGCGTGTCCTGGTCGAGCTGGGCGACCGGGGGCACACCGTTCCCGTAGAGGTCACCCCCGACGGGGCTGCCGTGCGCGAGGCCGTGGCGCGCCACGCGCCCGACCTGGTCGTGGCCCCCCTGCTGAAGGCTGCCGTGCCCCGTGATGTGTGGACGGCGCACCGTTGTCTGATCGTGCACCCGGGGCCCGTGGGCGACCGCGGCCCGTCCTCGCTTGACCACGCGATCCACGACGGGGTCGAGGAGTGGGGCGTCACCGTCCTCCAGGCCGACGAGGAGATGGACGCGGGCGACGTCTGGGCGACCGCCGCCTTCCGCGTCCCGGAGGTCGGCAAGAGCGATCTGTACCGCAACGAGCTGTCCGACGCCGCCGTGGCCGCCGTACTGCTCGCCGTCGAGAGGGTCGCCGCCGGGGCGACACCGCGTCCGCAGACCGGCGAGATCCTCGCACGTCCCGCACTCCGCCAGGAGGAGCGTCGGATCTCCTGGGGAGAGGACACCACCGAGACCGTGCTGCGCACCCTGCGGGCCGCCGACTCGCAGCCCGGGGTGCCGGACCGGCTGCTCGGCGCCGAGTGGTTCCTGCACGGCGGCCACGCGGAGGACGGTCTGCACGGTCGGCCCGGTGCCCTGCTCGCGACCCGGGCGGGCGCGGTCTGCCGCGCCACCGTGGATGGAGCGGTGTGGATCCCCGAGCTCCGTGCCCGCACCGGCCGTGGCAGGCCGCGTGCCTGCAAGCTCCCAGCCACCCGGGCCCTCGCCGGCCGACTGCCGGAGGTCCCCGAACTGCCGGCGCCCGCCGACCCGGCGCCGGGCCGGAGGACCTGGTCCGACATCCGGTACCGCGAGCAGGGGCCGGTCGGCGTTCTGTCCTTCGCGTTCCCCGGCGGGGCGATGAGTACCGACCAGTGTCGCCGCCTGCTGGACGCGTACGAGACCGCCCGCGGGCGTCCCACTTCCGTCCTGGTACTCGGCGGGCAGCGCGACTTCTTCTCCAACGGCATCCATCTGAACGTCATCGAGGCCTCCGCCGACCCTGCCGCAGAGTCCTGGGCCAACATCAATGCCATGAACGACCTGGTCGAGGCGGTTCTCACCACGACCGACCGATTGGTCGTGAGCGCGATCGGCGGCAACGCCGCCGCCGGCGGGGTGATGCTTGCCCTTGCCGCCGACGAGGTCTGGTGCCGTTCGGGGTCGGTGCTCAATCCGCACTACCGGCGCATGGGTCTGTACGGATCGGAGTACTGGACCCGCACCCTGCCCGGAAAGGTGGGCGAGGCCCTGGCCGCGCGCCTCACCGAAGAGGCGGGGCCGGTGTCCGCCGCGGCATCGCTGGACATGGGCCTGGTCGACCGGGTCGTCGACTGCGGACCCGGGGAGTTCACCGCCGAGATCACCCGATTGGCCCTCCGTCTGGCATCCCGTAGCGGGCTTCAGCCGCGGATCGCGGCGAAGAAGGCGGAGCACGAGTACCTGGAGTCCGTGGTTCCCCTTGCGGCCTGTCGTGAGCAGGAGCTCTCCCGGATGCGGTCGATCTTCGACGACCCCGCCGCGAGCTACCACGCACGGCGCCGGGCCTTCGTCCGGAAGGAGGCCCCCGAGCGGAGCTCCCGGACGGCCCAGGTGCGGGCGGGGGCAGATCGGCCGACTGTTGAGCAAGACCTAGGCCTGACATGAGGCCTTCGCCCCATCCCTCCTCAGGAGGCGACCCATGAGCGCAGCAAAGCCGGCCCCGGTCCAGGACCAGAGTGCCGCACCCGGCAGCGAAGAGAAGCCGATCCACATCCTCTGGATTAACGCGGGTCTGAGCTGCGACGGCGACTCGGTGGCCCTGACCGCCGCCATGCAGCCCAGCATCGAGGAGATCGCCCTCGCGGGGCTGCCTGGGCTGCCCAGGATCGCGGTCCACTGGCCGCTGATCGACTTCGAGTGCGGTCCGGTGGGCGGCGCCGACACGTTCATCGAGTGGTTCTTCAAGGGGGAGCGGGGCGAGATCGACCCGTTCGTGCTGGTCGTCGAGGGATCCATCCCGAACGAGGCCATCAAGCAGGAGGGCTACTGGAGCGGCTTCGGCGACAACCCGGAGACCGGTCAGCCCATCACGACCAGCGAGTGGATCGACCGGCTGGCACCCAAGGCCCTCGCCGTGGTCGCGATCGGCACCTGCGCCACGTACGGCGGCATCCACGCCATGGCGGGGAACCCGACCGGTGCGATGGGTCTCCCGGACTACCTCGGCTGGGACTGGAAGTCGCATGCCGGCATCCCCATCGTGTGCGTGCCCGGCTGCCCCATCCAGCCGGACAACTTCGCGGAGACGCTGACCTACCTGCTCTATCAGGCGGTCGGCTCCGCGCCCATGATCCCGCTGGACGACAAGCTCCGCCCGACCTGGCTGTTCGGGGCGACCGTGCACGAGGGCTGCGACCGGGCCGGCTACTACGAGCAGGGCCAGTTCGCCTCGACGTACGACTCACCCAAGTGCCTGGTCAAGCTCGGCTGCTGGGGCCCGGTCGTCAAGTGCAACGTCCCCAAGCGCGGCTGGATGAACGGCATCGGCGGCTGTCCGAACGTCGGCGGCATCTGCATCGCGTGCACGATGCCCGGATTCCCGGACAAGTTCATGCCGTTCATGGACGAACCTCCCGGCGGCAAGGTCTCCAGCACCGCCAGCGGCGTGTACGGCTCCGTCATCCGCCGCCTGCGGACCATCACGGCCAAGACCGTGGACAAGGAGCCGAAGTGGCGGCACACCGGCGAGCGCATCACCACCGGCTACCGGCCGCCTTGGTGACCGTGACGCCCTCGCACCATCCCCGCAGGACCTCCCATCCATCCCACTGTTCGCGAAGTCGAAGAGTTGACGAAGGGCACCACAGCGACCATGGCATCTCCGGCGAAGACGACGGGTGACGGCTCCGGCCTTGTGGAGATGGCCTGGGACCCCATCACCCGGATCGTGGGCAGCCTCGGCATCCACACGAAGATCGATTTCAAGCAGAAGCGCGTCGCGGAGTGCTACAGCACGTCCTCCGTCTTCCGCGGCTACAGCGTCTTCATGCGGGGCAAGGACCCCCGCGACGCGCACTTCATCACCAGCCGCATCTGCGGCATCTGCGGTGACAACCACGCGACCTGCTCCGTGTACGCACAGAACATGGCGTACGGCGTGAAGCCCCCGCACCTCGGTGAGTGGATCATCAACCTCGGCGAGTCCGCAGAGTACATGTTCGACCACAACATCTTCCAGGAGAACCTGGTCGGGGTCGACTATTGCGAGAAGATGGTCCGCGAGACCAACCCCGGCGTCCTGGAACTGGCCGAGCGCACCGAGGCGCCGCACGCCGCCGAGCACGGCTACCGCACGATCGCGGACATCATGCGTTCCCTCAACCCCCTCGAAGGGGAGTTCTACCGAGAGGCGCTCCAGGTCAGCCGCTACACCCGGGAGATGTTCTGCCTCATGGAGGGGCGGCACGTCCACCCCTCCACCCTCTACCCCGGCGGTGTCGGCACGGTCGCGTCCGTGCAGCTGTTCACCGACTACATGAGCCGCCTCATGCGGTACGTGGAGTTCATGAAACGGGTCGTCCCGCTCCACGACGACCTCTTCGACTTCTTCTACGAGGCACTGCCCGGCTACGAGGAGGTCGGCCGCCGCCGTGTGCTGCTCGGCTGCTGGGGCGCTCTCAACGACCCCGAGCACTGCGACTTCACCTACGCCAACATGAGCGACTGGGGCCGGCGGATGTTCGTCACCCCCGGTGTCGTCGTCGACGGCAAGCTGGTGACCAACGACCTCACCGAGATCAACCTCGGCATCCGCATCCTGCTCGGCAGCTCGTACTACGAGGACTGGGAGGGGCAGGAACAGTTCGTCACCCACGATCCGCTGGGCAACCCGGTCGACCCGCGCCACCCGTGGAACCAGCACACGATCCCGGCCCCGCAGAAGCGGAACTTCGACGACAAGTACAGCTGGGTCATGTCCCCACGCTGGTTCGACGGCAAGGACCACCTGGCACTGGACACCGGGGGCGGCCCCCTCGCGCGCCTGTGGTCCACCGCGCTCTCCGGCCTCGTCGACATCGGCTACATCAAGGCCACCGGGCACAGCGTCGTCATCAACCTCCCCCGGACGATGACCAAGCCGGAGACCACCTTCGAGTGGAAGATCCCGAAGTGGAGCAACGCCCTGGAGCGCAACCGCGCCCGGACCTACTTCCAGGCGTACGCGGCCGCCGTCGCCCTGCACTGCGCCGAGAAGGGCCTGGAGGAGGTCCGCGCCGGACGCACGCAGACGTGGGAGAAGTTCGAAGTGCCGGACGAGTCCATCGGCGTCGGCTTCACCGAGGCCGTGCGAGGTGTCCTCTCGCACCACATGGTCATCAGGGACGGCAAGATCGCCAACTACCACCCCTATCCGCCGACGCCGTGGAACGCCTCCACACGGGACACGTTCGGGACCCCCGGCCCGTACGAGGACGCGGTGCAGAACACCCCGATCTTCGAGGAGAACACGCCCGAGAACTTCAAGGGCATCGACATCATGCGCGCGGTGCGCAGCTTCGACCCCTGCCTGCCGTGCGGCGTCCACATGTACACGGGCAACGGCAGGACCGTGAAGCAGATGCACGTGCCCACCGGCCTGAGCGGTCTGGCCGGATGAGCACGACCACCGCCGAACAGGCGGGCCGACGCGTCGAGGAGGTCCTGGACCGGCTGGCCGACAGCGGCGACGCCGAGGCCTGCGCGGCCGCGGAGGAAGTCGTACGCGTCCTCATGGAGTTCTACGGCAGTGGCATCGCCCGCATGGTCGAGCTCCTCGGGAGTCCCGCCGCCCGTCCGCACGCCGACCCGCTGGCCCCGCTGCTCGCGGACGAACTCGTCACGAGCCTGCTCAATCTGCACGGACTGCACCCCGAAGACGCGCCGACCCGTATCGACCGCGCCTTGTCCGCCCTGCCGCAGCCCGTGGAGAACGCCGGGTTCGACACGGCGACGGGCGTGCTGCGGCTGCGGGTCACCGCCTCGACCGGCTGCGGCTGCTCCGGCACCCAGGAGTCCCTCCGCCAGGCGGCCGTGGACGCCCTCGCCTGCTTCGCCCCCGAGGTCACCGGGGTGGAGCTGGAGACCGGCGCCCCGCGCGAACCGGCGCTGCTCCAGATCGGCACCCGTCCGTCCCTCGCGGGCGCGGACGGCCGCTCGTCGGCGGCCCTGTGAACGGGCCGCCGAACGGCGCCGTGAGGCCCCCGCGGCCCACGGGCCTGCGCCGGTTCACCACCCCGCGTCCGCCCCGCGAGGAACGGTGCGAACTGTGTGGGGCGGCACTTGCGGCCGAGGTGCGTCACCCGCACCTCGTCGACACGGACAAGCGGGCCCTGGTCTGCGCATGCGGCCCGTGCGCGCAGCTGATGGACCGCTCCGCCGCCTCCCCGGGCCGCTTCCGGACGGTGCCCGGCCGCTTCCTGAGCGACCCGGGGCACCGGATCGACGACCAGGCGTGGGAGTCGCTGCGGATCCCGGTCTCCGTCGCGTTCTTCTTCCGCAACTCCGCCCTCGACCGCCCGGTGGCGCTCTACCCGAGCCCCGCCGGCGCCACCGAGAGCGAGCTGGAGGAGGACGCCTGGCGGTCCGTCCTCGACGCCACCCGGCTGGCCGCCCACCTCGAACCCGACGTGGAGGCCCTGTTGCTCCGCCGCCACGAGGGCCGCACCGAGTGCTTCCTCGTACCGATCGACCTCTGCTACGAACTGGTGGGCCGTATGCGACTGCATTGGCAGGGGTTCGACGGGGGTGCGGAGGCGCGGGCCGACCTCGACGCCCTCTTCACGCACGTACGCGGCCTGGCACGCGAGCCGCAGGAGAGCCGGCCGTGACCGAGTTCTCCTTCAGCTGCACCGACGTCCGCGCCGATCCCTACGCGGCCGGACCCACGCTCGTGTTCCGGCTGAGGATCACCGCCACCGGCGGCACCCGGGTCCACGCCATGGCCCTGCGCTGCCAGATCCGTATCGAACCCGCCCGACGCGGCTACGACGACCACGAGGCCGCAGCGCTGGGCGACCTTTTCGGCGAACGCTCCCGGTGGGGCAGCAGCCTCAACCCGGTGCAGTTCGCCCAGGCCTCCGTCATGGTGCCCGGCTTCACCGGCGAGGTCGAGACCGACCTCGTCGTGCCGTGCACCTACGACACCGACATCGCCGCGTCCAGGTACTTCCGGGCGCTCTCCGACGGTGACGTCCCGCTGCTCCTGCTCTTCTCCGGCACCGCGTTCACCGGCGCCGGCGGCTTCCACGTCGAGCCCGTTCCCTGGGACAAGGAGGTCTCCCACCGCATGCCCGTGAAGGTGTGGCGCGAGATGATCGACCAGCACTTCCCCGGCTGCGGTTGGATCCGGCTCCCGGGCGACGCGATGGACGCCCTGCTCGCCTACCGCTCGCGCCGGGCCCTCCCGTCGTGGGAGGCCACCGTCGAGTCCCTGCTCGAAGAGGCGGGGGAGAGGACAGCATGACCACCGTCGCCTTCACTCCCGGCACCGAGGCCCGATTCGCCGTCGCACGGCACGTCGCCGACGCTGTCCTCTTCGAGGGGTACGTCCTCTACCCGTACCGTGCGTCCGCCGCGAAGAACCGGCTCCGCTGGCAGTTCGGGGTCCTGGTCCCGCCGTCCTGGAGCGCCGCCGCCGAGGAGCACGACTTCCAGCTCACCGAGTGCCTCATGGAACCCAGGACCGGCGCCGAACTCGCCGTGGAGGTCCGATTCCTGTGCGCCCAGCGGCGTACCGTCGAGGAACTCCGCAGAGACGGGACCTTCGCTCCGACGGGCGAACTCCGTCTGCCCGACCGGGTTCTGGTGGCCTGGGACGAGGGCGTCGAGGAGCGCGTCACCCTCGTCGTCCCCGTCGCCGAACTGCGGGGCGACGGCCTCGCCCTGCCCTTCACCCGCCCCGCCACCGAGGAGACCGAGGCGGTCACCGATGCCGACGGACGCGTCCTCGGCCGACTCGTGCGCCGCCGCGAGGAGATCAGCGGCACCGTACGGATCTCGGCGGCAGAACTCGACGGCCCGTACCGTGTCGAGCGCCTCTCGGTCACGGTGGAGAACACCAGTGCCTGGACCGCCGAGCCGGACACCGACCGTCACGCGGCACTGCCGTACTCCCTCGTCGCCACCCACACCCTGCTCTGCCTCGACGGCGGTGCGTTCCTGTCGATGACCGACCCGCCGGAATGGGCCAGGGGCGCCGTCGCCGCCTGCCGCAACCTGCACACCTGGCCCGTGCTTGCCGGCGAACCCGGCCGTGACGACCTGATGCTGTCCTCGCCGATCATCCTGGAGGATCATCCGGCCATCGCGCCCGAGAGCCCCGGCGCCCTCTACGACGCGACCGAGATCGACGAGATCCTCGCCCTGCGCACGGCGGCCCTCACCGACGAGGAGAAGCGTGAGGCCAGGGGGACCGACGCCCGCGCGGCGGCGGTGATCGAACTGGCGGACACCATGCCGCCCGAAGTCCTCGAACGTCTGCACGGAGCGGTCCGGAGCCTCCAGAGCGTCACCGGAACCCCGAAGTCGGCCGGCAACATTCTCGAACCGGAGACGCCCTGGTGGGACCCGGGCGGCGACACCGGCGTCGATCCGGGCAACGACCACGTCCTCGTCGACGGACGCGCCGTCCGCGCGGGCAGCAGGGTCGTCCTGCGCCCGCGGCTCCGCCGCACGGACGCCCAGGACCTGTTCCTCGCCGGGCGCAGTGCTCTGGTCGAGGCGGTCCTCCACGACGTCGACGGAGGAGTCCACATCGCGGTCACCGTGGAGGACGACCCGGGCGCCGACATCCGCCGCGAACAGGGCCGGTTCCTCTACTTCCAGCCCGACGAGGTCGAAGCCCTGGAGGACATGTGAACGGCCCGGCACCCGAGGCCGGAGAGCCCGGTACGGCCCGCACCCTCGTGGCAGGGGTGGGCAACATCTTCCTCGGCGACGACGGCTTCGGCGTGGAGACTCTGCGGAGACTCACCCGCGAGGAACTCCCCGCCTCCGTCGAGCTGGCCGACGTCGGCGTCCGAGGCGTCCACCTCGCCTACGAACTCCTCGACGGCTGGGACACCCTCGTCCTCGTTGACGTCACGGCCCGCGGCGGTGCACCTGGGACGCTCTATCTGATCGACGCCTCGGCGGCCGGCGACCGAGGCCGCGGTACCGAGCCCGCGCCGCTCGACGGCCACCGGATGACGCCCGACGCCGTCCTCGCCCTGCTCGACACCCTGTGCGCGGGAACCGGAGCCGCGCCGCCACGGCGGATCCTCGTCGTCGGCTGCGAACCGGCCTGCCTCGACGAGGGCATCGGGCTCAGCCCGCAGGTCGCCGCGGCCGTTCCCGAGGCCGTGCGCATGGTGACCGAACTGGTCCGCCAGGAAGCCGTCGTATGAAGACCGAAACGGAGAGCACCATGCACAGGAACGTCCTCGGCGCCGCAGCCGCCGCCATCGCCGCCCTCGCCGTCGCGGCCGTCGTCGTCGGAGTCCTTCCCGACCTCCGGCGCTACCTGCGCATCAGCAGGATGTGACCCCCCGCCTGCTCGGTGGCGGCTGCACCGAATGGACGACACAGCCGTCCGGTCCCGGCGCGCCGGGCGTTGGCCCGCCACCCCCCGTTCTCTAATGGCGCCCGAGACCCCACCCCGGCGCCCAGGACGGAGACCGATGCACGAGATGTCCCTCGCGGTTGCCGTCGTCGACCAGGTCGAGACCGCGGCGAAGGCCTGCGGGGCCGTCGGTGTCAGCAGCATCGAGCTGGACGTGGGCGAACTGGCCGGCGTCGTCGCCGACGCCCTCGCCTTCTCCTTCGAACTCGCCTGCGCCGGAACCGTCGTCGAGGGCGCCGAGCTGATCACCCGTACCGTCCCGGGCACCGCGCGCTGCGCGGCGTGCGCCGAGGACTGGGCGGTCGGCATGCCGCCCCGGCTGCTCTGCCCCGGCTGCGGCGCCGCAGCCGACGGACTCGTCTCCGGCCGCGAACTCCAGATCCGGGAGGTCCGCTGGGCCGATCCGGAGGCGCCGCGCGAGGAACATCGCCAACCGATCACCGAGGAGAGCTGAGCATGTGCCGAGCAGTCGATCTCCAGCGCGCAGTCCTCGCCAAGAACGAGGCCGCGGCACATATCCTGCGTACCGAGCTGAACGCCCGCGGCACCACCGTGATCAACCTCCTCTCCAGCCCCGGCAGCGGCAAGACCGCCCTCCTTGAGCGCGAACTGCGCCTCGCCGGCGAACGGGGCGTCAGCGCCGCCGCGCTCACCGCCGACCTCGCCACCGAGAACGACGCCCGCCGCCTTGCCCGCTCGGGCGTCCCCGTCAAGCAGGTGCTCACCGACGGCCTCTGCCATCTGGAGGCCGACATGGTCGCCCGGCACCTGCACGACTGGCTGCCGGAGTCCACCCGGCTGCTATTCGTCGAGAACGTCGGCAACCTCGTCTGCCCCGCCGGCTACGACCTGGGGGAGTCCCTCCGCGTCGTGCTCGCCTCGGTCACCGAGGGGGAGGACAAGCCGCTCAAGTACCCCACCGCGTTCGGTCTCGCCCAGCTGGTGATCGTCACCAAGACCGACATGGCCGAGGCCGCGGAGTTCGACGAGACGGCGTTTCGCGCCAACGTGCAGCAGGTCAACCCCGGCGTCGAGGTCGTTCTCAGCTCGGTACGTGACGGCAGAGGAGCCGGCGCCCTCCTTGACCGGGCCCTCGCGACGGCCGAGGGCAACCGTGTCCACACCCCGGTGATGGCCCAGGCCGGCGCGTGACCACGGCGCGGCCCGGACCCGCCCCCGCCATGGCCCCGCGGCGCAGCCGTGTGGTCGTCCGCGGCGTCGTGCAGGGCGTGGGCTTCCGGCCCTTCGTATACGCCCTCGCCACCGGGCTGCGCCTGTCCGGCCACGTCACCAACACGGCGGACGGAGTCGTCGCGGAGGTCGAGGGAGACCCCGCAGACGTCGCGTCCTTCTGCGCCCGCCTCGCGCCCGACGCCCCACCCCTGGCCCGGGTGGAGTCGGTCGAGGCGGCCGAGTTGACCGCGAGCGGCGGCAACGGATTCACGATCGTGCCCTCCAGCCAGGGCGACGCCGTCCGCACCCTTGTCCCGCCGGACACCGCCACCTGCGACGACTGCCTCGCGGAGCTCGCAGACCCGGCCGACCGGCGGTATCTGCACCCCTTCATCACCTGCACCAACTGCGGCCCGCGGTTCACGATCGTCACGGGACTGCCCTACGACCGGGTCCACACCACCATGGCTGGCTTCCCGATGTGTCCGGACTGTACCCGGGAGTACGAGGACCCCACCGACCGGCGCTTCCACGCGCAGCCCGTCGCCTGCCCCCACTGCGGCCCCCGGCTGCGGCTGCTCACGGCGCCCGGCCGCCCCGCCCCCCACGGTTCCGATCCGGCCCCCGACTCCGGCTGGGCCGACCCCGGTGCCGACCCGGTCGCCGCCGCACGCCGGATGCTCGCCTCCGGCGCGATCCTCGCCGTCAAAGGCCTCGGCGGCTACCACCTGGCCTGCGACGCGACGAACCCCGACGCGGTGGCCGAACTGCGCCGCCGCAAGGCGCGCGGTGACAAACCGTTCGCGATGATGACCGCGGACCTCGCCGACGTCGAGCCCCTCGTGCACCTCGGCACGCTCGAACGTGAACTCCTCACCAGCGGCGCCCGGCCCGTCGTCCTGCTGCGCCGCCGCCGCGACGACGCCCGCCCGCGCCACGGGGCCGCGCCGGCGCAGGCGGTGGCGCCGGGCAGCCCGGACCTCGGCTTCATGCTCCCGTACACACCGGTGCACCATCTCCTCCTCGGCCTCGGCAGGGCGGACGGGAAAGGGCCCCGGCTCCTCGTGATGACCAGCGGCAATCTCGCTGGCGAGCCCATCGTCACGGACGACGAGGAGGCACTGACCAGACTCACCGGCCTGGCGGACGCCTGGCTCCTGCACGACCGGCCGATCCATGTCCCCTGCGACGACTCCGTCGTCCGCGTCTGCGACGGCGAGCAGCTGACGCTGCGCCGCTCACGGGGCTATGCGCCGCTGCCGGTCTCGCTGCCCGTGGAGGTCGCCCCCGCCCTCGCCGTCGGAGGGGACCTGAAGAACACCTTCTGCCTCGGCGACGGACGCCAGGCCTGGCTCTCCGCCCACATCGGCGACATGGACGACCTCGCCACCCAGCTCGCCCTCGCCTCCGCCGAACGGCAGCTGGAGTCCGTCACGGGGGTACGCCCCGGACTGATCGCCGCCGACCGCCACCCCGCCTACCGGTCCACCCGCTGGGCCCGCGAACACGCTTCGGGACGGCCCGTCGTCCCCGTACAACATCACCACGCGCACATCGCGGCGGCGATGGCCGAGAACGGCCTCGACGGCACGGATCCCGTGATCGGCGTTGCCTTCGACGGCACCGGCTACGGTCTCGACGGCGCCGTGTGGGGCGGTGAGTTCCTGCTCGCGGACTACACCGGGTTCGAGCGGTTCGCGCACCTCGCCTACGTACCCCTGCCGGGTGGCGACGCGGCCGTACGACGGCCCTACCGCATGGCTCTGTCCCACCTGCGGGCCGCGGGCCTCGACGCCGACCGGGATCTTCCCTGCACGCGAGCCTGTGCGCCCGGTGAACTGACCGTATTGGAAAGGCAGTTGGCGCGAGAGCTGAACTGCGCTCCCACGTCGAGCATGGGGCGCCTCTTCGACGCCGTCTCGTCCCTGGCGGGGATCTGCCAGCACGCGGGATACGAGGCGCAGGCCGCGATCGAACTGGAGGCCGCGGCCCTGCGCGTACCCGGCGTGGCCGAGGACGAACGCTATGTCTTCCGGCTCGGTTCGCCGCACTCCGGCGCCCCGCTCACCGCAGACCCCGCACCCCTTCTGGCGGCGGTGGTCACCGACGTGCTGGACGGGACCCCGGCAGCCGTCGTCGCGGCGCGGTTCCACCATGCGGTGGCCCGACTGGTGCGCAGCGTCTGCGCCGCCGCGCGCGGCGATACCGGCGTGGAGAGCGTCGCCCTGACCGGCGGAGTGTTCGCCAACACGCTGCTCTCCTCGGCCTGCGCCGAAGGGCTGCGGGGGGACGGCTTCACCGTGCTGCGCCACGGCCGGATTCCACCGAACGACGGCGGTCTGGCCCTCGGCCAACTCGTCGTGGCCGCCCGGACGACGGACCGAGCGGCCACCGCCGTGCCGCGACGAGAGCGACAGTGAGGAGACACCCATGTGCCTGGCGGTACCCGGAAGAGTGCTGGACGTCGAGGACCGGGACGGCACCCGGATGGCCACGGTCGACTTCGGAGGTGTGGTCAAGGAGGTGTGCCTGGAGTACCTGCCGGACCTGAAACCCGGCGAGTACGCCATCGTGCACGTGGGATTCGCCCTCCAGAAGCTCGACGAGGAGTCGGCCAAGCGGACGCTGGAGCTGTTCGAGACCCTCGGCCTGCTCCAGGAGGAGTTCGGAGACCCGTGGGAGGCCGCCGAGGCCGCGGTGGGCGAGTGGCAGACGCAGGACGACGTCCACGGAGAGGTACGGCCGTGAAGTACATCGACGAGTTCCAGAACCCTGACCTGGCACGTCGGCTGCTCGACGAGATCCGGGCGACGGTGACGCGCCCCTGGGCCCTGATGGAGGTATGCGGCGGACAGACCCACAGCATCATCCGGCACGGCATCGACCAGCTTCTGCCCTCAGAGATCGAGCTGATCCACGGCCCGGGCTGTCCGGTCTGCGTCACGCCGCTGGAGATGATCGACAAGGCCCTGGAGATCGCCTCCCGGCCGGGGGTGATCTTCTGCTCGTTCGGCGACATGCTTCGTGTCCCCGGCACGGGCCGCGACCTGTTCCAGGTCCGCGGGCAGGGCGGCGACGTCAGGGTGGTCTACTCCCCGCTGGACGCTCTGCGGATTGCCGAGCAGAACCCGGACCGGGAGGTGGTTTTCTTCGGCATCGGTTTCGAGACCACGGCGCCCCCCAACGCGATGACGGTCCATCAGGCGCGCAAGCGGAACATCCGCAACTTCAGTCTCCTCGTGTCCCACGTCCGGGTCCCCCCGGCCATCGACGCGATCATGCGGTCCCCGGACTGCCGCGTCCAGGGTTTCCTCGCGGCCGGCCACGTCTGCAGCGTGATGGGCACGAACGAGTACCCCGAGCTTGCACAACGCCACCAGGTGCCGATCGTGGTCACGGGATTCGAGCCGCTGGACATCCTGGAAGGCGTACGCAGGACCCTGCTTCAACTGGAGCAGGGCGAGCACGCGGTCGAGAACGCCTATCAGCGCGCGGTGACGGCCGAGGGCAATCCGGCGGCGCAGGCGATGCTGAGCGATGTCTTCGAGATCACCGACCGGGCCTGGCGCGGCATCGGCGTCATCCCGGACAGCGGCTGGCGCCTGTCCGAACGCTACCGTGACCACGACGCCGAGTACCGCTTCTCCGTCGAGGGCATCGACACCCGCGAGCCCGCCGAGTGCCGCAGCGGCGAAGTCCTCCAGGGCCTGTTGAAGCCCAACGAATGCGAGGCGTTCGGCATCACCTGCACACCTCGCTCCCCGCTCGGCGCCACAATGGTGTCCAGCGAGGGCGCCTGCGCCGCCTACTACCTCTACCGGCGGCTCGACGGCGGAACCCCGGGACAGCGGCCTCCCGCGGCGGCCCGCGTGGCCTCCGGAACCCCGTCCCCGGTCACCGCTTCTCTGGAGGGCAGCCCCCTTGCCTGACACCGTCAGCACCACCCCGGCGGTCGACGGCGTCGACGCCGCACGGCCTGCACCCGACATGCTCGCCTGGACCTGCCCGGCGCCACTGCGCGACCAAACGCGCATTGTCATGGGCCACGGCGGCGGAGGTGCGCTGTCCGCGGAGCTGATTGAGCACGTCTTCGCGCCCGCCTACGGCGGACCGGCCCTCGCGCACACCGCCGACGCGGCCGAGATCCGCATCGGCGGCGCCCGTCTGGCGTTCTCCACGGACTCCTTCGTGGTGCGCCCCCTGTTCTTCCCCGGCGGCAGCATCGGCGACCTCGCCGTCAACGGCACCGTGAACGACCTTGCGATGAGCGGCGCCCGGGCGAGCCACCTGTCCTGCGGGTTCATCCTGGAGGAAGGCGTCGAGACCCAGGTGGTCGCCCGCGTCGCGCAGGCCCTCGGTGCGGCGGCGCGCGTGGCCGGCGTCCAGGTCGTCACCGGTGACACCAAGGTCGTGGAGGCCGGTCACGGCGACGGCATTTACATCAACACCTCGGGGGTCGGGCTGATCCCCGACGGAGTCGACCTGCGGCCGCAACGGGTAGTGCCCGGGGACGTGGTGATCGTGAGCGGCCCGATCGGCATGCACGGCGTAGCGATCATGAGCGTGCGGGAGGGCCTCGAATTCGGTGTCGAGATCACCAGCGACTGCGCACCGCTCGGCGGCCTTGTCGAGGCGATGCTCGCCGTCACACGGGACCTGCACGTGCTGCGCGACCCCACACGCGGGGGCCTGGCCGCCTCGCTGAACGAGATCGCGGCGGCGTCGGGCACGGGTGTCGTCATCCAGGAGCGTGCCGTTCCGGTCCCCGAAGCGGTCGGCAACGCCTGCGCGGTGCTCGGACTCGACCCCATGTACGTGGCGAACGAGGGCAAGCTCGTGGCCTTCGTCCCGCGAGACCACGCAGACGCCGTACTCGCCGCGATGCGCGCCCACCCCTCGGGTACCGAAGCAGCGGTGATCGGCGAGGCGGTCGAGACCCATCCAGGCATGGTGGTGGCTCGCACCGGACTCGGCGGCACCCGCGTCGTGGACATGCCGCTCGGAGAGCAGCTGCCGCGGATCTGCTGAGCTCAGGCCCGGCGGCCGTGACGCTCACGGGAGGTGTCGAGGGTCCACGTGTGAGTGCAGTTCGGACACTGCAGGTGGACCTGGGGCCCGTTGTTCCCGATCAGATAGCGCCAGTGGCTCCGGCAGTTTCGGCGCTCCAGGCAGGTCCCGCAGACGCGGGCGTCGTCGCAACCGGGGCACGCGACCCAGGCCTGCCGAGCCGGGTCGGCGTGGGGATCAAGCGGAAGACGCACGGCCCGGCTCCTCCCCGGGCAGCGCACCGGCCGCGACCAGCATCGCGTACAGCCGCTGCTGCTCCTCGTCCAAGCCCGAGTACAACAGGGCGTGCGCCGCCTCCTCACGCAGAACGGCCACGGGGTCCCAGTCGGGCCCAAGGGCTGCCACGACTTCGGCGCGCCGACGTGCCTCCTCACCTCACGACCGCGCAAGGTCCCCGGCTCCCCGACAGCGACCACTCCCTGAAGGCAGGCGCACGGGGACCGGTCCTGCTGCAGGACCACCATCTTCGGGAGAAGATCACTCACTTCGACCATGAACGCATTCCCGAGCGCGTCGTGCACGCACGCGGCGCCGCCGCCCACGGGGTCTTCCAGGGATACGGCACCGCCACGAAGATCACCAAGGCGGCGTTCCTGGCGAAGGGCGTCGAGACGCCGGTGTTCGTGAGGTTCTCCACCGTCCTCGGATCACGCGGTTCGGCTGACACGGTGCGTGACACGCGTGGTTTCGCGACGAAGTTCTACACCGAGGAAGGCACCTTCGACCTGGTGGGTAACAACATCCCGGTCTTCTTCATCCAGGACGCCATCAAGTTCCCCGACATCATCCACGCCGCGAAACCGCACCCCGACCGGGAGATCCCGCAGGCGCAGAGCGCCCATGACACCTTCTGGGACTTCGTGTCCCTGCATACCGAGGCCACCCACCACACGCTCTGGAACATTCGGCGTCCACACGTTCCGCCTGGTTGACGCCAAAGGGGCCACGACCCTGGTGAAGTTCCACTGGAAGCCCAAGCTGGGCGTCCACTCCCTGGTCTGGGAGGAGGCACAGATCACCAACGGTATGGACCCCGACTTCCACCGCAGGGATCTGGCCGACGCGATCGAGGCGGGGGCCTTCCCCCAGTGGGAGCTGGGCATCCAGACCTTCCCCGACACTCCGGACCAGACTTTCGAGGGCATCGACCTCCTCGACCCCACCAAGATCGTCCCGGAGGAGCTGGCACCGGTTCAGCCCATCGGGCTGATGACGCTGAACGCCAACCCGGCCAACTACTTCGCCGAGACCGAGCAGGTGGCCTTCCACCCCGGGCATCTCGTTCCCGGAATCGACGTCACGGACGACCCGCTGCTCGCGGGACGCCTGTTCTCGTACCTCGACACCCAGATCAGCCGACTGGGCGGCCCGAACTTCGCCCAGATCCCCATCAATCGGCCGCACTCCCCCGTCAACGACATGCTCCGCGACGGCATGCATCAGACCGCCGTCCACGCCGGGACCGCCCCCTACCGGCCCAACAGCCTGGACGGCGGCTGCCCGTTCCTCGCCGGAGCCGACACCGCCGCCTTCATCGAGGCGCCCGTCGAGCTGCCCGCGGCGCGAAAGGTCCGCGAGGCGCCCGCATCGTTCGCCGACCACTTCAGCCAGCCCCGGCTCTTCTGGCTCAGCATGACGCCGGTGGAGCGCGAACACATCGTCGCCACCTACACCTTCGAACTGAGCAAGTGCTACGAACAGGCCATCAAGGAGCGTGTCCTGACCGTCCTCGCCAACATCGACCCCCAGCTCTGCGAAGAGGTCGCCAGCGGACTCGGACTCCCCGTACCGGCCCCCACGGAGCCCCTCACGCGTCCCGACCCGAGCCCGGCACTGTCGCAGCTCGGCCGGACCTGGCCCGTGGACGGGCGTGTCATCGGCATCGTCGCCCACCCGGCGGCAGACCTGAGGAGCGTCCGCTCCGTACGGGACGCGGTGTCCAAGGCGGGCATGGTTCCCCTGGTCATCGCCCCTACAGGCGGCGTCCTCGGCCGCGGGAAGACCCGGTCACCGTGCAGCGCACCTTCGCCGCCGCCCGTTCCGTCGAGTTCGACGCCCTCCTGCTCGCCGATACGCCCGAGGCCGGCGCCGACGCCCACGGCGCCCGCGACGCCAAGGCCGGTGCGGCGGAGCCCGGCGGTCCGGATCCCCGTGTCCTGCTGCTGGTCTCGGAGGCGTACCGCCATGGCAAGGCGATCGGCGGATGGGGCGATGCCTCTCTGACCCTTGAGGCTGCCGGCATCGGGGCGGATGAACCGGGCATCGTACTGGGCGGCACCCCCGGTGCAGTCCTCAAGCAGATTACGAAGTCCCTGGCCGGACACCGCGCCTGGGACCGGTTCCCCACCACGCTCTGATCCCCACACCCCTGCCACGAGTCCGAGGATCAGAGCGGGCGGCCGCCGAACGGCGGGAAGCCGTAGTACGTGCCCAGCTCCTCGCGGTACCCCGAGTCGCCGAGGTGCTTCTCACGGTGGAACTCGGGGGAGTCCTTGATCTGCTCCTTGGTCAGGTCGACGAAGATCGTCCCGTCCTCCGGATCGACCCGGGTCACCGTGCTCGCTGGCAGGAGGACCTCCTTTCCGAAGATCCACACACCGGTGTCCACGACCAGGTAGGCGTCACCGACCTCCTCGGAGTGCTTGTCGACCTTGCCGATGCTCCCGTCGGTCGCCTCCACCTTGTAGCCGGTGAGATCGGCGCCGGCCAGGTGGCCCGAGGTCGACCTGAAACTCCACACATGCTCAGTCACGCGAAAACAACTCCTCCGGTAAAGGGAGAGCGGCAAGGAAATTCCTGCCGCCTCTACTTTCAGTACGTCGCGCGCGGCGCACTTTACGACTTGCCACGCGTGCCACGTCTTGCCGAAATTCCGCCTACCCGGCTTCCGGTCTCCCATTCGCCTCATCCGTATGGGACCCTGGCGCGGACCGGTCGAATGGACCCGCTACCATCGATACCACCGCCCACTACCGGACTTGGGGCGGGCGACGAATCCGAGCAGCCAGACGACGAGCAGGGTGATCGCAATCCACCAGAGAATCTTCAGCGCGAAGCCGGCGCCGAAGAGAAGCAGGATCAGCAGAAGAACGAGAAGCAGGGGAACCACGATTATTACCTCCGGAATACGGTGTGCCCCGGTCTCCTCCTCACACACCTGCGAGAGGCCGGGCGCCGAATCTTCCATGCGACGCGGGGCCTAACCTTCGAAAAGGAAACGGGCGGCGTGTTCGTACTGAACTTGATTGAGTGATGTCGGGGTCGGCCGCCTGGCAGGAGTCGCGAGTCTCGCGGGCCTGTGGGTGTTGCCGAGCAGCCTGTCGGGAGAGGATCCTCCCGTGAACCAGCCCCTGCCGCAGTTGCCGAAACCCGAGTTCGTCTTGATTCCTGTTGAGGCCCCGCCCGAGGTGCCCACCCAGGTTGCTGTCGATCTCAGGAAGACCGGCATCCCAGCCGGGCTGATCGGTTACGAGTACCGACCGCTGAGCGAGCCGGTGTACTTCGCGGGGCTCGGTGAGCATGGGCTGGTAGGGATTGCGACGAGTGGCCTGCTCGGACGTATCGGTATCGCGATTGACGTGGCCAGCGGTCACGTGGTGCAGACTCCCGCGATCGAGACAGCGGCGGTCAGCCACGTGAACAGGGACCTCGCCTCGTTCAACCGATGCGTCGCGGCCGTGATCGCACGCTTCCCGTTCCATGCCGAGGGCGATGAGGAGACATACGAGGTGGCGGAAGAGTTGCGCGACCTCCTTTCCGGCATCGACCAGACCGCTCTCGTGCTCGATGGGTTCTGGGAGACCTTCTGCGACGACGTGGAGATGGGGGACTACGCGGACTGGGATGCATGATCCGGGACTGGTCCCCGCTCACGGTCAGCCATCCAGAGTCAGGCCGGTGGCAGCGATGCAGCCGTCGACGAGGGCAGGGCGGTACTGGATCTGCTTGAGGCTGCGCTTCATGGTCCAACGCCGGCCACCCACCGCCCCTGCTCCGCACACCCGACGGACGCGTGACCCAGCTGCTCGAGCACGACATCCTGCTGCACCGGTCCCTCGGCCCGTTCGCCCGCACAGAGCACCGCCGCGCGCTGCCTCCGGGCTCGACGCTCCTGCTCTACACCGACGGGCTCGTCGAACGCCGCGGCCACGACATGGACGCCGCCGTCGCGCAGCTCATCGCCCTCCTCGCCCGCCAAGGGCACCGCCCTCCGGACGAACTGCTCCACCGGACAAGCAACCGGCTGGCGCACCCTGCACCCGAGGACGACATCGTCCTGCTCGCCGTGCGTACCCCCACAATCCCGCATTCGTAGCGGTGCTGAGACGACCTCGGATGCGACGCCCCGGCCTCGTTCGCCGGTTCACCACGGCGCTGGTTGCGACGACCACCTGGCCCGGTCGAGCAGCGCATCACCGCCCTGCACGCCCTGACAAGGGGAACTCCGGGGTGGTGTCTTCGGGTGTCGTGCGTATCCGTCCTGTTCTTCCACTGCGGCTCGTCATCGGCCGAAGTCACGGTGCCGTGGGACACAGCGGCAGATCTCCACGCTGGCGCGGGTCGGCTCCGCGAAGCAGGCTGAGAAGCGCACGTAGCGCTGCCGTGTGAAGAGGGCCCGGGGTGATCCAAATCGCGGATGTCCGTGAGTGGCGGACCCACGACGTCATTGACGCGGGCAGCCACAAGATCGGTGTGATGGAGGCCGTCTACGTGGACACCAGCACCGACGAGCCCGCCATGGCCACCGTCGAGGGGCCTGCCCACCCGCCAGGCGCGATCGTGGGGCCTGGCTGCATCAAGGCCGGCTACGACAAGTCGGTGGTGAAGAAGTGCCCAGCGATCGGCACGGACGATGTTCTGCCAGCTGAGGACGAGGCCGCGATCTTCGCCCACTACGGCCTGCCGTACCAGCCCGGCGCGAACGCGAGCGACAGCTCGCCCGCCGCTGACCCGCCCACCGAGGAGGTGACTACACCATGACGCTCTTCCTGATCCTCGTCATCGCCGCGATCGTGCTGGGCATCATCGGCATCGTCGTGTTCGTCGCCGCCCTGGTGTATCTGGGAATGTACGTGCGACGCTCCGGCCGCCACAGCCGCACACTCCGCTGAGATGCTCGAGCCGCAGCGCGGGACCACGCGAGGGCGGCAGCAGCGCTCTTGAGCGTGGCTGTTTCACCTGAGCCGGTTGCGAACAGCAGGCTCTCCGCACGTCTGGCACACCCCGCGCGGCTGCGACGTCTCACCGCCTCCCCTGCACGAGCTCTTGGGCCCGGGCTGGCTGCGGCTGGAGGCCTGGACCTCACTTCGGAGCCCTTCGACAGGATGCGGCGCTCGGGTAGCGGAGCTGCGCGGCAGCGTGGAGCCCACCTACGTAGAGGGCGCCTGACCGATGCGTTGAGCGAGGTGGCACGCACCACAGCCGCCGTCTGAGCTGGCGCTTCGTCCAGTCGACGCGACCGCATCAGTAGACGGTGGGACGATGAGAAGAACAACGGCAGACGCGCGGGTACCCAGGCGCGACCCTCCCCAGTCAGACAGCAGGCCAGGCCATGACGAAGCAGCCGAAGCCGTCTCAGCCGAGGCACGGCAAGGGACCGAGTCCCCACGAGGGCACCAAGCAGCACGGCTGGTCCCCCGACGTGGACGAAACCCGCCAGCAGGAGAACCCGAGCGCTCATCGATCCTTCCACCCCGACAAGTACGCCCCGTCCAAGGGCCCCGGACGCGCAGTTTCCGAGGAAGAAGGCGGAAACCCCCACGGCAAGCCGGTCAAGAGCCACGGCAAACGAGGTGAGGAGCAGAGCGAGGGCTCTGGGGAGAAGGGGATGCGCGATCTGGGCGCCCGTGGCCGCTCCCAGCGGCCCAGCGGAACGAAGAGTGCGTCCGCCACGACGGGCGTGGACCCACAAGACCCGCCCGGCAAGCGCAGCGCCGGGTAGCACCGCCTTGACAGCGCTCATGTCCGCCCCTTTCTGCATACGCCCCTACCCGGGGCGGGGAGAACAGGCATACGACACAGATTTCGGCTGCCTGCAGCTCGATGGCCAGGTCGTCGCTGGCTGTGGCACCCATGCAGGAGGCAGCCTCGGACCAGCGAGCGCGATGGAGCGGGGCGTCGGCCTCAGGCCCGGCGCAACGCTTCGATGTCCGGCGTGATGCGGAGGATCGCCGCTGCTCGCTGAGTTCCAGGAGTCGGCGCGGTTGAGGGAGGAGAGGGCCCGCCACCGTGAACCGGGGGAGCCGGCGACTGGCCTGTACGAGGAGTCGGAAATAGACCGGAGTCTGCGTAGACGACACCGGACACGTCGATGATCGTTCGCGCGGCCCGGGTGGATTGGGCATCGACCAAGGCTCTGCGGAACGGCGCCAGTTCCGCTGTCGAACTCGCCGGCGAGGACGAGGACAAGTGCGCCATCCCCGCTGTCGGGCAGATGAGTCACGCTGGCCCCGCTGAGCGTGCTCGCCAGCCAGGAACCGTAGGTCGGCCGCCGGCCGCGCCCCGGGCGCGGCCTGAGGGGACTGGAACCGGAAGGGGCATCGCAGCATGCACCGCCTTCATCGACGCCGCGTGGTAGCGGTTGCCCGCCTGCCGATCATGACCGGGTCAGGACCGGGAAAGCCACGTCTTCAATCATTCCGAGCACAGTGAAAATCCGGCTGAACCGGTGGCGGGGTAGCCAAAGAACGAGAGAACATTGCCGACACCGAGGTCGTGCCCTGCGTCGATATTGCCGCAAATCCTGGCCAGGTTGACGATGATGGCGGCGATCAGAAAGATGCGGCCGGCCGAGGAGCACACGGCTCCTTGGATCCGCGCCGCACAAGCCGGGGCCTATCCTGGTTCTTGCTGGCGCCGTCACTGATGACGCGGGCGATCCGGGTCTCGGTGTCGTACGTGACGCCGACCGGGACAAGGTGGGGTGTGCCGTCAGGCCGGAGGGTGGTGAGGAAGCATGTTCATCGCTCCTGCCAGAAGGTGTCGCCCTCGCTAGCAGCGGGTGTGTGGCGTCGGTGCTCAACAGTCTGAGTCTCCTCGTGCGATGGTCTTGGGGCAGGACCCCATTGGATGGGGCAGCCTTCGAAGGTACGCCAGGGGGCCCACCACCGCGCCCGGCCCGAGGACCAGATTGCCCGCCAGTGCGTCCCGCGCCGGGGCCAGCCCGAAGACGTGGCGGCCGCCATCACCTTCCTCGCCGGACCGAGCGCATCGTTCGTCACCGGACAGTCGTTGCACATCGATGGAGGCTGGCAGCTCCACTGACCCCCGCCCCACCACTCACCATGGAGAAGGATTCCCATGAAGCAGCGCGTTCGAGCCGTACTCGTCACCCCGAGCGGCACCATGCTCGTGATCAAGCGCATCCGCCCCGGCGTCGACCCCTATTGGGTCATCGTCGGGGGAGGCGTTGAGGAGAGCGATGCCACCCGCGAGGGAGCGCTCCTGCGCGAGGTCCGCGAGGAGATCGCAGGCGACGCCGAGATCGTCCGCCTGCTCCACGAGATGGAGAACGGCAAGGGCGAGAAGGAGTTCTTCTACCTGGCCCGCATCGACACGTGGGACTTCGAGAACCGAACCGGCCCGGAGTTTGCCCGGACCGACCGAGGTGAGTACCTCCTCGAAGAAGTCCCGCTCACCAACAAGGCCATCGCCGACCTGAACCTGTTGCCCGAGCAGATCTCCACGGTTCTGTGCCGGGCTCTCGACAGCGGCGACTTGCTCGCCGTGTAGACGGGGGGCCAGCGCTCGGCTGGGTGATTGCTCGTGCCCGGGCCGCTGGCGCTGCTTGAGATGGTCGTGGACCTGCTACACCGATGACGAAGGTTCGAGCGCCGCGATCGTACGAGCCGGATTACTGATCTCGTTCTTCCATCGAGGTCGGCCTGCGGTGCCGGCCCTGGCCCTTGCCCATCGCGGGCCGGTCCCACTCAGCGGGCTTGCCCTGCGGGGGTGGCGGGTACAGCAGGGCCCGGGCGGCGGCCAGATTCTCGACGATGCCGATCACCTTCCACTCCGTGCCGGTCCACTCCTCGATCGCTCTCGGCGCATCGGGGTCGACGTGGGCCCCGCGGTGGGGCCCGTCGCCGAGCGGCACAGCCCGCTGCTTGCCCTTCGAGGAGGCCTGGCGTTCGGCGCGCCGGCGCGCCCAATCCTCCAGCGGTTCGTCATCGTGCATCTGGGCATCGTGGCCGAGAGGCGGTCTCGGCCGCCACCCTGTCCCCCGTGTGGGTGACGGCCTCCGGCAGAGCGGATCGTCCTGGTCACTCTGGGGCTACGGGGAGCAGTCACGGGCGAAGCCGAGCCCGTCGGGGTTGGTGGCGAACAACCTGCAGATCAGGTCCTGGTAGTCGGCGCTCGGCAGGAGGCCGGCCTCCCACTGCTTCCAGGACCTCTCGGACAGGCTGACCCTCGGCAGGCCATCGGTCGCGACGAGCTGGTGGACGGCAGCGACGGCTTGGACGACGGTCCAGCCGGTGGCGATGCGGCGGCACTTGAGCAGCCGGTGCCCACAGTGGGCCTGGATCTCGGCAGCGATCAGCGCCACCAGTTCGGGCGGGCCAGGCCGGGTAGGCAGCAACGGCCGCACCACTCGGTAGCTCGGAGATGCGAATCGAACCGAGCGATGCCGGAAGGCCCTGTTGTCGTTGCTTTACGCGTCCGCGCCCGTTGACTTGCGCGTACAGCCGGAAGATCACCCGACCAGGAATTCTGTTCGACCCGCACGTTCCATGATCGGTGCGACAACGGCTTCTCAGCGATATACCGCCATTAGAGTGGCAGTGAACAGAGCCCCCGACCAGTGCGCAGGTGTGTCAGCGGCCCGGTGCGCCGGCCGGCACGACCGGAAGTTCCAGCACCCCGGTGTCGCCGGGTGCGCTGACAACGGTCACCGGCTTGATTCCCCGGTTGCCGAAGTACGCGGTGTCACTCGCCGCGATCACGAACCGGAGCCGGTGCCCCGCCTCGTAACGGTGCACGATGCCGGGCAGTTCCACCGTGAAGGGACGGGTGACGTCGGGGACCCGTACCGGCGAGACCAGGCGGTTCACGAGCTTCTGGCTGCCGTCCGGGGCCACGTCGTAGACCTTCGCGAACAGGACCAGCTTGTCCGAGGCGTCACCGCTGTGCTGGACGCGTTCCGTCTTCGGCGACACGACCTTCAGGGTGGCCTTCGGGGCGCCGACGACATCGACGGGGGCGGTCAGCGGCGCGCTGGTCCAGCCCAGGTAGGTGCCCTTGGTGTCGTACGGCGCACGGTCGGGCCGTCCGATGAGACCGGCGAGCAAGCTTTCGGAGTGGCTGGTCGGCACCAGCCAGTTGCTGTACTGGCGGCTGCCCCGGACGACCTTGGACCGGTTGTCGACCAGTTTCCCGTCGCCGGAGAGATACATGGTCCGCGAGAGGGCGGGCACGGAGCCGGCCGTGCCGTAACCGCTCTGCCAGTCGCGGTAGTAGGCGAAGGCCGGGCCGGTGTCGGTGTGCTTCTCCTGGAGGTAGCGGTCGAACCAGGCGAGCACGCGCTGTCCGACGTAACTGGACTCCAGATTTCCTTCCTCGAGGTTCAGTTCACCGGGGACTTGGCCGCCGCTGTGCCCCGAGGACTGCCAGATCATCTTTGTCGTGGTGCCCTGCGCCTTGAGGGTCTTGTACGTGGCGATGGCCTCGTTCAGGTTGAACAGGCTGTCGGACTGTCCCTGGACGAGGAGGGTCGGCGCCTCGACGCGGTCGAGGTACGAGACGGGCGAGACGCTGCGCGCGTAGGCGAGCATCTCGTCGGTCTCGCTCTTGGGGTAGCGACCGGAGTTCAGCAGCCGGATGGTCTCGCAGGCCTGCGCCGCGAAGTGGAGGCAGGTGAGGCTGCCGAATCTGGACGGGTCGAGGCTCGCGTTGAGCAGTGTCTGTCCCTCACCCAGCAGGTAGAAGGCGTTGGTCCACTGCCACTTGAAGACGCCGGGGGTGTCGGAGGAAACCCCCTGGCGTGCACCGGTGTTGTTGGGGGCGAGCGCGTACCCCAGGTCGTTCCAGGTGATGAGCGGGACGAGCGCGTCGACCCGGTGGTCGACGGCCGCGGTGGCCATCTGGACCGCCCCGCCGTACGAGCCGCCGATCATGCCGACGCGCGGATCGCCCGCCCTGTCCTGGGTGACGTAGTCGGCCTTGGTGCCGTCGTCGGCGGCGCGGGAGCCGGCCAGGAAGTCGAGGAGTCCGGAGGCCGCCTTGCCGTCGACGGCCGGGTCGTCGAGGGTGATGAGACAGCCCGACTTGCCGAAGCCGAGTCCGGAATAGACGAGGCCGACGTATCCGCGTGCGGCGAAGGCCTTGCCGATGCCATCCGTCGAGGACTTGCTGCCGCCGAAACCGTTGGTGGCGAGGACGGCGGGGGCGGGATGCGCGGCATCGACGCTCGCGGGGCGGTAGAGGTCGGCGTCCACGGTGTAGGAGCGGTCGCCCGCCCGGACGGTGAACTTCAGTGGGGTGACGGTGTACTGCGCCGTTTCGGCCTGGGCCGGGCCGGCGAGGGCGAGGGGGGCGGCCAGCGCCGCTCCGGCTGCGAGGGCAAGTGGCTTGCGGAACCTGGAAACAGCACCTGACATGAAGACCTCCACGGCGAGGAAACCCTACCGACCGGTAGGTATGGGGCCCGCTCATGCTGTGGCAGGCGTTCCAGGCGTGTCAATGCTCAAGGCGGCGCTTCCGGAATCCCGCTCAACTTCTAGACCTGCCTGGGGAATTCAGGTATGCGTGCCGAGGGGAATCGTCAGCGTCGTCGGGCTGTGGCCGAAGCCCAGCTCCTCGACGACCGGTATGCCGAGGCCGCCGAGCCGGTCGGCGAGGACGGCCCGCACCTGCTCGTACGGAACGCAGTTCTCCCGAGCGGGACCGGTGAAGTGGAGGAGTGGCTTGTCGCGGCGTTGAAGGTGGGTGCTCCTGCACTGGGGATGGACGGCGATGCGGGTGCCTGGTGATGCCTAGAGCGGCGGTTCCTCCTGGGCCCAGGGGCGTTCGGCCTCCATCTGGGCGGCGAGGGAGAGCAGCAGCCCCTCTCCACCGAGTGGGCCGACGAACTGGACGCCCAGCGGTAGGCCCTGCGGCGTGCGGTAGCCCGGGACCGACATGGCGGGGCGGCCCGTGATGTTGGCGAGTTGGGTGAAGGGGACCGCGGCGAGGTTGGCGAGTTCGAGTTGCTTCCACAGGCGGGTTCCGGCGAGCTGTCCCAGGAGTCCCAGGCGCATGAGCACGCGGCCCCCGGTCTTGATCCAGATGGGTGTGTCGAGTTCGCCGACCCGGACGGGCGGTCCGCCGAGCGTGGGGGTGAGCAGCAGGTTGTAGCGCTCGTGGAAGGCGGTCAGGGCGCGGGCGGGTTCGTTCCACCGGTGGTTGGAGGTGTAGTACTCCGGTGCCCGGATCGACCGGCCGACGGCCGCGAGGAGCAGGGTGTCCGTCTCGAAGTCCCGCGACCGTGCGCCTGTCGTCCGGCGCAGCTCGGCCACGGTGGCCGCGGTGCTGGTGTACCAGGCGGTGAAGAAGTCGAGCGCCAGGCGTTGTCCGTCGACGGCCGGCTCGGCCGGCTCGATGTCGTGGCCCAGCCGCTGCAGGAGCGCGACGGTCTCCTCGACCGCGGCCACGGCCTCGGCGGCCACGGGGGTGCCGATCGGCGAACGGGTGGTGAAGCCGATGCGCAGTCTGCCGGGTGCTCGGCGCGCGGCCTGCGCGTACGGGATTTCGGCGCGGCCCGGCAGGTACGGGCCGCCGAGGTCGATCCCCGTGGTGAGGACGTCGAGCATCGCGGCGGTGTCGCGCACGGTGCGCGAGAGCACCCCCTCGGCGGCCAGCCCCTGCATGTGTTCCGCGTGGGACGGTCCCGCCGGCAGCACGCCGCGGCCGGGCTTGAGGCCGAACAGTCCGCAGCACGCCGCGGGTATGCGGATCGAGCCGCCCCCGTCGTTGCCGCCCGCGGCGGGGACGATCCCGGCCGCGACAGCCGCCGCCGAGCCGCCGGACGAGCCTCCTGGAGTGTGGTCGAGGTTCCACGGATTGCGCGTGGGTCCGGCAGCCTCGGGCTCCGTGACCGACTTGAGGCCGAACTCCGGGGTGTTGGTCTTGCCGAAGATGACCAGGCCCGCATCCAGCCACCGCTGGACGACCTCGCTGTGCCGGGACGCCACATGACGTCCTGCGGCGCGCGAGCCGCTCCCGGTCGGCAGTCCGGCGTAGTCCTGGAACAGGTCCTTGATCAGGAAGGGCACACCGGCGAGAGGTCCGCCGAGGTCCTCGGTGACGCGCCCCCGTGCGAGCTCGTACATGGGCGTGACGATCGCGTTGAGACGCCCGTTCACGGCCTCCGCCCGCTCCACGGCGACATCGAGCAGCTCACCCGGTGTGACCTCCCGCTTGGCGACCAGTTCCGCCAGCCCCACCGCGTCGAAACGCCGGTACTCCGCGTACTGCATGGGCACCCACCGCCTTAAAACTAGAGTGCGTAGTTTCGCGGTAGGCTGCCATGACGTGATCGTCAGAACAAGAGCCGGAACGAGAGTCAGGGCTGGAGCAGGCATCCGATGGCACGCCCCCGTACGAGACTGATCACCCGTGAGCGCATCATGGGCACGGCCCTGCGCATCGTCGACGAGCACGGCCCCGAGGCGCTGTCCGTCAGTCGCATCGCGGTGGAACTCGGCGTCAAGGGCCCCTCGATGTACAACCACATCTCGGGGCGGGACGAACTCGTCGAGGGCATCCGCGAGTTGCTCCTCGCCGAGATCGCCACGGGGCACTCCGCACTGCGCCCGTGGACGGTCGCGGCCGAACGCTGGGCGCGCGCCTATCGCCGCGTCTTCGCTGCGCACCCCCGCGTAGTGCCGCTGCTGACCGCCCAGCCGGTCGGCTCGGCCGCGACGCTGGAGTCGTACGAGCGGGCCTACGCCGTACTGCGTGAGGCCGGCTGGCCGGAGGCCGAGATCCAGGCCGTCGTCCGATCGATCGAGTACTTCGTGATCGGCTCGGCTCTCGATCTGACGACACGAGACCCCGAACAGGCCGAGCTGTCCTTCGAGATCGGCCTTGCCTCCCTGATCACAGGTCTGGAGGCGCGTCTGGCCGAGCAAGCGGACGGCCACCGGCATGCGAGTGGGTCGAACCCGCGCGACCGAGGCCCCGCTCCCTCCTGAACGGTGCGCCCCCGCCGTACGCCGGGAAGGCGCAGAACCGGCGGAGTGCGCCTCGGTGTTCGGAGCGTCCGAGACCGCTGACGCTATGCGTCGAAGCTGCGCTCCAGCGCACGGACCGCCTCGCGCCAGGGGCCGGCGTCGAGGGAGAAGGGACGCGTTTCCCCGCTCTCCAGGTGCTCGAGGGTCATCGTGTGTATGAGGCCTCCGACGAGTTCGGGCAGGAACGGAACGGCGGCGTGTTCGGGGTGCTTGCGGACGACCTCGGTCACCCTCTGAGCCATCAGACCGATCTGGTGTCGGTAGAAGTCGGAGACGGACGGCTCGTTCAGGAATGCCACGCGCAACCGCCTGCGCCTGATGGTGGTCTCGTCCGGCTCCCTGGACTCGTGGGGGTTGCGCTCCATCGCCAGGAAGATCGCTCGCGCCGGCGGAGTGCCAGAAGTCAGGAGCTTGTCCAACTCCGCGGTGAGATGCGGGAAGACGGCCTCGTCGAACAGCACGGCTTCCTTGCACAGGAAGTAGCGGAAGAAGGTCCGCCGTCCCACGGAAGCTGCGGCGGCGATGTCGTCGATGGTCGTGCCTTCGAAACCGCGGGTCTCGAAGAGGTCCAACGCGGCACGACGGATGTCCTCTCGCGTGCGGTCCTTCTGCTCCGCGCGGGTGGGGCGCGTCTTCGTCTTCTTCATCAGCTGTCCGTGGTCCGTTCGTCGGTGTGGGGTACGAACACGCCTAGCGAAAGTGGCACTAGTGCCACTACTGTGCAGCCTGCGTCCATCGAATGGAAAGTGGCACTGGTGCCACCGTTCACCTTACGCCGACAGCGTTGTTGCCGTGGCCGGTTGGCCACTGGATCAGTAAGGACACCCCATGCCTCGCAGAGTGACCCGCGCTCTTCTCACGGCCTCCTTCGTCGGCGCACTCACGCTCACCGCGTGCGGCGCACCGACAAGCACCGGCACAAACAAGGGCACCGGTACTCCCGTCCAGGGAGGTGAACTCACCGTCGCGCTCGACCGGGAGGTTCCCACTCTCGACGTTGCCACCGGCCTGGTCACGCAGGCACCGCTCCGTCTTCTCGCCAACGCTCTGTACCAGCCGCTCATGACTCCCACCGTCGGCGGCGTGTACGCCCCTGGCCTGGCGAAGTCGCTCACCGCGGACGGCACCGCCACGAAGTGGACGCTGAAGGTTCCGGAGAACGTCACCTTCTCCGACGGCTCAGCTCTGACCGCCGCCGCCATCCAGGCTCACATCAAGCGTCTGGCCGATCCCGCGACCCGCTCCTCATCCGCGGGCCAGGCGGCCCAGATCAAGGGCATGGACATCGCCGACGAGACGACCATCGTCTTCACACTCGCGGCCCCCAACGCGGACTTCGCCTCCGTGCTCGCTCGCGCGCTCGGCATGGTCACCTCCACCAAGGCGAAGGACAAGTTCGGGTTCCCGCTCGGCGCGGGCCCTTACGTGATCAAGGACTTCACCGCCGGCGACTCGGTGACCCTCGTCCGCAACAAGAACTACTGGGGAAAGCCCGCCAAGCTCGACTCCATCACCTTCGAGATGATGCCGGACGCCGACTCCCGCTTCCAGAGCCTCCAATCGGGCGACGTCGACCTGATCTGGACGGAGGTCACCAGCCAGTTCAAGCAGGCACGTACGAACGGCAAGCTTGCCGTGCACGCTTCCCCCACGTCCGTCACCTCGCTCCTTCTCAACCTCACCTCTCCGAAGTTCCAGGACGTCCGGGTACGCACGGCACTCGCCCAGGCCGTCGACCGCAATGCGATCAACGCTGTGGTCAATCTCGGCGAAGGGACGCCGGTCGACGGGCCTTACAGCCTGCTCGGGGACCTCGCTCCGGACGTGAACTACCCCAAGTACGACCCGGAAGCCGCCCGCAAGGTTCTCGAAGGCGCCGGCCTCGAGTTCGCGCTGACCGTGTCGAACGCGCCCGACTCGCTCCAGCGCGCCACCGCGCTGAAGGACATGCTCGGCAAGGCCGGCGTCAAGGTGGAACTCGCCCCGGTCGAGGTCGCCTCGTACGCCTCCACTCTCGCGTCCAAGGACTTCGAGGCGGTCGACTTCGTCACCTCGATCTTCTCCGACCCGGCGGGTGGGGCACTGGCCTTCCACTCGAAGGGCCCGTACAACCTCATCGGCTACAGCGACAAGGTCGTCGACGCCGAACTCGCCGCAGCCAACGGCGTGACCGCTGCCGACAAGCGCGCGAAGCACCTCGCCGCGGTCTCGAACAAGCTGGCCGCCGACCTGCCGGCTCTGTGGCTCACGGCGGGCAGCGCCGGGTTCATCGGCTCATCCGACCTGGCCGGCGTCCGCGATATGACCGGGGCCACCCTCATCTCGATCAACCCGGCTGAGATCGGCTGGGCCAAGAAGTGAGACTCACCTGGTTGTCGCGCGCGGGACGTTCGCTCTTGGTGCTGATCGTCATCGCCGCGCTCACCTGCCAGCTCGCGCTTCTGCTGCCCGGCGACCCGGCGCTCATCCTCCTCGGTCAGGAGTCGACCGAGGCCCAGCGCGCTGCCCTGCGCACCACGTTGGGCCTCGACCAGGACTTCTTCACCCGCTTCCTGGACTGGTCGGGTGGGGTCCTCACCGGTGACTGGGGAACATCGTTCAGCTCGGGGCGGCCCGTGCTGACCGAGATCCTCGAACGTGTCCCCGCCACAGCCGAGCTCGTCATCCTGAGTCAGATCGTCGCACTCGCCGTGACCATCCCTCTGGCACTGCACAGCGCCCGCACGCCGGGAGGAACGCTGGACCGGATCATCTCCACCAGCACCTTCATCACGCTCGCGATCCCGTCGTTCGTCGTGGGAATGCTCCTCATCTACATCTTCGCGGTGCAGGCGGGTTGGTTCCCGGCGTCCGGCTACACGCCCTTCTCCGAGGATCCGCTCGACAACCTGCATCGCATGGTGCTGCCGGTTCTCACTCTCGGCATCGCCGAGGCCTCGATATACATGCGCACCCTCCGCGGCTCCGCCGTCGAAGCGCTGCGTTCGCCCTTCGCCTACGCGTCGCTCGTCCGTGGCGCCTCGGATTCCCAGCTGCTCTGGAAGCGCATCCTGCGCCCGGCGTCGCCCACGCTCACCGCGCTCGTCGGCATCAACCTCGCCGTGGCACTGGGCGGAACGCTGCTCGTCGAGGCCCTGTTCGCCATCCCGGGTCTGGGCCGCCTGACGGTAGGCGCTCTCGGCGGACGGGACATCCCGATGGTCCAGGGCGTCGTACTGTTCGCCGCCGTCATCGTCGTCGTCTTCGGCATCCTCACCGACGCCGCCGTCCATCGCATTGACGCAAGGAGCTCTCGTGTCAGCGCCTGACCTCGTCGCCGACAGCCGCGCGGTTCGTCCGGTCCGCCCGGTGATTCGAGTACCGCGCATCGGCATCCTTCTCGCATCCGGGTGGCTCATCCTGTTGGGCGCCGCGACACTCGCGTCGGTCCTCGGGGCCGGCTCCGATCCGATCGCCAACGACTACACCGCCATCAGCCTGCCGCCGAGCGCGGAGCACCTGTTCGGGACCGACAACCTCGGACGTGACGTGCTGGCCCGCTCACTGCACGGCGCCGGAGCCAGCGCCACCGTGGCCATCATCACGGTGCTGGTGGGCGGCGGAATCGGCATCGTGCTCGGCGTCTGGGCCGGACTCGCCCGCGGTCCCGTGGATGCCGTCATCGGGTTCTTCACCGACGCCGCCATCGCACTGCCGGGGCTGATCATCATCTCGACGATCGTCACCCTCACCGGCCCGAGCCTTCCCACCATCGCGCTGACCATCGCCGGGTTCGCGATGCCCGTGTTCTCCCGGTTGAGCCGCGCCACGACACTGGCTGTCGCGACAGAGAACCACGTGGTCGTCGCCCGGACGCTGGGTGCCGGCCGTTGGCGGATCGTGACCCGTGAAGTCCTTCCGGTCGTTCTGCCCAGGATGACCCCCTTCATCATGACGGCGGTCGCCGGCTCCATCGTCGCGGAGGGTGCTCTCAGCTTCCTCGGATTCGGGATCCGGCCACCGCAGCCGTCATGGGGAAGCCTCATCGCCGATGGTCGCGCCCAGCTCGTCGACGCGCCCTGGGTCGCGCTGATCCCGGCGCTGCTGCTGTGCCTGACGATCCTGTCCATCAACGTTCTCGGCGAGCACTTCAGGGAGGCGAAGCGATGAATCCTGTTCTTCACGTGGAACATCTCACGACTGTCGTCGCCCGTCGCGGAGTCGAGCAGACCGTCGTGGACGGGGTGAGCCTGTCGCTCCCCGCCGGCGGGTCGCTCGCGATCGTCGGCGAATCGGGCGCAGGGAAGTCCATGCTCATCCGCTCCATCCTCGGAGTCCATCCACCCGGCATCACCATGAACGTCAGCGGGCGCGTGCTCCTGGACGGCAACGACATGCTGGCCGTACGTGGCCGGGCTCACCGGCGGGTCCTCGCGCACAGCGTGGGGATGATCCACCAGGACCCGCTGCGCTCGCTCAACCCGACGTACCGGGTCGGAACCCAGCTCACCGAGGCACTGGCGTTCGCCGGCGGCGGACCGGGGCGGAAGGGAAGAGCCGCGCGTGCCGTCGAGCTCATGCGTGAGGTGGGATTCCGCAGTCCGGAGACCGAAGCCCGGCGCTACCCGCACGAGTTGTCCGGCGGACAGCGCCAGCGCATCGGCATCTCCGCGGCGACACTCACCGAGCCCGCCCTCCTCATCGGCGATGAGCCGACCACAGCTCTGGACGTCACCGTCCAGAAGCGGGTCCTCGACCTCATGGACCAGATGCGCGCCCGCACCGGCGCCAGTCTCCTGTTGGTGACACACGACCTGGGGGTCGCCGCCGAGCGCTGCGACGAGATCATCGTCATGCGCGCGGGCTGCATCGTGGAGGCAGGGTCCACGGCGACACTGCTCTCGTCCCCGACGCACCCGTACACGAGGGGCCTTCTGGAGAGCATCCCGCGGCTGGACGGTCCCCGGCCGCGCAGACTGCGAACGTCCGCAGAAGGAGCACTGTCATGACCGCCGACGTGTTGAGCATCCGGGATCTCGTCGTCGGATACGGCGACCGGATCGTGTTGGACGGCGTAAGCCTGACGGTGCCCGCCCGTGGATGTGTCGGCCTGGTGGGCGAGTCCGGCTCCGGGAAGTCGACCCTTGCCCGAACGATTCTCGGACTGCAGACACCACGCTCAGGATCCGTCGACATCGTCGGGGCGGGTGGTGACCCCAAGCACCCCGTGCAGATGGTCTTTCAGGACCCGATCTCCTCCCTGGCCCCGCATCGGGCGACCATCGACATCGTTGCCGAACCGCTCACAATCCGAGGCATCGGAACAAAACGCCAACGCCGCGAACGCGCCCGGGAGTTGCTCGACAGAGTCGGGCTCGACCCCCTGCGCTTCGCCGACGCGCGGCCGACCACGCTCTCGGGTGGGCAGGCCCAGCGGGTCGCCATCGCGCGGGCGCTCGTCGCCGAGCCCGCCCTGCTGCTCTGCGACGAACCCGTCTCGTCGCTGGACGTATCCGTGCAGGCGAGAGTGCTGAACCTCCTCGCGGATCTCCGTGAAGAGGCCGGACTGAGCATGCTCTTCATCTCCCACGACCTCGCCGTCGTGCGGATGATCGCCGACTCCGTGTCCGTGCTCAGCGAAGGCCGGATCGTGGAGAGCGGCGAGACCGAGCGTGTCATCGCCGATCCTCAGCACGCGTACACCCGCCAACTCCTCGAAGCGGCACCCCGCTTGCCCAAGTTGGCCGATTCAACGGCGACGAATCCTTCCCAGAACCCTCCGGCTTCTGAGCCGGCCGCATGAAAGAGAACAAATGAACCGCACCTTCCCTGAAGGATTCGTCTGGGGTACTGCAGCCGCCGCCTACCAGGTGGAGGGCGCATGGGACGCGGACGGCAAGGCTCCGTCCGTGTGGGACACCGCCAGCCAGACCTGGTTGAAGACCCCGGACGGTACGAACGGCGACGTCGCCATCGACCAGTACCACCGCCTCGACCAGGACCTCGACCTGCTCCAGCGCCTCGGCGCCGGCGCCCACCGCTTCTCGGTGTCATGGCCCCGGATCGTGACCGACGCCAAGGGCACGGTCAACCAAGCGGGCCTCGACTACTACGAGCGCATGGTCGACGGACTGCTCGCACGAGGCATCGCGCCTGCTCTGAACCTCTACCACTGGGACACCCCGCAGTGGCTGGAGGACCTGGGCGGCATGATGGACCGCGACTTCGCAGACCGGCTCGCCGACCTCGCCACGGTTGTGGCTGGACGTCTCGGGGACCGGGTGAGCCAGTGGTTCACGATGAACGAGCCCAGCCACCCGTCTCTGGGCGGCTACGTCGCAGGCTTCCTTCCCCCGGCAAGGAAGGAAGGTTCCGCCGGGTTGGCCACGGTTCACCACCTGCTGCTCGGTCACGGCCGTTCGATCCAGGCGCTGCGCGCAGCTGGTGTCCAGGGCGAGATCGGCACGATCCTCAGCCTCAGCGGCGTGGCACCGGCGACCTCCCACCCGGACGACGTCCAGGCCGCGGAGCGTGCCGAGCACTTCGAAGGCCGCCTGTTCCTCGACCCCATGCTGGGCCGGGGTCACCTGCCCGAGATGGTCGCGACACTCGGCGACATCATCCGTGAAGGCGACGAGGAGATCATCGCCCAGCCGATCGACGTCCTGGGCGTGAACTGGTACTCGCGTTACAGCGCCGCCTCCCCCGAGCGGGCGACCGCGCACCTCGCCGATCTACCGGCGCGGGGAGCGATGTTCGCCGGTCTCGCACCTGCTACGGCCGGACTCGGATTCGCCGTGGTCCCCACCCCGGGGCTGCCCTGGGGCGGGGCGCACCGCCAGCTCACGCCCGGCGGGCTGCGCCACGCCCTCGACTGGGTTGCCGAGACCTACCCGGACCACCCCGACATGGTCATCACCGAGAACGGCGTCGGATATCCGGAGACGGCGGACGCCGCAGGCTTCGTGCAGGACGACACTCGGATCCGCTACCTCGGGTGGGCGCTCACGGAGCTGAGCGAAGCCATCGCCGACGGAGCACGGGTCCGGGGCCACCACGTGTGGACGAGCTTCGACAATTTCCAGTGGATGGCCGGGTTCTCCCAGCGGTTCGGGCTCGTCCACGTCGACCCCGAGACCCTGGTGCGCACGCCCAAGGCATCGTTCGCGTGGCTGGCCGAGGCTGTGCGCACCGGTACGGTGCCCTCCGTTCCCGTCGAACCACTCACCGGTGACCACACCGGGATCGACCTGCCCCGAGTCCGCAACGCGCGCGGACTCGGCGGGCTGCGCACCGTCGACGGGCGGATCGTGAGGGACGGGGTCGTCTTCCGCAGCGCGGGATTGCACCGGCTCGGCGACGAGGGACGGACGGCAATCGCTGCCCTCGACATCACGACGCTCCTCGACCTTCGCGGTGAGGACGAGGTACGTCGAGCACCGGATGAGGTCGGCACGGCGCGGGTCGTGCACCTCCCGCTGCACACGCCGCGCAACGCGGACGCCGGAGCGGCTGTGGGCGCGGCGGGTGACGTTCGGGGCTCGTACTCGCTGAAGGACATCTACCTGGAGATCGTGAGAGAGCGGGGCGCCGCGCTCGTGAGGGGAATACGAGAAATCGCGACGTCCGAGGGCGCGGTTCTCGCGCACTGCACAGCAGGAAAGGACCGCACGGGAGTGTTCATCGCGGTGCTGCTCGCCGCGCTCGGCGTACGCGACGACGACATAGTGCGGACCTACGCGGAGTCTTCCGAACGGCTGGGCGATGGATTCCTGGCCGAGGTCTCCGGCATTTTCTACGGCGACGGGCCCGAAGGCGCGAGGATGCCGGACTCCGTGATCGAGGAGATGCTGTCGTCACCCGCCGACTACATCGAGGGCGTTCTCGCGAACATCCGCCACGACCACGGAACCGTCGCGGCGTATCTGCTCGCGAACGGACTCGAGCCGGTCGAGCTCCAGCGGGTACGGGAGAAGCTCCTCGCCTGACTCGGTTCCCGATGAGATCCCTCGTCTGGCCGGCGGGGGATCTCATCGGCGGCCGGCACGCCGAACGAGCCAGTAGGTCAGGGCGTCGCGAGGATCCTCGCCGCGCAACGTTCGACGGTGGCGAGCGCGGCAGGTTCGTCAGGGCGATTGAGGTAGCCGTGCCGGGTGTCCGGCTCCGTGACGACGGAGCACTTCACCCCCGCGGCGTGGAGTGCTCCGGCAAAACCCTCCCCTGAGATCCGCAGCTCGTCCACGTCGGCGGGGAACATGACGGTGGGCGGGAATCCCGCGAGTTGCTCCGGAGGGGCCGTGCCTGGAATCGCGTACACCTCAGCGGCGTCGATCGGCGTCCCGAGATAGTTCTCGTACATGGCGCGAACGGTCTCGGGACCGAACGTGTCGGCCTCAGGATGCGCGTCCAACAGCGCTCGGAGCGCGGGGCCCGGTGCCGGCTGCACGGCGTGGAGCGTCGGGTAGGCGAGTACGGCGAGCGCGGGAACGGGCCCTCCGGTGTGCACCAGACGCATCGCGGCGCCCGCGGCCAAGTTGCCGCCGGCGCTGGCTCCACCGAGGGACCACGGGCCGGTCGACAGCTCGGACGCCGCAGCCCATCGGAAGGCGAACTCGACTTCGTCGGAAGCGACCGGATAGTGCACGCCGTCGCGTGGCGTACTACCTGTTCGGGCTGCCCAGTGTTGCGGGACGGGGGCGAGGCTGTAGTCGACGGAGACGACGGTGATGCGCCGCTCGGCGAACTGCCGTGCCACCCAGTCGGCTTCGGGCATGTCGAGGTCCCCGCCGGCGAACCCGCCACCGTGGGCCCAGACGAGTCCGGGCCCCGCAGCCGCCTCCGACGCGTACACGCGCACCGTCAGCGGGCCGTTGGGGCCGTCGAGGACGAGGTCGGTCATGAGGTCTCCCCGCTCCGCTCCACGTTCCAGTACTTCCCGAGCTCGATGAAACGTCGCGCGATCTGATCGAGACCGTCTTGATCGGGATGCAGCCCGTCGTAGAGCATCGCGACATCTTCGTCCCCGAACAGTTCCCGTCCGTCGATGAGCATCAGGCGCTCGTCCGCACGGCCGTTGACGACGTCCGCCAGAATCTCTCTGGTCCGCCTGAGGGAAAGCGCCCCGGTGTCCGGACCCACGGCACGCGATGCCGCTCTTGCTCGCCCCTCCGAGTCCTTCGTGACGGGTCCCGGAGCACTCTCATGGATCGGGCAGGCCACAGCCGAGATCATCGCGATCAACGTGCTCGGATGCCCTTCCCGGATGGTGTCGAGGAACGCGTGCACGGCCGGGCGGAAGGTGCGTTCACGCATGCTGTCGGCGTTGACCAGATTGATGCCGACCTTGAGGGTGATCACGTCGGCCGGGGTGTCCCGGATGATCCGTGCCGCGAAGCCGTCGAGCTGAGCGTTGCCGGCGAACGAGAGGTTGCGCAGGTTCCAGCCGAGACGGGACGCCGCGGCCACTGGCCACGTTCGCGCGGCGGACACCGCGTTCATCCCCTGGCTGATGGAACTGCCGTAGTGCGTCCACCGGGTGCCACTCGCCGGCGACGGGACCAGACGCCCCGCACCCTCCAGGGACACGAGTCTCACCTGGGCGTTATGGGGCAACAGGATCTCCACCGGCCCTTGACCGGCCGTGGGCACCGTGACCGTCTCCGGGTACTGCCGACTGACGCCGACCACCCGATTCTCAGGGCCGAGGAATATCACGCTGGGCGCGGAGAGCGGAACCTTCGTCTCGCTTCCCGCCTGACGCGCGATGAGCGTGACGGGTGCTCGATCGGCTCCCGTTGGCGCGATGGTCGTCGACGACAGGGTAAGGGTGACGAAGCGGGCATCGGTCTCGAACCGTACGGTCACACCGACCGGGCAGGCCTCGGCGAACGAGAAGAGTGGGTCATCGACCTGAGCGCGGGCCCAGGCGGGGAGCCGGTGCACCGTCACACCACCCGGCTCCTCCTCGAGGCTCGCCGCTCCGCTCACGAACTGGCCCCACTCGTGCCCAGACGCGATCACGCTCACGTTGTCCGTCCTTCGAGCTCGTCTCTCCCGGCGGCTTTGACCAGTCCGAGTGGCGAACCGCTGTCGGCTCGATGCGCCGGCTGTACCGGTGTCGCGAGGGCCGTCTTCACCTGGTGCTCCGTTCGTCAGTGTAGCGATCCGGCTATCAAACATGGCACTAGTGCCACTAGTGTTCAGATCGCGTTCACTGAGCGCAAGGGGGAGTCGCGGTCCTCGTCCGGCGACAGCGGTGCCGATGGGGCAGCAGACCCGCTGACTGAGCCCCTTCCTCCACTTCCGGGCCCGGAACAGCCATGATCGAAGGGAACCTTGAGCAGTGGGATCCATCCGGCGTTCTCTTCAGGACCACACTCGTCGACATTGCCGAAACGGCGGCAGCAGCCTTCAGGGCGATGCCCACAGACGGGGCGACATGGCTTTCTGCGGGCAGGAGTTGAGCTGAATGCAGTGGTACTCAACGACGCTCTCGACCCAACTGGCGACGCTCGCGCTCGCTTTCGTGTTGTGCACGATCATCGGATACGAACGGCAGCGGCGTCAGAAGAGCGCCGGTTTGCGTACGCACGCGCTCGTCGGCATGGGGTCAGCGCTCTTCACCATCGTGTCCGCCTACGGCTTCGATCAAGCGTTGAACGCCGACGGGCGTCTCGACCCGTCCCGCATCGCCGCACAGATCGTCTCCGGCATTGGATTCCTCGGCGGCGGGGTGATCTTCGTCAAGCGAGGGTCGGTCAGCGGTTTGACGACAGCGGCCTCGATCTGGATCAGCGCGGCGGTGGGAATGGCGTGCGGGGCGGGGATGCCGACTGTCGCGATCTTCGCGACGCTGCTGGACCTGCTGGCGATGACGGTCCTCACCGTCTGGGGGCGACGAGTCTCACTCGCTCACGATGACGAGGGGATCGTGGCCGTGGTCTACCGGGGCGGCCGCGGCATCCTGCGGGGGTTGCTCGAACAAGCGGCGGCCTCGGGTTATGAAGCGCACCTGGAGAGCTCGCGCGACGTCACCAAGGCAGACGGCAAACCGAGGGTCGAGGTGCGAATCCGTGTGGTCGGCCGCGGGCAACCCATCGAGCCGCTGTTGGAACGCGTCATCGGCATGCGCGGTGTCACCTCGGTGCGAACCCTCGCCGAGGACGACTGAGGCAGAGGTGCCGCACAGCGCCGCGCTCCAGGAAGTCATGACACTCCAGTCACATCGCAATCTGACCCGATGACCTTCGGGTGCTACCGGCCTCAGTCGGACGGCGGAGGCCGGCGGCACAGAGCGGTGCGCGGATGACTGCCCCGGATGAGACATGAGGCCACTTTCATCAAATTGGACTTCGTGTCCTTGCGATTGGCTTCGATACGGTCGCGGCATGCGTATCCATGTCGTAGACGCCTTCACTGACCGACCGTTCGCCGGTAACCCCGCGGGGGTATGCCTGCTCGACACCGGAGACTGGCCCGAGGATGCCTGGATGCAGCGGGTCGCTGCCGAAATGAATTACTCGGAGACCGCCTTCGCACGGCCGCTCCCCGCAGGCGAGGACGCCGACTGGGAGATCCGTTGGTTCGCCCCACTCGTCGAGACCAATCTGTGCGGCCATGCCACTTTGGCCACGGCGCACACGCTACGGCGGGAGCGTGGGGTTGTCGGCGTGCTGCGTTTCCGCAGCCGGTTCAGCGGCATCCTCACCGCACACGCGCACGAGGACGGCCGCATCACCCTGGACTTCCCGGCCGCGCCCGGCACGGAAAGCCCGTTGCCGGAAGGCCTGTCGGAGGCCCTGGGGGTGAGGCCGGAGGCAGCCTTCCGCACGGGGGCGCTCGGCGACCTGTTGACCGTCCTGCCCGACGAGGCCACTGTCCGGGGCGTGACCCCCGACCTTGAGGTGATGGCCGACATGACCCGCCGTGAGGGCCTGCGCGGCGTCATCATCACGGCCCCGGCGCCCGGTCCTGGCCTGGAGTACGACTTCGTCTCCCGCTTCTTCTCGCCCGCCGAGGGCATCCTCGAGGATCCGGTGACGGGCAGCGCGCACACGGCACTGGCCCCCTACTGGTCGACGCGACTCGACCGTGACGAGCTCACCGGTCTGCAGGTGTCCGCGCGCACCGGGCTGGTCAGGACCTCCGTGCACGGTGACCGCGTTCATCTCACCGGGCACGCGGTCACCGTGCTTGACGGGACCCTGCATGTCTGACTGATCGATTCCACGGCGTCGGCTGCCCGTGGGGCGCGGGAGCCCGACGTCAGTGAGCGAAGACAGGATGGGACTCACTCACCCGCCTGTCGCCCCTGGAACAGAGCGGCCCGCGGCCCTACGGAACCGAGGTCGCCGTACCCCGCTCCACCGAGGCCACGACTCTCCCAACGGGGCGCCGCGTTGGGGGTTGACGTGAGTATTGGTCTATGCCAATTTCTCCTCGACGCATGTCGGAAGTCGGGCATACGGCCGCCGCCACCGCCGTGATCGGTCTCGGCGCCACCGCGCTGACCGCGCTCCCGGCCGCCGCCGCCGAGGAGAGCGTCGCTGTCCGGTACCGGCACGGCGGCGCGGGCAGCGACCAGGCGGCGCCCTGGTTCACCGTGGTCAACACCGGGACGACGAACTGCCCGTTGCGCCAGGTCAAGCTGCGCTACTACTTCAAGGCCGACCCAGCGCCTCGTACAGCTACACCTGCGACTGGGCCGTCAAGGGCTGCACGCATCTGACGGGGGCGTTCGGCACGCCGGCCAACCCCACCGCCGCGGCGGACCGGTACCTGGAAGGCGGGTTCACCGCAGGAGCCGGCTCCCTGGAACCGGGCGCCGACACCGGGGACGTGCAGCTGCGCTTCCACCGCTCCGACTGGCAGCCTCTCGACCAGTCCGACGACTACTCCTTCGGGCCCGCGCGGACCTCGTACGGGGACTGGACGAAGGTCACCGCCACCATCGGCGGAGTCCAGGTCTGGGGCACCGCCCCGGGCGGCAACGAGTCAACGCCGACGCCGACCGGCCCGCCCCCACAAGTCCGACAACTCCTCCGGCTCGACAGGGTGTCCTCTTCGACGACTTCGACTACACCGGCCACACCGATCCGGCGGTCACCGCGCACGGCTGGACCATCCGCTCCGGCGGTGACGGCCCCGGCGTCGGCGCGGCGACCTGGGCGCCCGGGAACGTGACCTTCGCCAAGGAGGACACGAAATCCGTCATGACGCTGCGCACGTCGACCGCGGGCACCGGCGCGTCGACGCGACAGACCGAAGTGCACACTGCTGCACGGAAGTTCAGGAACGGCACCTACGCGCCCGCGTGCGCTTCGCGGACACCCCGACCAGCGGACCGGACGGCGACCACCTGGTCCAGAGCTTCTTCACCATCAACGACCTGACCGCACCGATGGCGGACGACTACGCCGAGTACGACTTCGAGTACCTCCCCAACGGCGGCTGGGGCGAGACGGTGAACGTCCTCTACACCACCTCCTGGGAGACCTTCCGCCCCGACCCCTGGGAGGCGGTCAACCAGCACACGGAGGCCCGCGCGAGCCAGGCGGGCTGGCACGACCTCGTCCTGACCATCGACGACACGGCGCTCGTCTACCACCTCGACGGCAAGGAGTTCGCCCGCCACGACACCCGCTACCTCCCCGAGCGACCCATGTCGATCCACGTCAACCAGTGGCTGATCGACCTCGGCGGCCAGACCTCCACGACCCCCCGCGCCTACGAGGAGCAGGTCGACTACCTGCTCCACGTGAAGGACGAGGTCCTCACCCCGGCCCAGGTGGCGGCGAAGGTCGCCGGCTTCCGCGCGTCCGGAACGGTCTTCAAGGACTCCGTTCCCGGCTCCTGAGCCGGTCGCCGACATCTTGTGGCCGCCATGCCCCTTCCGTTCAACATCAACAACCGCTGGCCCGTCCTCGACGTACCCTCCGGAACGTCCAGGTGGGCGTTCCCGCCGGGCTCCAGATCGTCGGCCACCCTACGACGTCCCCACCGTCTTTCGCGTCGGCAAGGCGCTGGAAACCGGCCGCCCTTGGTCGTATGCGCACGTGGCCGCCGCGTTTGAGACCCATCGTGAAGCTGGCAGCGGTGGCGCCGGATCGGACGGCCTGAAGCCCAAGATTCGCTGGTCATGCCGTTCCGCCTCGTCGGTCAGTCCGGGATCCATCGGACGCGACAGCGCGCCTGGAGTTCGTCGGCCGTCATGCCCCGCCGCCGCGCGCGTTCCTGGTGCTCGGCTGCCTGCTGCACGGCATCGGGCCCAAGTCCATCGGGGGGAGAGGCGGTGTCGAGAGCGAGCTCGGGGGCCTCCCAGTCTGTTGCGCTGTCGTGGACCGGACCGAATGGGGCCGGACCCAGGCCGGCGACGCCGACAAGGTCGGCTGATCCGCTCATGGACATGAATGAGCTTCTTCGAGTTGGCCACCGATCGGGTGATGGGCCGTGAAGCGCAACGAACGAGGCCCCCGAGCTGTTGATCGAGATGTCTGACGTCTCGATCACGTTGCTCGGGGGCCTCGTTGGTCATCCATCCGGCCGCACTTGACCTACCGCATGCGCTCGTGGAGTGGGTCACCATGCTGGTTGTCACTCGTGAGGGCGACCGGCGCTGCAAGCTCCGTCCGTCTCAGCGGGCGATGGTTACACTGGTGTACCTGCGAGAGCACACCACTCTGGCGAAGATCGCCGCCGGGTTCGGGATCAGCGAGTCCACCGCCCACGCCTACACCCGCGCAGTCGTCGACCTGCTCGCCGAACGAGCACCGGGCCTGCTCAAGACGCTGCGCGAGCACGATCCCGACTTCATCCTGCTCGACGGCACCCTCGCCGAGTGCGACCGGGTCGGCGACGGCCGGGCCGACTACTCCCACAAACACCGGCGCCACGGCGTGAACGTGCAGGTCGTCACCGACCCCTACGGCCGACTGCTGTGGCTCTCGCCCGCCCTGCCGGGCCGCACACACGACCTGACCGCCGCCCGCACCCACCGGATCATCCGGATCTGCGAGCGCCAAGGCGTTCCCATCCTGGCCGATCTCGCCTACCAAGGCGCAGGACCGTGGCTGACGACCGGCATCAAACGCAAGCCACTCCAGGAACTCACACCCACCGAGAAGACCCTCAATGCGCGTGCCGATGAGAAAGGGACATCTCATCAGAAGGATGACTGCCTGGCCGCCACGTCACATGTACTGGAAGTAGCGGTCGAACCAGACCGGGGGCAGGTCTTCGTCGTCGTCCTCGTCGTCGTCCCAGCCCTGCTCGGCCGCCAGGGCCGCGAGTAGCGGCTCCGCGTACATCTGCTCTAGAACGGACCTGCCGTCGTACGGCTCTAGGAGCAACTCGATAGGGACGAAAACGCAGCCCGTCTCGGTGCAGACGCCGTCGAGCCAGGTCAGGAACTCCTCCGTGAGGCCCTGCTCGGAGCCGGGCATGCCCTCGCCGCCCGTACCGGCCGTGACGAAGCCGCCGAAGTTGCTCAGGAGCACCCACATGGGCCGTTCGAGGCCGGTGACCTCCGCGGGGACCGTGACGCCGCCATAGTGGCTGCAGTCCTGGGTGAGACCGCTTGAGCAAGCGGGGCCGAACCGCGTCTCAAGGGCGCGCACGAGCGGGGCGAAACGCTTCCCCGCGGCGACCGGGTCGAAGTTCTTCGGGCGTTCGAGGTGTTCCGGGTCGTCGTACTCCCTCAGGAGCGCCCGGATCTCGTCGGTGGGCAGCATGCGGTCGGATCCTCAGTGGTGTGCGGGGGTGGACCGGTGGGCCCGGCTGATCGCCGGGCCCACCGTCTTCATGGGGTCAGGGGCAGGGTGGCAGCCTGCCGCCCGGTCCGTCAGTTGCGCGGGCAGTCGGGCGAGGCGGACGGGTAGGCGGAGATCACCCTGTCCTTCCTCTTGACCACCCTGGTGACGATGCAGAGGAACTTCTCGCCGGCCTCACCGATCGCGTCGTCGTAGTCGATGCGGGTGACCTTGTTCTTGTTGTTGGTCGGGACGTTCTCACCGCCCCTCTTCCAGGCGTCGTCGATCATCTTCAGCAGTTCGTCCTGGTCCTTCACCTTGAAGATGCTGTGCAGGGGCTTGCCGTCGATGGGCACCGTGTGGTCCATGATGTGGTCGATGCGATGCTTCGTGGCGCTCTCGCGCATGTAGATCAGCCCCGAAGGCGACGCGAAGATGTCGTTGCCCAGGTTTGAGAATCCGATGGGGCAGCTGATCGCCTGCGTCGCCATCACACTCGAAAGCGACATCTGGGGCGCGCACATCGGGAAGGACGGGGTCTTACCGAACAGCTTGCTGAAGAAGCCGTCGGCCTTCATGCCCCACTTGCCGAATTTGACGCCGGCGGCGCCCCATCCTGCGAAGGGCACCATTCCAGCGCAGGACAGACCGGCGTCGAGCTTCTTGTCCTCGCCCAAGTACCAGGCGCAGTTGGCGCCGTCGGCAGCTTCGCCGAGCCCCGGGATCAGGCCTAGGACATCGAGCGTGAAGTGGCCGCCCTCGGAAAGGACCTTGCCCCAGTCGACCTCCTCGAGCTCGGCGAGGTAGGCCTCGAACTCCTCGTCCTCGTTCTTCAGCGCCCGCTCTTCGGCCTGCGCCTCGAGGTTCAGGAAGTGCGCGCGGATCTCTTCCTGAAGCTTACGGAAGGCCACGTTGCCCGCTTCGGTGGCTGCCTCGCTCGCGGCCGCCGCGTCCTGGCCAGCGGCAACCGACGACGCGTAGGCGGCGTCTGCCGATGCCCAGGCGTCGCTCGCCGAAGCCGCTGCGGCCGCGGCGGAAATCGCGGCACGATCAGCGGAGAGGTCGGCCTTGCGCGAGGCCTTCTTGGCATCGGCTTCCGCGGCTTGGGCGGCCCGGGCGGAAGCGGCTGCCTCGGCCGCCGACTGCTCGGCCGCGTCCGCATGCGCATCGGCCTGCTTGCGGTACTCCTCCGCCTGCAGTGCCGAGTCCTGAGCGTCCTGCGCGTGGCCGGCCGCCTCGGTGGCAGCCTTGCGGGCATCGGCCGCGATCTTGGCCGCCAGGGACGCGTCCTCTTGCGCCTTCGCTGCCACCCGGGCGGCTCCCGCGATCAGCCCCTGCATGCGGGACACGTGCGTGACGGACAGCTTGTCCTTGCGCGCCGCGCGGTACTGATCGACCTGGACGAACTTCAGCAGGGCCTCTGGCGGGCCCGCCAGAGCCGCTTCGGCGGCAGCCTTGAGCTCAGGTCCTCCGAAGCTGTACAGCTGCACGGCGCGGACTCGCTGGTCCGTGTTCCGGGCCGCGTAGTAGCGGGTCTGGACGAACTCCCGGAACCGATCGGTGGAACCGGAGTCGAGCGCCTCCTGGCCCGCCTTCGTGACTCCCGGGCCAGCGTTCTCCATGAGTTGGACGATCCGGATGCGGTAGTCGCTGCGAGCGGCCTCGTGCTGCCCCATCGCGATGAACGAAGCAATCTGGGCCGTGTCGCCCTGTAGAGCGTTCGTCGCAGCCGTACGCACCGCTTCGTACTCGGAGTCCCACGCCAGGTTCACGGTCCGCGCGTACTCGTCACGCGCGGTGGCCTCCTTCCAGCCGGTCCTGATGTACTCGACGACCTGCTCGTCTGAACCCGAGACGGCCGTTTCCGCGGTGATGGCGCTCCAGGGGCCGCGGGTCTTCAGCACGTGAAGAGCCACCTTGCGGGCCTTGGCCGCGACCGTCGCCACATCCGCGCCTGGGGCGGTCACTTCACCCGCCAGCCGCAGCGCCTCCTCGTTGGCCGCACGGGCTTCCTCGCCCGCCTTCTGCTCGCGTTCCTTGTTCTCGGTGTAGGCCTCCTTGAGAGTGGCGGCCTCCTCCACCTCGAAGTACTTGCGGTCGGCCAGCTCTTCGGCCTCCACCTGGCGTGCCAGCGAATAGGTGTTGCCTGCCGTAGTGACAGCTGCGGTCGCCACGTCGGCTGCCTTCTTGGCTTCGGCCGCGTGCTTGGTGGACTCAACAGCAGCCAGGGCCGCGTCACCTGCATGCGCGGCCGCCTCCTCCGCGGCCTTGGCCGAGTTGCGAGCGTGGACAGCTGCCGAGCTCGCCGCGTCCCGGGCCTCGCGGGCGGCCTTGCCCGCCTTGTCCGCCAGTTCGACGGCGCGATTCGCGGCGCGCGTGGCCTCGGCGGCATGGCGCCGCGCGTCGGCGGCGGCTTCCCGGGCGCGCTGCGCCTGGGCAGAGGACACACCGGCGTGGTTGCTCGCCGACTGGGCCGCGTCCGCGGCGGCGCCCGCGTTGGTGCCAGCGCTCGCGGCCGCCTGGGCGGCCAGGCCGGCCTCATCAGCAGCGGTCGCTGCGTGGTCGGCTGCCTGGGCTGCCTTCTCGGCTCCTGCCGCGGCAGCGTACGCGCCTTCCGCCGCCTTACGAGCGTCGGCTGCCTTGGTCGCGTCAGCGGCGGCGGCAGCGGCGGCGTTGCGGGCCCGGGTCGCCGCTTGAGCGGCTGCGGCCGCCGCAGAGGCCGCCTGGGATGCGGCGTTGGCTGCAATACGCGCGGAAGTGTTGGCCGCGCTCGCGGCCCCAATCGCCTCCTGAGCAGCCTTGGCGGCCCCGCTGGCGGCGTCCGCCGCCCGCCCGGCGGCGTTGGACGCAATGGTGACGTCGTCCTTGGCCTCAGCGGTCTCGGCCGCTGCCTTCTGGGCCGCTTCCTTGGCCAGCTGCGTCGCCGCGACAGCGCGGGCGGACGCCTCCGTGGCAGCCTCGGTCTCCACCTTGGCCTGCCGTCCGGCCTCCTGGACCTGGGCGACCAGCTCCTCGATCGTCGCCTGTTCCTGGTCCCGGGACCGCGCGATGTGCTGGCCCACCTCCAGAAACTCGCTCACGTCTTCCGGCGTGCCGTCGAGGGCGACTTGGGCGGCCTCCCGCGTGGCGGTCCCGCCGGTGCTGAGAATCTGGACCACCTGCACGCGCTCATCGCTGCGCCGGGCGTCGTACTGGCCCTCGACGATGAACCGCTGCACGTCGTCGGCGGTGCCGTTCAGAGCAACCTGGCCAGCTTCCTTCATCTGCGGACCGCCAGCACTGATGATCTGGACGGCTCGGACCCGCTGATCCTGCGCCAAGGGCGCCTGCCATCCGGTCTTCAGGAAGGTGTCCAGGTCCGCAGGGGTTCCCGCCAGAGCCCGCTCTGCGGCCTCGCGGACGCCCCTGCCTCCGGCGGAGAAGACCTGGATGGTGGCGACTCGGTCGTCCGAGCGCGCGGCCTTGGCCAGCTCACTGTCGAGGAACGAACGCACCTGCTCGTCGGAACCCAGCAGCGCCGCTTCCGCGGCTGCTTTGACGCCGGGTCCGCCCGTTTTCCATGCCTTCAGCACCTCTCCCCGAGGCGTCGCGGGAACGTGCTCATCACCGCCCTGCGTATCGCCGGGATCGACCACTGTCATCGGCGCCGCGATGGCCGCCGGAACACCCAGCAGCCCGACGAGAAGGGAAAGGAGCAGAGCCAGACAAAGGCCCTGGAAAGAAAAATCAGTGGTGCCGCTCCGAGCGGCACCCAAACCTCTACGTATCCCACTGCTCTGGGATACACGTTTCCACATCAAGGAACGCCAACCATTCACTATGGCCAGTTCTGACCGGCCTTCAGTTCAGTCGGATGAGGATACGCCGGATTCGCAAGTGCCGGATCAGGGGGCGGCGTTCAAGGGCTGAGGGACGCCATGAGGGGGAGCTCGGCCCATCTCGCCAGGTGTGACGCGAACCACTCAACACCCGGCGCGAACAGGGCGGGTGAACGCGAATCACCCCCGTCGGCGCCTCAAGTTGCCAGAATTGAGGGAAAGACGCGATTTGCCCGCCCAGGCGAAGCCGCACGGTACAGCCGAAGCCCATTAAAGCCTTGATATAGTGATCATTTCGGGAGGGGTGATGATTCACGCGAGGAGCACTCCGCCCGCAACTGCCGCGAGGCGCGTGAGAAGATCATCGACGAGGGAAACTCCAGGCCGGACCTTTACAGAAATACCACCAGCCGTGTTCTCCTTCACTCCGCACCGCACTTTCGGCATACCCTCCCCCTGGGTACCGAACACGCGCGTGCGGAATTCGTAAGGCCCCTATATCGAAGGAACCCCCGGTGATTCCACGCGTCCGCACACTTACGCTCGCCAGCATCACGGCCGGCGCGCTACTCGCAGGAGGCGCCGCAGTCGCGGCGACTTCCTCGGCTACCGCACCTAGCGATCAGCAAGAGCCGCCTCTCGCTGTGGAGGACTTCTCCTACCCCGGCGCGGCCCAGATCCTGGCCACAAAGGGGATTACTCTCAAGAGAGGTGACGGGCGCGTCACCCTGGCAGAGTGCGACAGTTCGAGCGTCCACCAGATCAAGGTCATGAGCCGGGTGGGCCAGGAAGAGTTTTGCTTCGACACCACCGGTCCGACGGGGTACCTCACCCTCGAGCTGGCAGACGTCTACGCGATCCAGACCAAGGACCGCATGGTGCGCGCGGAGCTGACCGCTGAAGGCGAGAGCCAGACGGTCAACGTCCCGAAGAACGTCATCCAGGGGGTGGGAGAAGGCCTGCAGAAGCCCCCGACCGTTCTCTTGGAGATCCGTATCACCGGCTGATCAGGCCCAGCACCCCTCGTCCGCCTGTAACAGCAGGCAACCGCGCCAGCCGCGGCACAGGACCCACACATTCAAGGGTCTGCAAGACGACCGGTCACCTTCGGGCTCCCCATCACCGGACGAGCGTCGAAACAGGCCACATTGGCACCTCGTTACACCGTCCGGACCCGGATCACGTGTACCGAGCTGCCCCACTCGCGTCATCCGCGCCACCCCACGAGGCCCTGGACATCGCGTCATCTCCCATCTCCAAGGAAACACTCATGACCACAAAGCGTTCACGCCTCATGTGGACCACCACCAGCGCCATGACCGCCGCTCTCGCCACGCTGCTCACGACAGCACCGGCCAGTGCCCTCACCGGTGCCGACGCCTCCACGCAGTTCAAATTCGTCGCGAAGATCAACGTTGGCGACAAGACTGCCTGCACCGGCGTCCTCGTAGCCCCTCAGTGGGTGCTCACCGCGGCCAGCTGCTTCACCGCCGCCGGCATACCCACCGCTGGTAAGCCCTCCGTCGGCACAACCGTCACCGTCGGACGTACTGACCTGACCCAGACCGGTGGCAGTGTCCAGCAGGCTGTCCACCTCGTCCCTCACGTCGATCGCGACCTGGTCATGGTCAGACTCGGCACGAAGATCCCGGGTGCGACTGTCGCACCCGTCCGGATCGCCGCCGCCCCCGCCGCCGCCGGCGAGGAGCTGACGAAGGCCGGATTCGGCCGGACCAAGACCGAGTGGGTCCCCAACAAGCTTCACACCGGCACCTTCACCGTCGCCTCGGCCACGGACGCGGCGGTGAACCTCAACGGCTCCGACACCGCGACCGTGTGCCAGGGCGATGCCGGCGGACCCGCCGTACGCATGGTCAACGGCACCCCGGAACTCGTCTCGGTGAACTCCCGCTCGTGGCAGGGCGGGTGCCTGGGCACCGACCCGGCCGAGGTCCGCACCAACGCCGTCGACACCCGGGTCGACGACCTGCGCACCTGGATTACCAACACCGCTTTCCAGGCGCAGGGCGACATGACCGGCGACCGGATCGCCGATCTCGTGTCCATCTGGGGCGACGGAACCCTCCACCGCTACACCGGCAGCATGGACGGCCTGAGCGGCCAGCGGGTCCAGCAATGGGGTGAGGACGGCTGGTCGGGTACCAAGCATCTCCTCAAGGGCGACTTCACCAACGACGGCCGCGCCGATGTGCTGGCTGTCTGGCCCGACGGAACCCTGCGCATGTACAAGACCGACACCGCGGGCAACATCGGCGGCTGGAATCCCCCCATGTGGGGCGGCACCACCTGGTCGAGCGTCCAGCAGATGACCACCGGCGACTTCAACGGCGACGGTCGCACCGACATCCTCGCCGTCTGGGCCGACGGAACCCTGCACCTCTACAAGGGCGACGGCAACGGCAACATCACCCAGGGCGTTCCCGCCGCGGTCGGCGGCAACGTCGGCAGTCTCTGGGGAGGCATCCCCCAGTTCATCGGCGGCGACTTCGACCGTGACGGCTTCGCCGACATCATGGCCATTTGGACCGACGGAACCCTCCACTTCTACAAGAACAAGGGCGACGGCAACTTCAACACCCAACTTCCCGCCTGGGGTGGCAACACCTGGTCCGGGACCAAGCTCATGGCCGGCGACGACTACAGCGCCGACGGCGCCGCCGACCTCATGACCGTCTGGCCCGACGGCGACCTCCACCTCTACAAGGGCAACGGCCAGGGCAACATCAGCCCCAGCACCATCGCCTGGGGCGGCGGCACCTGGGCGTCCGTCAAGCACATCGCCTAACCTCCAGCCCCAAAGCCAAGAGAGCGGGCGTGCCACGACGAAACACCACCGTCACGGCACGCCCGCTCCACCACGACTACAAGCCCCAGTGGGCAGACCTCACCCAACCAACTCCCATCGACCGGGCCCAGTCCGGCAAAGGGCTGCACTCCGCACCGGGAACCAGAGCCAGCAAGGGGCTCGCCCCGCGCCAGCTCTCCTGCCGCATCCACGCGGCCCGGTGCGCGAGCTGCTCCACTTATTCGATCAGGTGCTCGAATCTCGGCGCAGTCCCGCACGGCGACCGTACTTCAGTAGGTGGCCCGGCTGCGGTGGGCAGCAGGGCACCCAGCGAGACGATCATGTCCTGTAACGTCGCACGCCCCACTGGCGCCGACCCAGGGAGCATTTGCGGTACAGCCATCAAGGCGCCTCCCCCTTGCCGATGACGATGTCTCCGTTACGGGTGTGAATCCTCACGGCATGGTCACTTGTGTCGTCTTTCGTGACATCCATGGTGATGTCGCCCTTCTTGGCGGCCGTGTCGACTGCGTACGTCGCCTCCGGCAGGCCGAGCCGAACGTCGCCGTCCTGGCTTCGCACATCGACGAGGTCAGGTGCGGAGACGAAGTTCAGCTCGTTGTCGCCGTTCCGTGAGGCGACGGTGACCGACCTTGCGGAGATCCTGTCGCCTTCGATGGTTCCATCGCGGCCTTCCAGATCCAGATGGGGCCCGCTGAGGTCCGACAACCGCATGTCGCCGGCTTTGGCCGAGAAGTCTGCGGTGAAGCCCGTGGCTTCAACAAGACCCTTGTCGTTCTCGGCAGTGATCGCGACGTCGCGCGGTACCTTCACGGTGTACTTCGCGCCGCAGTTGACGGAGAGGCCGTGCAGTCCAGCGAGAGCGTGAGAACGCCCCCTTCGAGCTTCCATCCGGATTCTATTTCGCCGCCAACTTTCGTACCGCTGACCTGCCGCGTCACCCGAACGCCCTTGACATCGGCGGCTACGAGTTCCAGGTCGGCGGAGTCGGACTTCACGGTCAGGCTGTCCCCACTGAAATCAAACATTTTCGATTCCACGACTGTGTTCGCCGGGGCACCGTCCGGACTGCATCCCGTGGCTGCGAAAGTGAGGATCGCGATACCCCCGAGGACGAGCACAGCGTGAGGCCTAATTCCCATTGATTCATTCCTTCATAGTTCTGGACATGCGGGTGACGCATGCCGTTCATGGTGGTGGTTGGTTCAAAGGGCGCGATCGCATCGGTGGCGAGTTCGTTCCGTGGCGTCAGCAGGCAACCTGAATACCGGGCCGGGGATTCTGCTGTCGCGGCGACAGGTACGGACGTCGCCCTGCTTCACGAGCGCAGAGCCCGGGCTGCGACCGTGCGCGACACACGGGCGGCTTGGAGAGCCAGAGCGAGGCAGGTGGTCACAAGCGTCACGCCGGCGAGCACGCCGAGAGTCGCCCAGGGGAGGCCGTCCAGAACCCGGACGACGCTGATCTTGGCGCCCACGGCGATAGTGGCACTCGTCACCGCGATGGAGATCGCACCGAAGATGATCGCCGTCCCCGCGTAGATCACTCCCTCATAGATCGTTGATCGGGTGACCACGCCCGGTCGCGCACCGGCGACCGCCACGATGGCGGAATCACGTGTGCGTTCCCGCCCGACCAGAGCGATCACAGCAAGGCCGCCGACCCAGGACACGACGAAGACCCAGCCCAGCACGACCAGGACATCGTCCAGCCCGGCGGCGCTTCCGGGCATGACGTTCCCCATGACCATGAAGAGTCCGACGAACGACAAGGAGAGGGCGAAGGGCAGCACCGTGGCGACGCTTCTCGCCGCGCGGGTGCGGCACGATTGCACGGCAAGGTGCCAGGCGACACCGCGCGAGGGCAGGAGTGCGGTCCAGAACCTCATCAGAGGTGTGAGCACCCACGGCCCCATCAGCAGCAAGAGGCAGATGAGAAAGAGGTCGCCGGCGAAAGCGAAGGCCGTCCGCTGTGCGATCCCGCCTTCGAGTTCGAGTCCCAGCCCGGGAATCCACATCCCGACCACACCGGCGAGGAGGCAGAGGGCGAGAACGCCGCGCGTGACGCCGGGCCGCGCCGGTGGATCAGAGAGGTCTCGGAACGCGCGCATCTCCGGTGTCTTGGCGGCGCGGCGCGTGACTCCCCAGCCGCCGAGCAGACACGGAACCACTCCGGACAGCACGCTCGCCCCGACGTGCCAGAGCTGGAATCCGGCCGTGGCTCCGTGCAGGTCGAGTCCCGTGGTCGTCCACTGTGAGAGGGTGGTGCTCGCGACAAAAGGGGCCAGCGGTACTGCCAGCGCGCCGGCTGCAGTGCCGAGCACGATCAGTTCCGTGCGCAGAATGGATCTGATGCGATTGCGCGGGATCCCGAGGATCGCCCACAGGGCGTGATCGCGTCGCTGGGTCGTCAAGGTCAGTCCGACGGTGGATGCGACGATGCCCACGGCGGCAAGCACGGTGAAGAAGACGATGTTGCCGCCGAGTGCGATCGACGCGGAGACCATCCGCGCATCACCCGCCGCCCGCGCTGCCGAGACGGCGGTGAACATGGCGATGACCGAGCCCGCTGCGCATGCCGCACCGACCACTGCGCACAGGAACGTCCACAACCACATGGACGCCTGCATCCGAATGTCCGACAGGACAAGTCGCATCACGACGCCTGCTCACCCGCTTCGTCCTCCGACTGTGCCGCGAGGACGGCATCGCTCACCGCGTGGGAGTCGCCACCAGGAATGACGGCGTGCACTCGCCCGGACCCCAGCACCACGACCTGGTCAGCACGTGCGGCCGCATGAGGATCGTGTGTGACCATGAGGACCGCGGTTCCCTGCGCGGGAAGTGCCTGCAGCCAATCGAGCACGACGTGACCCGACTTGAGGTCGAGCGCGCCGGTCGGCTCGTCGGCGAAGACGATCCGCGGCTGATTCGCGACGACCCGGGCCACCGCGACGCGCTGGCGTTCCCCTCCGGAGAGCCGGTCGGGGCGCCGCCGCGCGTGCTGGGCGATACCGAGCCTCGACATGGCGTCGCCGACCCTCGACCTGGGTACCCGATGGCCGGCGAGTCGCGCCGGCAGGGCGATGTTGTCCTCGACCGTCAGCGAGCTGACGAGGTTGTACTCCTGGAAGATGAATCCGACGTTCTCACTGCGGAATGCGGCCTGCTTGCGAGGGGGGAGCGACAGGACATCCGTTCCCAGGACCTCGATGGAACCCGCGGTCGCTTGCTCCAGACCAGCCATGCAGAGCAGGAGCGTCGACTTGCCCGACCCGGAGGGGCCGACGATGGCGGTCAGCTGGCCTTCGGGAACGTCCAGGTCGATATCGTGCAGGACGCGCGTCGTCTCGCGTCGACGGCCCGGGACGGGGAAGTCCATATGTAGGCCGCGCAAACGGATGCACGGCACGGAAGCGGCAGCTGAGATAGGCATGCATCGAGCTAAGCAGGGCGCGGCGGGAGCCACACGGGTGTCTGCACTGCTTGAAGGTAGACCTAGGTCTACCTTTTGCGCGATCCGCAGTATGCGACAATGGCGGGCATGGCGCAGATTCGTATTGCCCGGAGGGTGCTGACGGAATGCATCGCGGCAATGGCTTTTCCGATTCTGCTGCTTTCCATTCTCGTCGCGCCGGTCTCGGCCCCGGTGGTGGCGGAGACGGACCGTTCGAGAGCCCGGTGGTGCGGCGTCGAGACGATGCCCCTGAAACCCTCGGACCACAGCTGGGCAAAGTGGGTGGTACTCCGGCTGCGTTCACGGTCGATGTGGCGCACCGACCTCCCGGTTTTCGTGACCGCCGTACTCCTGTCCGCACTGTCACTGCTGGTGGCCTTCTTCGGATTCATCGGCGCTGCCGCGTTGGTGTTCTCCCCCGTCTTCTGGCTCTTCGGTATCGCTGCGCAGGTCGGTCCATTCACCCCTGAATCCGTTGGGGAAACCCTCCTGGCGATGCTCGCAGGCATCGTTCTCGGCGCGGTCACCACTACCGTACTGACCGGCACATCATTTCTTCGCGACTTTCTCCTGCGCGCCTTCTCCAGAAACCGGGACCCGGATCTGCTCGCGAAACTGGAGGAGCTCCGGACCAGTCGGGCTTCGCTGACAGCGGCCTTCGAATTCGAGCGACAACGCATCGAACGCGATCTGCACGACGGCGCCCAACAGGAACTCGTCGCCGTCGTCATGCGTCTCGGGATGCTGGAAGCCACGGCCGCGGCGGCAGCCGCCGACCAGGAACGAATCGTGCGGCTGGCACGGCAGGCCCAGGCTCACGCGGAGCGCGCACTCGAACGGCTGAGGGACACGGTGCGCGACATCCATCCCCGTGAACTGAGCGACCTCGGTCTCATCGCCGCCGTCCGAGAACTGGCCGCACGGTCACCTTTGCGGGTCGAACTGACCAGCACCGGCGATGACTCCCAGCTTTCGTCACCGACTGCGACCGCCGTATACTTCACGGTGTCCGAAGCCCTGACGAACATCTCGAAACACGCAGGTGTGGGAAACGCTCGGATCGACCTACGATGCGCCACGACAGACGTACACGTGCGTGTGCACGACGATGGTGTCGGCGGTGCGAGAATCGACACGGGCTCCGGGCTCGCCGGACTGCGCGAGCGAATGCGAAGCGTCGGCGGGAATCTCGAAATTCTCAGCCCACCGGGTGGCGGGACGCTGGTTGTAGCGTCCGCTCCCAGCCAACCCCCATGGTGATAAATTGAAGCAGGACGTTCCCCGGGGAGGGGGGTCATGAGAATTGTTCTGGCAGATGACAGCGTGCTGATAAGGGCCGGCATCCGGGAAATCTTGACCTCCCACGCTCATGATGTCATCCGCGAATGCGAGGACGCCGACGAACTGGTTGCCGCAGTCGACGAGCTGGTGCATGCCGGAGCCGCCCCGAACATGGTGATCACGGATGTCCGCATGCCCCCCAAAAACACCGACGACGGACTGCGTGCCGCGATCGATCTGCGCTCCCGTCACCGGGACCTGCCGGTGTTGGTTCTCTCCGCCTACGTCACGGGCCCCTATGTGAGGGAGCTTCTGAACGGCCCGGGTGCCGACGGAGCCGTCGGATACCTGCTCAAGGAGAAAGTGGGCAGAGTCGCCGACTTCCTGCGAGCTGTCGAGACGGTCTCCGCAGGTGGCGTCGTGATCGACCCCGAGGTTGTTCGCCACGTCACCCGCGCGGACTCGCCGCAGGGGCCGCTTGCCCGGCTCACCGCTCGGGAAAGGGAAGTGCTCGCCCACATGGCCGAAGGGCACTCCAACGCAGAAATCGCGACGGAGCTGTTTCTTTCCGGTGCTGCCGTGAGTAAGCATGTGGCGAACGTTTTCGTGAAGCTCGGCATGCCTCCCGACGAGGACAATCGGCGCGTCAAGGCCATTCTGGCCTGGTTCGAATACAATTGAGGATTGGCCCCGGGCACCGTCCAGCAGCGCCCACAGCTCCGTGAGCCTTGCGTCGGTGCCGCAGGTTTTGGGAGCGCTCTCAACACGTGTCGGCCCCAGAATCCTGTTCCCTACGAGCTCGTAACACGATCTTGTTGAAGCGTCCCGGTCGGCCGTGACCGGATCGAGCAGTCCATGGAGGAGTGGGGCCGCGTCAGCCGGGGCGAGGCGTCTGGGGGGTGGTCCGTGACTGGTCCGGAAGCGCTGGTCAGGAGCGGGATACCGGTGGGATGAACGGGGAGTTTCGGCGCAAACGAGACCCCTTTCTCGGCAAGGCAAACGAGAGGCGCCTGACGGGCAGAAGCCCAGGTCAGGCGCCTCTTTTCGTGCCGCTAGAAGAAGCCGAGCTTCTTCGGCGAGTACGACACGAGAAGATTTTTCGAGTGCTGGTGGTACATGGTCCGCGCCTGTGATGACCAGTCACAATGATTGCCTTGGTGATCTTTGGTTGGGGCTTGGCCCGGGTATGGCCCGGATCTTGGATCGACGGAGTGTACGAGCGACGGTCCGCATCCCGCCGGGCAAGAGCCCGCGTCGACGCCGTTCAGCGGAGTCGGCCTGCGGGGCTTCTGGCGGTGAGAGCGAGTTGGGGCTCCAGCCTCCGGGGCGGGAAGCATGCGTCAGCGTGACCATACGGCCGCAACGAGGCGGTCGATGTCCTGGGGCGTGACGTCGACGCCGAGGCCGGTGAACCTGGCCAACCGCACGTCCTGGGGCCCGTAGGACGGTCGGGTAGGTCGCCGCGAGGTCCTCGGGCGACGGGACTTCCGCGCGGGTAAGCGCTTCGCGCAGGAGCGGCTTGCCGACGGGGTGGTCGAGCCATATGCCGGAGGCGACATCGCTTCCAGGTCGGCGAGTCTGCCGTCGCCGGGGGAGTGCGGTCCGAAGGCGGATGTCCCGGGACGAGGTGCCGATCTCCACCGTGAAACGGGCCGGGGGCGATCCGCCGGCCGCCGGGTGTGGCTCGTCGAAGGCGACGTAGAGCTGGAGCACCTCGCGGGCGAGGCGGCTTCCGGTGTTGGTGATGGTGGCCTCGACGGTCCACCGTCTGTCGCCGGTCGCGGTGGTCTCCAGGTCTACGTAGGCGAGGGTGGTGTAGGTCAGGCCGTGGCCAAAGGGGGACGCGACCGGAACGGCGAGGGTGTCGTAGTGGCGGTAGCCGACATAGCGGCCCTCGCCGTACACGACGTGCCCGTCCCGGCCGGGGAAGTGCAGGTGGGAGGGGGACATTGGCGAGCCGGTGCGGCCCCCAGGCGAGCAGCACTGCGGCTACGCCGAGGACGGCCCAGGTGACGATGCGCGCCCGGTCCTGTCCGTCACCGATGCTGGCCACGGTCAGGGCGAACCGCAGCAGGACGCCGAGCAGAACGGGCCAATCCCGAGGAGCGTCGGTGGACCAGCGAGATCGGCCTTCTCGACCTTCTTGGGATCGTCGATAGACACCGCAGTGCTGACCGCAGTGGTGGAGTACCTGGAGATGCCGTACAACAGATCGAGGCATCCGCGGTCGCCGAGCCCTACGCGGCCCTGGTGCCGGCGGCTCGTTCCGAGGCTGGCGTCCACATGAGCGAGGCATGGATGCAGCCACCGATCCAGAGCGACGACGGCATGAACCTGGGGCGGGCGTATCCCCGAGATCGGTCCGCCGCCGCACGCGCCGCGTGCATCGAGGCCATGAGGTCCAGCCACCGGGACAACCCGGAGCGCCATGTGCGGCTGTCGTTCCTCGGGTGGCTCCGAGGCGGTCACGACTGTAGGGGCGGTGCCCGGCCGTACCGAGTGAGCAGGCGGGCCAAGGCCCTGCGACGGCCGCGCGAGCCGTCCCGTTGTGGCGAGAAGCCGACCGGGAACTCGCGACCGGCGCCAAGGGCTCGACCAGCAGCGCGTCCACCATCGGCTCGGGCCCGGAGCAAGGTGGTCACGACGGGGAATCAGTCGATGGGAAGACCCTGCATCCGTCCGAGGGAGCGGGCTCCCCAGCCGTGGAGCAGGGTGCCGTCACAGGCGGGCAGTTCGGCCCGTACCTTCTCCAGCTTCCCGGCATCCACATAACCCACGGCGATGTCGCCCTTGTCGGTGAAGTCCTTGGTGTAGCCGCGGTCGTTGTCCGTCCCCATGGCCAGCAGGCGCTTGCTGTCGAGGAGCACGCCGTAGTACAGCCTGTCGGAGTTCAGCTTGTCCACGGCGGAACAGAGCACGGGTACTTCTTCGCCGCGCCGCGGGTGGCAATCGGGATTCGCCTGATTGCACAGACCGGTGTCACCGACCTTGGTCACCTTGCAGCTCTCCTCGGACTCGCCCGTGCAGGAGACCGGCATCATGTTGAGGGGCGGGCTCACGGTGGGCCTGGTGTACACGCTGGCCCAGGCCGCCTTGACGGCTGTCCGGTGCACTTCGGGACGCGCACACAGGTCGATGTCCGCCGTCCCTCCGAATTTGTCGTCCTGCACGGTGGCCGCGTGCTTGTCGGGGCAATCCCCTGACGCGCCTCCGTCTGCGGCGCGCCCGTCGGCCACGCTGCCCGCGGCCGTCGAGCCCGGGACGGCCGGGTCCTTGTCCGCGGTTGATCCGCAGGCGGCGAGCGACAGCGTCAGGACCACTCCGAGGATGGTGGAAGCGAGAACGCGGTGTGACACGGCGGTACCTCTTGTTCGACGGGGGAAGCATTCCGAACTGCCGGCAGCGAAGGGCACGTGGCTGTGCTGCGATATGGGGCCGATGCTCGCAGGATCCGTTGAAGAGGGCGTCGGTGGAACCACGTACTTCGCTACGTAGTGGCCGGCCGACCGCACGCACTCTGAATTACGTAGGCATGTCAGGGAAACCACGGACTCGCGGAACCGCGACGGGCGGGAGAATCGTGTCGGTTCTGTGAGCCGTACACATCACAGGCGGTCCGCGTGGCGGCCGCCTTCCAGGAGGGCGGGCGGTGTGGCGCGAACGGCGGGGACATGGGAGCGGAGGGTGGGCCTGACCGGAGCGGTGGTCAGTCTCGCGGTCGCCGGGTGGCTGATCTGGCTGTTTCCGGGCCCCCACATGGCAGCCGTTCTGGGGTTCGGCCCCGTGGACGGCGTCATGAGGATCAGCTCGTGCTACGAGGCCACCGACGCGCAGGGGTATTCGGACGGCACCAACTGCACAGGCACGTACACACCGCGTGCGGCGGGCGAGCCCCGACGTCAGGTCACGCTGGACAAGGCTGCCACGTCGCACAAGCCAGGCAGCACCGTGGAGGTGCGGATGGCGAGGGGCAGAGCCCACGAGCTGTCGGGCTACGCGCTGGGTACGTGGGTCACCGTCACCGGGCTCATCCTCGGACCGTTCCTCGCCCTGTCGCTGTCGTTCCGCGCCGGTGCGCGGGACGGCACGTTCAGCCACAACGGCGACTACGTCCTGGTCTTCATCGCCGCCGAGGTCGCCGCACTCGTCCTCGGAGTCCTGGTGGGCATCATCGTTTCGATAGCCATCGCCTTGGTCGACTGGTTCGGCTGAGGCGACGGAGGGCCGCACTGCCTCGGGTCCTCAGCGGAAGCGTAGGACTCAGTGGGTGGGTCGACTCTCGAACGTTCTTCCGTTCGGCGTGATAGACAATGCCGTGGAGTTCGGTAGAGGGATCACACACGTCGGAACATCGGAAGACGCGGCCACACATCACGACAGCGGGAGCCCCCTCGTCGGCCGCACGGCCGAACTACGGCTGCTCGACACGGTGATCGACCGGCTGGGCCGAGGGATCCCGTCCTTCGTCGACATCACCGGCGCGGCAGGGATCGGCAAGAGCCGGCTGATGGCGGAGTTCTGCCTGCACGCACGGCGACGGGGGATGACGGTGCTGCGCGGCCGCGCGGCGGAGTACGAGCGGCACCTCCCGTTCCATCCGTTCGCCGACGCGTTCGCCGATCTGGACCACCGTCCCCCGCATGCCCCCGACCTGCTGGACGCGGTCTCCCGTGTCCTCGGCGGCCGTGGCGCCGGGCCGTCCCCCGGGCCGGTGCCCGCCACCGCCGACCGCTTCGGTCTCCACCGATCGGTGGCAGGGCTGATGGCACAACTCGGCCGGGCGGGCGGCCTGGTGGTGGCGCTGGACGACGTGCACTGGGCGGACCCGGCTTCCCTGGAGCTCCTGGACCATCTCGTCCGGCATCCCGTACCCGGCCCGGTCGTCCTCGTCGTCGCCCGCCGCGACCGGCAGACGCCGACCGCGCTCACCGCGGCGCTCACCCGTGAAGCCGGCACCGGAGCAGTCCTCCGGATCGGTCTGGCGCCGCTCTCGGAACAAGAGTGCGTCGAAGGGCTCGCCCCCGATCTGCCGCGCGACCGGGCCGCGCAACTGCATGCGGCAGGAGAGGGCAACCCGCTCTACTTCCTCTCTCTCCTGCACGCGTACCGCGAGGATGCCGCACGTCGCCCTACGTCCTCCTCGGCCTTCGCCGAGTTCGGCCTCGACGAACTGCCCACCGGACTCGGAGCGCTGCTGCTGAACGAGCTGGCCCCGCTGACCCCGTCGCAGCACCGGACCCTGGAGGTGATCGCCGTGCTCGGCGACCACGCCGTGTCCCCGGTGATCCGTAGGGTGACCGGTCGTACTGATGCCGAGCTCGACGATGATCTGGACACACTGGCGCGACGTGACCTCGTGCGGCCGGGCCCAGGCGGCCGCATGGTGCTGCGCCACCCGGTGGTCCGGACCCTGGTCCACGAGTCCACCGCGGTTCGGCGGCGCGTCGAGATCCATCACGTCGCCGCCGCAGAGCTGGCCCGCACCGGCGCATCGGCCGTCGAGCAGGCCCGGCACATCGAACGGTCGGTGACCACATGGGATCCGCAGGCGTACGCCGTACTGAGGCAGGCGGCTGAGCAGACCGCGTCCACGGCTCCGACGAGCTGCGCACACTGGCTCCAGGCCGCACTCGGACTGCTGCCCGACACGGCCGAATACGCCGTCGAGCGACGCGATCTGTTGCTGCGGCGCGCACGAGCACTCGGGGTCTCCGGCGGGCTGCGGGAGAGCCGCGACCTGTTGCACAATGTGATCAGCACGGCCGGTCCCGACGAGACCGGCGTCAGGACGTCGGCCGTCGTGCTGTGCGCCTTGACGGAACGGCACCTCGGAAGATATCCCGAGGCGATCGCGCTGCTGCGCCGCGAGTTGCGCCAGCCGGAGCTGTCGCCGTCCGACCGGGTGTCGATCGGCCTCGAACTTTGCTCGTCCGCACCGCACAACGCCTCCTATCCGCAGATGCGGGGCGAAGTCGCACGGACCCTCGCGGACGCGCGCGTCCTCGGCAACGAACTCGGCGAGGCGGGGGCACTGGCGGTCGCCGCGTTCGGCGAGGCCTACGAGGGCGACGTGGCTGCGGCGAGCGCGTACGCGGCGCAGGCAGCCTGCCTGCTGGACGGTCTGCCCGACGACGACCTCACGGCACTGTGCGAACCACTGGGCAGACTGGGATGGGCGGAGGCCTTCCTGGGCCGCTTCATCGATGCGGAACGCCACGCCGACCGCGGCCTCGGCATCGCCCGGCGCAGCGGGCAGATCTACCTCCTGCCGCTCCTGCTGCTGTGCAAGGCACACGTAGCGATCCAGACCTGCCGACTGCAGTCGGCCTGGGAACTGGCGGACGAGGCCGAGGACATCGCCCGCGGAATCGGCAGCGGTGAACTGCTCGCCTTCGTCCTGGCCAACAAGGCCCAGGTGCGCGTCGCGGCGTCCGCGCCCGGCGATCCGGAGGCACTGGCGGCCGCGGAGGAGGCCGTTGCGACCATGGGACCGAGCGACAACTGGCGGGCCTCCATGGCCTGGTGCATGCTCGGCTACGCGGCGCTCACCGGCGGCGACCCGCACCGCGCCCGGGACGCCCTCCTCCGGGCCGGGGGAGACGACCTGCGTGGCCTGCAACCCTCGATGCGCCCGCTCCTGTCGGAACTTCTCGTCACGGCGGCCCTCTTCACAGGGGACGTCCCGTCCGCGTCCGCATGGTCCGAGCGGGCCCGCACGGAAGCGGAGCAGCTCGGCCTGCCCGTGCAACGCGCCTCCGCGATGCGGAGCGCGGCACAACTCGCACTGCACCACGGCGACGCCGGCAGGGCGGCAACGCTGCTCTCCGAGGCAGCGGCGGAATGCGCACGGTCTGGCGCGGTGTTCTGGGAGGCGCGGTCACTGCTGCTCGCGGCCCCGGCCATGACGGCCGCCGGGTTCGGAGCGCGTGGCGCGGCCATGTGGAAGCAGGGGCACCGGCTCGCCACCCGTGGAGGCGCGGGCCTGCTGGTCGGCCTGGCGGAGATGACGCGGCCGTCCGTACCCCGCACGTCCTCCACCGCCCCGCCGTGGCTGGCCTCCCTGACGGCACGCGAGCGGGAGATCGCCGAACTGGTGGCCGAGGGCCTCACCAACCAGGCGGTCGCCACCAGGCTCTACCTCAGTCCGCGTACCGTCGAGACCCACCTCTCCCGGGTGTTCCGTAAGACCGACGTCGCCACACGTGCGGGTCTCGCCGCCCTCATGGCCCGTTCCTGACATCTTGATCGAGAATCGTCTATCAGCAGCTTTGTCGTTTCGTGCAGCCATCCCCACAACGACCGGCCGCCACCATCAGCTTGGAAAGGACTCTGCGTCTGCTGGTATGCACGGTGGAACGGCGACCGCGCTGGCCCGTGCATGGCCCGGATCTTCTCTATGAAGTGAGATATCGGAGTCAAGTGAACTCTGCAATCACCCGACTTCGGTAGCCGTTTCGAGACCAGGGCAACGGTGCCTGACCGGCCGTTTGCGCAGGTCAGGCACCGTGCTCAACTTCTTAGAAGAAGCCGAGCTTTTTGGGGGAATAGCTGACTAGTAAGTTCTTCGTCCACTGGTAGTGATCCAGCATCATCTTGTGGTTCTCGCGGCCGATGCCCGACTGCTTCGTTCCTCCAAATGCAGCGTGGGCCGGGTACGCGTGGTAGCAGTTCGTCCAGACTCGGCCTGCCTGGATCGCGCGGCCCGCGCGGTAGGCCGTGTTCGTGTCGCGGGTCCAGACGCCCGCGCCGAGGCCGTAGAGCGTGTCGTTGGCCGTGCGGATCGCGTCGTCGAAGTCGGTGAAGGACGTCACCGCCACCACCGGGCCGAAGATCTCCTCCTGGAAGATCCGCATGCGGTTGTCGCCCTCGAAGATCGTGGGCTGGACGTAATAGCCGCCCGCCAAGTCCCCGTCGTACGTGATGAGCTGGCCGCCCGTCAGGATCTTCGCGCCCTCCTGCTGGCCGATCTCCAGGTACGAGAGGATCTTCCGGAGCTGCTCGGCTGAGGCCTGGGCGCCGATCATCGTCGACGTGTCCAAGGGGTGGCCGGGGACGATCCGCTCCGTACGGGCGATCGCCGCTTCCAGGAAGTCGCTGTAGTGGCCGCGCTGGACGAGGGCGCGTGACGGGCAGGTGCAGACCTCCCCCTGGTTCAGGGCGAACATCGTGAAGCCTTCGAGGGCCTTGTCGCGGAAGTCGTCGTCCGCCGCCCACACGTCGTCGAAGAAGATGTTCGGGGACTTGCCGCCGAGTTCGAGGGTGACCGGCTTGAGGTTCGCTGAGGCGTACCCCATGATCAGGCGGCCCGTCGCCGTCTCGCCGGTGAAGGCGATCTTCGCCACCCGCGGCGAGGACGCGAGCGGTTTGCCGGCCTCCTCGCCGAAGCCGTTGACGATGTTCAGGACGCCGGGCGGCAGCAGGTCCGCGACCAGGCTCAGCCAGAAGTGCACGGAGGCCGGGGTCTGTTCGGCGGGCTTGAGGATCACCGCGTTGCCGGCGGCCAGCGCGGGCGCCAGCTTCCAGACCGCCATCAGGATAGGGAAGTTCCACGGGATGATCTGTGCGACGACGCCCAGCGGTTCGTGGAAGTGGTACGCGACGGTGTCGTCGTCGATCTCGCTCAGCGAACCCTCCTGGGCCCGCAACACCCCCGCGAAGTAGCGGAAGTGGTCGATGGCGAGCGGGATGTCGGCGGCGAGGGTCTCCCGGACGGGCTTGCCGTTGTCCCAGCTTTCCGCGACCGCGAGCGCCTCCAGGTTGCTCTCCATGCGGTCCGCGATCCGCAGCAGGACCGTCGCGCGCTCGGCCGGGGCCGTCCTGCCCCACGCCGGAGCCGCCGCGTGCGCCGCGTCGAGGGCGCGTTCCACGTCCTCGGCCGTGCCGCGGGCGACCTCGGTGAAGGCGCGGCCGTCGACCGGGCTCGGGTTCTCGAAGTAGCGGCCGCGCGCCGGGGCGACGTACTCGCCGCCGATCCAGTGGTCGTAGCGGTCCGCGTACGACATGATCGCGCCCTCGGTGCCGGGTGCGGCGTAACGGGTCATCGGCATGGCCTCCCTCGGCGCGCCGGCCGTCCCTGGCCGGCACTCATCGCCGAGTCTGCGCGGCTGTACGTTGCAACCCCGTTGCAGTGGCAGTCAGTTCCGCTTCAAGGGAGTCGAGCCTCGCCCTTACGGGCGGGAGTTGCGGCGCCGGTACCGCCGCGCACAGGGCCCGCCAGGCCACCACGTCGTCCTCGCCCCATGTGCTGTACGCCCAGTCCGCGAGGAGTCCGGGGTCGCCCCGGTCCACCAGCGCGGCCCGGAGCCGGTCCGCGAGCCGCTCGCGCAGCCGGACCACCCCCGGGGCGAGCGAGGCCGGAAGGAGCGGGCCCGCGTACTCGCCGGCCGCAGCCGAGACGGCACCGGAGGCGAGCCGCCGGTCGACCGTCGCGAAGTCCGCGTCGACGGCTCCCGCCAGCCGGTACGGGCGCGAGCGCAGCACGTCGGGCCCGAGGAGAGTGCGGAGCCGGGACAGCTCCGCCCGCAGCGTCACCGGGGTGACCGACTCGTCCTCGTACAGCAGCGTCAGGAGCTCGTCGCCGCCCACCCCTTCCGGGCGGTGTGCCAGGACCACCAGGATCTCGCTGTGCCGGCGGGACAGGCGTACGCGCCGCCCGTTCGCTGTAAGCACCGCTTCGTCGCGGCCCAGCGCGCAGAGCCTGAACCCGCCCGGCCGGGCCGGCGGACCGAGCAGGGCGAGCTGGGACTCGGCCGCCCGCGCCACCGCCTGCACGAATCCGAGGCTGTGCGGGTGCGCGAGGCGCTCCCCACCCGTGATGTCCACCGCGCCGATCACCCGGCCGGACAGCGGATCGTGCACGGGAGCGGCGGCGCACGTCCAGGCCCGCACACGCCGCCGGAAGTGCTCGTCGGTGACGACCTGTACCGGCCGGTCGACGGCGATCGCGGTCCCGGGCGCGTTCGTCCCGGCCGCCGACTCCGACCAGCGGGCCCCGGCCACGAAGTTCATCGCCCGGGCCTTGCGCAGCGTGCCCGGATGGCCTTCCACCCAGAGCATCCGCCCTGCCGCGTCGCAGACGGCCAGCAGATGCTCCCCGTCCGTCGCGTACGTCCCCATCAACTCCCGGATCACCGGCATCGCCGCCGAGAGGGGATGGCCGTCCCGGTGCCCCGCCAACGCGTCCTCGTCCAGTTCGATCCGCGCGGCTCCTTCCTGGCACACCCTGGCCCGCACGGAACGCCGCCACGAGGCGGCCACCAGCGGCCGCACCGCCGGACCGGTCGGCCTGTCAGCTGCGCCCGTCGTCCCGTCGCTCGGACCGTCGGCCCCGTCGTCCGGACCCCTCGCCCCGGTACCGGGACCTCCTGACCCGCCCATCCACGCATCGCTCAACTCGGCCTCCCCGTCGAGGTCGCCCTGCACGTCCGGCTCATCGTCGTGCGCGCGCGGGCCGCCGACAAGCGCTCCGGCACCGCGGCATATGCGCCCTGTCCGGGACCGGCCCCCGGCTCCTGGCGCGGAGCACGTAGAGTGGGCCCGGGCCGTGACTGGCGCTTGAGGTGGATCACCACCGGGGAGCGGCCCGGGCGGAGCGCACCGAGCGGTGCGACCGTGCCGATGCCGTGCGCCTGGGCGAACCACCGGTCAGACACGACGCCCAGGAGTTGCCATGTCCACCAGCACCGCCACCCTCATGGACGGCACCGCCCTCGCCCGCCGTACGGTCGAGGAGACCGCCGCGCGCGCCGCCGAGGTCACCCGCCGCACCGGTGTCACGCCGTGCCTCGCCACCGTCCTGGTCGGCGCCGACCCCGCCTCCGTGACGTACGTGAAGATGAAGCAGAACCGCTGCGCGAAGGCCGGAATCCGCTCCAAGCACGTCGAGCTGCCCGCCACCACGACGACCGAGGAGCTCGTCGCCGCGATCACCGCGCTGTCCGAGGACCCCGAGGTCCACGGCATCCTGTTCCAGCACCCGGTCGGCCCGCACATCGACGAGCGCGCCGCCTTCGAGGCCATCGCCCCGGAGAAGGACGTCGACGGCGTCACCATGGCCTCCTTCGCCGCCATGGGCTTCGGACTCCCCGGCTTCGTCTCCTGCACGCCCGGCGGCATCATGCGCCTCCTCGACGCGTACGACGTCGACCCGAGCGGCAAGCGGGCCGTGGTCGTCGGGCGCAGCGCGATCCTCGGCAAGCCGGCCGGTCTCCTCCTCCTCGGCCGCGACGCCACCGTCACCTACTGCCACTCCCGCACCAAGGACCTCTCCTCCGTCATACGGGAGGCCGACATCCTGGTGGCGGCCGTCGGCAAGCCGAACTTCATCAAGGGCGAGGACATCAAGCCCGGCGCCGTCGTCGTCGACGCCGGCTACAACCCGGGCAACATCGGCGACGTCGACTTCGCGTCCGCCGCCGAGCGCGCCTCCCTCATCACTCCGGTCCCCGGTGGCGTCGGTCCCATGACCATCGCCGTGCTGCTCGCGCAGACGGTCGAGGGCGCGGAGCGCCAGCTCGGTCTGTAGGGCACTCATGACGGGGCGTCGGCGGGACGGTGACCGGGGGAGGAGAGGTGCGTTCCGGCCATGGTCGGACAAGGCGTGGTCGGCGATGGTCACGATTCTGTACAGGCCGTGCTCAACGGCCCCGGATCACTCGCCTCATGGAGGCCGACAAGCAACCCTGGTGTCTGTGCCGCACCAGCCGACCGCCACTCCGCCGCCGGACCGCCGACCGGCTGAGTCCCCCTCAGCCGAGCCCCGTCCCACCGAGCCCCGTTCCGCCGAGCCTGGTTCCGCCGAGCCCCGTTCCGCTGAACTCCGTTCCGCCGAGTCACAGTCCACCGAGGCTCACTCCGCCGAGCGGCTCGCCGCTGTGGGGTGGCCGCGTGTCGTACGCCTCGGGGCACCCCGGCCGGGGCCGGCCGCGCGGCGCGCCCGCTGGTTCGGCGTGCCGCTCGTACCGCTGGTCCTGGCAGCCCTGGTCGTGGGCGGGTTCGTGGCCGTCGGCGGCGGAGAGGACTTCGAAGGGCCGGGAGCCGACGGGCGACCGGGCGGCGGCCCGGTGGCCGTACCGTCCCCGGTCGTCACTGCGGAGGACGGCGGCCCGACGTCTGTCCCGACGGCTGGCGCGCCGTCGTCCGGCGAACCCACGGCAGGAGCGCCGGGCGCGTCCACCACCGGCGTGCCCGCCACGGGCGGCCCCGTGGCCGACACGCCGACGCACGCGGCGCCCGAGGAGCGGCTCGCCCCGCCCGGGAAGAGTGCCGCCCCGCAGCCCTCCCGTACCGCCAGCACCGCTCCCGCGACGACCCGGCCGGCCCCTTCCACGGCCCCGACGGCGACACGTCCTCCCGCCAGGCCCGTCTCCTTCGAGGCGCTGCGCGTCGGCGACTGCTTCGACATCGACCGCGCCACGCCGGGCACCGCCGTCCGCCGCGACTGCGACACGCCGCACGACGCCGAGCTCGTCGCCCGGCCACGCCTGACCGGCACCTACGCCGACGACCAGAAGGTACGCGAGGCAGCCACGGAACTCTGCCGCGCACCCCTCCGCGCCAAGGCCGCTCTACAGCCGCTCGGCACGCGCTGGACCACCTTCGTCCAGTACCCCTACCGCACCAGCTACCTCCTCGGCTCCGACGCCGTCGCCTGCAGCCTGGCCGCCCCGTCCGCCACCGGCGGGAAGATCACCGGCCTCCTCCGGTAGCGCCGGCGGCGCCTCCCGCTCCCGTGGCGTCGGACGCGAGAGCGGCCGTGGCCGCAGCCGTGGCCAGGGCCGACGCCGGATCGCGGTCCGCCGGGCCCGCGGGGGACCAGCGGCCACCGGCCTTGCGGTACGGCCACCAGCGGCCGTCCGCTCCGAGCCGCAACTGTGCCTCCGCGCCCACCACCGTCCAGCGCGCGCCGGCCGTCCGCCGCAGCACCGGCCGCTCGTCGCCCTCCCAGGCCTCCGCGAGCCGCGCCGCCGCCCGGGCGAGGGTGTCGGCGTCGGGCGTCCACTCCTCCTCCAGTACGGCCAGGGCGGCGGCGCCGCCGAAGCGCCACGCGCGCGTGGCCGCGTCCAGATCCGCCCGCGACCTGCCCGAACCGTCGGCGAGCCGCGCCGTGATCCAGGCGGCGGACGAGCCCGCGGCGAGACGCACCGCGTCCTGAGAGGCCGTCAGCGGCGGCTCCACGAGCTCGGGCCCGCCGCTGCCCCCGAGGGCCGCGACGAGCATCCGGTGCGCGCGAGCCGCCGCGTCCGTCGCGAGGAACTCCAGTGCCGCGGGATCGACCCCCGGCTCCGGATCCGTCTCCGTGTCGAGGGAGAGCGGTTCGCCCGGCCCCGAGAGGGCCCCGGGCGGGGCGGGCAGCGGCGGCAGGATGTCCCGGGCCGCGTACGCCTCGGCCGCCGACACGCCCGGCATGCCCCCGGCTCCCTCCACCGCGGGCCCGTCCCCGGCCCCGTCCTGCCCGTCGCGCTCCGAGGGCGCCGCGGCCCGTCGTGCGCTGCGCGCCTGGAGCTGGTCGAGGAGGGTCCGCTCCCCGCGCCCCCGCATCAGCAGCAGGACGAACGGGTCCTCGTCGAGCAGCCGCGCCACCTGGTAGCAGAGCGCCGACGTGTGCGGGCAGTGGTCCCACGCCTCGCACCCGCACTCCGGCTCGAGATCGCCGATCCCCGGGAGCAGGTCGAGCCCCGTGACCGCCGCGTCCTCCACCAAGTGCGGAGGCATCTCACGGTCGAGGAGCGCCGCGATGTGCCCCGCGCTGTCCACGGCCAGATCGAGCAGCCGCTCCCACTCCTCCTCGGAGAACTCCCGCACCAGCACGTCGCTGCGGTGCGCCGTGCCGTCGCGGTCCTTGACGATCGCCGTGATCCGGCCGGGGCGCACCGACACGGCTCCGACCGCCCCCGCGCGCGCGTGCCGGCGCCCGGCCTTGAGTTGTTGGCCGTCGAGCGCCGTGTCCTCCAGCGCCTTGAGCCACGCCAGGCCCCACCAGGTCCGGGCGAACGCCGCGCCCTTCGCGGGCGGCAGCGCCTCGAACGTCCGCTCGTCGCCCCCGTGTCCCTGCCCCTGCCTGGGGCCGACCCCGTGTCCGTACCCGCTCATCGTCCGTCCCCTCGCAGTCGTACGAGCTCCGCCAGTTCCGCGTCGGTCAGTTCGGTCAGTTCCGGCGGCGTGTCCCCGCCCGTCCCGAGAACGGCGTCCGCCAGTTCCCGTTTGCGGTCGAGCATGGCGGCGATCCGGTCCTCGATCGTGCCTTCGGCGATCAGCCGGTGCACCTGTACCGGGCGGTCCTGCCCGATCCGGTACGCGCGGTCGGTGGCCTGGGCCTCCACGGCCGGGTTCCACCAGCGGTCGTAGTGCACGACGTGCTCGGCCCGGGTGAGGTTGAGCCCGGTCCCGGCGGCCTTCAGCGAGAGGAGGAAGACGGGGACGTCCCCGTCCTGGAACCGTGCCACCATCGCCTCGCGCTCGGCGACGGGCGTGCCGCCGTGCAGGAACTGCGTCCGCACGCCCCGCGCCGCGAGATGCGTCTCCAGGAGCCGGGCCATCCCCACGTACTGGGTGAAGACCAGGGTGCTCGCGCCCTCGGCGAGGATCGTGTCGAGGAGTTCGTCGAGCAGCTCCAGCTTGCCCGAGCGGCCCTCGATCCTCGGCCGGTCCTCCTTGAGGTACTGGGCGGGATGGTTGCAGATCTGCTTGAGCCCGGTCAGGAGCTTCACGACGAGCCCGCGGCGCGCCATGCCCTCGGCGACGGCGATCGACTCCAGGGTCTCGCGCACCACCGCCTCGTACAGACCGGCCTGTTCGGGTGTCAGGGAGACGGTCCGGTCGGTCTCCGTCTTCGGCGGCAGTTCGGGCGCGATGCCCGGGTCCGACTTCCGGCGGCGCAGCAGGAACGGGCGGACCAGCGCGCCGAGCCGCTCGGCGGCGGCCGGGTCCCCGCCGCCCTCGACGGCGGCGGCGAAGCGCGTACGGAAGGCCCCGAGGCTGCCGAGCAGGCCAGGGGTCGTCCAGTCGAGGATCGCCCACAGCTCGGAGAGGTTGTTCTCCACCGGGGTGCCGGACAGCGCCACGCGCGCGCGTGCCCCGATCGTCCGCAGCGCACGCGCGGTCGCCGAGTACGGGTTCTTGACGTGCTGCGCCTCGTCCGCGACGAGGAGTCCCCAGCTGCGCGCGGCGAGCCGCTCAGTGTCGAGCCGCATCGTGCCGTACGTGGTGAGGACGAAGCCGTCGTCGGCGACGCCCTCCAGGTCGCGCGCGGCGCCGTGGAAGCGGCGGACCGGCGTCCCGGGAGCGAACTTCTCGATCTCCCGCTGCCAGTTGCCCATGAGCGAGGTCGGGCAGACGACCAGCGTGGGTCCTGCGGAGGCCGAGTCGGTCTGCCGGTGCAGATGGAGCGCGATGACGGTGATCGTCTTGCCGAGGCCCATGTCGTCGGCGAGGCAGCCACCGAGGCCGAGTGAGGTCATCCGGTGGAGCCAGTCGAGCCCGCGCACCTGGTAGTCGCGCAGGGTCGCGGCGAGCGCGGCGGGCTGCGCGATCTCCGGGCGGCCGCCCTCGGGGTCGGCGAGCCGCTCCCGCAACCGCTCCAGCCAGCCGGACGCCGCCACCTCGACGGGGCGGCCGTCCACCACGGTCGTGCCGGTGAGGACGGCCGAAAGGGCCTCCACCGGAGTGAACTTGCGGTCCTGCTGAGCTCGGGCCCGGAGCACCTCGGCCGGGTCGACGAGGACCCAGCGGTCCCGCAGGCGGACGAGGGGCCGCCCCGCCTCGGCGAGCCGGTCGAGCTCGCCCCGGGTCAGCTCGTGCCCGCCCACGGCGAAGCGCCAGTTGAAGGCGAGCAGGGCGTCGGCGGAGAGGAAGGACGGGAGCGAGGCGCGGGACGGGTCGCCCGCCTCGTCCGGCGTGCCGCGGCCTTCGTCCGGCGCGGCGAGGCTGTCGTCGGGCGTGGCGCGGCCTGCGTGCGGAGCGTCGTTGACTCCGTACCGCGCGCCGCTCTGTTCGTCCTCCGCGGCCGAAGGGCCGATCACCGCGCGGGCGGTGAGCCGGTCGGCGAGTTCACGCGGCCAGTGGACCTGGACGCCGGTCGCCGCGAGGGCCCGGGCAGCCGGGCCCAAGAGCTCCGCGACCTCCTCGTCGGCGAGTTCGACGGTGTCGGGTACGGCCGCCGTGAGGAGCGGGGTCAGGGGCGGCCAGGCGCGGGAGGCGCGCCGGAGCGCGAGGAGCGCGTCCATCCGCGCCCGGGGGCCGAACGCGCCGGCCGTCGTGCCGGAACCCGCCCACACCTCCGCCGCGTCCGCGACCAGCGTCGGGTCGGCGACGCCGTGCAGCTGGAGGACCGCGCGGAAAGCGGGCGCCTCGTCGGCCTCGGCGGTGAAGCCGGGGAGTTCGAGGCGGAGCGACAGCCGGACGCCCGCGTCGTGACCCGCCGCCACGTCGGCGGCCCAGGCTCGCTGTTCGGGGATCGACTGCGGCGCTTCGGCCGCGAAGGCGGCGCCGCCGGCCGCGAGGGACGCCGCCGGGGTCCGCGGGAGCGTGTCCGCGACCGCGTCGGCGAACGCGCGGAGCAGCGCCTCGGGTTCGGGCAGGAGCAGAGGCTCGTCGGGGGAGAGGGGTACGGCGTGGGCGCTCGGCGGCATCGAGGCGGCGAGGGTGCGCAGCCGCGCCAGCTCCTCCGGGCCGAGCGGCCCGGCCCGCCAAGCATCGTGGTCGCCGGGAGTGAGACCGGGTAGCAACAGTCCGCGTGCGACGAGGTCCAGTGCGAGGAGGGACGCGGCGCCCCAGAACGCGGCGGCGGGCGAGGCGGAGTCCGTGAACCGGGCACGGGCGAGCAGCGGAAGGGCGTCCCGTACGGGGACGGCATGCGCGGGGACGGTCACGGCCTTGAGGCTTTCGCCGTCGACGATCGTGAGCTCGGTGTTCGCGGGAACGCCGTCCGGCAGGGCGTCCCCCTCCGGAGAGCAGAAGGCGACGCGTCCCGCGCGGGGCGGGTCGGCGGGGAGAAAGACGGCGGAGTGGAGGGTGAGTTCGCGGGCGGAATCATCGGGTCCGTACGACAGCGACAACGCATTCCTCAAATTTGACTACCTGGAGACCGAGCGGCCGAGGATACCTCAGGTGATCGATTCGACGCGCACGAAGCCCACGTGACCCGCGCCACAGTCGAGATCGCTTCTCGTGGGGTGGGGTTCACCCCACCCCCGCACCCCGGCGCGCCCCCTGTCGAGGCCGGGTGGTGACGCCATGGCCCCGGACGATCACCCATCCGTAGTTTCAGTGGAGGCGCCCACCGTTCGCACACCGATCCGAGATCCGATCGCGACCCGACCCACAGAAACAGGAGCCCCGCCATGTCCCAGGCCACCGTCCTGCCCCCGGCGCCCGCCCCCGCCGAGGCTCCCGCCCGCGCCAGGGGCGGCAGCGAGTTCAGCCCGCTCCTGCGGACGGTCAGGGAACAGGGCCTCCTGGAACACCGCCCCGGCTGGTACGCCCGCGGGATCGTCGTCAACCTCCTCGGCATCGCCGCCGTCCTGACCGGACTCGCCCTGATCGGCCCTTCCTGGTGGGCGCTCCCGCTCGCCGTCCCCCTCGCCCTGCTCTCCGCGCGGGCCGCCTTCGTCGGCCACGACGCCGGCCACGCCCAGATCACCGCCGACCGCGGGGCGAGCCGGATCATCCAGCTCGTGCACGCCAACCTTCTCCTCGGCATGAGCCGGGAGTGGTGGAACGACAAGCACAACCGGCACCACGCGAACCCGAACCACCTCGACAAGGACCCGGACGTCGCCGCCGACATCCTCGTCTTCGCCGACCACCAGACCACGGGCCGCACGGGTCTGCGCGCCTTCCTCACCCGCCACCAGGCCTGGCTGTTCTTCCCTCTGACGACCCTGGAGGGCATCGCCCTCAAGGTGTACGGAGTCCAGGCCCTGCTCGCCAAGGACGGCCCCTGCCGCACCCGGCGCGAGCGGCTCGTCGAGGGCGCCCTGCTCCTCGCCCACTTCGCCGGCTACGCGGCGCTGCTCCTCACCCTCCTCACCCCCCTCCAGGCGCTCGTCTTCGCCCTCCTGCACCAGATGCTGCTCGGCGTCCACCTGGGCATGGCCTTCGCCCCCAACCACAAGGGCATGGAGCGCCCGGACGAGCACGCCGACGGCGACAGCTGGGGCCACCTGCGCCGCCAGGTGCTCACCTCGCGCAACATCCGCGGCGGCGCCCTCACCGACTGGTTCCTCGGCGGACTCAACTACCAGGTGGAGCACCACCTCTTCCCGAGCATGCCGCGCCCCAACCTCCGCCGTGCCCAGCCCGCCGTGCGCGCCCACTGCGCCGCGCTGGGCGTGCCGTACACCGAGACCGGCTTCGTGGAGTCGTACCGCCAGGCCCTCGGGCACCTGCACGAGGTGGGCGAGCCCCTCCGCGCGGAGCGGTCGGAGGGTGCCGAGTAAGGTCAAGGATGATCACAGGAGATGTGATCATCGGTTCGGGCTTCGGGTGAGGTGTACGCACCGCGGTGTACGCACCGCCCGCGACGACCGAGCGGCAGCGGAGAAGGGGAGCTCCTCGGCATGAGCAGCGGCACCGTCCAGACGGTCAGCAGCAACGGCACGTACTCGTTCACCAAGCCCAACCGGGATGGCATCACCCTCCTCGCGGGCCTCGGCGTGGAGGGCGACGTCCACGCGGGAGTGACGGTCAAGCACCGGTCGCGTGTCCGTCAGGACCCGACCCAGCCGAACCTGCGTCAGGTCCACCTCATCCACGCCGAGCTCTTCGAGGACGTGGCCGGCGCAGGCTTCGAGGTGGCCCCCGGCGACCTGGGCGAGAACGTCACGACCCACGGGATCGACCTTCTCGGCCTGCCCACCGGCACGCTCCTCCACCTGGGCGCCGAGGCCGTCGTCGAGGTCACCGGCCTGCGCAACCCCTGCGCGCAGATCGACAACTTCCGGCACGGCCTGCTCAAGCAGGTCCTCGGCCGCGACGAGAACGGCGAGGTCGTCCGCAAGGCGGGCATCATGGGCATCGTGCTGACCGGCGGGGAGGTGCGGCCCGGCGACACCATCCGGGCCGAGCTGCCGGAGGGGCCGCACCGCCCGCTGGAGAAGGTCTGACCCCGCTTGTCGGCTCTCCGTCACTCCTTCAGAGAGCAGGAGTCGACCACGTCACCGTCCGCCGGCCGTGCGATCGTGCGGTCCGCGGGCGGCGGCGTACCCTCCTCGACCCAGCGCGTCAGCGCGTCGAACGCGGATCGGTAGCAGGGCAGGATCGGCCGCAGTCGGTCCGGATACGTGTCGTAGAGGCCGTCCGTGTGCGTCCCGTCCTGCACCGTGTAGTACCGGTGCAGCCCGCCCCGGCCTCGCGCGTCGACCATCCCGGCGTACACGTCGGAGTCGGTGGAGATGGGCAGCAGCGTGTCCAGATCGCCGTGGAGCGTGATGAGGGGCTTGCCGATGCGCCCGGTGAGCGCGACCTTCGCGACCGCGCGGTGGACGGACGCGGGCCGGGAGGCGTAGTCGTACGAGGCGTCCGAGGCGCAGGCCGCGAAGATCTCCTCCACCGTCCGCCCCGCCGTGTCACCCGGGCAGGCCGGGTCGTACGAGGGGTCGAACTCGGCCCGGAAGATCTTCTGCGTGAGCCCCCAGTACGCCTTCTCGTGGTACGGCCAGAGGAAGCGGGACCCGGGTGCGAAGCCCGCGTCGAGCAGGTCCTCGTCGGAGGCCCGGCCGAGGGAGCGGGCCACCGTCACCGGCAGGCTCGTCAGGAGGTTGGGGCCGTCCGCGGTCCACAGCACGCCCTCCCAGTCGACCCCGCCGTCGTACAGCTCGGGCCGGTTCTCCAGCTGCCAGCGCGTCAGGTACCCGGCGTTGGAGATGCCGGTCATGTACGTACGCTCGGGGCCGCTGCCGTAGCGCTGCCGTACGGCCTTCTTGGCGGCCCGCGTCAGCTCGGTGACCCGGCGGTTCCACTCGGCGACCGCGTCGCCCGGTGCCCGCCCGTCGGTGAAGAAGTCCGGTCCGGTGTTGCCCTTGTCGGTGGCGGCGTACGCGAAGCCCTGGGCGAGGACGCGGTCGGAGATGAGCGCGTCCGTGGAGTACTGGCGCCGGGTGCCGGGCGCGCCGGTGACGACGAGCCCGCCGTTCCAGTGGTCGGGCAGCCGGATCACGAACTGTGCGTCGTGGGCCCAGCCGTGGGTGGCGTTGAGACGTGAGGTGTCGGGGAAGTAGCCGTCGATCTGGACGCCCGGCACCCCTGAGGGGTTACGGGTCGCCTTCGCCGCGAGACCGGCCTGGTCGGCCATGTCGGTGTACGGCGTACCGGCGAGCCCCGCGGTCGTCAGGTCCGTCAGGCACGCGGACTCCTGGTGCTCGGCGCCGGGTACATGGAGCCGGTCCTGACGTGCGCAGTGTGCGGAGACCGGGGCCTCCGCTCCGGCTCCGGCGGGGCTCGCGGGGGCGAGGACGGTGACCCCGGTCAGCAGCGCGGTGAGCAGGGGAACGCCTGGGAACAGGCGCATGGTGAGCCTCCGTGGGGACGACGGGAAGGGGGTGCGGCGCCATATCGTGCGGCGCACCACCACCGCCGGACCATGGTCCGGGACCACACCTATGGCCGTTGTCCCATGTGGGAGGCGTGCTTCTGGGGATGGGCGTGTCGCGGGGCAGGCGTGCTCAGGACGTGCGGACGGCCATCGCGTCGAGCGCGTCCAGGAGCGCGGGCAGCCGGGGGCCTCTGGCCACCGGGAGCACCTCGCGCGGCAGCGCGTCGAGGAGCACGAAGGCCATGTCGTCGGTCCGGGCCACGAACGACCAGCCGGGGCCGTCCGCGCGCAGGACGCGAGCACCCTCCTCCGCCGCCGACAGGGACCGAACCCGGCCCACCGGAGGTGCCTCCTCCAGATATCCGCGGAGCTCGCTCAGCGCCCTCCGTACACCGTCGTAGGGGTCGGGTACGGAGGAGGTGGCTGTTTCCCCCGGCGCCTGCGCCGGCGCCGACGTTGGCTCCGACTCCGGTGCCCCGCCACCGCCCTGGGCGTCGTCGCTCACCTGGGCACGCCAGGTCGCCCACTGGAGCGCCACCTCGTCCGCGCCGAGCCGGCGCTGGGCAGGTCCCCACACGTCCCCGGACGGCGGGACCAGCGGGGTCGGATCGCCCTCCTCAGGCTCCGGGTCGTGCGGTGCGGGGACGCCGGGCGCGGCGGTGGCCACCGCGAGCGGCCAGCCCGGCAGCCCGGTCACCACGGAGTTCTCGTCGGGGGAGAGGTCGTAGGCCATGCCGCAGTCCCAGGACGAGATCGCCACCGCGACGAGCGACACGTCGTCGACGACGACCGTCCACCGCGCGCCGAGCCCGTCCTGGCCGAACACGAGCCCGTACCCGTCCACGTAGGGCTGGAGCCCCAGCGCGGCGCAGGCCGCCGGATAGTCGTCACCGAGCACGCTCGGGAAGCGCGCCGGCGTCAGCAGTGCCGCGGTCAGCACAAACAGCGCGTCGGCGTCGGCTTCGGCGTCGCCGGCGGCGCGCGCCTCGGCGATCGGGTCCGTCCCGGCCACGGCAGCCTCCCCATCTGGTCGTCGGCGCACCTTAACCAGTGAGTAACCCGCGCGTCGAGGGTGTCCGGACGAGAGATCCCCGTCGCCGGGAGATCCCCTCAGCCGTCCCGGAGGCCGAGCAGCGAGCGGGCCACGGTGGTCGGCGACTCGCCGCGCTCCCGGGCGAGGGCGATGAGCGCCCGGCAGGCCAGCTCGTTGACACCGAAGGACAGTGCGCCGGGCGAGACCCGGCTCGCCGCCTCCTCCGCCCTGGCCGGATCGTCCTCGGCGCACGCGGCCACGTACTCCGCCGCCGCCTCGAAGAGGTTGTGGCCCTGCCGTGCGCGCGGTGGCGCGGGCGCGGCGGCCTCGGACGCCCGCCGGGCGGTGGGGAGGAGCCTGCGCAGTCGTTCCGGAACACGTGCCATCGCCCGCCGCCTCTCCCGGGCACGACTGCCCGGCACCCCCACCGTAGACAGCGAAGTGCCGGGACAGAAGGGCGCGTTGGGAAGTTCCGCTCAGGAACGCTCAGCGCCGCTCAAGGCCGCTCAGGGCCGCCCTACGCGCGGGCGGACACCGCCGTCAGGGTGTGCCCCTCCTCGTCGAAGCCGACCGCCGTCTCGCCGAGGGACCTGTCCTCGTCGCCGCCGTACGGCTCTCCGTCGAGCAGCCAGTCCACGAACACGTACCCGCGGTCGGGCACGCCGTGGCCAGGACGGTGTCGCCGTCCGAGTACGGGCCGTCCCGCGAGAGCGAGACGGTGCCGCTGCCGCCCTCGCACGCCACCTTCAGGGCGTGTCGCCGCTGCTCGAAGACCGCGGTGAGTTGCATGTCCTCGATGCCGGCGCCGGCGGGCGAGACCGAGGAGGTGACCGCGCACATCGCGGCCGAGGCCTTCGCCGCGCGGTAGGCGGCGACGGCGCCGCCCGTCTTGCTCAGTACGTCGGAGGAGTCCGCGTGGTCCGGCTTGCCGAGGGGGATGCCGATCGGCTCGCCGCGATACTTCTGCTTCGGGTTGGTGAAGCGGTTGATCCGGGTGCAGGTGCCCTTGGTCGCCTTGCGGCAGATGGGCTCGTACGCCATCAGGGACGACCAGTCGCCCTTGGAGGGGAAGTAGCCGGTGGCGCCGTTCGCGGACTGCACGGGCCGGGTGACGCGGTCGTGGTCGGCGCTGAGGTTGTGGCCGATCTCGTAGCCCATGGAGTGGTTGCCGATGGCGCCGCGCCCGACGACTCTGTAGCCCCAGGCGGCCGTGGACGGGCCGGGGGCGGGCGGGGTGTAGCCGAGTCCGCCCGCCGCGCGGCCGGCGGCGATGACCGAGACGAGGTCGGCGCCGTACTGGTCGCGCAGCTGCGGGACGATGTCGGCGACGCCGTCGGCGGGGAGGGCGATCACGCCGAGCAGCTTCTCGGTGACACCGTCCATGGAGGCCGTCACCGTCACCGTCACCGGGGTGGTGCCGACCAGTCGCAGCCGGACCTAGGTGCCGCTCGCGGAGAAGGCGTCGTTGGCGAGCGTGATGCCCTTGGCGGCGAGGGCCTTGATCTGGGCGTCGCCACCCGCTCGGTGCGGGCGCCGAGCGTGTAGCCGACGAGCGTGTCGATGAGGGCGTATCCCTTGCCACCCTTGCAGGCAGCGGCCTCGGCCCGGAGCGCGGCCCGGGCGTCGTCCTCGTCCTCGGCCGCGGACTTCCGTCCGGTGGCGGCTCCGCGGCGATCGCGGCGGCCGGCGGGGCACCGGTGGGCTGCTCGTCCTCGTCGGTGAGGGGCGTGAGCTGAGCGACCGTCACCCGGCCGGGCCCCAGCGGCTCGATGGCGTAGAGGTCACCGCCGAGCAGGAACTGGGCACTCAGGTTCTCGTTGCCGGGCGTCTTGTCACAGCCGCCGTCCAGCGTCACGACGACGTTCTGGTCGACGGTTCCGGCGACGGTCCCGTGCCAGACGAGGATCGAACCGATCGTGGACCGGGCCTCCTCGCCGGCCTGGACCGTCACGTCGCCGAAGAGCGGAAACGCTACTTCCTGGCCGTAGCCGCTGCCGCACACGGGGGCGAGCGCGGCGGGCACGACCCGGGCGACCCGGCCCCTGACATGCTGGGCCCCGAAGTCCTCGGCCGCCCCCGCCGCCGCGCGCCCGCCCACATCCGTGTCTGTGCTCGTGTCCGTCGGCGGACGGGTGCTCGCGGTGATCCTTTCGCCGGTGTCCGCGCTCAGGGCCCCCGCAGCCACCGCCTTCCGCACGTTCCGTTCGTGCACATGGTCGACCTGCAGAAACCGGGGGAAGAGTTCCTTGCGCCAGTGAAGTGATCACCCGATCGTCATCAGAATCACCCTGGGCGATGGGGTGTCCGCGCGCCGTCTGTCCTCCGCGTGGCGGCGCGTTTCGGCGTGTCGATGGAGGGGTGTGTTTCCGACCGACACGCGCGGCGGCCGGCACGCGGCGGCTCAGCCTTCGCGGACGGCCAGCGCCAAGTAGCGCGCGTCCTCGTCCACGTAACTGACGAGCCGCCAGCCGGCCTCGGCGAGCACGGGACGCAGTCGCGGCTCGGCGCGCAGGTCGTCCGGCGTGATCTGCCGACCGTGCCGGGCCGCGAGGGCGGCGCGGCCGATCGGGTGGAAGAGCGCGAGCCGGCCGCCGGGACGGACGACCCGGGCGAGTTCCCGCAGGCCGGCGACGGGGTCGGCGAGATGGGAGACGAGCCCCGCCCCGAAGACGGCGTCGAGCGCGCCGTCGTGCATCGGCAGCCGGCCGACATCGGCGAGCAGGAGCGTCCCGGCGCCGGTGGCATCGGCGGTGGCGGCACCAGCACCAGTACCGGCACCCGTGGCACCCTGACCCGGCGCCCCGCGCCCCGCCCGTACCGCCTCGGCCAGCATCTCGGGGGTGAGGTCGGCGCCGAGTACGGTGCCGGTCGTGCCGACGGCCGCGCGGAGCGGCGGCAGGGCGCGGCCGGTCCCGCAGCCGGCGTCCAGCACTCGGTCACCGGGGCGCAGACCGAGCTTGCTCACGGCGGCGGCGTACGCGGGTCCGTCGTCGGGGAACCTGCTGTCCCAGTCGGCGGCGCGACTGCCGAAGAACTCTCGGACGTGTGTGGGGTCATCGCTCATGCGCTCATGATCTACCACCCGGAGGTGTGAACGTTCTGTGTGCACGTTCGAACTCGGCGTGATCGTTCGGGATCATCTCTCTGTCATATTCCATCAGCTTTCGAAATGCGCCCCTGGTGCGCCCCCCGGTGCGCACTAGCGTCCCTGAGCCATGGGACACCTGGACCACGCCACCTTCGGCTGGCTGACACCCGCACTGTCGTACGCGATGGCCTGCATCGGCGCCGCCCTCGGGCTGCGCTGCACCGTACGGGCACTCGAGGCGACCGGCCGGTCGCGGCGGAACTGGCTGCTCACCGCCGCTTCCGCGATCGGCACCGGCATCTGGACGATGCACTTCGTCGCGATGCTCGGCTTCGGAGTGACCGGAACCGACATCCGCTACAACGTTCCCCTCACCATCCTCAGCCTGCTCATCGCCATGGCTGTCGTCGGCGTCGGAGTGTTCGCCGTCGGATACGGCCGCGACCGGGTCCGTTCGCTCCTGATCGGCGGACTGACCACGGGCGTCGGAGTGGCGAGCATGCACTACATGGGCATGGCCGCGCTCCGGCTGCACGGCCAGGTCCGGTACGACCCCCTGCTCGTCGCCCTGTCCGTCGTGATCGCGGTCGTGGCCGCCACCGCGGCGCTCTGGGCGGCGCTCCACATCCACGCACCCGCGGCCGTGGCCGTCGCCTCGCTCGTCATGGGCGCGGCCGTCAGCAGCATGCACTACACGGGCATGCTGGCGGTGCGGGTCGAGGTTGTTCCCTCCGCCGCCGCTCTCCCCGGCGCCACGGTCATGCAGTTCATCTTCCCCCTCGCCGTCGGACTCGGCTCATACCTGTTCATCACCTCCGCCTTCGTCGCCCTCTCCCCGACGGCGGGGGAGCGGGCCGCGTACGCCTCGGCCGAGCGGCTCACCGAACCGGACGAGCGGGCTGTGGATGTCGCGCCCCCGGGCTTCCGTGCCGCCGAACCAGCCCGCCACCCCTGACCCGACGCCCCAGCCCGTACCTCCGGACCTCGCATCCACACACCGCTCACGCATACCCACCGCACCAGAGACAGACACAGCCGGAACGAGGAGCCCATGCGAACTCCCCGCAAGACCAAGGACGCCGAGGCGACGGCTCCGCCGCCGGCGGCCGCGCGCGGGCGACGCGCACACGCAGGGCCACCCGCCGAGGAGCCGGGGCCGCACCACAGCCCCGAGGCCTTCCCCACCGCCGGCCGCACGGCCGGCCCGCAGGCGCCGGACACAGCAGCCGCGCACGCCTCGGACAACCCTGCCCAGGGCCGCCCCACGCGACACGGACTGCGTCCCCGAACCGTCCGCGCCAAGATCGTCTCGCTCTTGATGGTCCCGGTCGTCTCGCTCCTCGCCCTGTGGGGATTCGCCACCGTCACCACCGCCCAGGACATCGCGCGGCTCCGCCAGCTCCAGCGCGTCGACGCCGAGATCCGCGAACCCGTGTCGGCCGCCATCGACGCGCTCCAGGTCGAACGGCGCGCCGCCGTACGGCAGGTCGCCGCGCCCGGCACCGCCCGGGCGGCCGAGCTCAAGGACCGGATCCGCCGCACGGACGCGGCCCTCGACCGCCTCCGTCTCGACGGCGAGCACACCATCGGTGACACCGGGGACCTGCCCGGAGAGGTCCCGGGGCGGGTGAGCGCCTTCGTCGGCACCGTCGAGGGTCTCGCCAGGCTCCGCACCGCCGCCGCCGACGGCCGCGCCGACTGGGACCAGGTGTACGGGGAGTACACCGCCGCCGTCTCCGCGGGCTTCGCCGTCGGCGGCGCCCTCACCGGCATCCAGGACACCCAGCAGGGGGCCGAGGCGCGCGTGCTCCTCGAATTCGGCCGCGCGGGCGAGATGCTGTCCCGCGAGGACGCCCTCCTCGGCTCCGCCCACCTCATCGGGCGCCTCACCCCGGAGCGGCTCCGCGCCTTCGCCGGCGCCGTCGAGACCCGACGTACCCTCATCGCCTCGGCCACCGCCGACCTGCCCACCGCCACCCGCGCGGCATGGGCCCGGCTCGCGGCGGGTCGCGACCACACCCGCCTCGTCAAGGCCGAGGACAGCGTCCTGACCGCGGAGTCCGGACGTCCCGCCGCCCAGGCGGTCCCCTCCGCCGACTGGGACGACACCCTGACCGCCGTACGGGGTGGACTCACCGCGATCGAGACCGAGGCGCGCACCGCGGCGGCCGACCGCGCCGACCCCTTCGCGGGCGGCGTCCTCAGCATGGGCGGCGCGGCGGTCCTCCTGGGCCTCGCCGCCGTCGCCGCCTCCCTCGTCATCTCCGTCCGCATCGGCCGGGGCCTGGTCGTCGAGCTCGTCAGCCTCCGCAACACCGCCCTCGGGATCGCGCGCCGCAAACTCCCCGCCGCCATGCGGCGACTGCGCGCCGGAGAGGAGATCGACGTACGGGCCGAGGCGCCGCCCGGCCCCGTCTCCCAGGACGAGATCGGCCAGGTCGGCGAGGCCCTCACCACCGTCCACCGCGCGGCCCTCTCCGCTGCCGTCGAACGCGCCGAACTCGCCAGCGGCATCTCCGGGGTCTTCGTCAACCTCGCCCGCCGCAGCCAGGTCCTCGTCCACCGCCAGCTCAACCTCCTGGACAGCATGGAGCGGCGCGCTGACGACCCCAACGAGCTCGGCGACCTCTTCCGCCTCGACCACCTCACCACCCGCATGCGCCGCCACGCCGAGAGCCTGATCATCCTCTCCGGCGCCGCCCCAGGCCGCGCCTGGCGCATGCCCGTCCCCCTCACCAACGTCGTCCGCGCCGCGGTCTCCGAAATCGAGGACTACGCGCGCGTGGAGGTGCGCCGCCTGCCCGAGACGGCCGTCGTCGGCGGCGCCGTCGCCGACCTGACCCACCTCCTCGCCGAACTCATCGAGAACGCCGCCCAGTTCTCCCCGCCCCACACCAAGGTGCGGGTCAGCGGGGAACCCGTCGGCAACGGCTACGCCCTGGAGATCGAGGACCGCGGGCTCGGCATGGGCAAGGAGACCCTCGCCGAGGCCAATGCCCGCATCGCCCAGTCCGAGGCCCTCGACCTCTTCGACAGCGACCGGCTCGGCCTCTTCGTCGTCAGCCGGCTCTCCTCCCGCCACGACATCAAGGTCCATCTGCGCACCTCCCCGTACGGCGGGACGACGGCCGTCGTGCTCCTCCCGACCGACCTCCTCCAGGGCGCGCTGCCACCCGGGCGCGGCACCCCGGCGACCACCGGGCCGGGCCCCGACGGGGCGGCGGCCGCTTCCGCGGCCGGGAGCTCCGGGCCCCAGCGGACTCCCGCCGACCCGGCTCACGGTGGCGACGCGCGTACGGGTGACCCACGTGGGCGGGATTCGCGTGGGCGGGATCCGCGCGCGGCCGGCTCCGTCGCGGACGCCTCACGCGTCGCGCGGGAACACGAGGAGGCGCAGCGCGCGGAGGCCCGCCGCTTCGGCCGCCCCCAGGGACCCCGTACGCCGACGCCGACCCTCCCTCTCGGCACCGCCGCGGCCTCCCGGGGAGCCGGACCGCAGCCCCTCAACCGGCCCCAGCAGGCCGACCGGCCGCGCCCGCAGTCCCGTCCGCAGCCCCTGTCCCGCCCGACGGCGGTCCCCGCCCTCGCGGCGCGACCCGAGGAGGGGCCCCCGCCCGCCGGGGTCACCGCGCTGCGGCAGCGCGGCCCCTCCACACCGGCTCAGACCACACCGGCTCAGACCACGCCGGCTCAGACCACACCGACCCCGGCGGCACCGATTCAGGCCACCCCGACCCCTGCCGCACCGACCCACACCGCACCGACTCGGCCCGCACCGACGTCTTCGTCGGGACCGGCGGCTCCGCCGTCACCGTGGGTGCCGGCACCGGGGCGGCCGACCACGACTCCGGTCGGTCCCGTCGCGTACGGCCCGCAAGGAGTCCACGGCGACCTCGGCGGCGACCACGGCGATCCCGAGGGCGACCTGCCGCGCCGCGTGCGGCAGGCGAGCCTCGTCCCGCAGCTGCGCGAGGCTCCCTCTCCGGCCCCGGTCTCCGCACCCGCGGCTCCCGGCCCGGACGCGCGTACTCCTGAGCAGGTCCGGGACCGGATGGCGGCCTACCAGGACGGCTGGCAGCGCGGCGGCGGGGCCGCCCCCGGCAGCAGGCGCCCGCTCGGGACCGGCTTCGGCGGAGAGTCCTCCCACGAGTCGCACCACGACCTCATCGACCCCATGACCCCCCGCTTCGAAGGAGACGACGCATGATCGACCACGAGCGGATCGCCCCTCACCGGTCCGGTGAACTCGACTGGCTCCTCGACGACCTCGTCATGCGGGTCCGAGAGGTCCGCCACACCGTGGTGCTGTCCAACGACGGACTCGCCGTGGGCTCGTCCAGCGGACTCAGCCGGGAGGACGCCGAGCACCTGGCCGCCATCGCCTCCGGCTTCAACAGCCTCGCCAAGGGCGCGGGACGCCAGTTCCACACCGGAGGCGTCCGCCAGACGATGGTCGAGATGGACGACGGATTCCTCTTCGTCGCCGCGGCGGGTGACGGTTCCTGCCTCGCGGTCCTCAGCTCGGTCAGCGCGGACATCGGCCTCATCGCCTACGAGATGGCCCGCCTCGTCAAGCGTGTCGGCGAGCACCTGCACACCCCGCCGCGGCTCACGGTGACCCCACCGGCCGCCGGCTGACCCGGAGACCTCCATGAACGAGGACAGCACCGGCGGCGGCCCGTCCGTACCGGGCAGTCAGTGGTACGACGCCGACGCCGGGCCGCTCGTACGTCCGTACGCGATGACGGGCGGGCGGACCCGCCCGGGGCCCAGCAACGTCCGGTTCGACCTCATCGCCCTCGTCGTCGTCGACGACGACCCGCCGGGAGCGGCCGAGGAGAGCCTCCTGGGCCCCGAACACCGCTCCCTGCTCACCCTGTGCCGGGCCGAGACGCAGTCGGTGGCCGAGCTCGCCGCCGACGCCGACCTGCCCGTCGGAGTCGTCCGCGTGCTCCTCGGCGACCTGCTCGAATCGGGCTTCGTCCGCGTCAGCAGTCCCGTACCTCCCGCACAGCTCCCCGACGAAAGAATCCTGAGGGAAGTCATCGATGGCCTACGAGCGCTCTGAGAGCACCGAGACGCGTAGCGGTACCGGTGCGGGCGACGGCGTGGACACCACCGCCCTCGCGCTGAAGATCCTGGTCGCCGGAGGATTCGGCGTGGGCAAGACCACCCTGGTCGGTGCCGTCAGCGAGATCCGGCCCCTGCGGACCGAGGAACAGCTCAGCCGCGCCGGCGAACTCGTCGACGACACCGGGGGAGTCGCCCAGAAGACCACCACGACCGTCGCCATGGACTTCGGCCGCATCACGATCCGTTCCGGGCTCTCCCTCTACCTCTTCGGCACCCCCGGTCAGGACCGCTTCTGGTTTCTGTGGGACGAACTGTCGCAGGGCGCCCTGGGGGCCGTCGTGCTCGCCGACACCCGGCGGCTCGAGGACTGCTTCCCGGCCGTCGACTACTTCGAGCACCGCAAGATCCCCTTCGTCGTCGCCGTCAACTGCTTCACGGGCGCCCGGACGTACGGCGCGCACGAGGTCTCCCGCGCGCTCGACCTGGACCGCGGCACACCCGTGGTGCTGTGCGACGCGCGCGACCGCGACTCGGGGAAGGAGGTGCTCATCCGCCTCGTCGAGTACGCCGGGCGGATGCACACCGCCCGACTCCTCGACAGCGTCGGCTGAGGGCCCGCCGCGCCCTCAGTCGGAGACGCCGCCCCGGGCGATCACCTTGTCGATCCGTACCCGGACGAGGAGTTCGCCGGGGACCCCGTTCCGGTCCCCGAACTCCGCCGCCCGGTCCTCGCCCATGTAGCGGGCGCCGATGCGGGCGGCCCAGTGGCGCAACTCGGCGGGCTCCTCGCCGAGTTCGGCGCGACCGCTCAGGGTGACGAAGGCGAACGGCGGAGTGTCGTCGTCGACGCACAGCGACACCCGCGGGTCCCGGGAGAGGTTCCGTCCCTTCACGGTGTCCTTGCCCGTGTTGAACACGAAGTCGTCCCCGTCGAGCAGGAACCAGACCGGCACGACGTGCGGACTGCCATCGTCACGGACGGTCGCCAGCTTGCCGGTGCGGGTCCCCGCGGACACGAAGGCCCGCCACTGATCCTCGGTCATCCTCGTCATGCCTCCATCCTGCCTCGCGCGTCGGACATCGCGCGTCCGGCGGCGGGCGGCGGGCGGCGTCTGCCGTGCGATGTCCGACGTCCGGCGTGGGGCGGCACGCGCGGGCACGGTCCGGTGCTTGCCCTGTCCACGACAGTGCGTAAGGCTTGCCACGACACGCGGAGCCGGATGACTTGCGGGTCGACGGGGACGCAACACCAAGGGGGAGGACCACGCATGGCGCTGGACAAAGGACTGGACTGGCTTCTCGACGATCTGACCCAACGGGTCGGGTTCATACGGCACGCGCTGGTGCTGTCGAACGACGGTCTGGTGACGGGCGCGAGCAGTGGTCTCGCGCGGGAGGACGCTGAGCACCTGGCCGCCGTCTCCTCGGGCCTGCACAGCCTGGCCCGGGGCTCAGGCCGGCACTTCCGGGCCGGCCGGGCCCGGCAGACGATGGTGGAGTTCGACGAGGCGCTGCTCTTCGTGACGGCGGCGGGCGAGGGTAGTTGCCTCTGCGTCCTCAGCGCCGCCGAGGCCGATGTCGGCCAGGTGGCCTACGAGATGACGCTGCTGGTCAACCGGGTCGGCGAGCACCTCGGCGTGGCGGCACGCCAGCCGGGCCGTCCGGGGGACACCACGTTCTGACGGCGGGTTGTCCACAGGGCGTTGTCCACAGGTCGTACGGCCATCGTCACTCTGCGTTACGGTTTCTCTTGTCGGAGTACGAGAGACCACGGACGTACGGGGGATGGGCCACGTGATGACGGTGGACGAAGGCGCGGGCACGGTGACACCGGGGCAGGCAGCGGAGGAACTGGAGCTGAGGCGCGACGAGTTCAAGCTCGCGACGCAGCTGGGCCTGGTGAGGACCGTTCCGGTGGGCGGCGGCGAGCGGCGGCGGGTCGAGCGGGTGGAGATCGACCGCCTCAGGGCTGCGCCGGACTTTCCCGAGGGCCTGCGCGAGAGGGTGCGTGCGGTGGGCACCCGGGAGGCCGCGGCGCTGCTTTCCGTGCCCCAGGACCGGTTCACCCGGCTGGCCAGGACTGGGCACCTCAGCCCGGTGCGGTTCTATCTGAACCGCTACCGGGCGGTGGTGTGGATGTACCTCGCGGCGGAGGTGACCGAATTCGCCCTGTCCCACCCGGCCCTGCTCGCCGGGCGGCTGCCCCAGGACGTTCGCGAGCGTCTCGCCGCGCACGAGGACGCGCGGCCGAGGAACTGGCGGGCGCGCCGGCTCGCCCTGCTGCTCCGGGCCACGGACGATCCATGGGCCCGCGCGGCCGCCATCGCCTCGATGCTCCACCCCGTCCATCTGGCCGAGGTCGCCGGCGCTCCGTACGAGCGCGCTCACCTCGACCGGTTGCGCCCGCCACCACAGTCCGGCCACGCTGTGTCGCCGGCGGCACGCGAGGTGACCGAACGGCTCGCGCAGGCGGACGAACCGGACGAGGTCCTCTGGCACCGGATGAGCCTGACCCTGGCCCTGGAGGAAGCACGCGCGGACCGCCCCGCCCCGCACCCGGGCGAGACTCCGGCCCACGCGCTGCGGCCCAAGGCGCAGCCGAGGGCGGACTCGGGGCCGCTGGCGGGCTGGGAACCGAGGACGGGTTGGGAAACGCTGCCGACGCTGGAGTCGCCGGCGGCCTTGGACCCGCGCCCGGCTTCGGACCCGCTGCCCGACTCGGCCCCGCGCTCGGCTTCGACCCCGCTGGCGGCTTCGGTGGTCGCGGTCGCGCGGGTCCTGGAAGTGCCGGTTTCGAGGGGCGCGGAGGCGTCGGCGGTACTGCTGCCTACGGTGTCTCCGGAGCCGGAGCTGCCACCGCGGGCCGGGCCCCGCCGTACCCGGTTGCTCGACCGGCTCCTCCGCAGGACCGCGGAGGGTGCCACGCGGCGCCGGAGAGGGAAGCGGCCGGTGGCCTGGCCCTGACGCGGCACCGGACCGGCGCCGGCGTGCGGCGGGGACGGGGTGTGGGGAGGATGGGCCCATGCTGCTCGCCCGTGTCGCGGAGGTGTCCCGGGAGGTCGCCGCCACCTCGGCGCGCTCGCGCAAGATCGGTCTGCTGGCCGAGCTTTTCGCGGAGGCCGTGCCCGAGGAGAGTCCGCTCGTCATCGCCTATCTCGCGGGCCGACTCCCGCAGGGGCGAATCGGCGTCGGGTGGAGCGTCCTCAAGAACGTCGTCCCGCCCGCGGTCCCGCCGGCCGAGGCGCCCGGTCTCACGCTCGCGCGCGTCGACGCCGCGCTCTCGGAGCTCGCCGCCGTCTCCGGGACGGGCGCCCGGGCGAACAGGGACCGGCTCGTCCGCTCCTTGTTCGCCGCCGCCACCCGCGACGAACAGGAGCTGTTGCTCCGGCTCCTCTCCGGGGACGTACGCCAGGGTGCCCTCGACGCCATCGCCCTGGAAGGCGTCGCCAAGGCCGCCACCGTGCCTGCCGCCGAGCTGCGCCGTGCCGTCATGCTCGAAGGCTCGCTGCCTCTGGTCGCCCAGGCCGTGCTGGCCCAGGGGGCAACCGCGCTCGACCGGTTCACCCTGCGGGTCGGGAGCCCGGTGCAGCCCATGCTCGCGCACACGGCCGCCTCCGTCACCGGGGCGATCGCCGCACTGGGAGCCTGCGCCGTGGAGGAGAAGCTCGACGGCATTCGCGTCCAGGTGCACCGCAGTGGTGACGACGTGCGCGTCCACACCCGTTCCCTCGACGACATCACCGACCGCCTCCCCGAGGTCGTCGCGACCGCCCGGGCCGTCCCCTCGGACGCGTTCATCCTCGACGGGGAGGTCATCGCTCTCGACCCCGACACCGGACGTCCCGTGTCCTTCCAGTCCGTCGCCTCGCGGGTGGGCTCCCGCACCGACGTGGCCGGCGCTCGGGCCGCCCTGCCGCTGACGGCTGTCTTCTTCGACGTCCTCGCCGCCTACGGCGAGAGCCTGATCGACCGGTCGGGCCGGGACCGGCACGCGGTCCTGGCCCGGCTGCTCCCCGAGTCCCAGCGGGTCCGCCGCCTCGTGGTCACGGACGCCGCCGATCACATACAGGTCGAGGGCGCCGAGCGCTTCTTCACCGAGACGCTGGAGCGCGGACACGAGGGCGTCCTCGTCAAGGCCCTGGACGCGCCCTACGTGGCCGGCCGCCGGGGCCGCACCTGGCTGAAGGTGAAGCCCGTCCACACCGTCGACCTCGTCGTCCTCGCCGTGGAACGGGGCCACGGGCGCAGGACCGGACTGCTGTCCAACCTCCACCTCGGGGCGCGGGCCGAGGACGGCGGCTTCGTCATGCTGGGGAAGACTTTCAAGGGACTGACCGACGACATGCTCCGGTGGCAGACCGAGCGGCTCGGCGAACTCGCCGTGGAGGACGACGGGTTCACCGTGCGGGTGCGACCCGAGCTCGTCGTCGAGATCGCCTACGACGGCCTTCAGGCCTCGACCCGCTACCCGGCCGGCATCACCCTCCGCTTCGCCCGCGTCGTACGCCACCGCCCCGACAAACCGGCCGCGGAGGCCGACACCGTCGAGGCGCTCATCGGGCCCCGCTGAGCGCGGGACGGCGGGGGGCCCGCCGGACCTCGCGGGAGTGCGTGTCGCGAGGGATGCTGGAGACGTGGCACGAGGAGCCGCGAGGAGGATGAGCGACGTGTACGACTTGCACATCGACACCGACGTCACGGTGCAGCTGAGCGACTGCTCCCGTGAGGACGCCCAGGCCGTGTTCGACGTCCTCGACCGTGTCTACCAGATGGAGGACATGGAGACCCCAGCTCCACAGACGGCGAAGGGCCCGGCCACCACCGTCTGGGTCGCCACGTTCGACACGGCCGACGGACGGCACGAGGACGTGGGGCCCGCGCACCTGACCGCGCTGGTCGGCGCCACGCTCACCGGTGGCTACCACGCCGTCGACGAGGTCGAGCGGGTGCTCGCCACCGGCTTCGACGTCCAGTCCCTGCAGTCGGTCTCGGGCGACCAGGAGACCGAGGCCCGCCTGCTGCTCGCCTCCCGCTGAGCGACGAGGCACGACACCCCGGGCGGAGCGGACGGGCGCCGCCCGGGGCTCACGCATGCCCGCGGGCGCCTGGAGCACCCCCCTGTGATCACCCGGTATACACCGTGTGTAGAGTCCCTGACGTCGCATGATCCGTCCTGACCAGGCGGTGGCGACCGTACCGACGTCATCACAGGGGAAAGCGGGTCTCACCATGTTCCGATTCAGGCCGGGCAGTCGCAGGGGGACGGCGGCCGTCGTGTTCGCCGCCGCGTCGCTGATGCTGACGCTGGGCGGGTGCGGGGTCGACCGGGTCACGCCGCAGGACGCCCGGGGCAAGGCCGGGAAGGCGGACGGCGAGGCCGGGACGCAAAGCGAGGCCGGGACGGACGACAAGGGCGGCACGGGCGCGGGTGCCCGGCGCGTGGACTGCGCCGAGGTGAAGTGCATAGCGCTGACCTTCGACGCCGGGCCGGGCAAGGACACGCCCCGGCTCCTCGACATTCTCAAGGAGAAGCGGGTCCCCGCGACCTTCTTCCTGCTCGGCAGGAAGCACGTCGATCGCTACCCCCAGGTCGTCAAGCGCATCGCCGACGAGGGGCACGAGGTCGCCAACCACACCTGGAGCCACCGGATCCTGACGGACCTCGACGAGGCCGAGGTCCGTGAGGAACTGGCACGCACCCAGACCGCCGTAGAGAAGATCACCGGCCGCAAGCCCACGCTGATGCGCCCGCCGCAGGGCCGCACCGACGCCACGGTCTCCGAGGTCAGCAAGGAGCTCGGCCTCGCGCAGATACTGTGGAGCGTCACCGCCAAGGACTACTCCACCACCGACTCCGCGGTGATACGCCAGCGTGTGATCGACCAGTCGCGGCGTGACGGGATCATCCTGCTCCACGACATCTACGACGGCACCGTGCCGGCCGTCCCCTCGATCATCGACGAGCTCAAGAACCGGGGCTTCACGTTCGTGACGGTGCCGGAACTTCTCGCCCCCGGAAAGGCCGAGCCCGGGGTCGTCTACGCCCCCGAGACCGAATGACGAGACCTGCCGAAACCGGGTGAGGTGACTCACATCGCCCACTCGGGAGTACACGGAACATTCCGGAGAGGTTTACCGTTCATACGTATGTGACGGCGAAGGGGTCCGGTCCCCAAGGTCCCCCCCAGAGGTGACCGCTCTTCGGTGTCACGGCTAACGGCCCCGGTTGGAATCCCCCGTCCAACCGGGGCTTTGTCGTGCCCCGAACCTCCCCACGGGGTGGTGAAACAGCGCCCGAGGGGCGCGTGATCCGGCGCGTTCGACTCGTTCGAGTGAGGCTCGGCATGGCCGGTCCGGCCCCGGGCAGTGATCTTCCCGGGCCCTCCGGACGATCACCCGGACCCCACCGACCCGGGACGTTCGAAGGGGACCTCATGCTCCGCTGCACACCGCGCGCCCGCCGCGCCCTCGTCACCGCAGCCGCCTCCCTGCTCCTCTCCGGCTGCACCGTCGTCGGTCAGGGCGGGCCCGGGGAGCCGGGTGTCCCGGCCGGTCGGGCAGCCCAGGACGCCCTCTTGAAGGCAGCCGAGCACCGGCTCGTCGTCGGCTGTCTGGCGGACCGGGGCCTCACCCTCACGGCACGGGCCCGCGCCCCGGACGAGGACCGGACCCTTCAGGCGGCCCTCTTCGGAGCGGGGCCCCGCGAGCTCTCCGTCACGCTCGCCACGGGTGCCACTGTCACCGCCCATCAAGACGGCTGCCTCGCCGCCGCGCGAGGTCGACTGTACGGCGACCCCCGCCGCTGGTTCCGGGCCCAGGTCACCGTCGACAACCTTCGCGCCGAGGCCCAGGCCCGCATACGCGACGACCCCGCCCATCAGGAGGCACTCGCTCGCTGGGCCCGGTGCGTGACCCCGCCCGACCGCCCGCGACCCGCCAGTCCCGCTCCGGCCGTCGCCACCCGCTGTGCCCAGGAGAGCGGGCTCGACGACGTCCGCGCCCGGCTGGAGGCCGTCGAGCTGGTCGTCGTGCGGACCCTGCACCGCGACCAGCTCACCGCATACCGGCAGCTGCGCGACCGCGCGCTGCTGCGGGCAGCCGAACTGCCCGCGCCCACCCATCCGCAGAAAGGCCACGACCACTCGTGAAGCGCATCCTCGCCCTCTCCGCGGCGCCACTGCTCGCCGTCACCGCCGGCCTCGCCCTCTCCACCTCCGCGGGGGCCGCCGAATGCCCCAGCGGGGAGTTCTGCGTCTGGCAGGACTCGAACTTCGGCGGCCAGCGTGCCAACTGGAGCGGAGACGACGGCTGGTGGGAGAGCTGGGTCTCCGACACCGACTCCTCCTGGGCCAACCACGGCATCTCGGGACCCGGCATCAAGGATCACGTCAAGGTCTACGAGAGCGCCTGGCAGGGAGGCAGCATGACGATCTGTCTGGCCCCGGGGCAGGAGGTCGGCTACAACGGCGCAGCCAACGACCGCGGTGACTCCCACACCTGGTCGATGGGCTGCTGAACCTCCGACCGCACGAGCCGGCCGGAAGACCCGACCGGATCGTCTTGCCGGATCAATCGCGGCCGAGCGGGCCGCCCGGGTGGCGCAGGGCGGAGGCCAGCATCAGCCCCGCGCCACGGACGACGCTCGTCGACGGGTCGTTCGCCAGCCGCAGCCGGGCCCGGAGGAGGTGTGCCAGGCGGCTCGTCACGTCCAGCCGGAGCGCGCCTCCGCCGGTCACCAGCACTCCGCGGCGCAGCGCGCCGCGCACGGCCCCGGTGCCGTCGTGCCGCCACAAATCGCTGACCAGGTCCGCGGCCGTACCGGCGATCGCGTCGGGCACCTGTCCCGACTCCGGAACGTCGTCGACGCCCATCTCGGCCAGCCGCGCGTCCTCGACCAGACCGTCGACGACGAGGGTCACCTCGGTCAGCTGGGCGCCGAGGTCGACCACGAGCAGGGGGCCGCCGCCGGGCGGGGCGGCATAGGCAGCGGCGGCGCGGGCGCTGTCCACGGCGATGACCCGCGCCGGGCCGAGCCCGTCCACCATCCGGCGCGCGGCCTCCCGTTCCGCCGGAGCGGCGAGCACCGGGTGGGTCAGCATCACGACGGTGTCGTGTCCGCCGTCGCCGGGCGCGGCGGCCGCCAGCCGCCGCAGCAACCGGAGCTGGGAGTCCGCGTCGGTCACCCGGCCGCGCCGTACGGGACCGCTCGGCACGTCCGCGAAGACACCCGCACCCGGGGCCCACGCCCGGGTCCGCGAGCTACCGATGTCGAGCGCGATCCCGCGCACCGGGCGCCGCCCCGTGGCCCGGCCGCCGCCGACTGATCCGAACGATCCCATCGCTTCCGTCCATTCACTCCGTACCCGCTGATTGCGAGGCCGATACGCGCCCTCACTATGCAGGATCCGCAGCATGAACGCCATGCTGCTTGGCTATCGAAGGCAGAGGCGGCGGCCGAGCCCTTCAGGGAGGAAGCGTCAGCTCTCGGCGCCGAGCCACAGGTCCGGGCCGAAGACCTCGTAGTGGATGTCGGCCGCGGCCGTCCCGCGGGTGAGGAGGTCGCCGCGCACCGTGCGGAGGAACGGCAGCGGCCCGCAGAGGTACGCCGTCGTGCCCGTGGGGAGATCGAGCGCGGTGACGTCGGCGCGGCCCCGCAGCGCCACGGAGCCCTCGCCCGGCTCCTCGTACCAGAGGTGCAGGGTCGCCTGCGGCAGCGCCTCCACGAGGCGGTGCAGCTCGGCGGCGTGTGCGTGGGACGCCGGGGAGCGGTCCGCGTGCGCGACCACGACCGGGCGGGTCGATCCGGTGGCCGCCAGGTGGTCGAGCATCGCCAGCATCGGGGTGCTGCCGATGCCGGCGGAAGCGAGCAGCAGCGGCCCGTCGCCCTCGGGCAGGACCAAGTCGCCGAAGGGTGCCGACACCTCCACGGTGTCGCCCGCGCGGGCGTGGGCGTGCAGCCAGGAGGAGACCTCGCCCGCCGGGTCGCCGTCGACCCGCTTCACCGTGATTCGCCACTGCGGGTGCCCGGGAGCGGCGGAGAGGCTGTACTGACGGATCTGCCGGGCGCCGTCGGGCAGCGTGACCTGGACGCTCACGTACTGACCCGGGCGGAACGCGGCCGGCGGGGTCCCGTCGGCGTGCCGCAGGACGAAGGACACGGTGTCGGACGTCTCCTCGCGGCGCTCGGCGATCTCCATCGGCCGCCAGACCTCGCCCTCGGGGACGCCGGTCTCCTGGTAGAGCCGGGCCTCCACGGCAATGAGCGCGTTGGCCATCAGCCAGTACACCTCGTCCCATGCCTCGGCGACCTCGGGGGTGACCGCGTCGCCGAGGACCTCGACGATCGCGGCGAAGAGGTGCTCGTGCACCGTCTTGTACTGCTCGGCGGTGACGCCCAGCGAGGCGTGCTTGTGCGCGATGCGGGACAGCATGAGATCCGGGCGGCTGCCCGGGTGTTCGAGCAGGGCGACCGCGAAGGCGGCTATCGAGCCCGCCAGCGCCTTCCGCTGCTCGCCGTTGGCCTGGTTCCCCCGGTTGAACAGATCGCGGAGCAGCTCGGGATGGGCGGCGAAGAGCCGCGCGTAGAAGCGCTCGGTGATCTCGTCGAGCGCGCCTCCGACGGCGGGCAGAGTGGCACGGATGACCGGGGCGGCCTGCTCTGACAGCATGGGAACTCTCAATCTGGTAGATGATCTGCGTATTTAAAGCTGTGCGTGTGCCGAGAAGGGCAACCCGCACGGTTCAGGGGGAGGGGCGCGGAGTGAGGGAGAGGAGCAGTGGTCCCGTCGGCGAGGCGACGAGCTCCGCCACGGTCAGCGGGTCGAGCACGCGGTAGAACGCCTCCTGCGCCTCGCGCAGCGCACCCCGTAGTCGGCATGCCGTACGCAGGGGGCACGGAGGGTCGCCCTCGCAGTCGACGACCTCCTCCTCGCCCTCCAGGGTGCGGGCCAGCCAGCCCACCGAGGAACGCCTGCCCAGCTCCGTCAGGACCAGCCCGCCGCCACGGCCGCGCCGCGCCTCGACCACACCGAGATGCTGGAGTCGCGTGACGACCTTCGCCATGTGGGCGTAGGGCACGTCCATCGACTCCGCCACCTCGCGCGTGGTGACGGACTCGTCCTGCGCGATGACCGCCAGGCGCATCACGGCACGGAGCGCCAGGTCGGTGAACTTCGTCAGCCTCACGAGCCGACCCTATCAAAGCGGTATCTTGCCTACGTATTAAGGGGCGGCGTGCGAGCCCGTGGCCCGCACACCGCCTACCCTGCTCCTGGCCCTGTCCCTGTTCTCAGGCCAGGACCTTGGCCTTTGCCTTCTCGAACTCCTCGTGCGTGATGGCGCCCTTCTCCTTCAGGTCCGCGAGCCGCACCAGTTCGTCGGTGGCGCCGCCGGCCGCCGGCGTCGTCCCCGCCGTCTTGCGGATGTAGTCCTGGAACGCGGCCTCGGAGGCCTTGGCCTGCTTGATGTCACGCTGCCCCATGCTCTTGCCGCGGGCGATGACGTAGACCAGCACGCCGAGATAGGGGAGCAGGATGCAGAAGATCAGCCAGCCGGCCTTGCCCCAGCCGCCGAGGTCGTGGTCACGGAAGATGTCGGTGATCACCTTGAAGAGCAGGAAGAGCCACATGATCCAGATGAAGAACCACAGCATGGTCCAGAAGACGTTGAGGAGGGGGTAGTCGTCCATTCCTGCACACTCCGTTCCCGCCCGGGCCGGGAGGCCTGGCGTACGAGTGAGTCTCGTGCAGGCACCGCGCCCCCGCATGTCGTGGCGGCCCGGCGTGCGGCCCGCCCCCCGCCGTGTTCGGATGGTGGCTGCCGAGGACCGCACGAGGAACGGAGCGTCATGGGGCCGGTGGAATGTGTCGTACTCGCCTTCCCGGGGGAGCGGTTGAAGGTGGCGGCGGTGACGGCCTTCGCGGAACTGCGCAGAGCGGGCCAGGTGCGGCTGATCGACTCGCTCGTCGTCGTCAAGTCCGTCGCGGGGGAGGTGTCCACGTCCGAACTCGTCGAGTACGAGGAGTACGACGAGGCCACCGCCGAGATCGGCCCCGAAGTGAACCTGCTCGGTCCCGAGGACGCGGTCGAGGCGGCCGAGACCCTCGAAGCGGGCTCCTGTGCGCTGATGCTGCTCGTCGAACACGTCTGGGCCGAGCGCGCGGCGGAGGCGATCCGCGAGGCCGGCGGCCGAATCTCCGGAACCGTGCGGATCCCGCCCGACCACGTCGATCAGGCGCGCGACGCCTACCGCGAGGCCGCGCTCGCTGCGGCCGGAAGGAGCTGACCGATGTTCATGCGACGCCGTCCCCTGCTCCGTCCGGTCGTCCGGCCCCGCGGTGCGCCCCTGCTGCGCGGCGCCCTCGTGGGCGGCGCGGCCTACGCCGCGGGCCGCAGCTCCGCCCGCTCCGCGCGCCGCGAGCAGGAACAGGAGGAAGCCATCGCCGACCTCCAGGCGCAGCAACAGCAACAGCCGCAGGCCGCCGCACCCATACCCGCGCCGACCCCACTCCCGCCCGCCGGAGCGCCGGCCCCAGGAGCGGCGCCCACGGTCTCCGATCAGCTGACGCGGCTCGGTGAACTCGCCCAGCAAGGCCTGCTCACCCCCGAGGAGTTCGCGGCCGCCAAGGCGAAGCTGCTCGGCGTCTGACCAGGGGGCGGCCGGCGTCAGCCGCGCCGCAGAGCCGCCAGCGCCCGGTCCGCGTGCACGCTCATACGGAGTTCGCTGCGCACGACTTCCCGCACGCGCCGGTCCTGGCCGATCACGAACGTGATCCGCTTCGTCGGCGCGAGCGAGAAGCCGCGCTTCACGCCGAACCGATCCCGCACGGCCCCGTCCGGATCCGACAGCAGCGGATAGCCGAGGGAGTGCCGCTCCGCGAATTCCAGCTGCCGTTCGACCCCGTCGGTGCTGATGCCCACGGGCAGGGCCCCGGCGGCCCGGAACTCGGCCGCGAGGTCGCGGAAGTGACAGGCCTCGGCCGTGCAGCCGGGAGTCATCGCCGCGGGATAGAAGAAGAGGACGACAGGCCCCTCGGACAGCAGCTCCGACAGAGCGCGCGGGGTGCCGGTTTCATCCGGAAGGGTGAAGTCCTCGACAAGGTCACCGACGTTCATGGAGGTCCGTCCCCGATCCGTCCGTACGCGACCCCGGTGCCTCCGGTGGCCGGCCGGTGACGTTACCGCAGAGTAGGGGATCCCGAAACCCCCGGGCGGAGCGGCTCAGCGGGCGGGCTCCGGCACGCCGCCGTGCGCCGCGGCACGCTTGTCGAGCACGGCGAGGGCCCGCTCCCCCCAGCGCAGGTTCTCCTCCTCGAAGAACCGGCCGCGCATCAGCGTGAGATACGGGCCGATCCGCTCCGCCTCACGGAGATACGTCTCCTCGTCCCGTCCGTCGAGCATCCGCTCCCGCAGCCGGTCGTAGCGGGCCAGCTTGGTCCGGGCCGTCTCCATCCGCCCCGCCACGAACCCTCGGACCGCTCCCATGTCGCCCTCGTCGCAGGCCTGCACCTGGACCATCAGCTCGTCACGGATGGCGCTCGGACGTGGTGGCGCCGACGTGTAGGCGTACAGATCCTGTCGTCCCGACTCCGTGAGACTGAACATCCGCTTGTTCGGTCGCCGTTCCTGCTCCACCACGCGGGCCGTGATGAGCCCGGCCTCGGCGAGCCGCTCCAGCTCGCGGTAGAGCTGCTGCGGGGTGGCGGCCCAGAAGTTGGCGACGGACACGTCGAAGATCTTGGCCAGGTCGTATCCGGAGGCCTCGCCCTCCAGGAGAGCTGCGAGGACGGCGTGCTTGAGGGACATCCGGACAAACTAGCAGCACGTTGAATAGTTTCCTCCGCACCTATTCAACGGCCGCAGGACCTGCCGACCGGACCGCGGGAGGCCGCTCTTCGCTGGCACGTCGATCCCGCGCCTGCCTAGGCTGGAGGGAGAAGGCCATGGGGGCGCAGATCCGAGGGGCAGTGCGATGGGCAGCGACACGTTCGTCTACACCACCTACATCCGGACCAGTCCCGACGACGTCTGGAAGGCGCTCACCGAACCGGAGCTCACCCGCCGCTACTGGGGCGTGGCCTTCGAATCGGAGTGGACCCCCGGCGCCGCGATGGTGTGGGACGAGAACGGACGCAGGACCGTCGACCCCGAGCAGGTCGTCCTCGCCGCCGAGCCCGGCCGTCTTCTCTCGTACACCTGGCACACCTTCACTCCGGCGTGGGCGGAGGCCGTCGGCCTCGACCGGGAGGTGTACGCGGGCCTGGCCCGGGAGCGCCGGTCCCGGGTGACCTTCGACGTCGAGCCCTCGGGTGACACCGTCAAGCTCACCGTCACCCACGGCGCTCTGGAGCCCGACGGCATCATGCAGGGACTGATCGGGGAGGGGTGGCCCGCGCTGATCTCCAGTCTCAAGTCCCTTCTGGAGACCGGTGAGGAACTCCCCGAGCCGCCCCGCTGACCTGCCCTCCAGCCCCTGCTGACCCATTCGAGTCGTCTCCTCCGGCACTCCGCCGCCACACCCGGTGTCTTGATCATCTTTTCCTCCTTTCATCCGTTTTGATGCTGCGGTCGGCGATGCCCGCCGACGCTTCAGCCGTCCGGAAAGGGAGGGTGTCCGACGTGTCGTCACGCAGATACGTACGGGGGTGGGGAGCACTGTCCCTGGCGGTCGGAGTCGTCCTCGTCGCCACGGCGGCCCAGTCGCCGCCCGGCCCGGACAGGCTCCCGGCCGCAGCGCCTGACTCCACCACCGTGGTCACGGTGGACGGCTGCGGCACCGGCGGCGGCCTGTGTTCCGCACCCCTCCACACGGTGGCCCTGAGCGGCGGACGCACCCTCACGGGGCACCCCGTCGCGCTCGGCGCGCAGGCGGAGGGCCCCGTCGCCCTGCTGCTCCGCACCCGCGGCCGGCTCGCCGACGTCACCGTGACCGACCGGCGCGGCCGCCGGGTCGCCGGAGCGCCGAGCACGGACGGTACCCGCTGGACGAGCGCCGCCGCCCTGCCCGCAGGAGGCCGCTACACCGCGCGCCTCGTCATCGAACGGCCCGGCGCCGGGCGCGACACTCCCCGCCGCCGCCTCGCCCGGCTGGAGTTCCGCACCGCTGCCGCACCCGCGGGAGAGCGGCTCACCGTCACTTTCGGTCCCAAGAACGGCGGGACGTACGGCGTCGGCCAGCCGATCACCGCCGAGCTCAGCCACCCCGTGCCGACGGAGCACCCCGCCGCCCGCCGTGTCGTCGAGCGCGCCCTCCAGGTCCGCACCGAACCCAGGGTCGAAGGCTCCTGGCACTGGGTCGACTCCGTCACCCTCCACTACCGGCCCCGCGACTACTGGCCCGCACGCACCACCATCCGCGTGCACAGCGCCCTCGACGAGCTCCGCGTCGGCGGCGGCCTCTACGGCGGCCGGTCGCGCCCCCTCGCCCTCACCACCGGACAGCGCGTCGAGGCCGTCACGGACGTGTCCGCCCTGGAGATGACCGTCTTCCGCGACGGCCGGGCGATCCGCACGATCCCGGTGACCACCGGGAAGGCCGGATACCGGACCCGGGGCGGCATCAAGGTCGTCCTCGGCAAGGAACCGCTCGTCCGCATGCGGGGCGACTCGATCGGCATCGCGCGCGGCAGCCGCGATTACTTTGACCTCAAGGTCCGCTGGGCCACCCGGGTGACGTGGAGCGGTGAGTACCTGCACGCCGCGCCCTGGTCCGTCGACGCGCAGGGCAGCGAGAACGTCAGCCACGGCTGCACCGGGATGAGCACCGAGGACGCCGCCTGGCTGTTCCGCACGGTCCGCGAGGGCGACCTCGTCCGGGTCGTCAACGGCTACGGGAAACCGATGAACCCCTTCGGCAACGGCTTCGGGGACTGGAACCTCAGCTGGGCGGAGTGGCGGCGCGGCAGCGCGCTCACCGGGCCGACGGCTGCCGCAGGGTCCCTGAGCCCCGCGCTCTGAGCCGTACGCGCGACGGGGTCCCGAGCGACGGGACCGCGAGCGATCGGACCGCGCCACGCCGAGCGCCCGTCGGACCTCCCCGGTCCCGTACCCCTCGGTGATACTGACGTCCTGCCTGCCTGATGCCTGCCTGTTGCTTGCCGCATTGCCACCCGCCCCGCCGTGCCGCGCCCAGGGAGCTTCGATGCCGGACGTCACCAAGGTCGAGGTCGGGGACGCGACGCTCTTCGTGGAAGCGCGGCGGCTCGGCCCCGACACCGAGCTCGAAGGCTTCGGCGACCGCCTCCCGGACCTCTCCGCCGTCACCGGGGCGCTCGCCTCCTTCGCCGGGCAGATCGGCGAGGCGCTCGACCGGGCGGCCCCCGACCGGGCGACCGTCGAGTTCGGCTGCCAGCTCGGCCTGGACGCGGGCAAGCTCACCGCCCTTGTCGTCCAGGGCAGCGCCAACGCCAGCCTGCGGGTGACACTCGAATGGGCGAAGTCGCCCCACTGACCGGCACCGTCAGGCCGCCGACCGTCACTCCTTCCGGGCGTTCGCGGCTTCCGGCTCCGCCACCATGGGCGCTTCGTGCAGGAGCGGGCCGGCCCACGCCTGCGAGGCAGCCGTGACCAGGGACGGGGAGAAGTCCAGCTCGCCGCCCCGGCCGTCGAGGCCGTCGCCGACGGCGGGTCCGGCCCTGAGTCTCTACCTGTACTCGACGGTGAGAGTCACCGGCGCGTCCCGGTTCACGAAGAGGTACGCGCTCCCGGCGGGCGTCGACGCGAAACCGAGCCGGAGCTGCGTGACCCCGCCCCGGTTCAGCGCCGCGAGCGCGGCCGCCGACAGGTCCGTCGACACCGCGCTGCCCGAGGTGAACGAGGCGATCTCCGCCCCGCCCGCCACCGACGCGGCGGCCGACCAGTCGGAGGGTTCCACCGCACACCCGCCGAAGCAGCCTGTGCGCACGTCCGCCACCAGCCGGTTGCCGGCCGGTGAGGCCCACGGATCGCCCGCGCCGCCAGCCCGCGTGACGGTCAGCCAGGCCCGGGTGACCTCCTTGCCCGCCGGGATCCGCGAGGTGTCGAAGGAGACCACCGACCGGTTCACCTTGCCGTCCGTGCCCCGGCCGAGCGCGAGACCGTACACGTCCTCCAGCGTGCCCACCGCCGCCCCGGATCCGTCCGCCGCCGCCTTCACGTACCCGTCCTCGGAGTCCGTACTGGCCAGCACGGTCCGCCCAGGCGCGGGCGGCGGCGTCGCATCCCCGCGCAGCGCCCGCACCATGCCCATGACCGCCTCGATCTGCTTCCCGCCGTGCCGCGCGTAGGCCGTGTCACCGAGGTACCCCCACCAGTTCCAGCAGCCGTTGGGGTTCTCCAGGGTCGCCGTCGGCGCGGCCTGGGGGTACAGCACGATCATGGCGTTCGTGTCGGCGTACTCGTTCAGATAGGCGCCTTCGACGAACCGGGTCCCGAAACCCTGGTACGCGTACCCCTGCTTGCAGCCGTGCAGCGCCACGAGGAGCTTGCAGCGCGCCCCGCCCGCGCACGACGCCGGCACGTACGCGAAACCGTCCTTCCCCATCGAGAGCGCCGCAGCCGAACCGCCCGGTGCGTACGCGTCCTGGTCGAAGCGGATCAGCGAGCCGGCCGTCCCGGAACCGGGCGCCGCGACCGATCCGAAGAGGTGCCCGAGCAGCGCGCCCTCGGCGTCGGTGCCGCAGTCGTTCAGGTACGGGCTCTGCGTCACCGTGCACGAGTTGGGGCCGAGCGGGGTGATCCAGGCGTGCCCCGCCGCCGTGGACCGGTCGTAGCGGACCCGGGCGCCGAAGCGGCCGTAGTAGTCGGCGAGGGCGTCCGCGACCGGCCGTTTCACGGTCGAGTCGTTCGAGCCGCTGAAGACGTACACGGGGTCGTCGGCCAGGTTCTCCACCGGGTCGACGAGCCCTTGCGCGGACCGGTCGCGGGTGGCCTGCTCCAGGGCGCCGAGCTGAAGGCTCTGCGTGGTGTCCATACAGGCGTTGAGCGCGGTGGGCAGGGCACCGCGGGCGCAGTCGTACGGCCCCGAGGCGAAGGACGCCGACCCGTCGAACGTCCCGGAGTACGCCACGTGCAACTGGGTCGCCATGTACCCGCCGGACGAGACGCCCGCGCTGTACACGGAACCGATGTCGTACGGCTGGAGCGGGCCCGGCACGGGCGGGGGAGCGGCGGCGCCCGCCGGGACGGCGGTCGGGAACAGGGTCGCCGCGGCGCACAGCAGCAGCGCCGCGAAACGGCGTGGCCCGCGGTGGCGGGCGGGACGGGGTGAACGCATGGGGTCTCCCGGGCGGCTCGGTCCTGACGGAGGGTCGGCCGGGAGGCTACGGCCGGTCAGGAGGCGCCAGCCATGGGGGAGGACGCCACAAACCCTCCGGGCCGGTATGGCGGCCCGTCACCTGGCAGCCGGAGCGGGACCCCTGTGCGATCCCGGCCGCGCGAGCTGCGAGGATGCCGCCATGGAGCATCACGAGAAGCAGAAGGACCCGCTCGCCGAGGCGGTCGCCCTGCGGGAACAGGGTCGTAAGGAGGAGGCGCGCGAGCTGCTCGTCGACCTCGCCGCACGCCGTCCGGAGGACGCGGAGGTCGCGTACCAGGCGGCCTGGGTGCACGACGCCCTCGGCCTGGAGGTGGAGGCCGTGCCGTACTACGAGCGCGCGCTCGCCGGTGCCGGACTCACCCCGGACGACCGGCGCGGCGCCCTCCTCGGCCTCGGCAGCACCTACCGGGTCCTCGGCCGGTACGACGACGCCGTCACGCTGCTGACCGCCGCCGCCGAGGAGTTCCCCGAGGACGGGGCCCTGCGCACCTTCCTGGCCATGGCGCTCTACAACACGGGGCAGCACCACGAGTCCGTCCGGACCCTGCTGCGCCTGGTGGCCGCCACCAGCGACGACCCGTCCGTACGCGCGTACCGGCGGGCCATCGAGCACTACGCCGAGGATCTCGACGCGACCGAGTGACCGCCGGCCGCCGTCGCGTACCCGCGAGGCGTTCGTCAGTCGTTCACGGCGGTCAGGAGGACCACCGCGTCCTCGAGGGCGGTCAGCCCGTGCCGCTCCTTGGGGATCATCCGCAGCGCCTGCGCCGGCACCTCCTCCGCCCATCCGGCCGCCGTCAGCTTCACCCGACCCCGCAGCACCTGGAGGCTCGCGGCCGGCGGGGCGTTGTGCTCGTCCAGGGACGTGCCCGAGGTCAGGGCGATGACGGTCTGCCGGAGCACCCCGTCGTGCATGACCAGATGGGCGCTGCGCCCGTGCGGCGCGGTGCGGGCCGCGGCCAGGTGTTCGTCGGCGAGCGCGGTGAGGTCCAGGATCATGTCTCTCCCTGCGGGGTGCTCTCCTGCGAGGTGCTCGGGCGGATACCCCCAGCCTCCCGTGTGGCGTCCGGGCCGCAACTCGGGACCGCCGGTCGCGCCACCACGGCCACCACGAGACCCGCGCCCCCGACGCACGCCCCCGCCGCGAGCAGGGCGGCCGACCAGCCGTACGCCGTGTAGAGCCAGGATCCGGCGAGCGAACCGAGGGCCCCGCCGCCGAACGTCGCCAGCATGAAGACGGTGTTCACCCGGGCCGCCACGGCCCGCCCGATCGCGAAGATCCGGGCCTGACTGGCCACCTGGCACGAGCTGACCCCGACGACCAGCAGATTGGCCCCGGCCACGAGCGCCACGGGGGAGTACGGGGCGAACCCCGCCACCCCGAGACCGACCCCGGCGGCCGCCAGACCCGCGGCGTTCACCGCCTGCGGCCCGTACCGGTCGGCCATCGGTCCGGCCGCCGCCGAGAGCAGCGCCGCGGGCAGGGTCAGCACCCCGAAGAGCCCGGCGGCGCCCGGCCCGTACCCGAGGGGCGGGGCGGCAAGATGGAACGCGAGCACGGCCCAGAAGACGCTGAACGCGGCGAAGACGCACGCCCCGAGCAGCGCCGAGATCCGCAGCTCCCGGTGGTCGGCGAGCAGCCGGGGCAGCCCGGCCAGGAGCCGGAGGTACGAGGAACGGCGCCGCTCCTCCGGCGGCGCGCCCATCCGCTCGGGCAGCCGCCGGGGCAGGACCCACAGCAGCGCCGCCGTCGCCGCCGCGGCCACCACGTACGCCGCGCGCCAGCTCCCGCTCGCGTCGGTCACGGCGCCCGAGACCGTGCGGGACAGCGTCGAGCCCAGTGTGAGGCCGAGCCCGACGAGCCCGACGACCCTGCCCCGCCGTCCCGGACCCGCGAGCACGGCCGCCACCGGGGTGAGGATCTGCGGCAGCACCGTCGTGGTGGAGAGGGCCAGCGTGGCGAGCGTCAGCGTGACCACGTCCGGCGCGGCCGCGGCGACGAGCAGCGAGACACAGGTCAGCGCGAGCAGCACCGAGGTGAGCCGGCGCAGCCGCGCGGTGTCGGCGAGCGGCACGAGCAGCAGGATGCCGAGCGCGTACCCGATCTGGGCCGCGGAGGCGATCAGCCCCGCCGTCCGCTCCGAGACCTCCAGGCCGCGTGCGACGGCGGCGAGCAGCGGCTGCGGGAAGTAGATGTTGGCGACGGTGACCGCGCCGGCCACGGCGAAGAGCAGGACGTTCACGGTCCGGGCGGGTGCGGACACCACGGGTGCGGCGAGGGGACTGGGTTCCACGGACTCTCTTCCGTACGGGGAGGGCGACGCCCCAAGGCTCCTCGCCGCCACCCCCGCCGAACAAGATGCGATCATCGAACCGGCGTTGAGTCACGCTCAACGATCAGGAGAAGATCAGCAGCCGATCTGGAGCCGATCAGGAGGGGTCCGATGCTCGAACGGTACGAACTGGAGGCGTTCCTCACGCTCGCCGAGGAGCTCCACTTCGGGCGCACCGCCGAGCGCCTCGGCGTCTCCACCGGCCGGATCAGCCAGACCGTCAAGAAGCTGGAGCGCCGTGTCGGCACCCCGCTGTTCGCCCGCACCAGCCGCAGCGTCCACCTCACCCCCGTCGGCCTGCGCCTGTACGAGGACCTGCTGCCCGCCTACCGGCAGCTGCGCGCCGCGCTCGAACGCGCCACCGAGGCCGGGCGGGGCGTCCACGGCGGACTGCGGACCGGCTTCGCCACGCCCTGGGGCGGCGACCTGCTCACGACCGCAGCCGACACCCTGCTCGCCCGCTACCCCGGCTGCGAGATCAGCGTCCGAGAGGTACCGCTCGACGGGGGATTCGGCCCCCTCCGGGACGGAACGCTCGACGTCCAGTTCGTCGCCTTCCCCGTCCGCGAGCCGGACCTGACCACCGGTCCCGTCGTCGTCGCCGAGGAACGGGTCCTGCTCCTGCCCACGGCTCATCCGCTGGCGGGCCGGGCGTCCCTCGGCCTGGAGGACCTCGCGGGACTGGCCCTGATCGCCCCCGAGGGCGCGAGCCCCTCGTACTGGCGCGACCACCACTACCCCCGCCGCACCCCGTCAGGCGCCCCCGTCGGCCGGGGACCGGTCGCGGCGACCTGGCAGGAGGTCCTCTCCCACGTCGGCGCCGGCCGGGGCGTCGCCCCCGGCGCGGCGCTGGGCGCCCGCTACCACCCGCGCCCCGGCATCGCCTACGTCCCCCTGCGTGACGCCCCGCCCGTCGAGTACGGCCTGGTCTGGCCCACGGCCGCGGACTCCGCACTGCTCAGGGCCTTCGTCGAGGCGGTCGGCGCCGCAGGACCCTGACCCGTCCGGTGCGCCCCTACGGCACGTCGGCGGGCGCGGGGACGGGCGCGGGGGCCACCAGCGTCCCCGTCAGATGGTCGTACGCCACGTGGGCGTGGAGCCGGACGCCGGTGACGAGGGCGTCGTCGTCCGCGTAGAAGTGCGGGTTGTGGTTGGTGACGATCCCGCGCCCGCCGGGCACCGGCACCGGCCGGCCCGATGCGTCCAGGGCCGCGTCCTGGACGCCGAGCATCACGTACAGGCCGCCGAAGCGGCGGACGAACTCGGAGACGTCGTCGTACCCGAGCGTCCCGCCGGTCTCCACCACCCGCTCCTCGCCCACGACCCGGCGGAAGGTCGGCAGCGCCGACTCGACCCACGGTCGGCTGTTGTGCACGGGTGGTACGGACTGGAGGTACTCCACCGAGGCCGTCGCCCCGTACGCCGCCGCGGAGTGCTCCACGAGCGTCGTGAGCCGCCGCTGGACCTCCGCCATGTCCGTCTCGACGGCGCACCGGACCGTGCCCCACAGCGTCACCGTCTGCCCGATGATGTTGAACCGGCCGACGTCTTCCACATGCCCGATGGAGACCGTGACCGGAGCGAAGGCGGAGACCTGGCGGTACAGCTGGCCGACGCCCGTCAGGACCGCCCCCACCGCCGGCATCGGATCGACGCCCTCCCAGGGCGTGGAACCGTGCGTCTGCTTCCCGGTGACGACGATGCGGACGAGCGCGGAAGCGGCGTACTGATTGCCGATCCGGTACCCCACGTGCCCCTTCGGATAGGGCGTCACGTGCAGCCCGAACGCCATCGTCGGCACCGGGTCGGCGAAGGCGCCCGCCTCGACCATGGCCCGTGCCCCGCCCTCCTCGGTCACCGGCGGGCCCTCCTCGGCGGGCTGGAAGACGAAGAGCACGGTGCCGGGGAGGCGGCCCCGGACCCCGGCGAGCACCGCCGCCGCGCCGAGCACCATCGCCGTGTGGCAGTCGTGTCCGCAGGCGTGCGAGACGGGGAACGGGCCGCCCGGATAGTCGGCGTCGACGACCTCGGAGGCGAACTCCGCCCCGCACAGGTCCTTGACCGGCAGCGCGTCCATGTCCGCCCGGAGTGCCACGACCCGCCCGCCCGGTGACGGGGCCGTACCTCGCAGGACGCCCACGACGCCGTGACCCGCGATGCCGGTACGCACCTCGTCGAGGCCGAGCGCGCGGAGTTCGTCGGCCACCAGCCGGGCCGTCTCGACCTCCCGGTTGGACAGCTCAGGATGCCGGTGCAGATGGCGCCGCCAGGCGACCACCCGATCCGCCACCTTCGCTGCCCGCTCGTCCAGTTCGCCGTGCATCGACTCCGTGCTCAACGGGGACTCCCTCTCGTACCGGCTCGCGCCGTGGCCATGGGGACCGTGCCCCACCAGCCTCGCACTCAGGGCCTGTCCGGTGGATCAGGACCGGACAGGCCCTCGGTGTGTCAGCGGCCGGTCAGGTCGGAGAGCGTGAAGTCGTCCGGCAGGGGAGCGCCGAGTTCGTTGAGGGCCGTGACGAGCTTGTTCTCCTCGTACGTGAAGTGCGAGTCCACCAGGGCGATGAGGCCGCAGAAGGCGAGGCAGTGCGCCCGCGGGTTCCGGGGGCGGTCGGCGCCGCCGGAGAGGAAGGAGTCCACGTCCTCGCGGAGGCGGGCGAGCTCCTCGCGGAGCCAGATGTGCACGTCGACGAGGTGGTTCCCGAACGCCGCGAGGCGGTCGGCCGGTTCGGAGGCGGTGGTCATCACCGCCTGATCGCACCGGGGCCCGGACGCCGCACACCCTCCGTCCGGTACGGGACAGGGGGTGTGCGGTGGGGACCGCAATGGCCTGGGGTGGCGTCAGCCGGTGAAGACCTCGGTCAGCGACCAGACGGCGAGGCCCGCCATGATCACGCCGCCGACACGCTGCACGGTCTTGAGCGGCACGCGCTTGGCGATGAACCGGCCCGCGACCAGGGCGAGGGCGGAGACGCTCATCAGGGCGGCGAGCGAGCCGATCGCCGTCGACCAGGTGCCGTTGGTGGCGGCGAGGTTGGCGGTGGTGATCTGGGTGAGGTCGCCCCACTCGCTGATGAAGACAGCCATGAAGGCGGTCGAGAAGACGGGCCAGAAGCCGGTCACCGCCCGGCCGCCCGTGTCGTCGTCCTCGTCGTCGCCACTGCCACGCAGCAGCATGAACGCGCCGAAGCCGAACAGCAGGGCCGAGACCAGCTTGACGATCCAGCCGGGGAGCAGCCCGAGCAGGCTGCCGGCTCCCACGGCGATGGCGACGTGCGCCAGGAAAGCGGTCGAGGTGCCGATCCAGACGTACAGCGGACGCATCCGCGTGCCCATGGCGAGGGACGCGAACATCGTCTTGTCGGGAAGCTCGGCGAGGAAGATCAGCCCGAAGGCGGTGAGGATCGCCAAGGGGTCGAGGTGCATACCGGGGCTCTCTGCTCGGTCCGGGCCCGTGGGCTCCGCACCTCGAAGGCGACGGGAGGACCACTCGGCCCGGCATGACGGACCACGCCCACGGAATCGCGGACGCGGTTGATGCCTGGCCGAAGGTCTCGCCCGTCCACGTCGTGCGTGGACCCGGTCACCGGGAACCCGGGGGTTCCAGTGTGTCGACGACCGGTTCGCAGGGCTACTCCCCTTCGCTGTCCCTGAGTGTATCCGAACAGCGTGCGAGCCTGGGTAGACAGTGTCTACTCGATCTTGGTAGACAGTGTCCATGCAGCATCTGGAGAACGAAGACGAAGATCACGACGGGCGCGCGGACGGACTGCGCGGACGCCTCGTCCGGGCGGGCGTCGAGCTGGTGAACGCCGAGGGCGCTCAGGCCCTGTCACTGCGCGAGATCGCCCGCAGGGCCGGTGTCTCCCACGGAGCGCCTCGCCGCTACTTCCCGACCCATCTGGACCTCCTGTCGGCCATCGCCCGCCAGGGCTTCGCCGAGCTGGCAGTCCGCCTCGCCGAGGTGGACCGGGAGGACGCGGGGCCGCGCGAACGGATCGCGATCCTCGCCCGCGTCTACCTCGCGTACGCGGGGAGCCGGCGCGGCATGTACGAGCTGATGTTCCGCCACGACCTGCTCGAAAGCGGCGGGCTGGGACTGCGCGAGACGAGCCTGCCGCTCTTCGCCCACCTCACCGGGCTCGTCGCCCGCGCCACGGATCCCGCGCCGGGCCCTGACGCGGCACTGCGCGCGGACACGACGTCGCGCGCGGACGCGGCTGTGCGTGCGGGCGCTCTCTGGGCCAACCTCCACGGCATCGCCCAGCTCTGGCACTGGGGCAGCCTCCCGCTGGCCACCGGCGGCACCGATCCCGCCCCGCTCCTCGCCGCCGCGCTCGACGCCCACCTCGGGCCCGTGGAGCCCGCCCCGTGACGGCGACAGGGCCGCGCCGCGCCTCCACCCTCGCGTGCAGCGTCGTCGGTGCCGCCGTAGTCGCCCTCGACGGCACCGTCCTCACGGTCGCCCAACCCGCCCTCCAGCGGGACCTGCACGCCGACGTCGGACAGGTGCAGTGGACCAGCACCGCCTACCTCGTCACCGTCGCGAGCCTGCTCGTCTTCGCCGGCCGCCTCGGCGACCGCTACGGCCACCGCCGGGTCTTCGCCGTCGGCGCACTCGGCTTCGCCGCCGCCTCCGCCGGCATCGCCCTCGCCCCCGGCATCGGCGCCGTGATCGCGCTGCGCGTGCTCCAGGGGGTGTGCGGGGCGCTCCTCCAGCCCGCCACCCTCGGCATGCTGCGCACCGCGTACCCACCCGAGAGGCTCGGGATGCCGATCGCCGTGCGCACCGCCGCCATCGGCCTCGCCGCGGCGGCGGGCCCCCTCGTGGGCGGCGCACTCGTCTCCTCGTACGGCTGGCGCGCCGTCTTCCTCCTCGGCGTGCCGCCGACCCTCGCCATCGGCCTGCTCGCCCTCACCGGTCCGGAACCACGCGCCGACGTCCGTGAGCGCGGTCCCTCCGCCGGACTCGCCGCGCTCGACCCGCTCGGCGCCGTCCTGCTCGCCGCGGCCCTCGGCCTCCTGGTGCACGGACTGGTCGACGCGCCCCGCCCCGGCGGCACCGGGACCACCGTGTTCGTGGTCGCCGCCGCCCTGGCCGCCGGAGCCGTGCTGGTCCGGCACGAGCGCCGCGCCCCGTATCCCCTCCTGCCGCCGGAGCTGATGCGAAGCGTGCCCGTCCGTGCCGGTCTCGCCGTCCTCCTCGCCGCCTCGGCCGCTCTCTTCGGGACCCTCTTCGTCGCGACGTACTTCCTCCAGGACGTCCAGGGGCTCGATCCCCTCGACTGCGCACTGCGGTTCCTGCCGCTCGCCGTGCTCATGGTGATCGGCGCGCCCCTCTGCCCGCCGCTCCAGCGCCGCTTCGGTCCCCGGCGCACGGCGGCCGCGGGCGCGGTGCTGCTCACCCTCGGCGTCGTGCTGCTCGCCCGGCTCGACGCGACGGCCTCCGCCGCCTCCGTCGGTACCGGCTCCGCGCTCCTCGGCGCGGGCTTCGTCACCCTGATGATCACGGCGACCTCCGTCGTCGTGCACCGTGCCCCCGAGGCCCACGCGGGCGTCGCAGGAGGCCTCCAGCAGACCGCCATGAACATCGGACCCGCCCTCGGCGTCGCCACCGCGACGCTGCTCCTCGCCCTCGCGCCGGCCGGAGGTTTCGTCCCGGACCGGGGCGTCGTCCTGCCCGCCCTCGCCGTGATCGCGGCGCTCGCCCTCCCTGCCGCACTCGCCCTGCCCGACACGGCGCACCACGCGAGGCAGCGCCCGGGGAAACGTCCGGGGAAGCGCCCGGGGAATCGTCCCGGGGAACGACAGGGGACACGCCGGGGGGCGACGCCACCGGAGTCCCGACGGCGGTTCTGCGTACGATCATGAAATGTCCGATGCCGGCCACCGGCGCCCGCCCGGCAGGACGGAGCGCACGCAGTTCAACCTCGGTCGCGCCCTGCCCTTCCTGATCCTCGCGATGACGGCCGCCGCAGATGTCCTCACCCCCGACAAGGAGCGCTTCGAACGCCTCCTCGTCGCCGCGCCCGCGCTCGCCGCCGTCACCTGGAGCGTGCGCGGCACCATCGGCATCGGGCTGCTCGCCATGGCGGTCCGCGCGGTGCTCCACCTCAACCGGGACGAAACCCTCGTCCCCGAACTCCTCGCCAGCGAGGTCGTCCTCGCCCTCGTCACCGCCACCGCCGCCTGGGTCAGCCGGGTCCGCACCCGCTACGAACAGGACCTGCGCGAGGTCACCGCCGTCGCCGAGGTCGTCCAGCGCGTCGTCCTGCGCCCCCTGCCCGACCGCCTGGGCCGCTTCGACCTGCACCTGCTGTACGTCGCGGCCGCCGCCAAGGCCCGGATCGGCGGCGACTTCTACGAGGCCGTCCGGGTCCCCGGAGCCGTACGGATCATGCTCGGCGACGTGCAGGGCAAGGGCCTCGGCGCCGTCGAGACCGCCGCCGTCCTGCTCGGCTCCTTCCGGGCCACCGTCAACGAGGCCCCGGACCTGGCCGCGCTCGCCGACACGCTCGACGAGGGCCTGACGCGCTACAGCGGCTGGGACCCCGATTCCGACGCCGCCGAACGCTTCGCCACCGTCGTCCTCGTGGAACTCCCCGACGGCCAGGACATCGCCCGGCTCCTCAGCTGCGGCCACCCCGCCCCTCTGATCCAGCGAGGGGCCGAGGTCACGCCCGTCGCCTTCGCCGACCCCTCGCTGCCCGTCAACCTCGCGGGCCTCGCCGAGAACCACCACCGGATCGAAGAGGTGCCCTTCGGGCCGGGGGACCGGATACTGCTCTTCACGGACGGCGTCAGCGAGACCCGCGACCGGGCCGGCACCTTCTACCCGCTGGAGCTGCGGCTGCGCGGCTGGGCGCGGGAACCGGCCGCCGAACTGCCCGGCCTCCTCCACCGCGATCTCGCCGCGTACGGCGTCGACGGCCTCGACGACGACGTCGCCGCGCTCCTCGTCGTCCGGCCGCCCGAGCCCGGCCGACTCTCCTCCTGACCCCTCCTCCACACCGGCATGGACATCCTCAAACATCGAGTTCGGGGCGGCTTGTGTCGTTCCCTCACGGTTACGTGACACGTGCGCCGTTCGTGCGCTCTGGCCGCTCCGGCCCTCATACGTGAGGCTTGCGACCGTCCGCAACGCGGACAGTCTGCAGTCCACTCGAGAGGAACGGGTGCACGTGCCCCAGGACAACCCCTTCACCACCGGCTCGTCCGAAGACTTCCCCGGCTTCCCCGACGGCACGGTGGGCCTCACCGCCGCCGACACCGCCCGCATCGCGGGAAGCGGAATCGGAAACGGAAGCGCCGGCGGCCTCTGGGCCGCCGACGGAACGGTGAACCCCGACGCCGTCCGCCTCGGCCAGACCCTCGCCACCGCGCTCCTCGGCGGCGGCACCCCCGGCACGGCGAGCGCCGACGCGCTGCTCCCGGCCGAACTCGCCGCGTACGTCGAGGAGGTCCGCGGCCTGGCCTGGCCCGCGTACCACCGGATCGAGTCCGCCACCGAGGGCGTCCGGCTCTCCGCCTTCAGCCTCTACCAGCTCAGCCCCGGCCCGCATCCCCTCGTCATCGTCCCGGCCGGCTGGACCCCGTTCGGCTGGCCGCTGTTCCTCTGGGCCTACCTCAGCCTCGCCCGCCGCGGCTATCACGTCATCGCCTACACGCCCCGCGGCCTCGGCTTCCCCGGACTGCCCTCCACCTCCGACGGCTTCGTCGAAGTGGCCGGACCCGAGGACTGGGCCGACGGTTCCGCCGTCATCGACTTCGCCCTCCAGCACTTCGGCCCGAGCAGCATCGGATTCCTCGGCGAGTCCTACGGCTCCGGCATCAGCCAGCTCGTCGCCGCCCACGACGACCGGGTCTCCGCCGTCGTCGCCCTCAGCACCTGGGGCAACCTGGCCACCAGCCTCTACGACAACAAGACCCGTCACCTCGCGGCGGTCAAGGCCCTGCTCTCGCTCACCGGCGGACCGGTCGAGGAGAAGTTCAGCGAGGCCAACCAGCAGATCCTCGCCGACTTCCAGGCCGACCGGAACCTGGACCAGGTCGTCAAGTGGGGCCGTAGGCGCTCCCCCGAGTCGTACCTGCCGCTGACCAACGAGAACGAGACGCCGACCTTCTTCTCCAACACCTGGCACGAGAGCCTCTTCCCGGTCAACCAGGTCCTGACGACCTTCGAGGGCCTGCGGGTGCCCAAGCGGCTCAATCTCTGGATCGGCGACCACGCCGCCCCCGAGGGCCCGGCGCTCATCGGTACGGAGCCCCGCAAGGCCAACGTCCCCATGGAGGAGGCGTACGCCTGGCTCGACCACCACCTCAAGGGCGAGCGCAACGGCGTCGAGGACTGGGAGCAGGTCTCCAGCCAGGTGATGTTCACCTACGTCACGGAACCCGTCACGGACCCCGGCACCGGCGAACCGACCGGGGAGAACCGGATCGTCGAACCCGCCGTCCGGGAGACCCGCACCGCCTGGAGCGAGGTCACCACCGGCTTCGAGGTGTTCGGTCTCACCGGCGACGGGGCGGGCGGCGCCGACGGCCTGCTCGTCCCGCGCGCCGGCGAAGCGCCGACCCCGTCGGAGGAGACCGGCTGGCGGCGCGCGTTCGTCGCGGGCGTGGACACCGAGGCGACCGCCATGGACATGCCGCTCATGAAGACCGGCCAGGCGGAGTGGGCGGGCAACCCCAAGATCTACGACACCCGCAAGATCGACCGCCGGCACGCCGTGGCGTGGGCGACCGAGCCGCTGCTCGCGCCCGAGGGGGAGGGGCACGCGGCCCGCCGTGTCCGGGGGATCCCGCGCCTGCGCCTCACCGTCCGCTCCACGTCCACGTCGGCGGGTCTCGTCGCCCATCTCCTGGACGTCGCCGAGGACGAGACGGCCCGGATCATCACCCACGAACCGCTCAACGTGTACGGCCTGACGCCCGAGCAGGACGTCACCGTGACCTGGAACCTCCAGGCCGCGGCGTACGACATCCCCGTCGGCCACCGGCTGATGCTGGTCGTCGACAGCATGGACCCGTTGTACGGCGGAGCTTCCATCACCTGGACGCAGACCGCCTTCGGCTCCCCGGAGGGCGAGCCGTCGTTCCTGGAACTGCCCCTCGGCTGAGCACGGGAGACGGTGAGCGGTACGTGACGTGGGGGCGCGGTCGGACACCGCGCCCCCACGTCCGTGCCCCCACGCTCGCGCGTCACTCCACCGGCGCGAGCCCCAGATGCTCGCGGAGCGTCGTCCCCGTGTACGCGGTCCGGTACACCCCGCGCTCCTGGAGCTCGGGCACGAGCAGGTCGACGATGTCGTCGAGCCCGTCCGGCACCAGGTACGGCGAGACGTTGAAGCCGTCGACCGCCCCGTACCGCACGAACCGCGCGAACTTCTCCGCGAGCGCCGCCGCGGTACCCACGTGCCCGCGCTGCGGACCGAGTTCGATGACGGTCTCCCGCAGCGACCAGCCGTTGGCCTCCGCCTTCGCCCGCCACTCGGCGACCGTCGTCAGGGCGTCCTTGATCCTGCTCGACCCGAACGTTCCCGTGTACTCGACGATCACCGGATCCTCGGCCGGCAGCGGGCCGTCGGCGTCCCGCCCGGACAGATCGATGTTCCACAGCCGGCCCGCGATGCCGAGGGCCACGGCGGGAGTGACCTGTTCGAGGCGGACCCAGCGGGCCTTCTCCTCCGCCTCCTTCTCCGTCGCCCCGATGATGATCTCCGTACCCGGCAGGATCCGCAGGGCGTCCTCGGGCCGCCCCACCGCCCGGAGCCGGCGCCGGAGGTCCTCGGCGAATCCCAGCGCGTCGTCGAAGTCCAGACCGTGCGCGGAGAAGATCACGTCCGCGTTCCGCGCCCCGAAGTCCCGGCCCTCACCGGAGTCCCCGGCCTGGAAGATCACCGGGTGGCCCTGGGCGCTGCGCGGCAGGGTCGGCGCGAGATCGACGTCGAAGTGCTCCCCGCGCGACCGTACGCGCCCCACCGCCCCCGGCACCGACCAGGAACGCGCGTCGGCGGACGCGGCCACGGCGTCCTTCCCCCAGCCGTCCCACACGGCACGCGCGACGGAGAGGAACTCCTCGGCGCGCGTGTAGCGGTCCGCGTGGTCGAGGAATCCGCCGCGCCGGAAGTTCTCCCCGGTCCAGGCGTTGTGCGTGGTCACCATGTTCCAGCCGGCCCGGCCGCCGGAGAGCAGGTCGAGGCCCGCGAGGCGGCGGGCCAGGTCGGCCGGCTCGTTGTAGGTGGTGTTGGAGGTGGAGACCAGGCCGATGCGGTCGGTGGCGGCGGCGAGCGCCGACAGCTGGGTGATCGAGTCCGGGCGCCCCGCGACGTCGAGCTCGTGGATGCCGCCCTCCGACTCGCGCAGCCGCTGCCCGTCGCCGAGGAAGAAGGCGTCGAAGAGCCCGCGTTCGGCGGTCCGCGCCACCTGGAGGAACGAGGCGGGAGCGATCTGTGAACCGCTCGACGGGTCCGACCAGATCGTCCAGTGGTTGACCCCCTGGAAGAACACGCCGAAGTGGAGCTTGGCGTCAGGGCGGGGGACGTCGGTGGGGTCGGTGCGGGTCATCGGGTCTCCTCCCGGACGAGAGCGGTGCCGGTGCTGGCGGCTGTTCCGCTGCCGGCGGCGGTGCTCGTCGCGAATCGGCTGACGGGGCGGGGGAGGCCCAGTGACGTACGGAGCGTGGTGCCCGGCAGCGGGCGCGTCGCGAGCCGCCGGACGAACAGCGCGGGCAGGACGAGCCGGGAGAGCACCGACAGGTCCTCGTCGAGGACCAGCGGCAGCAGTCGCACCCCGTCGACGCGCTCGGAGAGTTCCGCCAGCAGGGTCACCAGACCGTCCGCGGAACCCGTGTACCGGAGGCGGGCGGGGCGCTCCTCCCAGGGGGAGTACCGCTCCAGGTCGGCGATCCGCTCCCGGGCCGTCTCGCGCGGGGTGTCGAGGGCCACCTCGATCTCGGCGAAGGCCAGCGGCACTCCGGCGGCCGTGGCCGCCTCGCCCGCCGCACCGGTCTCCGCCGCGGTCGGCCCGCCGACCAGCGCCACGTCGGTCAGTTCGGCCGGGACGAGACCCGGGCGGGCGAGGACCACGGGCCGCCCCTGCGGGGGGCGCGGCACGATGGACGGGCCCTTCACGGAGTACGTCTCGCCGGTGAAGTCGATGGAGTGGAGCCGCTCGCGGTCCAGGTAGCGGCTCGTCGCCACGGACCGGATCACCGCGTCGTCCTCCCACGAGTCCCAGAGGTCACGGACGACACGCACCCCGTCGTGGGCCTCCCGGGCGCGGGCCTCGGGACCCTCGACAAGGGGGCGACCCCAGGCCCGCGCGGCCGCCGGGTCCTCTTCGACGCCCACCACCCAGCCGGCGCGGCCGGCCGAGAGGTGGTCGAGGGAGGACACCTGCGAGGACACGTGGAACGGTTCGGCGTAGGTCGTCGCGACCACGGGGGCGACGCCGAGGACGCTCGTCGACGCGGCGACGAAAGCGGCGCGCTCGACCGCGCCGATCCGGCCCACCGGGTCGGCGCCGGAGGCCGGCGGCAGGATCGAGTCGTCCAGGGTGACGAGCGTGAATCCGGCGTTCTCGGCGGCGGTCGCCGTCCGGGCGAGCCGACGCGCGGTCAGCAGCTCGCCGGGGGCGTGCGCGGCACGGCGCCACGCGGCCGGATGGGCGCCGTCGCCGTCGAGCTCGACGGCCAGGCGCAGGGCAGGGCGGGGCATGGGAGTGGTCCTTCCGGAAGACGGGAGCGCACGGCGGGGCACGGGCGCGCGAAGGCGCGCCGACGTGCGGCCGGGCGACGGAACGTCACGGAACGCGTGGACCCACGCGGAGCGGGGTCAGGCGCTGACGGAAGGACAGATGGCCGAGGAGGTACGGCAGAAGTCGACGTGCCGGCGGCAGACCAGCGGCGCCCCGGAGCGGACGAGGCGGCGCGGCGCGGTGCTCGACGTGTGCACGTGTGCCTCCCCTTCGGCTCGGTCCCGCTCCGTCCCGGCCATCCGGGAAGGAACGTCTCACCATAGGCAGGCGGGCTTCCGCACTGTCAAGGCCGTCCCGGCAGGTGGGAGAGTCAGCAAGCCACAGGGAAAAGGAAGTTGAAGGCGCGCCGGCGAGCAGGGTCAGCCGTCGGTCTGACCGAACATGCACCCGTGGAACGACGCGCCGCCCCCGCCGCGGCCTCTAGCGTGCCCCGCATGACCCGATTCACCCGCGCGGCCGCGGCCGCGCTTCTCGCCTGTTCCCTCGCCTTACCCACAGCCCTCGCCACGGCGGGCCCGTCCGTCGCGGCCCCGGTCGCGCTCACCGCCCCGGTCGTCGCCCCCGACACCGCGCGGCCCGCGCTGCCCGCGCCCACGGGGCCGTACGCCATCGGCCGCACGGTCCTGCCGCTCGTCGACCGGTCCCGTACCGACCCCTGGGTCCCCACCGCCGCCGGGCGCGAACTGATGGTCACCCTGCACTACCCGGCCGCGCGCCCCGGCGACGGGCGGCCCGCCCCGTACGCCACCGGCGAGGAGGCGCGCCTCCTGATCGAGGCGCTCGGCATCGGCTCCGCCGTCCCGGGCGACGCGCTCGCCCGGATGCGCACCCACGGCCGGACCGACGCCCGCCCCGCCCCGGGCAAGCACCCGCTCGTGCTGCTGTCGCCCGGCTTCGGCGGCTCCCGCTGGACGCTCACGCACCTCGCCGAGGACCTCGCCTCGCGCGGATACGTCGTCGCCTCCGTCGACCACGCCTACGAGTCGTACGGCATCTCCGTCCCCGGCGGCCGGACCCTCACCTGCGTCGCGTGCACGGCGCTCGACGAGGGAGGCGTCCACGCGAGCGTGGTGACCTCCACCCGCGCCGCCGACATGCGCTTCGTCCTCGACCGGCTCACCGGGCCCCGCCCCGTATGGCGGCACGCCGCCCGCGCCATCGACGCGCGCCGCGTCGGCATGGCGGGGCACTCGATCGGCGGGGCGAGCGCGGCCACCGCCATGGTGGCCGACCGGCGCATCGACGCCGGGCTCAACATGGACGGGGCCTTCTGGGAGGACCTGCCGGCGGAGGGTCTGCGCGGCCGTCCGTTCCTGATGCTGGGCACCCACGACGGCATGCACCTGCCCGGCGGGCAGGACACCAGCTGGGACCGGGTGTGGCCCACGCTCGACGGCTGGAAGCGGTGGGTCACCGTGGCCGGCGCGGAGCACTTCACCTTCTCCGACTACCCGGTGATCCAGAGCCGGTTCGGCCTGCCCGGGCCGGCGCTGCCCGCCGACCGGGCCGTCGCCGTCACCCGGACGTACGTGGCCGCCTTCTTCGACCGGCACCTGCGGGGCCTCGCACGACCCGTCCTGGACGGCCCGACCCCGGACAACCCGGAGGTCCACTTCCAGCACCCCTGATCGGTCCGCCGCCGAGCCGCCGGGAGCCGCCGGGCCGCTCTGACGCGACTCGGCGGCTTGGGCGGTCGATCAGCCGGTGTCAGGAGCGGTACGGGGTGTTCGCCGCCGCCCAGTCGGCCAGTGCCCGCGCGCATTCCGCGACGGACTCGCGCCAGGTGCGGGCCGCGCCGTCCCCCGCCTCGTCGCTGACGTGCTTCACCATCCGCAGCGGAACCCCGGCGAGCTGCGCGACCGAGGCCAGCGCGTACCCCTCCATGTCGACGAGCGCCGCCCGCTCCGCGAGCCGGGCCCGGGAGGCCTCGTCCGCGATGAACGAGTCCCCGGTGGCCAGGACCACGTCACCGCCGTCGGGCAGGGTCAGCGGCTCGCCGTAGGTCTCGCCGGTCAGCGTGGCGAGGAATACGCCGTCGAAGTCGTGCTGGAGCACGGTGCCGATGACATGCGTCCCCATGAAGCCCGGGCGCAGTGCCCCGGCGGTCCCCAGGTTCACGATCCCGGACGGCAGCGGCCCCCGGCCCAGTACGGTCGCGAGGGCGGTCGCCGCGTTGACCTTGCCCATGCCGGTGAGCAGCACCGGCAGATCGGTGTCGAGGAACTGCGCCTCCTCCTTCACCGCGACGACGTACAGCGGACGGCCGGCGACGATCTCTCCCAAGAGTTCCATGGAGGTCACGCTAAATGGCGGCCCCGCCGCCGTACAACCGGACCCCGTACGACCCCCCTAACCAGGGCGTCTACCCCAGCGACTCGCCCCGCTCCGCCAGCGACTCGCCCAGCACGCGCAGCGCCTTCGGGCCCACGCCGTGCAGGGCGGCGAGCTCGGCCGCGGGGACGTCGGCGAGCTGGGCGAGACGGGTGTAGCCGGCGGCGACGAGGGCGCGCGTCGCGGGCGCGCCGATACCCCGGGGGAGGTCCGTCCCGGGACGGTCGGATGCGGTGGCCATGGATCGATCGTGCCACGCGCGGGGAGAGGCGGCCCGTGGGTCAGACCGGGAGCAGGCGGCCGATCAGCGCTCCGAGCTGGCGTGCGTTGCGGCAGGGCAGCATGTCGACGATCTCGGCGTACGCCGGGGCCTCCGAGTCACCCGTGCCCCACAGCGAGGGCTGCTCGGGATTGAGCCAGTGAACCCGGCGCGCCCGGTCCGCGACCCGCTTCAGCGCCGCGAGGTTGGGGTCGGCGCGGTTGGTCCGCGCGTCGCCGAGGACGAAGAGCACCGTGCGCGGGCCGACGGCGTCCGCGTACCGGTCGGCGAACTCGCCGAGCGCCGTCCCGTAGTCGCTCTGCCCGTGCCAGCCGGTCAGCTCCGCCTCCGCGAGGATGCGGTCTCCGAGGCCCGCCGGATCCGCCGCGCCCCGCGCGATCAGGTCCGTCACCTCGTCGACCCGATTGACGAAGGCGAAGACCCGTACCCGGCTGAACTGGTCGTGCAGGGCCTGCACCAGCAGCATCGTGAACTGCGCGAAACCGGCCACCGACCCCGACACGTCGCAGAGCAGCACCAGCTCCGGCCGCCCGGGACGGCGCCGTCGCAGCACCGGCCGCACGGGGACGCCCCCGGTCGACAGCGAGCGGCGCAGCGTCCGCCGCAGGTCGATCTCCCCGCGCGCCGCCCGGCGCCGCCGGGCCGCCAACCGGGTGGCCAGCTTCCGCGCCAGCGGCCGTACCGTACGCCGCAGCTCGTCCAGCTGCGCCCGCCCGGCGAGCAGGAAGTCCACCCCGTCCGCCGTCCCCGCGACCGCCCGCCGCGCGACCCGGTCCCGGCCCTGCCGCTCGGCGACCCGCCGCCGTGCCTCGGTCCTGACCCGCTCCCGGAAGGCCTCGATCCGCCGCCGGATCTCGTCGTCGAGCAGCCGGTCGGCGAACTCGGGCTCCTCGCTCCGCTCCGCTGCCCGCACCCGCGCGAGGAGCGTCTCGGGGCGCAGCCGGGTGAGCGTCTGGTACGAGGACCAGCCGTCCGTCTCCGGGCCGGAGCCGTACCCCCCGAACCCGCCCACCGCCTCCGCCGCGAGCACGGCGAGAGCGGCCTCGTCACCGGCGGCCAGCGCGGCGGCGAGCCGCTCCCGCAGCTCGGCGAGGTCGGCCGCGGTGCCGTCGAGGGCCGTCTGACCGCCGCCGCCGAGCGGGAAGTACAGGTCGAAGACCCGGTCGAAGACGGGGCGCTGCCGCTCCCCGTGGAGCAGCGTCGCCGCCAGCGCCTCCCGCACCCGCTCGCGGTCCGTGAACCCGACCGCCTCCAGGGCGTGTCCCGCGTCCACGGTCTCGCCCGTCCCGATCCCGAAGCCGTGGTCGCGCAGCGCCGCCACCAGACCGGTGAGCCGCTCCACGGGCCCGGAGGCTGCCGAAGGCGTCCCGTCCGGGACCGTCGGGGTCACACCGCGTCCAGGTCGAGCTTGGCCGCGGCCTTCACGATGTCGTCCTGGTGCTTGAGGAGCACCCCCAGACTGTCCCGTACGACCCCCTCGTCCAGCCGGTCCGCGCCGAGCGCCAGCAGGGTCCGCGCCCAGTCGATCGTCTCGGACACGGACGGGACCTTGCGCAGGTCCATGGCCCGCAGCGCCCCCACGACCCGCACGACGGACGCGGCGAGCGCGGCGTCGAGCCCGGGCACCTTGCGGGTCACGATCCGGCGCTCCAGCTCCTCCTCAGGGAACCCGATGTGCAGGAAGAGACAGCGTCGCCGGAGCGCCTCGGACAGTTCGCGGCTCGCGTTCGAGGTGAGGACGACGAAGGGCCGCCGCGCCGCCGCGATCGTCCCGAGCTCGGGGACGGTCACCTGGAAGTCGCTGAGCACCTCCAGGAGCAGGCCCTCGACCTCGATGTCGGCCTTGTCGGTCTCGTCGATGAGGAGGACGGTCGGCTCCTCGGAGCGGATGGCGGTGAGCAGCGGGCGGGCGAGCAGGAACTCCTCGGAGAAGATGTCCGTCCGCGTCTCGTCCCAGGACTCGCCGCGGCCGGCGGTGATCCGCAGCAGCTGCTTGGCGTGGTTCCACTCGTACAGCGCGCGGGACTCGTCGACGCCCTCGTAGCACTGGAGCCTGACGAGCCGGGCGCCCGTCGCCTCGGTGACGGCCTTGGCCAGCTCCGTCTTGCCGACCCCGGCGGGCCCCTCGACCAGAAGCGGCTTGCCGAGCCGGTCGGCGAGGAAGACGGTGGTGGCGACGGCCCGCGACGCCAGGTAGCCGGTCGTGGCGAGCCGCTCGGCGACGTCGTCCACGGAGCTGAAGAATCCGGTCGTCATGCCTGTCCCCCCGGGGAGCGGAAACTCTTACTGGCCAGTAGCCTCAGGGGTACTTGATCAGATCCGGCAGCACCGCACAACCGTTCCGCCGGGCAGGCCCTGAGGTCCGTGCCCGCGCGCGGGCAGTGACCCGCTGGTGCAATGGGGGGACCGGGCACGCCGCCCGGGGAACCGCGCGGCGGTGGAGGTGTCGTGGCGGAACAGGACGAGGCCCTCCTGGCCAGGGTGCGGGCGATGGAGCAGGCGATCGGCGAGATCGGCACGACGCTCGACGAGACGCACACCTGCCGTGAAGTCGCCGCGTTCCTCGTGCGCCGGCTGGGCGGCTCGGTGGTGGTCGACCTTGCCGCCGAGCAGGGCGTCCCGCCGCGCCGCGCCGCGACGGCACGGATGTCCGCGGAGCCGACCGGGCCCGGCGCCGCCCCCCGGTCCGAGACCACCGCTCCCGGCACGCCGCCCCACCCCGAGACCACCGCTCCCAATCCCCCCGGCCCGATGCACACGCTCACCGCCGCGCTCGCCGTCGGCGACGACGGGAAACCCCTCGGAACGGTCACCGCGACCCGTATCGACGGCGGCCCCTTCACCACCGACGAGGCCGCCACCGTCCACCACGCCGCGCGGCTCGCCGCCCGGCACATCGGCCACGCGCGCCGCCTCGCCGCCACCGAGGACACCGCCCTCCACCTCCAGCGCGCCCTCGTCGCCGAACCGGGCAGGCCGCACCCCAATCTGGAGATCGCGGGCGGCTACCTCCCCGCCGGGCTCCGCACCCTCGTCGGCGGCGACTGGTTCGAGACGGTACGACTCCACTTCGGCCGCACCCTCCTCGTCGTCGGTGACGTGATGGGGCACGGCCTGGACGCCGCCGTCGACATGAACGCCTACCGCACCGTGCTCCGCGAGGTCGCCGCCACGGACCTGCCGCCGCACCGGGTCCTGCGCCACCTCGACTCCGTGGTCGCCGAGGACGACGGCCGGCGCCCCGCGACCTGCCTGCTCGTCCGCGTCGACCCGGCGCGCGGCGCCGCGACCTTCGCCAGCGCCGGCCACCTGCCGCCCGCCGTGTTCGGCGCGGACGGCTCGGCGGAGCTGGTCGACCTCCCGGTGGGCCCGCCGCTGGGCACCGGCGTCGGCGGCTACGAGCCCACCACCCGCCCGCTCACGCCCGCCGAGACGCTGCTGCTCTTCACCGACGGCCTCGTCGAGCGCCGGGGCGAGGACATCGACGTGTCGCTGGCCCGCCTCGCCTCGCTCCGCCTGCCTCCTGACCCGGGCCCCCACCAGGTCGTCGACGAGGTGCTCCGCCGCCTCGGTGCCCACCGGGCCGAGGACGACGTGGCCGTCCTCGCGGCCCGCGTCCGCGCCCGTTCGACGGCGTGACGCCACGCCACTCCCGCCCCACGCCCCTCGTGACACACGGTCACTTCGGCCCTTCCGTGTCCTGTTTCACGCCTGCGCGGGATTCTTTCGCCAGGACGCTTGTGCACGGCCCCGTGGCCCGGCACGCTCCTCGGTATGAACACGGCGCAGCATGCCAGTGAACGTCTGATGAGCTGGCCCTCGCTGACCCCCGGCCGCACCCATTGCGGTGCCGAGCTCGGTCTGGGCACCGCGACACAGGAGATCGTGCACTTCCATGGGGAGCACGAAGCCGACGTCCACCTCACCCGGGCCATGGTCGCGAAGCTGCGCCCCGCCCTGCTCGGGTCGAGCGCGGTCCGTCTGCGCGCCGGATCCGGGTGGGTGACGGTCCGTCTGGACATGGGCTCGGACATCGACCTGCTCGCCACGCTGGTGAGCGCGGCCCTCCAGGGAAACGGCGTCCCCGACGTCGCCCCGGACGGCTGCACCCGCACCCTCCCGGTCACCGGCATCCGCTGAGTCCCGCGCCACCAGGGGAGCGGGTATCACCACGCCTATGCAGGCATCAGCACGCCTACGCGGGCATCGGGAACAGCATGCACGTGCTGGTGGCGTGCGCGAGCAGACGGTCCTCCGCGTCGTACAGGCCCGCCTCCGCCAGCGCGGTTCGGCGCCCGCGCGACAGCACCGTCCCGATCGCCCGCACCTTGCCCGTGTCCATCGTGATCGGCCGGAGGAAGCGGGTCGACAGGTCGAGCGAGGTGTACGCCGTGCCCTGGGGGAGCGTCGAGTGCACCGCGCAGCCGGCGGCCGAGTCGAGCAGGGTCGCGTACACCCCGCCGTGCACGCTGCCGATCGGGTTGTAGTGCTCCTCGCCCGGCTCGAAGGCGAACACCGCGCGGCCGTCCTCGACCTCCTCGAGGCCGAAGCCCAGCAGCGCGGCGATCGGCGGCCCGGGCAGCCGCCCGGCCACCATCTCGCGGAGGAAGTCGAGCCCCGCCATCGTCCTCGCGGCCCGGGCGCTGACCCCGGCGTCCTGCCACTCGACCGTCCGTGACCGCACCGTCACCACTCCGCTCCGCCGGGCTCCGCTGACTCTGTACGGCGAAGCTAGCTCTCGCGTCAGCTGACTGTCAACGACGCAGCCAGGTGGGTAGGGTGTGACGATGAAGTGGCTGGAGACGGACACCGAGAACTGCTCGGTCCGCCGCACCCTGGACCTCGTCGGCGAGAAGTGGAGCCTGCTCATCCTGCGGGACGCCTTCAACGGGGTCCGCCGCTACGACGAGTTCCGGCGCCACCTCGGCCTCTCCGAGGCCGTCCTCGCTGACCGCCTCCGCAAGCTCGTCGCGGCCGGCGTCCTGCGCGCCGAGCCCTACCGCGAACCCGGCTCCCGCACCCGGTACGAGTACCGGCTCACCCCCAAGGGCGTCGACCTCTGGCCCGTACTCCTCGCCCTGAAGCAGTGGGGCGACGCGTACGCGGGAGATCCCGAGGGCCCCGTGCTCGACATCCGGCACACCGACTGCGGGGCGCCCGTCCGTGTGGTCGTCCAGTGCGAGGGCGACGAACACGCCACCCTCGCCACCCGGGACGTCACCGTCCGGCCCGGTCCCGGAGCCCGCCCCCTCACCCGCTGACGGGCCGCCGACTCGATCCACCCGGCCGCGCCACCACGACGGGCGGCACCCGTTCGGCGGCACTTCGGAGGTGTCCCGGCCCCCGGACGGGTACCCCACGAACCATGCCCCCCACTCCCGGCCCGCCGGACGACCGTCCCCCCACCGAGCACGGTCACTGGTTCCACCGACTCCACATCCGCCTGCTCGCCTCACCGGTCGGCCTCGCCTGGAACCGCGGCCGCGCCATGGAACTCATGCACCGCGCCATGGGCTTCGCGGCGCTGAGCCTGCTCACCCTCGTCCCGCTCCTCATCGTCGTCGCGGCGGCCGACCTCGCCAGCGGCCAGGGCTTCGCCCGCTGGCTCGTCCAGGGCCTCGGCGTCTCCGAGGTCTCGGAAGAGGAGGTCGAGCGGCTCTTCGGCCAGCCGGGACAGGCCCTCCAGCGCACCACCGCCTTCGGTCTCGCCGCCCTCGCCGCGTTCGGCGTCACCTTCGGGTCCGCCGTCCAGACCGGCTACGAGCGGGCCTGGGACCTCCCCACCGCCCGCTGGCACACCATGTGGCGGCACGTCGTCTGGCTCGCCGTCCTCGTCGCGGCCCTGCTCCTCTTCGTCGCCAACCCCGCCCCCGAGGACTCCCCGGCCTCGACCACCCTCTTCGTCGCCGTCGCCGACCTCATCGGCACCTTCCTCTTCTTCTGGTGGTCGCAGCGCTTCCTCCTCTGCGGCCGCATCCGCTGGCGCGCCCTCGCCCCCGGCGCCGCCCTCACCGCGCTCGGCCTCCTCGGGCTGCGGATCTTCTCCCAGCTCGTCTTCTCCCCGCTCATCGCCTCCAACGCGGTCACCTACGGCCAGTTCGGCACCGTCCTCGTCCTCCAGTCCTGGCTCGTCGGGGTCGGCTTCGTCGTGTACGGAGGCGCCCTCACCGGGCGCCTCGTCCACGAGCACCTCACCCGCCGCCGTCTGAGCCGCGACCTCCCCGGCGGCACGTGATCCCTGCCCGCGCGCGCCGCTACTGGTCCCTGCGGCGCACCGCCACCACCGTCACCACGGCCGCGCCCAGCGCCCACAGCCCGTACACCAGCCAGGCGGCGCCCGACGTCCACGGATACGGGACCTCGTCGAACCCCACCGGCACCTGCCGCCGCCACGCGTGGAGCGGCGTCGCGTGAGCCAGCACAGCCGTGAGGTGGCGCCGGTCGGACAGCACCGACGGCAGCAGCAGGAGCAGCACCACCGAGCCCACGATCGAGATCGCGCTCTGCCGCAGCAGCGCGCCCAGCGCCATCCCGACCAGCGCGCAGACCGGCGCGAGCAGCGCGGACGCGACGACGATCCGCAGCGCCCCCGGATGCGAGATCGGCAGACCGGCACCCCGTACGTCGAGAATCGCCTGCGTCGACCAGAACGAACCGGCCGCGACCACCGCTCCGAAGAGGGTCTGCACGGCGGCGACGACCAGCACCTTCGCCGACATCACCGAGCTCCGCGCCGGCACCGCCGCGAACGTCGTCCGGATCATCCCGCTGCCGTACTCGCCGACCACCGCCACCGCTCCCATGGCGGCGGTGCAGAGGATCAGCACCATCTGCGCGTTCCCCGTGAACGCGTCCCACAGCGCCATGTCGTGCTTCACGAAGGAGGCCTGGCTCTCCGCGTCGTACTGGAACCAGTACCGGTAGTGGTCCCAGGCGGTCCCGGCGTTGAAGGCGACCACGGCCAGCGCGCTCAGCAGCAGGGACCAGCCCGTGGACCGCAGCGACCACAGCTTCAGCCACTCCGACGCCACCAGGTCACGGAACCGGGCACGGGGCTCCACCACGGAAGCCACACGCACATCGAGGGCGGTCATCGAGCGTCTCCTGCCACGTATTCGACACTGTCGGCGGTCAGTTCCATGAACGCCTCCTCAAGGGAGGCGGTACGGGTGGTCAGCTGGTCGAGCAGCACCCGGTGTTCCAGCGCGACGGCGCCGATCCGCGCCGCGGGGAGACCCGTCACCGTCAGCAGACCGCCCTCCTCCGCCACTTCCGCACCCTCCGCGCGCAGCAGCGGCGTCAGCGCCGACGGATCGGGCGTGCCGACCGTCACGCTCAGCCGGGCCCCGCGAGCGGCGAACGCCGCGAGGCTCTCCGCCGCGATCAGCTCACCCCGGCCGATCACGACCAGCTCGTCCGCCGTGTGCTCCATCTCCGTCATCAGATGGCTGGAGACGAAGACCGTGCGGCCCTCCGCGGCGAGGCGCCGGAACAGCCCCCGCACCCACTTCACGCCCTCCGGGTCGAGCCCGTTGAGCGGCTCGTCGAACAGCAGCACCGGAGGGTCGCCGAGCAGCGCACCCGCGATCCCGAGCCGCTGCCGCATCCCGAGCGAATACCCGCCGACCCTGCGCCGTGCCGCCCCCGCGAGGCCGACCTCCTCCAGCACCTCGTCGACCCGGGAGAGCGGGATGCGGTTGCTCCGCGCGAGGACCGCCAGATGCGCCTGGGCGGTCCGCCCGCCGTGCACGTCACCGGCGTCGAGGAGCGCGCCGACGTGCCGGAGGCCGCGCGGCCGGTCCGTGAAGGGCCGCCCGTCGACCGTCACCGTGCCGCTCGTCGGGGTGTGCAGCCCCAGGACCATCCGCAGCGTCGTGCTCTTCCCCGACCCGTTGGGCCCGAGGAATCCGGTCACGACGCCGGGCCGGACGGTGAACGTGAGCGAGTCGACGGCGGTTTTGGAGCCGTAGCGTTTGGTGAGTTCCCTGACTTCGATCATGTCCACCACCGTGCCGCCCGGAGCCCCGCAAGGGCATCGGACCAGCAGGGACAATCGTCGGGCCGCGCTGTCACCCCTGGTCGTACACCCCAGGTCCGATGACCCGGCCGAGGGCCGCCCTCTACGATCACCGCATGTCCGCCCCCCCGTCAGCGCCCTTCTTCAAGAGGCTCACGCCCGGCAGGTGGGCCGCCGTCGCCTGGGGCGCGGGCATCGCCTTCACCGCGCTCCTCCGAATCAGCGTGCCCGGCCAGGAAGGGCCGGACGTCATGCCCGGCTTCGTCATCCTGCGCTGGGACGGCCTCCTCATGCTGGCCGTCGCCACTCTCCTCACCCTGCGCGGCAGCGCCCTCCTCGCCCGCCGCCCGACCGCCGCCCTCAACCACCTCCTCGTCGCCTCGGTCATCGCCTCCACCCCCCTCGGCGTCACCGCCATCCCCTTCGCCCAGTACCTCGCGGTCGACGTCGCCCTCTACGCCATCGCCGCGGCCCGCCCCCGCCGCGAGGCCTGGCGGGCACTCCTGCTCGGCCTCGGCCTGATCGTCGTGTACCTGGCGGTCCGGCTGCTCTCCGGCTGGAGCGCCGGCACCACGAGCGGGCTGGCCGTGGCCCTGACCGCCCTCGTGGCCTGGCTCCTCGGCCGCTCGGAAAGGCAGGCCCAGGAGTACGCCGAGCAGAGCCGCGCCCAGGTCGCCGAGCAGGCCGTCACCGCCGAACGGCTCCGTATCGCCCGCGAGATGCACGACACGGTCGCCCACAGCATCGGCATCGTGGCCCTCCAGGCGGGTGCGGCCCGGCGTGTCATCGACACGCAGCCCGAGGGCGCCCGGCAGGCCCTCGCGGAGATCGAGACGGCGAGCCGCGAGACCCTGGCGGGACTGCGCCGCATGCTCGGCGCCCTGCGTACCGCGGACCAGGCCGACGCGACCTTCGCCGACCGTACGGAGGAGGCGTTCCGTACGGACACCGCGGTGGAGGCGGCGACGGGGGCGGCGGCGCGCGGTGAAACGGCGTCCGGCACCGGGACCGCGGGCGGCCGCGCCAGCGAAACACCCGGCCCCGCCCGGCCGCCCGGCCTCCCCGAGATGCCCGGTCTCTCCGCGCTCGACCGGCTCGCCGAGGTCACGGGGGCCGCCGGGGTCCGCGTCGCCGTCCGGCGGCTCGGCGCCACGCACCCCCTGCCGCCGGACATCGACCTGTCCGCCTTCCGTCTCGTCCAGGAGTCCGTCACCAACGTCGTGCGCCACTCCGGCGCCGACACCTGCACGGTGACCGTCGACCACCAGGACCCCGAGGCCCTCGCGGTCACCGTCGAGGACCACGGCCCGACCCCCGGCAGGGAGCGCGAGCGCCCCGGCGGAGGTTCCGGTTACGGTCTCGCGGGCATGCGCGAGCGCGTCGCCCTGCTGCACGGAGAGTTCACCGCGGGCCCCCGCCCCGGCGGCGGCTTCCGCGTCACCGCCCGCCTTCCCCTCCCCACAGGAGCCACCGCCCGATGACCCAGCCCACCGCCGAGCAGCCCGCCGCCGTGGCCGACGACGCCGGCATCGTCCGTGTCCTCCTCGCCGACGACCAGCCCCTCGTCCGCACCGCGCTCCGGATGGTCATGGCGGACACCGCCGACCTCGTCGTCGTCGGCGAGGCCGCGAACGGCGCCGAGGCCGTCCGCCTCGTCGAGGAGACCGGAGCCGACGTCGTCGTGATGGACCTGCGGATGCCCGGCACCGACGGCATCGAGGCGACCCGCCTCGTCACCTCCGGTCCCACCGGCGCCCGCGTCGTCGTCCTCACCACCTTCGACGACGACGACCACGTGTACGGGGCGCTGCACGCCGGGGCCTCCGGCTTCCTCGTCAAGGACATGGCCCTGGACGACATCCTCGCCGCCGTCCGGGTCGTCGCCTCCGGCGACGCCCTGATCGCACCCGGCGTCACCCGCCGTCTCATCAAGGAGTTCATCGGCCGCCCGCCGCGGCCGTCCACCGCACCCCGCCGCGGCACGGAGGGCATCACCGACCGCGAACGCGAGGTGCTCACCCTCGTCGGCCGCGGCCTCTCCAATACGGAGATCGCCGCCGGGCTCCACATCAGCATCGCGACCGCGAAAACCTATGTCACGCGCCTGCTCGCCAAACTCGACGCCCGCGACCGGGTGCAGCTGGTCATCATCGCGTACGAGGCGGGTCTGGTCTCCGCGGCCTGACCCGACCGGCCGGGAGCGGTGATCACACGATCCGGTGATCTCCCCGCCACGGGCCGGGCGGTGGCCCCGGGGCCGATTGGATGGAGGAGTCCCCACCGGCCCGTCGAAGGAGAGCCGCCCATGGCGAACATCTGGCTGCCGCCCGTCGAGTACGTAGCGACCCTGCCGCGAGCGACGGCGTACGCCTGCCTGTACTTCACCGACACGGGCGGCCGCCCGTTCCAGCTCCGCGCCACCTACCGCACCGAGCTGTGGCAGTGGCCCGGCGGGAACATGGACCCGGGGGAGACCCCCTGGGAGACGGCCGTGCGCGAGTGCCACGAGGAGACCGGATTCGTCTTCACCGGGGAGCCGCGTCTCCTCGGCACCCATTTCATGACCGACCGGGGCGAGGAGTGGCCGGCCAACCACATCGGTTTCATCTTCGACGGCGGCGAGCTGACGGACGAGCAGATCGCCGCCGTCGTCCTGGACCCCGACGAGCACAGCGAGTACAGCGTGCGCAGCCTCGACGAGTGGGAGCGCGAGATGAAGCCGGGCGAGTTCACCCGCCTCGCCGAGATCGACCGGGCCCGCAGGACCGGATCGACCGTGTACGTGGAGACCGGCGCCGCCGCGGACCGCGCCGAGGACTGAACAGGGGGTGGGGCCGTCCGCCGGACGGCCCCACCCGCGCCCGCCTGTCCGTCGTGACCTCAGGCCCGGCAGCCGACCGGGTGCGCGATGTCGACCACGAGGCGCTCCGGGGAGTGCAGCGTGAAGGTCTTGAAGGCCGGCTTGGTGTCGAAGGCGGCCCCGATCGTGACCACACCCTCGAAGTCGCCGGTGAGGGCGAGCCCCTTGAGCGCGGGCAGGTAGATCTTCAGCAGCCGGGGCCACTGGTAGACGTTCCTTCCGTTGTCGTCGTGGGCGGCGGCGGGGGAGAGAGTGATCTGCAGGAAGTACTTCCCCGCGAGGGGGACCTGCTGCCCCGAGCCGTCGTAGTGCAGTGCGCTCGCCTGCCGGACGGTGACCGGGGGCACGGCACCCCGTAGGTCGATGACGATCCGGTCGAAGCCCGCGTGTCCGCCCCAACGGGCGTTGACGACCTGGGCCGTGGCCGGTGCCGTCGAGGTGCGGGGCGGGGAGTCGGAAGCGCCTGCCGGGATCGTGGCGCCGATCCCGGCGGTCAGAAGGATCCCTGCGGCGACGGCCGCGAGAGTGTGACGGTGATGCATGACGTCCCCCAATTTCTCCAGCTCCGGGGACAGTGGTGTCACTGGGAAAGACATCCACCTCAACCGTACGGTTCCACCCGTTATGAGGTAAAAGTGCGTTATGTGCTGGAGTGCGACGGCCGACCTCTGGGCGGGCCTCGGGATCGGCGCCGTCGGCCTGGCCTCGATCGCCTCCGTACGCCGTGCCGGGGACCTCCCCCTCGCCGCCCTGCCCCTCCTCCTCGGCGCCCACCAGGTCGTGGAGGCCGCCGTCTGGCGCTCCGGCGGGGGAGCGGGTCCCGCCACCCTCGCCTGGGCCGTGATCGCCCTGCCCCTCCTGGCCGTCTGGGTCCCGGCCGGCGTCCTGGCCGCGGCACGCCCGGCCGACCGGCGCCTGCTCGTGCCGCTCGCGGCGGGCCTCGCGACCGCCACGGTCCTCGCGTACCGCCTCGCGACCCGCCCGGTCACGGCCGAGATCCGCGGACACACCCTCGGCTACGTCGTCGACCTGCCGTACGCGGCCCCGCTCCTCGTCGGCTACCTCCTGGCCACGGTCGGCGCGCTGCTCCTCGCCCGCGACCGGATCCTGCGCCTGCTCGGGCTCCTCACCGGCGCCGGGGCGGTCGTCTGCGCGCTGCTGTGGCGCACGGAGTTCGTCTCCACGTGGTGCGCCCTCGCCGCCGTCGTGTCACTGGTGCTCCTGGCCTGGATCCGAAGTCGGGCGTAACCCCTCGGCGCCTCAGCAGTTGACCAGGGCATGAAGAAGCGCAGCATGCTCGCCATCGCCTCCCTCGCCGCAGGCGTCGTCACCGCCCTCATCACCCCGCCGCCGCAGGCCAGCGCCGCGGAGAACCCCCTCGGCGGCGCCACCGGCCTCCTCCAGGAGGACCAGAGCGTCGACGCCGTCACCGGGGCCGTCGAGGCCGTCCAGGACGCCGGGGGCGGCCTCCAGGCGCCGAAGGCCGGCGGACTGCTCTGACTCCTCGCCCGGACCGCGGCGGCCGGTGCCCCGCGCCCCCACGGGCGGCGCGGGGCACCGGCGCGCCGTGACACGGGAGGGGGTAGCCCGTGCGCGCGGCGTGCGCGAGTAATGACAGGATGTCCCCATGAGCGAAAACGTTTACTTCGACATCACCATCAACGACGAGGCCGCCGGCCGCATCGTCTTCCAGCTCTTCGACGACGTCGTCCCGAAGACCGCGCAGAACTTCCGCGAGCTCTGCACCGGCGAGCACGGCTTCGGCTACGCCGGCTCCCCGTTCCACCGCGTCATCCCGCAGTTCATGCTCCAGGGTGGCGACTTCACCCGCGGCAACGGCACCGGCGGCAAGAGCATCTACGGCGAGAAGTTCGCCGACGAGAACTTCAAGCTGAAGCACGACCGCCCGTTCCTGCTCTCGATGGCCAACGCCGGCCCGAACAGCAACGGCTCGCAGTTCTTCATCACCACGGTCGTCACCGACTGGCTCGACGGCAAGCACGTCGTCTTCGGCGAGGTCGTCGAGGGCCAGGACCTGGTCAAGAAGATCGAGGGCCTCGGCTCCCGCTCCGGCGCCACCAGCGCCACCATCAAGGTCGCCGAGTCCGGCATCGTCAAGGCCTGAACAGGCGCTTGACCAGAGGCCGGATCAGCAGCACTGGGATCAGCAGCACTGATCGGTAGCCTCCGCGGAGCATGAGCCGAGGGCCCGAGGCCCTCGCTCGCCCCGCACGGCGGGGCAGGGGAGCACCGTCCACAGGACGCGGCTCCCCGCCCCGGCCGACGCGGCACACGCCCGGTGACGTTTCGCCTCACGCGAAAGCGAACGCGTTCCGTTCGGCCCACGCCGAGAACGGGCGCGGCGCACGGCCAAGGACCCGTTCCACGTCCGGGCTCACCCGCTGTTCCTCCGCGCTGGGTTCGCCCATCACCGACAGCATGCCGTCGACGGCGTCCTCCGGCAGGAAGCGCACCAGATGCGACCGCGCCTCGGCCGCGCTCTGTGCCACGAACTCCACCGGCTCGCCGACAGCCTCGGCGAGGGCCTGCACCTGCTCGCGCGGCGACACCCCGGCCGGACCCGTCAGGACGTACGTACGTCCCGCGTGCGCCGGATCGCGCAGTGCGGACGCGGCGACCTCCGCGATGTCCGCGGGATCCACCACCGGCAGCGCCACCTCCCCGAACGGCGACGCGACCGTCCGTGCGGTGCGCACCTGCTCGGCCCACAGGTACGCGTTGGAGGCGAAGCCGCCGGGCCGCAGCACCGTCCACTCCAGGCCCGACTCCCGCACCGCCGTCTCGAAGGCGCGGAGGAAGTCGTGCGACACGGAATCGCTCCGCGTCCCCACCAGTTGGGAGGACTGGAGCACGATCCGTCGCACCCCGCCGGCCACCGCCGCCGCCACGATCTCGCGTGGCCGCAGGGTGTCCCCGAGGCCCGCGACGAGCAGGTAGACGGCCTCGGCGCCCTCGAGCAAGTCCTTCAAGCCGTCCACATCGGCCAGGTCGCCCTGACGGTGGACCACACCGGCGGGCAGCCCGTCGGCAGGGCGACGGCTCACCGCCGTGACCTCCTCACCGGCCGCGGCCAGTGCCTCCACCAGCGGTCGTCCGACGTTTCCGGTCGCTCCGGTCACCACGATCACAGCAGTTCCCCTTCCCAGGGTCCGCGGCGGTGCGCTGGCGCCCCGCCGTCTTCGTGACCTCATCCTGGAAGGGAAACTGGCCATCTTCTGGCCAGTTTCGCGAGCGGAATCCCGAACGGATTCCCAAGCGGTTTCGCGAACGGTGTCCGGAGAGACCGATCGGCCTGGTCAGCCCCCCTCGCCGAAGCGGCGCTCGAACCGCGCGATCCGGCCCTCGGAGTCCACGGTCCGCGCCGTTCCCGTGAAGAAGGGGTGGCTCTCGGAGGAGATCTCCACGTCGATCACCGGGTACGTGTTGCCGTCGTCCCACTCGATGGTCCGCTCGCTGGTCGCGGTGGACCGGGTCAGAAAGGCGTACCCGGCCGACCGGTCCCGGAAGACCACGGGTCCGTACTCGGGCTGCTTGTCCTGCTGCACGTGTCCTCCTCGGGCTCCCGCCCTGACTCGTCCGCCCCGATGGGGGCGTCTCGGCTCGTCCGGCCTGATCCGGCACGGCACGGCACCCCCAGCCTCGCCGGGCCCGTGGCGGCCGACCAGCGCCACGGGCCCGACCGGGTGACGGACGGTCCCGTCGGGGAGGTGCCGGGCTCAGCGGGGCTCGGGCCAGCGGGCCGCGAGCAGCAGCGCGATGTCGTCCGGCCTGGCCGTGGCCTGCCGGGCCTCCCGGATCAGCCGGTCCGCCGCCTCAGGGAGGGCCATCGAACCCGTCGAGGCGAGCGCCCGGCGCAGGCGCTCGATCCCTTCGTCGATGTCCGTGCCGGGCCGCTCGACCAGCCCGTCCGTGAACAGCGCGAGGACGTCTCCGGGCGCGAGCCGCAACCGCGTCACGGGATACGAGGCACGGTCGTCGACCCCCAGCACGACCCCGCCCGCCAGCTCCACCAGCCGCGTCGTCCCGCCCGGACTCAGCAGCAGCGGCTGCGGATGCCCGGCCCGTACCGCCCGCGCCTCTCCCGTCCCCGGGTCGAGCAGCACATAGCAGCAGCTCGCGAACTGACCGGGATCCAGGTCGATGAGGAGCCGGTTGGTGCCCCGCATCACGTCCTGTGGCCGATGGCCGCCCAGCGCGAACGCCCGTACCGCGCTGCGCAGCTGCCCCATCGTGGCCGCGGCAGCCACCCCGTGGCCCTGGACGTCGCCGATCACGAGCGCCAGCCGGTCGTGCCCCGTCTCGATCACGTCGTACCAGTCGCCGCCCACGTCCATGCCCTCGGTGCCTGGCAGATAGCGGCCGACCGTCTCCACCCCGGCCCGTACCGGCAGCCGGTGCGGCAGCAGCGCGTCCTGGAGCCCCCGCGCGACCGCCGACTCCGTGTCGTACCGCTGCGCCCGGGACAGCGCCTGCGCGATCAGGCCCGCGAGGGCGGTGAGCACGGTCCGCTCCTCCGCGCTGAACGTGCGCGGCCGGTCGAAGCCGAGAATGCAGGAACCCACCGGCCGTCCCGAGGCGATCAGCGGCAGGAAGGCCCGAGCCCCCGTATGGGTGTCGAGCGGGAGCTCCGGGTACGCCAGCCTCAGCTGGTCCATCGACTCGAAGAAGAGCGGCCGGCCCGTCGTCAGCGTCTCCACCCCCGGCATCCGGGAGTCCAGCGTGACCCCGTCGAAGGGTTCGAGGAAGCCCGGCGGGAAGCCCGTCTCCCAGGCGAGGTAGAGGCGCCGGTCGCTCAGCAGGTAGATCGCCAGCTGCCGTCCGCCGAAGGCCGGCAGCAGCTCCTCCGTCACCACGGCCGACACCTGGCGGGCCGTCACGGCCTCCGAGAGGGCGATCGCCAGCGCCACCGGCCGGTACAGGGCCGCCGCCCGGTCGCCGCGGCCCTCGACGTCGTCGTCCGTCGCCGGCTGCGGACGGTTCGGACCGCGCGCCCCGTCTGCGCTGCCCGGAGCCGCGTCGGGACCGGTGAGGTCCTCCTCCGGAACGAGGACCATGGTCACGCCGTCCCGTCCCGGATGCAGGGAGACCGTGAGCCACCGGCCCCGCTCCGGACGGGCCAGGAAGCGCACCGGTTCGTCGGACAGCATCGCGGCCCGGAGCTGCTCCTCGTGGAAGGGGAGGCCGAACCACGGCAGCGCCTCCCAGAGGGGCCGCCCGGCGAGCGCTCCGCGCGGCCGGCCGAGCAGCCGCTCCGTGCGTTCGTTGAGGTACGTGATCCGGCCCAGCCGGTCGATCGCCAGGATCGCCCGCGGCAGCCGGTCCGTGGCGTCCGAACCGACCAGACCCGTCCCCAGGTCGACGAGCGTGCCCGAAAGCCGGCCGCCGGTCCGCGGCGGACCTCCGGCCCGCTCCGCCGGCTCCTGCCGGGCAGTGGCCGACACCTCCAGGAGGTGCAGCCCGCCGTCCGGGCCCTTCAGCCGGATCCGGCGCACGGTAGGCCGTCCGTCCTCGCCCGTGGCCTGCAGCGCCGCCGCCCAGAGCGCGTACGCGTCCTCCGCGTCCAGCCGGGACGTGAGCACCTCGATGGAGCAGGGCGAGGTCACCCCGGCCCCGAGGATCTCCCGCAGCCCGCCGTCCATGGTGACCGTGCCCGTGTCCAGGTCCCAGTCGAAGGAACCGAAGCGCACGGGCGGCGCGGAAGCGGAGGACAGCTGCACGCACACGGGGTCGCCGGTCCACTCGGCCACGGTCCCGTGAGTCGTGAGGGAGGTCAGCGACTCGCCGAGCCGGAGGGCGTCGCTGGTCATGCGGGCGCGGTCGCGCGCGCTCACGCCCTCGCCCGGTCTCGGCGCCCGCAGCACCACGAGCACCCCGAACCGCTCGCGGCCCGCGACGACGGGGGCGTACAGCGAGGCGAAGGGGAACGGCAGGCTCGCGACCAGTTGGGGGAACCGCCGCATCGCGTCGTCGACGTCGGCGAGATGGACGGCCTGCCCCGAGCGGTGGACCTCCGCCACCGGGAACGGCCGGTTCGTATGCATCCGCCACCACGGGCGGAACAGCGGCCCCGGCAGCCCCACGAGGACCGCGAGCCGGAGCAGACCCGGCGTCTCCGACCGCAGGTACACGCCGCCCGCGTACCCGCCGACCGCCTCGACGGTCCGCAGCGCGGCCTCCGCGAGCACCCGCGTCAGCGCACCCGAAGCGGGCCCGTCGGCAGCCCCGGTCCCGGACGGGCGCCCGGTACCGCCCGCCGGGCCGGGGCCGGACGTGCCGTGCGAGGTCACACAGCCAGGATGCCCCTGTCATGAAAGCCCCCGCATCCCGGGCACGGCCCGAGACGCCGCCCGAGCGACCGGAACATGGTCCGTGCCCGCCCCGCCTTGTTGACCACACGCGCTCGCACCGTCACACTCGGTCGTCGACCACCACCGGCGCCGCCGTCGACGCGCGGCGCCGCCACCTCGCTGCCAGGGGGCACGATGACGGGCCGGGTTCTTCCGTACGACGTTCAAGGCGAAGGCCCGGGCCGGGCCCTCGTCCTCCACAACTGGTTCGGCGACCGCACCAGTTTCGCCCCGCTGCGCGACCATCTCGACGACGCCGCCGGCACGTACGCCTTCGTCGACTGTCGGGGCTACGGCGAGGCCCGGGACATCGACGGCGACTTCACGATGGAGGAGACCGCCGCCGACGCCCTCGCCGTCGCCGACGACCTCGGCTGGGACTCGTTCTCCGTCATCGGGCACTCGATGGGCGGCAAGGCGGCGCAGCTGATGCTCCTCGACGCGCCCGACCGGGTCCGCTCCCTCATCGGCATCTCACCCGTCTCCGCCGCGGGGTTCCCGCTCGACGGGGAGACCTGGGACTTGTTCGCCGGCGCCGCCGACGCCCCGGCGAACCGGCGCGCGATCATCGACAACACCACGGGCGGCCGGTACGACGACGCCTGGCTGAGCGCCCTCGTCGAGCGCTCCGTCAGCCGCTCCTCGGCGACGGCCTTCCGGGCCTATCTGGACTCCTGGTCCGGCCCCGACTTCCACGAGCGCGTCCGCGACAACCCCACCCCCGTCCTCCTCGTCGTCGGCGCCCACGATCCCGCGCTCGGTACGGAGGCGATGGAGGCCACCTGGCTGCGCTGGTACCCGAACGCGCGCCTCCACGTGCTCAAGGACGCCGGCCATTACGCCCCCGAGGAGACACCGCAGGCCCTCGCCGAGGCCATCGAGGCGTTTCTCGCCGCCTGACGGGACCTTCCGCCATCCGAAGGTCGTCGGCACCGACGACTTTCGAGGACAGCGGCGGGCCCGCGCCGCGTCGGATCATCGTGCTCACACCCCCACGGGACGGTCACCGACGGACCGTCCAGGACCGGCAGGAGCACAACCGATGGGCCTCGCACAATCGCAGCACCGCTTCCTGGTGCGGCAGAAGGTCACCCTGATGGCCAACCGCTATCTGGTGCACACCATGGGCCCGGACGGCGAGGAGGCCGAACTGGTCGCCTTCGCCCACCAGAAGCGGATGGCCCTCAAGGAGCACGTCACCTTCTACACCGACGAGTCCCGGCGCCAGGTCCTCTTCACCTTCCGGGCCCGACAGGTCATCGACCTCGGCGCGACGTACGACGTCCACGGCGCCTCCGGCACGCGGCTGGGCGGCTTCCGCAAGGACTTCGGCGCGTCCCTGCTGCGCAGCACCTGGCACCTGAACCGGGAAGGGGAGGCCCAGGAGACCACCGGACAGGAGCGGAACCGGACCGTGGGGATCCTGCGGCGCGGCTGGGAGTTCCTCCCCTTCACGGAGCTGCTCCCCTTCGTCGTGCCGTACCACTTCGACTTCGCCGAGGCCGGACGGCACGTCATGTCCGTCGAGAAGCGCTTCGGAGTACGCGACCGGTACGTCGTGGACATAGCCGACCCGGAGTTCGACCGGCGGCTCGCGATAGCCCAGGCCGTCGCCCTGGACGCCCTGCAGTCCCGCTGACCTGTCCCGCCGGGGCGATCCGTCTACCCTGGAGAGACGGGCAGGGGACGGGACACACCGTTCCTCCTGGCGCCCGGGCCGCGTGCGGAAGGGCGGCGGACCATGGACTTCAGCGATCGCACCGACGCGGGCCGGCAGCTGGCCGCCCGTCTCGACCACCTCACGGGCCAGGACGTCGTGGTCCTGGGCCTCCCGCGCGGCGGCGTCCCGGTGGCCGCGCAGGTCGCCGACGCGCTCGACGCGCCCCTCGACATCTGTCTCGTGCGCAAACTGGGGGTGCCGTACCAGCCGGAGCTCGCGATGGGCGCACTGGGGGAAGGCGGCGTACGCGTCCTCAACGAACAGGTGCTGCGCGAGACCGGCGTGGGCGAGCGGGACCTCGCGGCCGTGGAGGAGCGCGAGCACGTCGAGCTCGAAGAGCGCACGCACCGTTACCGGGGCAGCCGCCCGCCCGTGCCGCTCGACGGCAGGACGGTCGTCATCGTCGACGACGGGCTCGCCACGGGCGCGACGGCGCTGGCCGCGTGCCGGGTCGTACGGGCCAAGGGCGCCGCGCGGATCGTCCTCGCGGTCCCGGTCGCACCGCCCGGCTGGACCGCCCGCCTCGGGGGCGAGGCCGACGAGACCGTCAGCGTCCGTGAGCCCGACTTCTTCTACGCGATCGGCCAGTTCTACCGCGACTTCTCGCAGACGTCCGACGCGGAGGTGCTCGACTGCCTCGCCCGCAGCCGGGCCGCGCGCGACCCCATCGTCCGGGACACGGACGTCCGGATCCCGGCGACCGGCGCCACCCTCGCCGGACGGCTCGCCGTCCCCGACGGCGCGACCGGCATCGTCCTCTTCGCCCACGGAAGCGGCAGCAGCCGGCACAGCCCGCGGAACCGCGCGGTCGCGACGGCCCTGAACCGGGCCGGTCTCGGGACGCTGCTGTTCGACCTGCTGACCGAGGCCGAGGCGACCGACCGGGCCCACGTCTTCGACACCCCGCTGCTCGCGGGACGGCTGGCGAGCGCCACGGACTGGCTGGCCGGGCACCCCGAGGGCGGCGGACTGCCGCTGGGCTACTTCGGGGCGAGTACCGGCGCGGCCGCCGCGCTGTGGGCGGCGGCCGATCCCGGTTCCGGCGTCGCCGCCGTCGTCTCACGCGGTGGCCGGCCCGACCTGGCGGGCGATCACCTGGCCCGGGTGCGCGCCCCGACCCTCCTGGTGGTGGGTGGCCGGGACGCGCTCGTGCTGGACCTCAACCGCCGCGCTCAGGCCCTGCTGCGCTGCGAGAACCGGCTGACCGTCGTCCCCGGGGCCACCCACCTCTTCGAGGAGCCGGGCGCCCTGGAGGAGGTGGCGGAGCTCGCCACGGACTGGTTCGCCGAGTGGTTCCGGGGTCAGTAGGCCCCGTTGACGTTGTCGATGGAGCCGTAACGGTCCGCCGCGTAGTTGCAGGCGGCCGTGATGTTGGCGACCGGGTCGAACAGGTCCGTGGACGTGCCCGGCACGTGGTAGGCGTCGAAGGTCGGCTGGATGACCTGGAGCAGGCCCTTCGAGGGGGTGCCGGCCACGGCGTTCGAGTCCCAGAGGTTGATGGCCCGGGGGTTGCCGGAGGACTCGCGCATCACGTTGCGGTGGATTCCGTCGTACGAGCCGGGGATGCCGCGCTGGGCCATGATGTCCAGCGACTGCCGGATCCAGCCGTCGAGGTTGTCGGCGTACTGGGTGGCGGCGACCGGGGCGGCCTTGACGGCGGGCGCGGCGGCGGGCGCCGCCTGCGCGGCGGAGGCACCCGATGCGGCGGCCGGGGCCGCGGCACGGCGCTCGGAGCGGCTCGCCCGCTCCGTGGTCGCGGAGCTCTTCTTCTGCGTGGTCGCGGACGCCGGAGCGGCCTTCGCGGGCTTCGGGGCGGGCTTCGCGGAATCCCGACGAATCGTCAGTTCGAGACCGGGGTGAATGAGTGACGGATTGTCACCCACCACGGACTTGTTGGCCCGGTAAATCGACTTCCAGCCGCCCTGAATTCCCTTCTTCTGGGCGATCAGGGAAAGCGAGTCGCCACTCACGACGGTGTACGTGCGAGCGGCGGCGGGGGCCGAGGGAGCGGCAGCCGGAGCGGCGGCGGGGTGCGCCGCGAAGGAGTGCCCGGCGAAGGGCTGCGCGGCGATCTTCGGTGCGGCCGAAACGGTCTCGGCGCCGGCCGTGGCGGGAACGACCAGCGGCAGGGCCAGGGCGGCCCCGCCCGTGCCGGCGAGTGCGAGACCGCGGGAGACGGTGCGGCGACGGGGGCGGCGGTGCTTACCGTGTGCAGGCATGACGGATGTCCTCTCCGGCGCCTGCGGGGTGAGCTGTCGGGTTCGGACGGGAGATGTCCGGCCGCGCACACGCGGCTGCACCCCGAGCCGTTCCGGATTCCGGACCGGCGAATTCGTGGGTCCCCCGCTCCTGCCGTCGGGTGAAAGGGAGGTGTTTTCGGGCGGCGGCAGGATTAGGCGTTCCGCTCGAATGGGGGTGACCGTAGGCCAGCATTGCGGCGGATAACAAGAGGATCTGATCGTCCGCGCCCGGAATTGGATCTCCGAATTCAGGGAATTCAAGATCGATCGGGCTCGGGATGCGGTGAACTTCCGTGTGCGGTACGGCCTGCGGGTGTACGGGTGTCTGGCGGGGGCGAGAGGAAGTGAAGCGCGTCACCAGGTGAGTAATGTCCGAATATGCGATGTAATTCCGTTGGTGAGTAAATGGGCGGAAATTATCCGTGCTGGGCTGTTCGTCCGCGCCGGGCGTGGGCAGGGCGCGCCTGGTGCGGGTAAAAGTCGCAAACCGGACATTCTTCTTGAAAGATGGAGTCACCCGACTCAGGAGCCACCCGGATGCCGACCACCTCCACCACCCCGCTCAGCCCGGACACCCTCGACCGCGAGGCGGCCGTTCTCTTCGAGAGCGCCACCTGGCAGCGGATCGTCACCGACTGGACCGCCCCCACTCGACCGGGCTCCGCTGGACGGGCGCCCACTCGACCGGCCATCGCGCCGGAGCGGACGCCCGAGCCCGCCGACTGGCGGGCCCTCCTCACCGTGTCCGTGGACCGGCTCGTGGCCGACGCGCTCGACGCGCTCCCGCCGCCGGCCGCCGCCGAGCGCACGCTCCCCGGTCGTATCGGAGCCGTCCTCCCGGACCGACTGCACGCCTGGCGCCGGATCGGCCGCCCCGAGCTGCGCCCCTCGGTCCACCTCGGCTACGCGCGGCTGGTGCTCACGGAGTGGGGCTGGCAGAACGCCCCGTACAAGCTGCGCGACGCGCGGGGAGCGCGCTGTGTCTGCGGCGCGCTCCTCGCCGCCCACCGCCTCGGCTACGGCAGCGCGGACACCATGAACGAGGCGGCCGCCTGGATCATGACCGAGCTCCGGTCGCAGGGATGGGGCGAGCTGATCGGTCCGTGGAACCGGGCCCCCGGCCGTACGGCCGCCGAGGCGGTGGGCCTCCTCGACGCGACGATCCGCCGCGCCGCGCACGCCGGCCGCTGACGCCTGCCGGTGTCACCGGCAGGCGTGCGTGGGGGTTCAGCCGGTGACGCTCGGGGCGCCGGTCTCGATGTGGCCGGTGTACCGACGTGACCAGGTCCCGTCGATGTCGGCGAGGATCGTGAAGTCGTACCAGCCGCCGTGGTAGGCCACCGCGTTGAAGAAGTCCTCGCGGCTGGAGTTCGCCGGGACCGTGTAGGTCCACGGTCCGTCCGTGCGGTAGGCGTTCGAGCGGATCGTGAACGTCACCGGCGCCGCGGAGGTGTTGGTCATCCTGAACCACAGGGCCGTCCGGCCCGTCCCCGCCTCCGGTGCGAACCGGGCCGCGACCTCCACGGCCTTGCCGGCCTTGGACGCGTCGCCGATGAAGCGCCGCAGGAAGCGGTTGGGTCCCATCATCGAGATGTCGTACTTCCCGGAGCCCGACCCGAGCCCGATGTTGAAGTAGTCGGAGGCCGTGCCGCCCGCGTCGACCGTGTACTGCCAGGCCGCCGTGTCGCGGTGCTGGTGCGGATGGATCGAGAAGTGCGCCGCCTGCTTGGCCTCCACTCCCTGGTTCGTCATCGAGAACCAGGCCAGGATCTTGCCGGCGGCACCGAACTCGAACCGGTCGAGGTTGCCGTTCACCTGGTACGGCAGGGCGCGCGCCGGGCGGGTGCCGGACTCCTGCGCGGGCTGGGCGTTGTTCTGCGGTGCCGGGTTCGGCAGCGGGCCGCAGGTGGCCTGGCCGATCACCTTCGCCGTGGACGGGAGGCCGGCGGGCACTCCGTACACCGGGTGGGCGAAGTCGAAGACGCTCGTCAGGTCGCCCGTCACCCGGCGCCGCCAGGCGCTGATGTTCGGACAGGTGGCCGGTGTGCCGAGAGCCGCCGTCCAGGTCTCCATGAAGCGGAGGACGGAGGTGTGGTCGAAGACCTCGGAGCTCACCCAACCGCCCCGGGTCCACGGGGACATGACAATCATGGGCACGCGGAAGCCCAGCCCGATCGGCACGCCGTCCAGGTACTCGCCCGGCGTCCCGGGCGGAGCGACCGGCGGCGGCACGTGGTCGAAGAACCCGTCGTTCTCGTCGTAGTTGAGGAACAGCACCGTCGAGTCGAAGACTTCGGAGTCGGCGGCCAGCGCGCGGTAGACGAGGTCGACGAAGTGGGCGCCGTCCCCGGGCGGCGCGTACGGGTGCTCGGAGAACGCCTCGCTCGCCACCACCCACGACACCTGCGGCAGCGTGCCCGCCACGACGTCGGCGCGGATGGCCGCGGCGATGTCGTCAGGTGTCGATCCGGTGACCTTGGGGACGGAGCCCATGCCCCGGTCGTACAGCGGGTCGCCGGGGCGGGCGTCGGTGAACTTCTTGAAGTACGCGAGACCGTTGTCGCCGTAGTTGTCCTGAGCGTTCTGGTAGACCTTCCAACTCACCCCGGCCCGCTGGAGTGCCTCCGCGTACGTCTCCCAGGTCAGCCCCGACTCGTCGCCCCCGTCCTTGCTGGAGCCGTCGATCTTTCCGCTCCACAGGAACGTCCGGTTCGGACCGGTGGCGCTCAGCGCCGAGCAGAAGTACGCGTCGCAGATCGTGTAGTGGTCGGCGAGCGCGTGGTGGAAGGGGATGTCCTCGCGGTCGAGATGACCGAGCGTCCGCGTGTTGCCCACGCCCATGACCCAGTTGTCCATCCGGCCCTTGTTCCAGGCCGCGTGCTGCGAGGTCCAGCTGTGGGGCAGGTCGCCGTTGCACTGCGCGAGGGTCTCGCCGTCGACCCCGCCCGCGGGCGGGGTGTCGCTGAGCTTCCACGGGTACTGGCGGCCGCCCCAGTTGGGCTGGTTGAACATGCCCCAGCCGCCGGGCAGATTGCCGGCGGCGCGGTCGCCGAAGCCCCGTACGCCGCGCAGGGTGCCGAAGTAGTGGTCGAAGCTGCGGTTCTCCTGCATGAGGATCACGACGTGCCGGACGTCGGTGAGCGTGCCGGTCGCGGCACGCGCGGCGGCCGACGCACGGCCGGTCGGCAGCGCCGCCCCGGCGACGAGCCCCGCGCCGATACCGACGAATCCCCTGCGGCTGATGGGAAGCATGCCCCGCCTCTCCTGTCACGGCGTGCCCGCGCGGCACGTCGGGAGCCATGATGGGGGAGGGGAGCTTAAAGGTATACGGCCGTGCAGTAATTCCTGGGTTAACAGCCCAGGGCCATGGAACGCCGGTGTGGAGATTGGTCCGACCTCATACCAATAAGGCTGAGGTTCCGTAGGTCCGCCTCGGTCAGACGGTGACGACCTTCACCCCGGCCTCCGTCAGCTGAGCCGTGGCCTCCGCGGAGATGTCGGTGTCGGTGACCAGGAGGTCGATCCGGTCCAGACCGCAGATGCGGGCGAACGCGCGGCGGCCCATCTTGGAGGAGTCGGTCACGACGACGACCCGGCTCGACCGCTGGGCGAACAGCCGGCTGATGCTCGCCTCGTCCTCGTGGTGGGCCATCACGCCCAGCTCGGCGTCGACGCCGTCGACCCCGAGGATCACGACGTCGAGCACGACCTCGTTGAGCACGCCGACGGTCAGCGGGCCGACCAGCTCGTACGTCTGCGGGCGCGCCACCCCGCCCGTCGTGACGATCTTGATCTGTGGGCGCACCGCCAGCTCGCCGGCGATGTTGAGCGCGTTGGTGACCACGGTCAGGGCGGGCCCGGCCGCGCCCGCGCCCGGCGACTCCGCCCGGCCGCTCGCGAACCGCAGCGCGAGCGCCCGCGCCACCTCCGTCGTCGTCGTGCCGCCGTTGAGCCCGACGACCTCTCCGGGGGTCACCAGATCGGCCGCCGCCGCGGCGATCCGCTGCTTCTCCGAGGCGTGCCGTGTGGACTTGTAGCGGAGCGGCAGCTCGTACGACACGCCGTGCGCGACCGCCCCGCCCCGCGTCCGTACGAGCAGCTGCTGCTCGGCGAGTTCGTCGAGGTCCCGGCGGATCGTGGCGGCGGAGACCTCCAGCGCGGTCGCCGCCTCCTCCACCTCGACCTTCCCCGAGGCCGCGAGCAGCTCCAGGAGTGCGTTCCACCGCTCGTGCTTGGACATCGGCCCATCCCCTCCCGATCGTGCGCGCGTCCGATTCTATCCGTCGGCGCGCGTCAACCCTGGCAGCGCAATGCGCACATCTGCTTGAATGAGTCCACCTTCACGCATCTTCGATCAATCATCGCGCACTCTTCTTGCAAGGAGTCCTGCATGACCACCTCACGCACCGCCGTGGAGATCGCCTCCCAGCCGGCCACCTGGCGCCAGGCGGCCCGCACCCTTCCCCAGCACACCGCCGCCCTGCCCCGTCGGGGCGAGCGCGTCGCCGTGATCGGCTGTGGCACCTCCTGGTTCATGGCCCTGGCCTACGCCGAGCTGCGCGAGGCCGGCGGCCACGGCGAGACCGACGCCTTCGCGGCCTCCGAGTTCCCTTACGGCCGCCGCTACGACCGTGTCGTGGCCATCACCCGCTCCGGTACGACCAGTGAGGTGCTGGCCGTCCTCTCCCGGCTGCGCGGCGACGTGCCCACCGGCGCGCTCACCGCCGACCCCACGACCCCCGTGATGGACCTCGCGGACGAGGTCGCCGTCCTGGACTTCGCGGACGAGGAGTCCGTCGTCCAGACCCGCTTCGCGACCACGGCGCTCGCCCTGTTCCGCGCGCACCTGGAGTCCGAGGACGCCCTGCCCGCCGGCGTAAGGCCCCTCGCGGAGGCCGCGGAGGACGCCGAGCGTGCCGTCGCCGTTCCGCTCGACGACGCGGTCCTCACCGCCGAGCAGTTCACCTTCCTCGGCACCGGCTGGACCTACGGCCTCGCCCTGGAGGCCGGGCTGAAGATGCGGGAGGCGGCCGGGGCGTGGACGGAGTCGTACCCGGCGATGGAGTACCGGCACGGCCCGATCAGCATCACCGGCCCCGGGCGCGTCGCGTGGGGCTTCGGCACGCTCCCCGTGGGCCTCGCGGACGAGGTGCGCAAGGTCGGCGGCACGGTCGTCGAGAGCGATCTCGACCCGCTCGCGGACCTGATCCGGGCTCAGCGCCTGGCGGTGGCGGTGGCCGAGGCCCAGGGTCTCAACCCCGACACCCCCCGGAACCTGACCCGTTCCGTGGTCCTGGCCGACCACCATGCCTGACCGCACCACCATGCCTGACCGCCCCGAGCCCACCGACTCCCAGGAAGCAGGACCATGCCACTGACGCCGACCGACGAGATCGTCCGCCGGGCCCGCGCGGCCGGGACCGGGGTGGGGGCGTTCAACGTCCTCCAGCTCGAACACGCGCAGGCCATCGTCGCCGGCGCGGAGGCCGCCGACCGCCCGGTCGTCCTCCAGATCAGCGAGAACACGGTCCGCTACCACGGTGCTCTGGAGCCGGTCGCCCTCGCGTCCCTCGCCGTCGCCAGGGCCGCGAAGGTGCCCGTCGCGGTCCACCTCGACCACGCCGAGAACCCCGACCTCGTCCGCGAGGCCGTCGCGCTCGGCCTCGGCTCGGTGATGTTCGACGCCTCCAAGCTGCCGTACGCGGACAACGTGGCGGCGACCCGCGAGGTCGTGGAGCACTGCCATCACCACGGCGTCTGGGTGGAGGCCGAGCTGGGGGAGATCGGCGGCAAGGGCGGCGCCCACACGCCGGGTGTGCGCACCGACCCCGACGAGGCCCTCGCGTTCGTGACCGCCACCGGAGTCGACGCGCTCGCCGTCGCGGTCGGCAGCGCCCACCAGATGCTGACCCGGGACGCGGTCCTCGACTTCGAGCTGATCGCCCGCCTGCGCGCGGCGGTCGACACGCCGCTCGTCCTGCACGGCTCCTCGGGCGTCTCGGACGCGGACCTCGCGGCGGCGATCGCGGCGGGCATGACGAAGGTGAACGTCTCCACCCATCTGAACAAGGCCTTCACACAGGCGATCCGTACCCACCTGGCCGAGCACCCCACCGCGTTCGACCCCCGCCATTACCTGACCCCGGCCCGCACGGCGGTCGCCCAGGAGGTCTCGCACCTCCTGACGGTCCTGTCCCCGGCCTGACGGGGGTGGCCGCGTCCTCCAGTGCCTGGCAGGCGCCCTGGCCGAGGTGGGGGGTCATGGCGTGCGCCGCGTCGCCGAGGAGGGCGACGCGGCCGGCGACGAAGGAGGGCAGGGGCGCGACGGCGATTGCCTACTCGCAGGCCACGCCATCACCGTCGCGGTCGAGGTGACGGCCGTAGCCGGGCTCACCCACGCGGATGGGATCGGCGCCGGCGGCGCGGACCGCCGTGCAGTTCCGGTAGTAGACGCTGCCGCCACCGCTGCCGTCCTCGGTCGGCGTGGGCGCCGGCGTACGGGTGGGAGTGGGCGTCCGGGTGGGCGCCGTCGTGCGGGAAGGAGTCGGCGTCGGCCGCTGCGTCGGCTTCGTGGTCGGCTTCGGAGTGGGCTTGTGGAGCACCGTGTCGGGCGCGGCGGGACACGGGACATCCGGTGCGGTCAGATACACCACGGGCACCATCGACGAGACCGGTTCACCGGCGGACGGTCGCTGGAAGCAGACGAGCCAGGTGCCGTACGCGGCCGGGAGTTTCACGTCCTTGTAGACGGCGTACGCGCGGCCCAGGTTCTTGGTGAGCAGTGGCTCGGCTGCCGTGTAGGTGCCTCCGACGAGCGTCGGCATCGTCGCCGCCTCGCTCTTCGAGGGTGAGGGTGAAGGTGACGTCGACGCCGGCGGAGTGGTGGTGGCGGTCCGCGTGGCGGTGGGCCGAGGTGTGGCCTTCGCGTCGTCCGTCGGCTCCTTCGGCGGGTCGACAAGGAGGAAGGGGGACAGGAACCAGAGGAACGCGAGGACCGTCGCGACGATCTTCTTCGCCGGGCTCCACCGGGTGAGCCATGTCAGGGCTATGCCGCCGGGCGGGAAGACGACCAGGGCCGTGACGACGAGTGCCGGATGCTGCCACCACCGTCGTACGGGCGAGGGGAAACGGGGTGGAAACGGCGGGTGGCCGTACGGCTGGCCGTAGCCGGGCGGCGGCGGTTGCGTCATCGGGTCTCTCCACGGGCGAGGCGAACTGAGCGGCGCTCAACCTACACAAGACGTTCACGCCCTCTCCGCCCTTTCCGCGGATTGACCCTCGCCCGACTCCCGGCTCCAGGGGTGCGGCCAGTGGCGTTCGGCCGATGGGGCATGCGTCAGGATGGGGGCATGACCGAGATCCGTACCCCCCGCCTCATCCTCCGACGCTGGACCGACGACGACCTCGTCCCCCTGGCCGAGATCAACGCCGACTCCGAGGTCATGCGCTGGATCGGCGACGGATCGGTGCGGGACCTGGAGGAGACCGCCGGGGACATCGAGCGGTACGAGGAGGAGTGGGACGACGAGGGCTTCGGGCTCTTCGCCGTCGAGCTCATCGCCTCCGGCGAGCTGATCGGCTTCGCGGGGCTCTCCGTGCCGGAAGGGCCGCCGGAGCTGCTGGCCGAAGTGGAGATCAGCTGGCGTCTCGGCAGGCCCTTCTGGGGACAGGGGTACGCCTCCGAGGCCGCCCACGCGGTCCTGGAGTTCGCACTCCAGGACCGGGGGCTCGACCGGGTGATCGCCCTCACCCACATCAGCAACTCGTCCGCCGAGAACATCCTGGGCAAGCTCGGCATGACCGCCGAGCGCGAGACCAACCACCCGGTCTTCGACGTGCCGCTGCGCGTCTACGCCATCGACCTCACCGAGTACGAGGCCTGATCAGGGCTGATACTGACTTCGGCTCAGTGGCGCTCGGGCAGGTCCCGCTCCGCCGGCAGCTGCGTCGTCAGGTCACCGGCCGTGGGCGAGGCGGCCGAGCGCGAGGTCGGGGCCGCCGGCTTCTTGCCGCAGAACGCCGCCTCCAGCGTCCCGCCGAGCGCCGTGTTGGCCGAGCCGTGGTTCGAGGTGTTCGCCACCGCCGAGAGGCTGCGCTTCCCGTCACGCGTCGAGAAGGCGTACGTGTAGAAACCCTGCACGGTGCCGGTGTGGCCGAAGATCTGCGTGCCGCACGAGAGGTCGTACCGGCGCAGCCCGAGACCGTAGAAGCGGGTGTTCGTGGTGTCCGTCGGCGTGACTGTCGTCATCGCCTCCAGCATGGCCGGCGACAGCAGCCTGCCGCGCATGAGGGCGCTGGTGAAGGTGTTCAGGTCGCCGGGGCTGGAGATGACGGCCCCGGCGGACTGCGCCCAGGAGACCGTCTGCTCCGTGGAGTCCACGAGCGGGGCGCCCTCCTCGTCGGGGTGCAGGTAGCCGCGCACGTGCAGCCCCTTGATGCGGGTGTCCGGGTGGACGTACGAGGTCTTGCGCAGCTTCAGCGGCTTGAAGATGCGGCGCTCGTACGCGTCGGCGACCGGCCGGCCCGTGGCCTTCTCGATCAGCATGCCGACCACCACGAAGTTGGCGTTCGAGTACTTGTACGCCACTCCGGGCTCGGTCGTCCGGGGCAGGGCCAGGGAGAGGTCGACGAGCTCCTGGTAGGTGAACGCCTTGTTCCGTACCGCTTCGAAGCCGGGCACGGTGCTGTTGAACATCTGGTCCGTGTAGTCGGCGAGACCGCTGCGGTGGGTGATCAGGTGCCGGACCGTGATGCGGTCGTCGGGGAGCAGACCGGGCAGGTACGTGTTGACCGGCGCGTCGAGCGTCAGCTTCCCCTCGTCCACCAGCTGGAGGAGGACGACCGTCGAGAACGTCTTGCTGACGCTGCCGATCCGGAATCGGGCCTGGACGTCCATCGCCGCACCCGAGACGCGGTCCCGCACACCGACGGTCCGGCTCCGGACGCCGTCGGGACCGGTGTACCGAGCCATGGCGCCCGGGGCGCCGTTGGCCATCGCCGCGTTCAGCGCGGCGGTCACGCCCGCCATGTCGGGAGCCGGAGTGGGCGCGGGGGCGGTGGTGGCCTTCGCGGAGCCGGCCGCGGGGGCGGGGGCGGCGAAGGCGTTGGTCGCCGGGGCGACACCCGCCGCGAGGGCGGCGATCAGGGTGGCGCTCACGGCCAGGCGGCGGCGGTGGGACGGCAGGGTCACAGTGGTTCCTCGGCTTCTTCCGGGTCATCCGGATCGTTCGGCGCGGCGCGGCGCGGCAGCGGTAGGCCGCGGGGCCGGGAACGCGCGACCGTGACGGTGCGCCCGTGACAGTGCGACCCCCGTGCCCATGGATCATGAGTGACAACGCCGGAGAAAAGTTCCTGACACGGGGGACGAGTTCCGGAGGTCACTGTTCCGAGTGCGGGGACGCAGGCGGCCGGGGAGGCCACGTACCCTCGTTCACGTGCCCAGTTCCCGCCTGCATCGCGTCGCCGTCCTCGTCCTCGAAGGCGCGAAGCCGCTCGACGTCGGCATCCCGGCGCAGGTGTTCACGACCCGCGCGAGCATGCCGTACGAGGTACGGGTCTGCGGCGCGCAGCCCGGTCCCGTCGCGGGCGGGGACGGACTGTCGTACCACGTCGCCCACGGCCTCGACGCCCTCGCCTGGGCCGACATCGTCTTCGTCCCCGGCTACCGGTTCCCCGACCGCGAGGACCCGCCGCGGGCCGTCGTCGACGCGCTGATCGCGGCCCACGACCGGGGCGCGCGCCTGGCCGCGATCTCGACGGGAGCGTTCGCGCTCGCCGCGACGGGGCTCCTCGACGGCAAGCGCGCCACCACGCACTGGCACTACGCGCGGGCGCTCGCGGCGAAACGCCCTCTCGTCCGGGTCGACGAGAACGTCCTGTTCGTCGACGAGGGCAGCGTCCTGACGTCGGCCGGCGCCGCTTCCGGCATCGACCTGTGCTTGCACATCCTGCGCGGCGACCTCGGCGTGGCCGCCTCGAACCACGCGGCCCGACGCCTCGTCGCGGCCCCGTACCGCAGCGGCGGCCAGGCGCAGTACGTACCGCGCAGCGTGCCCGAGGCCCTCGGCGAACGGTTCGCCGCCACGCGCGAGTGGGCGCTGCACCGGCTCGGCGAGCCCCTCACCCTGGAGATCCTGGCCCGGCACGCGGCGGTGTCGGCACGGACGCTCTCCCGCCGGTTCGTCGAGGACACCGGGTACACGCCCATGCAGTGGGTGATGCGGGCCCGGATCGACATGGCCCGCGAGCTCCTGGAGCGGTCCGGGCGGGGCGTCGAGCAGATCGCCGCCGACGTCGGCCTCGGCACCGGAGCGAATCTGCGCCTGCACTTCCAGCACATCCTCGGCACCACGCCGAGCGAGTACCGGCGGACCTTCGCGCAGGGCGAGTAGCCCGTTTCCCCCGGTCGGAGCGTGCGCGGCACCCCGCTGGCGCGATCCTTGCGGACCGTGGCGATCACGCCGCTGTCACGGGCCGATTTCGTACGCGAGTCTGAAGCGCAACGGAACGGAACGGAAGGGACACCGCTCATGACTCGCATCGCGATCAACGGATTCGGCCGCATCGGACGGAACGTGCTGCGCGCACTCCTGGAGCGCGACAGCGACCTCGAGGTCGTCGCCGTCAACGACCTCACCGAGCCCGCCGCCCTCGCGCGGCTGCTCGCCTACGACACGACGTCCGGTCGTCTCGGCCGCCCGGTCAGCGTCGAGGGGAACACCCTCGTCGTCGACGGCCGCCGCATCACCGTCCTGGCCGAGCGCGAGCCCGCGCAGCTGCCCTGGGCCGAGCTGGGCGTCGACATCGTGCTCGAGTCGACCGGCCGCTTCACGTCGGCGAAGGCCGCCCGCGCCCACCTCGACGCCGGTGCGAAGAAGGTCCTCGTGAGCGCCCCGGCCGATGGCGCGGACGTCACGCTCGCGTACGGCGTCAACACCGACGCGTACGACCACGAGCTGCACACGATCGTCTCGAACGCCTCGTGCACGACCAACGCGCTCGCGCCGCTGGCCGCGGTCCTCGACGACCTCGCGGGCATCGAGCACGGCTTCATGACGACGGTCCACGCCTACACGCAGGAGCAGAACCTGCTGGACGGCCCCCACCGTGACGCCCGCCGCGCCCGCGCCGCCGCCGTCAACATCGTGCCGACGACGACCGGCGCCGCCAAGGCCATCGGCCACGTGCTGCCGAACCTCGACGGCAAGCTGTCGGGCGACTCGATCCGCGTACCGGTCCCCGTCGGCTCGATCGTCGAGCTCAACACGACCGTTGCCCGCGACGTGACGCTCGAGGACGTCCTGGCCGCCTACCGCACCGCGGCGGAGGGCCCGCTCGCCGGCGTGCTGGAGTACTCGGAGGACCCGCTGGTCTCCTCCGACATCACGGGCAACCCGCACTCGTCGATCTTCGACTCGGCCCTCACCCGCGTCGAAGGCCGTCACATCAAGGTCGTCGCCTGGTACGACAACGAGTGGGGCTTCTCGAACCGAGTGATCGACACGCTCCAGCTCCTCGCGGGCCGCTGACCGTAAGACCCCGGCCGAGCAGGCCCGCACACCTGCCCGGCCCTCCTGAGAGCGCTCCGGCCCCGGCCGTCCCCCTAGCGGACGGCCGGCCGGAGCGCTCCGCCATGCCCGAGCTCCCTCGAATCCCCTACGGGCCCTCGATCCCGACGACGGTCCCGAACGGGTCGCGCAGCTGGGCGATACGCCGTCCGGGCGCGATGGTCAGCGGACCGCGGTGGTGCTCGCAACCGGCCGCGAGCAGCCGGTCCCGGGCCTGATCGACGTCGTCGACACCCCAGTACACGACAGGACTGCCGCCCCGGGGATTCCGCTCGTCGTCCACCGGGTGGAACCCGAGCTCGACCTCACCGGCCTCCACCCAGGCGTAGACCGCCCCGGTGTCGCCGACGTCGATTTCCACAGTGACGTCCAGCACCTCGCCCCACCACCGAGCCGAGGCCTCGGGGTCGATGGCGAAGACCATCACCGTACGGACGCTCCTGAACACGGCCCACCTCCAAGTGCGGTGACGGTAGCACCCCGTTCAGCCCCCGTGAGCAGGCCTTTCGCGCACGGCTCCGGAGCCCTCGCCGGCCGGCCGAGGGAACCGGGCCCGTAGGGTGGCCGGCATGACGATCACTCGAATTCCTCGCGGTTCCGGAGAGCGCAAGCGGGACGTGCTGGTGCGGCTGGAGAGGGAGTTGGACATCTGGGTGGCATCGGCGGATGCCGAAGGGGAGCCGTATCTCGTGCCCTTGTCCTTCCTCTGGGACGGGGAGTTCGTCTGGCTCTGCACCCGGTCGGCCAACCCCACCGGCCGTAACCTCCTCGCCGGAGGGCGGGTTCGGCTCGCGCTCGGGGATCTGCGGGACGTCGTGCTCGTCGACGGCGAGGTGAGGGCCTTCACCGCGAGCGACGTGCCCCCGTCCGCCGTCGAGGCGTTCTTCGCCAAGACCGGCTGGGACCCCCGGGCGTCGGGCGCCGCCTACGGCTGGTTCCGGGTACGGACCCGCGCGGTCCAGGCGTGGCACGAGGTGCACGAACTGCCGGGGCGGCAGATCATGCGGGACGGTGTCTGGGTCGTGTAGCCGTCGTCCTTGGACGGTGGAGTCAGTCGTCCGTTGCGCGTTGATCTGCCGCGTGCGTGGCTTCGGCGGGCGGCGCGTGGCGTTGTGCTGGTCGCGGTGCGGTCATGTCGAGCAGGAGCAGCGCGTCATGGTCGGGGTTCCGGGTTCGGCGGTGTAGACGCCGATGCGCTGGCTTGCGGCCGGTCACCTCGTAACGTTCCCACAGGCTTCCTCACGGCGCAGGCCGGGGGTGCGGCGGATGCCGGCGCCGACGGTGGGGCCGACGTGTCCGGGGCTGGTCTGGGTGCGGCGGGCGCGCAGGTAGCGGCCCAGCTCAGCGCCTTCGCTGTGCGCGCTCTCGGTTGCCATGACACCAGTCCCACCCGCACACGACCTGGTCCACAGGTGCCAGGGGAGCCCTGTCATGACCCCCGAAGATCCCGCCCTGCCACGTCGACGCGATCCCGGCGAAGCTGGATCAGCAATCCGGGATCCCGCCGGTGGCCCTCGCGTGCACGACTCGCCGGGCCGGGCGAGAGTGAAGGTGCCGGGCGACGCGACGATGCGGAAAGGACGACATGCGCTACATCGAGCTGCGTGACCTGGAGGTTTCCCGGATCGGCCTGGGTGCGATGGGGATGTCCCACGGTTACACCGGCTCCGGTACGGACGACGCCGAGTCGATCAGGACGGTGCACCGCGCGCTGGCACTGGGCGTCACGCTCATCGGCACCGCCGAGATCTACGGCCCCTACACGAACGAGGAGCTGCTCGGGAAGGCGCTCAAAGGGCGCCGGGACAAGGTGGTGCTCGCCACCGAGTTCGGTCTGGTCTCCTACGGGGGAGATGGTGCCTGGAACCTGGATTCCCGTCCGGCGAACATCCGTACCGCCGTCGAGGGCTCCCTGAAGCGGCTGGGTACCGACCACGTCGACCTGTACTACCAGCTGGCTGGTGCCGTTCTCCCCGCTGGGCCGCGGCGTCCTGACGGGCACGGTCCGTTCCACCGACCAGTTCGACGAGGGCGACTTCCGGCGCGACAACCCGCGCTTCACCGGCGAGAACTTCCGGCGCAACCTCGCACTCGCGTCACCCTGACCGTCGAGCAACTCGACCAGCTCGCCGCCCTGCCGCCCGCCTCGGGCGACACCCACACGGAGGAGCAGGCGCGGATGCTCGAACGCTGACTTCCCGCACCGCCCAGCACCCGCACCCCAGCACCCGCACCCCCACCAGCAAAGGACTACCCCTATGCAGTACGTCACCCTGAACAACGGCGTCGAGATGCCGCTCCTCGGCTTCGGCGTCTACCAGATCCCCGCCGAGGACACCGAGCGCGCCGTCTCGGACGCACTCGCCGCCGGATACCGCCTCCTCGACACCGCTGCCGCCTACGCCAACGAAGAGGCCGTGGGCCGCGCCATCAAGTCCAGCGGCATCGCCCGCGAGGACCTGTTCGTCACCACCAAGTTGTGGATCCAGGACGCTCCGGCCCAGGACAACACCAGGCGCGCGTTCGAGACGTCGCTGGCCAAGCTGGGTCTGGACCACCTCGACCTGTACCTGATGCACCAGCCCTTCGGTGACGTCTACGGGCAGTGGCGGGCGATGGAGGCCCTCAACCGCGAAGGCACGGCCAGGGCGGTCGGTGTCGCCAACTTCTACCCCGACCGGCTGCTCGACCTGATCGTCAACAACGAGATCACCCCGGCCGTCAACCAGATCGAGACCCACCCGTTCTTCCAGCGCGCCGGCTACCAGGACCTCATGCGCGAGCACGGTGTGCAGATCCAGTCCTGGGGCGGCTTCGCCGAGGGCAGGAACGACCTGTTCGGCAACCCGCTGCTGGCCGAGATCGGCAAGGAGTACGGCAAGTCGGTCGCGCAGGTGGTGCTGCGCTGGCTGACCCAGCGGGGCGTCATCGCCATCCCCAAGTCGGTACGTGCCGAGCGCATGGCGGAGAACATCGACGTCTTCGACTTCCGGCTCACCGACGAGCAGATGGCTCGGATCGGCACGCTCGACACCGGTGCCTCGCTGTTCTTCGACCACCGCGACCCGGAGATCGTCGCCGCGTTCGCCAAGCGCCGCCTGGACGCCTGACTCGCGTCCGCACCTGGGGCGAGCACGCGGCGCCGAGCGGTGGGCCGTCGCTCGCCGCGTTCCGTTCCCGGATCCCTCGCGAAGGGCCCGTCTGTGAATCCGCGAACAGGATGCCGACGCCCGTCCCGCCATCAAGGGCGCGCTCCCCGACGCGGCCGGGTACACGACCGTGCTGCTGGGCAGTCCCATCTGGAACGTGCGTGCATCCATGATCATGGCGACCCCCACGGAGCAGCTCGACTTCTCCGGCAAGACCGTCGTGCCGTTCACCACGCACGCCATGAGCGGCCTGGGCACCACCGCACGCGACTACGCGGCCACCTGCCGCGGCGCCACCTTCGCCGAGGGGCCGGCCGTCCAGGGCGAAAAGGTGGAGCAAGTCGATCGTGACATCAGCGACTGGCTGCAACGCATCGGCCTCGAGGTTTCCGACAGTGCTCGGCACGCGTCCGCCGAGCCGGGCGACCGGACGGACAGTAGCGCCGCTCAGCGAGCGCCTTGATTGGGCAGACGCCCAATTCCGCCGCGACAGCACTGGGCTCCTGCCGGGAGACAGTCGTGGCGGGGGACCCCGACCATGGGCACTGGTCGCGATTGCGAGGACGCGCAACGCGCCGTATCCGTGAAGGAGTTCCTATGTCAGGGAGATTGAGCCGAGCGTTCGGCAGCGCCCTCCTCGCCGTCGTGCTGGCGGCCGTCGCCACGCCCGGCACCGCCGGTGCCGCGGAGGCGCCGACGGGCAGGATCGCGTCGCTCGGCACCGACTGGGGTCAGACCGGTCCGTACGAGGTGAACGTCGACATCGGCGTCGTGCACACCTTCTACTACCCGCGCGACATGGGGCGGTCGGGCGAGCGGCACCCGGTGGTCATCTGGGGCAACGGCACCGGCGCCGTGCCGGGGATCTACAGCTCGCTGCTGCGGCACTGGGCGAGCCAGGGCTTCATCGTCGCCGCCGCCAACACCCCCGCCTCCAACTTCGCGATCAGCATGCGCGCCGGGATCGACGTGCTGGAGAAGTGGAACGCGGACAGCGGCAGCCCGTTCTACGGGAAGGTCGACTTGGAGCACATCGGCTCCGCCGGACACTCGCAGGGCGGCGCGGCGGCGATCAATGCCGCGATCGACCCGCGCGTCGACACCGCCGTTCCCATCCAGCCGGGCCCCCTCGCCAGCGCGGACCTGATGGACGAACCCGTCTTCTACCTGGCCGGTCAGCGGGACCTGACGGTGTGGCCCGCCCTGGTGAAGGCGTTCTACCGGGACTCGTCCCACGTCCCCGCCGTCTACGGCGAGGTCCGCGGCGCCGGACACCTCAGCTCCATCGGCGACGGCGGGGACTTCCGTGCCCCGACCACCGCCTGGCTGCGCTTCTGGCTGATGGGCGACGAGCAGGCCCGGGGCGTGTTCTTCGGCCCCGGCTGCGGCTACTGCGTGGACGACGACCTCTGGTCCGGCTGGGAGCGCAACACCAAGGCGCTGCAGATCCCCGGTCCGACGGCCTGACACGCGCCGTCCGTGAGACCCGTCCCTCCCGGGGCGGGTCTCGCCGTCTCACCCGTCGAGGAACTCCGCACACCGGTACGGGCCCAGCACCGCCCCCTGGGCCGGGCGCACACTGACCTCGACCTCGTCCGCCCTGACCTTCGGGTCGAGGACGGACTGGGCGCGCGCCAGCGTGCACACCAGCTGCCCCGTGCCCTGGTCACGCCCCGACAGTGGATACGGGCCGTCCAGGCGGATCGTGACGCGGGCGCCCCTACCGCTCACCGTGTAGCCGCCGAGCTCCTGGACCAGAGAGGTGAGCCCGTCGCGCTGCTCGGCGGGCCCCGGGCCCTGGGCGAGCAGCTTCACGACCGAGTCGAGGTCCTTGACGCGCGTGTCGAGCAGGGGTACTCCGCGCAGGCCGCTGTCCGACGCGTAGTACAGCCGCATCCCGCGCGTCAGCCCCGACGCGGGCTCGCCCGCGCCTATCACCCCGGTCGGCTGGACGCCGCAGCCGGCGAGGGCGAGCCCCGTCGCCAGCACGGTGACCGCGACGCCATGACGGACCTTCACTCCGTGTCCTTCCCGGTGAGTCGCTCGTCCGTACGCCGCAGAGGCAGGCGCAGAGTGAAGACCGCGCCCCCACCCGGCCCGTCCGCCGCGTCGATCGTGCCGCCGTGCAGGCGGGCGTTCTCCAGCGCGATCGCCGTGCCGAGGCCACTGCCCTGCCCGCTGTCGTCGGCCGCGCCGCGCGTGCGGGCCGCGTCCGCCTTGTAGAACCGGTCGAAGACCCGGTCCCCGGCCCCCGGCGGCAGCCCGGGACCGCGGTCGGCGACCTCAAGCGTCACCCACTCCCCGTGCTCCGCGACGGTCGTCCCGAGCGTCACGGTGACCGGCGGGGCCCCGTGCCGCAGCGCGTTCCCCACCAGGTTCGCCACGATCACGTCGACGCGGCGCCGGTCGACCCGCGCCCGTACGCCCTCGACGAGGTCAGTCCGTACCCGATCGGTCCAGCCGCGCAGCGCGAGCGACGCCCGTACGGCCTCGGCGAGATCCGTCTCGGCCGCGTTCAGCCGTACCGCCCCTGCGTCGAAACGAGAGATCTCCATCAGGTCCTCGACCAGCCGGGACAGCCGCGCCGTCTCCGCGCCGACCGTCCGGGCCGCGCGCGCCGCGTCCGGCGGCAGCTGGTCGGCGTCCTCCTCAAGCACCGTCGCCACCATCGTCATCGCCGCGAGAGGCGTGCGCAGCTCGTGCGAGACGTCCGCCACGAACCGCCGCGCCTTCGCCTCCTGCTCGCGCAGCTCCGCGTCGGAGGCCTGGAGCGCGTCGGCGGTGTCGTTGAACGTCCGCGCCAGATCGGCGAGTTCGTCGTGCCCGGTGACGGCGACCCGGCTCCCGAGGTCCCCGGCCGCGAGCTCCCGCGTGGCCCGCCCCAGCTCCCGTACGGGACGAAGCACGGTCCGTGCGGCGAGCAGGGCCAGGACGGCGGCGAGGAGCACCACCGGCAGGACACCCGACCGTACGGAGTCGAGCAGAGCGGCGGTGTCGTCGCGCTCGGCCCGCAGGTCGGTGATGGCGAAGACCTCGAGGCCCGACGTGCGACGGTCCCCGTCGGCGTACGTCACGGGCATGCCGACGACCAGATAGGGCTCGCCCCGCCACATCACCCGCTGGAAACGGGCCCCGGTCCCGGTGCGCACGGCGGTGCGCAGCCCGGTGGTGACGCGGCCCTCGGTGTCGGCGAGCGAGTCGGAGACGGCGACGAGGTCGTGGTAGCGGGCGACCACGATGCGGGCGCCGAGGCCGTCCGAGACCTTCGTCGCGAACCGGGAGAGCGAGCGCTGGTCGGGCGGGACGTCGAAGTCGGCGGCGACCGCCGTGACGCGCTCCCGCAGGTCGTTCACGGCGGTGTTCTGGGTGCGCTGGAGAACGGCGGTGCGCGCGTCCCGGTAGGCGAGCGCGGTCGCGGTCACGGCGCTGAGGAGCGCGACGACGACGAAGGCGACGACGAGCCGGGTACGCAGCCCGCCGACGAGCCGGCTGCGCACACCGCGGGCCGGCCGCCGGGACCGTCGGCTCACAGCGGCCCGAAGCGGTAGCCGAAGCCGCGCACGGTCTGTACGTACCGCGGTTTCGCCGGTACGTCCTCCAGCTTGGCCCGCAGCCGTCCCACCGCCGCGTCCACCAGCCGTGAGTCGCCCAGGAAGGTGTGGTCCCAGACGGACGCGAGGAGCTGCTCGCGGCTGAAGACCCGGCCGGGGGAGGCCGAGAGCTCCAGGAGGAGGCGCAGCTCGGTGGGCGGCAGCGCGATCGGGGCGCCGTGCTTGGTGACGGTCAGGCCCGCGCGGTCGATGACCAGACCGGCGGGGTCGGCCGCCGCGCCCCGCACCGGAGCGGAAGGCTCCGCCCGCCGCAGCGCGGCCCGGATGCGGGCTTCGAGGACGGGCGCGGTGACCGGCTTGACCACGTAGTCGTCGGCGCCCGCCTCCAGGCCGGTCACGATGTCCAGGTCGTCTCCGCGCGCGGTCAGCATGATGACCGGCAGGGTGGTCGTCCTGGCGCGGATCCGGCGGCACACCTCGAAGCCGTCCATGCCCGGCAGCATCAGGTCGAGCACGGCCAGCTCGACCTTCGCACCGCCCGGGCCGTCCAGCAGGGCGAGGGCCTGCTCGCCGGTGGCCGCCGTGTCGACGTCGTACCCGTGCCGGCGCAGCACGAGCTCCATTCCGTCCCGTACGGACGCGTCGTCCTCGATCAGCAGTACATGCGGCATGGCATCGATTATGAGCACGCCGACGAGTGATCCGGTGCCGCGGAAGGGCGCGGATACGCAGGTCGGGGGCATTGTTACGTTCTCATCATGTCGCCATGGACAGGCCATCACGTGGCGTGGCGAGGGTGGAGCACATGAACCCCACGACGACTTCCCGTGCCACGGCCCGGCTGCGCATCGCCGCCCTCGCCGCGCTTCCCGTCCTCTTCTTCTCGGCGGCCTGCGGCGGCGGTGGCGACAGCGCCGACGCCGACGGCGCGAAGAAGGGCGAAGAGATCGCCTCCGTGCCGGACACCCCGTCGGCCTCGCGCACGGCGGGCGGCGGCGCCGCCCCCACCACCGCGCCCGCCGGGAAGAGCGCCTTCTACGACGCCCAGCTGAAGTACGTCCAGTGCATGCGCGTCAAGGGCGGCTACAAGGACTACCCGGACCCGAAGCTCAGCGGGCACCTCGACTGGACGAAGATCGAGGAGATCTCGTCCCGGCCCGGTCAGAACGAGGCGGCCAAGGGCGGCAAGGACGGCGTCTGCGCCCCCGAGCTCCAGCGGGCCATGCTGGCCGAGCCCAAGCGCGACCAGCAGAAGGACTACGAGTCGATGCTCGCGCACGCCAAGTGCATGCGGGACAACGGCGTCTCCCGCTTCACCAACCCGACCATGAGCGGCGGCAACGCCCAGCCGGGCGGCGACCCGAACCCCGCCTCGCCGAGCATCGACCAGGATTCGCCGACGTACAAGCAGGCCCGCGAGGCGTGCAGGACGAAGCTGCTCGACGGTCTGGACGGGATGCAGTGAAGCGTCGCTCCGGCTTCCTCGTACTCGGCGCGGCGACCGTCGCCGCCGCGGTCACCGGGGGCGTCCTCGTCCTCGACCGCGGCGGGGACGCCGACGCGTCCGGCAAGGGCGGGGACCTGCCGCCCGCGACCGCGACCGTCGTGCGCACGGACCTCGTACGGTCCAAGACCGTCGACGGCACGCTCGACTTCGCGCAGCGCCGCACCGTCAAGTCCGCCGTCGAGGGCACCGTCACCGTGGCCGCCCCCGAAGGGAAGACGCTGACCATGGGGGAGGCGCTGTACGAGCTGAACGACAAGCCCGTCACCCTGCTCTACGGGCCGGTCCCCATGTTCCGCGAGATGAAGGCGGGCGACCGGGGCAGCGACGTCCTCCAACTGGAGCGCAACCTCCGGGACCTGGGATGGGGGGCGAAGCTGTACGTCGACGCGCGGTACGGCAAGGACACCGAGGCCGCCGTCAAGGAGTGGCAGAAGTCCCTGAACCGGGAGCCGACCGGCCGGGTCGGCAAGGGCGACGTGGTCTTCCAGCCGGACAAGGTCAAGGTGGTCTCCGCCGACGCGGCCCTCGCCGACCAGGTCGCCCCGAACGGCCCCGTCCTGACGGTCGCCTCCACCCAGCCCGTCATACGGGCACAGCTGGACCAGTCCGACGGGGCGCTCACCTCGCGCGGCACCAAGGTCGAGGTCACCCTGCCGAGCGGGAAGACCGCGGCCGGCCGGGTCGCCGGGACCGTACGCCCCGAGGAGACCGCGCCCGGAGGCGGTGCGGGCGCCCAGGACGGCATCACCGTCGAGGTCGTCCTGGACGGCGGGGTGAGCGCCGCGAGCGGCGAGGACGCCAAGACGTCGGCGAGCGTGAGGTTCGTCAGCGAGGCACGCAGAGGGGTCCTCGCGGTCCCCGTCGAGGCGGTCGTCGCCCTGCGCGGCGAGAACGGCGGCTACGGCCTCCAGGTCGTCCGGGGGACCGGCTCGACGATGGTGCGCGTCGAGACCGGCATGACCGCCGACGGACAGATCGAGGTCAGCGGCCCGGACGTGCGCGAAGGCCTGAAGGTCGGGGTGGCGACGTCATGACACCGACCCCGGCGCCCAGGACGACACCCGTCCCGGTCCCCAGGACGACACCGGCCCCGGTGATCGAACTGAGGGACGCAGGCAAGGCGTACCCCGGTGGCGTCCACGCCCTGCGCGCGGTGAACCTCACCGTCCAGGAGGGCGAACTGCTCGCCGTCGTCGGCCCCTCCGGCTCCGGCAAGTCCACGATGCTCAACGTCATGGGCACCCTCGACAAGCCCACCACCGGCACCGTCCGCGTCGCCGGGTACGACGTGTCCGAGCTCTCCGACTCCCGGCTCTCCGCCCTGCGCGCCCGGCACATCGGCTTCGTGTTCCAGCACTTCCACCTGGCGGCGGGACGCGACGCGGTCGAGAACGTCGCCGACGGCCTGCTGTACGCGGGCGTCCCGGTGAAGGAACGACGCACCCGCGCGCGGGAAGCGCTCGCCCGGGTACGTCTCGACCACCGCCGCTCCCACACGCCGAACGAACTGTCCGGCGGCGAGAAGCAGCGCGTGGCCATCGCCCGCGCCCTGGTGAAGGAGCCCCGGCTGCTGCTCGCGGACGAACCGACCGGGGCGCTCGACACCGCGTCCGGCGAGATCGTCATGGAGCTGCTGCACGAGCTGAACGCGTCCGGCACCACGATCTGCGTGATCACCCACGACAACGAGATCGCCGGCTCGCTGCCGCGCCGGGTGCGCTTCAAGGACGGCGAGATCGTCTCTGACACCCGTTCGGACACCCGCTCCGACGCGTCCGGGGAAGGGGCCGGATCGTGAAACACGACCTCAAGCCCTCCCGCCTCGCTCCCGGAGACGTGCTCCGGGTCGGCGCGGTCGGCCTCCGCGCGCGCCGCGCGCGCGTGGTCCTGTCGGCGCTCGGCATCGCTATCGGTATCGCGACCATGGTCGCGGTCGTCGGCCTGTCCGAGTCGAGCCGCGCGGACCTCATGGCCCGGCTCGACCGCCTCGGCACCAACCTCCTCACCGCGGAGGCGGGCAAGGACGCCATGGGACAGGAGCTCAAACTGCCCAAGAACGCCGTCGCGATGGTAGAGCGCATCGGCCCCGTGCGGCACGCCACGGCCACCGGCGACGTCGACGCCCGGATCCGCCGCAGCGACGTGGTCCCCGAGGAACGCACCGCGGGCGTCACCACCCAGGCCGCGGGCATCGACCTGCTGTCGGCGCTCGGCGGCGAGGTGGCGAAGGGGGTGTGGCTGGACCCGGCCCGTGAGCGGCTCCCGGTCACGGTCCTGGGCGCGGTGGCCGCGGACCGCCTCGGCATCACCCGTACCGGCGAGACGATCATGATGAACGACACGCGCGTGGTCGTCGTCGGCATCCTCGCACCGCTCGAACTGGTCCCCACCCTGGACCGGGTGGCCCTCGTCGGATTCCCGGCCGCCGAGCGCTACTTCGGCTTCGACGGCCATCCCTCCACCGTCTTCGAGCGCTCTACGGACGCCTCGGTCGAGGACGTACGGGCGGTCCTGGCCCGCACCATCAGCCCCGGCGACGAGGGGGGAGTCAAGGTGTCCCGGCCCTCGGACGCGCTGGCCGCCAAGGCCGCCACCGACGAGGGTTTGACGACCCTGATGCTCGGTCTCGGAGCGGTGGCCCTGCTGGTCGGGGGAGTGGGGGTCGCCAACACCATGGTCATCTCCGTCCTGGAACGCCGCCAGGAGATCGGCCTGCGCCGCTCCCTGGGCGCGACCCGCAACGCGATCCGGCTCCAGTTCCTGACCGAGTCGCTGCTCCTGTCGGCCCTTGGCGGCGCGACGGGCGCACTCCTCGGGGCGGCGGCGACGTACGCCTTCGCCCGGGTCCAGGGCTGGACCGCGGTGGTCCCGCCCTGGTCCCTGGCGGGAGGCCTGGCCGCGACGCTCCTGATCGGTGTGATCGCGGGCCTCTATCCGGCGATCCGCGCCTCGCGACTGCACCCGACGGTGGCGCTGAACGCGAGCTGAATGCGAGTTGAACGTGAGCGCGGCGCGCCCCGGCCGATGGAGTCGGCCGGAGCGCGCCACGGGAATCACACGACGCTGATCAGGCGATGTCGAACCGGTCCAGGTCCATCACCTTGTCCCACGCCGACACGAAGTCGGTCACGAACTTCTCCTTCGCGTCGTCGCTCGCGTAGACCTCGGCCAGTGCGCGCAGCTCGCTGTTGGAGCCGAAGACCAGGTCGGCGCGGGTGCCCGTCCACTTGACGGCGCCCGTGGCGGCGTCGCGGCCCTCGAAGACGGTCGCGTCCTCGGACGTCGCCTTCCAGACCGTGTCCATGTCGAGCAGGTTGACGAAGAAGTCGTTCGTCAGGGAGCCCGGGGTGGTCGTGAGGACGCCGTGCTTCGACTGCTGGTGGTTCGCGCCCAGCACCCGGAGGCCGCCGACGAGGACCGTGAGCTCGGGGGCGCTCAGGGTCAGCAGGTTCGCCCGGTCGACGAGCAGGAACTCGGCCGGCAGGCGGTTGCCCTTGCCGAGGTAGTTGCGGAAGCCGTCGGCCACCGGCTCGAGCGCGGCGAAGGACTCCACGTCGGTCTGGTCCTGAGCGGCGTCCACCCGGCCCGCCCGGAAGGGGACCTCGACCGCGACGCCGGCGTCCTTCGCGGCCTGCTCGACGCCCGCGGCGCCGGCCAGCACGATCAGGTCGGCGAGCGAGATCCGCTTGCCGCCGCTCTGCGCGCCGTTGAACGTCTCCCGGATGCCCTCCAGGGTGCGGAGCACCGTGGCGAGCTGGTCGGGGTCGTTGACCTCCCAGCTGCTCTGCGGCTGGAGACGGACGCGCGCGCCGTTGGCACCGCCGCGCTTGTCGCTGCCGCGGAAGGACGAGGCCGACGCCCAGGCGGTGGAGACCAGCTGGGAGACCGTGAGGTCCGAGGCGAGAACGCTGCTCTTGAGCGCGGCGACGTCCGAGGCGTCCACGAGCTCGTGGTCCACCGCGGGCAGCGGGTCCTGCCAGAGCAGGGTCTCGGAGGGGACCTCCGGGCCGAGGTAGCGGACCACCGGGCCCATGTCACGGTGGGTGAGCTTGTACCAGGCGCGGGCGAAGGCGTCCGCGAACTGCTCCGGGTGCTCGTAGAAGCGCCGCGAGATCTGCTCGTACGCCGGGTCGAAGCGCAGCGACAGGTCGGTGGTGAGCATCGTCGGGAGGTGCTTCTTCGACGCGTCGTGCGCGTCGGGGATGATCGCCTCGGCGTTCTTCGCCACCCACTGGTGAGCACCGGCCGGGCTCTTGGAGAGCTCGTACTCGTACTCGAAGAGGTGCTTGAAGAAGTCGTGGCCCCACTGTGCGGGGGTGGTGGTCCAGGTGACTTCGAGACCACTGGTGATCGCGTCGGCGCCCTTGCCGGTGCCGTACGAGTTGGCCCAGCCGAAGCCCTGCGCCTCGAGGGGCGCGGCCTCGGGGTCGTCGCCGACGTTGTCCGCGGGGCCGGCGCCGTGGGTCTTGCCGAAGGTGTGGCCACCGGCGATGAGGGCGACGGTCTCCTCGTCGTTCATCGCCATGCGGCGGAACGTCTCGCGGATGTCGCGGGCCGCGGCGACCGGGTCCGGGTTGCCGTTGGGGCCCTCGGGGTTGACGTAGATGAGGCCCATCTGGACCGCGCCGAGCGGGTTCTCCAGCTCGCGGTCACCGGTGTAGCGCTCGTCGCCGAGCCAGGTGGTCTCGGGGCCCCAGTAGACGTCCTCGTCGGCCTCCCACACGTCGGCACGGCCGCCGGCGAAGCCGAAGGTCTCGAAGCCCATCGTCTCCAGGGCGACGTTGCCGGTGAGGATCATCAGGTCGGCCCAGGAGATGTTCTGGCCGTACTTCTTCTTGACCGGCCACAGCAGGCGGCGGGCCTTGTCCAGGTTGCCGTTGTCCGGCCAGCTGTTGAGCGGCGCGAAGCGCTGCTGGCCCGCGCCGGCGCCACCGCGGCCGTCGCTGATGCGGTACGTACCGGCGCTGTGCCAGGCCATCCGGATCATGAGCGGGCCGTAGTGGCCGAAGTCGGCGGGCCACCAGTCCTGCGAGGTGGTGAGCACCTCGGCGATGTCCCGCTTCACGGCGGCGAGGTCGAGGGAATTGAACGCCTCGGCGTAGTCGAACTCCGCGCCGAGCGGATTGCCCACGACGGGGTTCGTGGCGAGGATCTTCAGGTTGAGCCGGTTCGGCCACCACTGGCGGTTGCCGCCGCCCTGGGTCGGGTGCGCGGCGCGGGTGTGCGCGACGGGGCAGCCACCGCCGCCCTCCGTCTTCGCGTCTCCGACGATTGCATCATGGTTCTCAGACATGCGGAATCCTTCCGGACCTGGCGGATCACAGTGCTCAGGAAGCGTGACGACACGCGCGGGATGGTCCGTCACGTCGCCGTCTCCCGCCGTGCTGGAGTCTTCCTGTCCCTTGGCCATCAACAGAACAGATCCTACGATGGACGTAGTCCAAGTCAAGAACCCCGCCAAATACTGTCCGACGGCTGGCGCGCCGAAGAGGTGAGTAGACATGAGTGACCTGCTCGAGCGACTGCGAGCACGAGGCTGGCGGATGACATCCCAGCGACGTGTCGTCGCGGAGGTCCTGGCCGGCGACCACGTACACCTCACCGCGGACGAGGTGCACGCCCGGGCCGTGGCCCGGTTGCCCGAGATCGCGCGGGCGACGGTCTACAACACGCTGGGCGAGCTGGTCTCGCTGGGGGAGGTGGTGGAGTTCTCCACGGACGGGCGGGCGAAGCGCTACGACCCGAACGCGCACCGGCCGCACCATCATCTGGTCTGTTCGGACTGCGGCATCATCCGTGACGTCCACCCGACGGGCGACCCGCTGGCCGTCCTCCCGCCCGCTGAGCGGTTCGGTTTCACGGTGTCGAAGGCCGACGTGACGTACCGGGGGCTCTGCCCGGCCTGCTCCTGAGCGAGCGCCCGGAAACGAAAGGAGCCCCTCTGCCGGTGTCCGGCGGAGGGGCTCCTCTCGTGTGCTGCGCGGTGACTACTTCAGGACCGCGAGGGCCTCGGCGTAGCTGGGCTCCTCGGCGATCTCGCCCACGAGCTGCGCGTGCAGGACGGTGTCGTTCTCGTCGAGGACGACGACGGCGCGCGCGGTCAGACCCGCCAGCGGGCCGTCCGTGATCTCCACGCCGTAGTTGGTGTGGAACTCGCGGCCGCGGAGCGTCGAGAGGTTCTTGACGTTCTCAAGACCCTCGGCGCCGCAGAAGCGCGCCTGGGCGAAGGGCAGGTCGGCGGAGATGCAGAGCACCACCGTGTTCTCCAGGTCGCCGGCCTGCTCGTTGAAGGCGCGGACGGAGGAGGCGCACGTCGGGGTGTCGACGCTCGGGAAGATGTTGAGGACCTTGCGCTGACCGGCGAAGTCCTTGAGCGTCTTGTCCGCAAGACCCTCGGCGACGAGGGTGAAGTCGGGGGCCTGGCTGCCGGGGGTCGGCAGGGCGCCGTTGACCTGCACCGGGCTGCCCTTCAGCGTGACCTGGGCCATGGGGAATCTCCTTCGGACGGTGTGAGTGGCAACGCGGGGAATCGTACGGCGTGTGGACCTTGGGGAACGACACGGGCCGCCGGTGCGGCCCTGGGGGCGGGTTGCGAGCGAGTCATCCGCAAGGTTCACGTATGTGAACAACCGTGCTCGCCAGGTGGGTCCTTATGGCGTCCGATCGGGCTGTGTCGGTCGCACCACAGGCCTTGACGGCAATGGTTCAGACCTTTAGGTTCCCGATTCGACAGCCGTCCCCCGTTCACATACATGAAGAAGGGGTAACTCCTTGTCCAGATGGCGCGTTGAATCCCGTACGGCACACATCCGAAGGCGTTCGCTGCTCGCCGCACCCCTGTTGCTCGCCGCCCTCCTCGCCACCCTGGTCACCGGGTCCGCCGGCGGCCGCGCCGAAGCGGCTCCCGCGACCTTCGTCCACCCCGGCGTTCTCGTCTCGCGGGGCCAGCTCGACTTCACCCGGGAGAAGGTCAACGCCGGGGCGCAGCCCTGGAAAGCCGCCTTCGACCAGATGATGGCGAGCAAGTACGCCTCGCTGTCCCGCGTCCCCAGGCCCCGCGCGGTGGTGGAGTGCGGCTCGTACTCGAACCCCAACCTCGGCTGCACCGACGAGCGCGAGGACGCCATCGCCGCGTACACGCTCTCCCTGGCCTGGTACATCACGCGCGACGGCCGGTACGCCCAGAAGGCCATCGAGATCATGGACGCCTGGGCCGGCGTGATCACCGACCACACCAACTCCAACGCGCCGCTGCAGACGGGCTGGGCGGGCTCCTCCTGGCCCCGCGCCGCCGAGATCATCCGCTACACCTCCACCGCCTGGCCCCAGGCCCGCGTCGACCGCTTCAAGACGATGCTGCGCACGGTCTACCTCCCCGAGGTCACGAACGGCTCCCACTCCAACGGCAACTGGGAGCTCAGCATGACCGAGGCCGCGATCGGCATCGCCGTCTTCCTGGAGGACCGAGCCGCCTACGACAAGGCGGTGGGCAAGTTCCGCGGCCGCGTCCCCGCGTACATCTACCTCGCGAGCGACGGCGCGCTCCCGAAGGGGGCGCCCGGCAGCGGCCTCGACACCCGCGACGAGCTCGTCCGGTACTGGCAGGGGCAGACCACCTTCGTCGACGGACTCACCCAGGAGACCTGCCGCGACCTCACCCACACCGGCTACGGCCTGGCCGCGATCTCCGACATCGCCGAGACGAGCCGCATCCAGGGGCAGGACCTCTACCCCGAGGTCGCCGACCGGCTGCGCCACGCCCTCGGCCTCCAGGCCAAGTACGAGCTCGGCGAGCCGGTCCCCGACTGGCTCTGCGGGGGCACCCTCCACGACCACCTGGGACCGGTCACCGAGGTCGGCTTCAACGCGCTGCACCACCGCATGGGGTACGCGATGACGAACACGCAGAGGCTCACCGAGACCAACCGTCCGGCGGGCACGAACAACCTCTTCGTGGCCTGGGGGACGCTGACCCACGCCGCCAACCCCCGCTGAGCACGCCCCGAGAAAGCCCTGAGTACGCGCTGAGTACCCGCGTCCGTCTCTGAGTACGGCACACAGCTCCTCGACGGGCGCGGGACATGCGACAGTAATCCGACGGAGCCGGGGGGCTCCGCGAGTGAGCGCGGGGGGCGAGGATCGTGGATCTCTTCGACGGTGAGCTGGGCGGGCGGGACGACAACCATGCGGACGTCGGGGGCAGCTGCTCCTGGGTCACCGTGGTGATCGTCGGCTTCCTGGTCCTGGTCGTGGTGCTGGCGAACTGGCTCTGGGACCAGCTGCACCGCCTGATCTGACCCGACGCCACCGCCACCGACCCGCCAAGGAGCAGTACATGGCCCGCCTCCGTCCCGCTGCCACGCCCGACGGGACTCCCGCCAAGGACGCCTCGGACCTCGACAGCGTGAGGGCCTGGTGGAAGACGCTCGGCGGCGACGGGTTCGTGGTGCTTCCGCCGCCGACCCGCAGCCGCTACACGCAGTCCGACGGCCACGAGGACGCGGCCGAGTTGCGCGCCGTGCGGGGACTCGCCACGAGCACGTCCTTCGCGTACTGGCACTGGCAGGCGCATCAGGCCTTCGACCGCTCCGGCGCGCTGAAGAGCGAACTGATGCTGTACTGGGGCGGTGACCACGCGGCGGTCGCCGCCGGCCTCGGGGACGGACCGGCCGGCTTCCGGGTCGTCGACGGAGGCCCGCAGGGCGCTTTCCGGCTGGACCGGGTGACACCCCGGGACGGTGCGGGGCTGCCGGACCCGGCGGACCCGGCCGGGGTGCGCCAGTTCCTCGCCGCGCTCGACGAGCCGGTCGACCGCACCCGACTGCCCTTCCTCTACCGGCCGTTGACCGCCGCCGAGGCCGCGTGGCTGCACGACCGTCTGCATGACCCTCTGGACCCGTCCGGCACCGCCCGCTTCGTGGTCTCCCTGGAGCGGCGGGACGCCCTCACCGTCGAGGAGACGCGACGGCTCCTCGACGTGTGGACGGAGCGGTACGCCGACCGGCTCGCCGACTGGGACGCCTGGCGCGCGGCGCTCCATGCCCTGCTCCGTCACGACCACGAAGAGGCCTGGGACCTCGTCGCCTCCCTCGGCGCCCGGGCGGCGGACGTCCTCGGCGAGGTGCCGTCCGAGCGGGGCCTGGCCGTCCTTCGGGACCTCGCCGTCCCGGGGGACCTCGGGCGCGCCGGCGACCGTGCCACGATCACCGCGTGGCTGACGGCGCACCGGGCGGTGCGCGAACCCGACCCCGTACGGGCCGCGGCCGAGCTGGCCGCCGAACTCGCCGAGCACGGCGCCTCGGAGGCGGCGATGCGCGCCCTCGCGACCGCCCTCACCAGCGCCGTCACGGCCGACCGGCGGCGGGCGACCGGGGCGGACCACGCCACCGGCCGCCTCTTCGACGCCCTCGCGGCGGTCCGGTTCAGCACGGACGAACGGCTCCCGCGCGAGCTGCGCGTGGCCATCGCGGGGCTCGCGCGGGACCACGTCGACCACGTCCGCGAGGAGGCCGTCCGGCTCGGCCCCGCGTACACCGAAGCCACCGGCACCGACACCGCCGACGCGCTGGCCGCCGCCGACCGCTACGAGGCCGCCCGCGACGAGCTGCTCGCCGGAACGGGCCCCGACCTCACCCTCGGCGAGGGCGTACTGCGCCGCGACTGGCACCGCTACCGGACCCTCACCGCCGCCGACGTCCGGTGGCTGCGGGCCCAGGTGGCCGACCCCGGCACGGGTGTCCAGGGACTCGCGTACTGCCTCGAACTCCTCCTCGCCCACGGCGTGGCCACAGGGGCCGAGGTCGAGGCGCTCCTGCCCCGCTGGAAGAAGGACCTCACCAAGCGGTACCGGACCACGTACACCGAATGGCGCCACCCGCTCGTCACCCTCACCTGCCTGGCCCTCGACCTGGACCACCCGGCTGCCGCCGCCCTCACCGCCTGGTGGAGCAAGCCACGGCCCGCCTGGAAGAACGACCTCCGCCCGCTCACCCACCTCGGCGCCCCCGACGAGGCCAAGGCAGCCGAACTGTGGGACTTCGTCATCTCCGGCGCCCACGACGTCGGCCAGCTCATGACGTGGGTGCTGCTCCGGGCCCGGCTCGACGGAGAGGCCCCCGTGCTCGTCGCCGACCGGCTGCTGGGCACACCGGGCATCCGCGCCTACGTCCTGGAGCGGGTCCTGATCGGCGTCGCCGACCCCGCGCAGCCCCTGTGGCACTACGCCGTCGACCCGCGCAGCCGGGCATGGTGGCGCCGCGCGCAGGAGGTCGCGGACCATCCCGGACTGTCCGCGGAGGCCCGCGCGATCGGCCTGCGCACGGCCCGCGACCACCACCTGATCCGCTACCCCGACGAACTGCGCCCCGCCCCGACCGAGGCCGAACTCGCGGCGGCCCGAGCCTGGATCGCCGCGCACGCCGCGCACGCCGCAGACTGACGAGCCGTCGCGGTGCTCGTCAGGGAGCCGGACCCGCTCGTCAGGAGACGGACCTGCCGAAGAACTCCAGCTCCGCGACGGCCACCTGCCTGCGCGGGTCGGCGCGCCACGCCGTACGCAGCACGAGACGCACCGACAGCGCGTCGCGCACCCGCAGGTCGACGCGCTGGGTGCCGCCGTCGTTGATGAGGTGGTGCGAGACACGCGTCTCGCCCGACGCGTCCTTGACCACGAGATCGAAGGTGCGCGGGGTCGCCTGCCCGTCCGCCTGTGTCGTGTTCTTCGAGCTTCCGGGGGTGACCAGCACGCTCAGCAGATCGGTCGGCTCGGCGAATCCGGCCTCCAGGTACTGGCCGGCCGAGTCGCCCGCGTATCCCGTGCCCCACCAGGTGTTGGAGTACCCGTCGCCCGCCAGCCTCGAGTTCTGCTTCGGCGCGGAGTGGGAGGCCGCCCAGGTGACGGGGTGGACCGGGACACGGGTGGCGAAGTGGTCCTGGACCGCGCGCGCGGCGGGCGGGCCGCCGACGACACCGCCGACGACCACGGCGACGACCGCCGTCGCGATCAGGGCGCGGGCGATCCAGCGGCCCCGGTCGCGGTTGAGCCCGGGACGCCGTCCCGCGTACGGGCCCTCGGCCGTGGAGAGCCGCTCGGGGACCATGGGCGTCGCGCAGTACCGGCAGAAGTGACGGCCCGGAGTGTTCGCGAGCCGGCACGCCGGGCACGGGGTGCCGCCCTCGACCGGAGCGGGCGCGACGGCCGTCCTCGCCGCGGGCCGCGCGGCCTCGGGGCGTGCGGGGAGCACGGGCGCGGCGACGGCCGGCTCCGCGGGGCGGTTCCCCGGGACGGGGACGAGGAGGGAGCGCGCGACCGTGTCCGAAGCCCGGGCGGACGCCTGCCGCGCCTCGGGTACGGGGGCGGGTGCGGCCGCAGGTACGGGCACGGACTCCGCGCGGGACGGGTCCACGGCGGGCAGCGGGGCCGTGACCTCCTCGGATCCGGCAGCGGGCGCGCCTTCCCGGACGTCCCGCACCTCCGGGTCCGGTCCGGCCGCGGCGGGCGTCGGCTCCTCCCGGTCCGGGACGGCGGCGTCAGGCGTCGCGGCGGAAGCGCCGGCGGAGGGCGTCGTCGCCGCCGGGGCGTCCCAGCGGAGGAACGCCCCGCAGCTGTCGCAGAACGACTGGTCGGCCGCGCGGACCGGGCTCGCGCAGTCCGGGCAGGGGCGGGACAGGGGCGCGTCACTCATGGGGTTCAGGCTCCTTCGGAAGTACGGGAAGTGGTCACCGAGACCGTGAACGGCAGGTGCGCGGGGCGGGCCGCGCCCACGACCGCGCGCAGGCGGTGCGGGTCCACCGCGGCCGGGTCGGCGACCCGGAGGACGACATGCAGCCCGGCCTCGGGCGACCCGGGGAACGCGCCGAGCGGGCGGGCCGACCAGCTCGCGCCACCGCTCTCGGTGATCTCCGGCGGGACGCCGAACGCGAGCCGGACCGCTGCCGCGAGACCCTGCCGGGTGCCGCGGACCCGGTGCAGTGCCACGGCCGAGGCGACCGCGTGGCGGCGCAGCGGAAGCGGCTCCGTGCCGTCCAGTTCCGCGCCCACCCAGGTCGCGAGGTAGTCCACGAAGTCGGCGGGGGCGAGCGCGGGCGAGAAGTACGCCTCCAGCGAGTCCAGGACGGTGAACAGCGGAGCGAGGACCACGTCGAGGCCGGACACGAACCGCTGCCCGAAGTCGTCCTCGGCGTAGACGGCGGGCAGCGCCGCCCCCAGCGGGTACGGCGTCGCGAGCCCCGGCACCGTACCCCGCGCCGTACCCCGCGCGGACCCGCTCACCGCGCCTCGATCACACGCACGCGGTGGTCGAACGGGAAGAGCAGCGCCGACGGCGCCAGCTCGATCCGGTCCGTCGTGTCGCCGCGCCGGCCCGTCAGCGGATCGGCCGGATGCAGCAGGACCTCGTCCACCAGCTCCACGCCCGGCACCCGCTGGAGCGCCGCGAAGACCTCCCCGGCCCGCAGCGGGCGCCCGAACGGCCAGCCCTCGCCGTGCGCCCCGCCCGTCAGCGGGTCCAGGTACGCGTACAGCGTGTCCAGCGCCTCGGCCCGTACGCGCTCCGCCTCGGCCGCCCGGAAGGAGTGCAGCGTCGCCACCACCGTCACCCCCTGGTAGAACGGCGGCCCCACGGCGAGCCGGGTGCCCAGCGGGCGCCGCTCGTCCAGGAATCCCGTCACCCGGGACAGGAGTTCGTCGCCCGGCACGAGCTGCTCGAACCGCAGCCGCCCGCCCCGGTCCGGCACCGCCTGCGGGACCACCAGGACCCGGACCGCGTTCTCGCCGGCCTCGGCCGTGTCCGCCGCCAGACAGGCGATCCGCGCCGCCTCGGGCGCGGCCCGCCGCGCCAGCTCCTCGTAGTCGCGGGCGGTGACCGCCCGCTCCTGCGCCCGCAGGGTGATCGGCGCGCGGGCCTTGGCCTCCTCGACGGTCTCCCCGTCGACGCCGCCACGCGCCGCCTCGCGATTCTCGACCCGCGCGATGTACGGGATGGAGCTGCGGAGCACGGTGATCGTGGAACGGGCCACATTGCCCGCTCGGCCGCCACCGGTCCCGTACCGGGCCGCGCGGATCGCCGCGCCCTTCGGCGGCACGGCCCCGAACTGCCGCAGGGTGCCGTCCGGTTGGCGCACGCACGGGCCGAAGGCGACCTCGCCGGTCGTCGCGTCCAGCGTGTAGTGCCGGTCGCCGGGGCGCGAGGAGGCGAAGTCGCGGACCACGGTCCACTCCTCCCAGCCGCCGTCGGGATCCTCCTCGTCCGTGGCCCCGCCCGTCGCCCGCTCCGCGACCTGGAGCAGCAGCGGCGGGCGGTCCACGACCGGCGCGTGCGCGAGCCGCACCCGCTGCCCGGGGACGCCCTCGGACTCGCCGAGCTGCTCGCTCCGCACCGTCTCGGCGTGCGCCGCGCGGACCGTGCCGCCGATGGTGAACGCGCCCGCCGCCCGCACGGTCGGCGACTCGCTGTAGGACGGCAGCCCCTCGACGGCGTCCACGACCCGGCACCGCACCCAGCCCGCCGCGTGCCCGCCGAGCCGCGAGACCGCGTGCCCGGACGGCATGTGCAGCACCACCTCGCCCGGCCGGTTGAGCCCGCCCGTGGTGTCCTCGTCGACCTCGCACGCCGTCCATCCCTCGGCCGCCGTCCACGCCTCCCACACGAGCGGAGGCCGGCGCGGGTCCACTCCGACGCCGTCGACACGGCTGTCCAGGTCGAGGACGAGCACGCAGTCCGGCACGGCAGCCGAAAGCCCGAGGAGCAGCAGATCGCCGACGCGCGGCAGAGGAGAGAATGCGGCGACGTCATCGCCGCCCCGGAGGTCCTGCGAGCGGTCCTCGGGCGTGCCTCCCGCCTCCTGCCGCAACAGGTGCGTCAACTCGCAGGGCACGACAGTCAGATCGGAGCTCGTCGCGAAGACCACGGCCTCCTCCGTCTCCGTACGCCCCGTGGAGACCTCCGTGCCGGCGGGCAGCAGCACCGGCTCGGGCTGCGGCGCGGAGAGCCGGAAGGTGATCTCGGCGCGGGCGGCGGCGGGCGGGAACAGCGTCACGCCAAGGAGGTCCAGGAAGGCCAGGTGGTTCTTCTCCGGGACCCGGTTGAGGCGGTAGACGAGCTGGTCCGCCATGTGCGCGACGGCCTCCACCAGAGTGACGCCCGGGTCCGAGACGTTGTGGTCGGTCCACTCGGGGCACGCCTGCTGGATGTAGCGCTTGGCGTCGTCGACGAACTGCTGAAAGCGGCGGTCGTCGAGATGGGGTGCGGGCAGGGCCATGGGTGGCTCTTTCAGTCCTCGGAGGGGATGACGTAGAAGGGGAAGACGAGATTGCGCGGATTGTTCGCGCCTCGCACCCGGTAACGGACGTCGATGTACAGGGTGGTCGGGTCCGTGGGCGCGGGCGCGACCGTGACGTCCTCCACCTCGATGCGCGGCTCCCAGCGGTCGAGCGAGGACATCACCTCGTACCGGACCCGGCCCATCGTCGCGTCGTTGACCGGAGAGAACACCAACTCGTGCACCGCGCAGCCGAATTCGGGCCGCATCGGCCGCTCGCCCGGCGCCGTGGCGAGCACCAGGCGCATCGACTCCTCGATCTCGCGATCGCGCCGGACGAGGGCGATGGAGCCGCTCGGACCGGTGCGCAGCGGGAAGGCCCAGCCCGCGCCGACGAAGTGCTCACTCATGGGTCGGACCTCCTCAGATCAGCGGCAGGGCCGCGGCGACGGGGTTGAGCAGCGGGGGCGTCGAGGTATTGAAGGCCAGGGTGTTGACGGCGACCTGGGTCACCGCCGAGACCTTGAACTTCATCCCGGCCTTGATCTCCACGCCGCGCCCCGCGTCGAGGGTGATCAGCCCCTTCGCGGAGAGCGTCAGATCGGTCCCCGACTCGACCGTCACGCCCCGGGCTCCGGAGATCGTGACCGTCCCGTCGCTGTCGATGGTCAGGGTCGTCCGGGCCTCGTTCAGCTCGACGCTCAGTCCCCCCTTCGCGGTGCGCAGCCGGATGCCGTGCGACGCGCGCGTCCGGCCGCCCTCCTCGCGCAGCTCCACGGTGTGACCGGTACGGGACGTCAGGGCCCGCCACTGGACCCGACCGCTCGTCGGATCGACCGGCGGTACGCGGTCGGTGGCCGGGGTGTGCCGGTCGACGCCGTTGTACAGCCCCGCCAGGACGTAGGGGTGCTCCAGCGACCCCCGGTCGAAGGCGCACAACACCTCGTCGTCCACCTCCGGCAGGACGAGACCGCCGCCCCCGCGCCCGCCGAGCTGGGCGACCCGGCACCAGCCGCTCTCGTACGTCGCCGACAGCCACGGGAAACGCAGCCGGACCCGGCCGAGCGACAGCGGGTCCTTCGTGTTCGTGACCAGCGCCACCGCGACGCCCGGCATGGGCGGCGCCGGCTCGCCGCCGCCGGAGGCCGTCCCGTACAGCGAACGGAACTGCCGCCCGGACACCGTCAGCCAGGTGGTGAACTGCCGCCCCGACGCGAAGACATGGCGCACCCCGGTCGCGGTGTAGCGCCCCTCGAAGGGGAAGCCCGCGCCCTTCACGGCCACCGGCTGCCCCGGCTTCAGAGCGGGGTTGCCGGTGACGGCGACCTCGACCTCCGCGAACGAGCCGGTGACGTCGTCCGCGAGCGCGGCGGCGGCCTGTGCCACCTCCGACTGCGTGGTGAACGGCGTGCCGGTCGCGGCGAGTTCCGCCGGACCGAAGGGTGCGACGAGCTGCGCGGGAGTGATGTCGGAGACGATGTCCCGGCTCGCCAGGGCAGGGGTCGGCGAGGCCAGCGCCTGCTTCGTACGGGGATCCCAGCCCCGCACGTCGACCTTCCCGACCTGCCCGGCGGCCGTCACCGAGACCCGGCTGTGCAGCGTGTTGGAGCCGAAGTCCAGGACGTACGGGCTCTGCGCGGCCGGCGTGGTGTCGGCCGGTGCGGAGGACGCCGGGGGCAGCGCGGCGAAGACGAGCCGGCCGGCCGGGTCGAGCGAGAGCCGGACGTCGTTCTCGCGCGCGAGCCGGGACAGGAAGTCCCAGTCGGTGATGTTGGGTTGGGTCGCCAGCTCGTACACCGTCGGGGTGGCGTCGACCTTGCCGAGCGGGATCCGGTTGAGGGCGGCGAGCTTCCGGACGATGTCGGAGGCGGTCATGTTCGGGTAGCCCTCGACGCGCCGGCTGCGCAGGAGCCGGTGCCCGGGGTCGTAACCGCGCACGATCAGGTACCGCCCGTGGCCGGGTGACGCGTCCACCTCGACGGCGGTGACCTCCCCGGTGAGCATGGGCTCGCCGAGCCGCCCGTCGGTGAACGGCGACAGCACCGCCATCGCGCCGACCTTCAGGTAGGGGAACTTCGCGGTGAGGATGCCGTCCTTGTCGCTGAACGTCAGCTGGAAGGCGGACGGGACGTTGACGCTCGCGTCCACCCAGCCCTCGGTGAGACGGACCGCGAGCGGGTCCGGGAGGGGCGTGCCGTCCAGCTGCACGTGCAGGACGGTCGTGAAGGTCTTCTCGCTCATGAGGTGCCCTCGGTCTCCGGCGTTTCGGTGGTGGAAGGGAGCAGCAGTTCCGTGCCGGGGCGCAGCCGCATCGGGTCGTCGATGCCGTTCGCCTCGGCGATGACCCGCCAGCGGGTCGCGTCGCCGTACTCCCGCCAGGCGAGAGAGGCCAGGGAGTCCCCGGCGACCGTGCGGTGCACACGCCGGGCCGAGAGCGCGCCCGAGGTCGGGTTCTGCCCCTTGGTGGCGGTGGAGACCTCGGTGAGCGAGAGCGCACACGTGGCGCGGATCGGAATGCCGCTGGGGCTGAAGAGGGTGTACGTCGCGGAGACGGAGGTGACGTACGCGACGAACCGCACCGTCGAGAACGACCCCCAGGAGAACTTCACCCACGGCGGCGACGGCGCCTTCGCGCTGATGCTCTGCTGGGTCACCTCGCAGCAGGACAGCAGCAGTTCCACCTGCTGCTGCACGTCGTTGGAGGTCGGGTCGCCGGAGCGGTCGAGGAAGACCTCCAGCTGGAGCTGGGCCGGCTGGCTGCCGGTGAACTTCGGCGGCGCGCCCCGCGTGTACGCGACGGCCGGCTCGGTGTGCCAGTTCGCGGACCGGCTCAACTGGAGCTGGTCCGGGTTGAACTGGAACTTCACCTCGCCCAGCCTGCCGCCGATGGAGCCGCCGAGATCGGTGGGCGGCTGATGGATGGCGAGCGAGGCGCGCGACAGTCCGCGCGCGGCCAGGGCGCCCAGGAGGCCGGCCATCTCAGGCGCCTCCCGCGTCGGTGAACCCGTGGTGCGCGATCTCCAGGGTCTCGGTGGCGACGGCCGGGCTCGCCGGGTCGAGCGTCGGACCCGTCCAGCGGACCGGCAGCACCTCGACCAGACCCCACTGGGCGACGATCGACCCGTCGGCGCGCAGGGCCGCGATCTGCGCCGTCGGACGGGTGATGCCCGTGGCCAGGGACGAGATCCAGGCGGCCACCTTGGCGGTGTCGGCGGTGAGGGGGCGGGTGAGGCGGATGGTGGAGAAGGTCACGCGCGTGGGCAGCTGCCAGACGAACCCGTTGATGCCGCCCTCCTGGCGCTGCTCCACCTCGACCTCGGAGGCGAGGCCGTCGCAGCCGTTGAACAGGCCGAGGTCCTGGCCGTCGATCGTGAGCTTGAAGAAGACGGTGGATGCGGGGTCCTGCTGCGTGGGCATGGTGGCGGTTCTCTCGGTAGTTCGGTCGGGGTCGGGCGGTGGCCGCGCGGTGGCTGGGGAGGTGGCCGGGCCGGCGAGGTCCGGTCAGTGGCCGTGGTCCCGGAGACGGCCCACCCGTTCGCGGTCGGCGCGGAGCTCCGCGCGGAGGAGACGGGAGAGCGGGGTGACGAGCCGACGGGCCAACTCGTCGAGTTGCGTGGGTGATTCGCTGTCGGTGGGGGAGGGTGGGGCGGCGGCCGGGGTGGTGGCGCTGCGCTGCACGGTGGGCGGCCCGGGGGCGGCGGTGCGGGTGACCGTGGTGGCGCGGGGGGCCGGCCGAGGAGCGGGGGCTTGAGCGGGGGCGGGTGTCGCGGGAGGGACGGGCGGATCGGTCACGGGAGCGCTCTGACGCTGGATCGACACGGGTCGGGCGACGGGCTGCGCGGCGGCGGGCGGGCCGATCGGCACGACGGGCCGTGGGCTGACGGCGGGAGCCGGGGCGGCGCTGCGCTGGACGGTGGGGGCGGGCGCCGGTGTGACGAGGGGAACGGCGGGGAGCGGCGCGGAAAGGGGCGCGGCCGCCGCGCGGTGGCCTGGTCCGGTGCGTACGGCGGGGACAGTGGGGACGGTGGGGGCGCTCGCGGGGCCCGGGAGGTTCGGGGCGAGCGGCCGGCCGGAGGCGAGCGGACGTGCGGACCGGCGCTGCACGGTGGGTGCCGTGGCCCGGGGGAGGTCGGTCACGGTGACGAGAGGGGCGGGCGCGGGGGTGGCGCGGGGCGCGGTGGGGCTGGTCCGCGACGGGGCCGGTGCTGGTACTGGTGCCGGGGTGGCCGAGGTGCCCGGGCCGGTTGGGAGGCTCGGGGAAGCCGGAGCGGCGGCCGAGGTCGAGGGGGCGCGCTGGACGACAGGTGGGATGGGCGTGGTGACCCCGGGGCGCTTCGGGCTCGGGGCCGTGGGTGCGGTCGGCGTCGGCGGGGTCGCCGAGGAACTCGGCTCTGCCGGACGAGGCGGGTGGCTGGGCGCGCCCTGCGCGTGCACGGCCGGCGTGTTCGGAGTGCCCGGAACGGGAGGACGAGACGCGGCCGCCCGTTGGACCGGTGCCGACTCGGGTGCGGGTGCGGGTGCGGGTGCGGGTGCGGCAGGGCGGGAGGGCTCGGGGCTTGCGGCCGCGCGCGGGATCGGCGCCCCGATGGGGGACCTTCGCGGAGCGGGACCCGTCAGGGGCGCGCGTGCGTCGGGGGCAGCGCGCCGCACGGGGGCCCCGAGTCCCGGCCGGGCCGGAGGCGTCGCGGCGGCAGCGCCCGGCCGGGTAGCAGGATTCGCTGCCGGGGACGCCTCGGCGGCCGGACGGGCGGGAGGTGTGGGCGCGGTGGCGGCGCGTTGCACGGTCGTGCCGTGTCCGGGCTCGGCGGGAGGTGTCGCGGTGGCCGGGGTGGGACGGGCCGGCGGGTTCGCACGGGGCGCCTCGGCGACCGGGCGAACGGGTGTAGCCGGGGTCGTCGGCCTGACCGGGCCGACCGGTGCGGCGGGAGGTGTGGGCGCGGTGGCGGCGCGTTGCACGGTCGTGCCGTGTCCGGGCTCGGCAGGCGGTGTCGCGGTGGCCGGGGTGGGACGGGCCGGCGGGTTCGCACGGGGCGCCTCGGCGGCAGGGCGCGCGGGAGCGGCCGGCGTCGTCGGCGGTGGGGGCGTTGCGGGTGCCTGGCTCGCCAGGTTTGCCGGGGACGCCTGGGGCGCCGGAGGCGGCGGGGTGGACGCCGTCGCGTTCCAGTCGGCGCCCGGGGCTCGCCGTGAGCGGCGTACAGGGGGACGGCGCTGTACGGGAGAGGCGGGCGTGCCGACCGGGGTGGAAGGTGTCCCGGGCCCCGCGGGGGGAGCGGAGCCCGGGACGTTCTGGGACCGCGCGGGAGCCGAGGGCCCCGGTGCGGTGATGGGCGGCGCTTCGGCCGGGGCGGTCGAGCCACCTTCGGGCGTACGCGAAGGGGCCGCCGCCCGCTGGACGGGCGTCGTGGCCGGCGCGGCCGTGCCACCGGGCCGAGCGGGACTGGCCGGGGCCAGGAGCCGGGGCGGCAGCACGGGCCGCGCGGAGACCAGTGGCGAGCGCCGGGCAGGCGGCGCGGGCCGGACGGGTCCCGGGCGTGCGGCACTGGTTGTCGGCGCCCCCCGACGGGGGTCACTGCCGGTGTCGCCGACGGGCGCAACGGCCGATACAGCGGCCTTGGCCCCGGGTGTGGATGGCCCCGTCGCCGGTACGGGATCGCCGACGGGCGCGGCGGACCGTTGAACCGCCGGGGGAGCCGGCCGTGTCGAGGGCGCAGACGGAGAGGGCGCCGAAGATGTGGACGGTGAACGTGAGGGAGACGTGGACGGTGAGGATGAGGGTGAGGGTCTGGGTGACCCGAACGGCGGAGCTGATCGGGACGTGTCCGTGCGCCCGGTCACGCGGGGCGCGCTGTCCCCCCGTACCGGAGCGGACGCGGCCTCACCCCGTACCGGGCGGTCACCCGTCCCCGCGCTCCGTGCGCCCGAAGGGGCGGCCGCGCGCTGCACGGTCGCCGGCGCCGCCGTTCGTACACCCCTCGTCGCGGACGCCGCCTCGCCGGACGCCGTCCCCGCCACCGGAAGCCGCAGCCCCGGCAGTTCCGGCGGCTCCGTTCCCTCCGGGCTGGGCGCTTGCCGGGGTACAGGCCGCACAGCGTCCAGGAGCAGGCCGCCGGGGGCGTCCGGCACCGCGCCGTGGCCGAGGTCGGTCTGGAAGGAGGGGTTCCAGTGGGTCGCGAGCGACGCGGCGAAGCCGTGCTCCGCGATGGTGCGCGGAGCGTCGACGACCCGCTGCACGGGCGGCAGCGCCCGCCACGCGTCGCCGGGCGCCGTGGCGCGGGCGACGGGCGCCGCGCTCTCCTCGGAGGCACCGGCCTCCGCCCCGGGCGACTTCCGCGCCCGCCACTTCCCGAACATGCCCATCCTCTCCACCCTCCCTTCCCGTAAAGCCCTTACGCCTGTGACCGCTCCACCAGCGAGGCCACCTGAGCCACGTACCTCCGCCGGTCCGCGTGCTCCAGGTCGAGGATGTCGTCCATGCCCCAGTGGAAGTGGAAGGCGAGGTACGCGGTCTCCTCCTCGATCCGGTCGACCGCGTACGTCACGATTCCCCCAGGCGGCTCCCGGCCAGTTCGACCTCGAAGGACTCCTCGCAGTGCGGGCAGGCGACGGCCGCCCTGGTGTGGCCCTCCGCGTTGATCTGCCGGTAGAAGTCCTGGAGGAACGCGAGGTCGGAGGCGAACATGTTCTCCACCGTCCCGTCGTGGACCGACGGGAGCGTGCCCAGCCGGGTGATCACCCGGCCGAGCAGCACCACGGACAGGTACGCCGGGTTCTCGCGGACCCGGATGTCCCGCAGCGGGAGCAGCTCGTCCCGTGCCGTGGCCAGCCGCATCGCCCCGTTGCGGTGCACGGTGCCCGCCTCGTCGACGAACCCGCGCGGCAGCTCGAACTCGAACTCCGTACGGAGCGGCTCCTGTTGGCGGTGCTGTGGCGTACCCGCCGATCCTTCGCGTCGCATTAGCCGAGCGTCAGCTCTTCGAAGGTGATGGTGACCTGCTCGGTCAGGGCCGCCGCGTCACCGGCCTTGGTCGCGCTCAACTCCACCTTGGTGCACCAGGCGTTGCGCAGGTTGTAGCGCTTCACCTCGCTGAGCTGGTAGTCGAGGAAGATGATGGACGCGTCCTTGCGGGCCGCGCCCATGTCGCCGGCGATGGACGACGCGATCCACTCGGTGAAGGCGGCGGACTGCGTCGCACCGCGGGTCACCGTGCACTCGCCGGCCTTCTTCACGCCGGGGAGCTTCTTGATCATCGGCTTGCCGTCCGCCGAGACCTGCTGGAACTCGATGACGTCCTGCTCCATCGAGAGACCGCTGATCTCCTGGAGGGTCTCGACCATCACGCCGTCGATCTGCAGGCCGAAATTGTGGGTAGTGAGGGCGTCACCGGTGTCGAGGGACATGGGGGATCACTCCTGTTCGTGTGGCGGGTGCTGGCTTGGGGGTCGTGCGGTGGCGTGTCGTGGCGAGGAGGGAGCGCTCAGCGGCGTTGAGGGGCCAGGGGCCTACTCCTCCAGGTCGCCGCCACCGCCCTGGAACTGCGCGAGGCGGAAGACCACGAACTCGGCGGGCTTCACGGGGGCGATGCCGATCTCGCACACCACGCGACCGAGGTCGACCGACTCCGGGGGATTGGTCTCGGCGTCGCACTTCACGTAGAAGGCGTCCTCGGCACGCTGGCCGAACAGGGCTCCCTGGCGCCACTCGTTGACGAGGAACGCCGAGATGTTGCGGCGGATCCGCGCCCACAGGGACTGGTCGTTGGGCTCGAAGACGACCCACTGCGTACCGACGAGGATGGACTCCTCGAGGTAGTTGAAGTAACGGCGGACGTTCAGGTAGCGCCAGGCCGGATCGGAGGCCAGCGTCCGTGCTCCCCACACCCGGATCCCGCGGCCCGGGAACGCGCGGATGCAGTTCACGCCGATCGGGTTGAGCAGGTCCTGCTCGCCGCGCGTGATCTGGAGCTCCAGGTCGACCGCGCCGCGCACGATCTCGTTGGCGGGGGCCTTGTGGACACCGCGCTCGGAGTCGTTGCGGGCCCACACGCCGGCCATGTGGCCGGACGGCGGAACCGTACGGGTCTGGCCGGTCGCCGGGTCGAACGACTTGATCCACGGGTAGTACAGGGCCGCGTACCGCGAGTCGTAACCGGCGGTCTCCTGACGCCAGGTACGGATGTCGCGGGCGTTGAGGGCGGGCGGCGGGTCGAGGATCGCCATCCGGTCGCCCATCAGCTCGCAGTGCGCGATGAGACCGAGCTGGACGGCCTTGACCTGCTCCAGGTCGATGAGCCCCTGCTGGTAGGCCGCCATCAGGTCGGGCACGGCCACCATGTTGATCTCGTCGTACGCCTCCAGGCCGCCGAAGCCCGTGCGGTCGGCCGAATCGCCGATGAACTGCCCGGACTCCAGCGCGGCGGACGCGCCGGTCGCCGCCGCGACCGGCGCAGGAAGCTGCGCGGGCGGAGCGAGCGTCACGGCCTGCGCGTCGGGGCGGACGAGCTGCCCGCCGGCCGCGGCCTCCTCCAGGACGATGGTCTTGGAGCGCTGCTTGACCTGCGCCACGACGAAGTTGCGGGCACTCTTCTTCGCGGAGGCGTCGAAGCTCTCCACGACCTTCTCGCCGTCCTTGACGACCAGCTTGAAGCGCTCGGCGTCGCCCTCGACGTCCTGCACCTCGACCGTGAGCGCCCCGCCCGTCTCCGACCCGGAGGCGATCGCCGCCACCCGGAACGCGCCGAGCGCGACGGCCTCACCGGGGACGAGCCGCGGCTCGGCGGGTGCGGCGGACCCGATGGCCTGCGTGGCTCCCAGCGCGTCCCCGCCGCCGACGCGCACGACGTAGGCCGCGGTGCCGCCGTTGTTGAAGAACCCGTAGACGGAGTGCGCGAGGTAGTACCCGTCCGTGAAGTCGCCGAACGAGGCCACGTACTGGGACCAGTTGGTGACGAGCACCGGCTCGTTGAGCGGTCCGACGGGCGCGAGGCCGACGAACGCGGCGACGGAGGTCCCGACGCCCTCGATGGGACGGGAGCCGCTGGCGACTTCCTCGACGTAGACGCCGGGGGACAGGTAGGTGGGCACGGTCGGTTGCTCCTCGCTGGTGGGGTCGGTCGGCATCGGCGTTGTCGCGGCGCTCCGACACGGCCGACTCTCCCCTGCGGACCGTGCCTCGCGGGAGGAATGAACGGGCGGGCACGAGGGCAGGAGAACGTGCCCGAAAGTCCCGTGCCCGAAGGGTCGCCCCAGGGGGCGGCGCGGGCACGCGATGCTGCCCGCGAACAGGGACTTTCGGGCAGCCGCGCACCGTACTCGTCCCCCTAGCCTTCGCCCATGACCATGTGGACCTCTCTGGACCCGGCCGATGTGACCGTCGAGCCAGGGGCCCGGACCTCCGCCCGCCTGCGGGTACGCAACACCGGGGATACCGTCGAGGAGTACCGGCTTTCGATCGTCGGCAAACCCTCGGGCTGGGCCCGGGTGGAGCCGGACGTCCTCCGCCTCTATCCGGGCAGCGAGGGGACCGCCGAGATCTCGTTCGCCCCGCCCCGCTCCTCGGACGTGGAGGCCGGACCCGTCGCCTACGGCATCCGTGTCGACCCCCGGGAGAACACCGCCGCCCGGGACGTGGTGGAGGGCCGGCTGACCCTCACGCCCTTCACCGAGACGCGCGCCGAACTGCTGCCGCCCGCGCTCATCGGCCGCTTCCGCGGCCGGGCCCGGATCGCCGTGGACAACCTCGGCAACACTCCGCTGACCGCGTCCCTCGTGGCCCGCGACGAGACGAACCGCCTCACCTTCGACGTACGGCCCAACGCCGTGCAGATCGCCCCGGGCCGCGCCGCCTTCGGCGAGCTCGTGGTCCGGCCGCAGTCCGTGCGGTGGACCGGCGCCGAGGAGTCGCACCGGTTCACCGTGTCGGTGCGGCGGGCGGGTGACGACACCGCCCTCGACGTCGACGCCACGTTCGACCAGCGTCCCGTCCTCGGGAACTGGCTGGTGGTGGCGGGCGGACTCCTGCTGACCGCCGTGATCGCCTTCGTCGTCCTCTGGTTCAACTTCTCGCCGAAGATCGTCAGCGCGGCCAAGGAGATCCAGTCGACGGGAGCGCCCAGGCCCGCGCCGCAGGGCAGTGGGGACGCGCTCCCCGAGGCACCCCCGCCGCCCAGCGAGACCGGAGGGCCGCCGGCCGGCGGGAACGAGTCCGGCGGCGCCCCGCCCCCCGTGGACGGGGCGGCGCCGCCGCCCGCCGGCGGAGACGGTGGTGGGGGCGGCGGAGACGGCGGGAATGACGGCGGCGGTGGCGGCGGTGGAGACGGCGGCAATTCGGGCGGCGAAACGATCGAAGCCGAACCCCGGGAAAGCGCACCGACCCAGCCCGTGCAGGACGGCGGCGAGATCACCGCACCAGGACCGGGCACCGGCGACGGCGGGAACAAGCAGACCACGCCCCCGCCCGCCCCGGTGAGGAACGAACCGCCGTGGCGCATGGGGGACGCGCCGGAGATCGTCGTCGAGTTCGCCCAGGAGCGGCTGGCCGCCCTCGACAACGCCTGTGACCTCAAGCCGGGTTGGACCAGGGGAGTGATCGACACGCGGACCCGCGACTCCCTGGTCTGCTACCAGAACCTCGTCGTCTCGGACGGTGAGAACAAGGGGAAGAACTCCGCCGCGATCTTCCACACCGACACGGAGGGCGAGCTCGGCCGGGCCACGCTCACCTCTCTGTGGGCCCAGGGGATCACCGTCGACTCGGTGAAGCCCGGCACCACCACCTGGCAGACCACTCAGCTGATGGCGGCCTTCTGGTGGGCGATCAACCGCGGCTTCGACGACGGCGACATGGTCGTGGCGCGCACCAACGCCCAGTACGGCATCGACCACTTCCGTGAGGGGCGCGACAAGACCAGCAAGTACAGCACCCAAGTCGCCGACCACATCAAGCAGTACCAGTCGGCCGTCGGGCTGCCGGCTACCGGGACCGTCAACTCGGACACTCTCAAGAAGATGGTCGGCGGCAGCGTGAAGAGGTGAACTGACGGGCGAGGGACGTGAACGCGTCGAGGGGGCCACCCGCACGGGTGGCCCCCTCGACGCGTCTCAGGGGGCACGCTCACCCCAGGTTCCTACGGTGCCCAGGGCATGCCCGCGTCGTGCACCAGCCGTCCCGCCTTCTCGTACTCGCGCCGCGCCCCGGCCCGTACGTCCTCCGCGGTCACGGCCGAGCCGCGCGCCGCCGCCAGGTATCCGGCCGTCACCGCCGCCGACCGGATCGCGCCGCCCGCGAGCTCGAACTCCGCCGCGCAGCGCGCGATCTCCTCATCGAGGCCGTCGGCCTTCGGCGTGCCCGCCAGGCAGGAGTGCCACAGCGCCACCCGCTGCCCGGCGTCCGGGAACGGGAAGTCCACGACCAGGTCGAGCCGGCGGGTGAACGCCTCGTCGATGTTGGCCCGCAGGTTGGTGGTGAGCACCGCGATCCCGGCGAACGACTCGAGCCGCTGGAGCAGATAGGCGCTCTCCAGATTGGCGTACCGGTCGTGCGAGCTCTTCACCTCCGACCGCTTGCCGAACACCGCGTCGGCCTCGTCGAAGAGCAGTACGCAGTCGGTGCGGTCCACCTCGACGAAGATCCGTTCCAGGTTCTTCTCCGTCTCGCCGACGTACTTGTCGACCACCGACGACAGGTCCACCACATAGAGGTCCAGGCCCAGTTCGCCCGCGACGACCTCGGCGGCCAGCGTCTTTCCGGTGCCCGATTCGCCGGCGAAGAGCGCGACGACACCGCGCCCGCGTCCGCCACCGGTGCGCAGCCGCCACTCGCCGAGCACCCGGTCCCGGTTGCGGGCCCGCCCGGTCAGTTCGTGCAGCAACCCCAACGGCGCCTCGGGCAGGACGAGATCGGCGAATCCGACGGCGGGCCGGATCCGCCTCGCATGGCTGTCCAGGAGCGGCGCGGAGACGAGCCGGGCGCTGCGCTGCACCTGCGCGAGGGTCGGCGCGGTGCCCTCGAAGGCCGCGAGCGCCCGTGCCGAGCGAGCCGCCCTGCGGACCTGGTCGCCGCTGAGCCGGTACGGCGCGGTGGCCTCGTCCAGGTCGAAGTCGCCGTCCCGTGCATCCAGTTCGTGGTGCCAGAGGTCGGCTGCGGGACCCGCGGCGCTGTCCGGGGCGTCGAGTGCGAGCAGTTCCGCGTCCGGCGCCCACCGGGGGTCGGGCGCGTCGGTGCCCGCGAGGACCACCGTGGCCCCGGACGAGGCCAACGCCCTTACCAGTGACCCGGGTTGTGGAGGCAGCGGCTCGACGACCACTGCGGCCCCGCGAAGCCGCGCCTCGCGCAGCAGGGCGCGCGCCGCAGCGACGTCGACACGCTCAGGCCGGTACCGGAGCACGGGCCGCCCGGCAGCGCGCAGCGCCGTCACGACGGAATCGGTGGCGGCACCGGGCACGCGCTCCCGCAGGTGTACGGTGACGGGCCCGGCGGCCGCGACCCGCGCGCCGAGCGTCACGGGCGCATCAGTCGTCCGTGCCTCGCCCGCCCCGATCGGCGGCAGCAACTCCACGCCCGCGCCGAGCAGTTCCGCGTCCAACCGGCTGTCGTCGCCCAACAGATGCGCCACCAGACGCTCCGGCACACGCAGTGCCCGCCCCGGCAGCGGCCGGTCCTCGTCCTCCAGGACCAGCAACCCTCCGGCGAGCAGGGGTGCGGCCGGGTGGAAGCGGTCCCGGGCCGCCGGGTCGAAGGGGCCGGTGCCGGCGAGGTCGAGGGCGAGCGCCACCGTGGCACGGCGCCGTCCGACATCGTCATTGAGATACCCGTACAGCGCCTCGAAGCCCCGGTCCACATCGGGCGCGAGCGCCGCGACGAGGACGTGCGCGTCGAGTGCGGAAAGCCCGAAGGTCCGGGCGAGCGCCGCGAGCCGGTCGGAACCGCTGGTGTCCGGCAGTGTGACGGCGGCGTCGCCCCCCGTCGCGCCCGCCGCCGCGCGCACCGGCTCCGCCGCGATCCGGCGTGCCGTCTCCTCGGTGATGTAGAGGCCGCGCAGCGGATCGCCCGCCGTGGGGTCTCCGGCGGCGCGGGCGTCCACGAGTGCGGCGACCCGCGCGCGCAGCGCGGCGATCAGCTCCAGCACGCCGTCACCTCCCGTTCTCGTCGTGCGTGCCGCGGGCGGTGGCCGCGGTGCTCACGGCGGTCACCGAGCGCCGCATCATCCGGGGCCTGGAGTCGCCGGGCACGCCGTCGATCCCGCGTACGACGAGTGCCGCCCCCTCGGTGACCGGCGGCGCCACCTCGTACACCGGGGTGACCGGGAACGGCGTGCTGACCACGACGTCCAGGGAGGGCTTGAGCTCGCCGCCGAGCGCCGACCAGATGTCCGCCAGCGACCGTGACTCCGCGGGCGGCATCGCGACGGAGAGCGGAAGGGACTCGGTGATCGGCCGCACCGACTCCGGCACCGCGTCGCCGGTCAGCACCTCGTGGGGGAGCAGCAGCGCCAGCGCGCCCGAGAGCAGCCGGTGTTCGTCCTCCGGCCGGGCCGTCCAGGCGGTCACCAGGTACGAGAGCCGGAACCACCGCGGCGGCTGACGCCTGCGCGTCACGATCCCGTTGGCGTCCCGCTCGGCGTAGGCGCCGCGCTCCCGCCGCGCCACGTCCTCCCGGATGTCGTACAGATAGGCGTTCAGCGTGGGGGAGTTGCGGCGCGCCGCCCAGTCGCGGGTCGGCGCGTCGAAGGCGATGTCGCCCGTGACTGCGGGCCCGAGCAACCGGCGCAGTGCCTCGTCGATCTCATGGATCATCAGATGTAGCCTTCGCGGAGCGCGTACGCGACGGCATGCGCCCGGTTCGTGAGCTGGAGCCGCGTCATCAGCGCGTGCAGGATGTTCTTGACGGTGCGCTCGGAGTACGCGAGCTTCTCGCTGATCTGCCGGGTGTCCAGGCCCTCGGCGAGCAGCCGCAGGACGTCCACCTCGCGCGGCGCCATCCCGAAGAGCGGCACCGCCCCGCCGGTGGCCGTCCCCGCCGTGGTCGCGCGCTGGAGCCGCCCCACCTGGTTCAGCAGACGGCTGACCAGGTCCGGCGGCAGCTCGCCCTCGCCTCGGGCCGCGCTGTGCACGGCACTCAGCAGCCGCTGCTCGGTCGCCTGGTGCCGCCAGATGATGGCGCGCACCCCGTACTCGACCACCGCGAGCAGGTCGGGTTCGCGCAGCTCCCGCGCGACGAGGACGACGCGCTGCTCCCTGCCGCGCAGCAGGCGCCGCAGTTCGGCCGTGGTGGGTTCGTCGATCCGGTCGGCCAGCATCACGGCCACCGCCGGGGAGTCCCGGCTCCCGTCGTCCTGCTCGGGGACGAAGTCGACCGTCGGCTGGTGCCGCAGGTGGCTGATGAGCCCGGCCTTGCTGAGCGGATCGGATGCGTGGACGGTCACCGTCACCCGCGTGTTGAGCACTCCGGTTACCAGCCCTTTCGCCTGCGCCATGACGGTCCGGGTGTGGTCAGGCACCCGGGCACGGCGATGGAAACGGGCATGCCGGTGTCTCGCGGCCGCTGGTCGGCGCGCATGGTGGGGCCCCCTGTGTTCTGCTGGTCCATGGCCGGCTCGCCGGCCACTGTGGTCCCTACCAGTCTCGTCAGCGGTGCTCACGTCCCGCTGACGTCGCGCTAACGTTCCACTGCCGCCGATCGGACCCCCCGCCCGACGGCGTGCCATCCCTCAGGCCGTGTGGCTCGCGTCACGTGAGGGGGGTCGCGACCTGCTCCGCTCAACTCGCGGCGGTACCGAACCACTTCGGCAGCTGGGCGACGAGGTCCCGCTGGTCCTCGCCCACCCAGGCGACGTGGCCGTCAGGCCTCAGCAGCACGGCGGGTACGTCGAGTTCCTCCGTGGCATCGACGACGTGGTCGACCCGGTCCGCCCAGCCCTCCACCGAGAGCCGGCCGGTCCGGTCGAGCAGCAGCCCGCGCCCGGCGTGCATCAGCCCGTACAGGCGCCCCTGCTTCAACTCCAGGTCCCGCAGCCGCCGGCCGAGCAGTTCGTGGCCCTCGCCGAGGTCGTAGCGGACCCCGACCGCGGTGATCGACTCCGTGATGTAGCGGTTGACCTCCTCGAAGTCCAGGAGCTTCGAGAACAGCTCCCGCAGGGCCTTCGCGCCGGGGGTGTCCTCCAGGAGCACGCCCTGCGCGAGGGTGCTGGTCAGTACGCGCTCGCCCTCCGGGTGCCGTTCGGCGTGGTAGGTGTCCAACAGCCCCTCCGGCGCCCAGCCGTTCACCTCGGCGGCCAGCTTCCAGCCGAGGTTGAACGCGTCCTGCACACCGAGGTTGAGGCCCTGCCCGCCGGTCGGCGGGTGGATGTGCGCCGCGTCGCCGGCCAGGAGCACCCGGCCGACCCGGTACTGCTCCGCCAGGCGACTGGCGTCGCCGAACCGCGAGAGCCAGTGCGGCGAGTGCGCGCCGAAGTCGGTGCCGGCGACCTCGCGGAGCCGCTCCGTGAACTCCTCCAGCGTCGGCGTGGCCGGACGGTCCTCGCTCACGTCCGCGGCGGGGACGATGACGCGGTACGTGCCGTCCCCGTTGGGGATGGTGCCGAACCGGACATTGGTCGTGCGGATCTCCGCCGTCACCTCGGCCACCGTCGCCGGGTCCTCGGCGAGCGCCATCTCGCCGAGCAGCGTCTCGTTCCTGGCCGGCTGACCGGGGAAACCGACGCCGAGCAGCTTGCGCACCGTGCTGCGACCGCCGTCGCAGCCGACGAGGTAGCGGGCCCGCAGCCGGGTTCCGTCGGCGAGTTCGGCGGTCACCCCGTCCTCGTCCTGGCTCAGCCCGACCAGTTCGCTGCCGCGCCGGATCTCGGCGCCGAGCTCGACGGCGTGCTCGGTGAGCAGCCGCTCCGTCTCCGTCTGCGGGAGCAGGAGACCGTACGGGTGCGCGGTGTCCACCCCGTCCGGCCACGGCTTGGTGATGGCGGAGAACAGGGCGCCGACCGAGAACGGCTCGCCGACCGCGCGGAACCGGTCGAGCAGGCCGCGCTGGTCCATCACCTCGACACTGCGTGCGTGGATGCCCCGCGCACGCTGCTGAAGAGTCGGCTCGGTCAGCCGCTCCAGCACGACCACCCGCACACCGTGCAGCCGCAGTTCGGCGGCCAGCATCAGTCCGGTCGGTCCGCCGCCGGCAATGACTACGTCGAGCATCATCAATTCCCATTTCCGCAGGTCGTGGCTTAGGCCGCTGATTCTGCGTCATACCCGGGGCCTTGCCGCAAGCCCCCCGGTGAGCTATATCTTGATCATGGCAAGGAGATCGTGACCTCCTTGCCTTCGTCATGTTCCGGACCTTGGTCGTGTTCCGGACCTCGTCGCGTTCCGGATCCGCTCAGGCGCGGGACGGCCCGTCCGTGGGCCATGCGTAGCGCACACCCGTGAGCCGCTCCGAGAGTGTCCACAGCCGGTGTGCCGTAGCGGAGTCCTGGATGGCGCGTTCCCGTCCGCGGAGGACGGGCTCGCCCCGGAGTTGGAACGGCCCGTCGGGCACGACGTAGCTCCCGCCGGGCAGTTCGGGGACGGTCGAGGCGTACAGCGATGTCTTGGCCCCGTCGGCGGTGGGGCGGAACGCGACGCGCAGGAGCAGCTTCGTGAGGATCCCGTACGCGCGGCCGCGCGCGCCGTTGGCACCGCCGGTGAGCACGTTGGAGCGCGTGAGTCCGGGGGCGACGGCCATGCTGCGCAGCTTCTGCCCGGTGGCGTCGGCCCTGCGCTGGAGCTCCACCGCGAAGTAGAGGTTGGCCCGCTTGGACTGTACGTAGGCGAAGGCGGCCCGGTAGCGGTGCTCGGCGTTGAGGTTGGCCATGTCGAAGCGCGCGAACCGCTGGCCCTCGCTGCTGACGGTGACGACGCGCGGCTCGGGGGCGGCCAGCAGATGGGGGAGGAGAAGGCCGGTGAGGGCGAACGTACCGAGGTGGTTGACGCCGAACTGCGACTCGAAACCGTCGGCGGTCCGGGCGAACGGCACCATGGCGATGCCCGCGTTGTTGACCAGGAGGTCGATGGGGCCGCGGTTCCAGCCCTCGGCGAAGCCGCGCGCGGACGCCAGGTCCGCGAGGTCGAGGAGCCGCAGTTCGGCCTGGACGCCGGGGACCTCGGCGCGCAGCCGCTCCAGAGCGTCCCGCCCGCGCTCGCGGCTGCGGCAGGCCAGGACGACCACGGCGCCGCGGCGGGCGAGTTGACGGGCGGTCGCGTACCCGATGCCGCTGTTCGCGCCGGTGACGACGGCCAGGCGTCCTGACTGGTCGGGGATGGCGTCAGGCGTCCAGTCCGGGTGGGGTGAGGAGCGGGCGGCGGTCCGGGAGTCGTGGTTCAAGGGGGCCTCGATTCATGGAAGGGCGCACCGGTATCGCAACTCGAAGTTGCGATAAGCTGATCCTGTCGCAGTTTCCCCCGTCGACGCAACCGTCAACGCAACTAGGAGTTGCAATGGAGTCCGCTGGGTCACCCTCGGAACGCCCTCCCGTCGTCGGCAGGGGCAGCAAGATGCGTACCGCCGTGCTGGAGGCGGCCATCGAGGAGCTCACGACGACGGGGTACACCGGGCTGACCGTCGAGCGCGTCGCCCAGCGGGCCGGCGTGCACAAGACGACGATCTACCGGAACTGGAAGGACGTGGACGGCCTCGTCGCCGACGCGCTGGCCGGGCACTTCGCGGGGGGCATCCCGATCCCCGACACCGGGACGGTCGAGGGAGACCTGCGGGCGCTGGCCCGTTCCCTCGTCGCCACCATGACCACGCGGGCGGGACGCGCCCTCCTGGCCGCCGTCCTCTCGGACGCCGTGCGCCTGCCGCAACTCGCCGAGGTCAAGCGGGCGCTGTTCGACGACCGGTTCCGGCGGGCGGAACCCGTCGTGACCCGAGCCGTAGAGCGGGGCGAACTGCCCGAGCACACCGATGCGACCGAACTCCTCAAGACCCTCGCCGCGCCCCTCTACTTCCGGCTCGTCTTCACCGGCGAGCCGGTCGACGCGACGACCGCGGACCGCGCGGTGCACGTGGCGCTGGCGGCCGCCCGCGCCCCCGCCCTGCCGGCGGACTGATCCCGGGCGTTGTCAGTGCCGTGCGGAAGGATGTTCACCATGACGATCCCTTCCGCCGTCGAGGCGTTCTCCAGCATGTCCGGCACGGCCGACCGCGCCGAGTACGAAGCCGCCGTCGACCGCCTGCGCGACGCCTCCCGCGCGTACTACGGCGCGGGCTACAGCCTCATGGACGACGTCGCGTACGACCGGCTGCGGCTGGCGGTGAAGGAGTGGGAGGAAGCTCACCCCGACGCCGTCATGCCGGGCTCGCCCACCGACCAGGTCGCCGACGGAGCCGCCCCCGACGGCGACATCGCGCACACCACGCGCCTCCTCAGCCTGGACAACGTCTTCGACGCCGAGGAACTCGCGGCCTGGGGAGCGTCGCTCCAGCGCCGTCTCGGCCACGCGCCGACCGGAGGGTTCACCGTCGAGCCGAAGATGGACGGCGCGGCCGTCGCCGCCCGCTACCGCGACGGACGGCTGGTCCAGATCATCACCCGGGGCGACGGCGCCCGGGGCGAGGACGTCAGCCACGTCATCGGCACGATCGTGGGCCTGCCCGAGCAGCTGCCGGTCCCCGCCACCTTCGAGGCCCGGGGCGAGGTCCTGTTCACCCAGGAGCAGTTCGAGGCCGCCAACGAAGTACGCACCGCGCACGGCGGCGCCGTCTTCGCGAACCCGCGCAACGGCGCCGCGGGCACCCTGCGGGCCAAGGACCGCCCGTACCGACTCGCCATGACGTTCTGGGCGTACGGCGCGGTCGAGCTGGACGGCGAGGCGTTCCTCCCCGTCGGGGCCACCCACGCCGAGACGCTGGCAGCGGTGGCACGGGCGGGGGTGCGGACGACGGCCGACAGCCCGGCCGGACTGCACGTCGTCGCCACGCTCGACGAGGCGCAGGAGAAGGTCGACGCGATCGCGGCGCTGCGCGCGGGCCTCCCCTTCGGCATCGACGGCGTCGTCGTCAAGGCCGACAGCGCGGCCGAGCAGGCGGCGGTGGGATCCGGCAGCCGCTTCCCGTACTGGGCCATCGCCTACAAGCTCCCGGCGGTCGAGCGGCAGACCGTGCTGACGGACGTGATCTGGGACGTGGGCCGCACGGGCGTGCTCGCACCCACCGCGATCCTCGCCCCGGTCGAGCTCGACGGGTCCACGGTCACCCGCGCGACCCTGCACAACCCCGCGGACATCCTCCGGCGCGACCTCCACATCGGCGACACCGTCACGGTCCACAAGGCCGGCGACATCATCCCGCGCGTGGAGGCCGCCGTCGTCGAGCTCCGCCCGCAGGACGCCACACCCGTCCCGCTGCCCGAGCAGTGCCCCAACTGCGGCGGGGCCGTCGACAAGAGCCAGGAGCGGTGGCGTTGCGCGAAGGGCACCGCCTGCGCGCTGGCGCCCCTGATCGAGTACGTCGCCGGGCGCGACATCCTCGACATCGACGGCCTCGGCAGGAAGTACGTCGACGCGCTGATCGCCTCCGGCGACGTGCGCGACGTCGCCGACCTGTTCACCCTCACGGAGGACCGGCTCACCGCCGCCTCGGGCAGCGCCAAGCGCGGCGCGAAGCTCGCCGAGCAGCTCCTGCTCGCCAAGTCCCGCCCCCTCAGCCGCGTCTTCTGCGCACTCGGCATACCGGGCACCGGCCGCCGCATGTCCCGGCGCATCGCCGAGCACTTCGGCACCATGGAGGCCATCCGTGCGGCCGACGCCGAGGTGTTGCAGGACGTCGAAGGCGTCGGCCCGGAGAAGGCTCCGGTCATCGTCGAGCAGGTCGCCGCGCTCGCCCCGGTGATCGACAAGCTGATCGCGGCCGGCGTGACCATGACCGAGCCGAAGCCGGAGGAGTCCGAGCAGGCCGAGGAGGGGCCCCTGACCGGGAAGACCGTCGTCGTGACCGGCAGGATGACCGGTCCGCTCGACGGCTGGGGGCGCTCCGAGATGGGTGCGCTGATCGAGAAGGCCGGTGGCCGTGTGGGCAGCGGCGTCAACTCCCGGACGACCTACCTGGTCGCCGCACCGTCCGCGAACGGCAAGCCGAGCTCGAAGGCCGTCAAGGCCCAGGAGCTCGGCGTGGAGGTGCTCACCCCGGAGGCGTTCGCCGCGCTCACGGCCGCCTACCTCGACTGAGCGGCGCGCACCGACGGTTCGGCCGGGTCCGCGGCCCGGCCGGGTCGCGGACCGCGTGCCAGAATGACGGGGACTCCCCGCCGATCCACCGAGGTTCACGTGACCAAGCCCGCCGCCCGTCAGCCGCTGCGAAGCAACGCGCGGTCCAACCGGGCGCGCATCCTGGCCACGGCCCGGCGGGAGCTCGGGCAGAACCCCGACATCACGCTGGAGGAGCTGGCGCGTGCCTCGGGTGTCGTGCGGCGCACGCTCTTCGGGCACTTTCCCGGGCGCGACGCCCTGCTGGAGGCTCTCGCCGAGGAAGCCTCCGAGACCCTGCGGAGCGCGCTGACCGCCGGTGCGAGGCCGGCGGAACCGGCCGAGCGGGCGCTCGCGCACTTCGTGTTCTCGATGTGGCCCGTGGGGGACCGGTACCGGATGCTCCTTGCGCTGGCCCGCCGCGACCTCGGCGTCGAGCGGGTCGCCGAGATCCTGTCCCCCGCCCGCGCCGAGTGCGCGGCCATCCTGGAGCGTGGCCAGCGGGACGGCGTCTTTCCCGCGCACCTCCCGCCCGCCGTGCTGAGCGCCGGGCTCGAGTCCATGACGGTCGCCCTGCTCGAGGCCGTCAACACCGGGGAGCTGGACGACGAAGGGGCCCCGGTCGCCGTCGCCGTACTCGTCGCCGCGGGCGTACCGGAGGCCACGGCGCGCCGCGTCGTCGACGACGTCGCGCCGGTGGTCCTTCCGGAGGCGCCGGCCCCCGAATGAGGCGCCGCACGGCCGGCCCGTGCCCCTCGCTGCTTCTCCTCTGCCCCGGCGTACACCGCCGGGGCAGAGTCGTCTCTGGCCTACCCCCGTTATTTGCACACCGGTGGGCAATAACCTAGCCTGCACATCAATGGGCAATTAATTCGTCCTGCTAGGAGCCCCGCTCATGCCCCCCTTCATGAACACACCCGTCGAGAAGATGGACGGGCCGTACGCGCGGCGCTGGTGGGCCCTGCTGGTCCTGTGCCTGAGCCTGCTGATCGTCGTCATGGCGAACACGTCGCTGATCGTGGCGGCCCCGGACATGACGCGGGACCTCGGTCTGAGCAGCAGCGATCTGCAGTGGGTCATCGACGGCTACACCGTCCCCTACGCCGCGCTGATGCTGGTGCTCGGCGCGATCGGCGACAAGTACAGCCGCCGGGGCGCGCTCGTCACGGGCCTGGTGGTCTTCGCGGCCGGTTCCGTCATGGGCAGCCTGGTCGACGAGACCTCGGCCGTCATCCTGGCCCGGGCGATCATGGGCATCGGCGCCGCCGTCGTCATGCCGGCCACGCTCTCCCTGCTGGTCGCGATCTTCCCCCGGGGAGAGCGCGCCAAGGCCATCACGGCCTGGACCGCCACCTCGGGACTGGCCATCGCCGTCGGCCCGCTGGTCGCCGGCTGGCTCCTGGAGGACCACTCCTGGGGATCCACCTTCCTGATCAATGTGCCGATCGCGGTCCTCGCGGTCATCGGCGCACTGTTCCTGGTGCCGCCGTCGAAGGCCCGGGGCATGGGCCGGATCGACTACGTGGGCGGCCTGCTGTCCATCGTCGCCGTCGGCGCCCTGGTGTACGCGACCATCGAAGGCCCGCACTTCGGCTGGGGCGCCGGCCCGGTCACCGCCGCCGTCGTGGCGGGCGTGGCCCTGCCGGCCTTCGTGTGGTGGGAGCTGCGCCACCCGCACCCCATGCTGGACGTCCGCAAGTTCCGGATGCGTCCCTTCAGCGGCTCCATGCTGGCGGTGCTGTTCTTCTTCTTCGGGACCTTCGGCGCGATCTACTACGCGACGCAGTTCCTGCAGTTCGTCCTCGGCTACGGAGCGCTCGAAACCGGTGTACGGCTCCTGCCGCTGGCCGGAGCCGTGTTCGTCGGTGCCGCGGCGACCGGGCGGCTGACCCCGAAGCTGGGCATGAAGGTCACGGTCACGGCCGGCATGGTGATCGGCACGGCGGGCGTCCTCCTCCTCACCCGGATCGACACGGGCTCCACGTACACCGACTTCCTGGCGCCGATGATGATGCTGGGCCTGGCGATCGGCCTGAGCGTCTCGCCGGCCACGGACACCATCATGAGCTCCTTCCCCGAGTCGGAGCTGGGCGTCGGCGGCGGAGCCAACGACACCGCGCTGGAGCTCGGCGGCTCCCTCGGCATCGCGGTCCTCGGCTCCCTGCTCGGTACGGCCTACCGGGACGAACTGGCCGACCTCGTCGGCAACCGCCTCCCGGCCGCCGCGCTCCAGACCGCCCAGGACTCCGTGGGCGCCGGGCTCGCCGTCGCCGAGCGGGTCGCCCAGGACCCGGCCGCGGGACCCCAGCAGGCCCAGGCCCTCGTCGGCGCGGTACACGAGTCGTTCGCCCACGGCGTCGCCGCGACGAGCCTCGTCGGCGGGATCATCATGGCCGTCGGCACGGCGATCGTCCTGGTCGTCCTCCCCGGCCGCCGCGGCGCGCAGCGGAACGAGCCGTCGGGCGGGGTGTCGGCGGACACGCCGCTTGAGGGAGCCGCCGAGCGCGTCGACACCCCCTAGATCCGTGGGCCGGGCGACCGCCCGCCCTGCGACTCAGTAGCCCGGAAGATCGCCCGCCCTACGACTCCGTAGGGCGGGCGGTCGCGCGCTCGGCCAGTCGTCCCAGCTGGATCTCCGCGCTGTCCAGGAGCATGTCCAGGGCCGCCGGGTAGGCGCTGTGGTTCATGCGTGCGGCCAGGAGGTCGGCCGTGGCGGCGATGTGCGGGTGCGACGCGGCCGACAGCCGGGCATAGGCCGACTCCCACATCTGCTCGTCGGCCTCCCGGGCCGCCGCGGGCAGCGCGAGCGAGGCCGCGTCCAGGGCGGCGAAGGCCAGGCTCTGGTCGATGAAGGCGTGGTAGATCCGTACCGCGTCCGGGTCAGGGAAGCCTGCCGTCCGCAGCACGGCCAGGATCGCCTCGTCCACGGCCGTCTCCTGCTCCCGCCCGGTGACGCGGCTGGCGGTGAGCACCGCCGCCTGGGGGTGCGCGAGGTAGGCGCCGTGGATGCGCAGACCCAGCCGGCGCAGGTCGGCGCGCCACTCCCCGGTGGGCGCCCAACCGTCCAGCGCCCGCCCGATGAGCTGCGCCCCGATCGCCAGCGTCAGGTCGTCCATACCGGCGAAGTACCGGTAGAGGGTGCTCGGATCGGCGCCCAGCGCGAGTCCGAGGCGCCGGGCGGTCAGTCCCTCGCCGCCGTGCTCGGCCAGCATCCGCAGCGCCGTCTCCACGATCACCCGCTCCGAAAGCACCGCGCCGTTCTTCGTCGGGCGCCGCCGTCTGCGCGCCGCCTCCGGAACCACCTGCTTGCCCATGGCCCGGCTCCTTCCCGTTGTCGGGCACCTTATGCCAACGCCATAGACGTTAGCGAGGGGATGGGGGTTTCATCGCCTTCACCAGAGGTCACAGTCACAGGGCCAGGCCTCGGATAGGGAGATTCCTGTCATGCGTGTACTGCTCGTCGGCGCCGGAGGCGTGGGAACCGCCATCACCCGGATCGCGACCCGCCGCCCGTTCTTCGACCACATGGTCGTCGCCGACTACGACCTCGCCCGCGCCGAGGCGGCCGTCGCCGCCCTGGGCGACGGCGACGCCCGGTTCAGTGCCTGCCGCACGGACGCCTCCGACGAGGCGGCGGTCGCCGCCCTCCTGAAGGAGCAGCGCTGCGACGTCCTCCTCAACGCCACCGACCCGCGCTTCGTCCTGCCGCTGTTCCACGCCGCCGCGGCGGCCGGCGCGCACTACCTCGACATGGCGATGTCGCTGTCGCGCCCGCATCCCGAGCGGCCGTACGAGCAGTGCGGGGTCAAGCTGGGCGACGCCCAGTTCGAGCAGGCCGAGCAGTGGGAGAAGGCCGGCAGGCTCGCTCTCGTCGGCATGGGCGTCGAGCCCGGTATGTCCGATGTCTTCGCCCGCTACGCCGCGGACGAGCTCTTCGACGAGATCGAGGAGATCGGCATCCGCGACGGCGCCGATCTCGCGGTCGAGGGCTACGACTTCGCGCCGTCGTTCAACATCTGGACGACCATCGAGGAGTGCCTGAACCCGCCGGTCGTCTACGAGGCGGGCCGCGGCTGGTTCACCACCGAGCCGTTCAGCGAGCCCGAGGTCTTCGACTTCCCCGAGGGCATCGGCCCGGTGGAGTGCGTGAACGTCGAGCACGAGGAGGTCCTGTTGGTGCCGCGCTGGATCGAGGCGAAGCGGGTCACGTTCAAGTACGGCCTCGGCGAGGACTTCATCGGCAAGCTCAAGACCCTGCACGCGCTGGGCCTCGACAGCACCACGCCCGTCACCGTGGCGACGGACCTCGGCCCGGCGCAGGTGTCGCCCCGTGACGTCGTGGCCGCCGTCCTCCCCGACCCGGCGACACTGGGCGACCGGATGACCGGCAAGACCTGCGCGGGAACGTGGGTCAAGGGCGTCAAGGACGGAGCGCCCCGCGAGGTCTACCTCTACCACGTGGTCGACAACGAGTGGTCGATGCGCGAGTACGGCTGCCAGGCCGTCGTGTGGCAGACCGCGATCAACCCGGTCGTGGCCCTGGAGCTGCTGGCCGCCGGCACCTGGTCCGGGTCGGGCGTCCTCGGCCCCGAGGCGTTCGCCCCTCGCCCCTTCCTGGACCTGCTCACCGCCTACGGATCCCCCTGGGGCCTGCGCGAGCAGTGACGATCCGGCTCCCGCCGGTGAGGCGGCGCGGTGACCCCGGCCGCGCCGCCCCCTGGGGCCGCGTGTGACGGGTGCGGCGTACGACCCCGATCGTGGCGGTCAGCCGGTGCGGCCGGGGGCTTCGCCGGTCTTGTCCGTGACGCCCCGGGACAGGACGGCGGTGGTGGCGGTGATCTGGCCGGACTTGGCCCACGGCTTGTCCTCGACCATGACGCCCCGCTCGCCGAGGAACTCCAGGGTGTTCCTGTCGAAGATCCACTCGGTCCGCTCGCCGTCGTGGACACGGGCGACGGCGACGCCGTGGCGGCCTGCCGCGTCGACGGCGTCGCCGACGACCGTGACGCCGGGGATCCCGGCCGCCGCCTTGTACAGGGCGGCGCTGACCTTCGGCGGAGCCAGCTGCTCGCGCAGCAGGTCGCCGATCGTCACGAACGCCTCCTGATCCGGCCCCGGCCCCTGGCCCCTCGTCTCGTCGTAGATCTTCTTCAGGAGCACGTCGGGGTCGGTGGGCAGCGACTCCAGGTAGCGGTACGTCGGGCCGTTCAGGGTGGGAGCGGGATTGCCGACGGGCGTGACGGGACGGCCGCTCTTGTCGACCTCGTCGGCCAGCGGGATGTCCTGGCCCCTCTCGCGGAGAAGGCCGGGCCTGCGCCCGTCCACCGAGAGCCAGACCTCGCGGCTGTGGGGAGTGTCGAGGCGCATGACGGGGTCGGCGTCGCTCTGGCTGGACCAGGCGACCGTACTGGAGACGTAGACGTACTGGTCGTCGCGGACGGCGCGGGCGGGCTTGGCGGCGGCGACGGTGGCGATGCGGTCGAGCAGCACCGCCACCGGTGTCGCCTCCGGAGCGGCCTTCTGCGACGTCTGGTCCGAGCCGGGGGCCACGGCGGCCTTCGGGTCGGCACCCGGGCCCGGGTCGAGCCCGCCGGTCGTCGCCAGTGTGACGGCCAGCGCGCCCGCGGCGAGCGGTACGGCGACGATCGTCAGCCGGCGTGCGCCGAAGCGGGGCTTGGCGGTGGTGGGAGCGGCGGCGGGAGCGGTGTCCTGCCGGAACTCGCGCAACAGCTGGTCCCTGAGAGCCTGGTGATGACGGCCGGGCCGGTCCCGATCGGCCGGGACGGGCAACAGGCGGGCGATCTCCTCGCGTTCGGCCGGGGTGGGCCGGGACGGGGTGGTGCTCATCGGGCTTCCTCCTGGGTGGGCCGGACCGCGGGGACGCGGTCACCATCTATCTGTCCGCGGCCCGGCTCCGAGTTCCCGTTCCGTGCCGACAGGCCGGTTCCGGCGGCGTACTTGTGGAGCTTCTTGCGGGCGCGGGACAGCCGCGAACGGACCGTTCCCACCGGGACGTCCAGCGCCTTGGCGGCGGCCGCGTAGTCCAGACCCGACCAGACGCACAGGGCGATCACCTCACGCTCGGGGCGCCGCAGCCGGGAGAGCGCAGCCTGGAGCGCCGCCACCCGCTCGACGTCGTCGATCCGGCCGACCAGATCCTCCGCGAAGTCGGGGAACACCTCCTCGCGCGGCAGACGCTGCAGGGCCGCCTCGTGGCGCCGGGCCGCCCGGCGGGTGTTGCGCACGACGTTGGTGGCGATCCCCAGCAGCCACGGCCGCAGGGACCCGCCGTCCGGATCCACCGACGCCCGCAGCCTCCAGGCCTCCAGGAACGTCAGCGACAGCACGTCCTCGGCCGCCGACCAGTCCCCGGTCAGCCGGAAGGCGTGGTTGTGCACCGCCCGGGCGTAGTCGTCGAAAAGCGACCCGAACGCATCGGAGTCTCCCGCTCGTATTCGGGCACGCACACTCGTCTCCATGACACCGGACTGTCCGACCGGACCGCATCGGTTCCCGGAAGGTGACACACGCCACAGCCGCCTCGATGGGTGAGGGGCCCGGCGTCAGGCTCCGCCGGCCGCCGCCGAGCGCACCGCCTCCGAGAGCGGCATGCCCGCACCCTCGCGGAACGCGGCGGTGTACGCGGAGTCGCCGAGCGCCCGCACGGCCACCGCGGCGATACGGCGGACGTCGGCGCTCTCCGCCTCCGGGAGGGGCGCCCCGACGCTCCGCCGGGCCGCGTCCGCCGCGCCGAGGAACAGGGCGGCGCGGGTGAGGTGCGGTGAGTCGCCCCTGGCCGCTGCGACACCGGCGACGCCTTCGAGGGAGAGCGCGAGCGCGCGCGGGTCGGCCAGTTCCCCGGCGAACTCGAGACCGCGCGCCTGATACGCGGAAGCCTCGGCCACCCGGCCGCGGAGCGCGGCGACGAAGCCGAGCTCCACATGGATCACGTGCTTCCCCGCGGTCGACGACGGGTACGCGTCGCGCATCGTCCGCAGATGGCGCTCGGCGGCGTCCAGGTCGCCGGAGCGGCGTGCGCCGAGGGCGAGCCCCATGAGCGCGAACACCTCGCCGAACATATGGCCCTGCTCCGCCGCCGCGCGCCGGGCCCGTTCGTGCAGGACGCGAGCCTGTTCCCAGTCGCCGGCCAGGAGCGCGAGGCGGCCGAGGCCGCCCAGCCGTGCGGAGACCTCCGCCGCCAGACCCAGCCCCTCGGCGAGGCGCAGGCCTTCGGTCTGACGGGCGGTGGCGGTGGCGTAGTCGCCCTCGATCTCGGCGAGGGCAGCGAGCACCGGAACGGTCAGCAACTCGCCCCATCCGTCCCCGAGTTCCCGGAAGGCCGCGGCGGCGTCGAGGCCGTCCTCGCGCGCGGTCCGCAGGTCACCGGTGGCGAACGAAGTATGGGCGCGCAGTGCCCGGGCCGCGGCGGTGCCCCACCGGTCGCCGGCTTCGGTGAAGCGGTCGAGAGCACGGGAGTTGACGGCATGGGCCGCCACCGGGTCGCCCGCGTGGTGAAGGCCGTACGCGAACAGCCACAGCGCGCGGCCGCGCCGCGCGGGGTCGGCGATGTCCGCCTCGGGGCAGTCCGTCTCCGGCGCCCGCCCGCCCGTCAGCATGGTGAAGGCGCCCAGGAGCACGCGCGGTTCGGCCGACACGCCGGCTGCCGTGTCGGTCGGGAGGGCGTCCACGACCGCGGCGAGGGTACGCCGGGCCTCGTGCAGACGGCCGCGCAGCAGCCACCAGGGGCACAGTGCGGTGGCCAGGCGCGCCGCGTGGTGTGCCTCGGCCGTCCGCAGGGCGTGGTCGAGGGCGGCGCGGATGTTGGCGGATTCGGCGTCCAGCTGCGCGAGCCGGCGCCGCTGCCCCGCGCCGCGCAGGGCGGCTTCGGCGTGCTCGGCGAACTCGCGGTAGTAGGCGGCGTGACGATCCGCCACGACACCGAACTCCCCCGCTTCGTGGAGGCGTTCGCGGGCGTACGCGCCTACCGACTCCAGCAGGCGGTAGCGCGGCCCGTCGGCCGTCCGTACCGTCGAGACGAGGGAGCGGTCGACCAGGCGGCCCACCAGATCCAGCACGTCGTCGTGGGCGATGCCGTCGCCCGCGCACACCGTCTCCGCCGCGTCCAGCGTGCACCCGCCGACGGGGACGGCGAGACGGCGCAGGATGGCCTGCTCGGGAGGGTCGAGGAGGTCCCAGCTCCAGTCGATCACCGCGCGCAGCGTCTGCTGCCGGGCAGGGAGACCGCGCTGACCGGAGGCGAGGACGCGGAAGCGGTCGCCGAGGCGCTCGGCCAGTTCCCGTACGCCGAGGGCCCGGACGCGGGTGGCGGCGAGCTCCAGGGCGAGGGGGAGTCCGTCGAGGCGACGGCAGATCTCCGCGACGGCGTCCCGTACCTCGCCGCTCTCGTCCTCGGTCTCGGTCGCCATGCCGGCATCGGATCCGGGCGCGAAATCGGGTGCCGCCGCGACGGCCCGCTCGGTGAACAGCCGGGCCGCGTCGTCGGGTTCGAGAGGCGCGACGGCGTACACCGTCTCGCCGGGGAGCCGGAGGGACTCCCGGCTCGTGGTGAGCACGCGCACTCCCGGCGCTGACCGGAGCAGGGACCCGGCCAGCTCGGCGGCCGGTTCGATCACGTGCTCGCAGTTGTCGAGCACGAGCAGGGCGCGGCGGTCCCGCAGCGCGCCGTGCAGCGCGGCCGAGGCGTCGGCGGTTCCGCGTGCCGCCGACGCCGTGTCGCGGATGCCGAGGGCCGACGCCACCGCCTGGACGAGATCCGCGGTCTCGGCGGGCAGGCCGCCGAACTCGACGAACCACACGCCGTCCGGGACGACGCCACCGGAGGCGTCGCCGTCCGGGGCCGGCTCGTCGGCACCGAGCTGCTCGGCGACGGCCAGCGCCAGGCGTGTCTTGCCCACTCCGCCGGGTCCGGTCAGCGTGACGAGCCGTTCGGTGCCGAGGAGCCGGACGACGGCCTCCCGGGCGAGGCCGCGGCCGACGAGAGTGGTCGGCGGGGTGGGCAGGTTCTGGCGGCGGGGCGTGACGGCGCACGGGTCGGGGACGAGGGGCGGGACCGCGGCCGCCGCCTCCAGGACCTCCGCGTCGGATGAGGACCGGATGACGACGGCGGGCCCGTCGGAGGCCGCGACGGGTATCAGCCCGGCGTCCTGGCGCAGGATCGCCTCGTACAGCGCCGCGAGACCGGGGCTCGGGTCGAGGCCCAGTTCGTCGGCGAGCAGGGTGCGGAGTTCCGTGTACGCGGCGACCGCCTCGCTCTGCCGGCCCGCGCCGTACAGGGCCCGCATCCGTACGGCACGCAACCGCTCGCGCAACGGATGACGGGCGACCAGACCGGCCGTCTCGCCGAGCAGCAGGGGATCCCCGAACTCCAGCCGGGCCTCGGTCTGTTCCTCGACGAGGGTGAGCCGCTCCTCGGTCAGGCGCTCCGCCGCCGGGCGGACGAACTCCTCGTCGGCGAAGTCCGCGTACGCGGGCCCGCGCCACAGGTCCAGCGCCTCGCCGAGCAGGGCCGCCCGGGCGCGCGGCGCGGCGACGAGCCGGGCCTGCGCGGCGAGCTGCCGGAGCCGTGAGGTGTCGACCTCGGCGGGGTCGCCGTCGAGGCGCAGCCGGTACCCGGCCGGCTGGTGGAGCACGCGGTCGCGGCCGACGGCCCTGCGCAGCTGGGAGACCTTGGCCTGGAGGGCGTTGGCCGGATTGCCGGGGACGGCGTCGCCCCAGATGTCGTGGACGAGGCGGTCGGCCGACACCGGCTGCCCCTCGTGGACCAGAAGGTCGGCGAGGAGCGCCCTCACCTTGGTCTCCGGGACGCGCACCGGTGCACCGTCGGCATCCCACACCGCCACCGGACCGAGCACCCCGAACCTCATGGGATCCGACCCTACACAGTGATGATCATCCGACCGTCAGCGGACCGTCAGCGGATCCGAAGGGGGCTGCGCGACGGTCTGTGCAGCGGGGCTCGCTGCCCCGGCGAAGAGATGGACGAAGGAGCACGACCATGAGCACGGCCACGAGCACCGAGACGAGCACGAGCATCAAGACGAGCACGAGCACGAGCACGAGCACGAACGCGAACGCGAACGCGACGACGGTTGACGCGCCCCCGTCCTCCCCGCTCTTCGAGCCCACCCACCTCGGCTCCCTCCCGCTGAAGAACCGGCTGGTCATGGCGCCGATGACGCGGAACCGCGCGAGCGCGACGGGTGTCCCGGAGCCGATCATGGCCACGTACTACGCCCAGCGGGCCTCGGCCGGGCTGATCATCGCGGAGGCCGCGACCCCCAACGCGGTCGGTGCCACGTACCCCAACATCCCCGCGATCCACGACGACACGCACGTGGTCGGCTGGCGCCGGGTCACGGACGCCGTGCGGGACGCCGGCGGGCAGATGTTCCTCCAGCTGCAGCACGGAGGCCGGGTGGGACACCCGGAGACCACCGGGCACCACCCGCTCGCCCCGTCACCGGTCCCGCTGCCCGACACGATCTACACCCCGTCCGGACATCAGGAGTCCGTCGTCCCCCAGGAGATGACGGAGAAGCAGATCACGTCCACCGTCGCGGACTTCGCCGACGCGGCCCGCCGGGCCGTGGACGCGGGATTCTCGGGGGTCGAGGTCCACTCCGCGAACGGCTACCTGCTGCACCAGTTCCTGTCCGACGCCACCAACCTGCGCACCGACGGCTACGGGGGCTCCGTAGCGAACCGCATCCGCTTCACCGTCGAGGTCGTCCGCGCCGTCGCCGAGGCGATCGGCCCGGAGCGGGTGGGGGTGCGCATCGCGCCCGGCGTCACCGCCAACGCCATGCGAGAGGACGACATCGACGCCGTCTACCCGGCCCTCGTGGGTGAGCTGAGTGACCTGGGACTCGCGTACCTGCACGTGGTCTTCGCCGACCCCGACCAGCCCCTCTTCCACACCCTGCGCGCGGCCTGGCCCGGCACGCTCATCGCCAACCCCGCCCTGCCGTGGCCCGGCCCTCTGCCCGCCGACGGCGGCCGCGCCGCAGGCGAGCGCCTCCTGGACGCCGGCGCCGACCTGATCGCCCTGGGCCGCTCCTTCCTGGCCAACCCCGACCTGGTCGCCCGGATGCGCACCGGCGCCCCCCTCAACCCGATCCGGGACGCGCACCTGATGTACGTCGGCGGCGAGACGGGCTACACGGACTACCCGACGCTCGCCTGAAACCGCCCGCGCGATGCACACGGTCGGTGACGTGCTCCGTGGAGCCCTCGGATCCCTCCGTAGATCCCCTCGCGTGTTACTTACTGGTAGGCAATGATGGTGGACATCCATCCATACGGCCGGGGGCTGAGGTAGCGGTGACGACTTTCGACGAACGGACCACGGTGCACGCCTTCCGGGACGACGCGCTCGGGGAGCATGACGCCGTCGGTCTCGCCGACGCCATCCGGCGGGGCGAGGTCAGCGCCGCCGAGGTCGCCCGGGACGCGGCCGAGCGGGTCCGGGCGGTCGACGACCGGCTCCACGCGGTCCAGGCACACGTCTCCGCGCCGGCGCCCGCGGCCTGGCCGGGCGGCGCCTTCGCCGGGGTGCCGACCTTCGTCAAGGACAACACCGACTACGTGGGACTGCCCACCGGTCACGGCAGCGCGGCCTTCACCCCGCGCGCGGCACGGCGGCACGCGCCGTTCACGCGGCAGTTCCTGAGCAGCGGCGTCACGGTGCTGGGCAAGACGCGGCTGCCCGAGTTCGGGTTCAGTCCGACCACGGAGTTCGAGGGCGCCGAGCCCGTGCGCAACCCGTGGAACACGGGCCATTCGGCGGGTGGTTCGTCGGGCGGCAGCGCGGCGCTCGTCGCCGCGGGGGCCGTGCCGATCGCGCACGCCAACGACGGCGGCGGCTCGATCCGCATCCCCGCCGCCTGTTGCGGCCTCGTCGGCCTGAAGCCGACCCGAGGCAGGGTCGTCCCGAACGCCCAGAGCCGTCAACTGCCCCTGGACCTCGTCTCCGACGGCATCGTGAGCCGCTCGGTGCGCGACACCGCCGCGTTCCTCGCCGACGCCGAGCGGTACTGGCGCAACCCGAAACTGCCGCCCCTCGGCCTGGTCGAAGGCCCCTCGGAGCGACGGCTGCGCATCGGGTACCTGATGGACTCGCCCAGCGGCGTCCGCACCGACACCGCCACCCGGGACGCCGTCACGGAGACCGTGGCCAGGCTCGAACGGCTCGGACACACCGTGCAGCCGGTGGAGTTGGCCATCGACCCCCGCTTCACCGACGACTTCCTCACCTACTGGGGGCTGTTGTCGTTCCTCATCAGCACCACGGGCCGGACCTTCGGCCGGGACTTCGACCGGCACCGCATGGACGGCCTCAGTCAGGGGCTGCGCGAGGAGTACCTGAAGAACTGGCGGGGCACTCCCGGCGTTGTGCGGCGGCTGAAGCGGACGAAGGAGGCGTACGCGGCGGGATTCCGTGGACTCGACCTCGTCCTCTCCCCGGTGCTCGCCCACACCGCGCCGCCGATCGGCCACCTGAGCCCGGCCGTTCCCTATACGACCCTGATCGAGCGGATCCTCGCGTACGTCGCGTTCACCCCGGTCGACAACGTCGTCGGGACGCCGTCGATCTCGTTGCCCTCGGCGAGCGTGACCGACGAGGGCCTGCCGATCGGCGTGATGTTCTCGGGCCGCCCCGGCAGTGAACGGACGCTGCTGGACATCGCGTTCGCCCTGGAGGCGGACCGGCCCTTCCGGCGCATCCAGGACGTCTGACATCGCGACGACTACCGCGGCGACCGCGGATCGGTGACCGCGCGTTCTCCTGTGAGGACCGTCGAATCGCGTACGTCTTCCCCGTCGAAGGCCGGCTCCGGAGAATTCTTCCGTCGTCCTTCGCCGGGGTCCCGTGCGGAAGAGGGTGGCCATGATCGGTGCGAGCAGTCAGGATTGCCTCGATCCGAACTGCCCGCACCGTCCCCGTACATAAGGACCCGTCGTCATGGCCCACCCCGTCACGTCCTCCCTCTCCTCGCTGCTCGTCAGCCATGTGGAGCTGTACGTCACCGACGCCCGTGCCGCCGCCGAGGCGTTCACCGTCGGCTACGGCTTCCAGGTGTTCGCCACCGCCGAGCACACCCCCACCACCGGCGCCGAGGGCGCGAGCCGTTCGCTGGCCCTGCGACAGGGCGACATCGTCCTCGTGGTCACCCAGGCCCTCGACGACACCCACCCGGCCGCCGCCTACACGGCCGCCCACGGCGACGGCATAGCCGACATCGCGCTGACCACCACCGACGTGCGCGCCGTCTTCGCCGAAGCCGCCGCCCGCGGGGCGATCCCGCAGGCCGAGCCCGCCGACCACGCCGGCGGCTGGGTCACCGCACGGGTGGCCGCCGGATTCGACGACGTACGCCACACCCTCGTCCAGCGCCCGCCCACCGGAGCCGAGGCGCACGGCACGCCGCTGCCGCTCCCCGGCTTCGCACCGGTCGCCGAACTCGCCCCGCCCACCGCCGAGTCGCCCGCGCTGACCGTCCTCGACCACGTCGCCGTGACCGTCCGGACCGGTGAACTCGCCGCCTCCACCGGCTACTACGAGCGGGTCTTCGGCTACGCGTCCGTGTACGAGGAGCTGATGGTGCAGGGCAGCGAGGCCATGGACTCCAAGGCGGTCCGCAGCCCCGCGGGCGACCTGACCTTCACCGTCCTCGCCCCGAGCCCCGACCACCAGGCCGGACACATAGGCGACTTCCTCGCACGGCACGGCAGCGGCGGCGTCCACCACCTCGCCTTCGCCACCGAGAACATCGTCGAGACCGTCGCCCGCCTCGACAAGCGCGGCATCGTCTTCCTCTCCACCCCGGACGCCTACTACGAGGCACTCGCCGCGCGCCTCGACCTGGGCCGCCACTCCATCGAGGAGCTGCGCGAGCCCGGCATCCTCGCCGACGAGGACCACGCGGGCCAGCTCTTCCAGATCTTCACCCGCACCGTCCACCCCCAGCGCACCCTCTTCTACGAGATCATCGAGCGGATCGGTGCCGACACCTTCGGCGGCGGCAACGTCCGCGCGCTCTACGATGCCGTGCAGGCGGAGAAGGCCGAGCACGAGGGCAACACCCCTGCGGAGAACGCCCAGTGACCACCGGCGCACTCGACGCGATGCTCACCCCGGCCGACGCGGAGGCCCTCGCGGCGCACGTCCTGCCCGTCGGCGTGGAGCGGTTCGTCGCAGGCGGCGCCGGAAGCGAACTCACCCTCGCCGCCAACCGCGCCGCCTTCGACCGTCTCCACCTGGTGCCCCGCGTCCTCGCCGACGTCTCCGACATCAGCACCACGGCCACGCTCCTCGCCGATCCCGCCGCCCTGCCGCTGGCCGTCGCCCCGATGGCGTACCAGCGTGCCGTCCACCCCGACGGCGAACTCGCCGCCGCCCGGGCGGCCTTCGCCGCAGGCGTCCCCTTCACCGCCTGCACCTTCAGCAGTACCCCGGTCGAGGACATCGCCGCGACCGGCGCCACCGTCTGGTTCCAGCTGTACTGGCTGCGCGACCGTGGCCACACCAAGGAACTGCTCGCCCGCGCCGAAGCCGCCGGCGCACGCGCTCTGATGCTCACCGTCGACACCCCGTACATGGGCCGCCGACAGGCCGACATGCGCGGTGCCTTCACCCTCCCCGAGGGCGTCTCGGCCGTGCACTTCGCGCGCGACCGCGACGGAGTGCCGCGCGGCGCCCAGGACGGCGTCAGCGCCATCGCCGCCCAGACCGCCGGCGTCGTGGACCCCTCCCTGTCCTGGGACGACCTGGACTGGCTGCGCGACCACACCCGGATGCCGCTCGTCCTCAAGGGAGTCCTCGACCCCGCCGACGCCGACCGGGCCGCTGCCCACGGCGCCGACGGCATCGTCGTCTCCAACCACGGCGGCCGCCAGCTCGACGGCGCACTGCCCGCTCTCGACGCCCTCCCGGCGGTCGTCGACGCCGTCGCCGGCCGCAGCCGGATCCTCCTCGACAGCGGTGTCCGCACCGGCACCGACATCCTCAAGGCCCTCGCCCTCGGCGCCTCGGGCGTCCTCATCGGCCGCCCCGTGCTGTGGGGGCTGGCCGCCGGGGGAGAGGCAGGCGTCGCCAAGGTCCTCACCCTGCTCCGCGAGGAACTGAAGAACGCCCTCGCCCTGGCCGGCTGCCCCGACCCGAAGGCCGCCACACGACTCCGCACGGTACGCGCCCCGGGCGGTGATGCCTCGTAGGACTCCTCACAGAAGTAGTGGACTTGGCCTGGTCAAGGGTCAGTGTCGCGCACGAGGCTGTCGGGTAGCGGGACGCGGTCGGCTGCGTCGTCGCATGCGATAAATCCGGCGACGTCGGCGATCACCTCCGGGATACTGGTCGGCCATGGATGAGGTCAAAGTCGTCGTCGCCCATTCCGAGCGCGCGACTCTGCGTGTCGGCGACGTGTTCCTGAAGGTGGACGCCGATCCGGCGCGTATCGACGTCGAGGTCGAGGCGATGTCCCTCGCGCCGGTCCCGACCCCGGAGGTCCTGTGGCGCAAGCCGCCCGTGCTCGCGATCGCCGCGCTCCCGGGGACGACGCTTGGGCGCCTCGGCGGGCCGTCGACAGAGTCGTCGGCGGCGTGGGCCGCCGCGGGCGCCGCCATCCGGAAGCTGCACGACGCGCCGCTGCCGCCCCGGCCCGGCCGGGCCGGCCGGAGCATCGTCGCGCTGGCGGCGGAACTCGACGACGAGTGCGAGCTGCTCGTGACGAACGGCCTCCTGCCCGCTGACCTGGTCACCCGCAACCGCCGGGTCGCCGAGGCCGCACTCCGGCCGTGGACTCCGGCGTTCACGCACGGCGACCTGCAGATCGCGCACGTCTTCGTCGACGGCGACGAGGTGACGGGCATCATCGACTGGTCCGAGGCGGGCCAGGGTGATGCTCTGTACGACCTCGCCACCTTCACGCTCGGTCACGAGGAGCACCTCGACGACGTCCTCGCCGGCTATGGCACCGACATCGACCTCGACGTGATCCACGCGTGGTGGTCGTTGCGAAGCCTGCTGGCAGTTCGCTGGCTGATCGAGCACGGCTTCGACCCGTTCGCACCAGGCTGTGAGGTCGACGTGCTGAGATCCCGGGTGTGAGGCTGCGCGGCCAGAGCCGTGCCCGGATTTCTCAGGAGTCGTCAGAGGTCGGCGGGGGACAGGACGACCGTGTCGCTGCGCATCCCGACGACGAGGTCGCGGTCCGTGACCGCGAGCGTGTCGCACGTGAGGGGGAGCCGGACGCGGGAGACGGGACTGCGGTCCTGGAGCCGCCACACGCGGACAGCGCGGTCGCGGCCTGTGGCCACCACATGGGGCTGTCCGTGCCAGATGCCGCACGCCACCGCCCACAGCGGACCGGAACCCTCCGCGATCCTGGCCGCGTGGCGGGGCGCCGCGAGGTCCCAGAGACGCAGGGTCCCGTCATGGCCGGCGCTCACCGCATGGGGACGGCCGTCGACGTCGAGACAGGCGACGGCCCTCACCCAGCCCCGGTGCCCGCGCAGCACCGCCGTCCTTGCACGGTTCCGCAGATCCCAGAGCCTGACCGTCGCGTCGTCGCCTGCCGTCACCGCGAACGGCACGCCGCCGATCGTGGTGCAGGCGACGGCGCACACCCAGTCGTCGTGGCCCGGGAGCGCGAAGAGTGCCGCACCCGTCCGCACGTCCCACACCCGCACGGTGTGGTCCTCGCCCACACTCACCGCCACCGGACGGCCGTCCACGTCGGCGCAGGCCACCCCCCGTACCCAACCAGTGTGTCCCCGGAGCACGTGCAGAGGAACGGCCGTGTGGTGGTCCCACACACGCAGCGTGCCGTCATTGCCTCCCGTGACCGCCAACGCGCGGCCGTCGACCTCGATCGAGGCGGAAGCGCGGACCCAGTCGGTGTGGTCCTGGAACGTGGCGACCGGCTCCGCGCCGGAGAACGGCTCGCCTCCCACGTCCCACACCCGTGCCGTACGGTCGTCCCCTCCGACGAGCAGATGCCGTTGCCCACCGGCCCGCACGGGGGTGACGGTCCGGACCCAACTGCTGCGCCCGCTCAGGGTCGCGCGCATCGTTCCCGTACGGAGGTCCCACAGGCGGGTGGTGTGGTCGTCGGGCCGGGCGAAGGCGTACGGGTTCCCGGCGACGGAGAAGACCTCCAGACCGCGGACCCACTCGTTCTTCGCGGACAGGACGGACCGGGTCTCGTGCGTGGACAGGTTCCAGACCCGTACCGTCCCGTCGTCGGCCGCCGTGACCGCGTGCGTACGCCCGTCCAGCGTGGTGCAGGACACCGCGCGTACGGGTCCGGTGTGGCCGCTGAGGAGCACGGGTTCGCCGGCGACGGGCTCGCCGTCGCCGGACAGACGCTGGAGCCGCACGAGACCGCTGTGATCGCCGTGCACTACCGCGGGGGAGCCGTCGACCACCGTCCAGGCCGCACAGAGCACCGGGCGCGAGCTCGTGAACAGCACGCGCGGCACGTGGTCTTCGGCGCCGCCCGCGAGGTCCCATGCCCGCACCGATCCGTCGTGGCCGGCGGTCACCGCCATCGGCCGGCCGTCCAGGACCGCGCAGTCGACGGACCGCACCCCGCTGTCGTGACCGGTCAGCGTCGTACGTGGACACCGCGCGTCCAGGTCCCACAGGGCGACGGATCCGTCGTCGCTCGCCGTCAGCGCGTGCGGCCGGCCGTCGAGGGAGGCGGTGGCGATCGACCGTACGGGGCCGGTGTGGCCTTCGAGTACGGCGAGGAGCCGGGGGTCGGAGGGGTCGGACAGGTTCCACAGCCGGACCGTATGGTCGCTGCTGCCGGTCAGGACGCACCGGTCGCCGCCCACGTCCACCGTCGCGAGGGCCCGGACCGGCGCGCGGTGCCCCGACAGCGTGGCGCGCAGCTCGGGCGTCACCAGATCGGGCAGTTCCCAGACCCGGACCGTCTCGTCGTGGCTGGCGGTGATGATGTGCAGCCGCCCGCCGAAGGTCCCGCTGGACACCGCGTGGACCGGCTCGGTGTGCCCGCTGGACGCCGGACCCTGCGCGAGGCCCGTCGTCGCCCACCGGGGCTTCCACGGGCGGGAGCGGGCGAACCGCTCCGAGAGCACCGGCTGCCGGGACCGCGCCGCGTCGATGGCGAGCACGTCGCTGCGCTCCTGCGGCGACACCCTGCGATGGATGCTGACGGAGGCCTGGTAGATGGCGGCCGCGCGCCGAGCGGCGGACCCGCGCGCCTGGCCGAGCACACGGACCAGGGCATCGGGGCGGGCGTGGACCAGGTACTCGGTGTCCTGGAGGAGGGGATCGAGCGCCCCTCCGGCCGCCGCGTGCGCGGCGAGATGCTCCTTGATGTAGCCGTGCGCCGTGCCCCACTCGCGGTCACCCGTCCACGGATCGACCGTCACGTCCGCCACCAGCGCCGCGGCGATGCTCCGGTGGGCCTCCGCGTCACGCCCCGGGCGGCGGAGGGCCGAGGCCAGCGACTCGTGGAAGAGGCGGTACGCGGAGCCGTACGAGGTGAACTCCTCGATGATGTAGGAGCCCGCGGTCTCCAGCAGCCACTGCACGTCCTCGTCGCTACAGCTCTTGCCCGACAGCGCCCCGGCGACAGGCGCCCACACCGTGGACCACGGCAGCCCCCGCCCCTGGGCGTAGGCCAGCGGGCGCAGGAGCCTGCGTACGAGGCGCGCCGAGCTGCCGAAGGAGTCCAGGTACGCGTCGAAGGCGTCGACGGCGTCCTGGGGCAGCCGCTCCTCCCACCCCGCCTGCGTCACGTCGACGTCGAGCCGCCCGTCGACCACGGCCCGCGCGGTCATCCGCGCCACGAGGAAGCAGTTCCCCGCCCGGGCGGCGATGCCGCGGGCCACGAGCGAGGCCCAGGCGACGCGATCCTGATCCGGTTCCTGACCTTGACCTTGACCTTGACCCTGATCCCGATCCGGCCCCGGCCCGTCGGCGTCGGCCGGGACTCCGCCGAGGATCAGGTCCGAAGCGTACGCGACCATGTCCGAGGGCTCGCTCCAGCGGTCGGCGTCGAGATCGAGGACGTCGACCGCGCGGCCCAGATGGGGAACGACCGGCCGCCGTGTGCCGATGAGCAGCCGCACGGCGGGCAGCGTGGACAGCGGAAGGCACAGCTCACGGGCGACCCGCTTGGCCTCGGTCGCGTCCCCGGCCGGGCCGGCCTCGTCCAGGGCGTCGATGACCACCGTCAGCGGACGCCGGCGCTCGCTGACCCCCTGGAGGAGCTCGTCGAGGGAGGCGGTCGGCAGTCCGAGAGCCGCCGCCATACGGGCGGTGAGCTCCTCGCAGGTGCGGCGCCGCGCGTGCAGCGCGAGGACCTCAGGGTTGCGGGGCGGCAGCGTGTCGTCCGCCGCCACGGCCGCACCGCGTTGGTCGGGGTCGGACAGCCGCAACACCCTGCCGAGAACGGCGGACTTGCCCGAACCGGGATCCCCGGTGACCACCTTCGCCCTGCGGTCGTGGGCGTCGGCCGCCAGCCAGGCGGCGATGGAGGCCAGCGCGGCCCTGCGCCCGCGGAAGAAGTCCCCCGCCTCCGCGACATGCCCGACGCCCCGTCCGCGAGGGTCGAAATGACCGTGGCTCTCCTGCCGCAGACGAGCCATCGTCCGGACGTCCAGATCGTTGGCGGGAAGGCCGGGGACGAACGCCGGATTGGGGAAGAACGGCGCGTGCCCGTCGCTGTCCACGGTGGTGTACCGGGCGTGCTGGGCCGGATGGTGCTCCGCGAAGTAGCCGTTGATGCCGCGCGTCACGTCCCGGACGCTCACGAACTCCTGCCGCGCACCGGCCTTGGGGCGGGCCAGGACGTGGGTGAGGGCGCTGACGAAGGCGTTCTCCGTCGCACGCTCCTTGCCGCGCGCGGCGGCCATCAGCCAGCGCCCGGCCGGTTCCGGGGACCTCGTACGGGCCAGGGAAGCGGCGAGCGAGGTGATGTCGGCGGTGCCCGCTCCGGCGAAGCAGGTGTCGAGGACGATGAGGAGGTGGCCGACCGCGCTGCGGACCAGAGGCCTGCCGAAGTCCTCGCTCGCCAGGGCCGTCCCGTCCCACAGGCCGCGTTCGGTGTCGGAGAAGAGCAGGTAGTGGCGGTCGACGCTGTGGACGCCGTGACCGGCGAAGTAGAGGAGGACCACGTCGCTCGGACCGAGATCGGCGGCCGCGGTCCACCGGTCGATCCCGCGCCGGACCTCGTCCGCCGTGGGGTCGGTGGCGAGCGCGGGCAGCACCGCCTCGTAGCCCATGGGGCAGAAGAGGCCACGCACCTTCTCGACATCGGCGGTGACGCCGGTGAGGTCGCCGATGGTCTCGTCCTGGTAGCGGCGCACTCCGACCGTCAGCAGGAACCTCCGCCCGGCGCTCTCTGCCCCCACCCCAGCCGTCATGGCGTATGCCATGTCCAGTTACCCCCCCCGGGACTCGACGTGAGGGGGAGATACCGTTGCGGGGGCAGCACTCAAACCCCAAGTACCCCTGAAATCACGGGAGTTCGGCTAGGGGTTAACTCGTCCCCTCGCGGGAGTCACCGCAGGGGCAGGGCGATCGCCGCACCCGTCTTCGGCGCGGACAGGTATCGCGCCAGGTCGTGCATCCGCGTGCCGTTGGTGATGCTCTCGTCCTTCACGGCATCGCCGAAACGCGTCGCCAACTCATGGACGACCGCCACGATGTCGCCGGGATCCGCGACGTTCGTCCACCGCCGGACCGGGCCGGGCCAGTCCCCGACACCGTCCACGGGAACCGGCCGCAGGCGGTCGAAGACGATCCCCTGGAGCCCCAGCGGCGAGCCCAGGGTCACGAAGTCGGTCACCGGCCACTCGGGGTGCGCGCAGAGCGCCTCGTACGCGACGACCGACCCGAGCGAGTGCGCCACCAGCACCCTCGTGTCGTCCCCGACCTCCTCGGCGACGCGCGACTGGGCGGCGAGACGGAGCCCCGGCTCGGTGAGGTACCGGCGTACCTGCTTGAGCGTGAAGATCAACGAGCGGTCCGAGACCTTGCCGAAGAACCGTGACCCGGTCAGTGCGTCCAGTGCCGACCGGACGAGCTCGAAGCGCAGCATCCGGGCCGCGCCGAACCCCAACAGGCTGCGGGTGCCGTCCTGTTCCGGCCCGAGCACGGCCGGGTCGACGCGTGCCGCCTGCTCCCACCAGGCCAGCAGGAGCTCCACTTCGAGCCCGTCCTCGACGTCGGTCTCGTCCCACGGCGGCAGATCGGCCGACCGGGTGCCCTTCTCGAAGTACAGATCCCCGTAGAAGGCGCAGGCGATGTCCTCGGCGGGCAGAGGCGGCCCGTCGGCCAGCCGCACACCGTCCCGCAGCGCGGGCGCCACCTCACGATGCATCTGGGCCGGACCGAGGAACTGCTGCCCGATCCCGTGCACCACCACGACCTTCGCCATGCCGCTCCCCCCTGAGGATCACGCCGGTTCCACCCGGTTCCACGGTACGGGCGTGGCGGCGAAAACGCAGGAGGCCAGGCGGAGTTGCCGTGCTCGCGGACACGGAACCGCCCCGGGGGCACGGGGGAGTCCACCGGGGCGGTATGTCTGGCAGTGTAGCGATCCACGCGACCGCGGGCGCGCGGATCGCCGAGTCCGGCCGGGTCTGTTCAGCGGTTCCTAGCGCCCGCGGCCCGCGGCCGAGGCGAAGCCCAGCCAGGTGTGGCGGTTGCCCCACCAACACCAGCCCACCTTGGGGGCGTTGCGCCGCTCGCGGCCGTCCCGCCCCGTGCCGTTGCTGATCCAGATCGCCGGGGTACGGGCGTCCAGGGCGCCGTTCGCCTTGCGCAGCCGGGAGCCGATGGTCATGAAGCAGAGGTTCCGCTCGAGGGCGGCCGGCTGCTGGAGCACCCAGTGGATGCCCTCGGTGAGTACGAGCGGGGTGCGGTCCTCCTTGACGAGGGCGGGCAGCGCCTCGTCCGGACTCCAGTTGGACATGTGGTCGCCGCGGTCGACGCCGGTGACCAGGTAGAAGGGCGCGTCGGGGAGCGTGATGTCGGACGGGGCGAAGTCGTCGACATCGGGCATGTCGACGACGACGAAGCCGGGCTTGCCGTCACGGTTGAGGAGCGGGGCGAGCGCGGAGGCCGGGGCGCGGTCCGGGTGCACGGCGAGCAGAGTGCCACCGGCACCGTCGTCGCCGCCATCGGCACCGCTGTCGGCACCGCTGTCGGCAGCGGCGTCGGCGGCGAAGGCCCGCAGTGCGTCGGCGGAGACCCCCGCGATCGTGTGCACGCCGAGCTCGATCAGGCGCTCGGCCTGCGCGGCGAGGGGCGGGAGCGGGGGCACGGTGGCGGTGGGCGACGTGTCGGGCAAGGTTCTCCTCGGTACGAGCTGTGCAGGGGACTTGGGGTCAACGGGGCGGCCCCCGGGATTGTTCCCCGGTCCGCCCGTCCCCGGGCTGGTCACTCGATTGGTTCGACCCGCCTCGCTGCCCCGCCGTCGCTCCAGCAGGCTGTAACCCGTGGCGACGCAGCGGGTCGGGAGCGACGGGCGTCGCGTATCACGGGCTGCGGGCTGCGGCTTCGCGGATCAGGAGGACGGTGAGTGAAGGGCGCCGCCGCGGTGACGACGGATCCGGGACGCGCCCCGGCGGGCCCGGGATGACCGGCGGCGTACCCGGGCCGAACCCCGCGCCGCCCCTGGATCCGGCGGTCTTCGACGGCGCGGTCGCCGCCGTCGCGCTGCTCGCCGGCCCTGATGGCCGCCTCCTCTACACCAACGCCGCCTTCACGAGGATGTTCGGCGCCCGGCGGCTGGGCCTGCCCGCCCGGGAGGCGTTCGCGGACCCCGACGGCTGGCGGTTCCTCTCGGTCCTGGACGAGGTACGGGCCACGGGGCGGGCTCGCCAGGTCACCGGCGCGCGCGAGCCCGACCCCGGGGAGCCCGCGCAGGCGCGGTACTTCGTCTACTCCTGCAGCCCCGTGAGCACCTCCGAGGGCGAGGGGATCCTCGTGGTGGCGATGGACACCACCACCGAGACCTTCGCCCTGCAGCGGTACCGGGCCCTGGTCTCCGCCGTGTCGGTGATGGTGTGGGTCATGCACGCCGACGGGACCATGGAGGAGATCGTCCCCGGCTGGGAGCGGTTGACCGGCGTTCCCTGGCATCCGCGCGCCGACGAAGGCTGGTACGCGCGGATCCACCCCCGCGATCGCGACCGGCTCAGCGCGGGCTGGCGAGACAGCGCGACGCGCGGTGCCGGGGGCGTCTTCCAGTGCACCTTCCGCGTGTGCGCCGCCGACGGCTCGTACCGCCACCTCTCCCCGCGCGGTGTCCCCGTCCTGCGGGAGGGCCGCGTCGCCGAGTGGATCGCCGCCACCGTCGACATCGAGGACACCTGGCGTGCCCAGCTGCGGGAGCGGCTCCTCGCCCAGGTCGCGACCGTCACGGGGCAGAGCCTGGGGGAGGCCTTCGGCGAGGTCGTGAAGATCGTCGTGCCCGAACTGACCGACGCCTGTCTGATCCTGCTCCTCTCCCACGAGGAGTGGCCGCTGCCCGAGCACGCCCGCGTCACCGCCCGGCGGGTCGCCTCCGCCACCCGCCCCGGACTGCCGGCGCCGCCCGCCCTGCTCGGGCAGACCGTCACGGTGAGCCGGAGGGTCCGCGAGGTCCTCGAGTCCCGCGTCCCCCGCACCTTCGCCATCCCCGTCGACGGCCCCGTACCGGCCGAGCTTCTGCCGGCCGTCACGGAACGGTGGCTCGCCGCCTCGGGGGCCACGAGCGTCACCCTCATCCCGCTGGTCGTCGACGACACCGTCCTCGGATACGCGGCCACCAGCACCAACGGCGACACCCCCGCCCTCGGCCCGACCGAGACCGACCTGCTGCGGGAGGTCCTCCATCACGCTCAGCAGCCGATCCGCAAGGCCCTCGACCTCCAGCGCGCCCGGCGGACCGCGCTCGCCCTCCAGCGCGCCCAGCTCACCCGGCCGCCCGCAGTCGACGGGGCGATCCTGGCCGCTTCCTACCAGCCGGCCAGCTCCGCCAACGAGATCGGCGGGGACTGGTACGACGCCTTCGTCCTGCCCGACGGCACGCTCGTCCTCGACGTCGGCGACGTCGTCGGGCACGACCTCGCCGCCGCCACCGCGATGACCCAGATGCGCAACATGCTCCGCGCCCTGGCCTACAGCCGCGGGCCCGGCACCACCCCCGCGGACGTGTTGGCCCGGTTCGACGAGGTCGCCGAGGGGCTGGGGGCGGCGCCCTTCGCGACGGCCGTCCACACCCAACTGCGCCGGCTTCCCGACCTCCGGTGGTGCCTCAGCTGGTCCAACGCCGGCCACCCGCCGCCACTGCTGATCCCGGCCCACGGCGACCCGCTCTTCCTCAACGGTACGGAGGAGGACCTGCCGCTCTGCGTCGACCTCACCCTCCCGCGCAGCACCCACACCCGCGTCCTCGGTGCGGGGGACACCCTGCTCCTCTACACGGACGGCCTGGTCGAGACCCCCACCGCCTCGCTCGCCGACGGACAGCGGCGACTGGCGCGCGAGGCGGCCCACCACCGGCGGGCTGCGCTTCCCGAACTGCTGCACGAACTCCAGCGCCTCTCCGATCATCGCGACGACACCGCGATGATCGCCTTCCGTGCGGGGGCACCCGAGCCACCCGAGTCACCCAAGGCACCCAAGTGACCCGGGTAGCCCGAGTCGCCGTAATGTCACAAACCGCAGATACTTCCCGAAACGGCCAAGATCGGCCCTCGGGACGGAGACGGCGATGGACGACTACCCCCTGCTCGACCTCTTCTGGACCATGCTCTGGTTCTTCCTCTGGATCATGTGGCTGTTCCTGCTGTTCAAGATCATCACGGACATCTTCCGGGACCACGAGCTCAGCGGCTGGGGCAAGGCGGGCTGGCTGATCCTCTGCCTGCTGGTTCCCTTCCTCGGCGTCCTCGTCTACGTCATCGCGCGCGGGACAGGCATGACCCAGCGGGAGACGGCGCGCGCCAAGGAGACCGAGGCGGCCTTCCAGGACTACATCCGCACGTCGGCGGCCGGCTCCTCGGGAGCGTCCGGCGCGGGTGGCGGAGGCGGGGCCGACGAACTGGCGCGGCTCGCCGAACTGAAGGAGAAGGGGGCGCTCACCGAGGAGGAGTTCCGGAAGGCGAAGGCGAAGCTCCTGGCCTGACGGCGGCCGGCGCGGACGGACAGGGGCAGGAGACGGCATGGAGTGGAAGCCGCGGGTCGAGCGTCTGAGGACGGGCGCCGAGCGACGCTTCCCTGTACTGACCGAACTCACGGGCCGGCTGATGTCCGCGAACCTCCTGGACGCGGGGACCAGGCTCGCCGCCCAGGCGTTCCTGGCCGCGGTCCCCCTCCTCTTCGCCTTCGCGGCCTTCGCCCCGCACGGCGTCCGTGACCAGCTGAGCGAGTCGCTCGGCTCGATGTTCGGCCTCACCGGCGAGTCCGACGAGCAGCTCAAACAGGTCCTGAACGGCTCGGCCAGCGACGAAGTCCGCGAGACGACCGGCCTGGTCGGGGCGACTGTGGCCCTCGTGTCGGCGACGAGCTTCAGCCGGGCCATGGCCAGGGTGTGCGAGCGGGCCTGGCGGCTGCCCAGGGCCAAGACCCGGATCGCGGCCTGGCGCTGGGTGGCGTGGCTCCTCGTCCTGCTGCTCGTGATCCTGTTCCAGGGCCCGATCCGGAAAGGCCTCGGCGCGGGTGCCCTGGTGGGTGTCGTCCTCACCTTCCTGGTGGCCACCGGCGTCTGGCTGTGGACCCAGCACCTGCTCCTGGCCAAGCGCGTCGCCTGGCTGGCGCTCCTGCCCGGGGCGCTGCTGGCCGCCACCGCCACCACGACGCTCAGCCTCACGGCCCGGATCTATGTGCCGGGGGCCGTCGACAGGGCCATGGGCGAATACGGCGCCTTCGGCCTGGTCCTCGTCATGCTGTCGTGGCTGATCGTCGTCTGCGGCGCGGTCACCTTCGCCGTCACCATCGGAGCCGTACTCGCGGAAGAGCCGCCGCTGAACAAGTACGTGATGCGGGACGGGACCGCCACGCCGCCCCCGGCCGAGGAAAACGGGGGCATTGCCAACCGATCGACGGCGGGGCCGCTCGTGCCGTGAAGCCGTGAAGCCGTGAAGTCATGACTCCGTGAGGGCCGAGTGCCGACGAGTCGCCCCTTCGCTCAGCTCGGTTCAGCGCAGCTCCGCCCTGCCGCGCGCGTCGTGCACGTGGCCCTGTCCGCCGGACGACGAGGGTCCCCCCGCGGAACTCGCCCACGGCCATGCCCGCTCCCCGCGCCCCCGCGCGGACGCCGTACGCGAGGAAGACGGCCGTGCCGGTGGCGACGATCGCGGCGACGTTGGTCGCGAACAGCAGCGCGGACTGCCCGGCGTCGTGGTAGCGGTGAGCGGTGATCAGCAGACCGGTCACGGCGAGGGCGGTACGAGGGAGATGGCGATCGCGACACCGGGGAGGGTGTCGGAGATGTCCGTCCGCACGAGGGTGAACGCCCCGACCGTTCCGGTGGCCAGTGCGGCGAGGAGGTCGATCAGTCGCGGGCTGATGCGCGAGGACACCTGACTGTTGGACGCGAACGCGTCCGGCGGCGAACGATCCACCCCAGCAGCATCCCGATGAGCACGACCGCCACCGCGCCGCCGAGACGAGGAGAGCACTGCGTACGAGATGCTCCCGGTCGGCCAGTACCAGCGCGAGCGCGCGGCCGAGGATGGGCGTCATCAGCGGTGCGACGATCACCGCGCCGATCGCCGTCGCGGTCGAGTCGTCGACGACACCGGCACTGCCGTGTCGCGCTCGCGTCCACACCTGCCATGGTTCGGCTCCCCATCCTCCGAGGCGTCAATTGCCCGATTCCGCAGGCCTGTCAGGCGTGCGAGAAAGGGAATGATCCGGTGGAAAGTGATCTTAAACGGTCATGGCAGGGATGCGCTTCTGCCCGCCGAGCGCGGGTGGTCGGGTGCGGCGGCGATGAATTATTCAATTCAATCCCTTGATGTCTGTTCATCTCTATGCCAGATTCGGCGCAGCTCGAATGGGTCAACGGAGAGGTCACCGACATGCCGGTCCAACACGCACCCGGGGAACGACTCGCGATGGAACGACGCACCATCGAGGTCATCCCGGACGCCGAGCGGCACGGTACGCCGCGCAGCCAGTTCACCTTGTGGTTCGGCGCCAACATGCAGATCACCGCGATCGTCGACGGCGCGCTGGCCGTCGTCTTCGGCGCCGACGCCCTGTGGGCGATACCCGCGCTGCTGATCGGCAACGTGCTGGGCGGCATCGTGATGGCGCTGCACTCCGCGCAGGGCCCGCGGCTCGGCGTACCGCAGATGATCTCCAGCCGTGCGCAGTTCGGCGTGTACGGGGCGGTCCTGCCGCTGCTCCTGGTGATCCTCATGTACCTCGGCTTCGCGGCGACCGGCAGCGTGCTGGCCGGGCAGGCGGTGTCCGAGATGCTGCACATCGGCAATACGGACATCGGCATCCTCCTCTTCGGCGCTCTGACCGCCGTGGTCGCCGTCACCGGCTACCGGCTGATCCACATCGCCGGCCGGATCGCGACCGTCGTCGGCGTCCTCGGCCTCGGCTACCTGCTGGTGCGGGTGTTCACGCAGTACGACGTCGGCGCGCACGTCGGCACCAAGGGCTTCGAGGCGGCGACCTTCCTGCTCGCCGTGGGCCTCGGCGCCGGATGGCAGCTGACCTTCGGCCCGTACGTCGCCGACTACTCGCGCTACCTGCCGCGCGACACCAGCACCCGCGCGACGTTCTGGTCCACGTTCGCCGGCTCCGTCATCGGCTCCCAGTGGGCCATGACGCTCGGCGCGCTCACCGCGGCCGTGGCGGGCAAGGCGTTCCTGACCGACCAGGTCGGCTTCCTCGGCGAGCTTGCGGGACCGGCGTTCCTCGCGTTCCTCATCTACCTGGTGATCGTGGTCGGAAAGCTGACCGTCAACTGCCTGAACGCGTACGGCGGCTTCATGTCGATCCTGACCACGGTCACCGCATTCGACGGCCGCTCCCGGGTCTCGCCCGCCGCGCGCGCCGCCTACATCGTCGGCTTCACCGCGGTGTCCGTCGTCATCGCGCTCGCCGCCAGCGACGACTTCCTCACCAACTTCAAGAACTTCGTGCTCCTGCTCCTGATGGTGTTCACCCCGTGGAGCGCGATCAACCTGGTCGACTACTACCTGGTGTCCCGCGAGCGCGTCGACATTCCCGCGCTGTACGACCCCGACGGCCGCTACGGCCGCTGGAACGTCACAGCGCTGACCTGCTACGTCGTCGGCGTCGCCGTGCAGATCCCGTTCCTGGCCACCAAGATGTACACCGGCGCGATCACCGAGCGGCTCGGCGGCGCCGACATCTCGTGGATCGTCGGACTCGTGGTCACCTCGGCCCTGTACTGGCTGTGGGCGCGGCGCACCGCGAACCCGCCGGCCGAGACGATCCACCCGCCCGCCGAGACCATCCACCCGGCCCCGGCCCCGGCTGGCTGACCCGGCGTCACCCCGTCGGTGTGACGTCCGCCCACAGGGCGGCCGCGTCGGGCGAGAGCGGTGTGACCGCTCCGCCCGAGGCGCCGGCGTCCTCGTCCCACCACACACCCTGGCCGGACGTCAGGGCACGCCCGTCCGGGCCCGCCTGCCAGCGTCCGCCCAGGACGTAGAGCACGCCGGCGTGCCCGGCGGGCGGCACGACCCGGCCGGTGACCCGCTCCACGCGGGCCGCCCAGCGCCCGCGCCGCACCATGAGGTTCAACACCCGGCAGGAGCCGCCCGGCAGTTCGGCGGCGAGCTCGAGGTCGCCGGAGAAGGCGAACGGCGCGCCCGCGCGATCGAGGAGCCGGTCGAACACCCCCGGGCAGGCGAGCCGCACGCCGTCGCCCGCCAGCAGGGTGAGCGTCCGGTCGACGCCCGGGAACGCCGAGAACGGACCGTCCCGGTCGATGTCGGCGACGCTCGCGCGCCACCCGAACTCCTCGCTGCCCACCGGCCGCGAGACGATCTGCCGGGTCGCGCCCCCACCGTTGCGCCACCGGCCCGCCGTGAGCGTCTCGACATCGAAGTGGTGCATCGGCGGGCTCCTGACCTGCGTTCCGTACGAGGTGTGGATCATACGGCCAGGCCGACGGAAGAGCCGTGCCCGCGAGAGTGGTTGACGAAAGGTCTGGACCAACCTACGGTCTGCTGGAGCGCGCGCCATGCCCAGGACCACCCCCCACGTCCCCAGGAGCACGCATGCCAGGCCTTCGGATCCCCCGTGTCCTCGGAGCGGGGTTCGTCACCCTGCTCACGGCCGCCGCCCTCACCGGCCCCGCCTCCGCCGAGAGCCCGCGCCCCGCCCGTCACCACGTCTCCGCCCCCTCGGTCGCCGCCACGGACACCTGCGCCCTCAAGCCGAAGCCCGCCGGGAAGGTGCTCCAGGGATACTGGGAGAACTGGGACGGCGCGGCCAACGGCGTCCACCCGCCCTTCGGCTGGGCCCCCATCGACGACCCGCGCTTCGCGGCGCACGGCTACAACGTCATCAACGCCGCCTTCCCCGTGATCCGTTCGGACGGGACGGTGCTGTGGGAGGACGGCATGGACAGCACCGTCCGTGTGCCCACCCCGGCGGAGATGTGCCGCGCCAAGGCCGGCGGCGCGACCATCCTGATGTCGATCGGCGGCGCCGCCGCCGGCATCGACCTGAGCTCGCGCGCCGTCGCCGACCGCTTCGTGGCGACGATCGTGCCGATCCTGCAGAAGTACAACTTCGACGGAATCGACATCGACATCGAGACCGGCCTGGTGGGCAGCGGCGCCATCGGCACCCTCTCCGCTTCGCAGGCCAATCTGGTGCACATCATCGACGGCGTCCTCGCCCGCATGCCCGCCGGCTTCGGACTGACGATGGCGCCGGAGACCGCCTACGTCACCGGCGGCAGCGTGGCCTACGGCTCGATCTGGGGCGCATACCTCCCGATCGTCAAGAAGTACGCGGACAACGGCCGGCTGTGGTGGCTCAACATGCAGTACTACAACGGCAGCATGTACGGCTGCTCGGGCGATTCCTACTCCGCCGGAACGGTCGCCGGGTTCGTCGCGCAGACCGACTGCCTGAATCGAGGACTCGTCATCCAGGGCACGACGATCCGCGTGCCGTACGACAAGCAGGTCCCCGGCCTCCCGGCCCAGCCGGGCGCGGGCGGCGGCCACATGACGCCGTCGACCGTGGCCCAGGCCTGGAACCACTACGGCGGGGCACTCAAGGGCCTGATGACCTGGTCGGCGAACTGGGACGGGTCGAAGAACTGGACCTTCGGCAACAACGTCAAGGCCCTCCAGGGCCGGTAGGGCCTGTCCGGAGTTGTGATCGGTGTCGGAAGTTGTTCGATGTGGCCTGGCGGTGTGCGCGGCCGCCGCGGCGACGGCCATTGCTGCGGCCCACCGCTGCAGCCCGGTGGTGTCGGTGGCGGTCTATAGCCTGTCGCAATGATCCGTGGTGTGTTTGAGCAGCGTCCGCTTGATGCTGCCGTCGCTGACGCCGGGAGCGCGACGCTGGAGTTCGACCGGGCCAGGGCCTGGTTGCGCTCTGCGCTGGTTGGCGCCGTGGAGCCGTTGGGCGCCGAGGTGTGGGTCCTGGATACAGCCCTGGAGCAGATCGTGCTGGTCAGGCATTCGTGGCGCGGGCTGGTCCCGCCAGGTGGCAAGGTTGAGCCCGGAGAGTGTCCGCGTGATGGCGCGGCCCGGGAACTGGCCGAGGAGACTGGGCTGCGGCCTCGGTTGTTGGAGCGGCCCGCCGCGGTGGCGGTGCGGTCGTTCGGCCCGGGTTTGCCGGAGACGCTGTCCCTCTCCTATGCCGCGATCGGCGACCCGGAACAGCCGCTGATCGCGGAGGACGGGCAGCACGCGGCCTGGATGCGGCTGGACCAGGGCTGGGAGAGTTGCTTCCCCGATGACGTGCTGCGCGTCCGACAGTACGTGAAGCTTCTGAGATCGGGTTCCTCTGCCTGGTGAGTGTGGCCGTGCCTGGTTCTGTGATGTCGTCTTGCGCACTTCGGGCCGCGGCCGGTTCGGATGCTGGTAGAACGCTGCTGTGACCGCGGCGCGAACTGAGCGACAGCGAGTGGGAGTTGATCGGGTCGTTCTTGCCGGTCGCGGCCGGTACGGCCCTACCCGCATCGGCTTCGCGAGTAGTTCGAGGGTGTGATCTGGCGGTTCCGCAGCGGTGGCCAGTGGCGGGAGATGCCTGCGGAGTTCGGTGCCTGGCAGGCGGTCTACGACCGCTTCGCCCAGTGGCGTGACGCGGGCGTGTTCACCGCGCTGATGGAGGCGATCATCGCGGAGGCCGCCCGGCGCGGTCAGGCGGATATGTCGCTGGTCAGCGTGGATTCCACGGTGGCTCGCGGCACCGCGACGCGGCGGGCATGGTGGTCGACCCCGAGGTGCCGGCGGCGTTGGAACCTTCACGTTCCCACTGTTCGCGCGCGATCTCTCCGTGAAAGTGCCCGTCGATCAGTGGCAACTGCCAACGAGGTCGCGAGACCCCCTTGTTAGATATTTAGCCAAGATGCTAAATATCTAACATGACAGAAGCTCAGGACGAGGCGGGAGCCTTCCGTGCTCTCGCCGATCCGACGAGGCGCCAGATCCTCGAGGACCTAAGAAGCGGCGAGCTCGCGGCCGGCGAGATCGCGGCCAGGTTCGCGATCAGCGCACCTTCCATCTCACGACATCTCGGCGTGCTCAAGGGAGCCGGACTGGTCACCGAGCGACGGGAGGGCAACCGGATTCTCTATGCGCTGGCCGAGGACCGCCTGGCCACCTGCATCGGTCGGTTCCTCAGCGCCGTCTGCCCCGAGCAGATCGTGCTTCGCCACACCAAATGGCGCCCCGGGGCGCAGAGCGAGGGATCATGAGGCAGCCGCGACTGTCCAGCGTCGTTGAACGACGGCTACTGGTGAACTACCGAGTCGCCCCGGATGCCGTGGCGCGTATGCTCCCCGGGCCACTGCGCCCGCAACTGGTGCACGGCTACGCGGTCGCGGGCATCTGCTTGCTGCGCCTGGGAAGCGTCCGGCCTGCTTGGGTGCCCAAGGCGTTCGGACTGCGGAGCGAGAACGCGGCACATCGGATCGCCGTCGAGTGGGACGGGCCGGACGGCGTCGAGACCGGCGTCTACATTCCACGACGCGACACCGCCTCGCGACTCAACGTCTGGGCCGGCGGCCGCATCTTCCCCGGCGAACACGGCCGAGCCGACTTCGAGGTGCACGAGACACCCGGTCAGATGCGCGTCGCACTGGCGACACGGGATGGCGACACCCGAGTGGATGTCACCGTCGAGCTGTCCGACGAGCTGCGAGGCAGCGAGCTCTTCGCCGATCTTGCCGAGGCTTCCCGCTTCTTCCGAGACGGGGCCAAAGGCTTCTCGGCCACCAGCTCCGGCCGTCACCTGGACGGCATGGAACTGCGGACCGACGCATGGCACGTGGAAGCCGGCCGGGTTCGCTCCGCTGCGTCGTCCTTCTTCGACGACCCGGACCGCTTCCCACCGGGGAGCGCGACCCTGGACTGCGCTCTGGTCATGCGTGACGTCCCGGCCAGTTGGTGGCCACTCCCGGCCATGGCGGCCGAGGAAGGTGCTCAACTGGCCCGCTGAAGCGCTCAGCCATCACTTCGGATCCGGTGGTGTGTGTCGCCTCGTCGGGTGTCGCCCGCAACCGAGCGCGAGCAGCTGAAGAAGATGGCCTACGGCCATAAGACCGAGTACCGGCTGCGGATGCGCGCGCAGGTCGTCCCGCACGCGGCGCGCGGACGCTCCAACGCGGCGATCGCCCGGGAGACGGAGAGCCGCGTAGTCCAGCTTCTCCCCGCCGACGGCTTCCAGAAACGAGCGGTACGTGGGTGGCAGGGACAGCCCGATCTCCCGCTCAAGCGCGGCGCACTCCTCCGGGTCGAACGGCCTGAACGGACCGCGTCCCGAGCGACCCCTGTACCAACGCGCGAGCTCCTCTGACACGGACGGATTGTCGCACCTGTCGGCGTGCACGCGAAGGTGCTCAGGCGCGTACACATGACTGTGCTCTGTCGCTGATCTCGTGACGTGCTGGAGCGGCGCGCAGCGCCGCTCTACTCGTAGATGCTCGCTGCGTGGAGGGCTCGGGCCATGAAGGTCCAGTCTCCATCGGGCGGGATTTGCTCTCCCTCGTAGCGGTACGCACCCGGGGAGTCGTGGACCCATGCGGCAAGTGCTTCAAGGAAGTCGTCCAGGGTGTTGTTCTCCCACTCGTGGCCGTGGGCACGGAACTCTTCGTGTAGGCCACGCAGGAAGGTGACCAGCTCTTCACGGCTGCGCGGTTCGAGGGGCATAGCGACAACGTACCCAGTGTGATCGCGCAGGACCCAGGACGATCACAAGATCAGTGCCAGAGCCATGAACGCGCTCATGGGCTTCCGGGGTGTGCGGAACCTACCAGTCCGACTATTCCGCAACGTCCCCGAGTCGCTGCACAACCACGGACAGGAAGCCGCAGCAACCGCCAGTGCACTCGGGTTCTCGGCTCCACGCGCCGCGTTTCGCTGGTCGCCTTGAGGGGACGGGGGCGCTTCGGCCTTGGTGCTTGAGGGAGCCGTCCTCAGGGTGGGCCAGGGATGAACGACGTCGTGCGTGTCAGACCTCGTCCGCGCTGGACAGGGCTTCAGAGACCAGGCGAGTAGCGAAGTCCTGGTCGTCGGTGATCCGGTTGATGTGCTCCGCGAGCAGGAGGGCGGTGGCTTCCAGGGGGTTCATTTCGTCCTTGGTCCAGTCCCCGTACTGCTGGCGCCACAGGTTGGGGCTCAGGCCGGTGCCGGCCGCGACGACCAGGCCCGCCATGGTGGGGATGGCCTCGGGGTGGATGCTCTTGGGCATCTGGCGCATTGCGGCCACGAGGCTGGGGACCACGTACTCGATGACGTCCTTTCCGTGGTCCTCGTGGGCCATCCTCAGCCACTTCATGAAGATGTAGACGAGTGTGCAGGCGCCGTCGATCAGGTCCTGGGCTCCGGTGGGACCCAAGGACGCGATGAGCTGGTCGGTCAGCTGCTGCTGTTCGGGATCAGCCTGCGCACTGCTGTCGTAGATGGACTTGAGCCGTGAGTCGATCACCATGAGCGCCGCACTCACATCGCCGACGGGAGCGTACTGGGGGTCGCAGGAAGACGACACAGGATCCTCCTCATGTGACCGCGAAAGGCAGCGCGGCCTACCCGTACGGTAGACCGCCGAGCAGAGGGGAGTCTGGCGAATCCCGATGGAAGACCTTCGCTGCGCAATCCATCGATCACCCGTGCCTACCGTGCAGCCAGGCTTTCGAATTCTGAGCGACGCCATGTTCGAGTGTGTCGACAAGAGGTTCTTCGGCGGCAGAGGGGCCTGTTGCCGGGAAACCCGGTGGCGCCCCTGGTCCGGCAGCTGCGATGCTGACGTCCACCTGAAGGGGTGTAGCTCAGAGGCCAGAGCGCCGGTCTCCAAAACCGGATGCCGCAGGTTCGACTCCTGCCACCCCTGCCAATGACCCGTGTCGCACCAGCCAATAGTCTGCGACTGGGCGCCTTGACCAAGACGCGGCGGGGTCACGTCCGCAGAGCTTGCTGCGCGCTCGTGTCGACGGGCCAGCCCGCACCGACGACTGCAGAGGCGCGCGCGGGGCATCCGTGGGATGGTGCGTGGCCAGTCCCGGGGGGCATTGCCCTGCGGCATCGGTGGAGTTCCCACTGCCGCGTCTGAGGTGCGTATCCGGCCACCACCCGCCCGTGGCACGCGTCGGCTGCCGATGCCGACGTGACCACCAGGGCACGGGAGGGTAGAACCAGACCATCACACCTTCGATCGGACGGACACACGTAGTGAGCACCCATCCCGGATCGCGACTGCCGGGCAGAACCTGGACCGTCCACCTCACCGGACACCCCGACCACTCCGCCACCGTGGTCTGCAGTTCCACGGCCTGTCGTATGCCTCCACGCTCCAAGGACCTCAACGCCCTGCGCCGCTTCGCGCACCAGCACGTCCAGGCCCACGCACGTCTCGCTGCCCCGCGGGCCAACGTCGCCTGCGCCTGTGGCGAGGCTGACTGCCGTCACCACGCAGCCAGGGCCACGTGCACGGGCCGAATCCTGCTGATTCTCATCCACAACCGTGCCGTGGGCGACGTCTGGACCCTGTCCGAGATCTGCCAGGCATGCGCTCCCCACATCGTCAATGCCACCATCCTTCCCGGCACCGCCACACCGTCTGGCAGCTCAGTGCCCGCGCCCACCAAGCCCGCGCCGCCGGCACCTGTCCTGGCCGTCTTCTCCTCTCCCCAGCCGGCCGACGCTGACGAGGTATCGGCCGCACGCCGTACCCAGCGCCCCTCACGTGCCCGTAGCGGTCGCGGCTCTGGGCGTCGTCCCGCCCGATGACATCGCTCGCACGCAGGGCGATGACGGACCGCTGTACTGGCTCGGCGGCTGCCACTGGCTGGCATTGGTGATGCGAGAGTCCATGCCGAGCGCGAGATGCGTTCGGACGACTGAGGTCGACGCGTCGACGCGTCGGCGCGCACGCCGGGAGACGGTGATCTCGTCCGCAGAGAGGCGGCTTGGCCAGGCCCTGGCAGCCGGAGTCCAGGGACAGTTCGACTTGGGGGAACTGGCCGAGCAGGTCCTCCATGGCGGAGGGCCCTCGCTGTCGGAGGCGACGGTGCACTTGTGGGTGTTCTGCCGCCGCTTGCCTGAGACGAAACGGCGCCTTCCGGGCCGGTGGGCGGCGGGTCGGCGGACCTGGATTTCGGTGCCGTCCAACCGCAGGCGCACGCCCTCGGCCTGGGCATAAGTGAAGGCGTCGGCCAGGGTGCGCAGGTGGAACCCGGTGGGCGTAGCGAAGCCGCGGGGCGGCCAGCAGTGGCTTGATCTCTCCGATGGCCTTGGTCACGGTGCACCGGTCGACATCGATCAACTCGGCCAGGGCCGCGTGGGTGAGGTCCAGCCCCAGGTGCGCGAGGGCGACCAGGACCTGGTCCACGAAGACCAGCCCGCGCCTTCGGCCCGCACCTGCGGCCCGAAGGCGTTCCCCGTGGTGTCGCTCGTGCACCGATGAACCCTACGGCCCTGTTCACGTTACGGCCCGCCGTCACCCTCGCTGATCGCACGCAACCGACGGCGAGCCGGACATCGCCACTGTGACAGTCATGAAGATCAGGGCGAGTCGGGTAGCTCCTCAGGCCTCGGGGTCGCGCAGGCCGACGCAGTCAAAGGCCCAAAAGGCCTCTGAGTAGACGAAGGTGCCCGTCATCCACGGCTCGTGAGCGGACAATCGGGCGACCTGAAACGCGGCTTCAGGGATACGCAGCGACGGCGAACGGAAGCCCACCGCGCCGGCACCCTCGAAGCCGCGCGTGCCGTAGTAGTGCGGCGAACCCTCCAGGAACACCAACGGCACACCCTGGCTGTCGGCCGCCTTGAGGGCGTGGGCGATGAGCTGCGTACCGATGCCCTGACGCTGGAACTCCGGGACCACGCCCAGCGGTGACAGCGACAGGACGTCCACGATCCGGCGCGGAGCATCCAACCGCGTCGCGCTCAGCAGGACATGCCCGACGACCCGGTCGTCAACGACAGCGACGAAGGACATCGGCGCCATTGGAGCCTCCGCAACGCGAAGTGCCTCCACGAGCCCGGGAACCCGATCGCCGTCACCGAAGGCGCGCGTATGAACCTCGCGCACATCTCGGTGATCGTCAGCGGTCTCCTGCCGGATCACCAGCCCGGCACCACCGGGAGCGATCCGGGAGCCTTCAAGCGCATCCTGTGAAGTCATGGTCGTGAGGGTAGATCGCGGGGCGGCTCACACGCGAGGCAATTGCGCACCGGGTCGTTGGTCGTCTGCGCTCGGCGCAGAGCCTCCGTCGCAGGCGGGTAAGCGTTCCAAGGTTGCGATGGTCTCCCGCTCTGAAGGGCGCTTACATGAAGCTCACCGGACCCTCGCCGCTTCGATAGGCATCGCAGCCGTGGTACTCGGCTCCGCGGGCAAAAGATGGCCGAGGCAGCCTGGTCGGCGTGCATATGGGGAAAGGGCTATGAACCGGTGGACCGCCGACAAGAGGTTCCGCGAAACGGTCGCCAAGAACATCGTCACCGTCCTGACCGACCACGGAATCAAGGCCCCTACCTGCCCTACATCGCAGACCCGCCGCTGGAAGCTCCGCCGCCCGCAGCGCGCTGACCACACATCGCGCCCTGCCCGTCCGGGCAGCACCGTCCATTCTTCGCCGTCCGTCGCGCTCCGACTCCTCCGGGTGGGCGGACGGATGGACCGATCCAGAAGCCCCGGCGAATGGGAGAGCCTGCGCACGGGCCACTTGGAGCGCAGGAAGTACGTACAGAAGGTCCTCACGGGCGTGACCTCCTGACGCCGGGAACAGCGGGGCGCCGTGTGCGTGCGAACGGCCCGCCGTTTCGACGAGAGACTTCTCTGCATGACACTGCGCCGCCGTCTGCCGGGCCTCCGCCCTCGCCCTCAAGGCCGTCCACAGCTCGCGCTCCAGAAGGCTTACACCGCGACGTGACCAACACCCACCGCGCCGACGTGAAGCAGCTCCGGGAGCGCACCGAGGAGTTGCGCAGCGCCACTCAGGGCAATCCTGACACCCAGGCCTACCGGCGGTGCCCGGACTGCGTCCGCACGGTGAACCGCCGCCGCGAGGCCGGTGACGACACGTTCGTACCGGCCCCTGGCGCCCAGTACGTGTCTCCGACCTCGGCCAGCCAGGACGTACTGTCCCGCCTGGCCGCCGCGGAACTGGCCGCGGCGTCCGCGCGACAGAACATCGTCGGCATCCGCGCCCTGGAGGAAGCCGGGATCACCGGCGAGCCCCTGGCCCTGCTGCGGAAGAATGCCGTGATGTTCCTGGAGCTGGCCGGCGACGCTCTGGCTGCGGGCGAGAACGACGCCGAGGAGACGTCCCGATGAGCAACCAGTCCGAGGAGTGGAAGACGCTCCAGATCCACCGGTCCAGCGACGTGCCTGCGGCGATCCTCGCCCTCACCGAGCGCGGCGACGACGAGGGGCGGACGGCGCTGTGAGCACCGCCGCGCGTCCTTGGGGGTCCTCTGCGCTTCGGTTTCGCCGCCGCAGGCGCTCGTCGCCATCACCCGCACCTGTCAGGTCCGGCCCCGGGATGTACTGCTCCGCCCCACCCCGTCCGGAGGCCATCTTCGTATTCCCCGCACGGGTCCTTACACGTGCCCCGTTGGCTCTGCTGATTCTCGCCCTGACCGGCTGCTCTTCCCTCTTGTGCACCGACACGACGGCGGAGCGCGGTGAGGCCGGTGTCAGGGTGCAGGTCGTGGACACGTCCGGGCGGCCTCTCGGTGTTACCACCGAGGTCGTCGACTGGCGCCTCGAGCCCCACCCGCAGGTGCCCTCCGAAGGTGACCGGGTCCACTTCCACTACCGCTTCGACGGCGCCGACGAGAGATCCGGCCCTGCGGTGGACGCCTGCGCGGTCGACAAGGAGCGCGTGGCGTTGGGGTGTCAGACGGTCTACTCGTCCCAGGCGTTCGGGCGGGACGGTGCCTTCACGGGTGACGACTGGCTTGTCGTCGAGCATCCTGAGCAGGTTGCCGCAGTGCTGTTGATACCCAATGACCAGTCCTATGTCGGACGAAGCTGCGAGCAGGACATCAAGGACGGTGGCGGGCCGCATCCTCCGCAACCAGCCCGCACGGGGGACCAGCTGTAAGGAGGTCCAGGCGGTTGAGTGCGAGGCACGGGTCTGCCGGCTCCCCGTGTTCGCGCTGTCCGGTGGTCTGGTCGGGCGCCCATCGCTCCCCGGCTCGACCTTGCTGCGGCCGCACACGAGATCGGCCACGCCCTGGGCCTGTGACAGAAGGCGAACAGACTACGACACAGTCATCAAGACGCAGATCCAGGACCCGCCATCATCGGCCCATGGGCCGTCGACAAGGCCAACTACCGCAGAAATTGGGGCTGACATGGTCAAGCACATCTGGATCGCGGCCTCCGCGGCCGCGGCCCTCGGGCTCTCCGGGACGGCGTACTACGTTCTGGCCTCCGACGGCACACAGACGACCTCCGCCGTATGCGTGCCGCCGACGAGCAAGCGCGAGTACGTCGCCGCGTACGCGTCCACGGTCGTCATCGGCATGATCACCGGCCCCACTCGCTACGTCCCCGACGCCTCCGACCCGAATGCGGGCGTCGCCGTCAGCGCCCTGCACGTCGAGAAGACCCTCAAGGGAACGGCCTCCGGCACCCTGGCCGTCGCCCAGTCCGTCGTCCGGAGCAGCGCCGGAACGTTCGCGACCCGTGAACAGCTCTTCGAGCCCCTCACCGAGACCGGCCGATACGCCGTCGCCGTCCTCGACACCACCCAGGAGGGCGGCCGGTGGGTGTGGGGTGCGGAAGCCGCCGCAGTCCCTGCCGACGACGACCGGTGGGCCACTGCCGTCTCCAACGCGCACCTGCCGGAAACCACCTGCGACGACACCGTCGTTACCCCCGCCGCGCCCTGACATCCCGTTCGCGGGACGGGCGAAGACCGAGAGGTCGGCGCGCGCGGTGACCAGTGGCGTCGTACGGTTGCGTCAACGCCCCCATGGGTGTGCCCCGGGTGGCCCCACGTACTTCGCACGGCGCGGGGCCACCGCCTCTTCCGGCTTGCTGCCGACGCGAACAGGGAACCCCCTCTGAGACGTAGAAGCCGACGTTGGAGGAGGCTTCGTGTCGCTACCGGGGGTCTATTCCGAGGCGCGGATGCATGGAGCGGCCTGTCAGGCCGGCCGGCTGAGCCGGCCGTCCACGATGGCCGGTAGAGACGTGGGCATCTCGTCGGTGACCCAGGCGAACTCCAGGGCTGCGAGCGTGGCTCCCCGGTCCGTCCATACGAGGATCTCGCCGACGTAGGAGCCGGACGGGTCATGGACGTGCGCGTCTACGGGTACGAGCTCTTTCGGCAGTGCTGCATGCTCGCAAGGTTCCCTGACCTGCAGGTCGACGCTCACGGAGTCGGGCCCCCAGACAGCGATCACCTCAGTACGGTCCAGCTGACTCCGCAGTTGCGACGCGCCGACGAACTCCGCCGACAGGACGTGTTCAAGCACTGCGCGCTCGTCGGCGTTGAGCGGGCGCGGGTCGATGGAAAGAGAAGCCATGCGCTCATTCTGAGGTGACAGGGTCGGCATCATGATCGTTCGTGGGTGGGATCTGTCGCAGCAGCTCGTGTCGGTGATCTATGGGCAATGGTCGAGCCGGTATGCCGTCCCTGCGCCGTACTCGGGATGGCCCCTGGCCCGCCGTGCGACGAGATCCGCAATCGAGGCTGCTGCGCACCGCAATTCGCTGCTGACGCTTTCTCTTTCGCTGCACTGGCGGACCACGGTCGGTCGCGAGACAGTCAGACGGCGACCAATCGTGAGGCAGTGCCTAGGATCCGACCCGCCGGGCCCGTGCCGTGATCTCCCGCAACAGCAGTACGGCAGCCGCCGACGCCGGGGGACCGGAGCTCCGCGTCGCCAGAGACGCGCCCGCGCGGCGTACCGCGTCGAGGCGGAGGCGCTGGACGCCGACGAGGGCCCGTAGGAAGGGCTGGTACGAAGGGTCCACCGTGCTAGGGAGAGGTGCGGTCGCCGCGAGGTCGCCGGCGGCCTGGTCCGCCTGCTCCTCCACGAGCCGGCCCAACGCCGCGCCGGGCCGGGTGAGGTCCGCACCGTGACGCAGCACCGCGTCAGCGGGGACACCCGGCCGGCCCGCGCGCACGTCCTCTGACAGGTCCTCCAGGAAGTCGATGCGCTGCATGGCACGAATGAGCCGGTGGCAGCCATCCGTGAACGCCACCCGCGCCGACGCGTCCGCCGGCGCGAGGAGACAGGCCGTGAGCATCAGCGCGGGCAGAGAGTACTCCCGCACGTACTGCTCCAGTTCCTCATCGTCCGCGATGCTCCGCCAAGCGACCTCGCGCTCGCAGCCCCGCAGGAACTCGTCCACGTAGACGCGCACGTCCGGGTGGCGCTCGGCGGTGCGCACCACGCAACGCAGCACGGGCAGCACGGAGTCACCGTCGGCAAAGGCCTTCCGCACGAGCCCGTCCCACTCCACGAGCGCGGTCGCCCGCTCGTCCGGCGCCCCACGGTCGATCCGGTCGTCGGTGTCGTGCATGAAAGCGACGGCGGCCACGACATGCGGCAACAGCGCGGCGGGGAGCAACAGCCGCGCGGCCGCGTACTCGGCCGTCGCGAACCTCCGCACCACCCGCCGCTGCTCCGCGTAGTCCCGCCGCAACTGTGACTCCCTGACCCCTGCCCGGTCGAGGGCTCCCTTCCACATGCCGATCTCCTTGTCGTCGTCGGCAGCGAGCCTACGGGCCCCAGGCCGGAAACCCGGATGAGCCCCGGACATCCTCTCTGTCAGACTCGCTGCGGTGTACGAGAGGTTCGAAATGTACGAGGTCGACGACGTCTACGAGACGCATGTGACGGTCCGGTGCCGGACCGAGGGGGAGCGGGCCCGACTCGGCGCGTGGGCGGCGGAGCGGGGCCTGAAGGTCACCACCATCGTCCTCGCACGCGGCCGGACGCCGGTCCAGCCGATGCTGACCCTGCCCGACCGGACCGGTCACCCGGCGGTCGTGGCCGGGTTGCGGGAGGCCGGCTTCGAGCCGGTGCGGGTCAAGGTCGAGACGGTGCCGTGGAGTGCGGAGCCCGCGGGCCCCGGCGGGGGCTACTACGAGCACCACCTCAAGCTGACGCTGCCCGCCGCGTACGACCGGGCCGAGCTGGAGGCCCTCGTCATGCCATACGGCGCCCACGTCTCGTGGAACGCCCGCCGGGCGCTGCCGGGCCCAGGCGGGCAGCATGAACGTTTCGTGACCCAGCGGCACCCGGGGCCCGCGGACGCGGCGGGACGCGCCTGCGACGTGCTCGTCGCCGCGCTGATCGCCGCCGGGCACAATCTGGTCGCGCAGGAGCGGGAGTTCGTACTCTCCGACAGCGACCTGTCGCTGGACGAGGGCTGGCTGGAGGAGACCATATGAACGAGAACGCGTGGACACCGTCGATCCCCGACGGACCGGGCACCGGCGCGGAGCCCCACACCGACTACCTGCGCCGCAGGGATGAACTTCCGCACACCCTGACCGCCGGCATCGGTGACGCGGCGCTCCGGCACCGGGTCTTCGACCCGGCCCTCAAACACTTCGACGAGGCCTACCGCCCCGGTGACGGCGTCATCGAAGACCCGCAGCTGCGGGCCCACTGGCAGACGGCCCGACGCGCCGCCCTGGAACTCGTTCTCGCGGCCATCGCCGGCTCACCATGGGCCGACTCCCTCGTGCTGCGCGGCAGCATGCTGATGTCCGCCTGGTTCGGCGAGTCCGCCCGCGCCCCGAAGGACATCGACTTCGTCGTCGTCCCCGAGACCTGGCGCATCGAGGAACCGCGTACCCGCACGATGCTCGACGGCATCGCCGAGGCTGCGCAGCGCCTTGCCGAGGAGAGCGGCCATGACCTGTCGATCTCCGCGGCCGGCGCCGTCTCCGAGCACATCTGGACGTACGAAAGGGTGCCCGGCCACCGACTGGTCCTGCCGTGGACGGCCCCCGCACTGCCGGGCGGCCAAGTCCAGCTCGACTTCGTCTTCCAGGAACGCCTCCCGACCCCACCCCTCCCCACCGAGATCGCCGGCGTCCGCCTGCCGGCCGCGGACCGGGAACTCTCCTTGGCCTGGAAACTCATGTGGCTCGTCAGCGACTCGTACCCGCAGGCCAAAGACCTGTACGACGCAGTCCTCCTCGCCGAGAACTGCACCCTGCCAGTCGCCCTCCTGGAGACGGTGCTGCGCGAGGCGGACGAGTGGCCCGGCCACCCGAACGAGCCCCTGAACCTCGGCATGTTCGAGAACGCCATCCGGGAGGTCGACTGGACGGACTTCGACGACACCCACCCGGACACCAAGGCCGCGAGGCAGGACCTCGGCACCCGCCTACTGGCAGCCCTCACACCGACGCTCGCGACGCCCTGACGCCCTAAGAACTCCTAACGGAATGACTTGTTGGGGTCGGTTCCTCGTCGTGGGGTGCTGTCGGGCAGCATGGGGCGATGGACTTCGATCAGCCGCTGCCTCGCGAGGTGAAAGTCATCGATTCGGCCTCGCTGTTCAGGCTGGCGGAGCGGGCGTGTGACCTCAGCTTGAATTCGCGGCTGGACCCGGGGTGGGTGCGGGCAAATGCGGCACCCGATGGCACCCACTACCTGTGGCCGGCCCTGTGGAACAGCCTGTCCCACCGCCCGGTTGTTCCACGCCAGCTGCGATGCGAGCTGTTGATCACTCTGAGTGCGGGAGACCGTGTGGTGAGCTGGCTGGACGTGCTTCCCGACGACTTCACCCCGCTGCCGAGGGTGACCTCACGCGAAGAAGGCATGCAGGTCAGCCAGCTCCTTGACCGTGCTCCTTCGGTCAGGGAATGGCTACTGCGGGAGGGTGAGGGCTCGGGTCGGCTGTGACAGGCGCCGCCAGCAGATGAGTGCGCATCCGAGGGTGAGGAAGGCTTCGTGGATGTCGTCGCGGATCTCCCAATGGATCCGCAGTCGGCGGAACCAGTGCAGGTGGGCCAAGGCGCGCTCGACAACCCAGCGTTGGGTGCCGAGTCCGGAGCCGTGTTCGGTGCCGCGTCGCGCGATCAGTGGCTTCACTCCGAGCGCGCGGACGAGGCGGCGGTACTTGTCGTGGTCGTAGCCGCGGTCACCGAGCACGGCATCGGGCCGTCGCCGTGGCCGGCCGCGCTTGCCCCGCACGGGCGGCACTGCCTGGAGCAGTGGGATGAGCTGGGTGACGTCGTTGCGGTTGCCGCCGGTCAGGGTGGCGGCGAGCGGGATGCCGGTGGCGTCGGTGATCAAGTGATGCTTGCTGCCCGTCCTGCCCCGGTCGGCAGGGCTTCGTCCCGTCCTGGGGCCCCCTTTAGCGCCCGGATGTGGGAGCCGTCGACCGCCGCCCGGGAGAAGTCCAGGGCGTCCGCGCTGCGGAGCTTGGCCAAGAGCGCTTGATGGAGCCGGGGCCACACTCCGGCCTCGGTCCACTCGGCCAGGCGCCGCCAGCACGTCATGCCCGAACCGAAGCCGAGCTCCTGCGGCAGGTGTTCCCAAGCCATCCCGGTATGCAGCACGAACAGAATGCTCTGGAACACCAGCCGGTCCGGATGCCGCTTCCGCCCCGGATACCGGGCCGGCGCTCCACCTTCGGCAGCAGCGGCTCGATCACCGCCCACAACTCATCTTCGACCTCCCGCGGCTTCGGCCGAGCCACCCCGCACCCCCGATCAACGCTCCCGGGGCGATCCAACCACCTCGAAGATCATTTTGTTAGGAGTTCTAATGCCCTAACCAGGGCCTGTCATCCGGATCAGGCCCTGGGGCGGAGGCGGGCGCGGAGCAGCCGGCCACCCTTCACGGCGTACACGACAGCCAAGAGCGCGAAGCCGACGAGACCGATCCAGAACAAGGACTCCGCCACCACGAGCATCAGCACCACGCCGCCGAAGAGCAGCAGAGAGCCGACGGTCTCCACCAGGTCGAGACGCGCCTCGGAGCGCACCACAGGATCGGCTCCGCCCATCCGGCGAATAACGGGAACAAGACCAAGAGCCTGCAGGACGACCAGGCCAAGAGCGATCCAGACGAACCAGTCGGGTATGTCCACGGCGGGCACTGTACCGCCCGCCCCCTACCGCTACCGATCTTCGAGATGAACCGAAGGAGACGCCCCACCCCATCCCGACGGGTGCGGCACGTCCCGCCCGCACAGGCCACACCCGTCACCGGGGCCGCGGTGATGTCGAGGCCGCTGCTCTCCTAGGCCGGCCGGCCCCAGACGTTGCAGACGATGGTGACCTCGAGACCGTCGAGCGCGGTCATCCGTCGGCGCGGGTGGGCCGGCGCGTGTCCCACCGGTCACGGAAGGCGAGACGACGTCGACGGTCACTGCGCTCGCGGACCCGCCGGTCCAGTTCCTCCATCAGCCGGTGGCCCCGGTGCTCGGGGTCGAGTTCGTCGAGGATCCGGTCGACCTCGGTGAGCAGTGCCCCGTACAGCTGCCAGCTGCGGGGGTCGGCGAGGGCGAGGGCGAGGAGCCGGTCGGCGGCGCGGTCCCTGCATGTCCTGGCCGCCCGCAGCTCGGCCGCAAGCCGGGTCTCCGCGGCCTCGGCGCCCTCGCTGCCCCGCGTGGTGACCAGGACGGCGAAGCTGACGAGGGCGTCGGCGGTGTACTGGGCGGTCTCCCGGATGGCCAGGGCGGCCCCCTCGGGCAGCAGCTGGTGCCCGCCACGATGTTTCGCCAGGTCGGTGAGGGTGCGGGCGAGGACTCGCAGGACGACGGCGCAGATTTCCAGGGTGTCGAGGCCGGTACGCAACACGACCCGGTGCAGGAGGCCCTCCTTGACACGGGGGTTGAACCGCAGACTGTCCTCGGCGGTGCGCAGAGCCCCGTCGACGTCGCCGACGTCGTTGTCGAGGCGGCGGGCCTCGTGGAGCCGGGTGGCGGCCTGCTCGACAGGGGGTGCGCCGGTGAACTCGTCCGCCACGTCGAGGAGCAGCAGCCGCATCCGTCGGGCGAGGCCCTCGATGGAGTCGCCTGCGGTGTCGACCCAGACCGGCGGGGCGAGAAGCAGGTTGAAGAGCATGCCGACGACAGCGCCGATGAGGGTCTCCAGGACGCGGTCCCAGGCGGTGTCGGAGACCTGGGTGACGCCGAGGACGAGCATGGCGCTGATGGCGACCTCGGGGATGAACTCCTCGACCCTGACGAGCCGGCCGACGAGCAGCGAGGCGAGGATCACGAGGGCGAGGCTCCACCAGGAGAGTCCGACGACGGCGCTGAACGCGATGGCGATGAGGACGCCGACGACGACCGAGGTCACCCGGCGCAGGCTGGTGGTCACGGTGGAGTAGAGCGTGACCTGGACGACGAGGAGAGCGGTGAGGGGCGCGGTGAGGGGAACCGGCTCCCTGCTGAGCCGGAGGGCGACGACGTAGCTGAGGGTGGCAGCCGCCGTGGACCGTACGGTCTGGACGACGAAGGGGTCGCGCCGGAGGCGCGCCAGCAGCCCGTCGCCCCGGTCGTGCCGTCCTTTGCCGCGTGCCACGCCCCACCTCGTCCCGTCGCCGCCCCGCAAGGCCCGTCTGGACGACCGCCTGCCCGGCCGGCCCCAGACTCATGCGCGGGTACGCCCGGGCGGACGAGGGATCACCCCCGCTTCGGGGACAGGCAGCTCCGAAAGGGACTGCATTGATACACCGGTGGCCGTGGCTGGCCCGGCAGCTTCAGCCTGTGCCCTGATCAGGCAGCGGCTGGCGAATCCCGAGAGACGATGCGCCGGGCCTCTCACCCGCACACGACGACGGAACACGTCTCGGCGTCGACGCGTTTGTCGTTCCCCCGGGGCGCCTTCACCTCGACCACACCGGCGCCGCGGTGGTCACCTGGGCCCCGCGACGGCCGCCGACGCGCACATGCCCCGACGGCCCTGCGGGCGTTCCGTCCCTACTGCCGCGTCACGTACTCCTCACGCAGCGCGTCCAGGATCTCGGCGGCCTCCGTGAGGTCCGCCTTGCGGCAGCGCGACGCCGCCGTCGTGAGGCGGGCGACGGCCTCCTTGAAGTGGCCCAGGCCGTTGCCCTCGACGAGGGCCGCGAATCTGACCGCCTCCGCGCGTGGTATCTCGCCCCGCTGCCCGCCCTGTTCGTGCGCGGCGACGGCGGCCTCCGCCTCCGTCAGGGCCTCCGGGAAGCGTTCCGCCTCGGCGAGGACACGGGCCCGGCGGTAGTGGATCTCGCCGCTCTCGTACCAGGAGTGGAAGCCCTCGGCGCCGTCCGGGACCGCGGCGACGACCGCGTCGGCGTCCGCCAGGTGCCGCAGCGCCGCGTCCACGCCGTCCTCCTCCCGCGCGGACACGGTGAGGCGGGCGAACTCGCGCATCATGTGGATGATCAGCGGAGGGTGCGGCGCCTCGACGTGCGCGGCGACCGCCCGTTCGTACGCCGTGCCCGCCGCCTCCCAGCGGTCGGCCATCGCCAGCGTCGTCGCCGCCTCCGCGGCCACCAGGGTATGGATCGTGCGGTCGTCCTCCCAGGCCGCGACGGTGTCGGCGAGACGCAGGAACTCCTCCGCCGAGGCGAGGAACTCCTCCAGCTCCCGCAACCCGCGCGCCAGGGTGAGCCGGGCCTGGGCGACAAGGCGTTCGTCGAGCGACGAGGCCGTCTCGTCGGTGAGGACGGACTCCAGTACGGCGACGGCGTCCGCTTGCTGTCCCGTGTTCGCGAGGACGTCGGCGAGCTGGAGACGTACCTGGGCGGCCTCGTCGTGCGTCCCGTCCTGGTCGAACCGCGCGGCCGCCTCGGAGAGGTGACGCACGGCGCCGGCGGAGTCCCCGACGTGCGAGGACGCGTGGCCGAGCAGTGCGTACGTCGGGGCCAGCGGGAAGTCCGCATCGTCGTACCGCACCGCGTCGGAGATCGCCCGGTGCAGCAGCTCCGTGGCCTCCGCCGGCGCCTGCTCGGCGAGGAGGATCTGGGCGAGCAGCGCGCGCGGGCGCGAACCGCGCCAGGGCCGCCCGGAGGCGTCGACGTCCTCCAGGGCCGCGCGCAGCTCCGACGTGGCCAGGACCGTGTCGCCGCGCTGAGCGGCGATGTCGGCGACGAACTGGCGTGCGTTGGCCACGTGGTGGCGCACGGACAGGCGCTCCGCCTCGGACCGCAACCTCTGGGCCGACTCCTCGAACCGCTCCCGCACCGCGTCCGGGGCCTCCGGCAGGTGCCGCTGGAGGTCCTGGTAGGCGGCGAAGAGAGAGGAGTACAGCACGGTCAGGTACTCCAGCGCGCGCTCCGACGCCAGGTCGGCGCAGGCGACGGCCTCGGCCTCGCCCAGGGGCTGCGGCTCGCCGGTGAAGGGAGCCTCGGTGCTGAGCCGCTCCGCCTCGCGCAGGCAGGCGTCGAGCGAGCCCCGGACGGCGTCCGCCGTCGTGGACGCCAACGCACTGACGCCGTCCGTGTCCGTGCCCACCCGCGGGTCTTCGCCGTCCGCCTGGTCGTCGTCCCCTGCTGTACGGCCCAGATCCGCGGCGGCATCGGGCGTGGTCGCCCAGGCGAGTGCACGCGTCCGCGTGGAGAGCGCCTGCCACGGCATCGTGAGCCGCTCGAACAGGCCGGCGGCCAGCTCCAGCTCGGCGATGCTCTCCGCGTGACGGCCCTCCTGCAGGAGCAGGTAGGCGCGCTGCTCGGCCAGCTCCGCCCGCAACAGGTCCTCCGGGCCGAGCCGGTCGTCGTGCGCGGTGCCACCGTCGGCCACACGCTCGGCGATGCGGGTCCAGAGGCGGGTGTCCCCGGGGTGTCCGAGGCGCGCCATCCGGCGTGCCTCGGTCACCAGGGAGGAGAAGTCGTCGGGAACCTCCGGACCGGCCGTGGCTGCCGCGCCGAGTGACCCGGCCGCCCCCGCGCCCGCCGCTGCGGGGGAGCGGGTGGCGGACGACCTGAGCCCGAGCGTCAGCGGCTCGTCGAGCAGGGGGCGGCGCGCGAGACGTGAGCGGCGGCGGTCCCCGACGGTCGTGGTGCCGTTGCGCGCGTCGAAAGCGGCGGAGAGGCGGTCCGCCTCAGGGCGTACGTGGGCGGAGAGTGCGCCCGCCGTCCAGTTCCGTCCGGGCGGGCCGGCGACGGGCGTGTCCCCGTGGCCGTCCTCGACGAGGCGGGCGAGCAGCACCTCGACACCGGTGAGGAACTCCAGATGGGCCAGCGGCGCGCCCGTCGCCTCGAAGAGGGGGCGGTTCTCCGCAAGGATCTCCAGGCCGCGGCCCTCGTTGCGCGAAAGGGCGCAGAACTCCAGGTGCAGACCGACCTCCTCCTGCATACCGGTCTGGCCGCGGACCCGTCGGTAACCGGTGAGATGGTGCGAGCGGGCCTCGTCGGTACGCCCGAGGCGCAACAGCGGCAGCAACGCGCGCGCCTGGCTCACCTGCGGTTCCTCGGTACAGGCCTGGGCCCCGTCGAAGACCGGCCGCCAGGTGTCCAGCGCGCCGGCGTCGTCGCCCGCCACCACCTGGTGCCACGCGAAGTGCCGGGTCTCGCAGGCCTCGCAGTCGCTCAGCTCGGTTCGCGGCCGGGTGGCCCACAGGTCGTACGCGTCGTCGACACCGATGCCGGTGTGGTGCGCCACGTGGTAGCGCATCGCCGCCACCGGCTGCATGCCGTGCTCGGCCGCCTCGTACCGGCCGCGCATCTGCTCGATCCAGCTCCGGACGGAGGCCAGCGGCATCTCGGGCACCTGCAGGAGGGACGTCGTCACCCACTTGAAGCGCCAGAAGACCTGGTGGGCCTCCCACTGGCTGAACGACTCGGGGGCGGTGTCCCACAGCTTGACCAGCCGGGCGAAGACCACCGGCGACTTGCGGTGCTCGCCGGTGAACTCGTACGCCGACATCAGCTCCAACAGGGCCGTGACCAGGACGTCGGGCTTGTCGAAGGGCTCGGCGGCCTCGACGAGCTCCTCGGCGGTCACGGTACGCGGCAGGCCGTGGGGGCGCTCGTTGTTCTCGCGGAGCGCCTCCACGACGGCCTCGGGCGTGTCCAGCATCTACAGTTCCTTCCGGGGCTCGGAGCCGGGTGCCGCCGTGCCGGTCTGGTGCATGGCGTGGGTGAGCAGGCCGATGAAGGCCCGGTTGAGCAGGGCGCTCTCGCTCGCCCTCAGCGGGCGGCGGCTGAGCAGCAGCGCCTGGCCGTAGAGGGCCTCGGCGGCCGTGACGGCGAGTCCCCGCTCGGTGATCGTGATCGCCTGACGGACCAGCGGGTTGAGGTGGTTCAGGACGAGCTGGGCGCGCGGGGTCTCGTGCCGCAGGGAGCCGAGGATGTCGGCCCAGAGGCCGTCGCTCTCGGCGGCGAGGCTCGAGCGGGTCCGCTCGTGGCGCGCGTCCCTGTTGTCGAGGAGGAGCGCGGGGGCGGTGACCGGCTGGAAGTCCCGCAGGATCACGTCGCAGTCGTGGACGCCGATCGTCTCGCGGGCGGTGGACAGGAAGGCCGCGGCCCGGAGTTCGGCGGTCGGGTCGACGGCGTCGAGGTGGGCGGTGACGGTGGCGGGGTCGAGGTCCGTGACGGACGTGCCCGGACGGATCTCGGGGAGCCGGTGCACAAGGTCGCGGTCGTAGGTGTAACCGCCGTTGACCACGCCCAGGCCCGCGGCCGCGGCGATCGGGGCGACCTGGCGGAACTCCTCGACGCTCCGGGTGACGAGCAGCGTCCGGTGCGTGCGGGCGAACTCCTCCAGCGTGACGTTGCCGTCGGTGGTCTCGAACGGCAGCCACGGCAGCACGATCCGCAGCAGCTCGTCGTCGTAACGGGCGAGCGCCTTCACCGCCAGGTGGTGGGTGTCGATGAAGCGGTGCAGCAGCGCCGGGTCGCTGGCGGCGAGCCCGGTGAGCCAGTCGCGGATCCGCTCGCCCAGGGCGTCCCGTACGGCGGACAGGGTGCCGTCCTCGTACAGTGCCTCCCGGGATGCCGTCGGCCGCAGACTGGTGGTGTCGACCACGCAGCGCACGAAGAAGGCCCACTCCGGCAGCAGTTCGGGCGCTTGGTCGGTGAGCAGCATCCCCTTGAGGTGCACCCGGTGCCCCGCGCGCTGCGCCGGGCTCACGGCCGTGGGCAGGACGTAGGCGACGCCGCGCAGACCGGCCGCGGGAAGGTCCAGCTCGATCGTGTCGAGCGGGGTGAAGTCGAAGAGAGCGCGGCAGTAGGCGGTGTCGGCCTCGCGCCGGGCCAGCGGGGAGCGGTGGTTCCGCTCCCATGGCGGTGCCTCGTTGACCTGGCGGCTCTCGCCGCGCGGCCCGACGACGGTGACCTCGTGCCGCAGGAGACCGCCGTAGTGCCGGGCCAGGGCGACGACCTGCTCCGGGCTCGTCCACTCGGCGTTGTCGGCGCGCGGGGTGAGCCGCACGGTCGTCCCCGGCTCGGGCACGGCCGACGCGGGCACGGTCTGGATCGTGTACCGGCCGTCGGAGTGGCCGCGCCACTCGACCGCGGGGGCGGAGGGGTCCGTCGCGGACCGGCTGATCACCGTGATCTCGTCGGCGACGACGAAGCAGGCGAGCAGGCCGATGCCGAACTGGCCGATGAAGTCCCCGCGGGCGGCGTCGAGCCCGGCCCCGTCGAGGGCGCCGTCGGCGGTCCGCTTGGAGCTGCGCCCGATCGTGGCGAGGAAGCGGTGGACGTCGGCCTCGGTCAGGCCGATGCCGGTGTCCGTGACGGTGAGGGTGTCACCGGTGCGCACGGTGATGGCCGCGGGCGCGCCGGGATCGACCGCCTGGCGGGCGGTGATGGCGTCCACGGCGTTCTGCAGGAGCTCGCGCAGGTAGACGCGGGGGCTCGAGTAGAGGTGGTGGGAGAGCAGGTCGACGAGGCCGCGGAGGTCGACCTGGAAGGTGTGTGCGGATGACGAGTGGGACACCTGGCGGAGTCTTTCGGTGGGCGCGCCGACGCCACGAGGGCGGCGCGGCGACAGTGCGGGCGGGAGCGGGAGGTCGCGTGGCGACGGAAACGGAGGGAGGGGTACGTGGGCTTGCCACCCGTGCTCTGGACGCGTCAGCGTCCGGCTGCCGAGCGCTGCTTCCGGTACGCCGCCGCGGGGTCGGATCCGTCCAGGTAGTACCAGGGGGACTCGGTGACACGCCCCTCGGTAGCACGGAAGCATTCCCGAGCGGCGTTCCGGTCCCCGGTGAGGGAGAAGGCCATGGCGAAGGTGTTGAGCACCTGGAGCCAGCCGCCCTCGCGGACGAAGTCCGGGTGTCGGAAGGAGTGGTCGGCGGCCTTGTGGAGGGAGGCCGTCACCTCGGGACGGCTCATGTACGCGGCGTCCGGCCCCGAGTCGAGGGAGAGCCACTGCTCGATGTGGGCGACCGCGACGAGCTGTCCGAGCAGGGTGCCCCCGGGGGCGCCGAACGTAGACGCGCGCGCGAAGGCGTGCATCTCCTCGTGCGAGCCGCCCCACTTGTCGCAGACCTGCTGCAACTGCTGCTGGTGCGCCTGAAGGTGGTGCGGGTCCCGTCGTACCGTCGCCTCGAACCTGCGCCGCGCCGTGACCTGACCCACCTGAAGCCCTCGGCCGGTCACCTGGAGGCCGTACCAGGGGGAGACCCACAGCGGCTCGCGCTCGGCCGCCTCGTACAGCCAAGTCTCGGCCGTGCGCAGGCGCGCGTGGAAGAGATCGAACTGCTCGCGCGAGACCTGGGAGGCGCGGGCGCTGGTGCGGGCCTCCCAACCCCAACGGATGTGGCGGATCCCCGCCACGAGCCGGGGGAGCGCTGCCTCCGGCTCCGCTTCGAGGACCGGCGAGATCCACCGCTCTACCCCGGCGGTGTCGCCGACGGCCCACAGGAGCTCGACCCGGTCCTCGCTCTCGGGACGCGCTTCGAGCACCTCGCGCACCGCGGTCCAGTTCCCGGCCGCGGCGGCCTCCCGTACGCGACCGACCGCGGGATCGCCGGAGTCCTTCTGCACCCGAGGGCTGGGCCGACCGGCCCATTTCCCCAGCGTGAGCCCCCAGTCACCGAGCAACGCCATGTCCCCACCCCTTGCATGTTCGAACGGGGAGGCCAGTGATCACCCTCCCGTGGAGGTAGTGACTATCACGCGCGACCGACAATCGCACATCTGTTTCTTCGCCCGACTGGACAGGGACCCTGATGCCGACGCCCTCGGCCGGAAGCGGGCCTTGGTCACGAGTGGCGAGGCGGTCGGCCGTCCTGCGATGAGAGCTTGACGGCCGTGGCGGCAGTGATCGCATCGGATAGACCCGCATACCCACGTGCGCGAACTGCCGCCCGGATTCTGACCGCTGCTCCTCGGCTGAGAGCCGAAGGGGTCACGGTCCGTCGCGACGACCCGTTCGGGGACTTCGGCCCGCTGGAGGGCCGGTCAGACCAAGGCTCGAAAGGGGACGGTCCGCTCTCGCGGTCGGACGCTACGGTGGTGGACATGGATCCTGTGGTGGCGTTCGGCGGCGATGCGCTCTTCCTTCACGCTCAGCCCTGGGATGTCGTGTTCGACGCTCTGTGGGTGTCGCACAGCGAGTTCTGGCTGGTCGCCGGCGACGGTCCGGGCGCTGACATCGTGAGCGCCATCCCTGAGGGCGACTCCGTGAAGGGCAACGGAGAGGCAGTCGGCATCCCTGCGCAGGGTTCTGCTTCACGTATCGCCGTGGTGCTTTCGGTCTGGGAGGATCCTGCACCCGATGGACGAGGCACACTGCTCGGCACGTCTCGCATCACGGCGTCGACTCGAGAGCTTTCCCTTGTCAACGTGGAGGGTAAGGAGCCCGGCCCCGTCCTGGTGCTGCCCGACGAGGGCGAGCACGAGGTGAGGGTTTGGCGGTGCCCGGCAGGGCAAGCCAGTGATCCCGAGCGATACGACATCCGAGTCTGGCCGTGCCCACGTGTGGACGAGGGAGCACGGCCCGAGAACTAGACCTTGGTGGTTCAGACGTCCCTGGCCACCAAAGGGCACCCGATGCTTCGACCACGTGGCCGCTCGCTCGACGCGCGCCATGGGGTGAACGGCCTGGCTGCGGCTGAGGAGTACACGGACCTGGAGATGTGCAAGGTCCGCGCGCCCTGGGGAGCCTCGGGATCGCCAGGGCGTCTGCGGGCCCGGTGCTCTCCGCCGAGGTCGAGTTCCCGTAGTGCCAGGGCCCGCCGTTACCGCGCGTGGAGGGTCGGCAGCTGGAGGCGGGTCGCTGTTCTCGCCGAAGCCGTCGCCGGTGGCCGGGGGATTGCTCCGTCGGTGCCCCGTGGCACACTCCTTCCTTGATCGCGGAGGTGCGCGGCCCCGTGACCTGGGAGGGACGACTGTGCACAGGACGAAGTGGGCCGCCGTGGCGATAGCGGTCATCGCGCTCGGAGCCGCAGGCTGCGGCGGCGCTGGTGACACCGGGGTGGCCGCCAAGACGGCGCCGCCGTCACCCCGGCCCCAGGGCACCGGGCCGCTATCGAAGGAGGTCATACGCTCGGACCTCGACACCTCGGTCGCGGACGCGGGTGTCCCGGCGAACGCACCTAAGTACGCCCGCACGTTCGACGACGCTCCGGTCGGCTCGAAGCAATCGTGCAGCGTCGCTTTCAAGGGCTTCGGCACCGAGACCACCCCGGTCGACCTCGCCCGCTACGAGGCGTTGGTGGGCGAGCTGCGCGAGCGCGGCTGGCGGCAGTCCGGGGACCGGAAGGAGCGCAAGGACGTGGACGGGGCGATCGGAGAGGTGCAGGCGGTCCTCAAGCAACGCGGCTGGACCATCGTCACGGACTACGCCAGCATCCCGGAGGAGGGCGTGATCACCCTGATGGCCTTCGAGGACGCGTGCATGAAGAAGCACGGCTACGGCACCGGTCCGGTCAGCTGACCGGACCTCACCACCAGGCCGACCGGCGCGGGACGAGCCCGCTTTCTTCGCGGCCGCCTTCGCTGCAGCGCTCGCGGGCCTCGGCGACAACGGGGTCGCGTCGTGCTGGGCTACGAGTACAGTTGCCCCCAAAGGTCGGCCTGAGTGCGAGCCACTTCGGCGTCGTACTGACTCGCGTCGAAGTGGAGCTCCGGCCGTGGGGGTAGGGCATCTCGGTGTGCGCCGCCCACGGAACCTCGATCTTTCCCGTCCCAAGGACAGTGCCCTCGCCATCCGTCACGCGGACTTCCAGCCCGAGCTGCGTCCTGGCGTTCGACGGCGGCGTGCACGGGGCGTTGAGCTCGGCGCCGGCGCCCTTGTCGGGCAGCATGACGTCGATCCCGCCACTGATCGCAAGCATCACGGGGGAGGGAGTCGCGGTCTGCGGTGCGTCGTTCGTGCCGTCTGTCGTGCTCGTGCAACCCACCAGACCGACCATGCTCAGAACCCCGACACAGGACCACAGCGTTCTCACACGTGCTACCCCATACATCCTGCGGACAGACCGTCCACCGCAGGTAGCGTGCACCCTGCAGACGGCGGGTTCTGCTCCCGGCGTGGGGCTTCCACCGGCAGAACTGTCATCCGCCCGCCGTTGCTCGTGGCGCGAGCCGTCGTGGGTTCGAGTCCCACCCGCCCCACCACAGCAGAAACGTCGTGACCAGCTAAAACGCTGGTTTCACGCTAGCGCCGGCAAGGCTTTCGCCACACGGTCGCCACACCGACACGCCGTACGATCCCTCATATGGCTTCAATCAAGACCTACCGGCGGCAGTCCGGAGACCCCTCCTACACCGTCGTGTGGCGGGCCGGAGGCTCGCGCACGGGCGCCTGGTGCCGCGAGACCTTCGACGGCGAGACGCAGGCGGAACGTTTCCGCGACCTGGTCAATGGTCACGGACAGCAATGGCCGCCGGGGTGGGTCAAGGGCGAGGGCTTCGTCGAGACCAGCGAGCCGTCGGCGCCAGACGCGGAGAAGTTCAAGGTCTACGCCCACGCCTATGTCGGGCTCCTGACCGACATAGGCGAGCACACCAAGACCAACTACACGAGGTTCATCGACAACCACATGATCCCGTGGCTCGGAGAGCTGTCCGTCTCCGACCGAGGGGACAAGCTCACCCGCGATCACATCAGCCGGTGGATCCTGGACCTCCAGGACGGGAGGCCGGGCCCCCTTCAGCCTCCGGGCACGGAGCGCCGCAAGTACGCGGCGAAGACGATCGCCAACCTCCACGGCCTGCTCTACAGCATCCTCCAGTCCGCCGTGGACGCCGACCCGTCTCTACGTGACTCGAACCCCTGTGCACACCAAGCTGCCCAAGGGGAACGACACGGAGGACGACGAGGTCTTCCTGGAGCCCGAGGAGTACGCCCTCCTGCGCGAGCACGTACGGGCTGACGCTGTCGACATTATCGACGCGCTGGTAAGCACCGGCCTCCGGTGGGGCGAGGTGACCGCACTGCAACCCCGGGACTTCACCTTGGTCTCCAAGCGGCCAACGCTCCGCGTGCAGCGCGCTTGGAAGCGGGGGGCGAGGGCGGGACGTTCCTCGGCGCCCTCAAGACCAAGAAATCGCGTCGAACCCTCGTGCTCACCCCAGAGCAGGTGCAGCTGTTCCAGCGGCTCTGCCAAGGGAAGAAGCCGACCGACCTGGTGTTCACCGCCCCGGAGGGCGGGGCCTGGCACTCCGGCGTGTTCCACGCGCACCGCTGGAAGCCCGCCCTGAATGGAGCCAACGCCGCCGGCCTTACCAAGCGCCCGCGCATCCACGACCTGCGTCACACCCACGCTTCCTGGCTCATCGCAAGCAAGGTCCCGCTGCCCGTGATCCAGGCCCGCCTCGGCCACGAGTCGATCACGACGACCGTCGACCGGTACGGACACCTCCTGGAGTCCTCGGACGACGAGGTCGTGGCAGCCGTTACGTGGGCCATGGGCGCTGCGATCCCGCAGGACCTCGCCAAGGTGGCTTGAAGGTCCTCTAGGGCCGCCAGGAGGCCGGACATCCTTCGGGGCGTCCGGCCTCCTGCCGCTTTCGACCTCGCTCGCACACGCGGACCAGACCGCATTCCAGGCCGGGGGCTGATTCCGCAGCCGAGGCCGGTGGTCGTGGAGCCGGTCACCAGCGTTGCCATCGGACTCTGATGCTCGATGGGACAGGCGTGGCTTGCTGATGGGTCTGGGTGCAGCGATCCTCGAACTGGCGAGGTGGGTCCACCCTGGATGTGGGCCCACCTCGTCCTGCGGCTGACTGGGCGGTCAGGCCTTCCGGCCCCTGGACGTTGCCGGAGATCTCTTCGCGGGGGTCGTTGCCGCGACCCTTGCCGCCGCCGTCTTCGGGGAGAAGCCAGCGGCCTTGAGGATGTCCATCGCGTCGAAGATGGACTGCAACTGCTTGGTAAGCAGCGTCACCGTGAGAAGTTCCTGCGCTTCTGGCGGCAGTTCTTTCAGCGAGCACTTGTAGATGCGCACAGCCTGCCTGTACAGGGACTGCATGCGCTCGGCGGCATAGGCCGTGCACTTGTCCGCGTCAAGGGTGACCATGTAATGGCCGCGGTACCGAACGAAGCTCTTCTGCTCGGCTCCACACTTGGCGTCTCGGATCCAGCTCTTGCCACGCTCGAACTGACCCCTGGTGTTCCGGCCGATGGCCCGCTCAGGGGGAAGGCCGTCCTCCCCAGCCTTCTCCACCCGGTTCCAGATGTCCTCTCCGCTGTCGTGCGCCGCCTGGCGGCGCGTGGTCGTCATAACTACTCGCCTTCTTCGTCCTCCATCAGGCGCGCAAGCGCCTTCTCCATGTCGGTTCTTCCGGTCTTGATGGCGGTCTCGCACCAGTCGAGCAGCATGCGCGCCTTGTGCACGTTGTCGAGGACCGCCTGCTTGGTTTCCTCGGTGTAGTCCTGGGTGTGGACCTCGGGAATGATCCGCTGGAGCGAGACGAAGAACGAGGCGAAGGCCCCGAGCAACCGCAGGATCTCCATCGGGGCCTCGGTGTACCGGACGCCGAGGGGAGCGGCTTCGTCCTCGAACTCCTCCTCCACCTCTGCCGCGTCATCCGCCGAGGCCAGCTCGGCTTCGGCTTCCGCTGCCTCGTCGACCCGGCTCCAGTGCTCGTACTGTGCCTCACGCATCAGGTGTCGGGCGTGCTGATCGGATGCGAGGCGGGCCCGAACGTCCGGGCGTCCGAGCATCTCGGTAACCGCCTTGGCCGCATCTTCATCCGTGTGAAGCAGGCGCCGGGTATGGGCGAGACGCTCTTCCTGGTTGGTTGGCGTCCCGACGGCGCGGTTCGCGACTTTCTGGGCTTCGTTCACCGTCCAGTGGTACTCCTCGGTGAACGGGTCGTAGGGGTCCTTGCGGATCAAGACGTACCGGCTACGGACGTAGGCCAAGGTTGCATGCACTGTGAAGCTCACATCTGTCCGGCGCTTCTCTTCCGGCCACTGCCGCGCGACGTCGTAGTAGCCGCGCAGAGTCTCCGGATTGGCACCGATCTGATGCGCCAGGATCTTGATCACCTGGTTCACCTCGCCGTGTCCGCGGCTATGCCCATCGAGAGCGCCAATGACGAGGTCGCCGAGAGACCATTGGATCCCGGACTTCTGACTCATCAGTTTCCGCCCACGGCGGACGATCTTCTCCCACTCGGCCTTCGCGTACCCGGTAGGAACAGTCAGGGTCGTCACGAGGAGCCTCCTCGCATACGGACGCAGGTCATACATGCCTACAGCTGATGATATGGCCAATTTGTGACTTTTTGGAGGATGATTTCTCGGCTGTAGATGGATGCAGCGCTGTCCCAGCTTCTGTGTCGCGCGGGGGGGGACTACCCACCGAAACCATCCCTCCGACTACTCCGACGAAGAGTGCGCCTTGCTTGTCACTCGGGGCCGTATCTTGGTAGCGCTGCGCAATGAAGCCCAGCGAGAGTTTGGCCTGCGCGCACTGGACGTGTTCGCCGCTGACGGGCCCGACGTCCTCCGGCGCTTCGCGGGAGTTCTCGGCGTGATGCCCGATGCTCTGATGAGGTACGCGAAGTCCATCTCGTAGTTATCCGTCGCCGCAGCCGGGAGGTCTGCCAGGCGGCTGCCGGGGTCGCGTCGGCGGGCGATCCACTCGGCGCGGTTCTCCGCCGGCGTCCCGAGGCGCAGGTGCGTCGGCTGCTGGCAGGAGTGGTTGTCGCGCGTGTGGCAGATAGTGGGGCTGTCGTTGCCCTGCAGTGTTCCGACCGTGCACTATTCGACGAGTCGCCGCAGCTGGAGAGCGAGGCGCAGGGGTCCAGGTGCGCCAGGCGGTAGCGAGTCTTAACGTCAAGATATGGAAGATGCCCAAGCGCTTCTGGAGACCGCTTTCAAGGAGTACCTGGCAGGCATCGGCGACCGCGACCCGAGCCTGGATGAGGTTCCTGTCGACGTTGCCTGGCAAATCGCTGAGCATGTCGCCGCCCGAACAGTAGCCAGGCTGGGCTGTGAGAAGGGAACACAATCCCATCCTCCCAACTTGTATGCAATCGGCGGAATAATGGCTGCCGAGCAAGCATTCAGGGGCAGTCTGGAGATGGGTTTCGATTTCGACTCGGTGGACATGTCAGATAAAGAAATGACGGAGGTTGGACGCGACGCAGCCCGTGAGGCAATTTCCTATTTCAGATGGCATCAGGCTCTAGCGCCATACCTCACTGACGGAGAAGTCGAAGAGCGAAGGGCTGATCCAGACTGGAAGGCCGGGCCGCTTGCCGAATCAGGCGATCTCCTCGCCATGCCAGGCCCCTCCGGGATTTGGTATTTCCCTGATTGGCAATTCGAGCCAGGGACCGCAGAGCTCCGCAAGGCCACGCATGCAATACTGGAGAAGTTTCACAGAAGGCAAATCAGGAACGTTACCGCCGCTGTGATTTCTTGGGCAGCAACCCCCCAGCCAGAACTTAACGGCCACTCCCCCCGTGAAGTCATCAGTGACAGCTCACAAGAGGCTGCCATCCTCACATCCGCTGACTCTCTGGCGAGGAGGTTGGAATCATGAGCTACGGCCTCCCGCCGGGCTGCAGCAACCTGGGTCCCGAGGTCCGTCTGTATCGCATGCACCTTGCCACCCACGGGGCCGTGCACTTCTGCCCGAAGATGGACCACAGGTTCGACACCCCCTCCGGAGCTTGCTACGTCTCGGAGTCCGAGCTGGGTGCTTTCATGGAAGTCGTCGGTCGAATGAAGACGGTCAGCGAGGACTTGATATCAGAACGGCGGATATCCGTTGTGGACATTCACTGCGGACTGATCGTCACAGATCTGACGCTCAGGGACAACCTCGGCCTCTACGGCTGCACTCTCGAATTCCAGGGCGGCCCAGAGTCCTCATATCCGAGCACCCGAGCAATAGCGCAACAGATGCATGGCTTGGGGCGCGCGGGCATCCGCTACTATGCGCGTCACGATCCCGCCGCAGAGTCGGTTTCGGTGGCGCTCTTTAATGCAGGGGACAAGACAACGGATGGCTGGTCTGTCCGCGATCCTGAGATAATCTCCGAAAGCCTCAAGAAGATGGCGCTGGACGAGTTCCTGATCGCAATATCTCCAAGCGTTTCGGTCATCAATCCCCTCCCCTTCGGAGACCACCCATAGCAGGGTTTCGGCGTAGTCGGATGATGCCCGGTTTCTGATCATCCGAGGCCGAGGAGCGCGAGCGGTCGTTGGGGGTCGCGAGCGTTGCGGCGGAGGGCAGCAGCGATGTTGGTGACGCCGGAGCGTCTCAGGATGCCGATGGCGAGGTTGCGCCACGTGGCCATCGCCCGGGGTGCGTTGCCGGTCCGCAGTTGGGAGGCGTCCTCGGCGAAGGTGGTGTCGCGGACGTGGTGCAGGGACTCGATGCCCCAGTGGTCGCGGACCAACCGGGCGAGTCGGGCGGGGACGCCTGCTCGGCGGTCAGGCTGGTGACGGCGTAGATCGTCTTGACGGCGGTCTTGCCGGTCTTGCGGCAGGTACGGCGGCGCTTGATCTGGATGGCCTGCCGGGCGCCGGGGAACAGCAGCCTGTTCACGGTGGCGACCTTGACCCGGCGAATCTCGCAGCGCCCGTGGCCGGTCTCCTTCGTCCGACCCAGGAGCGGGATGTCCCGCCAGGGAAGCGACTTGAGCTGCATACGGAGACTCTTCTGGTTGCCCTTGACGATCACGATGTAGTGGGCCTTCCGGCCGAGGAGGTAGCCGGCGTGCTCGCGTTGGGTGTGCAGCGCGTCGCTGGTGACCACCGTCCCGCCGAGGTCAGCGACGGTGTCGAGCAGGGGCTGGAAGCAGGTGATCTCGTTCGTTTTCTCGCCGACGTCCAGCTGGGCCAGGACCAGGCCGCTGGTGTGCTCCATGGCTGCCAGGAGGTGGATCTTGCGGCCCTTCGCCCTGGCCGCGCCGCGCAGGCTTTTGCCGTCCACCGACAGTCCGCGCAGGTCAGCGTCACCGCTCGGTTGCGGGCGGCGGTCGGCGAGCCAGCGGCCGACCGCCCGGTCCAGCGCGTCTGCGTCGAGGCGGGCCAGCAGTCGGCGCACGGCGGACTCGGAGGGCGCCAGACGCCGCGGCAGCAGCGGATCGGGTCGGACGCCGAGCTGTTCCAGCACGTGGGACGGGGCGTCGGCGATCCACTCACCGACCGCCGCAAGCGAGGTCGCCCCTGCCAGCACCGCGCACGCTGTCAGCGCGAGCACGACCGCCAGCGCATGCCGCACGCCGCGCGGATTGCGCGGGTCGGGCACCTCCGCGAGCCGTTCCAGCAGCCCCGGAACCTCCTGGAGGCCGGGATCGGGTTGTCGGCGGAGCTGGTCAAAGGCGGACGGGATCAGCGATGGTGCGTCGGCAGGCACGGTCTTCCAGTCGGATCACGGGGCGTCGAGAACTCCATGATCTTGGAAGCCGTGCCTGCTTCCGTTCCCGTAGCTACCTGCCCGACAGACCGTCATGAACCGGACGCCACACGAAGCGCCGAAGCCCTGCCCCGCCAATGGGCAAGATCACGATCTGCAGCTGGAGTACTACGAAGTGAAGCCGACTCCCCGTTCGGCGAATATCCTCATCGCCTCACCCAGGAATTCCACCATCCTGGGATGGTAGGAGTTGTGAAACTCCCTCATGGCGTCGTCTTCCGCATAGAAGAGTGCCATCCCGACGTACGCTTGCCTGCTGGGGGCGTAGAACCGGCAGGCTATGCCGAAATGCCGGCCGACGAACTCCTGGATCTGGGGATCCCCGGGCAGGGAGCCGTCCAGGCAGGCCGCGATCTCCCGGTACAGCACGTCCCAGTCCTGGTGGACCTGAAGCCTGTCAACGTGCTCCCAGTTGTTGGTCTCGGCAAGGCTCTTCGCCTGCTCTTCGGCCAACGACCGACGACACTCTTCCTCGTACTGATTCCCCATGGCGCCAATTCTCTTGTCCGGCTGTCGATCCAGGCGGAACAGTGACACAGGCCCACCGGATCGGCAAGCTATTTATTTGAGCGGCTCAGTCGATTCGTCAAGGGCAGCCAGAAGAGTTTCCGCATGCAGCTTAATCGCTTCCCCGGCGGGACATCCCGCTCCTGGGGGACAAAGGAAACCGGCCACGGGCGCTGCGAGATCCGCCGGATCAAGGTCGCCACCGTGAGCAACCTGCTGTTCCCCGGCGCCCGCCAGGCAATCCAGATCAAGCGCCGCCGCACCGACCGCAAGACCGGAAAGGCCACCATCAAGACCGTCTACGCGGTCACGAGTCTCACCGCCCGCCAGGCCGCCCCGGCCCAGCTTGCGAAGCTGGTCCGCGGCCACTGGAGCATCGAGTCCCTGCACCACGTCCGCGACACCACCTTCGCCGAGGACGCATCCAAACTGCGGACCCGCAACGCGCCACGCGCGACGACCGCCTGGCGGAACCTCGCCATGGGCGCCCTGAGGGTGAACGGCGTCACCAACATCGCCACCGCCCTCCGCCGCAACGCCCGTGGTCCACGACGCCCACTGGCCCTCCTCGGCCTCACATGATCATAAAACGGACATCAGGTGACTACGCCGAAGCCCTGCCACCCATAGCGGTCGGTGTTCCGACCCTGCGCTATTCGGTCGCCTGGAGGGCTTCGAGATATTCCGCCCAGCTGTTCTGAGCGTAACGAGCCCAGTTCTGGGTGGTGCTGGGGTGGATGCCGAAGAGGTCGCTGACCATGATGGGCGCGAGGTTGGTGATCGCTTCGACCATGGCGGTGTTGCGGGTGTGGATGCTTGGCAGATTGTGCTTCCGCATCTGAGCGTGGACGCCGTGAACGTTGCGTGGGCGGCTCGGCGGCTGGCCGGGGAAGAGGAATCCGGGCGTGCCGTCGTGTGTCTGCTGAAGCACGGAGACGCCGGGGCTGGCGATCTGCCGCTCGATCAGGACGGCGAGCTTGGGCGGCAGGAGGACCGGGTGGCGGCCGAGGGTGAGGTAGGCGTGATCACCGTCCCGGCGAAATCGGTCGGTCGTGAGCTGGACGAGACGTGAGGTGGGCAGGGCATAGAGACCTCCCCGATCAGGGCGAGCTGCTCGTGTTGGTCCTCAGCAGGCGTCGGCCCGGACGTGTTCGTCGCCGAGAGCGGGAACAGTCCGGGCGCGCGCTCGTCCTTACGGGGCATCGGTCGGGTTGCTGCAAAAGCCCGCCGCTTCCGACGGCTCCTCGTTCGGTGGGAGAGCCGGCTCAGGGCGGGGAGAGCGGGCCCGGCGCGGACGGTCCGCGCGGGCGCGGAGGGTCTCGATTACCTCCTTGGCCCGGGCGGCGGTAACAGGCTTGGCTTCGCGTTCCAGCTCTTCGGCGGGCACGCCGAGCAGCTGTGCGACCAGGGTCGAGTCGTGGTCGAAGAGGCGGAGCGCTGCCGCAGCAGCCTCGCGTGCGGCGACGTCGGCGGTCTCCTTGGCCGCCGCGGCTGCTGCCGCCGCCGTCCGGGTCGTCAGGACGTTCGCCGCCGCCATCTCGCACGTCTTCGTCTGGAGGGCCTCGACCGCTCGCACCCGCCGCCGGAGTTCGGCGGTGCTGACCGCCGTGGACGCTGTACTCGTCATCGGCCACATGCCCGACTGTGATCTGTGCCAGGCCATCAACCCGGCCGTCGGCGACTGCACGCTGCAACGCCATCTCCATGCCGGTCAGCAGCGCGTTGTCGCCGCGAACGAGAACGCCGCGGCGGTGCCGACCATCGGTGCCTTTGTCCCGGGCTACCTGCTCGTGGTGCCCACCACCCACGTGCTCTCGCTCGGACAGCTGAACGACGAGGAGCTGGAGGGGACGGAGGAACTGGCCCACGACCTTGCCGACCAGCTGCACCAGCTCTACCGGCGCCCGATCCTCACCTTCGAGTACGGCCTGAACGTCCCCGCCGGGCGACGCGTAGGCCATGGCCACCTGCACATCCTCCCCAGCCCCGCCGACCTCGAAGAGTGGCTCACCGCGCGCGTCGCGGGACACGAGATCGCCAGCTACGCCCAGGTCCCCCGCGGCCCGGAGACCTCCTACATCACCGTCCGGGACCAGACCGGCACCCTCACGTGCTACCCCGTCCCCAACGATGCCTTCCCCCGGATCCGGCTGCGGGAGGTCGTGGCCCAGCTCGACCCACAGATCGAGGACGCGGCATGGGACTGGCAGGCCCACCCGTTCCCCGAACTGATGCGGGCCACCGTCGACGACCTCATCACCGTCAAGCCGGCGGCTCTCCGGGCAACGGCGTCCCAGGCCGGAGCACCCAGATGAGTGGCGAACTCGACTTCGCGAGCCTGTGGCGGCGCATCGCCGCCGACCATCCGGAGCGCCCCGCCCTCATCCACGGCACCAGCACGACGACCTGGCAGCAGTTCGACACCCAGGCCGCCACACTGGCCGCGCATCTCTGCAGCCTCGGCCTCGGACGCGGGGACGTCGCCGCGCTGGCACTGCCCAACCGACCGGAGCATCTCGTCTGCCTCGCCGCCTGCCTGCGCATCGGCGTCGTACCCGCCAACGTCAACTACCGCTACCGGGCCCGCGAACTCGACGGCGTTCTCACCATGCTCGCGTCGAGCGTTGTGTTCCTGGCACCAGAACAGCTCACCGAGATGTCCTCCGCCCGGATCGGACTACCCGGCTGCCGGGCGTGGATCGCCACGGGCCATCAGGACCTGCCCGCCTGGACACAATCGCTGGAGCGGATCCTGAACTCCCGGGGGCCTTTCGGCCCGGACGACGATCCCTGGGCGTCCTCCCCGGACGACACCTTCATCAAGTGCACCGGTGGCACAACCGGCGATCCCGCCGCAATCCGCTGGCGCGTGGGCGACCTTGCGCGCAACGTCAACGTCCACAGTCCGTGGTTGCGCCGCAGCCACGAGGAGACCGCGGACCCGATCGCCGTCGCGGACGCCCGGCTGGTCGCCGCGAGCCCGCTCATGCACGGTTCAGGGCAGACTCGCGCCCTGAGTGCGCTGTACGCCGGCGGCACGGTGATCACCGTTCCCCAGCCCGGCCCCTCGGCCATCTGGGACGCCGTCGCCCAGCACCGTGCAGACACCCTCGCCATCGTGGGCGACCCCCTCGCCCGCCCCCTCGCCACCGCCCTGCACCGTCGGCCCGATCGCTGGGACCTCTCCTGCCTGACCACCATCACCTCGTCGGGTGCCGCGTGGAGTCAGCAGGTCAAACGCAGTCTCCTCGACGCCCTGCCCCATGCACGACTCGTCGAGACGCTCGGCGCCACCGAAGCCACCGGCATCGGCTCCTCAATCGCCACCGTCGACTTCGTGCCCGAGACCGGGACCTTCGACCTCGGCACCCATGCCGTCGTCCTGCGGACCGGCGGGACTCCCGCCTCCGTCGGTCAGGACGGCCTCCTGGCCGTCGCCGCGCCCCACCCTCTCGGCCTCCACCCCGACGGCGGCCTTCCGGCGAAGCGCTTTCACGTCAGCGACGGCACCAGGTACCTGCTTTCCGGGGACCACGCCCGCCTGGCCGCTGAACGCCGCATCGTCCTCCTCGGCCGGGGCAGCGAGTGCGTCAACCTCGGCGGCGAGAAGGTCTACACCCCTGAGATCACCCGCGTGCTCCTGGCCCACCCCGACGTTCAGGACGCCGCCGTCGTACCGCTGACTCACCCCGTACGCGGGCATACTCTGGGCGCTCTCCTCCACCTGAAGGTCGGCGGCGAAGTGGAGGACGTACGCGGCTACGCCCGCGACCAACTTGCGGACTTCAAAGTTCCACGCACCATCGTGCGGGTCGCCGCTATCCCGCGCACCGAGGCGGGCAAAATGGACACCATCGCAGCCCGTACCCACCTTGAGCAGGCACAAGGCGCTGCCGCTCCCGTCAGCGAGGAACGCGTCATCGCCCCCCGACCCCCTGCCACCAGCCCCGGTATCTGGCAGCACCTCGCCCAGGTCGCCGAGCACGAGCAACTCCACCTGGAGCGGGCTCTGGCTTCGCTGTTCGTCGACCCGGCCCTGGACGACAAGATCGGCAAAGCCCTCGGCTACCCCGACTGGCCCCGGCCACTCACCCTCCTGCCGGCCCTGGCCCCCGAACTGGTCAACGCCACCGAGGACCTCGCGCTCTACCTGGAGTTGTCTGCCAACGCCACCGCCGAAGTGATCGACGCGGTGGGTCAGCATCACTGGCCGAGGCTCGACCGGCACGGTCCCGCAGCCGTCGACGCGGTCTGGCTGCTGATGCAACACGCGGACCTCGCGGGCGAGCGCCGAGACGAACTCCTCTACGAGGCGACCCGCAACGTCACCACACGGCTCATCGATGGACGGCACTTGGCACTGCTGGACGACCGCATCCAGTCTCTGCACGGAAAGCCACAGCGCTACGGCACCTTCGTGCTCGTACGCGACGAGGAGCCCCGCTTCCTCTATCCCCTCGACGGCCCCTACGCGAAGGTCGATGAGCGGCGCAAGCTCATCGGAATGCCCCTGCTCCACGAGGACCTCAGCCACGCCTACAGCCCGATCACCCCCTACGGCGCCGGACGGACCACCGCGGGCAACCGCTTCGCACCCCGGCCAGGACCAGCCCGCTTTGCCACTACGGACCCGACCCGGATCCTGCGTAGCGAGCCCGCCCCGGCGGAGGCCGTACCGGTGTACCTCGCGGCCACGCTCCGCCACCGCAACGAGATCCGCCGGCTCCGTGACAGTCTGCCCGCGCCGCTGCACTCCACCTCGCGGTGGCTCGACCTGGACCCGCTCACCCGGCCCAGCTGCCAGTTCGACGCGGGGATAGCGCTCAACCGGCTCGCCGCCCGGCTGTGCCTGGACGACGTCCGCCGCTCCAAGGTGCTGATCGCCATGGGGTTCAGCAGGCGCAGCGCCGGGTTGAGCGTGGAGATCGGATGCGCGCTGGCCTCCGGCATCCCGGTCATCTACGTGGGGGAGCCGAGCTGTTCCTTCGACATGCTCCCCGAGGTCACCCTCGTTCCCGATGTGGACGCCGCAATCGAGACCGCCCTTACCTGGACGGCCGACTGAGCCCAACGTGCACGACCCGGCACAGGCGAAGGGGCCGGCGCCGCGAGCGATCGCGGCGCCGGCCCCTCCTTGTTGTGGCACTCAGCCTCGGCGAGGGCTCGCGACGGTCGGCGCGGACATCGCCAGGCCGATCATGTCGGCCCAGGCCGCGTCGCCCACGTTGTCCTGGAGTTCCTTGGCCGCGCGCTCGTCGGCTGTCAGCACGCCGAACTCCACCCGTGTGTCGTACGGCAGGTAGTCGAGCGCCAGGCGCCGCCCGACATAGTCCAGCACGGAGGTGGCCTGCCTGATCTCGGGATCATTGGTCAAGCCCGCGGGCTCGAAGCGCATGCTGACGTACTCGCGGACGAACACCTCCAGCGGAACCTGGTGCCGCAGGCCCTGGGTGATGGTCGTACTGAAACCGTCCATCAGGCCCGCCAAGGTCGAGCCCTGCTTGGCCATGAAGATCGTGACCGCAGCAGGACGGCCGTCCTCGGCGCAGGCGACCGTGAGATAGCCCTTCCCCTCACCGACGATGAACGACCGCGTTGTCGACTTCAGACGCCTCGGGGACCGCGGCAGCATCTGCCCGAGGGAGTGCCCCTCGCTCGTCTGCTTACGCGCCATGCCGTCAACGGTTCGGTCCGCCATTGAAAGTGTCCTCTGGATGTTCGAAATGGGCATAACAGGGCTGACTCCCACAACCTATGGGCATCTATCGATCGGCGACCACAAGATGTGGGATTTCTACCGTAGAGGTGAGGGGCGTCCGGCACCAATCGCGGCACGCCGAACACACGCCCCCAGCCTGTTCGTTCGGCAGCCCTGCTGCTCAGCCCTCCACGAGGCGGGGAAGCGACCGGACCAGGACCTCCGGATGCTGCTTCCGGAGCTCCACGAGCCGTCCCAGGACCCGGCGCCGGAAGTCGGGCCGGCCTGACCAGATCGCACTCCCGGAGTAGGTGTCGCTGCGTGCCCAGTCGCGCTGGCTGCGCCCGTCGTCCTCGCTGGCGCCGAACAGCGCGTCGTACATGTCCGTGGCCGGGAACGGCGTGAAGAAGTGATGCTTCTGCTCGTTGTGCGGGAGCAGGGCCAGGTCCTTCACGAGACGGAACGTGAGGTCGCTGTCCTCGTCGGTCTCCTGCGGAAGGTCGTGAATCCAGCTGGTGAGCTGGACGATGCCGGCCTCCGAGAGCATCCGGCATCCCTCGATCGTGTGCTGGACCGTCGCGTTCTTCGTCATCAACTCCAGCATCCGGTCGGACCCCGATTCGCAGCCGACGAAGATCGCGCTTAAGCCGACCTTCCGAAGCCGTTCGAGGTCGATATGCCCGGCGAGGTGCACGATGTCCTTGGCCCGCATGTTGGCCCGCAACTGGATGCACAGGCCACGGCGCTCCATCTCCTCGACGATGCCGATCACCCGCTGGGTGTTGGTCGAGAAGTTCGGGTCCATCAGGCTGATCTAATCCGGCGCGTAAGTCTTCCACAGCGCCTCGACCTCATCGACGACCCGCTTCGGCGGCAGCCCCTTCCAGCGGCGCAGGCTGGTCTTCGGCTCGCTGCAGAACCCGCAGGGATGCGGGCAGCCCCAAGATGTGAGGTAACTCAGGTCCCGGACCCTGTCGGTGTAGTACGCCGTGACCGGGATCAGGGTGTAGTCCAAGGGCAGAACGTTGTTCATGTCCGCCACGGCCCCGTACGGGGTCTCCAGGATGCGATCCGCTACCGCGCCGCGCAGCGAGATCTCTCGCCTTCCGTCTCGGTAGGCCAGGTTGGGGATGGCCGCGAGCGAAGCGGTGTTGTCCAGGCCGCCCTCCCGCTCGACCAGCTCGGCCAGGGCCACGGCCGCGGCTTCACCCGGCCCCAGGACGACCACGTCCACCCACCGTTCCCGCAGGATCCCCCGGTAGGCGAGCGACGCGTGGTAACCGCCCCACACCAGAGGTACGCCCGGCGCGTGCTCGCGCACCGTGCCGATCGCGTCCAGCACGTTGCCGATACTCGGGCCCGTCATGCACGAAACCCCGACGTAGAGGGCGTCCTTGGCCTCGCCCGCCAGTTTCCTGCGCCAGTCCGGTTCGATCTGGCAGTCGATGATCACCGGTTCGTGCCCGGCGGCCCGCAGAGCGGTGCCGACCGTCAACACGGACAGCGGGTGTCAGGGGTAGTCGGACTCACCGGTGGCCAGCGGGTCTACGCCGGCGAACAAGACGATCTTCCCCACTGAAGATCACACTCCCATGCCGTAGAAAGCAGTCGCCGCTGGACAGCGGCCACGACCCAGCCTCACGTCGCCGTGATGGCGTCGGTACGCCACGGGCCTGCCACTCCACTGCCACTTCGGCGCGGACCGGAATGCGGGCCGGGGGCGAGGCGCCGCCGTGTCCACGAGCCGAGTGCGCGCGGCAGCCCCTGGGACAGCGCGACGGTTCGGCGCGCAATCCAGGCGCGCGGCTGGATCGCGCCCTTGGCCGGGCCGGTCCGCCCTCGCTACGGTCTGCGTCTTCCGACTGAGAGAGGGAGGATCGCGATGGCGAGTAAGGACGACAAGGACGGCGGGTCAGGGCAGCACCGTAAGGAGGACCCGCCGCTGTCCGGCGGGAAGCCGCCGCCGGGGAACTCGGACGGTCAGATCTTGAACCCGGGCTCTGGAGGGGGCGCAGGAAGTGAGTATGGAAGCCGACCTGCTGGGATCCGGGCAGGCCCGGATGAACGAGGCCATGGACGAGCGGGGCCTGTGGCCGGACGAGGACAGCCCGTGGATCCGCCGCGCCATGGCGGATCTCGCGCGGCAGCGGTTTGCCCCGGACACCGTGTGGTTCTGGGACGGCCGCGCCTGGGTGCCGGTCGACCGGGGCGCGGAGCCGGAGCGGTGGGCGGCTCTCGTCTACCCCGAGCCGGAGCAGGCCACGGTGACCCAGGTGACCGGCGGCCTGCCGACCTCCAGCCTGTCGTGTGTGTCGGTGGTCGCCGACATGCTCGACTCGCTGATGCTCGAACCCGGGCACGAGGCGCTGGATCTGGGCACCGGCACGGGCTGGAATGCGGCCTTGCTCGCGCACCAGGTGGGGCAGGGCGGCCGGGTGGTGTCCGTGGAGGCCGACGCCTGTCTGGCGGAGGCCGCCGCGCGGCGCCTTGGGCAAGCGGGGCTCGACGTGGACGTCCGGACCGGCGACGGGTCGGCTGGTGCACCGGACCGGGGCCCGTATGACCGGCTGATCGCGACGTACTCGGTGGAGACCGTGCCGTGGGCGTGGATTGAGCAGCTGCGGCCCGGGGGCCGCATGGTGTTCCCCTGGGGCCGGCTGGGGCACTACGCGCTCACCGTCGCCGACGACGGGAAGTCCGCGACGGGCTGGCTCCAGGGCCTGGCGCTGTTCATGGGCGACCGCCGTACGCCCGCGCAGTCCTCGCCGCCTCCGGCGCTCGTCCTCGACGGCGGCGACGAGGCGACGGACGAGGAGCTGTTCTCGGACCTGGTCGACGACGGGCACGTGCTGTTCGCACTGAGGGTGTCCCACCCCCACATCGTCGTGAGCGTCGACCGGACCGGCGCCGAGCCGCGCGTGGAGCTGCGGGACGCGGCCGGAAGGTCGGCGAGCGCCGAGCGGAACGGCGGCAGGATGATCACCGTGTCCGGCGACGGGCAGGAGCTGTGGACCGCGCTCCGGCCCGGCCATCAGCTGTGGCGCGAGCGAGGGCGCCCGCAGCAGTGGGACTTTGGGATGACCGTGACCCCGGGCGGGCAGACGGTCTGGTCCCACACCCCTGACAACGGCCCGTACACAGGACGCTGACTCTAGTCTCCCTAACGCGGAGCACGTGTCGAGACGATCCAGATGCCTGACCCGCCACCTGGTTCGCCCCAACCTGCCATACTCGCACAACCGATCTTGACGTGACGTGGAGTCATGTCGTTGGGTGGCCCACCTACTGTGAGCGTTGCGTTAAGCAGGGGTGGGGATTGTGAAGAGACATCGGGCGTTTCGACGTGCCTGGAGCACGGGAGTCGCCCTGTCCGCTATGGCCATGGGGTTGGTGGTTCCAGCTCCTGCGGCACTGGCAGCCGTACCAACCGTTGATTCGCCCGTACTTGACGAGGCGGACCTCGCGCTGGAGAAGGCCAAGGAGTCCGGCCAACGCGTCGAGGTCGAGAGTAAGCGTTCAGAACGCGCGAGCGTGTTCGCGAACCCGGATGGGTTCACCTTCATGTTGGAGCAGCACACTGTTCCGGTGCGTGTGGCGAAGCCCGGCGGTGGCTGGCAGACGCCGGACGCGACGCTGGAGCGTCGTGGAGACGGAACGATTGGCCCCAAGGCCGCGTCTGTGGAGATGGCGTTTTCTGGGGGCGGTGACGGAGTGCCCTTGGTCGAGATTGCCGATCGTGGGCGGTCGCTTCAGTTTGACTGGCCGGGCGAGCTTCCGGTTCCTGTGATCGACGGAGTGAACGCGGTCTACCGCAATGTCCTGCCCGATGTCGATCTCAAGATGACTGCCACCGTTGAGAGCTTCCAGCAGGTGCTCGTGGTCAATACGCCTGAAGCAGCGGCCAACCCGGCGCTGCAGGAGCTCACATTCGGTCTCAAAGTTAATGCGCTGACTGTTCGCGAGGGCTCGGTTGGCAACCTTGCCGCAGTCGATGGCAGTGGAACCACCGTCTTCCGTGCCCCGCCGGCCCGGATGTGGGACTCGGCCGGCAAGGTTGATGACGTTTCTGCGATGTCGCCGCAACTGGTCCAGCGGACCTCCGGGTCGGTGGAGGATGCGCCGCCGCCCGCTGACCCCTCCGAACAGGCACCTTCCGGGACGGGTCTGCAGCCGGGGCAGGGTGACAACGTCGTCCGTATGGACGTCGAGGTCACAACGGAGGCGCTCACGGTCGTTCCGGACGCGGGGATGCTCAGTGGCACCGCGTCCGATGACTATCCGGTGTTCATCGACCCGACCGTGACCTGGGGCGAGTCGGAGCGGACGTTGCTTCGCAACGACGGCTACGAGTCCTACGGGTGGGGCAACGGCGAGGACGAGCGCGGTCAGGGCGTTGGTGAATGTGGCAGTTGGAACGGCTACTACTGTGGCCCCGGCTATGTTCAGCGCCTGTACTTCGAGTTCGCTCCCGACAACCTCAAGGGCAAGCAGGTACTCGACGCCACGTTCGCGGTCACCGAGCCGTGGTCCTTCCAGTGCGATCCTCGGCAGGTTGACCTGGTTCGGACCAACAACATCTCCACGGCAACGACCTGGGCGTCCAGGCCCGCTGAGCTCGACTGGATGGCCGACCTGTGGGTCTCGGCCGGGCGGGGATCGCTGTGCGATCCGGACTCCCCTGATGCTCCAATCGAGTTCAACGATAGCCCGGAGGAGCCGAATGAGAATCTCACACCAACCGTGCGTGCCTTCGCAGCCGGCGCATTCGCGCGCCTGACTTTGGAGATCCGCGCGGGAAATGAGAGTGACACTTCGGCGTGGAAGCGCTTCAGGAACGATGCTGTCCTGCGTGTGCTGTATGTCGCCAAGGCAGGATCACCGACCAACATCGGAATCGTGAGCGGTAGCAGCCGAATTTGTGACACCACCGCCGAAGACCCGGCGGTGTTGGACAATCCCCAGCCCACCTTCACTGCGACCCCGCAAACGGCTCCTGGCGGTGAAGCTCAGGCCAGGCTGAGGTCGTGGATGCGCCTGGAATCGCAGGCCGGTGATGGCACCTGGTCCGGCAGTAGTCTGCCAAGCCCGAGCACCAGCACTGTCCCGGACAACTCGAAGACCACACTGCTGTGGCCCACGAAGCTGGTCGAAGGACGTCTCTATAGGTACTCGGCCGCCACTCATGTGTTCACCGATGCCAATGTTCAGGCATCTGCCTCGAAATACCCCACCTGGTGCTACTTCAAGGTCGACCCGACAGCGCCGAAGGCACCCATCGTCACCTTCGGAAGCCCCTACAAGTCATGCGCCGACCCCAACAACTGTCCCCTCAGTGGCGGCCCCGGCGTACCCGGCACGGTGACGTTCAAGCCTGCCAGCGGCGACACCGTTGTGTCCTACTCATACCGATTCTCCTTCAGCAAGTGGTCCATGCTGTCTGGTTCAACCGTGACGGCGAAGTTCGCACCTCCCGCGGGCACACACACGCTGCAGGTCCGGGCTGTTGACCCACAGGGGCGATGGGGCACACAGGCGGTACTCGACTTCAGAGTGGCCAGAGGCGTCGATCCTGTCGGCCGATGGCAGTTCACAGAAACATCCGGTACGGCGATCGACAGCGCACCGGACGGGGGCACGTCCCACGCGACCCTGTATGGAGCCGTGACTCGCGACAACCGCGGCCGTCGTGGAGTGATCACCCATGACGAGGACGGGGCACTCCTGAATCCGCCGGTGGTGGACAGGGGCCTGTCACTCGGCGGCACAACCGGCTACGCATCCACCGCCGGGCCCGTCGTGACAACCGGTTCTTCGTACACGATTTCTGCCTGGGTAAGGCTGGAGGACGGTAGCCAGAACCGCACGGCCCTGGGGCAGGACGGCACGATGACCGGCGGGTGGTACAGCGCCTTCTACCTCGGGTACCGCTCGGAATCGCAGAAGTGGGAGATACGCACGTCGCCGAAGGACACCACGGATGGCGATATCGGCACCCAATTTGTGCAGTCCAAGCAGCCCGCCACCCTTGGCGTGTGGACTCATCTCGCAGCCGTCTACGACGCTCCCAACACTGAGATCCGCCTCTACGTCAACGGCGAGCTTCAGGGAACGGACCAGGTCGCCCCGTCGTGGACGTCCACGGGCAAGTTCCAGATCGGCCGCGTCTGGTGGCGCGGTGCGTACTACGACCACTGGAAGGGCTCGATCGACGAGGTCACCGTATGGCAGAACAAGGTGGACGAGTCGGAAATCCTTGACGAGGCAAAGGCCCTTCTTCCAGGCGGTTTCAGCGCAGCGGAACTTGTGGCCGACTGGTCCGCTACCGGCGCCTCCGGAGCGACGGTTGCCGACGCAACATCCGGGTATGGCAAGGCTCTGACGCTGACGGGCGGCGCCGCCGTGGACCGCGAGGACATCGTCTTCGACGGCGTTGACGATGCCGCCACGTACAAGGGCCCGTTGGTCGACGACACCGGGTCGTTCACCGTGACGACACAAGTGGCCCTAGACCGCGCCGAGATCAACAAGAAGAGCGTTGGCTACATCGGTCAAGTCCTCGGGCAGCGCACCACGGACGGCTCAGCCTGGGGTCTGTGGTACGAAATCGCCGGCACCAAGACAGATGATGTCCCAGTGAAGCTCCCGAATGGGGAGGAGGAGATCGTCCAAGTGCAAGTTCCTTTGGGCTACTGGCACTTCGGGCGGCTCAATGCGAATGGCACCTTTTCGTCGGTCAGGTCCGATGGGGAGGCCGTACTGGGAGCCGCAGTCCGCCTGACCGGGGTGTACGACGCACAGGAGGGCACGATCTCCCTCCGGGTGGGCACCACGCTCAACGGTGACCCAAAGTTGTTCACGGCCAAGCCCGGCACCGGGGAGCTCGCGATCGGGAAGGGGCTCTCCGCCAGCGCGTGGAGGCACTTCCTGCCTGCCCGCGTATCCGACGTGCGGGTCTGGTCGGGGGCAGTGCACAACGAGACCCAGATCGACACACTGATCGGCTCCTGACCATATCGCCATGAATGGAGCGGGCTGCACCGTACGTGCGGTGCAGCCCGCTTCTGTGCTCAAAGGCTCGCCCAAAGGGCGAGCCGCTATCGCTACGTAACTCGCAAAGGTGGGGAGAGTCTCTGTGACACCCTGGATACGTAGGACAAACACACGAGAAAGCAGAGTGCGGCGCAGACGCCGCAGGGCGCTTGTCGTCACACCACTCGCTTTGATGCTGTCGGTGCCTATCGGCCTCACTCCTGTAGCCGCCGAAGGGCCGGGCGGACTGGGCCGGACGGAATTGCCCAAGCCTCGCGTCGGCAAGATCCATCAGGGGCCCGGTCCGGGCGCCAAGCAGGCCCAGGAACAGGTTGCGAAGGAACTGCAGGAGAACGCGACCCAGGTGCTGCGTGCCCGGGCCGAGCAGCTTCGACTGGCCTGGCCTAAGGCAGGCACCGCCGACATCGCGCTGACGGCCGGGCGCGCGAAGGCGGCACCCGGCGGCCTGCCCGTCATTCTCGCTCCTTCCGTCGGCAAGAACGCTCTGCGGGCGAACGACAACGCGACGGTCACAGTCCTGGACCAGAACGTAGCGGACCGACTCGGTATAGCCGGCGTTGTGCTGACCGCCGACGCAGAACGGGTCGGCGCGGCCGTGGTCAGCATCGGATACGGCGGTTTCGCGTCCGCCATCGGAGGCGGCTGGTCCAGCCGACTCCGGCTCGTGCAACTCCCGGCGTGCTCCCTGACCACACCGCAGAAGGCCGAGTGCCGGACCCAGACCGCTCTCCCCTCGCGCAACGACGCGAGGAACCAGACTGTCACCACTCGTGTCACACTCGCCCAGAGTGCCAACGGGGAAGGTGCCGCACCTCAGCTCGGGTCCTCGGCCTCCGGCGCGACGGTCATGGCCCTGACTGCCACTGCTGCCGGCGGCGCATCGCCGAACGGCACTGGCGACTACAGCGCGACGCCGCTTTCAGCCTCGTCGTCGTGGTCCGCCGGAGGGAGCTCCGGCTCGTTCACCTGGTCATACGGTTTCACTCTCCCGCCTGCCGCTGCGGGCCCGACGCCGTCCCTGAGCCTGGGCTATGACTCAGGCAGTATCGACGGGCGCACCGCGACCACCAATAACCAGGGAACCTCCATCGGTGAAGGGTTCTCCCTCACCGAGTCCTACATCGAACGCTCGTATGGCAGCTGCGACAAGGACGGGCACGACGATGTGTTCGACCGCTGCTGGAAGTACGACAACGCACGGATCGTGCTGAACGGCAAGTCGTCCCGCCTGGTGAAGGCCGACGCAACGAACCCGAGCGCCGCCACTAGCGAGTGGAAACTGGAGAACGACGACGCGTCGAAGGTGACACGTTCCACCGGCGCCGACAACAACGACGACAACGGTGAGCACTGGACCGTCATCACCGGCAACGGAACGAAGTACGTATTCGGCCTCGACAAACTCGACGGTGCCACCACCGAGCGCACCAATTCCACGTGGACCACGCCCGTTTTCGGCGACGACGCCGGTGAGCCCGGCCACGAGGCGGGTACCACGTTCGACGAGCAGTCGGTGGCGCAGGCTTGGCGCTGGAACCTCGACTATGTCGAGGACACCCACGGCAATGCCACTACTTACTGGTACACGGCAGAGAAGAACTACTACAAGAAGAACAAGGCCGCAAAGGCCGATGCCGACTACATACGCGGCGGGTACCTGAAGGAGATCAAGTACGGCCTTCGTAAGGGCGCCCTGTTCACGGACGACGCTGACGCCAAAGTGGCCTTCGGCTACGCCGAGCGCTGCACGGAGGGAGCGTGCTCGTCTCTGACGAAGGAGACGGCCGAGACCTGGCCGGACGTACCCTTCGACGCCATCTGCGCCAGTGGCTCCACCGAATGTCTGCCCCAGTCACCCTCGTTCTTCACCCGCAAGCGGCTGACCGGAATCGACACCCTCTCGTGGAACACAACCACAGGCACCTACGACGCGGTCGACACCTGGGACCTCGTGCAGGAGTACCAAGACGGAGGCGACATCGGTGACACCTCCGACCACGTCCTCACACTGAAGTCGATCACACGGACCGCAAAAGCCGGGACGACCGCCATCAAGACAGACCCAGTGGTCTTCACCTACGACAAGCGTCCGAACCGCGTGGATGACGACCAGGACCACATCCTGGCGCTGACCCGTCCCCGCATCCGTACGATCGTTTCCGAGACCGGCGGCATCACCACCGTGGAGATGTCCCCTGCGGAGTGCGTACGCAGCCAGGTCCTGACCGCTGCCCAGGACACAAACACACGGAGCTGCTATCCGCAGTACTGGAACATCAACGGCAGCTCCGAGGCATCGGTCGACTGGTTCCACAAGTACCGTGTGATCGGCGTCCTCACGTCCGACCTGGCGGGCTGGAACGAGCCCGTCGAGAACGAGTACGTCTACAGCGGCGCCGCCTGGCACTACAGCGACGATCCGTTCACACCGAAGGACGAGCGGACCTGGTCCGACTGGCGCGGCTACCGTGAGGTCACCGTTTACAAGGGTGCCGTCAGAACCGGAGTCAACCGAACCAAGACCGTGTCGCTGTACATGCAGGGCATGCACGGCGACAGGAACCAGAACGGCACGACCAAGTCTGTGTCGGTCGCCCCACTCACGCAACCGGCCATCGGGGTCGCCTCGGTATCGGACACTGATCACTACGCGGGAACTCTGCGTGAGCAGGTCACCTACAACGGTGCGACCCCGATAGCCGCGACCGTCAACTTGCCCTGGTCGCGCGAAACCGCGCGTCAGTCCGCAGTCCCCGACGCCGGCGACCATGTCTCGCGCTTCGTCCGCACCCAAGGCACGACGTCATACACCTACCTCACCGCATCCAGCTCCTGGCGCTCACGCGCCACGTCGACCCTCTCGTTCGATGACTACGGCATGCCCACCGAGGCAGTCGACCTGGGTGACGAGGCCAAGGCGGGCGACGAAGTCTGCACCGAGACCTGGTACGCCCGCAATGTCGACGCAGGACTGACCAATCTCGTCTCGCGTGTACGCACCGTGGGCCTCAACTGCGGTTACGCCGAAGCGGACGTAGAGCTCGCCGCCGCCGACGGCGCGCGCGCCAACGTCATGGCCGACACGGCGATCTCCTACGACGACATCGCCTGGTCCACGACGATGAAGCCCGTCAAGGGTCTTCCCACATGGACCGGGCGCGCCTCCTCATACGGCACTGTCGGAGCTGTGACGTGGCAGAAGACCAGCGTCACCGCCTACGACGACCTTGGCCGGCCCACCACGGTCACCGACGCCCAGGGAAGCACCATGACCACGGCGTACTCGCCCGTGGACTCAGGTCCGCTGACGAGAACAACCGTCACCAATCCCCTGACCCACAAGGTCATCAGCTACCTCGACCCGCGGCGCGGCCTCGCCCAGCGCACCTACGACGCGAACTTGAAGAAGACCGAGCTCGCGTACGACGCGATGGGGCGCCTGACCGACGTGTGGTTGCCGAACCGAAACCGCAGCACACAGTCCCCCAACACCCAGTACAGGTACTCGCTCAGCAACACCACAGAGTCATGGATCTCGACGGCGAGTCTCAAGGCCGACGGCGAGACGTACAACACGAGCTACGCGATCTACGACTCGCTGCTGCGGCCGCTTCAGACACAGACCCCGACCCCGCAGGGCGGACGCCTGCTGACGGATACCCGCTACAACACCGTGGGAATGGTGTACGCCACCTACTCCGACGTCTTCGACACGAACACACCGGCCACGAAATACGCGCGGGCGATGTACGGAGGAGCGCCGAAGCAGACCGAGACGGTCTTCGACGGTGCAGGACGGCCCACATCCAACTCCCTGTACGTCAAGGGCACACTCAAGTGGACCACCAACACCAGCTATACCGGTGACTCCACCGCCATCACCGCGCTCGACGGAGGCTCCGCAACTCGTACGATCACCGACGCCCTCGGCCGGACGACAGAGACCCGCGCGTACGCGGGCCCAAGCCCGGCAGATGCCGCGTACGGGGCGACCCTCGGAAGCTCGTACACCTCGACGAAGTTCGAGTACACCCGTGACGGCAAGCAGTCGAAGATCACGGGGCCGGACAGCGCCGTGTGGAAGTACACCTACGACCAGCACGGGCGCCAGAAGACCACGGAGGACCCGGACAAGGGCACGACCCGCACCGAGTACGACGGCCTTGACCGGCCGGTCAAGGTGACGACCGGAAGCTCCACGGTCGTGACCGGGTATGACGTTCTCGGCCGTCCGACCAACACCTGGTCGGGCACGGCCTCAGACGCCACGCTCTTGACGAACCGCACCTACGACACCCCCCTCAAGGGTCTCGCCGCCACCTCCACCCGTTACGTCGGAGGCAAGACCGGCAAGGCATACACCAAATCGGTCACGGCCTACGACGTCCTCGACCGGCCCACGACAACCGAACTGACACTCCCCCCCACGGACCCGATCACCCCGTCCGTGCCAGGCGGGAAGCTCACCTACCAGTCCACCTATCGCATCGACGGAACCGTGGGCAGCAGCAGCGAGCCCGCCCTCGGCGGACTGCCGAGCGAGGTCATCGGGTACGGCTACGGTTCCCTAGGCCAACTCACGTCCGTGAAGGGCCTCAACGGCTACCTCCAGCAGGCCGACTACTCCGAGATCGGCCAGGTTCTGCAACTCACCCTGGGCAAGGGCGGCAGCGGCGACCGCAACGTCTACGTCACCAACAGGTATGAGGAGGGAACAGACCGCCTGACCCTCAGCCATGTCACGGACCAGACCCACCCGTACATGCTGCAGCACCTCACCTACACCTACGACCAGGCCGGCAACGTCACCTCGATTGCCGACCCGACCATCCTCGGCGGCACCACCAAGGCCGAAACCCAGTGCTTCACGTACGACGGCCACAGCCGCCTGACCGAAGCCTGGACCCCCACCTCCCAGAACTGCGGCGATGCGCGCAACGCCGGCACCCTCGGCGGCCCAGCCCCGTACTGGACGTCGTACACCTACAACACAGCCGGTCAGCGCAAGACCGAGACGCAGCACATCTCCACCGGCAACACGACCACGACGTACTGCTACGACCCGGCCAAGCAGCCGCACGCGCTGCGCTACACGACTCCGCGCACCACATGCGGCACCGCCGCCGACCCCACCAAGGACAAGCTCTACGACTACGACACCGCGGGCAACACCACCAAACGTCCCGGTGCCACCGCACAGCAGAACCTGACGTGGTCGCCCGAAGGCCAGCTCGCCGCACTCACCGAAAGCACCAAGTCGACCGACTACGTGTACGACGCTGACGGCACTCTACTCATCCGCAACACCAAGGCCGGCGAACGAGTCTTGTACGCCGGCGCGACGGAACTCCGGCGCCGCGACAACGGCACCACCTGGGCCCAACGCAGCTACACCGCCGGCGGCGCCCCGATCGCCGTCCGCACCAACGAGACCGGCACAACCCAGCTCCAGTTCCTCGCAGGCGACCACCACGGCACCCAAAGCCTCGCGGTCACCTCGGACGCCACGCAGAAGCCCACCAAGCGCTACATGACCCCCTTCGGGGCAGAACGCGTCGGCGCAGTCGGCACCTGGCCAACAGACAAGGGCTTCCTCAACAAGACTGCCGACAAATCCACGGGCCTCACACACGTTGGCGCCCGTCAGTACGACCCGAAAATCGGCCAGTTCATCAGTGTCGATCCTCTTCTCTCAACCGACCAACACCAATCCCTCAACGGATACAGCTACGCCAACCAACACCCCACCACCTCGTCGGACCCAACCGGCCTCAGAGAGATATGCGGGGCATCCGGAAACTCCTGCACCCCGACTGCCCCGGAACTGAAAGGCACAGTCCCGGGGGACGTACAGCGGCCCTCGCAGGGCAGCAACACCAATGTTGGGACTGTGACCGCCGGGGCAGGAGAAGCAGCTGGAACAGCTAGATCCGGTGGCGGTGCTGGCGGTGGCGGTGGCAGTGGTGGCGGTGGCAACGCAGGTTCAAGTGCTGCCCCTGAGGAAACTCCCGACCTCTCCTGGTCGAATCCAGTCAGCGAAGCTTTCTGGGGCATAGTCAGCATCGGTGCACACACATCATCGCTCTTTGGGGCGATAGGCGATTCCGACTGCTGGAACGGCGGAGCCGGCGCCCCAGGCTGCGACTACGGCGCCAGTTTCGACCAGTGGGTCCTTGAGCAAGGCGTGGACTCGACGTCCGACTGGTACCAAGTACCGGGCTTCGTCGGAGAAATGATCGCGCACGGCCGCGCCGGCGGCGGGGCAGGAACGAAGCCTCGCCCATCAACACCGCTGCCCGGTGGCCAGTGCTTCCTCGCTGGAACGCTCGTCCTCATGGGCGACGGCAGCACAAAAGCGATCGAGGACGTCGAAGTCGGGGACAAGGTCCTGGCGACTGATCCCGAGACTGGAGAATCCGGCGCTCGACCGGTCACTCAACTGATCCGCACTGAGGAAACCAAGCACCTCAACACACTCTCCATCGCCACCCCTGACGGCACCGAAACCCTCACGGCAACATCCGAGCACCCCTTCTGGTCTGCTTCGCAGCACTCCTGGATCGCCGCGAAGGACCTGAAACCGGGCATGACCCTGCTCACCGACAAGGGCAGGACTGTTGCCGTCAGCGGGAACGCTCCCTCCGTCAAGTACGTGAAGACGTACAACTTCACCGTTGACGATCTGCACACGTACTTCGTGCTGGCGGGCCGAACCCCAGTCCTCGTCCACAACACTTGTGGCGCAAGCACTATTGCCACCAGGGTCTACATTGCGGGGCGTCCCGGGACGGACGGCACCCCGCAGGATCCTCTCCCAGCGAGCGCGGTGCTGAAAATGGGAGGAAATCTCCAGAGCGGAAATTATCATTACGTAGTGATGCCAGGTGGGTCAGTGAGAGCGTTTCACGAGAAGATCTACGATCGCGAAGTGTGGGCGGGACACACAAGCCTCTCTGAAGGTAAACCCGTGACCATGGCCGGCACGTTCGACGTGTCGAACGGTTCCATCACCAGGTTCGACAACTTCTCCGGCCACTACCGGCCGGATGGACCCGGGATGGAATCTGTGGCGCGGGACGCCCTGAACAGAAATGGATTTGACATGAATGGAGCAACGTGGGACCCCTTCACATTTAAGTGAGTCCCCACCCGCCCGCCCCCCGCTCGGTCAGATGTAAAGAGCGGGGGGCGGGCAGCTTGGTTTCAACCTTCCGCCTTTAGGCTACGGGCAACGTCAATCAGTCGCCTGAATTGTCCATCCGCTAGCGAGCTTGCAATCGAAACTAGCTCGCCTATCTCCACTGAATCACGGTAGGGCCTGAGATGGCTTGAGGTATCCCCTACCGCAAGCCCGGCAATTACAAGCAAATCGGCTTCAGGGATTTGCAATACCGGCGCCATATCTTTCAATATCTCCGGTGAAGGCGAGATGCTTCCATGGAGCAACTGTCGAATTGTCGATTCAGCCCGTGCCGATGCTCGACTAACAGCTCGGGGCGACAGTCCGCGGTTATCCATAAGGCCCTGCAAGATATCAGAAAATAGTTGAGTCACCCTTGCAGCTTACTAAGGCGACCGGGTTTGGCGCCAGCACTGAGCGACTCTGTCGGGGATCTTGGGGTTCGTAGGACGCTGCCCTTGATCGCTCGGGACACTGCGGGAAGTTCGTTCAAGTCCCGCTCGTCTCTCCCGAGGTGATCAGTGTCTGTCCGTCCTCGACCCGGTGCGGAGGTCCCTGCGCTCACCATGCGTATGGCCCGTGCCAGCAGCCCTCGTGGCACCACTGCGATGTGGGTCCGTGACCACCTCGATGGGTTGTGGCGTGATGAGGACTTCGCCTCCTGGTATTCCCGCGATGGCCGTCCCGGCCTTTCGCCCGCCCAACTGGCCACCGTGTGCGTGCTCCAGTTCCTGTTCAACCTCTCCGACCGGCAGACCGCCGAGGCGGTGCGCTGCCGTATCGACTTCAAGTACGCCCTGGCCATGGAGTTGGACGACCCAGGTTTCCACCACAGCGTCCTGACGGACTTCCGTGACCGTCTGCGCGAGAGCGATCGAGCTGACAGCCTTCTCGACCTGGCCCTGGAGCGGATGCGGTCCGCCGGACTACTCAAGGAGCGCGGGCGGCAGCGCACCGACTCCACTCAGGTCCTGGCCGCCGCCTGCGAGCTGACCCGTCTGGAACTGGTTCTCGAAGCGGTACGCGCCGCCCTGGAGGAAGCGGCCCGGTGTGCTCCAGAGGTCCTCGACGATTTGGTGGATGCCGACTGGGCCAAACGCTACGGCCGCCCGGTGCGTCTGGCGAGCCAGCCCAGCCATCCCGCCACCCGCCTCAAGCAGGCCGGGGCCGACGCCCGCCGGCTCCTGGAACACCTCCCGCCCACCACACGCGGACCCCGCGCCGAGGTCCTGCGGCAGATCATGGTGCAGAACTTCCTCATCGACACCCGCGGCAACCTCCGGCCCCGCGGCGACAAGGACGGACAGCCCCGCGGAGCGCTCAGGATCGTATCGCCCTACGACCCCGAGTCCCGCCGGGCGATACGGGGCAACACCCGCTGGAGCGGCTACCTGGTTCACGTCACCGAGACCTGCGACACCAACGACAACGTCAATCTGATCACCGATGTGGCCACCACCGCCCCGACCAGGGACAGTCAGGCCATGCCCGGCATCCACGCCCGGCTCCGCTCCCGCCGGCTGCTGCCCGCCGAGCACCTCGTCGACGGCGGCTACGTCTCCGCCGCCCTGCTGGACCGCTCGGCCCGGGACCATCAGGTCCAGCTCATCGGCCCGGTCAAGGCGTCCGGATCCTGGCAGGAGAAACAGCAGACAGGCTTCACCCGGGAAGCCTTCGACATCGACTTCGACCGCCGCCGCGTCACCTGCCCGAACGGACAGACCAGCGAGCGTTGGTTCGAACCACCTGCCATGACTCCCTACACGGTGGTCCGCTTCGCAGCCCGCCAGTGCGATCCCTGCCCCGACCGGTCCCTCTGCGCGAGGGGCGCCTCAGCACGCACAGTGAACTTCCTCCCCCGTCACCTGCACGAACTCCAGGCCCGCAACCGCACCGACCAGCACGATTCCCAGTGGCGACGCCGCTACGCCGCCCGCTCCGGCGTCGAGGGCACCATCTGTGAATTCGTCAACGGACACCGGGCACGCCGCAGCCGCTATCACGGCGTTGCAAAGACTCACGTGCAGCAGTCCTGACCGCCATCGCCATCAACCTCGAACGCCTCGCGACCCACGCGCTTCCAGCCGCCGACCACCCGCGACCACTCACAGCATTTCAGCTCTACCTCGACGCACGGGACTTGACCTGGGAGAGCTGATGGCAACAAGGCAAGTGACCCCGAATATCCAAGATCCCCGACAGAGTCGCTCACTGAATATTTTCAGCCCAGCCACTGCCCGGGTGTTGGTGGCATGGTACGCGGACGGCCGTAACACACAGGGCTCCTGTGCGGTTGAGGGAGGTGTTCGAAGTCAACCCGCCGACAGTGCAGCCTCGTTGGCTCCCGAGTCTGCGGCACTCGACTTGCCGCATGCGCTGGTCGAGCGCGGCAGATGCTCATCGTCACCGCGCGGGCTACCGGCGCCTGCGTTTGACGGATCTCGGAAGCTGGAAGACGGCCAGCCAGTCCGTGTGGCCGGCGATGACCTCGCGCATCGCTTCGACCAAGCGCATGCACAGGTTGTCCCATATGGGCACTATCGGGCTGGCCGTCGAGCTGGATATGCGCTCTGCCCAGGAGGTCGCTAAGTCCGGCGAGTAAGAGGGCTCACGTGGCGCTGGGTACTGCCGCGACAAACAGCCGCCACGATTGCGCCGTGCCTCAGCAGCCGGAAGTGGACAGCCCTACTGAATGTGCAAAGTAGACCTACGCAAACGCACGCTGCACGGACCTCGCTTCTTTTCACCCAGCAGCTCAGAGCCAGGACTCAATGCAACAACAACCGAGACTGGACACGGTGCCTCGATCCGAAGTTCGTACCGGTGCGGCGGCGCGTGGGCTTCGCGGCGGAAGCCTCTCCGTACGAGGATGGGGGCGCCTTCGTCCACCCACCCCGTCGGGTAGAGGGCGGTCAGCCGTGCCCACCGGGACGGGGCGAGCAATGCTCAGGACTTGTGGATCGGCTCCGGGAGGGCATGCCCTGGCGTACCTTCCCGAATGATCCGTAAGGTCTCCGAGTAGGCCCGCGTTGCAGCGCGGGTCGGGAAGGCACGCCCGTGCTCAGCGTAGTCACCGACGACGGCTCCACCCAGTCCGGCTCCCTGATCGACGAGATCGTGCGGGAAGGCGCCCGCCGAATGCTCGCCGCCGCACTGGAAGCGGAAGTCAACCAGTACATAGCCGAGTTGGCGGCCGAGACCGACGAGTACGGACGACGTCTCGTTGTCCGCAACGGCCACCACCGGCCCCGGACGGTGGTCACCGCGGCCGGGCCGGTCGAGGCCAAGGCCCCGCGGGTGAACGACCGCCGCGTCGACGACGAGACCGGCGAGCGCAAGCGGTTCTCCTCGAAGATCCTGCCGCCGTGGTGCCGCAAGTCCCCGAAGATCTCCGAAGTGCTGCCGCTGCTCTACTTGCACGGCTTGTCGTCCGGCGACTTCGTCCCGGCGCTGGAGCAGTTCCTCGGCGGCACCGCCGGCCTGTCGGCCGCGACCGTGACACGGCTGACCAGGCAGTGGGGCGAGGACCACGCTGCCTTCCAGAATCGGGACCTGTCGGATCGCGACTTCGTCTACGTGTGGGCTGACGGCGTGCACCCGAAGGTCAGGCTGGGCCAGGCCCACTCGTGTGTCCTGGTCCTGCTCGGGGTCCGGCTGGACGGCACGAAGGAGCTGATCGCCCTGGCCGAGGGCCTGCGGGAGTCGACCGAGTCGTGGGCCGACCTGCTGCGCGACTGCCGCCGGCGCGGCATGCGCGACCCTGAGCTGGTCATCGGCGACGGTGCCATGGGCCTGTGGCGGGCGCTTGCCGAGGTGTTCCCGGCAGCCAGGCCGCAAAGGTGCTGGGTTCACAAAGCCCGCAACGTCGCGAACTGCCTGCCCAAGTCCGCGCAGCCCGGCGCGACGAAAGCGATGCAGGAGATCTACAACGCCGAGGACCGCACTCACGCCGAGAAGGCGATCGAGGCGTTCGCGAAGACCTACGGGGCGAAGTTCCCGAAGGCCGTCGCGAAGATCACCGAGGACCAGGACGAACTGCTCGCCTTCTACGATTTCCCCGCCGAGCACTGGATTCACTTGCGGACCACCAACCCCATCGAGTCGACCTTCTCCACGGTCAAGCTCCGCACCAAGGTCACCCGCGGCGCGGGCAGCCCGGCGGCCGCCCTCGCGATGGTGTTCAAGCTGGTCGAGTCCGCCCAAGCGCGATGGCGTGCGATCACCGGAGCTCACCTGGTGTCCCTGGTTCGCGCCGGTGCACGATTCGAGAACGGCGTCCTGGTCGAGTGCGAGGAGCAGGTCGCATGGACGTCCACGACATCATGCAGAACGCGGACGAGCACGTCCGCTTCGCGGCCTACCTCGACAAGCTGGGGCACGTTGCCGACGCGAACGAGGTTGACCTGGTCAGCCGCGTGCTCACTGATCCAGACCTGACGATGGCCCAGTCTGCTGTGCTGCGGCACCTGGACCGTCGAGCCGCCGGCCTCTACCCCGGTCCCGCCTACGAGGGGTGGGCGCAGGCGATGACCCAGGCCACGATCGACCACCCCTTCCTGGCTCAGCGCCTGCGGGAGTGGTCACTGTTCCGCGCCATCACGCTCAAGCTGCCCTGGCAGCCGGAGAGCCTGCTCGCGTCATCCAACTGGCTTCAGCTCAAGACCGCCGCCGGGACGAACGCCGAGGCCATCGAGATCCTCGCCGAAGTCGGCCGCACCAAGCGGATCCGCAACACCGCCAGAATCGGCCTCAACCACCGCAGCGAGAGCTGAAGTCAGCTCACCCACAACTCTTGACTATTGCTCGAGGTCTGCGAGTGGGCCTCCGGGGTCGCGACGGCGGGCGAGCCACTCCGCGCGGTTCTCCGCAGGGGTCCCGAGCCGGAGATGCGTCGGCTGCTGACAGCTGTGGTTGTCGCACGTATGGCAGACCGTCGGACTGTCGTTTCCCCAGCCGAGCCGCGGGATCACGCCGTGCGCGAGCTGGTAGCCGCACAGGTGCCCCGGCACCGTTCCTCTGCGAGTGCGGCCCGGCAGCGACGTGGCACGGAACGACGCATGTCCCGTGCTGGAGACGCCCGCGGTCCAGAACCAGCAGCCCGTGCTGGACGAAGTCCTGTGTACCTTCGTCCAGTACCGGGCCTGGACTGATCCATCGCTGAGTCAGTGCTTCCACGTCAGCGCAGGGATCCGGACGGGGGAGGGGCCGCCGATCAGTGCGAGCTGTTCAGAGTGGCCCTCGGCGGCGGCAGGCTCGGACGCGCTTGTCGTGGACAGCTGGAAGGGCGCGGGCCGACGGTCGTCATCACGAGGCATAGGCTGAGCTGGCGCCAGGCTCCGGCGGAGGTGCAGCGGCCTCAATCGGCGGTGGCGCCGCGACGGAGCGAGCCGAACGGGAGCGGCGGGGACCAGCACGTTCCGCGCGGGCGCGCAACGACTCGATCACCTCCTTGGCGCGAGCGGCGGTAACAGCCTTCGCGTCCCGTTCCAGTTCCTCGACGGGGATGTCCAGGAGCGTCTTCGGCAACATCTGCTGCCCAACGCCCGTCGCGTCCGGTTACAGGAGGTGCGCCTGGGTCGTTCAGCCCGGTGGCAAGCCACCACCGGCGGACGCCGGCCTTGACGTGGACACCGGGGAAGGCCGGGAACTTCAGGGTTACGTCGGAGGTCCCGGGCGACTCCATGGTGAACTCGTCCCGGCCGAGAGGGCGCCGGGCGCGGCGTCTGCGCCCGAGTCGTGCACGACAGCAGAGGCAGAGGTGGCAAGGGGAGCGGGCACTATCGGGGCGGTGCTCGTGGTGTTCACATCAGCGCCAACGTCTACCACCCCGGGTCAGGAAACGAGCCACGCGGCCCTTTCACCCCATGTGACCAGCTCCGATCCCTGTTCAGAGGGAAGGATTTCATCCGGAGAAGGCAGGATGCGACCTCTGCTCCCGAGGCCGTATGGCTTTCTCTCTGCGAAACAGCGGGTCGTACTCCTCACCGGCGTCAGGACGGCGCTCGTCCGGCTCCCCTGGGAGGATGTCGCTATGGAGCCGCTGCCGATCCCTTGCCCCGCGGAACGGATCCCGGACGCCAGCGGCCTGAACGGGTTCGACGCCGCGTACCGGGCGGCCAGGCAGCAGCGGGCCGTGTTCATAGCCCTGGAGAGCGAGGGCCCCCGGCGGAGGATCGAGGTCGACACGCTCACCGCTCCGGAGCACACCGTCGGCACCGGCGTGTACGACGCGGTACGCGAGGCCGTCTTCCGTCTGGTCAGCACCGGACAGATCCGCTCCGACTCCTACGCCGGCCCGGTCTACTTCGTGTTGCACGACGTGGAAGGTGAGCTACGGGCGCGCGAACTGGCCGCAGCGCTTCATGCCGCCCTCTACGGCGACCTCGCCCCGCTGGCCCGCGCAGCTCCGCCACCGGCTTGAGGACACATCGTCGCCGGCCTCGGCCGGATGGGTCCGGGGCTGGGCCCGTCCGGCCCGCCCACAGGCTACGGCCCCGGCCTGTCACTTGCGGTGGCCGCCCCGGGAGGCAGTGCGAGGGGAGCCGGGGGCACGGAAGGATTCGTGTCGCTGTGCATCCCCAGGATGCGGAATCCGGCGTCCTCCAGCAGAAGCCTCAGGGCGTGGCGAGCCAGGTCTCCGCAGTAGCCGTTTTTGCCCACGAGACTCGGCGCGCTGAGGCCTTTCTCGTCGATGCGTCGTCCACTGTGTACTCCCATATAGGGGGACAACGACAGCATCAAAGTCGCGGCTCCCGCCGAACGGGGGGCCTGCGCGTCGGCCGCTGTTGGCAGGCCAGAAACACGTGCCTGGCACCAGCGGCTCTTTGCCCTGGGGCCGCTGGGTCCACCACGCACGCCGCTGTCACTCCAGGCCCTCCTCCAGGGCGATGTGGAACAGGCTCCGCACTCCGGCCGCGTCCAGGACCAGGCGGACCGCCCTAGGGAGCGGTCCGACGAGGATCAGGTGGCAGCGGTGACAGACCGAGAGCAGTTCGTTGACGAACGCGGAGTCGGCGAAGGTGACCGGTCAGAACCAGCAGCACCCGCTCGGTCTGCGCGGTGCAGACGCAGGTGATTGCTTCGTGGAGGCAGTCCACGGAGTCCGTGTCGAGCTCGCCGCTCGCGGACAGTGTCACCGTCGCGGGGGACGCGGACGGCTCGTAGCGGACCAGCGCCGCCCCGTTCACCGGCCGCCATGCCCGCGCGCGGGAACTCGTCGACCAGGCACCCCCATCGAGGCCGCCTGCCGCATCATCATCCTCGAAGACCAGCTCGAGCAAGCCCAGCGCATCAACGCCGAGTACCGCCGCGCCGCCGGATCATCCGGGCCGGCGCCCGCGGACTGAGACGGTGCGCGCCCGCCGGACACCGGCGGGTCCCGCACACACATACAGGCGTTTCCTCTGGTGACGGGGTGTACTGACGTGTAGCGTCCCGGTTAGCTGTCGTGGTTCGGAAGTTCCCTTTGCCCACGCTTTCGGCGTGGGCGTTTTGCTGTGCTGTGCCGCAGGAACCAGGGCGATCACCTCCGCCTCCCACACCGTGTGGGAGGCGTTCATCGACTGGAAGGCATGAGATATGGCTACGGGAACTGTGAAGTGGTTCAACGCGGAGAAGGGCTTCGGCTTCATCGCCCAGGATGGTGGAGGCCCGGACGTCTTCGCCCACTACTCGGCGATCAACTCCTCGGGCTTCCGTGAGCTCCAGGAGGGCCAGACCGTGACGTTCGACGTCACCCAGGGCCAGAAGGGCCCCCAGGCGGAGAACATCAACCCGGCCTGACCTTCCCCACCCCGCCCGCGGAACCGCGGGCACCGCGCTCGGAGTGTACGGCTGCCTCGCGCGGCCACGACCCGAGCAGCGGGCACCGGGCTTTGCGCGGGCGGTGGTGGGATCTGCGGCATGTGGTGATCGGGGCCGCGCGGCCACAGCTGCGCGGCCCCGATCTGCGTCAAGAGCGGCGCTAGGGACGATGGGCGATGCCGGGCAGCCTGCCTTACCCGGCGCCGGCAGTTGCCTCCCGCGATGTCTCCCGGTGCGTGAAGGCGCCAGTCGGTCGTGAGGGCGGAAGCCCCGCCGGCGCAGGGCGCTTGCCCTCCTCCTGCGCTCAGTCACCTGAGCCGTCGGATACGGCAGGCACGGGTTGGTGAACGGAATGGAACGCACCGCGTCTCCCCTCTGGGGAGAGGGCGGTCGCGCGTCGAGCATGTGTACTTCGACGATGAGGACGACCACAGCGGCTATCAGGTAGGCTTCGCTTCGGCGCAGGTCAGGGGGTAGCTACGGCGGCCGTGGGCCGGGCGGCGGCCTTGACCTCCGCTAGCGGCAGAGCGAGGGCGCTGGCCAGTTCGGCTAGCTCCTCCTCGGTCGGCCGGACGGGCCCCTCCGCGCCGTCCTCGGCGAAGGCCCGGATGCGCGGGGTGCGGATGCCGGTCTTGTCCGCGATCGCCTGCGGCGTCAGGCGGCGGCAGCCCATGGTCTGTTTCAGCAGCTGAGATAGGTCGGCCATTGGCTTCTTGTTCCCCGCCCGAGCACGCTCATCCCAAAGGCAGTCCGCCTTGGGCCAACTGGCCACTCGGTGGGGCACGCTGCCGCGAAGCGCACCGCGTGGTCATCCACCGGCTCGGAGGTGCGGGCCACGGCTATCGCGGCAGCACTGCGCGGATGGTCTTACCTCTGGGCCCCGTGGTTACGATGACGTATTTGGCTAGGTGGTGAACCATGGGCCAGCCGAATCCGCCGGTGCCGCCGGTGACGTCGGGCACCCGCTCTCGCGGTGGTCGCGGGTCCGCGTCGGTGACAACGACTGCGATAGCTTCCGGCTGGGCCTGCAACTGCAAGGAGCACGATGCCCCTCGCGCGTGCCTGACGGCATTGGTCACGAGCTCGGACACAACGAGTGTGACGCCGGCGGCATCCTGGGGATCCGCAGCCGGGCGGAGCTTGTCCAGGAAGGCGCGGGCAAAGTCTCGTGCGTGCGCGACGGATTCCGGCCGCTTGTCGATGACAGCTCGGTCCGACGTCCCAGTGTCCGGTCCCGTGGGGTGGATCCGCATAGGCCCCTCCTTGCATGGGGTGGCCTCGGTCCCCGAGATGCACACTTGCCCTCAAAACGGACCCTGTAACGCCGAGCCGAACTTGAGTCGGCACCTGTCGTGCGCGGACGCTCCTTCGCGACGCGCATATCGCAGTCAGCCAGGTGGCGGCATCACCCGCCGTTATGCAAGACGGGGGAGGGACAGCATGACGTCGGCTACCGGGACATCCACGGAGACGGGCATCGCGGAACTGCCGGCAATTGCCTCCCCGCAGGGTGTCGCGCCGAAGGACGCCCGTGACCTGTCGAGGCAGTTCTTCGCAAGGCTCGCCGTGCTGGAGGAGGGCACGCCCGAGTACCAGTACGCACGCAACACCCTCGTCGAGATGAACATGTCGCTGGTCCGCTACGCCGCCGGAAGGTTCCGCCACCGCGGCGACGACGTGGAAGACATCGTCCAGGTCGGCACGATCGGCCTGATCAAGGCAATCGACCGCTTCGAACTCTCCCGCGAGGTCCAGTTCGCCACGTTCGCCGTGCCTTACACCGTCGGCAAGATCAAGCGGTTCTTCCGTGACACTTCCTGGGCCGTCCACGTTCCGCGCCGCCTCCAGGAGGCCCGCGTCGACCTCGCGAAGGCCACCGAGGAACTCAGCACCCGCCTCGGCCGCGCACCCAAGGTCAGCGAACTGGCCGCGCTCATGGACCTCACCGAGGAAGAGGTCATCGAAGCCCGCCTGGCCTCGAACGGCTACAACTCCACCTCCCTCGACGCCGCTATCCACGGCGACGCCGACGACGGTGAAGCGCCCCTGGCCAGCTTCATCGGCGAGGAAGACCCCGCCATGGAGCTCGTGGAGAACTTCCATGCCCTTGCCCCGCTCATCGCCGAACTAGACGAGCGCGACCGGCACATCCTGCACCTGAGGTTCGTCGAGGAACTCACCCAGTCACAGATCGGCGAACGCCTCGGCGATCCCAGATGCACGTCTCCCGCCTCCTGTCCCGCACCCTGGCCCGTCTTCGCGAAGGGATGCTCACCACGCTCTGACACCTTGGCGGCCAAGGTCGCACCTCATGCGGGTACCGGAGCGCCGGCCGAGTTCGTACTGCCTCATCATCGCTTGCTGCGAGCGTCCGTAGGACGGGCCCGACGTGTAGCTGGCGCGATGCGGCTGTGGACGCGGAACCGGACGGTCGTCCCGCCCGCTGCGGGGCAGAGGTCGACGACCACACGGCCGGCAAAGGTGTAGCCCTGTTCGGCAGCGTACCGGTGTACCTCGTTCACAAGGTGCGGCCCCATCGGTACAGCATGAGCCGTGAGCTTCCGGTGGATCTCTGGGAGTAGTTCGATGACGAAGGCGTTGGGGACCACGACGCGGTGCCGGCCCAGGATCAAGGCGTTGTCGTCGCACTGCTTGCGGAGTATCGCCACGACTTCCCCTTGCCGCTGCCTCGGGGGCAGCAGGCCCCACAGGGGCGTTGTCCAGTGCTCCATGACACGTTCGGCAGTTACAAGCCATCGCATCATGTGCCCCTGCCCGACTCGCTATCGGTCAGGCTCACCCATGCGAGTGTCGCACCGGCCCAGGTCGTCACCGCTTCGCGCCGGCGAGCTGTGACGAGCCGGCCGGCGTCACCTCTCTGCTGCAGCGCGCTTCTCCGTCGGCGGGCGTAGCCGACTGAATGAGAGTGGGAGTCAGCGTCGCGTAGGGGCGCTGGCATCAGGGCGCCGCTGCTGTCCGATCGAGAAGGCGATTCCGCGCGATAGCCGATGACGCTTACTGTTTCTGCTCCCCTGACCGGCACTCCCGGCTCGGGGCAGCCCTGGCCGCCGTCGGGGCCTTGGAGTGCGCGGAGACACCCGCCGTACACGGCTGGCTGCAAGCCCACGGCGTCTCGGCCGCCTCGGAACATGTCCGGATCCTTCCCGCCGAGGCGGAGGCGTTCATCCCGCGGGACGCGGAGCGCCTGCCTGTTGCGTTGAGCGAGGAGGAAACGCTGCGGGTGCAGCAGGAGTGTGCGCCGCAGTCCGTCACGGACATGGAGGGCGAGCTGCTGGAATTCAGGGAGACGCCCCAGGACTGGCAGGCTCTCGTACACCGGGCCCTGACCGCTGGCATTCCCGCGCCTCGAATCGCCCACCTGACCGGCCTCGACCCTCAGGTGATCGGCCGCCTGACCATGTGACCTCGCGGACGCACACCACCGAGCATCACGACATGCTGCATCTGTGGGGGACTTGATGGGCATATTGCCGAGGGGCCGGATACGGCGTGTGATGAGCGCGGTGGATCGGTCGGTGTTCGAGCGGGTGGCCAAGAGCTCCTGGCCGGGCGCGGATCCCGTGCTGCCACGGCTGAGTACAAGCGCCAATCACGGGCTGCTGTGGTTCGGCATCGCCGCCGGCGTGTGAGCCCTGGGCGGCGTACGCGGCAGGCGCGGTGCGGTACGAGGAGTGGCCCCGCTGGCGCTGGCGTCGGCCACCGTCGACACGCTCGCCAAAGGCGCGGTCCGGCGCGAGCGCCCGGTACTCGACGCGGTACCGGTGATACGGCACCTGCCCCGCCAGCCGATCACCACATCCTTCCCTCCGGGCACGCCGCCTCGGCCGCTGCCTTCGCCACCGGTGTCGCCCTGGACTCGCCCGCTGGGCCGCGGTGCTCTTGCCGGTGGCAGCGTCGGTCGCCTTCTCCCGCATCTACGCCAGCGGGCACTATCCCAGCGACGTTGCGGTCGGCGCCGCCCTCGCGCTCCCAGCTGCCGGCACCCGCACGGCCCCGCGTCGGTGCCCTGGCGCTCCCCGACGGGGAGGGACTGATCGTGGTCGTCAACCCCTCCTCCGGCGCCCAGCCGCAGATCATGGACCCGGTACGGCAGCTCAAGGCGGCCCTCCCCAAAGCTGACGTCGTCGTGTACGAACAGGATGCGGGACCGCTGCCTCAGGTATTGGCAGATGCGGCCGGCGACGCCGCTGCCCGCGGAGGGGTACTGGGGGTGCGCGGTGGGGACGGCACCATCAACACGGCCGTGGGGCCCGCGCTGAAGTTCGGAGTGCCGCTGATGGTGCTGCCCGGCGGGACGCTCAACCACTTCGCCGCGGACCTGGGTGTAGAGACGGTCGCGGACGCCTGTGCGGCACTGGCCGCGGGCACCGCTGTGCGAGCCGATGTCGGCCGCGTCAAAACGCTGCGTCCGCGGGCTGGGAACCCCGCAAGTGGTGCGGAGCCCACGTATTTCCTCAATACCTTCAGCCTCGGCGTCTACCCGGAGCTGGTACGCCTGCGGGAACGGTGGTCGCCGCGCATCGGCGGCCCGCCCGCCACGCTGCTGGGCGTCGTCCACATTCTGCGCACCGCCCGGCCGCTGCGCACCGCCCGGCCGCTGCGCACCGCCCGGCCGCTGCGCACCGCGGTCAACGGAAAACGGCACTCGATGTGGCTGCTGTTCGCAGGCAACAGCGCATACCGCAGCATGGGCGTGGCACCCGTGCGCCGCCGCGACCTCGCCGATGGGCTGCTCGACGTGCGCATCGCGCACGGCGGGCACTTCGCCCGCACTAGGCTGCTGGCCACCGCCGTGACCGGCGGCTTCGCCAAGACCCGGCTGTACGCGGCGGCACGCCCCACACGGCTGCTGATCTCCGATCTACCCCCGGACGCCCACATGGCCTTTGACGCAGAAGCAATCCCCGCCCCGTCGGCCTTGCCTCGACAAGCTGACGGAGGCGTTGATCGTCTACCGGCCCGTACGCGAGTGACCCCGCCGAAGCACCGCAACCCGTTCGATGCGGTTCGCTCAAGGGTCATGCCGCAGCCAAAACGGGGTCTGCCCAGCCCGTCGCTAGCCAGCAGCGGTCGGTGGCTTGGTGAAGCGGCGCCACCAGTGCCGCCGTCTGGGGTGCACGGCGCGGCCGAGCCGGCGACCGATCAGCAGGTAACCCAGCAGGGCCCCCGTCGTGTTGAGCAGGACATCATCGATGTCGAAGGCCCGCCCGGTGATCAGGGCGCCCTGGACCAGCTCGACCAGTATCATCACCAGCGCAGTGACCGCTATGACGCGAATGATCCCCCGGGCGCGGGGCGCGAGCACCGGCAGCAGCATGCCGAACGGCATACCGAGAACAACATTGCCGCCGAGCTGTTTGACCGTGTCGCGGAATGCGGGTTGAGCGAGATAGTCGCGGATCGAGTCACCCGGGCGCAGGTTGGTGTGCGTCAGCGGCACGGAGGCAGCCGAGGGCTCCAGCGCCAGCCGGGCAAGGAGCACCGCGAAGACCGCTGTCCCGGCGAAAGCCAGCAGCATGGCCGCGGCACGCCCCCATCTGGGGAGCGGGGTTCTGCCGGGAACGCTCCGTCTTTCTGATTCCTTCGTGGTCTTGTCGTGCAACACCGTCCGTGCCACTACGGGCCCCCAATCAGGGTTGGTCTGCCTGCCCTCCCGTTAACCCCATCAAGGCGCCGTAGGCGGTTCGCGGCGGTTCACGCGGGGTCCGTACATCCGAACAAACCGGCATGTCCCGGCGGAAGCTGCGTGAGGATGCGGCGCAGTAGCCAGTCGTCGGCCACCTCCGCGACCGTGGCGAGCACCGCGGTGACGGCGCGGCGGGCTTGCGTCACGTCGATGTCATCACGTGAGGCGACCGCTTCGACGAAGCCCGAGGGCGTCAGGGGGGCCACTCGCGGGCCGGACATCGGTGAGCAGCGGGCCACACTGCCGGGGCAGCAAGCTGGCGAGATCCGTGCGGTCATCGCCCACCAGATGTGCCCCAAGTACCTCCAGCACGCTCTGTACCCGCCGGCCGCCTCCTGCCGCGCCTCGTAGCCTCCGCGCTCCTGGACCTGGTCAAGCAGCACTTCCACGTTCGCGTTCACGGCCGCTCCTTCCTCAGTCTCGCCACCGCGATGCCCCCAGAGAGCTGGAGAGGTACGCAGGGTAATCGCCTAACTATCCAGCGTCGGGATTGGCAATCCTGCCCAGCCCGTGAGGAGCCAGGGGATCGGAGGCGCGGGTGAGGCCCGCTCTTCGCGACAGGGCCCATCGGGGAGGGGTGGCGTGCTGCGACTCTGTGCGTCTGGGCGCACATCGCACGAGGGTCGTGGGTGGACCCTCGCGTGGTGTGTGGCCGAAGGTGTACAGAAATACCCACCGGGGTAACGGATCGTCACATCGCCTGAGCGGTCCGGCCGCCAGCGCCTGAGGGAGCGGAGCATGCAACGACGAGTCCGTTGAGAGCCCATCCCCGCAGCCTGTCGCTGGACCGACATACCGCCCGCTCCAACCCGACTCCGGACCCGGCCGTTCCGACCGGCTTCCCCCGGTCCGACGTGCCCACCGATGTCGCGCCGGACGATGCCCGCGCCTTGTCCAGACCGCTGTTCGCGCGGCTGGACGCGCTGGAGGAAGGCACCGCCGAATACGCGTACGTGCGCAACACACTGGTGGAACTGAACCTCACCCTGGTGCACTATGCCGCCCGGCGTCTTCGCACCCGCGGCGAGTCACTGGAGGATGTCCTCCAGGTCGGCACCATCGGCCTGATCAAGGCGATCAACCGCTTCGACCCCACACGCGGGATCGAGTTCCCCACCTTCGCCTTGCCCACCATCATCGGCGAGATCAAGCGTTTCTTCCGTGACACCACGTGGGCCGTGCGGGTCCCTCGCCGCCTCAAGGAACTGAGCGCGACCCTGCAGAGCGCCACAACAAGTCTGGAGCAGGACCTGGGCCGGCCCCCCACAGTCACCGAACTCGCCGAACACCTCGACCTGGAGACGGACGAGGTCGTCGAGGGGCAGGAAGCCGCCCGAAGCTACAGCGCCATGTCGCTGGACGCGCCGGCCGACGACGAGGCCGCAGACGCCCTGGCCGACCACATCGGCATCGACGACCTGGACCTGGAACGGATCGAAGTCCTCGTCGCCCTCAAACCGCTGATCGCCGCACTGTCGGAGCGCGACCGGAAGATCCTTGCGCTGCGGTTCATTCACGACCTGACCCAGGCCGAGATCGGCGCCGAACTCGGCATCTCCCAGATGCATGTGTCCCGCCTGCTCGCCCGCACGCTGGCCCGACTGCGCAGCAGGCTGACCTCTCAGCGATATCCGCAGATCAGGACTCCAGTGGCTGCGGGACGCCTTCCTCGGGCATCCCGCAGCCAGGCCATGCCGACGAGGGGCGCCTCGCGAGGGAGTCGCCTGCCCTGCGGGAGCTGCCACGCTCCCCACATACACGCCCTGACACCGTCGGCAGGGACGAAGCCTTCGGGCATGCGGCGCTTCCGTGGTTCGGCCCATCACTCATGCCGGTACCGAACCGGCCAGGTGCCGGGGCGGTGAGTCCTGTGCTCCGGGCCATTCCTGGTGGGCGTGCGACGGCTGCAGGACGGTGTCGGCAACGTCAAGCAGCGAGTGCCCATCACGGGCACTGACCTCCTGGAGCCACGCCAATGCCTCGGCGGTGGCGCAGTCTTCGCGGTCCGCGACATAGGCGGCGGCCTGGTGGATACGTTCCCAGCGCGCCGCACGCGTGTCGGTACTCCATACCGGGTGCTGGCAGTCGGTACTGGCGTGCACAGGCCGCCAGCGCAGGAGTTCCTCCAGCGCGAGCCCTGCGGCGTGTTGCGCGTGGGCGATGTGGGTGTCGGTGACTTGGGTGTGCTCGGCGTAGTAGAGGCAGATTACCCCGATCGGCGTGTGGCGGGCGTGCAGCGGGAGTGCCAGCACGTGGTGGGTGTCGGGGAGTTGCTCGGACAGGTGCGGGCTGGTGCGACATGGGTAGTCACGCAGGTCGGGTACGAAGATGGGCCGCATCTCGAGTGCGGCGCTGACCGAGGGGCCTTCGGCGCGGGTGAACTGTGCGGCCTCGGCCTGCAGGGCCGCCTCGTCGGTGGCATGCAGCAGCTGCCAGTGCTCCAGCCGGGGCAACCAGGACAGGGCCGCCCGCTGCGCGCCCAGCGACTTCTTGAACACGGTACAGAGCCGGTTCGGCAAGGCTCGTCGGCCCACGGCTGCTGCGACCGAGACGTCATGCACGATCGATAGTGATTCCTCCGGCACGGTTCTCATCCCTTTCAGCCGCGCCCCGTCATGGCCCGGCAGTCCCTTGGAGCAGGAGGCGACGGCTGTGCCCGGCGTCCGAAGGGGTGTGAGTTCGTCTACCACCCGCGAGGCCACCTCATGTGTGGTCGATCCGACTTCAGACCTCCGGGGTTCCTTGGCATGGTCCCGAACGCTCGACTTCGGTGTCTGCCAGGAAGCCTTCCAGGCAGACACCATGGGAGACACGCCATCAACACCGGACATCACTCAACGCGTGCAGGGTAGACGTGCGGGTATGACCAGTCACGGGAGTACGCGGCAGGGCGAGGAGCCGCTGGTGGGTATCAGGGCTTACGCCGACGTCGAGCTTGCCCAGAAGCGACTGAGTGCCGGGGCGGCGGAGCGGTGCCCGTCCCCCCAGTACTCCAGTGGTGCGTCGGCGGCCTACCGGTGGGCGCTGGGATGCGCGGAACACTCGCCGGTCACCGGCGCAGGCGACGCGGAGGGTGCCCCGGACCTTCCGGCCCTGACCGCCGAGGTGGACGCGTCCGTCGTGCAGATGGAGGACCCCACCAGCCGGCCCGGCCCGCGGGACTACAGCCGCGGGGTTCACGATGCCCTGGCCTGGGTGTGCGGACACAGCGACCACGCACCATGAGTACCTGGCGGTCACCCCCTGGAATCGCAGTGCGCGCTGAGGGCCGCTACTGCACGCGCCCTGCACCGGCCGCCACTTCGTCTTCCTCTTTGTCGGGCAAGTGCACGTCGGTGACGGAGACGTTGACCTCGACAACTACCAGGCCGGTCATCCGTTCCACCGCCGCGATGACGTTCTCGCGGACTTCCCCGGCGGTGTCGGTGATAGCGACGCCGTACTCCACGACGAGGGAGAGATCGATGGCGGTCTGACGCTCGCCGACCTCGACCTTGACCCCACGGGTGGCGCTCGTCGTACGCCGGCCAGGGACCATGTCCCCGACCGCGCCCACGGTACGGGCGAGGCCGCCTCCAAGGGCATGGATGCCCGGCACCTCCCGCGCGGCCATTCCTGCGATCTTCTCCACCACCCCGTCCGCGATGGTCGTCCTGCCCCGGGTCACCGCTGCCTCGTTCGCTCCGGTCCTTCCTTGCGTCGTCGCATCCGAGGTACGGCGCTGGGTCTTGGCTGTGCTGCTTGCCTCCGTCATGGGGAGCCACCTCCTCGATCATCAGCCGGGCAGCGAGGGGAGCCCGGCACATTTATGAAGTGCGGGTACGATCTGGCACCCGTCACCGCTCGGTCCGGGCCAGCCCCGCTGGCACTGACGTCATCACCGCAGCGTCCGGCGCCCTTCCTGCCGCTCGAAGCCCAGATCACCGCTGGAGGTCTTCACTTTCAGCGTGCCTCCGTTTGCACGACAGTGCCAAAGGCATGTTGATCCGTAAGACGTAAGACCAGTGGCATCCTGAGTTCCCTCGCCGTCACTCAGACCTGGCGGCCGCCCTCAGGATTTCGCTCAATCCGCGGGACAGCCATGTCTCGCCCGCTGAAGGGCCGCCGGGTGTGTCGTTCCCCGCCGGGGCGATCGGGAGCGAGCCCTACCGGCTGACACGCGCGCCTGGCCCGCCCCATAGAGACCAGCGTGGTGTGATGTGCTGTGTCCCACTACTGTCCCAGGCCGACGGGCCACGCCGGTACCGCCTCGATATCCCACCTTCCGGCCCGATCAGCACATCGGCGCAGATGGTCACCTGGGTCGAGGGCATGGACAACCCAGACCGAACGGGTCGGGTCGACCCGTTCGCCGAGTGCCTGGCCCACCTCGCCGACGCCGACCGTTCCGCCTACCTGGCCGGCCTGGAGCCCGGTGCCGATCTCGACCACTCTGGCACCCGGTTGCCGACGACGACGGCGGCATATCCGGCCCACCCGACCGGCGCCTCGCCGACCGACTGCGCGAGTTCGCCAACCGCTGACCCATCGAACCACCCGCTCGTCACCCACATCGAAGGGAGCCCTCCGGGCGCCGCTGTGCCCGGAGGGCTCCCTTTCGCGTACCCGAGAAGGGACCCGACTCATGGCCACCACTCAGACCCCGCCCCCGCGCCCCGGCGCGACGCCGACCCGCCGCAGCCTGCTCCGCTGGGGGCGGCGCCAGCGCGGCGCCGCAGCCGGGCACTTCGTACGCGGCCTCAGTTACGGCGCCGGGATCACCGCCGCGAGCGCCGTGGGTTATTGGCTCCAGCAGATGTGGTGACATTCCTGCGGAGGCGCCACCCGACTGCTCGGGGCCGGTCACCGGCGCAGGTTCTGCGGGAAGGGGGCAGCCGGTGGGTTGGGCGTTGTACTCGCAGAGCGAGCGCTGGTTTGCCGACGTCAGACACGCGATGGCGGCCACCGCCTGGCAGCGCCTGGTGCGGAACGGAGGGACCGGTCCCGACTCCCCGGCGTTCAGCCCCACGGTTCTCGGCTCGCGGACCGTGTACGTGCTCTGGCTGCTAACCGCAGTCGTACTCGCAGTGGTCGTCGTGCGGCGGCGCGGCGTGTGAACGGGCCTCCAGGGGCGCACTGGAAGCGCCCGTTCCGGTGGGGCGATCGGTTGGGGCGTGCGGCCGATGGTGCCGGTTGAGGCGCAATCGGCACGCCGGAGGTGCGGCCTATTGACCTCGGCTGTCCGCGCGACGGTCCTCCAACGAGCCTGCGGGGGAGTCGTGGCGACCGACTTCACGCCGAAGTCGTGTGCGGGCAACGCCGAGTCGGCGGAAGTGCGGAGTCCGGTCGGAGCCGCGCAGCGCCGAGATCCTCTGGATGAGCCAGGCCACGCCTGCGGCGTAGGCGACGCCGAAGAGCAGGGACATCACGAACGCGAGGTGCTTCGACAGTCCGTCGAAGATCGGGTAGATCTGCCAGTGCGTCAGATAGATGGCGAGCGAGCTGCCGGCCAGCAGTCCGGCGAGCTGGTTGATCCGGCCGCTGCTCGGCAGGGCGGGGCACCACACCAACAGGCAGAAGCCCACCATGACGAACAGCTCCCGACGAGGCTCGCCAGGGAAGAAGCCGGGGACGCTGGCCAGCGCGGCGATCGTGACGAGGAGGCGTTGTGGCACGGTGCTGGACCTGGCCGCCGCCCAGCCGAGCGCGAACAGCCAGAAGACGGTGACCGCGTCGGTGATCTGGGCACGGTCCGGCAGGCCCACGAGCTCGTAGCGGGTGAGCAGGCCGATGCCGACGAGAGTGACGGGCAGCACGTACGGGAAGCGTCGTTCCCATCGGTGGACGAGGGGGATGGCAAGCAGGGCCGTCATGACCAGCAGGATGTAGACGAGGGCCTCGACGAACCATAGGTGGATCCCGCGTCCTCCCGCTTCGGGCCACAGCGCGTTGTGCACGAGCAGGACGTTGGACAGGTCGTAGTCGTCGCTGATCAGGAGCGCGAAGGCAGTCCACGCCATGGTGGGCACGGCGATCCGCGCGATGCTGCGGGCCGTACGGTGTGTTCGCTCCCGGCGTTCGGGTGAGGAGAGCAGGAAGCGGGCGAAGTTGAACCCGGCGACCGCGAGCAGCAGATGTGCCCCGCCCCGGAGCGCGAAGATCCCGATGTGTGAGCCGACGACGCACATGATGGCGACCGCGCGCAGGGCGACGCTGGTCTCCACGGTCCGGCGGCGCCGTGGCCGGCCCTGCCCGTTCGGGCCCTGTCGAAGCTCGCGTATCGGTGTGGTGTGCCAGCTGTGAGGGAGATGGCCAAGCCGCTGTTCGAGGCGGATGGACATCTCGACGTAGGACAGCGAGTCTCCGCCGAGCGATACGAAGGAGCTGCCCGGCGTCACGTCCGGGCGGTCGAGGAGCCGCGCGTACAGCGCGCACAGGTCGTCCGTGTCGGCGCCGCCGGTGACGTGTGCAGGATGTTCGGCCGGGCGGTTCAGAGCGCGGACGGCCTGGTAGTCGGGCTTGCCCGTGGGCAGTCGGGGGAGGTCCGGCAGCACGTGGACGTGGACGGTGCGAGCGGGCAGGCCGCACTCCTCCGCCACGCGTCTTCGGATGCGTCGCTCGTCCCACCCGGGTCTCCGGGCGACGGCGATGGCGAGTCCCTCGTCGTCGCCCGTGCAGAGCGCGTCGAGGCCGTGCCGTTCCAGCATGGCTTCGATCTGCCGGGGGTCGATGCGCAGGCCGAGGATCTTCACGAAGCGGCTGCGTCGGCCGACGATCTCGTATAGACCGGCTTCGGTGCGGCGGGCGAGGTCGCCGGTGCGCAGCACGTCGACCGTGCGGCCGAGGGCGAGGTCCTCGGGGGAGTGGGCGTACCCGAGCATGACGTTCGGGCCGGTGTAGACGAGTTCGCCTGTCCCGTCGTTGCCGGGCGTCTCCTCGACCGGCTCCAGGTGGAAGGAGCCGCCGGGGACCGGCATGCCGATGGCGCCGGGGTGTTCGATGGCCAGCGACGCCGGCAGGTAGGCCATGCGGGCGGTCGCCTCGGTCTGGCCGTACATGACGAAGAGGTCCCAGCCGCGCCGTGCGCCCAGTTCGGCGTAGTGCCTGACCCGTTCGGGAGCGAGGCGGCCGCCTGCCTGGGTGACGTACCGCAGGTGGGGGAGGTCCATGTCGGCGAAGCCGACCCGGTCGAGCAGGTCGAAGGTGTACGGGACGCCGGCGAGGGCCGTGCCTCCGGCGGTGCGAAAGAGGTCCCAGAAGCATGTGTCGGCCACCGAGAGGCCGGTGAGGACAAGCCCGGCGCCGCGCAGGAGATGGCTGTGGATCACGGACAGGCCGTAGCAGTAGTGCATGGGCAGGGTTGTGGCGGCCCGGTCGGTGTCGCGGATGCCGAGATACGTGGCGATCGACTCGGCGTTGGCCTGGAGGTTCTCGTACGAGAGCCGGACGAGCTTGGGGGAGCCGGTGGAGCCGGAGGTGCTGAGGAGCAGTGCGAGGTCGGGGTGGAGGTCGTGGGCGGAGCCGGGCCTGCGCTCCTCGATGCGGCATTCGCCGGAACCGAAGTGGACGACGACGTCGGGGTCGTAGGCGGCGGTCAGTGACTCCACCGCCTCGGGGTGGTCGCCGGGGACCAGCAGGACCGGGTGGCCGGCCGAGAGCGCGGCCAGGTGGACGACGAGCGCGTCGACCGTGTTGGCGCCGGGCAGCAGGATCAGCCGCCGCTCCAGGCCGAGGCGCCGTGCCGTGTCTTCGACCCGCCCGGCCAGGTCACGGTAGGAGACCACGCCTTCGGCCGTCATGAGGGCGGTGCGGTCGCCGTGCAGCGCGAGGTCGCGGGCGAGCGGGAGGGCGAGGCCACCGACGGGCGGGGCGGGGAGCAGGGTCACGCCCGCATCGTAGGTAAGGCTTTCCTAATCGAGAAGAGGGGGAGGGGGGACCGGATGTCCATTCGCGGCCAGGTCGTTATCAATTCCTGACTTGACCCTTAGGTTAGCTTTACCTTATCAATGCCCTATTCACAGGTTCTCCCGGTAGTTCACGGCAGGAAGGCTCCACCCGTATGCGCCGCCCCACGGCCCGCACTCTGACCGCGCTCGTCGCGGCCGCCATGCTCACTCCCTCGCTCGCCGCCTGCGGCAGCGACGAGCCCGCCGGCCTTGTCATCTACTCCGGCCGCAACGAGAACCTCGTGAAGCCGCTCATCGAGAAGCTGGAGAAGCACCTCGGCACCAACGTCGAGGTCCGCTACGGCGACAGTGCCGAGCTCTCCGCCCAGCTCCTGGAGGAGGGCGACGAGACCGAGGCCGGCCTGTTCCTCTCCCAGGACGCCGGAGCCCTCGGCGCGCTCTCCAAGGAGCAGCGCCTCGCGCCGCTCCCCAAGGCGACGCTCGACCAGGTGGACACCGCCTACCGAGGCTCCGCCGGCGACTGGACCGGCGTCAGCGGGCGCGTCCGCGTCCTCGGGTACAACCCCGACCAGGTCCCCACGCCGCCGAACAGCGTCCACGAGCTCGTGAAGCCCGAGTGGAAGGGCAAGATCGGCTTCGTGCCGACCAACGCCTCCTTCCAGGCGTTCGTCACCGGCATGCGCGTCCTGGAGGGCGACGAGGCCACCCGCGCCTGGCTCAAGGGCCTCAAGGCCAACGAGCCCAAGGTGTACGAGGGCAACCTCAAGGTCCTCGAAGCCGTCGACAAGGGCGAGGTCGCCCTCGGCCTGCTCAACCACTACTACTGGTACGAGCAGGCGGCGGAGAAGGGCGCCGACAAGATGAAGGCCAAGATCCACTACCTGCCCAAGGGCGACCCGGGCGGCCTCGTCAACGTCGCCGGCGCCGGCATCCTCAAGGGCGCCGACGAGAAGCAGGCCGCGTACGCGCAGAAGGCCGTCGACTTCCTCCTCTCCACCGAGTCCCAGACGTACTTCGCGGAGGAGACGAAGGAATACCCGCTGGCCGCCGGAGTGAAGACCGCCGCGGGTGTTCCGCCGCTGGAGACCCTCCAGCCGCCGAAGATCGACCTCGGCAAGCTCGACTCCCTCAAGGAAACCCTGGCCATGCTCCAGGAAGCCGGACTGGTCTGACGTGACCTCACCGGAGCTTTCCGCCCCGGCCCGTCGCGACCGCCGCCCGGCGGGTGCCCCCGCACCCGCCGGGCGGCGGCGCGCCGGTTCCCGGCCCTCCTGGGTGCTGATCGTGCCCGCCGCGCTCGCCGCCGCACTCGCCGTCCTGCCCCTCGGTTATCTCGCCGTCCGCGCCCTGGAACACGGCCCCGCCTACGCCTGGGACGTCATCGCCGACGAGCGCACCGGCGAACTCCTGCTGCACAGCCTCGGTCTCACCGCCGCGGTCGTCGCGGCCAGCCTGCTGATCGGCGTATCGCTCGCCTGGCTCACCGTCCGCACCGCCCTGCCGGGCGCCGGTGCCTGGTCCGTCCTCGTCACCCTGCCGCTCGCCGTACCGAGCTACGTCGCCGCCTTCGCCTGGCTGTCCGCCGCTCCCTCGCTCGCCGGCTTCACCGGATCGGCGCTGGCGCTCACCCTGGTGAGCTTCCCGTACGTGTACCTGCCGGTCGCCGCCGCCCTGCGCGGCACCGACCCCGGGCACGAGGAGGTCGCCCGCTCCCTCGGCCACGGCCCCTTCCGCACCTTCCTCCGCGTCACCCTGCCGCAGCTGCGGCCCGCCGCCGCCGGCGGGGGACTCCTCGTCGCGCTGTACGTGCTCTCCGACTTCGGCGCCGTCTCGCTCATGCGGTACGACACCTTCACCCGGGGCATCTACACCTCCTACCGGGCCAGCTTCGACCGCACGCCCGCCGCCGCGCTCAGCGCCGTCCTGGTCGTCATGACCGTGCTGCTCGTCGCCGTCGAGACCCGCACCCGCGGGCGCGCCGACTACGCCCGTACCGGAACGGGCACCGCCCGGCGGGTCGTGCCCGCCGCCCTCGGACGAATCAAGCCCCTCGCCCTCGCCTGGTGCGGAGCCGTGGTCGCCGCGGCCGTCGGCTTCCCGCTCGCCACGCTCGGCTACTGGCTCGCCGTCGGCTCCTCCGCGACCTGGGACCCGGCCACGCTCACCAGTACCGCGCTCACCACCCTCGGCGTCGCCGCCGCAGGCGCCGCCCTCACGACCCTGCTCGCCCTGCCGGTCGGCGTCATCGCCGCCCGCCATCGCGGTCGCCTCGCCCACCTGCTCGAACAGGCCGCGTACGCGGGGCACGCCGTCCCCGGCATCACCGTCGCGCTCGCCCTGGTCTTCTTCGCCGTGCGCTACGCCCGGCCGCTGTACCAGGAGACCCCACTCCTGATCTGCGCGTACGCGGTGCTCTTCCTGCCGGTCGCGGTCGCCGCCACACGCGCCGCCGTCCTCCAGTCACCGCCGGTCCTGGACGACGTGGCCCGCTCCCTGGGCCGCACCCCCTTCGGCGTCCTGACGGAGGTCACCCTGCCCCTCGCGGCCCCTGGCGTCGCGGCCGGAGCAGCCCTCACCTTCGTGGTCTGCATGAAGGAACTCCCCGCCACTTTGCTCCTCCGCCCCACGGGCATGGACACGCTCGCCACCCGGCTGTGGACGGAGACCGGCACCGGCTCGTTCGCGGCGGCCGCCCCGTACGCCGCCACGCTGATCCTGCTCGCCGCCGTCCCCTCGTATCTCCTCGGAAGGCACCGCTCATGAACGAGCTCGACGTCCGCCAGGTCGTCAAGGCCTACGGGCCCGGGGCACCGGTCCTGGACGGGCTCGACCTCACCGTCCCCGGCGGCTCCCTCACCGCCGTCCTCGGCCCTTCCGGTTGCGGCAAGACCACCCTGCTGAGGGTGATCGCCGGGTTCCTGAAGGCCGACGCCGGCACCGTGACCGTCGCGGGCCGGCTCCTCGGCGGGCCCGGCGTCCACCTGCCGCCCGAGCGGCGCCGGATCGGGATCGTGCCCCAGGAGGGCGCGCTCTTCCCGCACCTGAGTGTGGCCCGCAACATCGCCTTCGGGCTCACGGACCTCGACCGGCCGGCCCGGCGCGCCCGCGTGGGGGAGATGCTGGACCTGGTGGGTCTGCCGGGCTTCGGCGAGCGCATGCCGCACGAGCTGTCAGGAGGGCAGCAGCAGCGCGTCGCCCTCGCCCGCGCGCTTGCCCCCCGGCCCCATCTCGTGCTTCTCGACGAGCCGTTCAGCGCACTCGACAGCGGACTGCGCGGGACCGTACGGGCCGAGGTCCGTGCCGTGCTCCGGGACAGCGGCGCCACCGCCCTGCTCGTCACCCACGACCAGCAGGAGGCCCTCTCCACCGCCGACCTGGTCGCCGTCCTACGCGAGGGGCGCGTCGCCCAGTGCGCCACGCCCGAGGAGCTGTACCACCGGCCGGTGGACCCGTGGCTGGCCTCGTTCGTCGGCGACGCCGTCCTCGTTCCTGGAATCGCCGACAACGACGTCGCCGCGACCGCGCTGGGACGCATCCCGCTCGCCGCCGCCCCGGAGGGACTGCGCGACGGCCTGGTCCTCCTCCGCCCCGAGCAACTCCGGCTCTCGGAGCCGGACTCCGCCGACGCCGCGGGCGTCGTGACCGACGTTCGCTTCTTCGGACACGACGCCCTGGTCACGGTCGCCGTCGACGGCCTGGACCGGCCGATCGACATTCGCACTTCGGGCTCCCTGCGGGTCGAACCGGGTGTGAGGGTCGGCGTGTGTCTCACCGGCGAGGCCACCTTGCACCCAGGGAACGTTTGATCGGGGCCGACGAGAAGCCTCGACCTCCCTCGCCCGCACGAGTCGTTCCGATGTGATCGTCAGGGGTTGTCAGCGACCAGGGAGCGTGTGACGGGCCGGCCGGCCCTGTGGCGGTGCCAGATCGCGGCGCAGTCCGGGCGCCAGCCGGGGTGGAGTTGTGGGCCAATGAGATCGCTGGGATTCTTCAGTGGCATCCCGACGGCCTGAGCACCAAGCAGCTGGTCGAGAAGACCGGACTTGACGCTCGTCAGATCGGGCATGCGGTCGCCTGGCAGCGTGAACGTCGACCGAACCGGGGCACCGGACTCAAGGCGCGCCGCTGCTCCGCGCGCCCCGACCTGAGTGTCCCCGGAACGCACTCACGGTGCTGTCGACACTGTGGAAACAGCGGACGGGTGGGGCCCGGCGATGCCGAGGTGACCTGACGCTCGCCGAGCTGCATCGATGTTCACCATGGCCCTGCATGCCAGTAACCTGCCGCGCCGCGACGCGGCAGACCTGTGGCCGGCTCCCTCCGGGTGGATGATGTGTAGGTGAAGAGCCTGGCTGGTGGCGCTCACCCTGCCGGATTGCCGGGTCGGCGCGGGAGGGGCTCGTCGAAGGGACCGTGGCCGTGGGTGATGGGCAGAGTGAGCTTCCTCGGCTTCTGACCGCAGCGGAGGCGGCCGCGCCGGTGGAGTCCGTCGATGTCGTCGCGCGGGATCTGCGTCGGCGGTTCGAGGCCGTCGAGGTCTCCTTCCTCATCGTGGACCTGACGGGGAGGGCGGTGGCCCGGCTGTCCACCACCGCTGTGGGGGAGAGCGGCCAGGAAGCGGAACGAATTCCTTTGCTCGGCAGCGTGTACGAACATGTGATCCGTACCCAGCGGCTGTACCAGGAGGCGACCCCCCGCGGACACCGCGTGATCGCGCCGGTCACCAACCGGGGGGACGCGATCGGGCTCCTGGAACTCCTTCTGCCGGCCGGACCCGGCGAGGACACCCTCACCGCGGTCGGGGAGGCCGCGCACGTCCTGGCCTACGTCGTGATCGCCAACGGCCGCTTCACCGACCTCTATACCTGGGGCAAGCGTTCCAGACCGCCCACCCTGGCTGCGGAGATCCAGTACCAGCTGCTTCCCCCGTCGCTGTCGTGCGAGGCGGCCCAGTTCACCCTGTGCGGGAGCCTCGAGCCCTCCGAAGACCTCAGCGGCGACACCTTCGACTACATCCTGGACCGCGACACCCTGCACGTGTCGGTGACCGACCCCATGGGGCACGACATCGACGCAGCCCTGGCCGCCACCGTGCTGGTCGGCGCCTTGCGGGGCGCCCGTCGCGCAGGGGCCGGCCTGGTGGAGCAGGCTCATCTGGCGGACCAGGCCCTGGCCGACCACGGCCAGGGCCACGCCACGGGGCAGTTGTTGCGCATCAACCTCCACACCGGGCGGGCCCAGCTCGTCAACGCCGGCCACCCCTGGCCACTGCGACTGCGCCAAGGGGTCGCGAAGGCGATCACCTGCGAGGTGGACCATCCCTTCGGACTGTCCGTGCCCGTGCCCCACCCGTACCGCGCCCAGGACGTCGACCTGCGCCCCGGCGACCGACTGCTCATGTTCACCGACGGCATGCTCGAGCGCCACGGAGAGAAAGTCGATCTTCTCGACCTGTTGGAGCGCACCCGGAACCTGCACCCCCGCGAGACCGCTCTGGCAATGACTTCAGCGGTACGGGGCGCAGCCGGCGGCCGACTCGAGGACGATGCCACCGTGATGTGCCTGGACTGGCACGGTCCGCAGGAGACCCAGCGGCACGTCAGCTCCGGGGCGGACACCCACCAAGCCTCGGCCGACTGCCCGAAGCCGTAGGCCCGGCCGTACCGGCCGCGAGGGCGAACGCCGCAGAGGGGCGTGGTTGCCTTCGGCCGACGCGGTCGGCCGGCCTTCGGGGTCTTCTCCCGGATGTAGCCGCGCTCGATCCGCCCGGCCCCACGGCAAGCACGGCGAAAAGCCTGGCGTCGGTGCCGCTGGGGTCGTCGATGCCGGTGAGCGGGCCTGTGAGGAGTTCGAGCTGGATACCGCCGGCCTGGAGCTCGGCGGACATGCCATCAGCTCGGCTGCGTTGCGTGCGAGGCGCTTGAGCTCCCTTCGCCTGCCGCTTCGTGGCTGGTGAGAGCCCAACCCCTGTCGCGACCCTGGCACTGGTAGTCCCCGAGAGCGCTGGGCCAGGTCCTGCCCGCTCCCCACTCAGCCCGCGCTGAACGCGCTGCCCGACATGGCCGCCCCTCGGCCCCAACGGCCTGCTCGCGGAGAACAACCTCTGCTCCCCGCGTTAGAGGCGACGGGCTGGTACTGGGACGAGGGCGAGGTCGCCGACCTCGACTCGACAGCGGAGCGCATCAGCGCGCAGGACGACCTGCACATGGGAATGGTCGGCTGATGACCCGCCTCTACCACTTCGCATGGGGTGACAATTCGGGCGGTGAGGGCTCCCGAGTGTCTTCTCGTGGCCGGCTGGCCGGGGCGGCCGCCTCCGCCTACGGCATCCGCCGGTTCACCGTATGTCCCGGCTGATGAACGTCCCTGCGGGGTGGCGAAGCGGCCCTCGGTGCGATCGAGCTGGGACCTGACCTGGCCGGCGCGGATGTGCACCAGGTACGCGAGGTGCTCGCCGCCCGGGCGGGAACCCGACGCGTAGCCAGAGGTGGTCGGCAAACACGGCATCCCGGGAGACGCTGACGACAGCACTGTCAGCGGGCCGGGTCACCGCGGCGGAAGGGCCGGACGGGTGACGTCAGGGCACGGCGGGACGGGCGGCGGCGATCCACCGCTCCGAAGGGGCCGATGGTCGGGCATGGACAGTGACGCGGCGTGGTGTCAGACCGACCTTCCCGGCCTCGAAGTCCACCGTGAGGGAGACGCGGTGCTGGGGGTCCGTCTGTTCGGATGGCAGGAGGTGCTGCCGCGATCTCTTGTCGCCGCCCTCCATGTCGATGGCCACTGACGATCGACGTCCACGCAAGAGGGCGACCAACCGAGAATCCCCCGTCCTTAAACCGGTCCGCTGCCCCTTCTGCGCTGATGATGGACCTCTGCCGCCGGATTGAAGCCCGGCGAACGGTCCGCGCGTGACGTCGACCGGGTTCGCGACGGCCCGACGTGACGGCCTTCTCGGCGTGAGCGTGAGCGAGCAGGCATCCTCGGGCTCGCCGGCCTCGGCTCATCGTGGCTCGGCGGTCAGCCGCACTGCCGTGCTGCACATGGACTACGTTCCGCGTTCTTGCGCACCGGCGTCCCTACCTCCGAATCGTGGCCGAACCGCTCAGGCCGGCCCGGGCCGGCACGACCAGCGATTGGATCGCCCGCCTTGTGAGGGCCTGCCAGGTCGTTGGCCGGAGGGGCGATAGGGGTTCTCATAGGGGTGCGGCGCAGCGGAAGCCCGCGTGCCCGCTGGAGCTGTCCGGGCTGTTGGCGCTGCGGGCCGCGACGCGGTAACGGTTGCAGTAGGACTTGTGGCACATGTGGGAGCCGCCTCGGATGACCTTTTCGGTACCGGCGGCCGGGCCCTGGGGATTCACCAGGGGGCGGGCTGCGTCGTGGTCGGTGGTCCACCAGTCGGTGCACCACTCCCATACATTGCCGGCCATGTTCCACAGGCCGAACCGGTTGGGCGCGAAGGCGTCGACGGGGGCGGTGCCGCGGTAGCCGTCCTCGGCGGTGTTCTTCGCGGGGAAGTGCCCGCGCCAGATGTTGCAGCGAAAGGCTCCGTCCGGGTTCAGCTCGTCGCCCCATGGATAGCGCTTCTGTTCCAGGCCGCCGCGCGCCGCGTACTCCCACTCGGCCTCGGTCGGTAGCCGCTTGCCCGCCCACAGCGCGTATGCCGCCGCGTCGTTCCAGGACACGTGCACCACCGGGTGCGCGCCGCGCCCCTCCAGCGTGCTGCCCGGCCCCTCGGGTCGATGCCAGGAGGCGCCCTCGACGCCGCACCACCACGGGGTGCCCTCGGGCCGCGGTGCGCCGCGCCGTAGGTCAGCGGGGAGGAAGCCGGCGAACACGTACGACCAGCCGAACCGCTCGGCGTCGGTCTGGTATGCGGTGTCGGCGACGAAGGCCGCGAACCGTTCGTTGCTCACCGCGCAGGCGTCGATCCGGAACGGGGGGAGTCGTACGAGCCGCACTGGTCCTTCCCCGTCTCCGGGGAAGCTCTCGGCGTCGTCGGCTCCCATCAGGAACTCGCCGCCGGGCAGCAGCACCATGCCGTCCGACGAGGGTGTCCGCGGGGTCCGATGAGCGAGTGGGAGCCCGACGCGTGAGGCCGGCGCACCACCGGCAGAGGGCATGCAGCAGCGGGGAGGAGTGCTGGTCTCGCCCATATGGATCGGCTCCTTCATGGAAATCGGCTCCTTCCGGAGGCGGGTGGCTGTTGCGTCTCAGCTCGCATGTTCCCGACGCACCTATCCGTCGCGTAGGGCTCCACCGAAGAGGAGGTGTCACTCAAGGCGCCCCACGGGGCGGGGGCTCCTGGCCGGACTGGTGAGCGTCCGTGCTCACCCTGCACGTGCTCGCTCACTCCCGGGCGATGGCCCATCCTGGGTGGCCGGTTCGCTGCCCTGCCCGTCGGCCCCGAGGCATGGCCACTGAGCTCTGCCGCCTCCATGTCCCGGCCTTCGCGATCGGTCCCGCCGAGTGATTGAGGCCCCATCCGCGCCGGCCGCCCCCGGCGGAAGTGGTGACCTGACGCGTGGTGACCGGCCGGCGTGTCCGGTCAGCCGGAGTCGCGGATCAGGAGTTTCGGTTCGGCCGCCGTGATGTCCGGGCTCAGTCCATCGCCTCTCAGCAGGGAGGCGATGGACGCGGCGACGGCCGCGGCGGCGGGAGAGAGATCGAGGAAGGTCGTGGTCAGACGAGGGCGGAGTGCGGACCCGAGGGGGAGGTTGTCGGACCCGACGACGGCCATGTCGTGCGGAACGCGCAGTCCGGCGTCGGTGAGCGACTGGATGAGGACGAGGGCGTATTCGTCGTTGTAGGCGTAGACGGCGTCGGGGCGTTGCTGGGGGTCGCGCCACGAGTTGACGGCTGGGGCGAGGCTTGCGGTGCTCAGTTCGCATGCGACGCGCTGGACGGGCACTCCCTCGCGGCCCGCGATGATGGTGACGGCGTCGAACCGGGCCCGCGCGAGTTCCGAGATGTCGCCCCCTGGCACGAGGCAGGCCAGCCGTCGGTGGCCGCGGGACAGTAGGTGCCGAGTGGCGAGTTCAGCGACGCCGGCGCTCGTGATGACGAGGGTGGGTGCGTGCGGCTGGGCCTTCGGGCCGTAGAGGAGGACGGTGTCGACGCCGGCTTGGCCGAGTAGTTCAGCCGCCTCCGCCGGACAGCGGTCCGCCTCGGTGAAGACGGCGGCGGGCCGCAGCTCCGCCCAAGCCCGGGCGCCCTCGACACCGCTGGCCCCGCGGTCGCCGTGGACGAGCATCGTGAGGCCGTGGTGCGCCAGCTCGCCGCTGAGCTCTTCGAGGAAGCGGTGACGGGTGGGGGCGAGGGGGAGCTGGGGCATCGGAACCAGGACGATGTTGCTGCGGCCTGCGCGCAGGGTCCGGGCGGTGCTGTGCGGGGCGTAGCCGAGCTCGTGGACCGCGGCCATCACACGGCGGCGGGTGTCGTCGTTGATCGGCCGGTCGCCCGGGGTGTTCAGGACGTACGAGACGGTGGTGCGGGAAACGCCCGCCAGGCGCGCGACGTCCGCACTGGTCGGGCGGGCCTTGCGGGGGGCGGTGGGCATCACGGCTCCTGAGTGCTGAGGGGCCTCCGGTTCGGTTTCCGAGGATACCTCCTCCTGGTGCACACGTGTCACATAGAAGTTACCAAGGGGTTGTGCTGGAAGCACTCGCGTGTAACGGTGTGCGCAGCCGCCGATGTGACACGTGTGCACCTCATGTTTGGTTGAAGTTTGTGCGTGAGGGTGGTCCCCCTTCTCCGCCCGCAGGGCGGGTCCCCGCCGAGATTCGGAGGTGCCTCGATGGGCACGATCGACCCTCTTCCTCCCGCTGCCACGGCCGCAAAAAGCCGGGCAGATACGGGAGCGGCCGCTACGGACCGCGTGAGCGCCGGGTTTATCGCCGCGCTCACGGGCGGCTACTTCTCCACTTGGCTCGCGCTCCTGCCGCTCACGCAGGTGACCCTTGCTCTGCGCGTGCAGCAGATCGCCCCCGACGACAAGGCGGCCACCCTGTCGCTGGTCCTGACGGTGGGCGCCGCGGTGGCGGTGGTGGCCCAGAACGTCTTCGGTGTCCTGTCGGACCGGACGACGAGCCGCTTCGGCATGCGACGTCCGTGGATCGTCTCGGGCGCGTTGCTGGGTGTGGCGAGCCTGGGGTTCTTGTCCACTGCCGACAGCGTGGGCATGCTGGTTGCCGCATGGGCCCTGACCCAGCTGACGTTCAACATCCTCCTCGCCGGGCTGAACCCGGTGGTCCCCGACCAGGTGCCGCCGGCCCAGCTCGGCAAGGTGTCGGCGTTGACCGGCCTGACCACGCAACTGGGCGTGGTGGGCGGGGTCTTCCTTGCCCAGCTTTTCCTGCCCAATCTCGCGCTGGCGATCCTGGTCCCCGGGCTGTTCTGCCTGGTCGGCACGGGGATCCTGGCGGTCGTGCTGCGTGACCGCCGGCTGGCCGCCGCAGACCGCCGGCCGTTGCGACCCTCGACCTGGCTGCAGGCGTACTGGGTGAGTCCCCGCCGGCATCCCGACTTCGCGTGGGCGTGGCTGTCCCGGTTCCTCGTCCAGTGCGGGAACGTCACCCTGGTCAGCTACCAGACCTTCTTCTTGATGAGCCGCTTCGGCTACACCGAGGAAACCGTAGGACCTGTGGTCCTGAAGGCCTTGCTGGTCAACATCGTGGGGATCGTGCTGGCGGCCCTGGTCTTCGGGGCACTCTCCGACCGGGTGCACCGGCGCAAGCCGTTCGTCCTGGTCTCGGCGGTCGTCCTGGCGCTGGCCCATGTCCTCGCGGCGTACGCGCCGACCCTTGGCTTCTACCTGTTGGCCACGGCCGTCACGGGCATCGCGGCCGGCTGTTTCCTCGCGGTCGACCTGGCGCTCGTGGCCGAGGTGCTGCCCTCCCGGGCCGACGTGGGCAAGGACATGGGGGTTCTCCACCTGGCCAACGCCCTGCCTCAGGTGCTCATGCCTGCGGTCGCCCCGCTGTTCCTCTCCCTCGGGGACGGCGACAACTACCCGGCCTACTTCCTCGCCGGGGGCCTCATCGGGCTCGCCGGAGCCTTCTGCAACCAGCGCATCCGCGGCGTGCGCTGACCGCGCTGACCGCCGTTCCTCCTTCACAGCAGATCGAAAGGACAGACACGCGGTGTCCCGCCCCAACTTCCTGATCTTCATGCCCGACCAGCTCCGCGCGGACGCGATCGGCGCCTTCGGCAACCCCCACGTGAGCACCCCGCACATCGACGCACTGGCCGCGCGCGGAACCGCTTTCCCGAACGCCTACGTGCAACACCCCGTCTGCTCGCCGAGCCGGGCCTCACTGCTGACCGGCTGGTATCCGCACACAGCCGGCCACCGCACCCTGACCCACCTGCTCAAGCCCCACGAGCCGAACCTGCTGCGCATCCTCAAGGACGCCGGCTATCACGTCACCTGGGCAGGGATGCGCGGCGACACCTTCGCCCCGGGCGCGACCGAGTTGAGCGTGCACGAGTACGGCTTCGCGCAGTTCCCGACGATCGGTTACGGCGGCCCCTACCCGGACGGCGTGTGGTCCCGGCTCTTCTACCGGGGCGAGGTTCCCGACGACGGGCGGGTGGACCCCGACGAGGCAGCCGTCCGCACGGCCGAGTCCTGGCTGGAGAGCCCGCCGGCGGAGCCGTGGGTCCTTTTCGTCCCCCTCGTGGCGCCGCACTGCCCGTTCCAGGTCGAGGAGCCGTGGTTCTCCCAGTACGACCGCGACGCCCTGCCCGGCCCGGCCGAGCCCGGCGACCGGGCGCGCGAGCCGCGTTACATGCAGGCGATCCGCGAGGCATACGGGATCGAGGAGGTGACCGACGAGCAGTGGCGAGAGGTGACCGCCACGTATTACGGCATGATCAGCCGTCTCGACGACCAGCTCGGCCGGGTCATGAAGGCCGTCCAGACCGCCGGGGCCGCCGAATCGACCGTCACGCTGTTCTTCGCCGACCACGGGGAATACCTCGGCGACTTCGGCCTGATCGAGAAGTGGCCCTCCGCCCTGCACGACTGCATCACCCGCGACCCGCTCATCATCAGCGCCCCCGGCCTGGGGGAAGGCCAGACGAGTCAGGCGATGGTCGAGATGGTGGACGTCCTGCCGACGGTCCTCGAACTGGCAGGCGTGGACGCCCCGCACCGCCACTTCGGCCGCAGTCTTGTCTCTCTCCTGCGCGACCCGGCCGCGCCTCACCGCGAGTTCGCCTTCACCGAAGGCGGCTTCACCGTCGAGGAGGCGAACCGGCTGGAGCAGCCCTCGTTCCCGTACGACCGCAAAGGCGAACTCCAGCATGCCGACCCCACCCTGGTGGGCAAGGCGATCGCCGTACGTGACGCGCGGTGGACATACGTGTGGCGCCTCTACGAGGAGCCCGAGTTCTACGACAGGACTACCGACCCCCACGAGCGCGACAACCTCGCCGGCCACGAGAAGCACGCGCAGGTGCAGCAGCGCCTGCACGACGCGATGGTGCGCTGGCTGGTCGAGACCGCCGACGTCCTGCCGGCCGAGGACGATCCCCGTCTGCCCGACGTCGTCCTCCCCGTCCCCGGCGCGGCACCAAAGCCGTGAAATCCGAGGACGCCGCCCGGCCGCGGCAATCACCACAACCCCTTCGCGAAGGCCGAATCGTCCAAGCTCCCGCCCTCGCAGAGCGAACCCCAGGAAGTCACCCGGTGGACCACCTCATCTCTCCCCGCACCGCAGACCACGGCACCGTCGTCGAGCGCGCCCTCGCCCGTCTCGACCTGGATGCCAAGACCCGCCTCCTGGCGGGCCAGGACCTGTGGTCGCTGCCGGCCCTGCCCGAGATCGGCCTCGGCTCCCTCGTCATGTCCGACGGCCCCATCGGCGTACGCGGCACCGCCTGGACCGCCGCCGATCCCGCGCTCACCCTGCCCAGCCCGACAGCCCTCGCCGCCACATGGGACCCTGACCTCGCCCGGCAGGCCGGGCGAGTGCTCGCCCAGGACGCCCGCAGGAAGGGCGTGCACCTGCTGCTCGCCCCCACGGTCAACCTCCACCGCTCGCCGCTGGCCGGCCGCCACTTCGAGGCGTACTCCGAGGATCCGTACCTGACCGGCCGGATCGGCGCCGCGTACGTGTCCGGAGTCCAGGACGGCGGCGTGGGGGCGACAGTGAAGCACTTCGTCGCCAACGACGCCGAGACGGCCCGGTTCACCGTCGACAACCAGGTGTCCGAGCGGGCGCTGCGCGAGCTGTACCTCGCCCCGTTCGAGGAGATCGTCGACACCGCCCGGCCGTGGGCGGTCATGTCCGCCTACAACCAGGTCAACGGAGTGACGATGACCGAACACCGGCGGCTCCAGGTCGACGTGCTGCGCCGCGAGTGGGGCTTCGACGGCGTGGTGGTCTCCGACTGGCTGGCCGCCCGGGACACCGTGGGGGCGATCACCGGCGGCCTGGACATCGCCATGCCCGGCCCGCTGACCGTGTTCGGCCCGGCCCTCGCCGACGCTGTACGCGCCGGCCGCGTCGCCGAGAGTGCCGTCGACGACGCCGTCCGCCGGGTACTGCTCCTCGCGGCCCGCGCCGGGATCCTGGACGGGGCCCAACCTGTAGTACCCGCAGACACGTTGCCGCCCGTGGCGGACGGCCGACTGCTCGCGCGGGAAGTCGCCGCCCGCTCGTTCGTCCTGCTCCGCAACGACGGCGGCGTCCTGCCCCTTGCCCCGGCCCCGGGCGAGACGATCGCGCTCATCGGCAGCGCGGCCCGCGAAGGCCGTGTGCAGGGCGGCGGCTCGGCCACCGTGTTCCCCGGCCGGGTGGTCACCGTCCTTGAGGCCTTGAGCGGTGCCCTGCCTGACGGAACCGAACTCGTCTACGCAGTGGGCGCGGACCCGCACGAGGGCCTCACCCTCGCCGGCGACGGTTTCGACCTGCGTGCCGTCCTTCGCGACGAGCACGGCACCGTGCTCGCCGAGAAGTGTCTCGAAGAAGGCGGGCGGATACGCTGGATGGCCTCGGCACTGCCCGGCGGCGCCGACTTCCGGGCGCTCGCGTCGGTAGAGGTCACCGGAACGTACACGCCCGGCAAGAGCGGTACGCACCACTTCGGCACCAAGGGGGTCGGCGCGTTCCGCCTGCGCGTCGGCGGCACCACTTTGTTCGACGGCGTCCATCGCCCGGAGGGCGGTGACCCCCTGGGGGCCCTCACCGGCCGCCCGATCGAACGGGGCTCGATCCGACTGGAAGCGGGCGTGCCCGTGGACGTGAGCCTGTGGGCGGGAGACCCGAAACTGTCCTACGGCCCCGTCGAAGGCGTCACGTTCGCCCTGGCTCACCGGCCCCCGGCCGGGCACGGTGACACTCTCGTCGACGAAGCCGTCGCCGCCGCCCGGACGGCCGACACCGCGATCGTGGTCGTCGCCACCACCGAAGCCGTCGAGAGCGAGGGATTCGACCGCACCAGCCTGAAGCTGCCCGGCCGTCAGGACGAACTCGTCCACCGCGTAGCCGCCGTCAACCCGCGGACGATCGTCGTGGTCAACTCCGGCGCCCCGGTCGAGATGCCCTGGCGCGACGAGGTCGCGGCCGTCCTGCTGTCCTGGTTCCCCGGCCAGGAAGGCGGCGCCGCCCTGACCGACGTCCTCCTGGGCAACGAGGAACCGGGCGGACGACTGCCCACCACCTGGCCCGCGACCCTCGCCGACGCCCCCGTCACCGACGTCACCCCCAAGGACGGGACGCTCCCGTACGAGGAAGGCGTCTTCATCGGCTACCCGGCCTGGCAGCGCCACAGCGCCGCCCCGGCCTACCCGTTCGGCCATGGCCTGGGCTACACCACCTGGGAGTACGAGGAGATGCTCGCCACCCCCGAACGGGTCGAGGTCCGGCTGCGCAACACCGGCACCCGGAGCGGTCGAGAGACCGTCCAGATCTACGCGGCCCCCCTCCACCCCCAGCCGGACCGGCCCGCCCGCCGCCTCGTCGGCTTCACGACCGTCACCGCCGAGCCCGGCGAGACCGCCCACGCCGACATCACGCTCGCCCCGCGGGCCTTCCACGTCTGGGACGAGGACGCCCGGCGCTGGACCGTCGCCCCGGGCCCGTACCTGCTGCACGCCTCCCGCAGCGCGGCCCACGACCTGCTGACGACCGAGCTGACCGTCCCCGGCAGGTCCTGAGACCGCCCCGGGGGCCGGACCCTGACATCCGGCCCCCGGGGCTCAAGCTCCCACACTCACACGGAAGGAACCACGCACCGTGCAAGCCGATGTCATCGTCGTAGGAGCCGGGCTCGCCGGCCTGGTGGCAGCCCATGAACTCACCAGCCGCAACCGGAAGGTCGCCCTCGTCGACCAGGAGGGACCCGCGAACCTCGGCGGGCAGGCGTTCTGGTCCTTCGGCGGCCTGTTCCTCGTCGACTCACCCCAGCAGCGACGCCTGCGCGTCAAAGACTCCTTCGAACTGGCGTGGAGCGACTGGCAGAGCAGCGCCGGCTTCGACCGCCTCGACGACGAGGACAGCTGGGCGGTCCGCTGGGCCCGCTCCTACGTCGAATTCGCCGCAGGCGAGAAGCAGTCCTGGCTCGCGGGCCACGGCATCGGTCTCCTGCCCACCGTCGGCTGGGCCGAGCGCGGCGCCCTCAGAGCCGGCGGCCACGGCAACTCCGTCCCCCGGTTCCACGTCACCTGGGGCACCGGACCCGGCGTCGTCGAACCCTTCGCCCGCTACGCCCACGAAGCCGCCGCCGCCGGACTCCTCACCTTCCACCACCGTCACCGCGTCGACGAGCTGATCGTCCAAGGCGGCACGGTGTGCGGCGTACAGGGGCAGCTCCTGGCCCACGACCCCGCACCACGCGGAGTCGCCACCAGCCGGGAGGAGACGGGGCCCTTCGAGCTCACCGCCCAGGCCGTCATCCTCACCACCGGCGGAATCGGAGCCGACCACGACCTCGTACGACGCCACTGGCCCACGCGCCTGGGCACCCCACCCGCCCACATGGTCACCGGGGTACCCGCGCACGTGGACGGACGGATGCTCGACATCAGCGCCCGCGCAGGCGCCCGGCTGGTCAACCAGGACCGGATGTGGCACTACACCGAGGGCCTGGAGAACTGGGACCCGATCTGGCCCGGACACGGAATCCGGGTCCTCCCCGGCCCGTCCCCGATGTGGTTCGACGCCCTCGGCCGACGCCTGCCCGCCCCCTGCCTCCCCGGCTACGACACCCTCGGAACCCTGCGCCATCTGCGCACGACCCCGGACATCGCCGACCATGACCACTCCTGGTTCATCCTCACTCAGAAGATCATCGAAAAGGAGTTCGCCCTCTCCGGCTCCGAGCAGAACCCCGACATCACCGGCAAGGACCGCGGCGCGTTCGTCCGCACGCGCCTTCTGGGCAAGAAGGCCCCGGGTCCCGTCGAGGCGTTCAAGCGGCACGGACCCGACTTCGTCGTCGCGAACAACCTCGCCGAACTCGTCGACGGCATGAACAAGCTCACCGACCGGCCCCTGCTCGACGCCCACCGCATCCGCGAACAGATCGAAGCTCGCGACCTCCAGATCGCCAACCCCTACAGCAAGGACGCCCAAGTCCAGGGCATCCACAACGCCCGCCGCTACCTCGGCGACCGCCTCGGCCGCGCGGCCGCCCCGCACCGAATCCTCGACCCCGCCGCCGGACCCCTGATAGGCGTCAAACTGCACATCCTCACGCGCAAGACCCTCGGCGGCATCCAGACCGACCTCCACTCACGCGCCCTTGCCGAGGACCGCCAGCCCATCGCAGGCCTCTACGCGGCGGGCGAGGTCGCGGGATTCGGTGGCGGCGGTGTCCACGGCTACAACGCCCTCGAAGGAACCTTCCTCGGCGGCTGCCTCCTCAGCGGCCGAGAGGCCGGCCGAGCCGCCGCCGAAGCCGTCATCTGACGCACCGCCCGACGCACCCGCCACAACCCGAACGAAGGGGCCGACCGCGTCGCGACCGACCCAGGAGGCAGGCCAGCCCGGCCAGGGCGCTCTGGCGGTGGCCTCAATGGAGCGGCGGCGAAGATGCTCGCACCTCTTCGGGCCCCTCCTTCGTGACTGACGCTCCCTGCACAGGACTTACGGCTCTGCCACAGCCAGCCCGCAGCGGCAGGGAGATGCAGATATTTCTGGCGGGGCGGTCCCCGGCAGGGAAATCGGTGCCGTCGCTAGCAATGCAACGCGCATTGCATTTCGAATGCCATGCGGCGAGATCTGTGTCTACGGAGGTCCGGCGTCGCTCTCCGGCGTGCGTCAAAGCTCGCGCGTAGCGTCCATAGCGCACACAATGCACATTGATCTTGAGTCCGTTTTGCGCGTCCCGAGCCGCTGACCTGCGGTTATCTTTAGAGGTCATCTCATTTGGCTGGCTCGGTAGGCTGCGGGCCAAGCTCTACCGTCTGGTCCTCGACGAGCTCGGGTCCCGAGGCGAGCTGGACTGGTCCCGCTGCGCGATCGACTCGGTGAACATGCGGGCCCTGAAAAGGGGGACCTGACAGGTCCGAATCCTGTCGACCGGGGCAAGTACGGGTCGAAGATTCACTTGATCACCGAGCGGACGGGTCTGCCCGTCTCTGTCGCAATCTCGGCGGCGAACCTGCATGACAGCCAGGCCCTGATCCCGCTGGTAAAGGGCATCCCACCGATCCGCTCCCGCCGCGGACGTCGGCGACGCAAGCCCGGCAAGCTCCACGGTGACAAAGGCTACGACTACTCCCACCTGCGGCGATGGCTGTGCGAGCGCGGCATCGCCCACCGCATCGCCCGTAAGGGCGTCGAGTCCTCGCAGCGACTGGGCCGCCACCGCTGGACCATCGAACGCACCATAGCCTGGCTCGCCGGCTGCCGACGACTTCACCGTCGCTACGAACGCAAGGCCGACCACTTCCTCGCCTTCACCAGCATCGCCTGCACCCTCATCTGCTACCGCAGACTCACCAAATGAGATGACCTCTAAGCCGCCGTCCATCCCCTGATGCCGACGGCGGCCGCCGCCGGTGTGACGACTGATCGGCGGCAGTATGCCGGGTCTTGTTCATCGCCCAGTCTCCTGAGAGCCAGAGCATTCGAGGCATGGAGATCATCTTCGGTGAGATCCACAGTGCGGAGCGCTCGCTGGACCGAGCCGCCTTCTGTCGCTGTCCACCACCGGAGGCCTCGATTCGGCCGATGGAGCCCCGGTCGTACCCGCCGACGCGTGGGCTTTTCGTCAACTGACCGCAAGGAGACCAGCACCTCATGAAGCGACGCGACTTCGCCGCCGCCCTGACCGCCGGCGTGGCCACTCCCACGCTGCTGGGCGCAGCCCCTGCGCACGCGGCCGACCGTAGTGCGACCGGCCTGCCTCAGCACATGAGTGCCGTCCTGACCGCGGAACTCGCGGACAGGGATGCGGCCAAAGCCCTGGCTCCCCTTCTCTACGACGTGGGTTTCGACTGGCATCCGGAGACGGCTCCGCCAGCTGAGTGCGACTTCATCCTGGCGTTCGGCTTCGGCAACCGTCCGCCGGCAGGCGGCGGCGACCCGGTCAAGGTCCGCTACGAGCCGGGCCCGGTGAACGAGGAACTGGCGGACACGGTTGCGAGGGTCCGGGCCCGGCGCAATGTTCCGGTCTACGCCCAGTGGGAGATCGCCCGCTTCCTGGTTTCCAAGTACGGGATGTCGGACGTGACGTCGATCGAGCCGTTGATCGCGCCGGACGGCACGATCACCTACCTGAGCACGGACGGGGTCGCGGCTCAGGTGGCGGAGGCCCGGAAGAGGGTGCCCGGCGGTGCCGGCACCGCTTGCGTCATCGGGTTCCGTGACCACCACAAGCGGTGCGTCCAGACCACCCGGGACCGTGGCTTGAAGGCGTACGCCCCTCGAGGCTTCAGCATGCCGCACACGTACGATCCGCAATCGGGCCAGCCCTGGACCCGCCGCCGTGACCTCTACCTCGTGAACGACATGTTGGCTCAGTGGTCGGCCCTGCGTGCCAAGCTGATGGCCGAGGCTTTCCCGAACGGATGACCCGACCCCGACCTGCGAGCCCGAGGGCTGCCGAGGCCCGGCCGACAGCTTCGGCAGTCCGATCAACTTTTCCGCTCCCGAGCGGGGCGCCTTACGCGGCGCCCCGCAGGACTTCGAACGCCTCCTGCAGGAGCGCCCTGAAGTCGCTGGCGGAGGAGTTGTCGCGTCCGGGGCGTCGTCGGAGGAGTACGCGATCAGTGGGGCGGTGCACCGGCGAAGAGGATGGCCAGTCCCGCGTCGAGTTCGGCGGCGGCCGCGAGGAGACCGTTCATGACTCTTCCGGATCTCGCCGGGTGGCGTCGGCCGTGCGGGCGTCCAGTGGGACGCCGCCGATGCGGTAGCCGCGTTCGTCGAGCAGGTGACCGCTGAGCTTCAGCGGCCAGAGGGCCACGGCTCGGTCGGTGATGTCCAGGCCGGGGGCGCGCTGGGCGAGTCGTACCTCGAAGCGCTGGGCGTCGGCGAGGGACTTCACCCAGGCCACGACGAGGACGTTGTTCCGGCCGGTGAGACCGGCGCACAGCCGTACTTCGCGGGCGCCGGTGACGGCGCGGGAGACGCTCTCCAACTCCGCTGCGGCGGCCCTCCCCCAGAGGATCACGGTGACCGGCCACTCCGACAAGGGGCGGGCGACCTCGCAACGGGGCTGGAGCATGCCGGCGGCGAAGAGCCGGCCGAGTCGGCGACGGACGGTGTCCGGGCTCGTTCCACAGGCGTCGGCGAGGGCGCGATAGGTGGCGCGGCCATTCATGGACAGGGCTCCGACGAGGGCGTGGTCCAGGTCGGTGAGGGGGAAGATTGGGGTGTCGGTGCGGGGAGTGCTGGCCTCGGCGAGGCGGGCGATCTGGGTGCGGTCGAGGGCGCGCAGCCGCCAGCGGCTGCCCTCGGTGTAGACCGTGCTCGCGAGGTGGGTCCGGGTGGCGACGATGCCCTGCGTCGCGCCGATGCCGCGAGTCACCCAGTGGGTGAGCGCGGCGAGGTCTGTGGCCATCACCGTGAGCAGGAGGTCGCGGTCTCCGCTGACGTGTTCGACGGCGGTGACGTGGGGCAGCTCGGCGAGGGCCCGGGCGACGGTCAGCAGGCTGCCGCTGGCGCAGTCCACCTCGACGACGGCGAGCAGTCCCTGTCCGCTCGCGGCGAGGGCGGGGGAGGGGGAGCAGCTGATCCAGGCAGCGCCGGCTTCGGTGAGCCGGTGCCAGCGGCGGGCCACGGTGACGGCGTCCAATCCGAGTACGGCGCCGATCTCGTTCCAGCCGGCGCGGGGGGCGATCTGCAGCGCGTGCACCAGGGCCTGGTCGACGTCGTCGAGTGCCCGTACCGGCCCGTGCCCGGAATTCCGTACCGGTCCGTGGCCAGAATGCTGCGTCATTCGATATCCCTTGCGCGTTTCCTGCGATTCGGGTCGGTTGGGCGGGCCAGGACTTCAGTCTTGCCGCACCGATGGCCGGAACCGTATCAGGAGGTTGACGCAGCATGTCCGTACTGGAACGCGCCAGGGAACTCCAGCCCGATCTTGTGCGGCTGCGCCGCTCGCTGCACCGGGAGCCGGAGCTCGGCCTCCGGCTGCCGCGCACGCAGGAGAAGGTCCTCGCCGCGCTCGACGGTCTCCCCCTCGAGATCACGCTGGGCCGGGAGCTGACCTCGGTCACGGCCGTGCTGCGCGGAGGCCGTCCCGGCGGGGCGGTGTTGTTGCGGGGTGACATGGACGCACTGCCGGTGGACGAGCTGACGGGGGTGGAGTACGCCTCCGAGCAGCCGGGCCGGATGCACGGCTGCGGGCACGATCTGCACACCGCCGGGCTCGTCGGTGCGGCGACGCTGCTCGCGGACCGCCGGGAGAGCCTCCAGGGCGATGTGGTGTTCATGTTCCAGCCGGGCGAGGAGGGGCACAACGGGGCGGGCGCGATGATCGATGAGGGTGTCCTGGGCGCGGCGGGCAAGCCGCTCGACGCGGCCTTCGCCCTGCACGTCTCGGCCAATCGGCTGCCCGGCGGCTGGGTCGCGTCCCGGCCCGGCACCGTCATGACGGCGTCCGACGTCCTGCGTGTGACGGTGCGCGGCGAGGGCGGGCACGGTTCGGCTCCGCACCACGCCAAGGACCCGGTGCCGGCCGTCTGCGAGATGGTGACCGCGCTGCAGAACTGGGTGACGCGCACCTTCGACATCTTCGACCCGGTGGTGGTGACCGTCGGGCGGCTGCACGCCGGTACCCAGCAGAACGTCATCCCGGACACGGCCGAGTTCGAGGCGACCGTACGCAGTTACTCCGAGGCCAACCACGAGCGGCTGGCCGCGGGGCTGCCGCGCCTGGTGCGCGGGATCGCGGCCGCACACGGCCTGGACGTGGAGGTGGAGTACGAGATGCTCTATCCGGTCACCGTCAACGAGCCGGCCGCGACGGCGTTCGCGCTGGACACGGCGCGCGAGCTGTTCGGCACGGGCGAGGTGTGGGAGGCGCCGCAGCCGGCCAGCGGTTCGGAGGACTTCTCCCTTGTGCTGAACAAGGTGCCCGGCGCGATGCTGCTGGTCGGCGCGGCGCCCGAGGGCGTGGACGTGGAGAAGGCACCCCAGAACCACTCCCCGCGAGCGGTCTTCGACGACCGGGTGCTCCACCGCCAGGCGGCGCTGCTCAGCGAGCTCGCGGAGCAGCGGCTCGCCGCAGGCGCGTCGGCATGACGGCCCCGCGCGGGACGGCGGAGGTGGCGGCGCCCCGGGTGACCGCCGTAGTCGGCCTGCTCGTCGTCTTCGAGTTGGTCAGCGGTTTCCTCCAGGGCTCGGCGCCGGCGCTGGTACCGGCCGTTCAGGACTGGCGGTCCATCAGCGCGTCGCAGGCGCAGTGGTACATGGCGGTCCAGTTCCTGGCCGCCGCGGTGGGGGTGCCGGTGTTCGGGCGCCTCGGCGATCTGTACGGTCACCGTCGACTGGTCCGGATCGCGCTGGTCTGCGTCGCGGCGGGCACCGTCCTGGTGGCCCTCGCACCGAATCTGACGGTACTGCTGGTGGGTCGTGCCCTGATGGGTCCGCTTGCGGCGCTGCTGCCGCTGGAGATCGGTCTCGTACGGGACCGGCTCGACCTGGAGGGCGGGCGGCGGGCGGTGGGGCTGCTTGTCGGCGCGCTCACCCTCGGCTCGCTCCTCGGGCATGCTCTGGTGGGCCCCCTGCTCGCACTCACCGGTGGCGTCCGGCCCACCCTCTCGGTCCTCGCCGCGCTCGCGTGCGCCTGCCTGGCCCTGTCGTACTGCGCCATCCCGGAGTCCCGGACGCGTGCACCGGGCCGGATGGACTGGTCGGGAGCGCTGCTGCTCGGCCTCTCGCTGCTGCTGCTCCTCGGCACGACGGCGCGCGGCGCGACCTGGGGCTGGACCTCTCCGCTCACCCTGGGCGGTATCGCGCTCTCCCTGGCCCTGCTCGCCTGGTGGGTCCGGCTCGAACGGGACCGGCCGCACGCCCTGGTCGACGTCCGGGCGGTGGCCCGCCGCCAGTCCGCGCCTTACTACGTCTCAGGCTTCCTTTTCGGCGCGGTGATGCTGGGCGGGCAGGCGGTCGGCATCTCATATCTGGCCGCGTCCACGGCCGACGAGGGGTACGGGTTCGGGCTCACCACCTGGGAGATCAGCGCATGGGGCGCGGTGCCGCATGTGCTGGCGTTCACCGGGGCGAGCCTCGTCGCCCGGGTGGCGGCCCGCACCGGCTACCGCCGGGTGCTGCTGCTCTCCTTCGCACTGATGGCGGCGGGGAACGTGGGGCTGATCGCCACGCACACCGCACTGCCACTGTTCGCCCTGGCGTCCGCCGTCGCCGGCTTCGGCATGGGCCTGGCCCTGGGCGGTCTGCCCACTCTGATCGTGGAACGCAGCGCCACGGACCGGACGGCGAGTGCTACCGCCGTCTACAACAACCTGAAGACCCTGGGCGGCAGTGTCGCGGGCGCGGGCTCGGCGGTCGTCCTCGGCTCGCTTGTCGTCGGGGGTACGGAGATCCCGGCGCTCTCCGCGTATCTGACGATCTGGGGGCTGAGCGCGCTGCTGTGCGTGGGTGCTCTGGTCCTCCAGATGCTGACCGGTCGTGAGGTGCATGCTCCGGGTGCGACGGGGAGTCCGGCTCCGGCGCGCGTATGACGGGCGGTACGGCCACGCCGGGCCTCGGTCGGACGGTTTGAACGCGACGTTCCGCCGCGAACTCTCCGGCGCTGAAACGGTGTTCGACGTCGGCCCGCCGATGGGCAGCGAGGACTTCTCCCTGCTGGCACCCGACGGCGTCCCGCGCCACTGCTGGTACGTCACCTCGACCCCGGCCGACGTGTGGGAGGCGGTCCCCGGCACGGACCTGGCCGAGAAGATCGGCGAGGTGCCGGGCAACCACAGCCCGCTGTTCGCCCCCGACCCGTCGGTACTCGTGCCGGTGTGCCGATCTTCAGGCACGCCTGGACCAGGGGGCGGCGGGGGAGACGACTGGGGAGGCGTAGTGGACGATCACCAAGTCGAGCGCGGGGAAGCGCACGCGGCGGGGGTAGCCGTCGGGGACGCCGGAGACGATGGTCGGGGCGACGGCTTCCGGCACGATCTGGCTGTCGCCGATCGCACCGCCGCAGCGGATCATCCCGCCGAGGCGGGCCAGGTCGCGGGCGGTGGCGCTGAATCCGCCGCAGGCGACCTCGGATCCCTCCGTGTCGAGGAGGTAGTACGCGTCCTCCTCGGCGCCGATGCAGGACCAGACCATCTCGGACAGCAGGGCCGAGGTGGTGGTGCCGGTGACACGGCGCAGGGCCTCGACGTTGCCGTTCTCGTAGCGGAAACCGGTTCCCGGCTTGCCGGTCGCCTGTGCGGTGGCGAGGACAGCGAAGTAGAGCTGGGCTTCGAGTGACCTTGTCGTACGGGCGGCCCGCGTAACTCATCTGCGTGCCCATGTGGAGGAGGTGGTCGAGGAGGGGCCGCTGGCCCCGCCCGTGGGCCGCCGCGCGAACACCCCGGACGGCGGACCCGGACGCGCGGAGGTGCCACTGCGGTCCGTCTTCCTCTCCGGCACGTTCGTCACGGCGGCCCTGGGCGCGTTCGCGGCCTACTGGGTGATGAGCGCCAAGCTCACATGGCCGCCCTGCGCGGCACGGGTGGAAGGCTGCCCGTCGGGGCTGGTGCCGGGCTGCTGCTGGTGGCCTCATCAGCTGCGGTGACCGTGTTCGCGACCGCCACCGCACTCTGGGTCAAGGTGCCGATGATGTTCGGCCCGATGGCTCTCGCCCTGGTCATGATCGCTGTCGCGCAGACCGCGATCGCCCGGATCACGCCGCCCTCCCCGCGCGGTGTCGTGCTCGGCGCCCTGGTGGCGGTCTTCGCTCTGGGCGGGATCCTGTCGCCCCTGGTCCTGGGGTGGGTCGTGGACATCGCGGCGACGGCGACGATCGGCTATCGGAACGGCTGGCTCGTCACGGCGGCGCTGCTGCTGGTCACCGGCCTCCTGGCGGCCCTGTTCATGCGCCCCGAGAAGGACGCCCGGCGCCTCGGCGTCCCGGAGTCCCCGGCCACGGGCGTTCCCGTCAGCCACTGAGGAAGCGCCTTGCCACGCCGGCAGCGATGACAGGGCGCGCGGCGATGGAGCGGGGACGGTCGACGGCGAACGGGCCCCTGGCCAGGAGTCTCCGGGATGAGGCCGACCCGTTCACGGCCCTGGGGAGAGCGATCCGTTCACGCCCCGGGTGAGCCAGGCGGTCAAGGGCGGGGTTGTTCGCGGGAACAGCCCGCGCACGGCTTCCTGTGCGCTCGACCCGCTCCGCCGGGAAACGCTTGTCCGCCACCGCGTGATCACGGTGAGGTGGTCCTGTTCGCCGCTCCGGGACCGACGTCGGAGGCAGGCGACCGTTCCGCATGCTTTCCTCCCCCGTCTCTGGAGTGCTCCTATGACCCTGTCGCTCGCCGCCGTTCTGGCCGAGGCCGCCCGCCGTCATCCCGACCGCGTCGCGGTGGTGGACGGCGGTACGCGGATCACCTACGGGCGGCTGTGGGCCGAGGCGCTGGCACAGGCGGGGGCCCTGCGCGGCCTGGGTGTCGGTCCCGGGGACCGGTGGCGCTCATGATGCCCAACTGCGTCGGTTTCCCGCGGAGTTACTAAGCAATCCTGGCCGCCGGCGCGGTCGTCGTGCCGGTCCATCTGCTCCTGACGGCCGACGAGGTCGCGTGACCGGGCGGCTGAAGGCCAGGCGGCAGGAGATCGGGACACGGTGGCGGCGTCTTCCCGCCTCGCGACAGGCCCTGCTCGCCTTGGCCCACCTGCGGTGCGGTGACACCTATGCCCAGCTGGCCGCCGGGTTCGGCATCGGGATCGCGACCATCTACCGCTGCATACGTGAAGCCGTCGTGGCCCTGTCCGCCCTCGCACCGTCCCTGGCCGAGGCGATGCGGACGATCCGGGAGAAGGCGTTCGTCATCCTCGACGGAACCCTGTTGCCGATCGACCGCATCGCCGCCGACACCCCCTACTACTCCGGGAAACACAAGCGCCACGGCATGAACGTGCAGGTCCTCACCGATCCGTTCGGACGCCTGCTCTGGGCCTCGTCGGCGCTGCCCGGCTCGACTCACGACCTGACCGCCGTGCGACACCACGGGATCATCGAAGCCCTCACCGAAGCAGGACTCAAATGCTGGGCGGACAAGGCGTATCAAGGCGCTGGCGGACCCGTCCGCGTACCGTTTCGGGGCCGGCGCCTCAAGCAGTGGAAGCGCCGTCACAACACCACCCACGCCAAGATCCGCTGCCTCGGCGAGCAGGCCATGGCCACCCTCAAGGGGTGGCGCCTCCTGCGGAAGCACCGCTGCAGCACCAACCGAATCACCGACATCGTGAAGGCCGTCCTCGTCCTTCACCACGCATCAGCGTGAGGTTGGAAAGCGCTCAGTCCGGCTGCGGCTCTGAGTCGGTTGGCTGTTCGTAGTCCGAGCCGGTTGCGCGGATCACCTCTCAGCTCTGCCTTGAGCCTTCAGCTCTGACGCGGACCGAGGGCCGCGTGACTCGCTGGGGTTGCGAACGGCTGGTGGGATGACGTGCCTTGAGCACTTCCATTAGGGAGCACGCGCACCCTGCACAGGCTCTGACCTGGTAAGAGAGTCGTCACGAAGGAGGACCGAATGGAGATCACCGGGTTACCGACGCCAGTGTTCTGCGGGGTGGACTGGGCCGAAGATCACCACGACGTCGCACTTGTCGATGCGGGTGGACAGCAGCTCGCCAAGGTGCGGATCAGCGACGATGCCGCAGGGCTTGCCCAGCTCACGGCTCTGCTGACCGAGCACGGCGACAGCAAGGAAATGCCTATTCCAGTGGCGATCGAGACGTCACGCGGACTGCTTGTCGCCTGTCTGCGGGCCACCGGACGACTGGTCTTCGCGATCAATCCGCTGTCGGTCGCCGGCTTCCGCGACCGCCACTCCGTCGCCCGCAAGAAGTCGGACGCCATCGACGCCGCCGCCCTGGCCAACATCCTGCGAACCGACATGGCCGCCCACCGGCCACTGCCGGCGGACTCCGAGCTAGTCCAGGCCATCGCCGTGCTCGCCCGGGCCCAGCAAGACGCCGTCTGGGCCCGAGGCCAGGCCCACAACAAGCTTCGTTCCCAGGTCAGGGAGTTCTATCCTGCGATCCTCGACGCCTTTGCCCAGCACAAGCACGGCCTGCGCTCAAGGGAAGCCCGCAGCATCCTGGCTGCAGCACCGACCCCGCCATGGCCGCGAAGCTGACCCGGAGGCGTCTGCAGTCTCTGCTCAAGCAGGCCGGCCGCGTCCGCGGCATCCAGGGCGAAGCCGAACGGCTCCACGAGGTCTTCAGCCGCGACTACCTCCACCAGCTCCCGCAGGTCGAGACGGCTCTCGGACATCAGACTTCCGCTCTGCTCAGGCAGCTGGACACCGCCTGCGACAACGCCGACCAGCTCGAAGAAGCCGTCACGCAGGCCTTCGAGGAGCATCCGGACGCGCCGGTCATCCGCAGCTTTCCGGGTCTCGCCGCACTGACCGGCGCCCGGGTCCTGGCGGAGATCGGCGACGACCGCACCCGCTTCGCCACCGCCGGATCCCTCAAGGCCTACGCGGGAAGCGCCCCCGTCACCAGGGCAGTGGCAAGAGCTGCAAGGTCATGAGCCGGAAGGTCAAGAACCAGAGACTGGCCGCCGTCGGCTACGTCTGGGCATTCGGCGCTCTCGCCCGGTCGCCAGGCGCCCGAGCCCACTACGACCGCCGACGAGCAGCCGGCGACCGTCACGTCGCAGCACAGCGGAACCTCTTCAACCTGTTCATGGGCATGCTGTTCCACTGCCTCCAGAACGGTCACGCCTACGACGAAGCAGTCGCTTTCCCACAGGCCTCAGCAGGCCTCAAGGCAGCGGCAGCTTGACGCTTATCCGCGTGGGATGTTTTGTCCGCGATGACCGCGTCGGGCCTGCGGCGGCGCCGGCCGGCGCCGGTCCGGGGCACCCTCCCGACGGATTCGTCCCGGACCCGGACCAACACCCCGTTGATCACCTGCCGGTGATCCCGCCACGGCCGACTCGCCCATCAACACCCGGCAGCAGAGGCGCTATCCGCTCTCACGCCACATCCGTCAGCTCGCCACGACCCACCACAAGATCAATTATCAGACAGGTCCTCGGCCGCGTCCGGCCTCGCACCGGGGTGTCGTCCGGCCCCTCCGCTCCGGGGCGGGCCGGGTGACGCCCTTGTGGTTTTCGCAGGTCGTGTCGGTGTCGCGGCGTCCGTCGGGGTTACGGTCGGCGCCATGGAAGGTGAACGTCAGGGCTGGCTCCGCTGTCTGCTCGCCGGTGCCGTGTTCGTCGTGTGCATGGCCGGCACCACGCTGCCGACGCCGCTCTATCCCCTCTACCAGGAGAAGTTCGGGTTCTCCGAACTGACGGTGACCGTCGTGTACGCCGTGTACGCCTTCGGGGTCATCGGCGTCCTGCTCCTGGCCGGCAACGCCTCGGACACGATCGGCAGGCGGCCGACGCTGCTCTGGGGCCTGGGGTTCTCCGCGGCGAGCGCGATCTGCTTCCTCTGCGCGAGCACTGTGGACTGGCTGTACGCGGGCCGGCTCCTGTCGGGTCTGTCAGCCGGCCTGTTCACCGGCGCCGCCACCGCGTACGTCATGGAGTTGGCCCCGCCCGGCGGCGCGTCCAGGGCGACGTTCGTGGCGACCGCCGCCAACATGGGAGGGCTGGGCTGTGGCCCGCTGCTCGCCGGCCTGCTCGCGGAGTACGCCCCCGAGCCGCTGCTCCTGCCGTTCGCCGTGCACCTCGGCCTCGTGGCACTGAGCGTGGGCGTGGTGCTGTGGCTTCCGGAGACCGTGCGGGAGCGCCGGCCGCTGACCGCCGTACGGCCGCGGCGGCCCGGCCTCCCGGCCCAGGTGAGAGCGGTGTTCGTGCCGGCGGCGATCGCGTCCTTCGTGGGCTTCGCGCTCTTCGGCGTGTTCACCTCGGTCAGCCCCGCTTTCCTCGCCCGTTTCCTGCACGTGGACAACCACGCCGTGAGCGGCCTGGTCGTGGCCCTGGCCTTCTTCGCCTCCACCGCCGGACAGCTGGCCGTCGACCGTGTCGGGGTGGCGCGGTCCCTGCCGCTGGGCTGCGTCGTGCTCTTCGCCGGCCTCGCCCTCCTCGGGGCGGCCCTCTACACCGACCTCCTGGTGTTCGTCGTCCTGTCGGCCGTGGTCGGCGGTGTCGGACAGGGCCTCGCCTTCCGCGCGGCACTGTCGTCCGTCGCCGCGGCGGCTCCGGAGGACCGGCGGGCCGCGGTGATCTCGACCCTCTTCGTGGTCGCCTACACGGGAATCTCGATCCCGGTGATCGGCGTGGGACTCCTGGCCGACCCGCTCGGACTCGAAGGGGCGGGACTCGTCTTCATCGCGTGCATGCTGGTGCTCGTCGCCTCCGCCGCCGCGTACCTTGTCCGGAGGCCCGTACGGGCCGGTAGCCGCTGACCGCTCGCGGTCACCGCGTGGCCGCCGCCAGGCCCAGACCGGCCGCCAGACGCGCGCGGTGCCACGCCGGCGGGCCGAAGAGCTGGGACGAGCCGTGCGCGCGCTTGAAATAGCGGTGGGCGTCGTGTTCCCACGTGATGCCGATGCCGCCGTGCAGCTGGATCATCTCGCCCGCCACCGCCGAGAACGCCTCCGAGCAGGCGGACTTGGCGGCGGCCGCGCAGCGCGCCGCGTCCGGCGCCCCCTCGGCCACCGCGAACGCGGCCCCGAGCGCGACCGAACGCGCCGACTCCACCAGGACGTACGCGTCCGCGAGCCGGTGCTTGACCGCCTGGAACGAACCGATGGGCCGGCCGAACTGGACGCGCTCCCCGGCGTAGGCGACGGTGAGTTCCAGGCAGCGCGCGGCGGCGCCGACCTGCTCGGCGGCGAGCGCCACGCAGGCCAGGTCGAGGACGTGCCGCAGCACCCGCCCGCCGTCGCCCTCCGCACCGACCAGCCGGCCCTCCGCCCCGGCGAGGGCCAGGCGGGCCTGCCCCCGGGTCGAGTCCATCGTCACCGCCGGCGTACGGTCCACGCCCGCACCGTCCCGGGACACCTCGAAGAGCGAGACACCCGCTTCCGTACGGGCGGGCACGAGCAGCAGCTCCGCGCGGGCGCCGTCGAGGACGTGCTCCTTGACCCCGGTGATCCGCCAGCCACCGCCGGGCCCGGGGACGGCCTCGGCCCGTACCGCCGCCGGGTCCCAGGACCCGTTCTCGGCCCAGGCCAGAGCCCCCACCACGGCGCCCGAGGCCAGTCCCGGCAGCAGTTCCGCGCACACCGCCGTGTCGCCCGAGGCGAGCAGCGCCTGCACCACGAGCACGGCCGAGCCGAGGTACGGCACGGGGGACAGCTCCCGCCCCAGCTCCTCCATCACCACGTGGACCTCGCGGGCCCCGCAGCCCGCGCCGCCGTACTCCTCGGGGACGGCGAGCCCGGCGACGCCGATCTGCTCCGTCAGCGGACGCCAGGCCGCGTCCCCCGCATGACGGCCGAGCAGCGCCCGTACAGCGGACCGCAGTTCGTCCTGTTCCTCCGTCAGCCTCATGCGCTCTGCTCCTTTCCGAACGGTTCGACACGACTCGGTGCCGCTGAGGTGGTGCGGGTGGCGGCCGGATCCTCCTCCGACAGATCCCGGCCCCGGGTCTCGGCGGTGCGCCAGATGGCCAGCGCCGTCACGAGGCCGCAGACGAGCGCCAGCAGCGCGAGGGGCGCGCTCCGCGCTTCGCCCGAGGCGGAGAGCAGGCTGCTCGCGAACAAGGGGGTGAACCCGCCGCCGATCAGCGCGGCCAGCTGATAGCCGAGGGAGGCCCCGGTGTAGCGGACGCGGGTGCCGAACATCTCGGAGAGCAGCGGGCCCAGCGGCGCGTACATCGCGGACTGCACCACCTGGCCGATGACCATGCCGAGGACGAGCAGCGCGGGGGACCGGGCGTCGACCAGGGCGTAGACGGGGAAGGCGAGCAGGACGACCCCCGCGGCGCCGCCCAGGACGACGGCCCGGCGGCCCACGCGGTCGGAGAGCGCGGAGAAGAGCGGAATGGTCACCAGACCCGTGACCGAGGTGAAGACGAGGCCCGTCATCACTTCGGAGGTGGCGTACCCGATGGCCGTCGCGTAGGTGAGCATGTACGTGCTGATCAGTGCCGTCAGGGCGAAGGGGCCGATGCCCACGGCACACGCGAGCACGAGGTTCCGGGGCTTGCGCAGCACCTGCGCCAGCGGCACGCCGGGTTCCTTGCCAGCCTCGTCCGCCCGCGCCGCCTGGCGGAACAGCGGGCTCTCCGTGATGCTCACGCGCACGTACAGGCCGACGGCGAGGAGCACCGCGCTGAACAGGAACGGGACGCGCCAGCCCCAGGAGAGGAAGGACTCGCGGGGCAGCAGCGTGGTCAGGGTGACCGCGACCGTGGAGAGCAGGAAGCCGATCGGCGACCCCATCTGCATCACCCCGCTCCACAGGCCGCGGCGCCGCGGGTCGGCATGCTCGACGACCATGAGCGTCGCGCCGGCCCATTCCCCGCCGATCGCGATGCCCTGCACGACGCGGAGGAGGACGAGGAGGACGGGCGCGGCGATGCCGATCGTGTCGTACGTCGGCAGGAGTCCGATCAGGAGGCTCGCCACACCCATGAGCACCATCGTCAGGACGAGCATCGACTTGCGGCCGAGCCGGTCGCCGAAGTGCCCGAAGACGGCGCCGCCGAGCGGCCGCGCCACGTAGCCGGCGGCCAGCGTCCCGAAGGCGGCGATCGTGGCGACGGTGGGATCGGAGTCCGGGAAGAACAGCGGGCCGAACACGAGCGCGGCCATCGTGCCGTACAGCAGGAAGTCGTAGTACTCGATGACGGTGCCGAGCAGGCTCGACAGCGCGACTCTGCGCAGCAGGGCGGGGTCCGACGGTCTCCCGGGAGAGTTCGGGGAGTACGGGGACGGTGCGGAGGACATGGGGCTCCCGGGTGCGGTGGGGAAGCGGGGGATCGGTGAGCGGCGATCGGTGAGCGGCGATCGGCGATCGGTGAGTGGCGATCGATGCGCGGGGACCTGCTAGCGGGCGATCGGTGAGGTGTCGGACATCCCGTACGAGGCTCGCTCTCCCGGGTGGGTGGTCCGGGCGAGCGAGCCGGCGGCGTCAGGGCGCGAGGACGCGGGCGCGGCACGCGGCGGGGGTGCCCCAGGCCTCGCGCAGGGGACGGGCCTTGCGGATCCACAGGGACAGGTCCAGCTCGTCCGTGTAGCCGACGGCGCCGTGCAGTTGCAGGGCGGCGCGGGCGGCGGCGTAGGCGGCGTCGCCCGCCGCGACCTTTGCCGCGGCGATCTCGTGCCCGGCTTCCGCGCCGTCCGCCCGCGCCAGGGCCAGCGCGGCCGAGTGGAGCAGGGGCCGAGCGAACTCCAGGGCGATGAGCGTGTCGGCCAGGCGGTGCTTCACCGCCTGGAACGAGCCGATGGCGACTCCGAACTGGGTGCGCTGCTTGACGTACGCCACGGTCCGGTCGAGCAGCGCGCGGCCGAGGCCGAGCGCCTGGGCGGCGGTGACCAGGGCCGCGACGTCGGCGGCGTGCGCGGCGGCCGCGGTCACCTCGGGGCCCCTGGCCAGGACGGTGCCGCCGAGGGGGCGGGCCAGTCGGCGCGCGGGGTCGGCGGACGGCTGGACGGGCCCGGCGTCCTCCGTCAGGAGCACGGTGTCGCCCTCGACGACGAGCACGGCGTCGGTCGCGTCCGGGTCCAGGGCGTAGGGGCTTCCGACGGCCGGCACGCACAGGGAGACGACCGCCTTGCCGGAGGCGATGCGCGGCAGCCACGCCGCAGCCGCCTCGTGGTCGCCGAGACGGTCGAGGAGCGCGGCCGCGGCGACCGTCTCGACGAGCGGGCCGGGAACGGCGTGGCGGCCCAACTCGGTGAAGGCCACGACCAGTTCCACCGGCAGCGGGCCGAGTCCTTCGTACGGTTCCGGTACGGCGAGGGCGAAGACTCCCGCCTCCGCGAGCCGGGACCAGAGCGCACGGCCCGGCGCGGTGTCACCGGCGGCCCAGGCCCGTACGGCCCCGGGGGTGTCGGACGCGGTGAGCATGGCGTCGAGCGAGCGGGCGAACTCCCGCTGCTCGTCGTCGAGGAGGAACCGCATCACCGGCGTCCCTTCGGCAGGCCGAGCAGGCGCTCGGCGATGATGTCGCGCTGGATCTCGTTGGTGCCCGCGTAGATCGGCCCGGCGAGGGAGAACGTGTGGCCCTCGGCCCAACTGCCGTGGGCGGGAGCGTCCGTGGCCTCGTCGGACAGTTCGCCGTAGGGGCCGAGCACGTCGAGCGCGGTCTCGTGGAGCGCGATGTCGAGTTCGGACCAGAAGACCTTGTTGAGGCTGGACTCGGCGCCGAGCGACTCTCCCGCGGCGATCCGGGAGGCGTTGGCGTAGGTGAACAACCGGTAGGCCCGCGCTCCGATGACCGCGTCGGCGACCCGGTCGCGCAGGGCGGTGTCGGACGGGTCGGCGCCCTCCCGCCACAGGTCGGCCAGCCGCTCGGCGGCGGCCGTGAACCGTCCGGGGCTGCGCAGCGTGAGCCCGCGCTCGTTGCCCGCCGTGCTCATGGCGACCCGCCAGCCCTGGCCCGGTGCGCCGATCACGTCCTCGTCGGGCACGAAGACGTCGTCGAGGAAGAGTTCGGCGAAGGCGGGCTTGCCGTCGAGCCGCCCGATGGGCCGTACGGTCACCCCGTCCGCGTCCAGCGGGAACATCAGATAGGTCAGGCCCTGGTGCGGCTTGGCGGCCGCCGGGTCGCTGCGGAAGAGGCCGAAGGCGCGGTCGGCGAAGGCCGCCCGCGACGACCAGGTCTTCTGGCCGCTCAGAAGCCAGCCGCCCTCCGTGCGGACGGCGGTGGAGCGCAGGCTCGCGAGGTCCGAGCCGGACTCCGGTTCGGACCAGGCCTGGGCCCAGATGACCTCGCCGGAGGCCATGGAGGGGAGGATCCGGGCGCGCTGCTCGTCGGTGCCGTGCTCGAAGAGGGTGGGGGCGAGGAGGTTGATGCCGTTCTGGCTCACCCGGCCGGGTGAGCCAGCCGCGAAGTACTCCTCCTCGAAGATCAGCCACCGGAGGATCGACGCGCCCCTGCCCCCGTACTCCTCGGGCCAGGAGACCACCGACCAACGGTCCGCGAAGAGGGTCCGCTCCCATTCCCGGTGGGCCGCGAAGCCCTCTTCCGTCTCCAGGGAGGGCAGGGGGGTGGTGGGCGCGTGGGTGGTGAGCCAGGCGCGGGCCTCGGCCCGGAAGGCGTCCTCCGCCGTGGTGAAGTCGAGGTCCATCAGGCTCCCGCCGCCTTCATCGCGTGGATGTCCATGCCGCCCAGGGAGTCCGGGGCGGTCTCCGCGTTGTGCGCGTGGGCGAGGTGGTGCAGTCCGAACACCGAGTCCATGCCGGTGTGCATGCCCTGGAGGTCCTCGGCCTGGTTGACCGCGCGCTTGGTCAGGGCCAGGCCCATGCGCGGCATCTCGGCGATCCTGGCGGCCAACTCCATGGTCCGGTCGGTCAGTTCCTCGCGCGGGACGACGCGGTTGATCATGCCGACCTCGTACGCGCGACGGGCGCTCATCCGGTCGCCGGTGTACAGGAACTCCTTCGCGATGCGCGGGGGCATCACCCACGGGTGGGCGAAGTACTCGACGCCGGGGATGCCCATGCGGACGACCGGGTCGGCGAAGAACGCGTCCTCGGAGGCGACGATCAGGTCGCACACCCAGGCGAGCATCAGGCCGCCCGCGACGCAGGCGCCCTGGACGGACGCGATCATGGGCTTGGGCAGTTCGCGCCAGCGCCGGCACATGCCCAGATAGACCTCGGACTCCCGGGCGAAGCGGCTCTCCGCGCCCTCCTTGTCCGAGTGGTCCCACCAGAGCCCGGCCCTTCGGTCGAACGGCAGGTGCGCGTCACGTTCCGGCGTGCCGATGTCGTGACCGGCGGAGAAGTGCTTCCCCGCCCCGGCGAGCACGACGACCTTGACCTCGCTGTCGCCGGCCGCGCGGTAGAAGGCCTCGTCCAGGGCGTATGTCATCGCGGAGTTCTGGGCGTTGCGGTAATCGGGCCGGTCCATGGTGACCACGGCGACGGGGCCGAGGCGGGCGTATCGGACAGGCGACGTGGCCGTCGAAGTCGTCGTGGATGTGGACGTCGATGTGACCGTCGATGTGGACGTGGATGCGGTGCGGGCAGCGGACATCCGCCCTCCTTCCCTAACAAGTGTTTGGTAGGTTAACGTACGGCCATGAGCAACGTCGAGGAGTTCCGCGCAGAGTTCCGCAGCTGGCTGCGCTCCCACCTCACCGGCGAGTTCGCCGCCCTGCGCGGCCGCGGAGGACCCGGTCGGGAGCATGAGGCCCATGCCGAACGCCTCGCCTGGGAGCGGCACATGGCCGCCGAGGGATGGACCTGCGTCGGCTGGCCGAAGGAGTACGGCGGCCGGGGAGCGACCCTGGAACAGCAGGTCGCCTTCCACGAGGAGTACGCCCTCGCCGACGCCCCCGCCCGCGTCGGCCACATCGGCGAACAGCTCCTCGGGCCCACCCTCATCGCCTTCGGCACGCCCGAGCAGCGCGAGCGCTTCCTCCCGCCGATCGTCGCCGTCGAGGAACTGTGGTGCCAGGGCTACAGCGAGCCGGACGCGGGATCGGACCTGGCCAACGTCCGGACCCGGGCCGAACGGGACGGCGGGGAGTGGGTGGTCACCGGCCAGAAGATCTGGACGTCACAGGCGCACGAGTCCGACTGGTGCTTCGTCGTCGCCCGCACCGAAGCCGGCTCGGTCCGCCACCAAGGCCTGTCCTATCTGCTCGTCCCGCTGCGCCGGCCCGGTGTCGACATCCGGCCGATCGTCCAGCTGACCGGCACCTCGGAGTTCAACGAGGTGTTCTTCGACGGGGCCAGGACGGACGCGGCGAACGTCGTCGGCGCCCCGGGCGAGGGCTGGAAGGTGGCCATGGCCACGCTCGGCTTCGAGCGGGGCGTCTCCACCCTCGGCCAGCAGGTCGGCTTCCGCCGCGAACTGGAAGCCGTCATCGACCTGGCACGCCGCAACGGCGCGGCCACGGACCCGCTGATCCGCGACCGCGTCGCCCGGGCCTGGATCGGCCTGGAGACCATCCGGTTCAACGCCCTGCGCATGCTCGGCGGCGTCGCGGCCGGGGCCCCCGGCCCTGAAGCGTCCATCGGCAAGATCTTCTGGGCCACCTGGCACCGCGAATTGGGCGAACTCGCCATGGACGTCTGCGGCGCCGGCGGCATGCTGGCGGCCGGCGAACCGTACGACCTCACCGACTGGCAGCGGCTCTACCTCTTCTCCCGCTCCGACACCATCTACGCCGGATCCAACGAGATCCAGCGGAACATCATCGCCGAGCGCGTCCTCGGCCTGCCCAAGGAGGTCCGCCCGTGACCCGCACACCACCCCCCTACGTCCCGGGGCACGGGCTGCTCGCCGACCGGAGCGCCGTGGTGACCGCCGCGGCCGGCGCCGGTATCGGCGGCGCCACCGCGCGGCGGCTCCTGGAGGAGGGCGCGCGGGTCGTCCTCTCGGACGCCCACGCCCGCCGGCTGAAGGAGTCCGAGGCCGAACTGGCCGCGGAGTTCGGCGCCGACCGCGTCGCCGCCCTGCCCTGCGACGTCACCGACGAGGCCCAGGTCGCCGCCCTCCTCGACCTCGCCGAGGAGCGCCACGGGCGCCTCGACATCCTCGTCAACAACGCCGGTCTGGGCGGCACCGCCGACCTCGTCGACATGACCGACGACCAATGGGACAAGGTCCTCGACGTCACCCTCAACGGCACCTTCCGCTGCACCCGCGCTGCACTCCGCCGCCTGAAGGCGGCGGGCAGCGGCGGCGTCGTCGTCAACAACGCCTCCGTGGTCGGCTGGCGGGCCCAGAAGGGCCAGGCCCACTACGCCGCCGCCAAGGCCGGCGTCATGGCGCTCACCCGCTGCGCCGCCCTGGAGGCCGCCGAGTACGGAGTACGGGTCAACGCCGTCTCCCCGAGCCTGGCCATGCACCCCCACCTGGCGAAGGTCACCACGCCCGAGCTCCTGGAAGAACTGACCGCCCGCGAGGCGTTCGGGCGGTACGCCGAGCCGTGGGAGGTGGCCAACGTGATCGTGTTCCTGGCCAGCGGCTACTCCTCGTACCTGACCGGTGAGGTCGTCTCGGTCAGCAGCCAGCATCCGTGAGCCGACCATGACCGGCTGCCGGAGAGCAGGAGGAAGAGCGTGGTGAGCGCGGCACCCGAGCGGCGCCACGAACTCCTCGCCACCGCCGCCGAGGTGTTCGCCGCCCAGGGCTACAACGCCACCACCGTCCGCAAGATCGCCGACGCGGCGGGCATCCTCGCCGGCAGCCTCTACTACCACTTCGACTCCAAGGAGTCGATGCTCGACGAGATCCTCTCCGGCTTCCTGAACGAGCTGTGGGGCAGGTACGACGCCGTACTCGCCGCCGGACTCGGCCCCAGGGAGACCATCGAGGCCCTCGTCACCGAGTCCTTCCGGGAGATCGACCGGCATCGCGCCGCCGTCGCCATCTACCAGAAGGAGTCCCGGCACCTGCGGGAGCAGCCGCGCTTCGGCTATCTCGACGACTCGCAGCAGAGGTTCGAGAAGGCCTGGCTCGGCACCCTGGAGCGCGGCGTGACCGCCGGGGTGTTCCGCGCCGACCTCGACGTCCGCCTCACCTACCGCTTCGTGCGCGACACCGTCTGGGTCGCCGCGTCCTGGTACCGGCCCGGCGGACAGCACAGCCCGGAGGAGATCGCCCGCCAGTACCTGTCCATGGTGCTGGAGGGCGTCGCACTCCGTACGGACATCCATGACATGAACGCGTGAGACAGGAAAGAGGAGCGGCCATGGCCGAGGCATACATCATCGAAGCGGTGCGCACCCCCGTCGGCAGGCGGAACGGCGGGCTCGCCGCCGTCCACCCCGCCGACCTCGGCGCCCACGTCCTGAAGGCACTGATGGAGCGCGCGGGCGCCGACCCCGCCGCCGTCGAGGACGTCGTCTTCGGCTGCCTCGACACCGTCGGCCCGCAGGCCGGCGACATCGCCCGCACCGCCTGGCTGGCCGCCGGCCTGCCCGAGGAGGTGCCGGGCGTGACCGTCGACCGGCAGTGCGGATCCTCCCAGCAGGCCCTGCACTTCGCCGCGCAGGGAGTCCTGTCCGGCACCCAGGACCTGGTGGTCGCGGGCGGCGTGCAGAACATGTCCCTGGTCCCCATCGCCTTCGCCAGCCGCCAGGCCGCCGCGCCGCTCGGACTGACCGACGGCCCGTACGCCGGCTCCGAGGGCTGGCGGGCCCGGTACGGCGACCAGCCGGTCAACCAGTTCCACGGCGCCGAGCTCATCGCCACCAAGTGGGGCATCTCCCGCCGGGACATGGAGGAGTTCGCCCTGCGCTCGCACCAGCGGGCCGCCCGCGCCATCGACGAGGGCCGCTTCGACCGGGAGATCGTGGCGTACGGCGACGTGACCACCGACGAGGGCCCGCGTCGCGACACCACACTGGAGAAGATGGCGGGCCTGAACCCGGTGGTCGAGGGCGGCCGGCTGACCGCCGCGGTCTCCTCCCAGGTCTCCGACGGAGCCTCGGCGATGCTGATCGCCTCGGAGCGGGCCGTACGGGAGCACGGCCTGACGCCGCGCGCCCGCGTCCACCACCTGTCCGTACGGGGCGAGGACCCGATCCGCATGCTGTCCGCGCCGATCCCGGCTACGGCGTACGCGCTGAAGAAGGCCGGGATGACGCTCGACGACATCGACCTGGTGGAGATCAACGAGGCCTTCGCCTCGGTCGTCCTCGCCTGGCTGAAGGAGACCGGCGCGGACCCGGACAAGGTCAACGTCAACGGCGGGGCCATCGCCCTCGGCCACCCGCTCGGCGCGACCGGCACCAAACTCACGACCACCCTCCTGCACGAGCTGGAGCGCACCGGCGGCCGCTACGGCCTGCAGACGATGTGCGAGGGCGGCGGTCAGGCCAACGTCACCATCATCGAGCGCCTCTGACCGACGGCCTCCGTAGGCGACAGGCCCGCCGGGTGACGACACCCCGGCGGGCCTGTTCATGAGCTCCGGCGCTCAGCTCACGCGCGGGAGCGATGCGAGCGTGGCCCGCGCCTCCGCCATGATCCGGTCGACGAGTTCGGCGCACGACGGCAGATCGTCGATGAGCCCCGCGACCTGCCCGGAGGCCATCACACCGAGATCGGTCCTGCCCTCCACCATCGACGCCTTGAGCAGCATCGGGGTGTTGGCCGCCAGCAGGATCTGGCTCCAGGTCATGTCCTTGCCGTGCTTCATCGCCAGACCGTCCCGGACCATCCGCGCCCAGCTCATGTCCGTCTCGCGGCGGAAGGCCGCGGCGTGCCGTACCGCCCGCAGCAGCGAGGCGGCCCGGCCCGAACGCTCCAGCGCGTCGACGAGCTCGGTGCGCAGCATCCGGTGCGGCAGGCCGTCGACGGCGGTGGTGACCGTCACGTCCTGGACCGTGGCGGCCAGATAGCGGGCCTTGACCGCGTCCGGCACGGTCGAGTCCGAGGTGAGCAGGAACCGCGTGCCCATGGCGACGCCGGCTGCGCCGTGGGCGAGCGCCGCGACCAGGCCGCGCCCGTCGCGGAAGCCACCGGCCGCGATGACGGGGATGTCGACGGCGTCCACGATCTGCGGGAGCAGGACGGTGGTGGCGACGCTCCCCGTGTGACCGCCGCCCTCGCCGCCCTGCACCAGCACCGCGTCGGCGCCCCACGAGGCGACCTTCTCGGCGTGCCGCTTGGCTCCGATGGAGGGGATGACGACGACGCCCGCGTCCTTGAGCCGCGCGATGAGCTCGCGCGACGGGGCGAGGGCGAACGAGGCGACCCGTACGCCCTCGTCGATGATGATCCGCACGCGCTCGGCCGCGTCTCCGGCGTCCGCGCGCAGGTTCACGCCGAAGGGCGCGTCCGTACGGGACTTCACCTCGCGCACCGCCGAGCGGAGCTGCTCGACGGTCATGGTCGCCGAGGCGAGGATCCCGAGCGCGCCCGCGGCGGCGGTGGCCGAGACGAGCCGGGGACCGGCCACCCACCCCATGCCGGTCTGGACGAGGGGGTGCCGCACGCCGACCAGTTCGGTGAGGGGGGTGGCGATCGTGATGTCGCTCATGCGGGAACCTCGCGGTTCCGCAGTCCCTTCGGGTCGATCTCCTCGCGGATCAGCCGCAGTTCCTCCGCGGTGGGCTCACGGGTGTACGGCACCTCGTCGGGGACGGTGAGCGTGAAGCCGGTGGCCGCCGTGACCTGTTCGAGGGTGACACCGGGGTGCAGCGACCTCAGCCGCATGGTGCGGTCCGGGGTCTCGAAGTCGAAGACCCCCAGGTCGCTGACGACTTCGGGGATGCGGTGGTAGCGGGCCGCCGAGGGGCCGGCCGCGGCCGCGCGGTCGTAGCCGACCCCGGAGACCATGTCGACCCGCTCGACGAAGACCCGGGTCGAGTGCTTGGGGACCCAGTAACTCGTCGGGTTGTTGAGGGTGTTGACGGGCGCGCCGCGGACGCCGAGGAGCTGGCGCTTGGGCCGCGCCCAGTCGCCGATGCAGCTGATGTTCTGGTTGCCGTACCGGTCGATCTGGCTCGCTCCCATCATCACGTGCCGCCGCCCGGTGGTGACGAGGGCCAGGTGCTGGCGGTACGGCAGCCATCCCTCCACGACCCGGGGCGGGGCGCCGACCGCCGGCACGTCGGCGATGAGCAGCGCCTCGCCGTCGGTCAGGAGCAGGTCGGGCGAGAAGGTGAGCCGCGCGAGCCGGGCCCCGATCATCGGGACGGTCCCCATCGGACTGGCGAGGATCTCGCCCGCGCCGCGCCATGCCTCGGCGCACGCCACCACGCAGTACTCGGCGCGCGTCGCCGTCGTCGTCGTATCCGTCGTCGTGCGGCTGCCGCTCATGCTTCCTCCTCGTGGAACGCCGCCACCGCGGCCTGGTACGCGCCCTCGTCGCCGGAGAGGAACCGCTCGGTGAAGGCCAGCCAGGCCTCCGGATCGCGCGCGGCCGTGACGTAGGCGCGCTGGAACGTCTCGTCGCGGTCGTAGTCGGGGGTGCAGGAGGTGAAGTGCGCGCCGTTCGGGGTCTCCACGACGCCGTTGACGAACGCGCGCTTGACGAGCAGCGACTGCGGCCCGGAGTCCTTGAGCAGCTCGGAGGTCTCCACGATCCGCTCGCACGAGAGGTACGCGGTGTCCGCGGCCTCGCAGAAGAGGTCGTCGAAGTACGGGTCGGGGCCCAGGTACTGGCCGTTGCCGTGCGCGTCGGCGCGGTTGAGGTGGACCAGCGCGGCGTCCAGGCGCAGCGCGGGGACGGCGACGAACTCCTCACGGTCGTCGTACGGGGACGTGACCGTCCGCAGCGACGGGTTGACGCTCATCAGGTCCGAGCCGAGCCCGGCCCGTACGGGCATGAAGGGCAGCCGCTGCGCGGCGGCGGTCAGCCCCCACATGACCATGGCCTCGTCCAGCTCCACCATCTCCAGGGAGCCGCTCTGCCGGGCCGCGCCGAAGTGCGGCTCCAGCGGGATGGAGTCGAGGGTGGCGAAGGCCGCGACCAGCTTGCGGACCTTCCCGGCGGCGGCGAGCAGCCCGACGTCCGGGCCGCCGTACGACACGACGGTCAGATCGGTGAGGTCCGACCGCAGCAGCGCCCGGACCAGTGCCATCGGCTTGCGCCGCGAGCCCCAGCCGCCGATCCCGATCGTCATCCCGCTCTCCAGGCGGCCGACGACCTCCTCGGCGGTCATCGTCTTGTCCCTGCTCACGACTGCTCCTCCTTGGCCGTCTCGTTCACGGTGTTCGTCCTCTCGGTGCCGAAGGTGTCGCGGACCCGGTCGGCGACGCCGCTCAGGTTGGCCTCGAAGGTGAAGCCCTGTTCGAAGCGGTAGCTGCGGTGGACGTCCACCGGATCGATGCCGTTGATCGCGGCCTTGGCCAGCCGGATCAGCTGCCCGTCCTTGGCGGCGATCTCCCGGGCCAGCTCAAGGGCCGCCTCCCGGAGTCCCTCGCGCGGGACGACCCGCCACACCGAGCCGTGGCCGAGCAACTCCTGGGCGGTGATGGTGCGCGAGGTGTAGTACAGGGCCCGCATCAGGTGCTGGGGGACCAGCCGGGAGAGATGGGTGGCCGCGCCCAGCGCGCCCCGGTCCAGCTCGGGCAGGCCGAAGGTCGCGTCGTCGGAGGCGACGACCACGTCGGCGTTTCCGACGAGCCCGATTCCGCCGCCCAGGCAGAAGCCGTGCACGGCGGCGACCACCGGCACCTCGCAGTCGTAGATCGCGCCGAACGCCTCGTAACAGCCGCGGTTGGCGCCGAGGAGGGCGTCGTGCCCGGTCGTGCGCTGGATCTCCTTGATGTCGACGCCGGCATTGAAACCGCGGCCCCCGGCGGTGAGCACCAGGCAGCGCACCTTGGGGTCGGCGCCGGCGGCGCGCACCGCGGCGGCCAGGTCGTACCAGCCCTGTACAGGCAGGGCGTTGACCGGGGGGAAGTCCACGGTGACGACGGCGATGCCCTCTTCCGGGGCGGAGGTGGAGACACCCATGAGCAGATCAGCTACCTTTCCACCTAACGTTTGTTAGGTGGAAGATAGCAGCGGTTCGCGCGCTGCGGGAGGTGCCCATTGCCAGCGATCATCGATCTGTCGGGATCCGTCGCCGTCGTCACCGGCGGTACACGGGGCGTCGGCGCGGGAATCACCCGTGCCCTGCTGGAAGCCGGCGCGGAGGTCGTGACCTGCGCGCGACGGCCCCCCGACGAGCCCATCGAGGCGGCGGGGCGCACGGCCCGCTTCCTCCCGGTCGACCTCCGCGACCCGGAAGCGGTCGGCGGGTTCTTCGACCGGGTACGCGACGACCACGGACGGCTCGACACCCTCGTCAACAACGCCGGGGGAACGCCGTTCCGGATGCTCGGCGACGGCGGGGCCGAGCGACAGGCCCGGGTCGTCGAACTGAACCTCGTCGCCCCGCTGACCGCCTCCCTCGCCGCGTACGAGGTGATGCGCCACCAGACCGGGGGAGGGGCGATCATCATGATCGGCAGCGTCAGCGGCACCCGCCCGTCCCCGGGCAGCGCGGCCTACGGAGCCGCGAAGGCGGGCCTGGACAACCTCGCCCGCTCCATGGCCGTGGAATGGGCGCCCCGCGTGCGGGTCAACACCGTCGTCCTCGGCATGGTGCGCACCGAACTGTCCCATCTGCACTACGGGGACGAGGAAGGCGTCGCCGCCGTCGGCCGCACCGTGCCGCTCGGCAGGCTTGCCGAACCCGCCGACATCGGTGACGCCTGCGTCTTCCTCGCCTCTGACCGTGCCGCGTACATCAGCGGCGCCAGCCTGCACGTCCACGGCGGCGGGGAACGCCCCGGCTTCCTCGACGCCGCCACCGTCAACCACTGACGGCCCCACCCAGCTCGAGTGAAAGGACCACACCATGACAGGACTGTGCGGCGGACGCGTCGTCATCGTCACCGGAGCGGGCCGCGGCCTCGGCCGCGCGCACGCCCTCGCCTTCGCCGCCGAGGGCGCCAAGGTCGTCGTCAACGACCTCGGCGTCGCCCCGGACGGCAGCGGCGGCGGCGCGGGACCGGCCCAGCAGGTCGTCGACGAGATCACGGCGGCGGGCGGAGAGGCCGTCGCCCACGGCGGTGACATCGCCACCGCCGACGGCGCGGCCTCGCTGATCACCACCGCCCTGGAGGCCTTCGGCCGCCTCGACACCCTCGTCAACAACGCCGGGTTCCTGCGCGACCGCATGCTCGTCAACCTCGACGAGGACGAGTGGGACGCCGTCATGCGCGTCCACCTCAAGGGGCACTTCCTGCCCCTCAAGTACGCCACCGCGCACTGGCGCGCCGAGGCCAAGGCCGGCCGGACGCCCGAGGCACGGGTGATCAACACCAGCTCCGGAGCCGGTCTCCTCGGCAGCGTCGGCCAGGGCAACTACGCCGCCGCCAAGGCCGGGATCATCGGCCTCACCCTCGTCGCCGCCGCCGAGACGCGACGCTACGGCGTCCAGGTCAACGCGATCGCCCCCGCCGCCCGCACCCGGATGACCGAGCAGACCTTCGCCGAGACGATGGCCGCCCCCGGGGGCGACGCCTTCGACGCGATGGCCCCGGAGAACGTCTCCCCCCTCGTCGTCTGGCTGGGCTCCGCCGCCTCGGCCGGCGTGACGGGACGCGTCTTCGAGGCCGAGGCGGGCCGGATCACCGTCATGGAGGGCTGGCGGCCGGGCCCGACGGCCGACAAGGGCGCCCGCTGGACCCCGGCCGAGGCGGGCGACACGGCGCTGAAGCTCCTCGCGGACGCGGAGCCGCCGCAGCCCGTGTACGGGGCGCACTGACCGACTTCGCCGCCCCTCCGCGGGGCGCACTGACCGACTTCGCGAATCTGCGGGGCGGCCTCGTGACGGGAACGCCACGAGGCCGCCCCGCAGTGCGTTCCGCCCCCTCCGGGGGCCTTTCCCGCTCACCGGGAACTGGCGCTCCCTGCGGTCATCGGTACCGGCCTAGCCTCGCCGGACAGCCCCAACCGCCCGCAGGAGGGACCCGCCATGCTCACGGACCGCCAGAGACACGAGGCGGCCGAGCTGCTGCGCTCCGCCGAACACGGCGTCACGCCGATCGCCCCGCTGACCTCGGCCTTCCCCGGCATCGACACCGAGGACGCGTACGAGATCCAGCTCGTCAACATCCGGCACCGCCTCGCGGCGGGAGCCGAGGTGCGCGGCCACAAGGTCGGCCTGTCGTCCCCCGTCATGCAGCAGATGATGGGCGTCGACGAACCCGACTACGGCCACCTGCTCCACGACATGGAGCTGCGGCCCGATCTCCCGGTCCCCGTCTCCCGCTACTGCCACCCGCGCGTCGAGGTCGAGGTCGGGTTCGTCCTCGGCGACGACCTCCCGGGTGAGACGTGCACCGCCGCCGACGTGCTCGCCGCGACCGAACGCGTCGTGCCCGCACTGGAGCTGATCGACAGCAGGATCCGCGACTGGCGGATCACCATCGCCGACACCATCGCGGACAACGCCTCCTCCGCCGGATACGTCATCGGCGAGGGCCGCGACCCCCGCGAGCTCGACCTGAGGGCGATCGACGCACGGCTGACCGGCGACGGCGAACTGCTCGCCGAGGGGCGCAGCGACGCCGTCCTCGGCGACCCGGCGCTCTCCGTCGCCTGGCTGGCCCGCACCGTGGCCCGCTTCGGGGTGTCCCTGAAGAAGGGGCACGTCGTGCTGCCCGGCTCCTGCACCCGGGCCGTCGACGTGGCGCCCGGAGCGACGTTCACCGCCGAGTTCACCGGGCTGGGCTCGGTCTCCCTGCCCTTCATCTGAGGTGATGACCATCAACACCAGGACCAAGGCGACAGCCGCCATCGTCGGTTCCGGCAACATCGGCACCGACCTGCTCTACAAGCTGCTCCGCTCCGCACACGTCGAACCCCGCTGGATGATCGGCGTCGACCCCGACAGCGAGGGCCTATCCCGCGCCCGCCGGCTGGGCCTGGAGGCCAGCCACGAGGGCGTCGACCGGCTGCTCGCCCAGGACGAGAAGCCCGACATCGTCTTCGAGGCCACCAGCGCCTCCGTCCACCGGGCCAACGCCCCGCGCTACGCCGAGCTCGGCATCAAGGCGGTCGACCTCACCCCGGCGGCCGTCGGCCCCGCCGTCGTACCGCCCGCCAATCTCCGCGAGCACCTCGACAAGCCCAACGTCAACATGATCACCTGCGGCGGACAGGCCACCATCCCCATGGTGTACGCCGTCTCCCGCGTCGTCCCCGTGCCGTACGCGGAGATCGTCGCCTCGGTGGCCTCCGTCTCCGCCGGGCCCGGAACCCGCGCGAACATCGACGAGTTCACCCGGACCACCTCACGTGGCATCGAGACGATCGGCGGGGCCGCGCGCGGCAAGGCGATCATCATCCTCAACCCTGCCGAGCCACCCGTCATCATGCGGGACACCGTCTTCTGCGCGATCCCGGAGGACGCCGACCGCGACGCCATCGCCGTCTCCGTCAAGGAGATCGCCGAGCAGGTCGCCGACTACGTCCCCGGCTACCGCCTGCGCACCGAGCCGCAGTTCGACGACCCGAGCCCCGAGAACGGCGGGATGGCGCGCGTCGCGATCTTCCTGGAGGTCGAGGGCGCGGGCGACTACCTGCCGCCCTACGCCGGAAACCTCGACATCATGACCGCCGCCGCCACCAGGGTCGGCGAGGAGTTCGCCAAGGCGCTCCTCGCGCCTCGCGCGTAAGGAGCCCCCACCCCATGCCCTACTCGGACACCGCCTACTCCGGCACCCCCTACTCGGACACCCTCGACATCCGGATCACCGACTCCTCGCTGCGCGACGGCTCGCACGCCAAACGGCACCAGTTCACCGGCGAGGACGTACGGTCCGTCGTCGCCGCCCTCGACGACGCCGGCGTCCCGGTGATCGAGGTGACCCACGGCGACGGACTCGGCGGATCCTCGTTCAACTACGGCTTCTCCAAGACGCCCGAACAGGAACTCATCAAGATCGCGGTGGACACCGCCCGGCAGGCGAGGATCGCCTTCCTCATGCTGCCCGGACTCGGCGTCAAGGACGACATCCTGGCCGCGCACGACAACGGCGCGAGCATCTGCCGCATCGCCACCCACTGCACCGAGGCCGACATCGCGGTCCAGCACTTCGGACTCGCCCGCGAGCGGGGCCTGGAGACCGTCGGCTTCCTGATGATGGCCCACTCGACGACGCCCGGGAACCTGGCCCGGCAGGCCCGGATCATGGCCGACTCCGGCTGCCAGTGCGTGTACGTCGTCGACTCCGCCGGCGCCATGGTCATGGACGACGTCACCGCCCGGGTCGAGGCCCTGGTCGCCGAACTCGGCGGCGACGCCCAGGTCGGCTTCCACGGACACGAGAACCTGGCCCTCGGCACCGGGAACTCCATCGCCGCCGTCAAGGCCGGCGCGCTGCAGATCGACGGCTCCACCCGCCGGCTCGGCGCGGGCGCCGGAAACACCGCGGTCGAGGCACTCGTCGCCGTCTGCGCCAAGATGGGCATCCGCACCGGCATCGACGTCCTGAAGATCATCGACGCGGCGGAGGACGTGGTCCGCCCGGTCATGGACGAGGAATGCCGACTCGACCGGCTCGCCCTGCTCATGGGCCACGCCGGGGTCTACTCCAGCTTCCTCAAGCACGCCTACCGGCAGGCCGAGCGCTACGGCGTCTCCGGTGCCGAGATCCTCCTGCGCGCGGGCGAACGCCGTCTCGTCGGCGGCCAGGAGGACCAGCTCATCGACATCGCCGTGGAACTCGCCGCGCGGAACTGAACCCCCACACACGAAGGGACAACGAGATGACTGCTCTCAACGACGAGGTCCGGGTCATCGAGGCCGGCAGGCCGCCGGCGCGCTTCGCCCGGGGCTGGCACTGCCTCGGCCTCGCCGACGACTTCACGGACGGAAACCCGCACGAGATCGAGGCCTTCGGCACCAAGCTGGTGGTCTTCCAGGGCGCGGACGACGGGCAGCTGCACGTCCTCAACGCCTACTGCCCCCACATGGGCGGCAACCTCGCCCACGGCACGGTCAAGGGCGACGCCGTCGCCTGCCCCTTCCACGACTGGCGCTGGGCGGGCGACGGCCGCTGCGCCGGCATCCCGTACGCCCGCCGGGTCCCGCCGCGCGCCAGGACCCGCGCCTGGCTCACCCTGGAGCGGAACAAGCAGCTCTTCGTCTGGCACGACCCGGAGGGAAACCCCCCGCCGCCCGAGGTCACCGTCCCCGAGATCGCCGGCATCCACGGCCCCGAAGCGGACCAGTGGAGCGACTGGAACTGGAAGACCCTGCGGGTCGAGGGCTCCAACTGCCGCGAGATCGTCGACAACGTCGTGGACATGGCGCACTTCTACTACGTCCACTACGCCTTCCCGGAGTACTTCAAGAACGTCTTCGAAGGGCACGTCGCCACCCAGTACATGGAGAGCAGCCCCCGCGGCGACATGGAACTGGGCACCCTCAGCGCCGGCCGCCTGCGCTCCGACGCCTCCTACTACGGCCCCTCCTACATGATCGACCACCTCTACAGCGACGTCGGCGGCGGCATGGAGATGGAGGTCGTCCTGATCAACTGCCACTACCCCATCGACGAGAACAGCTTCCTGCTCCAGTACGGGGCGATCGTCAAGCGGCTCCCCGGGATGACCGAGGAACAGGCCGACGAGGCCGCGCGGCTCACCGCCGAGGGAACGACCGTCGGCTTCGAGCAGGACGTGGAGATCTGGAAGAACAAGACCCGGATCGACAACCCCCTGCTCACCGAGGAAGACGGCCCGGTCTACCAACTCCGCCGCTGGTACGACCAGTTCTACGTCGACGTCGCCGACGTCAAGGATGAGATGACCCGCCGATTCGAGTTCGAGATCGACACCCAGCGCGCCAACAAGGCCTGGCACGCGGAGGTCGAGGAGAACCTCGCCCGCCGTGCGGCGGCGCCGGAGACCGGAGCCTGACATGCGACCGGTGGAGTGCGCGACCTGCGGCAACCAGGTCCTGTGCGAGAAGTTCAGCCCGGCCCACACCTCCGTGCAGTGGACCGCCGACGCGGCCGTCGTCTGCGCAGAGTTCCGCGACCGGGTGAGCGAGGGCGTGAGCGAGGGCGCGACGAGCGCCCGGATACGGACCTGCCGGGCCCTGCGGTCGAGCATCGACCGCGCGGTGGAGGACGGAACCCTGGAGGTCGCCGATGTCTGAGCCGACGTCCGAGCAAGGGCCCGGGGCGCGCACCCACCGGCTGCGCGTCGTCCAGGTGATCGCCGAGACGCCTGACGCGCACTCCCTGGTGCTCCAGGCGCCGCGGGAGAGCGCGGACCGCTTCGCGTACCGCCCCGGGCAGTTCCTCACGCTCAAGCTGCCGGGGGCGGACGGCAAGCCGGCCGCCCGCTGCTACTCCCTCGCCAGCTCACCCCACACCGGCGAACCCCTGAAGGTCACCGTCAAACGGGTGGCCGGCGGCCACGGCTCCAACTGGGTGTGCGACCACCTGGCGGCGGGCGACGAGCTGGAGGTGCTGCCCCCGGCCGGCACCTTCACCCCCGACTCCCTCGACCACGACCTGCTCCTCGTCGCCGGGGGGAGCGGCATCACGCCGGTGCTCTCGATCGCCAAGTCGGCCCTCGCCGGGGGACAGGGCCGGGTCGTCCTCCTGTACGCCAACCGCGACGAGTCCTCGGTCATCTTCCGCGACGAGCTGCGGGAGCTGGCCGCGCACCACCCGGACCGGCTCCTCGTGCTCCACTGGCTGGAGTCGCTCCAGGGCCTGCCCCGCGCGGAACGGCTGGCCGCCGCGCTCGCGCCGTACGCCGACCGCGAGGCCTTCGTCTGCGGCCCGGAACCGCTCATGGACGCCGTGGAACAGGCGCTGCGCGCGGTCGGCGCGCCGGGCCACCGCATCCACCGGGAACGGTTCTTCTCCCTCGGCGGACACGTCTTCGACATCCCCGCCCCGGCGGTCGGCGGCGGTACGGGCGACAGCGCCAGTACGGCGGAGGTCGAGCTCGACGGCGAGACCCGCACGCTCGCCTGGCCACGGGCCACCCCGCTGCTCGACGCGCTCCTGGCCGCCGGGATGGACGCCCCGTACTCGTGCCGGGAGGGCGCCTGCAGCGCCTGCACCTGCCGGGTCGTGGCCGGCGACGTGAAGATGCTCCGCAACGACGTCCTGGACGACGAGGACATCGCCGAGGGATACGTCCTGGCCTGTCAGGCCCTGCCGCTCACCGACAGGGTCGCGGTCACCTACTCCTGATTCTCCGGACACTCCCGACAAGGAACCCGTATGCCTCGTACCTGTCTGGTCACCGGATCGGCCTCCGGCATCGGCAAGGCCACGGCCGCCCTCCTGCGGGCGCAGGGCCATACCGTCATCGGCGCCGACCTCAAGGACGCCGACATCACGGCGGACCTGTCCACGCCCGAGGGCCGCGCCGAACTCGTCACCCGCGCCCGCGAGCTCACCGGGGGCCGCGGGCTCGCGGGAGGCCCCGGGCTCGAAGGGGGCCGCCTCGACGCCGTCGTCTCCTGCGCGGGCGTCGCCCACTTCGCCCCGCTCACCATCCGGCTGAACCACTTCGGCGCCGTCGCCACGCTCGCGGGACTGCGCCCGCTCCTCACGGCCGGCACCGATCCGCGGGCCGTGGTCATCGGGTCGATCGACTCCGTGCATCCGACCGACCCCGCGATCGTGGACGCCGCGCTCGCCGGGGACGAGCCCGCGGCGGTGGCCGCCTCCTGGGCGGCCGTCGACCGCGGCGAGGGCCACCTCGTCTACTCCTCGTCCAAGGCGTCGATCTCCCGCTGGGTACGCCGCTCCGCGATCACCGACGACTGGGCCGGTGCGGGCGTCCCGCTCAACGCCGTGGCCCCCGGCGTGGTCGTCACGCCGCTGACCCAGCCCCTCCTGGCCGACCCGGACATGCGCGGACTCGTCGAGCGCAGCGTGCCGATGCCGCTCCACGGCCACGCCCGCCCGGAACAGATCGCCCCGCTGATCGCCTGGCTCGTCTCGCCCGAGAACACCCACGTCACCGGACAGGTCGTCTTCGCCGACGGAGGCGCCGACGCGGCGCTGCGCGGCGACCGCACCTGGTGACTCTCCGAACCGCCGCCAGGTGGAGGCGGTCCGACTCCGTCCCCGGCGGACACCTCCGGGTGCCCGCCGGGGACGGAGTCGTCACATCCACTCGCTGAAACGCAGCCAGGTCATCATGTTGTCCATCGAGGGCTGAGGAAACGCGGGGTCGGGCATCGCTCCGACCGGCTGCAGCTGCTTCTCCGTGTGCCGCCCCGGACCGAACATCGCCTGCCAGACGGAACGCGCGCAGCCGCGCACGGCGGGCGCGATCCGTTCGAGGTCGCGGTGGACGCCGTTGCCGGACACCGAGATCGCGGCGATCGCCCGGCCCGCGCCACGCAGCGGCGCGGCCACACAGAAGACCCCCCGGAACCCCTCCTCGTGGTCGAACGCCACCCCCCGCTCCCGCGCCATCGCCAGCTCGCCCCGGAAGGACTCCGGGCGGGTGATGGTCCGCGGCGTCCGCGGCCGCAGCCCGTGCGCGATCACCTGCTCCGCCACCGCGGGGTCACTGAAGGCCAGGATCGCCTTGCCCGACGCCGTGCAGTACGCCGGCTGGCGCCCACCCGTCCGCGAGGGCACGCCGGAGTCGTCCGACCCGCCGATGCGCTCCAGGTAGACCACCTCGGCGCCGTCGAGCACGGTGAGGTGCACCAGGTGGCCCGTGGACTCGTGCAGGGCGTGCAGATGGGGCAGCGCCGCCCGGCGCAGCCGGTTGTGGTGCGAGGCCATCGCCCCGAGCTCCAGCATGCCCATGCCGAGCCGGTAGTCCCGGCCCTCGCGCTCCAGCCAGCGCAGTTGCACCAGCTGATCGAGGATGCGGTGCGCGGAGGACCGGCGGATGCCGGAACGCTGCACGACCTCGGTCAGAGTGAGTCGGGGCCCCGCGCTCTGGAAGGCGCTCAGCACCTTCGCCGCCTTCTCCAGCAGGGACAGCGGCGGACATCCGGCCTCGACAGTTGGCGTCGTCATCGGCACCTCCCACACGGACGGCGGAAGCCTTGGCCGCGTCCGCAATCTCCGGTATTGCGTGGAGATTGCCAGAGTGTTCCGGCGGCTGGGAAGAGGGTGTTCCGTCTCGGAACAGTAACGCGTAGTTTTCCTCACGTCATTCGGCCACAGCACGACGAGCTCAGAAGACGATCTCGGAGGACGGGCCCACGATCCGGGAGGCACGCGCATGCGCGAAGACGACGTTCTCGCCGCGGTCCGCGCCCTCGCGCCCGCCCTGCGCGAGCGCGCGGCCGACACCGAGACGCTGCGCCGCGTGCCCGACTCCACCGTCGAGGAACTCGAACAGGCCGGCTTCTTCCGGCTCCTCCGACCCAGGGCGTACGGCGGACTCGCCGCCGCCCCGGACGTCTTCTACGCCGCGCTGCGGGAGATCGCCAAGGCGTGCGGCTCGACGGGCTGGGCCGCGGCCGTCCTCGGCGTCCACCCCTGGCACCTGGCCCTCTTCGAGCCGCAGGCCCAGGAGGACGTCTGGGGCACGGACGGAGCCACCCGCATCTGCTCCTCCCACGCCCCCACCGGGAACGTCACCACGGTCGACGGCGGCTTCCGCCTGTCCGGCCGCTGGCACCTCTCGGCAGGCTGCGACCACGCCCGGTGGGCCCTCCTGGGCGGTGTCGTCACCGACACCGAGGGACGGGCCGTCGACATGCGGACGTTCCTGGTGCCGTGCGCCGACTACCGCGTCGACGACGTCTGGGACCCGGTCGGCCTGCGCGGCAGCGGCAGCAACGACATCGTGGTCGAGGCCGCCTTCGTCCCCGGTCACCGGACCCTCGGCTTCGGCCCGGTGACCGCACTGCGCTGCCCGGGACACGCGGCGAACCCCGAGCCGCTGTACCGGCTGCCGTACGCCGCCGTCTTCACCACCGCGATCTCGACCGCCATGGTCGGCATCGCCGAGGGGGCGTACGAGGAGTACGTCGCCGCCGCCCGCGAACGCGTGCGCGCCTCCTCCGGACAGAGGGTCGCCGAGGACCCCTTCGCGCAGGTACGTGTCGCCCGCGCGGCCGGCGACATCGACGCGAGCCTGCTGCAGTTGACCCGTAACACGGCCGACCTGTACGCCGTCGCCCGTGACGGAAGGGAACCGTCGACGTCCCTGCGCGCACGCGCCCGCCGCGACCAGGCGCTCGCCAGCGAACGCGCGATCGCGGCCGTGGACCTGCTGATGGAGAACGCCGCCGGCAGCCCCATGCGCGGCGGCGCCGACGTCCTCCAGCGCGCCTGGCGTGACCTCCACACCGGCCGCGGCCAGGCGGCCAACGACGTGGAGCGGGCCCTGCTCCTCTTCGGCCAGGACGCCCTGGGCATCGCCGTCCACGACCCGATGCTCTGACCGCCTCCGCCGTATACGACACCCCTCCACCGCACCGCACCGCATCCGCTGCTCCTTCCCGCTCAGTGGGAGCAGCGCATTTCGCTGCGCGACACCGCGTCGTACGGTCCTGGCACTTCCCCCACCACGACCCGAAAGGGGATGCCCCATGGCCGACGACGTCCTGGCAGCGATCCGCGATCTCGCCCCCGGCCTGCGCGAGCGCGCCGCCGAGGCCGAGGCCCTGCGCCGCGTACCCGACGCGTCCATCAAGGAGATCGAGGACACCGGCTTCTTCCAGCTGCTCCAGCCCACGGCCTTCGGCGGCCGGGCGGCGGACCCGCTGGTCTTCTACACGGCGGTCAAGGAGATCGCCAAGGCGTGCGGCTCGACCGGCTGGGTCGCCTCCGTGGTCGGCGTCCACCCCTGGCACGTCGCCCTGTTCGACCCGCGCGCCCAGCAGGAGGTGTGGGGCGAGGACCCCAAGACCCGTATCGCCTCCTCGTACGCCCCCACCGGCAAGGCGACCGCGGTCGACGGCGGCTTCCGGCTGTCCGGCCGCTGGCACTTCTCCTCCGGCTGCGACCACGTCCAGTGGGCCCTGCTCGGCTGCCTCGTCCCCGACGCCGAGGGCAACCCGGTGGACATGCGCACCTTCCTGATCCCCCGCTCCGACTACCGCGTCGACGACGTGTGGGACACCGTCGGCCTGCGCGGCAGCGGCAGCAATGACGTCGTCGTCGAGGACGTCTTCGTCCCCGACCACCGCGCCCTGAGCTTCGGACCGGTCACCGCCCTGAAGGTGCCGGGCCACGCGCTCAACCAGGAACCGCTGTACCGGCTGCCGTACGCCGGCGTGTTCACCACCACCATCACCACCCCGATCGTCGGCATCGCCGAGGGCGCCTACGACTCCTACACCGAGGCCACCCGGCAGCGGTTCCGCGTCTCCTACGGCCAGAAGGTCGCCGAGGACCCCTTCGCACAGGTCCGCATCGCCCGCGCCGCCAGTGACATCGACGCGAGCTGGCTCCAGATCACCCGCAACATCGGCGAGATGTACGCGTACGCGCAGCGCGACGAGGAGATCCCGATGGAGCTCCGTGTCCGCACCCGCCGGGACCAGGTGCTCGCCACCGAACGCTGCGTCGCGGCGGTCGACCTCCTCATGGAGAACGCCGGCGGCAACGCCATGCGCACCGGACCCAGCCCCGTCCAGCGCGCCTGGCGCGACGCCCACACCGGCCGCGGCCACGCCGCCAACGATCCCGAGCGGGCCCTCGTCATGTACGGGCAGTGCGCGCTCGGCATCGACATCCACGACACCATGGCCTGAGAGGTGCCCCCGATGGCAGAGGCAGAACTCACCCACGCGTCGACGTCCCGCACCGCCAAGGCGGCGGGACTCACCCTCCACTACCACGAGGCCGGACCCGCGGGCCGGGACCGGGCACCCGTCGTGATCATGCTGCACGGCGGCGGCCCCGGCGCCTCCGGCTGGAGCAACTTCGGCCGCAACCTCCCGGTCTTCGCCGAGCACTTCCGTACGCTCCTCGTCGACCAGCCCTGCTACGGCCGCTCGGACAAGCCGGAGCTCGACAAGGACTACTTCAGCTACAGCGCGGACGCCGTTGCCGCCCTGATGGACGAACTGGGCATCGAACAGGCGCACTTCGTCGGCAACTCGCTCGGCGGCGGCACGGCCGTCCGCATGGCCCTGAACCACCCGGAGAAGGTCGCCAAGCTCCTCCTCATGGGCCCCGGCGGCGTCTCCGTCAACCTCTTCGCCCCGGACCCGACCGAGGGCATCAAGCGGCTCTTCGAGTTCAGCGCCGCACCGGAGCCGACCAAGGAGCAACTCCGCGCGTTCCTCGGCGTCATGGCGTACGACCCGTCGATCGTCACCGACGAACTCGTCGAGGAGCGCTGGGCCTCGGCGAACGACCCCGACACCCGGCTCGGCAACGCCCGGATGGGAGCCTCGTTCGCCAACCCCGCCTGGGCCGAGGACGTCATGCTCTGGCGCGAGGCCCACCGGATCGACCGGCCGGTGCTCCTCACCTGGGGACGCGAGGACCGCGTCAACCCCCTCGACGGCGCACTCGTCGCCCTCAAGGCCATCCCCGACGCCCGCCTGCACGTCTTCCCGCACTGCGGCCACTGGGCCCAGGTCGAGCAGGCCGACGAGTTCAACCGCCTCGCCCTCGACTTCTTCTCCCACTGACACCGCGAACTGACACCACGAACGGAAAAGGTGCATCACCATGGACATCCGTGCTCTCGGATACCTGCGGCTGGAGACCACCGACCTCGACGCGTGGCGCCGCTACGCGCTGGACGTGCTCGGCATGGTGCAGGCGACCGGCACCACCGACGACACCCTCCTCCTGCGCGTCGACGACCGCGCCTACCGCATCGCCATCCAGGCGGGCGAGAGCGACCGGCTGCTCGCGGCCGGCTGGGAGGTGGCCAACGCCACCGCGCTCGCCACGGCCGCCGCCGAACTGGAGGAGGCGGGCGTCGCCGTCAAGGCCGCCGACCCATCCGAACTCGCCGAGCGCCGCGTCCAGGGCCTGATCCACGTCACGGACCCCTGCGGCAACCCGCTGGAGATCTACTGGGGCCAGGCCCAGGACCACTCCGCGCTCGGCACCCCGTACGGCAACCGCTTCGTCACCGGCGACCTCGGCCTCGGACACGTCGTCCTCCCGGTCCCCGACATCGAGGCCGCACTCGACTTCTACGAGAACCTGCTCGGGTTCCAGCTCCGCGACTCCATGAAGCTCCCGCCGCAGGCCGTCCCGACCGCAGCGGAGCAGCGGGACTTCCACTGGATGCACTTCCTGAGCCCCAACAGCCGCCACCACAGCCTGGGCCTCTACCCCGGCGCCCTGCCGCCCGGCATCGTGCACTTCATGGTCGAGCTGGAGACCCTCGACGACGTGGGCCGCGGCCTGGACCGCACCCAGGCGGCGGGCATCCCCATCGCCTCCAGCCTCGGCCGCCACACCAACGACCGGATGGTGTCGTTCTACGCCCAGGCGCCCGGCGGCTTCCAGGTCGAGTACGGCTGGGACGGCCTGGTCGTCGACCCCGCCACCTGGGTCGCCAAGGAGATCACCGCCGACAGCTTCTGGGGCCACCAGTGGAACGGCTGATCGACCCCGCCGACTTCCGCGACGTCCTCGGCCGCTTCGCCAGCGGCATCACCGTCGTGGCCGCGCTCGACGGCGGCGAACCCGTCGGCTTCGCCTGCCAGTCCTTCGCCTCCCTTTCCCTGGACCCCCCGCTGGTCATGCTCGCCGTCGGCACGTCCTCAAGCAGCTGGCCGAGGATCGAGCGGGCGGGCCGGTTCTGCGTCAACATCCTCGCCGAGGAGCAGCGGGACACCTGCGCCGCGCTCGGCCGCAGCGGAGCCGACAAGTTCGCGGACGTGCCCTGGAGCGCTGGCGAGCACGGGACCGTACGGATCGACGGAGCCCTCGCCTTCGTCGAGTGCGTACTGCACTCCGTCCACGAGGCCGGTGACCACTCCCTGGTCACCGCCCAGGTGGTCGCGCTCGACGCCCGCGAGGACGGCCGGCCGCTGCTGTTCTTCCGCAGCCGCTACGCCGTCGGAGCGTTCTGATGCCGATCGACGTCGACAAGGCGACATCCGCCCCGCCCGTACGCACCGAAGTGGTGTGGGACGAGCGAGACGTGCGGCTGTACCACCTGGCGCTCGGCGCGGGCGCCCCCGAGACCGACCCGCGCGAGCTGCGCTACGTGTTCGAGGGACACGAGCGGGGGCTCCAGGTCCTGCCCACGTTCGGGGTGGTCGCGGGCGGCACGGGAGGCGTCGGATTCCAGGTCTTCGACCTGCCCGGCGTCGACATCGACCTGGCCGCCGTCCTGCACGGCGGCCAGGAGATCACCGCACACCGCCCGCTGCCCGCCGCCGCCCGGGGAACCGCCGTCACCCGGGTGACGGACGTGTACGACAAGGGCAGGGCCGCCGTCATCGTCCAGGAGTCCACGCTCCTCGGCGAGGACGGCGCGCCCCTCCTCACCCAGCGCAACCAGATCTTCGTCCACGGGGAGGGCGGCTTCGGCGGCGACCGCGGTCCCTCCGACCGCCTCCCCGCGCCGGACCGGGCCCCCGACCTCCTCCTGGAGATCCCGACGCTCCGCCAGCAGGCCCTGCTCTACCGGCTCACCGGCGACTGGAACCCGCTGCACGCCGACCCCGCCACCGCCCGCCGCGCGGGCTACGACCGTCCCGTCCTGCACGGCCTCTGCACCTTCGGGATGGCGGTCAAGGCCGTCACCGACCGTCTCCTCGACGCCGACACGAGCGCCGTCGCCGTCTGCCGCACCCGCTTCGCCGGCGTGTTCCACCCGGGGGAGACCCTGCGGCTGCGCGTCTGGGACACGGCCGACGGCTACCGGCTGACGGCCGGCGCCGCGGAACGCGACGACGCGCCGGTCCTCACCGACGCCCTGATCACCCCCCGCTGACCAGGGAGAACCCGATGACGAGGGAGAACCCGATGAACGACACCTGGGACCACACGTACGACGTGGTGGTGGTCGGCTCCGGCTCCGCCGGCATGGCCGCGGCCCTCACCGCCCGGCTCCGCGGGCTGACCGTCCTGGTGGTGGAGAAGACCGACGTGTACGGCGGCTCCACCGCCCTGTCCGGCGGCGCCATATGGGTACCGAACAACTTCCACCTGGACGCGGCCGGGCTGGGCGACACCCCCGAGAAGGCCCGCGCCTACCTCGACGCCACCGTCGGCGACCGCGTACCGGCCGAGCGCAAGGACGCCTATCTCGCGCACGGGCCCCGGATGGTGCGGGAGTTCCACGACCGCACCGCCGTGAGGTTCGTCTACACCCCCGGCTACTCCGACTACTACCCCGAGCGGCTCGGCGGCTACCCGCAGGGCCGCTCCATCGAACCCCGCATCTTCGACTTCAAGAAGCTGGACCCGGACCAGCGCGCCACCATGCGCCGCGCCGGACTGCCCACCTACGGCCTCACCATCACCTCCAAGGACTTCCGCCGGCTCAACATGGTCGGCCGCACCTGGGCCGGCCGCCGGACCGCCGCCCGGGTCGGCGGCCGGGCGGTCAAGGCCCTGCTCTCCGGACAGCGACTGCTCTCCCTCGGCGAAGCGCTGATCGCCCGCATGCGGCACTCACTGGACATCCTCGGCGGCGATCTGTGGCTGTCCGCGCCGCTGACCGGCCTGGTGGAGGAGGACGGCCGGATCACCGGGATCCGCGTCCTCCGCGACGGCCGCGACCTCACGATCCGGGCGACCGGCGGTGTCGTCCTCGCCTCCGGCGGCTTCTCGCACGACCAGAAGCTGCGCGAGAAGCACCTGCCGGCGCCCACCTCCGGCGAGTGGAGCGCCGCCGCCGACGGACAGACCGGCGACGCCCTGGAACTGGCCACGGCCCTCGGCGCCGCGACCGACCTCATGGACAAGGTGTGGGGCGCGCCGTCGGTCGTCGTGCCCGAGGGCAAGCCGTTCTTCCTCGTCGCCGACCGCGGCGTCCCCGGCATGGTCATCGTCGACGGGGCGGGCGACCGGTACGCCAACGAAGCCGCGCCGTACCACGAGTTCGTGGACGCGATGTACGCCAACGACAAGCCCGGGGCGACCACCGTCCCCTCCTGGCTGATCCTCGACGCCACGGCCAAGTCCCGCTACCTCTTCATGGGCCTGCTCCCCGGCCGGCCCTTCCCCAAGCCGTGGCTGGAGAGCGGATTCGTCAAGAAGGCCGCCACCCTGGAGGAACTGGCCGTACGGATCGGCGTCGCCCCGGAGCGGCTGCGCGCCACGGTCGACCGCTTCAACGGCTTCGCGCGCGCCGGGCGCGACGACGACTTCCACCGCGGCGACAGCGTCTACGACCGCTACTACGGCGACCCGACACTCCCCAACCCCAACCTGGCGCCACTGGAGAGGGGACCCTTCCACGCGATCCCCGTGCACCCGGGTGACATCGGCACCAAGGGCGGCCTCGTCACCGACGCGACGGCCCGCGTCCTTCGCGAGGACGGCACGCCGATCGACGGCCTGTACGCCTCCGGCAACGTCTCGGCGGCGGTCATGGGCGAGACGTACCCGGGGCCCGGCGCGACCATCGGCCCCGCCATGACCTTCAGCTGGCTCGCCGTCAACGACATCGCCCGCACCCGCGCCGACCAAGGGAGCCGCTGATGCCCGCCGACCTCACCGGAAAGGTCGCCCTCGTCACCGGCGCGGCCCGCGGCATGGGCGAGGCCGAGGCCCGTCTCCTCGTCGCCCTCGGGGCCCGGGTCGTCCTCACCGACGTCCGCGAGGCCGAGGGCGAGGCGACGGCAGCGTCACTCGGCCCCGCCGCCCGCTTCGTACGGCACGACGTGACCGACGAGCAGTCCTGGACCGCCGCGGTGGCCACCGCAGTCGACACCTTCGGCCGACTCGACGTCCTCGTCAACAACGCCGCGATCTACTCCACCTCGCCCATCGTCGACGAGGACCCGGCCCGCCTGGAAGCACTCCTCCGGGTCAACCTCATCGGCCCGTTCCTCGGCATCCGCGCCGCGGCCGGGGCGATGCGGGCGAGCGGCGGCGGGTCCATCGTGAACATGTCCTCCCAGGCGGGCCTCCAGGGCATCTGGGGGCACGGCGCCTACGGAGCCGCGAAATGGGGGCTGCGCGGCCTGACCAAGACCGCCGCCCTCGAACTCGGCCCGGACGGCATCCGCGTCAACTCCGTCCACCCCGGGGCCATCGCCACCGCGATGACCGCTCACCTCGGCACCACGGTGCACCCGGCCGCGCCGCTCGGCCGTGTGGGGGAGCCCGACGAGGTCGCCCGCCTCGTCGCCTTCCTCGCCTCCGACGACGCCTCGTACCTCTCCGGCGCCGAACTGGCTGTGGACGGCGGGGCGTCGGCCGGCCGGATGCCGGCGCTGCCCCCGAGGGGAGAGGACGCGTGACCCGGCCCGCGCTCGAGGTCCAGGCGGTCATCGACCTGGCCAGCGCCCACTTCCCGCCGCTGGGAACGGAGATGACGGACATCGCCGAGGTACGGGCCTTCTTCGCCGCCCGGCCCAGGCCCCCGGTCACCCCGCTGCCCGTCGCCCGCGTCACGGACGAGGACGCCGACGGCGTACCCGTACGCGTCTACGACCCGGGCGTCCACGAGAACGCCCCCGTGATCCTGTACTGCCACGGGGGCGGCTTCGTCCTCTGCGACCTCGAAAGCCACGACGGATTCTGCCGCGTCCTGGCCCTGGCCACGGGCGCGACCGTCGTCTCGGTGGACTACCGCCGCGCCCCCGAGCACCCCTTCCCCGCCGCCCCCGAGGACGCCTACACGGCGCTGCTGTGGGCGGCGGAGGCGTTCCCCGACCGCCGTATCGCCGTCGCGGGGGACAGCGCGGGCGCCAACCTCGCCACCGTCCTCACCCTGCTCGCCCGCGACCGGGGCGGCCCCCGCATCGTCTGCCAGGCGCTCTACTACCCGATGCTCGACCCCACCCGCTCCCGGCCGTCGTACGGCGAGAACGGCCAGGGCTACTTCCTCACCTCGGACCATCTGCGCTGGTACTGGGACGGATATCTGCCGGACCCCGTGGACCGGACCGACCCCCGCGCCGCCCCACTGGCCGGCGCCGACCTGTCCGGGCTCCCGCCCGCGCACGTCGTCACCGCCGGCTTCGACCCGCTGCGGGACGAGGGCCTGGCGTACGCGGCGGCCCTCACCGCCGCCGGCGTCCCCGTCGAGGCCCACCACTACGCGGGGATGTTCCACGGCTTCCTCACCATGGCCGCCGACGGCCTGCCCGACCAGGCCGAGGCCCGCGCGACCGCGTTCGGCTTCCTGCGCGCCGCACTCGACCCGCACTGACCACCGCACGACGGACGCGCACGCGAACGCCCCCGCCCCCCACCGGATCCGATGGGGGGCGGGGGCGTTCGCGTGCATGTCAGACGGTGGTGATCAGGTCGAACCCCTTGTACCCCGAGTCCGCCACGTCCGCGATGATGTCCCCGTACACCCCGAACCCCCCGATGAACGGCATGAACACCCGTGGCTTCCCCGGGATGTTGGCCCCCAGGTACCAGGAGTTCGCCGCCGGGAAGAGCGTGGCGGCCGCCCGGTCGCGGCACTGCGCGACCCACTCCTCCACGGCCTCCGCGCTCGCCTCGATGCCCCGGTAGCCGTACGCGTCGAGGTGGCGCAGACAGTCGCTGAGCCAGTCGCCGTGCTGCTCGGCGCACAGGACCACGTTGGCCATGACGGACGGGCTGCCGGCACTGGTGAGGTTGAAGAGGTTCGGGAAGCCGTCGATCCCGAGGCCCAGGTAGGTGCGGGGGCCCTCGCTCCAGACGTCCTTCAGCCGCCGCCCGCCGCGCCCCCGGATGTCGATCCGGTCGATCGCGCCGGTCATCGCGTCGAAGCCGGTCGCGAACACGATCGCGTCCAGCTCCACCCGCGCGCCGTCGGCCAGGACGACCCCGCTGCCGTCGACCCGCTCGATGGCGTTCTCGCGCAGGCTCACCAGGCGCACGTCGTCACGGTTGAACGTTTCGTAATAATGCGAGTCGGTGACGATCCGCTTGGTGCCGATCGGGTGGTCGGTCGGGACGAGGAGATCGGCGCAGCGCTCGTCGTCGACGAGTGCGCGGACCTTCTCCTCCCAGAACGCGCGCGCCGCCGCGTTGGCCGCCCGGTCGGTCAACTGGTCCGGGAACGTCTTGGAGTACAGGACGCCGCCCAGCTCCCAGCGCTTCTCGAACGCCGCCCGCCGCTCGTCCTCGGACACCTCGAACGTCCGGGACGGGTGCGCCGCATGCGGCGAGCCGCCACCGCTGAGCCGGGAAAGACGCCGCCGCTCGGCGTATTCCGCCTTCTGCCGTACGCGCGTCTCCTCGTCCAGCGGCGCGTTGCCGGCCGGGATGCTGTAGTTGGCGCTGCGCTGGAAGACGGTCAGATGGGCCGCCTGCTCGGCGATCAGCGGGATGGCCTGGATGCCGGAGGAGCCCGTGCCGATGACGCCGACGCGCAGGCCGGTGAAGTCCGCGCCCTCGTGCGGCCAGGCGCCGGTGTGGTATGTGGCGCCGCCGAACTCCGCGACACCCGGGATGTCCGGCAGGTGCGTGCTGGACAGACAGCCGACGGCGTACACGCAGAACCGGGCCGAGATCACCTCGCCGCCGTCCGTGCGCACCGTCCAGCGCAGCGTCCTCTCGTCCAGCTCGGCCGAGGTCACCGAGGTGGCGAAGGTGTAGCTGCGGCGCAGGTCGAAGCGGTCGGCGACATGGCGCAGATAGCGCATGATCTCCGGCTGGGTGGCGTACTTCTCGCTCCAGTCCCACTCCTGCTGGAGGTCCTCGTCGAAGGAGTACGAGTAGTCCACGGACTCGACGTCGCAGCGGGCGCCCGGGTACCGGTTCCAGTACCAGACGCCGCCCACGTCGTCCCCGCGCTCGAAACCGCGCACGCGGTAGCCGAGGCCGCGCAGCTTGTGGACGGCGTACAGGCCGGTGACGCCTGCTCCGACGACGACGACGTCGACGGAGTCGGTGATGCTGTCGTTCACTGGATTCCTCCGAGGATGCCCCGGCCTTCAGGTTGGGGAGGAATCGGACTCTTGCGGAGCAGGGCAGAGGTAGCCGGATCGCCGCCAGGGCGATCCGGCGTCCACCCGCCGAGGTGGTGAGTGAGCCCACCAAGATCGATTGTTCTCAACTGTCAGTCCTCTCAGATAGGTTGCTGTTCATGACGGCCTCGGCGCAGGAAGCGGCAGGTGACGGGCACGCTCGCCATACCTACCGGCTGCGCGTGTCGTCCACGGCCCGCGCAGCTCTTGAAGCGGAGTGGGCGCGGTGCAGATGGCTGTGGAACGAGTGCTGCGCCCGTTCGAAGAAGGCGCACAGCGAGGACGAGAAGTGTGGCCCGGCACGGCTGGACAAGATGCTGACCGAGGGCCGCACTTCGATGGGCTGGCTCCGTGAGGGCAGTGCGTCGCCACCTCTACCGAGACCCTGCCGGAAACCGGCTCCGTGATCGGTATCGACTGGGGAGTCAAAGAAACCGCGACCACCACATCCGATGCCCACGACCTTCCCCACCTGCAGCACGGGAAGAGCGCAGCGCAGCGCCTGGCGAAGTACCAGCGGATGATGGCCCGCCGGAAGCCCGCTAAGGGCCAGCCCGGATCGAAGGGCTACCGCGAAGCCAAGGCGCAGACGGCGAAGCTGCACAAGAAGGTGGCCCGGCAGCGCCAGGACACCGCCCGCAAGTGGGCGACGAAGGTTGTTCGCGACCACGACGCTTTGGCGGTCGAGGACTTCAAGCCGAAGTTCCTGTCGAAATCGACCATGGCCCGCAAAGCGGCTGACGCAGCGATCGGCGCCACCAAGACGGCTCTGATCGAGATCGCTCGCAAGCACGGGCGCACCGTGCACCTGGTCAACCCCGCGCACACCACCATGGACCGTGCTCACTGCGGAGCGAGAGCCAAGCACCGCCTACCCCTTTCCGAGAGAACGTGTGTGTGCATCGCGTGCGGAGTGGTCTCGCCCAGAGACAAGAACTCCGCCCGCGTGATGCTCGTCCGGGCTGGTCTCGTACCCGGCTAGTGCTGATCGTGTAAGACCTGCACCCCCGCCGGGGGTACAGGCGACGTGAGCTAGGAATCCCCCTGTTTCAGCAGGGGGAGGAGTCAAGTTCGTCTTCTCCTCAGCTGGTGGTGGTTCGCCGGCGCAGGGCGGCCTTGTCGACCTTTCCAGCGGCGTTGTGGGGGAGCGCCGGCACGGAGTGGAAAGCCCGCGGGGTCTTGAAGTTGGCCAGGCGCTCGCGCGTGTAGGCGGTCAGGTCCGCCGCGTCGATCCGGGCCCCCGCGGCCGGTACGCAGTAGGCGACGCCGACCTCCCCGAGCCGCTCGTCCGGCGCGCCCACGATCGCCGCGTCCAGGACCGCCGGATGGCCGCGCAGCACGTGCTCCACCTCGGCCGGGTACACGTTGAACCCGCCGACCACGAACATGTCCTTGAGGCGGTCGGTGATCCGCAGGAACCCGTGCTCGTCGAGGACGCCGACGTCCCCGGTGTGCAGCCAGCCGTCGTCGTCGACGACCTCGGCGGTGGCCTCGGGGTCGTCGAGGTAGCCGTGCATGACGTGGTGGCCGCGGGTGAGGATCTCGCCGGGCTCCCCGGGCGGCGCGTCGATGCGCAGCTCCGTGCCCTCCAGGGCCGTTCCGGAGGTGCCGGCCAGGGTCTCGGGGGACTCGTGCGGCCGGCAGATCGCGACCACGCCCGTCGACTCGGTCAGTCCGTACGCGGTGCTGACGCTCCGCGCGCCGATGTCCGTCCTGATCTGTTCGATGAGCGCGGTCGGGATGTTCGCCGCACCCGTGACGGCCATCCGCATCGACGACAGGTCGTACGCGGCGCGTCGCGGGTGGTGGACGAGCGAGGTGAAGACGGTGGGCGCGCCGGTCAGGACGGAGATCCGCTCGTCCCGCATGCGGCCGAGGACGGTCTCCGCGTCGAAGACCTGCTCGGGGACGATCGTGGCCCCGTGCAGCAGACAGGCGAGGACGCCCGCCTTGTAGCCGAAGGTGTGGAAGAACGGGTTCACGAGGAGATAGCGGTCGCCGCGCCGGAGGGTGACCGCGCGGGCCCACGCGTCGTACACGCGCAGGTTCTGCGCGTGGGTGGTCGGGACGCCCTTGGGCCGGCCGGTGGTCCCGGACGTGAAGAGGATGTCGGCGGTGTCCTCGGGGCGGACGGCGGCGCTCCGGGCCAGCCGCTCCTCCGCGGTGACGCGCTCCGCGCCCGACAGGAACCGGGCCCACTCACCGGAGTGCAGGGCGACGGTCCGTTCGAGCAGCGGGAGTTCCTCACCCGACGCCGTGAGCATGGCCCGGTAGTCCGTACCGAGGAAGTCGTGCTCGGTGAAGAGGAGCCGGGCGCGGGAGCGGCGCAGGATGTCGGCGGCCTCGGCCGCCTTGTAGCGGGTGTTCACCGGGACGAGCACTCCACCCGCGGCCACCGCGCCCAGCGCGGCCACCACCCAGCGGGCGCTGTTGGGCGCCCACACGGCGACCGAGGCGCCGGGCCACACCCCCTGGGCGATCACCGCGCGTGCCACCCGGTCGACCCGGTCCCGCAGTTCCGCGAACGTCCAGCGGTCCTCGCCGAAGACGAGGGCCTCCTCGTCCCCGTACCTCTCAGCGGCCCGGTCCGCGAGCCGGGCGACCGTCTGCGCGCCTGTCATGATCCGTCACGTCCTCCCTGCCGCCCGGCCCCTCGTGGGGGTCGCGGGCCCGGAACCACAGCGGTCCGGAGCCTGGCAGGGAGAGGCGGCCCGGCGCAGGAGCCAGTTCCCGCTCACCGGGAAGGTGCCGAAGGATCTTCTGTACGGCGCCGCCGAGGCCGCGCACGCCGAGGCCCGTGCCCGCCGAGGCCGCGCACGCCGAGGCCGCGCGCGGCGAGCGAAGGGTCGGCGGATGTCAGGCGTCGGCGAGCAGGGCCGCGAGCGCGTCGAAGCCGCGGCGCCGTGCGTGCCGCAGGGGCGTGACGCCGTCCGCGTCCGCGAGTTCCGGGTCGGCGCCGGCGGCGAGGAGGAGGGCGACGACCTCCTGGTGCGGGCGGCCGCCGTCGCCGAGGATCACGGCTTCGAGGAGGGCCGTCCACCCGAGGTCGTTGACGTGGTCGACGTCGATCTCGGTCTCCCGCAGCACCGCCCGTACGTAGGCGACGTGGCCGCGCTCGCTCGCGGGGATCAGCGAGACGCCGCCGAACCGGTTGCGCAGCGCCAGGTCCGGGCCCGCGGGCAACAGCACCCGCATCATCGGGACGCTCCCGGTCACGCCGGTGACGAGCCACGCGCTGTCGTGTCGGCGGTCCTGCGCGTTCGGGTCGGCCCCGGCGGCGACCAGCACGCGGGCCGCCTCGACGTGGCTTCCGAGCGCGGCGAGGAGCAGCGGGGAGCGCAGCTCCTCGTCGCGGGCCTCCACTCGTGCCCCGGCGTCCAGGGCGGCGCGGATCTCACCGGCGTCGCCCCGGCGGGCGGCCGTCAGCAGGCGGCGGTTGCGGTCGTCCATCTCGTTCCTCCATGCCGGTACGAAAAAGGCCGGCGGCACCCGGACGGGGGACCGGATGCCGCCGGAGTCCGAGAGGGGTGCTACTTGCCGAGGCTGGCGACGCCGGCCTGGGCGAACTTCTCGTCGAGGTCGCCGGAGGGGGCGCCCGCGACGCCGATGCCGGCGATGGGGGCGCCCTTGGCGGTGACGGGGGCGCCGCCGCCGAGGAAGAGGGTGCCGGGGATGTCCTTGAGTGTGGGCGCGTTCGTCAGGCGCTTGGCGAGTTCGGAGGTGGGGGCGTTCCAGGAGACGGCGGTGTAGGCCTTCTTCACGGCGGACTCGTAGGACTGGGGGCCGGCGCCGTCGCCGCGGAGGGTGACGAGGGTGTTGCCGTTGCGGTCGACGACGGCGACGGAGACGCGCTGGTTCTCCTTCTCGGCGGCGTCCAGCGTGGCCTGCGCGGCCTTCGTCGCGGCCTCGATCGTCAGGTGCGTCGACTCCGTCGTGTTCTTGTTCTTCGCGTCGGCCGTGACCGCGGCGGGAGCCGCGGCCGGGGTGGCGGCGTTGGCGGAGACCGCGCCGAAGGTACCGGCGGCCAGCGTGGTGGCGGCGAGAGTACCGGTCAGGACACGGGTGCGCAGGGACAGCTTCTTCACGGTCGTCAGCTCCTTGGGATGCGCCCCTGAGGGGCCTCGGGAAGCGTTCTGCGTTCCCGCTCTGCACTCCATCCTGGTGCCGCCCCGGCCCGTGGACGGTCGGCCTACGGGCTGCCTCCGGCGCCCCCTGCGGAGGACCCCGGGGTCAACCGATCGGTTGATACGGAATGGATCATTCCGGATAGCCTGGTCATGGGAGAAGCGGGCGGCGGCGAGGAGCGAGGCAGTGCGGACGAACGAACGGTCACCCCTCGGCGAGGAGGCGGCCGACCCCGACGCGGGCTGGCTCGCGACCGTGATGCACGTGGCGTTCTTCGTCCTCCTCTGCTCGTCACTGACCCGCTACCTGATCGTCCATCCCGGCGCGCCCAGCACCCCCTGGGTGATCGCCCTCGCCGTCGTCCTCGCCCTGCTCTACATCCTGGGCCCGATCCTGGGCCCTCAGCGGTCCGCCGCGTCCGGCGCGCTGACCGCGTCCGCCGTGCTCTGGCTGACCGCCGTTGTCGGCACCTGGCTCACCCTGGTCGTCCTGGCGCCGAGCTTCGGCTGGTGCGCGGTGCCGCTCTACTACACCGGCCTGCGCTTTCTGCGGACGCGGCCGGCGATCATCCTCGTCGCGTTGCTGACCGCCGCCGTCGTGGCCGCGCAGGCCAACCTGCGGATGCGCTTCGGGTTCGACCCCAACCTGCTGTTCGCGCCACCGGCCGGGGCCGCCGTCGCCACGGCGGTGTTCATCTACTCCCAGCGGCAGGCCGACCGGCTGCGGACCGTCATCACCGACCTGGTCCGCACCCGCCGGGAACTCGCCGCGACCGAGCGCCGCGAGGGCACCCTCGCCGAGCGCCAGCGACTCTCCATGGAGATCCACGACACCGTCGCGCAGGGCCTCTCCAGCCAACAGATGCTCCTCCAGGCCGCCGACCGGCTCTGGGACAGCGACCCCGTGGCCGCCCGGCGCCACGTCCGTACCGCCGCCTCCATCGCCGAACACAACCTCGCCGAGGCCCGCCGCTTCGTCCACGACCTCGCCCCCGCCGACCTCGCCGACGGCGGCGGCCTCCAGGACGCGCTGCGCACCCTCGCCGACCGGGAGACCTCCGACACCCTCCAGGTCCGCTTCCACCAGGACGGCACCCCCACCACGCCCCTCCCCGAACGCGTACAGTCCGCGCTGCTGCGCATCGCCCAGGGCGCCCTCGCCAACATCCGCGAACACGCCGACGCGACCGCCGCCGCCCTCACCCTGACGTACCTCGACGACCACGTCGTCCTGGACGTCGCCGACGACGGCCGCGGCTTCACCCCCACCGAGGGGCGCACCGACAGTCCGGGCGGCGTACGCGGTCACGGGCTGCCCGCCATGCACGCGCGCGTGCGGCAGCTCGGCGGCACCCTGGCCGTCGAATCGACCCCCGGCGAAGGCACCGTGCTCTCCGCCGCCGTCCCCCTCCCGTCCTGACCGCCGCAGTGCCACCTCTTGATCGTCACGACCTGCGAAATTCCCGTGCCTTACCGTCGGGGGAGGTACAGACTCGCTCCATGCAAGAGATGGACGCGTTCCGAGAAGCGGTCGGCGACTGGGCGAGCGGCGGCCCCGGCGAGCCGGCGAGCGAGCTGGCCGTGCGGCTGGGGGTACGGACGGCGGTGCTGCTGGAAGGGCTGAGCGACCTCGCCGCCGTCGAGGCGCTGGCCGCGCGGCGTGGCCGTGACCTGGCCGCGGAGGGCGTGTGCGTGGTGTCGATGGGCGGGGCGATGAACATCGGCCGCTACGCCGCCCTGCTCGGCCCGCCCGGCCTCGGCCTGCGCCTGGTGGGGCTGTGCGACGAGCGCGAGCAGCCCTTCTACGACCGGGGCCTGACGCGGGCGGGCGCGCCGACGCGGGACGTCTTCGTGTGCGCGGCGGACCTGGAGGACGAACTCATCCGAGCCCTGGGCACGGAGAGGGTCGAGGAGATCGTCCGGACCGAGGGCGACCTCCGCCCCTGGCAGACCTTCCTGCACCAGCCCGCGCAGCACGGCCGCCCTCGGCATCTGCAACTGCGGCGCTTCCTCGGCACGAAGAAGGGCCGCAAGATCCGCTACGGCACCCTCCTCGTCGAGGCCCTGGGCCCCGGGCAGGTGCCGGCACCCCTCGACGACCTCCTCGCGAGCGTGCGACAGCGAGCCGGGAAAACGGGTTGATCGGCCGGCGCCCCTCGGGCAGTGTCCGTGAGATGACGTCCCACCTCCACGCGCTCGGCTTCGACGCGAACGACCCGTCCCTTCTCGCCCGCTTCTGGGCCGGAGTCCTGGGCTGGGAGATGAACGACGCATCCGGCGACGCCCCCGAAGGCGACCCCGACGGCGGCATCGTGCTCCTCCCGAGCGACGACACCGGGTTCCGGCTCCGGTTCCTCCCCACCCAACAGAAGAAGACGGTCCAGAACCCGCTGCACTTCGACCTGACGAGCACGTCCCTCGACGACCAGCGGGAGGTCGTGGCGAGGGCGCTCGCGCTCGGCGCTCGGCACATCGACGTCGGCCAGACCCCGGACGACGGGCACGTGGTGCTCGCCGACCCCGAAGGCAACGAGTTCTGCGTGATCGAGCCGGGCAACAACTTCCTGGCCGACTGCGGATTCATCGGGGCGCTCGCGTGCGACGGTTCGCAGGCCGTCGGGTACTTCTGGAGCGAGGCGCTGGGCTGGCCCCTGGTCTGGGACCAGGACGAGGAGACCGCGATCCGCTCACCGCACGGCGGACCGAAGGTCACCTGGGGCGGTCCGCCGCTGAACCCGAGGGACGGGCGGACCCGACTCCGCTTCGAGCTCGCTCCGCCGGCCCGGACGGACCGGCAGGCCGAGATCGACCGCCTCGTCTCCCTCGGAGCGACGCTCGTCGACACGGACACGGACATGGACGTATGCAAGGACGGGACCGGCCGGGTGACGATGGCCGATCCCGACGGCAACGAATTCTCTGTGCTGACGCCCCGCTGAGAGCGTGTCCTCAGCGGGGCCTCAGGCCTCGTCAGGACGCGTCGACGAACTCGTCGTCCACGTCCCCGAGATCGTCCTGGACCCGCAGTCCCGCCACCCACAGCGGCATCATCCAGTGCGCGGCGAGCACACCGACGAGGACCGGGGTCACGGCCGCCTGGAGCGGCGCGTCCGTCACGACGCTGTAGGTGCCCGCGCCGAACGCCGCGACCACGAGCAGCCACAGGGTGATCCGGTGGGCCAGGGCCCGCACCCGGTCGCGCTCCACGAGCTGCCGCTCGTCCAGCATCCGACCACGCAGTTCGAGCAGGCCGCGCGTGGCGCCGTTCAGCATGCCCGTGAGCAGCACCCACGGCAGCAGCACGATGGCGACCGCGGCGGCCGAGCCGAACCCGGAACCGAAGACCGCGCCGATATAGGAGCCCACCCCGACGGTGGTGAGGGCGAAGTGGGTCCCCACCAGCAGCCGTCGGCGCCCCGCCGTGGCGTACACCGCCGCTGCCCGGCGGTCGTTCATCACGGCGTACATCCGCCGGTCGTAGCGCGTCGTGGTCATCACTGCTTCCTCCCGTAGACCTCGTCGGTGAGCGGCTGGAACGGCTCCAGGGAGAACAGCGCCTCCACGGGCAGTCCGAAGAACCGGGCCACCTTCAGGGCCAGGTCCAGGCTGGGGTTGTACTGACCGCGCTCGATGTAGCCGATGGTCTGGTAGTGGACGCCCACTGCCTCGGCCAGTGCCTGTCGAGACACCTTCCGCTCGGCCCGTACAACTGCCAGCCTGTTGTGTACCTGCTCGCTCATGTATAAGAAGTACTACATCTGGGAGTACAGACGCAACACAGAGGCGGGGCGGGGGGCCCACGCCCCCGCCCCGCCTCTGACGTTCCGTCCCTTCCCGGCGCCTGTGGGTTCCCGTCAGGCGCTCAGCCCGGCCAGCCGACGCCGGTCGAGCGGGGACGCACGCCGGTCGAGGCGCTGTTCGAGGAGGTCGCGGGCGGTGTCGCTGTGCCCCGCCTCGACCAGCGCGTACAGCAGGGTCTCCTCGATGACCTCGCGCTGCGCCGCGCTGCCTCCCACCCGGCGCAGCGAGGGCAGCAGCCCGCGTAGTCCCCGTACCGCCGTCGCCCACTCCTCCTCCAGCACCGCTTCCAGCGCGCCGCACAGGGGGACGATGACCTCGCGCTGGACCTGGTCCGCGCCGGCCGCGTGCGTGCTCAGCCGGCGCAGCGCCGGGACGTCGCCCGCGGCGGTGAGGGCCACGGCGCTGTGCAGCGCGGTGAACGCGGTCGAGGGGCGCTCGACGAGTTCGCGGGCGACCGCGTCGAGCACGCCGTCGACGGGTACGCGGCCGGTCCAGTTCCGGGACATCCGGGCCCGCCACAGCAGCGATCCGGAGTCGACGAGCGCCCGCACCCCGTTCACCTGACCCGGGGCCAGCTGGGCGAACCACCGGCGGCGCACGGCCGCCGAGTCGTCGAGGGCCAGTTCGTGGAGCGCAACGTGCCAGGAGAAATGCGCCCGGTGTACGGCGCCCCGCCCGTGGCCGCCGATCCAGCCGTCGAGCCAGTCCCGGCCGACGTGGTGGTCGCCGGACTCGTAGTGGACGTGGGCGAGGGCATGTACGGCGTGGCCGGAGGCGGGTTCCGCGGCGAGGGCCGCCCGGGCGAGCTCCCCGGCCTCCTCGATCCGCCCCTGCTCCTGCCGGACGAACGAGAGGAGCGAGGTGTGGAACCAGTGCCCCGCGTAGGCGGGCGCGGTCCGCTCCACCAGCCCCAGGGCCAGGGTCCCGTCGAGGTCCGCGACGCCGGAGAAGGCGATCGTCGGGACCGCGATGCCGAGCGCGAACGCGTCGGCGGGGTAGCGGTCGAGGTGGTCGACGAGCGCCGCGTCACCGTCACCCGCTCCCTTGCCCGCGCCACCTCCCTGGGCCTCGTGCTCCGTGATGCGGCGCGTGACGACGTCGACGAACGACCGTTCCCGCTCGTCCCCGCGCTCCCGCACGCTGCGCTGGGCGTCCGCGAGCTCCCGGGCGACATCGACGTCCGCTCCGCACTCGTGCCCGAGCAGCGCGAGCGCGGCGTGCCCGAGCGCGAACCCGGGATCCAGCTCGGTGGCCCGCGCGAAGGCCTCTGCCGCCTTCGCCCGTACGGTGACGACCCGGCCGAGTCCGCCCCGGAAGGCCGCCGCGGCCGCCGCGTGCGTGGACAGCGGCAGCCCGAACTGGTCGGTGGGCCGGCGGCGTGCCGAACGGGGAGCGCTGGTCAGCGGGGCGAGCACGGCCTCGGCGACCTCCTTCGCCTGCGCACGGATCTCGGGGATCGCGGTCGTCTCCCACAACTCGCCGCGGCGGGACGCCCCCAGGGTGAACAGCGACCGCCCCGGGTGCCCCCCGGCGTCGAGCAGCCGGCCGTGGTCGGTGGACACACCGATGCCGAGCGGCCCGGGTACGGCGAAGCCGTCGGCCAGCAGACCGGACCACAGCGGGTCGCCGCCGCCGTCGGCCCGCAGCCCCGGCCCCGTACAGTCCACCACCCAGGCCACGCGCAGCTCGCGGCCGTCGGCGAGCGAGACGACGAGGCCACCGTCCTGCCCCGGTGCCGCGGAGGCGACCCGGCCGGCGTGGATCCGGAGCCTGCGGGCGGCGCGGGCCCGGGCGACCGTCTCGGCAGTGGACGGCGCCATGCGGTGCCGGTGCACGTTCCACGGGGTGGCGTCGCGGCCGAGGAACTCCGCCCGCTCGTCGTCGGTGAGGCCCTGCCAGAGCCGTACGATCTCGGGCCGCAGCCCGTCGAGCGCGGGCCGCCAGTCGCCGTGGATCCGTCGCGTGGCGGCGAAGTGCCGCGTCAGCTCCCGGCGGAGGCGGTGGAAGGGAAGCCCGGCGAGGCCCGGCGGCGGCGGTACGGCGGGCAGCGGGGCGACCGCGTGCGGCTGTGGGAGCAGCCCGCTTCGGGACACGGCGTGCACCGTACGGCCCGGGCGGTCGAGGACGAGCGCCAGATCGATGGCGGTGAGACCGGTACCGACGAGCAGGACGTCGTCCGACTCGCCGACGGCGTCGAGCGCGCCGGGGGACCAGGGGCGCGGGACGAAGCGGTCGGAGGCGAGGAGCTCGGCCGGGGCCCAGCCCGCCCTGCCCGCCGCCGGCCCGGTCGCGAGGACCACACTGTCCGCCGTCACCGTGCCGCCGTCGGCCAGTCGAAGCTCCAGCCGCCCCCCGGCCGCGTCGGCGCACCCCGTCGCCCGGGTGCGCAACCGGCGTACGGAGACCGTGCCATGCGCGGCGATGACGGCGCGCCCGAGCGTGTCGGCGAGATACGAGCCGTAGCGGTACCGGGAGGCGAAGTCCGCCGCCGTGACGGTGGATTCGCCGTGGCGGCAGAGCCAGCGCCGGAAGTGCCCCGGGTCGTCCGGGTAGCAGCTCATGCCGCCGACGGGCACATTGAGCCGGTGCTCGGGGACCTCGGTGGCGTACGCGACACCCCGGCCCGCCTCCGGCGCGGGGTCGACGAGGACCAGGTCGAGCGCGATGCGCCGCCGGGCCGCCGCCTCGCACAACTGGACGGCGACGAGCGCGCCGGCCGCGCCCGCGCCGACGACGGCCACGGTGGGCCGCGACGACCGCCCGGACTCGGCGCGTTCCACGATGTCGGCTGACTCGGGTGACTCGGGTGACTCGGCGGGCGACGACGACACGACAGGTACCACGGACACCACGGAGACCTCCGAACCAAGGGGCGGGCACTGCACCAGCAATGTTCACTATGTCGATGAACAAAGTGGAGTCACAACGCGGCTTCCGGACAACAACACCGCGCCGCCGAGCCGTTGACGAGCCCGTCACAAGGCGCCCAGGTCACGAACCCGCCACTCGTGAGACATTGGGTGCGTGAGGATCTCAGCACGAACGGACTACGCCATCCGGGCCATGGCCGAACTGGCCTGCTCCCCGGACCGCCCCCTCAAGGCCGAGGACATCGCAGGACGCCAGGACATCCCCGTCCGCTTCCTCTTCGTCGTGCTCAGCGACCTGCGGCAGGCACGACTGGTGCGGAGCGTCCGCGGCCCCGACGGCGGGTACACCCTCACCCGGCCGGCCGCGGAGATCACCCTCGCCGACATCATCCGGGCGATGGACGGACCGCTGGTCAGCGTCCGGGACCTGAAACTGACGGGCCTGGAGTACCAAGGCGCGGCGGCGCCCATGCCGGACGTGTGGCGTGCCGTGCGGACGAGTTTGCGCCAGGTTCTGGAGAGCACGACCCTCGCCGACCTCGCGGCGGGCACCCTGCCCGAGCTCGTACGGGAACGGGCCCGCGACTACCAGGACGACGTGCGCACCTACCCGTAGGGCCCCTGGCCGTCCGCGCACCCGCCCCCTACGCTCGGACATGTGCCGGCCTCCACCCAGAACTCCGAGCGCATCGGGTCCGCCGACGGCCGACCGCGCCGACTCGTCGTCCTCCGCCACGCCAAGAGCGCCTGGCCGGAAGGCGTCCCCGACCATGACCGGCCCCTCGGCCCACGCGGTCTGCGCGACGCCCCGGCGGCCGGGCGCTTCCTGGCGGAGACCGGAGTGCTGCCCGACCTCGTCCTGTGCTCCCCGGCCCTGCGCGCCCGCCACACCTGGGAACTGGCCGCCGCCGAACTGGACGGCCCTCCGCCGACCCGCCACGACCCACGCCTGTACGGGGCCGACGCCGGGGAGCTCCTCGACGTCCTCCACGGCGTACCCGAAGAGGCCGGCACCTTGGTCCTGGTCGGTCACAACCCGGGCCTCGAAGACCTGGTCCTGCTGCTCGCGGCCAGGGGTGTCGGGGACGCCCTGGACCGCGTACGGACCAAGTTCCCGACCTCGGCGACGGCCGTCCTGACCTGGCAGGGCACCTGGGCGGACCTCCGTCCGGGCGGAGCGCTCCTGACCCGGATGGTGGTTCCCCGCGGTCACCGGGCCCCGTGAGCGGCGCCCGCCCGTGCGCGCCGCCGGTCAGGTTCCGGCGAGGAGGTTGTGCCCGAGGGGCGTGAGGGTGTGGAGGACGGCGACGCCGGTCCGCGTCGTGTCGACGAGCCCGGCCTCGCGCAGCACCCGTGTGTGTTGGCTCGCCGCAGGCAGGGAGACGGCGGCGCGTTCGGCCAGGGCCGTGGTCGTGGCGGGCGTGCGGAGGAGAGCGAGCATGTGCGCGCGGGTGCGGCCGAGGAGCGCGGCGAGCGCTTCCGGCCTGCCGCCGGGTCCGCCCGCCGAGGTGTCGGAGTCGTCCCGCAGGGGGTAGACGAGCACGGTCGCCGCCGTGGGGCGGTACATCACCAGTGGCCCCGTCGCGAACCACGACGGAACGAGGAGCAGGCCGCGACCGCACAGCGGGATGTCGTACGCCGACGCGGACGGCAGGTGGAGCGTCGGCGGCTGCCACTTCCAGGTCGTCGCCAGGGTGGTCAACAGGGCGTCGACGCCTCCGCGCAGCAACATCTCGGAGCGCAGTGCGCGATCGGTGAGGGCGCTGCCGCGGATCCGGGGCCAGAGCGGTTCCACCGACGTGTGGAAGTACCGGCGGGTGTCGGCGATCAGCGCGCGGGTCGCGCTCGGGGAGCCCTGGGCGAGCTCCCGTACCCAGGGGCCGGGGCGCGTCAGATGGCCGTTCCGGCCCGCGGCGCGGGGGATCCCGAGGTCGAGCGCGAGCTGCTCCGCCGGCGTCGCGGCGGCCGCCTCCAGAGCGTCGGCGAAGTCGTGCAGGGACGGCTGGAGCAGGAAGTCCGGCAGGAACCCGTCCTCGGTGACGAGTTCGGCCAGGACGCCGGCCCGGGCGCTCGCGGTCCCGCGGAGAGCCTGGTGCCACTGACGGGCGGCGGGACGCGGCCGGTCCCACGGCCCGTGCCCGTACCCGCCGCTGACGCCGGTGCCGCCGTTCTCGCGCCCACCGCCCGCCCGCAGGCGCAGGCTGAGCCGCAGGCTCAGGGCGGTCTCGGAGAGCGCGTTCGCCGCCGGGGCGAGGGTGATCTGACGGAGATCGGCGGCCGTGAAGTGAAGGCGGATCATGCGAGCCGATTATCGGCCCGGCGGACCCTTTTACCCAGGGGTAAAAGGCGATGCGTCACCGCCGACGCCGTTGCACGCTCCGGGTGTCCACGACGTCGACCCGACAACGGAGGCCGTACCGATGCGCCGCATCCCCGCCCGGAGAACCGCCCCGACCCCCGCCCGCACCCCCACGGCCCGCTCCCTCGTCCGGCTCACCGCCGCCACGGCCCTCCTCACGGCGCTCGCCGCCGTGCCCGGCCCGGCGGCCACCGCCCGGGACCTGCCCGGCTCCTATGTCGTCTCGCGGGCGCCCGGCGTACTCCCGGAGGGCATCGCGATCACACCGGACGGCACCATGTACGTGTCCTCGGACGGTACGGGCGCCCTCTACCGCGGCCGCGTCGGCACCCCCGACATGAAGTCCTTCCCGGCCCGCGGACTGGAGGACCGGCCCAGCTCCCTGGGCGTCCACACCGACCGGCGCGGCCGCGTCCTCTCGGTGGGCGGGGCGACGCTGACCGTCCACGACCGGCACGGACGCCTGCTGGCCACCCGTACGGCACCCGGCGGCCCGCTCGGCGCGCCCGACCTGAACGACCTGGCCGTGACGAAGGACGCGGTGTACGTGACCGACTGGGCCAACCCCGTCATTCTCCGGGCGGAGATCCGGGGCGGCGTCCTCGGTCCGCTCGAACCCTGGCTCGACATCCGCCCGGCCTTCCCGCAGTTCCCCGCGAAGTACTGGCTGTTGAACGGCATCGTGGCCGACGAGTCGGGCACCACCCTGCTGGTCGCGTCCAACGGCACCGAGGCCGTCTGGCGGATCGGCACGGCAGGCCGGGACGTCAGCCGGCTCGACCTGGGAGAGGAGTCCTTCGGCCCCGACGGCATGGTGCTGCGCGGCCGGACCCTGTACGCCGTACTCAACTACGGCGCCCCGCACGGTGTGTACATCGCCCGGCTGGACGAGGAGCTGCGGTCGGGCACGGTGACGCATCGCCTCACCGACGGCCCCTTCGACCTGCCGACCACGCTGGCGCGGCACGGCTGCCGGCTGTACGTGGTCAACAGCCAGCTCGACGATCCGCCTGGCCTGCCCCCGTACACGGTGAGCGCGATCGCCGACCCGACGTGCGGCCCCGCCTGAGGGGTCCGTACCGCAGCGGCTTAGCCCGTCCGGCGGGCGGTCGGGCGGCCCGTGTGCGCTCCCTCGCCGGGGTGGTTCGAGGGGGCCAGTGGGCGCAGTGAGGCGGTGCCCGCGGCCCGCGGGCGGGCTTCGGTCACGAAGCTGTGCGCCGCTGCTGTCCGCACTCCACTCCCCTTCGGAGGCTGTACACCCATGACCCAGACACATCCGAGACCCGCGCGGTGGCACCGAAGGACGCGGGGGAGGGCCGCGGCCTCGGCCGCGCTCGCCACGGCGCTCGTGCTCGCGCTGCCCGGTGCGGCGGTGGCCGCGCCCGGGGACCTGGATCCGACGTTCGGCCCGGACGGCCGGGTGACCACGGCCTTCCCCGGGTACGCGGAAGGCCACGACATCGCACGGCAGGCGGACGGCAAGTTGGTCGTGGCGGGTCTGAGCGAGGGTGGATTCGCGCTCGCCCGCTACCTGCCCGGCGGCGGCCTCGACCCGGGCTTCGGCACCGGCGGCCTCGTGACCAGCGCCTTCGGCGGCGGAGCCCATTCGGCGAACGCCGTCGCGATCCAGCCCGCCGACGGAAAGATCGTCGTGGCCGGTATCACCGAGGTGATCGCGGAAGAGGGCGGAGGCTGCTGCTTCTTCTCCGTCGCCCGCTACCTGCCCGACGGCACTCTGGACCCGGACTTCGGCGACGGTGGTCTCGTACGGGTCGAGGAGTTCGGCGGGTCCGCGGACGGTGCGGACGTGGCGGTGCGGAGCGACGGCCGGATCGTCGCCGCGGGCAAGGGCGGCGGTGGCGGGTTCGCGCTGGTCCGCCTCGACACGGACGGCAACCTGGACCCGAGCCTGGGCGGCGACGGCGCGGTCGTCGCCGGATTCACGCCCTCCTCGCCGCAGGAAGTCGGCGGCATCGCCCGGAGCATGGCCCTCCAGCCCGACGGACGGGTCGTGTCGGTCGGCTACGTGGGCAACACCGGCTTCGACATCGGCGTGGTCCGCTACCTGCCCGACGGCAGCCTCGACACGGGCTTCAGCGGTGACGGCATGGTCAGCGCGGACTTCGGAGGCACCGAGTTCGGCAACGCGGTCGCGGTCCAGCCCGACGGCAGGATCCTCGCCGCGGGTTCCGGCGGCGCCGGCTTCGCCCTCCTCCGCTACAACGCCGACGGCAGCCCTGACACCGGGTTCGGCACCGGCGGCCGGACCTCGGTGGCCTTCCCCGGGGACGGCGGGACCGCGTACGCCATGGCCCTGCAACAGAACGGGAAGATCGTCCTCGCCGGCGGGGCCGACGACCCGAACAGCTCCGAGGCCAACGACTTCGGCCTGGCACGCTTCCACGCCAACGGCACCGTGGACACCGGCTTCGGCGGCGACGGCTTCGTGGTCACCGGCTTCGGGGACTTCGACGAGGCCCGCTCGGTACTCGTCCAGCCGGACGGCAAGATCGTCGCGGCCGGGTACGGGGCGGGCTTCGCCTTCGCACTCGCCCGCTACCAGGGAGGGGACGTGACGACGCCTCCGCCGCCGCAGGCCGACCTGTCGGTCACGACGAGCACCACGGCCGCGGTGAGCATCGGCGACCGCGTCTCGTACACGCTCACCGTCGCCAACAGGGCGGCCTCCACCGCCACCGCGACCGGCATCACCCTGACGGACACCCTCGCCGGCGCCGGGGTGACCCTCACCTCCGCCACCCCCGCACAGGGCACGTGCACGACGACCTCGACACGGGCGACCTGCTCCCTCGGCTCGCTCGCCCCGGGCACGAGCACGACCGTCACACTCACGGCGGAGCCCCGCTCCACCGGCACCCTCACGCACACGGCGACCGTCGCGGGCACCCCGGCGGACCCCGTCACCTCCGACAACACGGCCGGCGGGACCACGTCCGTGAACAACGCCCGCGGCTGCACGATCATCGGCACCAGCGGCCCGGACACCCTGAACGGCGGCTACGCCAACGACGTGATCTGCGGCCTCGGCGGCAACGACATCGTCCGCGCGAGCTACGGCAACGACACCGTCCACGGCGGCTACGGCAACGACAACCTCGACGGCGCCTTCGGCGACGACACGATGAACGGCGGCCCCGGGAACGACACCCTGACGGGCTCCTACGGCAACGACCGCCTCACGACCACCGACGCGGTCCTCGCCAACGACACCGCCAACGGCGGCTTCGGCACCGACACCTGCACCACCGACCCGGGCGACGCCCGCATCAGCTGCCCCTGATCCACCCGTGACGCGTCACCGCGGGAGCCGTCGCCGTCCCCACGGCGCCGGCTCCCGCGGGCGCCTCCTCCCGCCGTGGCCGAGATGCCCGGGCCGGCCAAGGGCCCGTAGTTGACGCGGGCGGTGCACGGCAGGGACGGTGGCGGGCATGGGGAGAGAACGTCGCTGGTTCACTGTGCTGATCTGCCTGGTCATAGGGGGTGCCCTGACCGTGGCCATCCTCGGTGTGTCCCGTGACGGCGGGGCATCACACGGGACGGCCTCCGCCACGGGGGCGCCGGGGGACTTCGTCGACATCCGCGACGTACCGCCCGCCCGGAGCAAGCCGCTTCGAGGGCCGGACGCCTCGACCGGCACGGTCACGGTCGACTGCGGCCGCAACGAGGAGGCCCACTACAACCAGGACAACCTGGTCGTCTCGCCGGGCCTGCGAGGCGGCGCCCACCACACCCACGCCTACGTCGGCAACCTGTCCACCGACGCCCGCTCCACCGACGCGAGCCTGGCGGCCGCGCCCACCACATGCCGCGGGGGCGATCGCTCCACGTACTACTGGCCGGTGCTGCGCCGTACCGACCGGCCTGCCACGCACGCGTACGAGAAGGCGGCCGGGCACGGCAACGCCGGAGAGATCCTCCAACCCGACGACGTACGGCTGGAGTTCGGCGGCAACCCGGTCGGCAAGGTCGTCCCGATGCCCCGCTTCCTGCACGCCGTCACGGGCGACGCGGTGGCACTGACCTCCACCGGCGACGAGAACGTCCGGGCGCGGTGGGGCTGCGCGAGCATCCCCGACCGGTTCACGACCCGCTATCCCCGATGCCCGGCGGGCGACCGGCTGACCCGTACCCTCACCTTCCCCAGCTGCTGGAACGGCCTGGACACCGCAGGACCGGAGCGCACGCACCTGACCTTCCGGGCGGCGAACGGAGTCTGCCCGGAGGACACGTTCGCCGTGCCCGAGCTGACCATCCGTCTGGCCTACGACCTGCCCGGGCCGGACGTGCCGATCGCGCTGGACTCCTTCCCCGAACAACGGCACAGCCCGAAGACCGACCACGCCATGTTCGTCAACGTGATGACGGACGCCCGGATGGCGGCCGTCGCCGACTGCCTCAACGCAGGCCGCCACTGCCGACAGTAGATGTGGCACAGGTCACATGAACTGATCGTGCGGGGAATGCGTGTTGGCCACGACGCAGGCAACGGAGAGCGGAGTGGGTGTGATGGCCGGACCACTGTGGCCGCGAGGCGGGCGCGGCTCGGGTGACGAGGTGTTGATCAGGTCGGTGTACGAGGAACACGGGGGAGCGCTGCTCGCCTACGCCGCCCGGCTGACCGGAGACCGAGCCATGGCCGAGGACGTCGTACAGGAGACCTTGATCCGCGCGTGGCGGAACTCGGACGTGCTGGTCAACGGCAAGGGATCGGTACGGGGCTGGCTGCTGACGGTGGCCCGCAACATCATCACCGACCGCTATCGGGCCAGGGCCGCACGGCCGGCCGAGGTCGCGGAGTCTCCCGCGGCGCCACCGATCGAGGAGGATCATGCCGACGGTGTCGTCGACACCATGGCGGTGCTGGGCGCCCTCGACCGGTTGACGCCGGAGCACCGGGACGTGCTGACGGAGTTGTACTTCCGCGGTCGGAGCGTCGCGGAGGCGGCGGAGAGCCTGGGCGTCCCGGCGGGCACGGTGAAGTCCCGGTCGCACTACGCGCTCAAGGCGCTGCGCGGGTTGTTCGGTGAGGGTGACGAGGCAAGTGCGCCGGGGCGGCCCGGCGGGTTCAGGGAGGTGGTCGCGTGAACGGGCAGCGGCATGAGGAGGAGGTTCTGCTCGGCCCGTACGTGCTCGGGGTCCTCGACGGCGCCGACACGGAGCGTGTCGAGGCGCATGTGTCGGGGTGCGAGTCGTGCCGCGGGGAGGTGGACGCGTTGCGTGAGATGGAGGCGGCGCTGGGCGAGGTGCCGCCGGAGGCGTTCGTCGACGGTCCGCCCGAGGGGGGCGACCTGCTGCTCCAGCGGACCCTCCGGCAGATGCGCGGCGAGCGCGCCGCAGGGCGCCGCCGCCGCGGGGCGGTGACGGGCCTGGCCGCGGCCGCCGTACTGGCCGGGGTGTTCTGGGCGGGGACGGCTCTGCCGGACGCCGGCGCGCCCGTCGCACTGCCGCCCTCGCCGGTCCCGACGGCTCCCGCGTCCCCCTCGGTGCCGACCCCGGTGCCGGGTACGAAGGTCGCGTCGGCGACGGACACCTCCTCCGGCGCGCGGATGACCGTACAAGTGACCCCGGCGGTCGGCTGGGTCCGTGTCCACGCGGCGGTGACCGGTCTGCCGAAGGGGGAGCGCTGCACGCTGGTCGTGGTGGGGCGGGACGGGAGCCGGACGACGGCCGGCAGCTGGGTGGTGGGCGCCGGAGTCCGCGAAGGGGAGGGCAAGGGCGCCTCGCTCGACGGCTCGGCCGCGGTCGCCCCGGCCGACGTGGCCGCGATCGTGGTCGAGAACGAGGCGGGCAGGCGATTCGTCACCGTGCCCGTGTAGAACACCCGCCGCAGCACCGGAAGACGCCGGCCGGGCCTTGTGCCCGGCCGGCGTTCTCGTGCCCGCGAAAAGTTTCTTCGGATCCGTTGAACCCGGCCTGGGCGGGCCGCGTGTTTCCGGTGCCGACACAGCACAACGAAGTACTGGATAAGAGGAGTTGTCATGAAGAACATGCATAAGCTCACCGTCGCCACGGCCGGGGCCGCGTTGCTGTTCGGGGTGACGGCCTGTGGAACGCAGGGGACGGGTGCGAGCAGTCCCGCCGCCGCGCCGCCCGCCGCGACCGCCGCGGGCAGCGACGCCTACGGCGGGGGCACGGCCGGGGGCGCCGAGACGGCCGCGGCGGGCGGGACGACGGCCTCCGGGCCGCTGGCCGTCCGTGACGACGCCAAGCTCGGTCCCGTGGTCGCCGACGCCGAGGGCTTCACCCTCTACCGGTTCGACAACGACACCGCCAGCCCTTCCACCTCGGCCTGCGCCGGAGACTGCGCCAAGACCTGGCCCCCGGTCCCCGCGGGCAGCACCAAGCCCGGTGGGGTGGACGCCTCCCGCGTCGGTGCGCTCCAGCGGACCGACGGTGTGCGGCAGCTGACGATCGCGGGCTGGCCGGTGTACCGGTTCGCGAAGGACACCGCGCCGGGCCAGACCAACGGCCAGGGCGTGGGCGGCACCTGGTTCGCGGTCACCCCGGACGGCAAGAAGGCGGGCGCTCAGCGGCCCGGCACCGCCGCGCCGCTGCCGGCCCTCTCACTGGCCGACGACGACAAGCTGGGCAAGATCATCAGGGATGGCAAGGGCCGGACCCTGTACCGCTTCACCAAGGACACCGCCTGGCCCATGAAGTCGAACTGCGAGGGCGCGTGCCTGGAGAAGTGGCGGCCCGCCAAGCTGGTCGACCTCGACAAGGTCGAGGGCATCGACCCGAAGAAGCTGATCACCTACACCCGCCCGGACGGCACGAAGCAGCTCACGATCGACTGCTGGCCGCTGTACTGGTTCACCGGCGACAAGACCCCCGGCGACACGAACGGCCAGGGTGTGGGCGGCACGTGGTTCGCCGTGACGGCCGACGGCAAACTCGCCAAGTAGCCGGCCACCCGCTTCGCCGCCCGGCCACCCCCTGGCCAGGGGGTGCGACCGGGCGGCGGGCCGGCTTCACCTCGCCGTTGAGGCCCCAGGCTTCGACGGCGGGTCCGAGGTGGCCGACCTTGTCGGGGTCGCTCACGGAACGGACGGCCTGGATCTCTCCGTCGAGCACGTCGAGAGAACCTGCGGGCACCCGACGATGTGCCTCCCGGACTTCCCGACCGCTTGCCGCGCGGCCGCGTGGAAGCCTGCCGGGCCGACGGGACCTGCGGTTGGGGGCGGACAGATTGCGGCGCGACCCGGCCCGCCAGCATTCCCACGACCACTTCGCTGATTGCCCGCCAGAGCTTGCCGAGTCCGATTGCTGCATCGAGGGCATGAAGAAGTGCCCCATGCGTGAGACTCGGCAGCCGTGCCATTGGTCTGAAACACGGGAGGAACCGCTGCTCAGCCAGCACGTCATGGGCCACGAGCGGCTAGACCCCACACTTCTCGCCCGGACTCCTAGCTCGGACAACAGGCGCGAAGTCAATGTCGGCAAACGGCGGGCGTCAACGGCAGCGAGGTGGGCGGGCCGACCGCTGACTTGCAGGGGCGACCGGGCGAGCGTCACCCTGATAGTCGAGGGCAGGTGCTGACGTGCGTACCAGCGACGAGATCTACCACCGGGTGCTCTGGGACCCGCGCTTCGACCCCGAGCGGTTCGTGATGGGGATCGCCGAGCGCGGGGCCCCGCCGAAGCGGGTCTTGCTCGGCGACTTCGTGCCGGGCGGGGAGATCCCCTGGCATCGGGTGGTGTTCTTCGAGGCGGACGGCCAGGTCGTCTGGGACCGTGCCTCCGGCGTCGACCGGCTCGACGAGACCATCGTCGGGCAGGTCGGCCCCGTGCCGGCCCCGGCACCCGGCGACGTCCTCGCCGTCCCGTCGACGAACCGCACCGCCGTCGCCTGGCTGCCGCCGACGCAGTTGTGGCCGCCGATCCAGCACATTCGCCGCGAACACGACCGGCAGATCCGCCGCTGGCCGCCGCACGTCAACGTGCTCTTCGGTTTCGTCCCCGAAGCTGAGTTCACCCGGGCCCTGCCGCTGGTCGCCGCAGCGCTCGCCGAGACGCCGCCGTTCACCGCCCGCCTGGCGGGCGTCCACTGGTTCGGACACCGCGAGGACGCCACCGTCTGGCTCGACCCGGCCGCCGCCGACCCCGAGCCCTGGGCGCGGCTGCGGGAGTCCCTTGAGCTCCGCTTCCCGCTCTGCGGATCGCACTCGCACGGCTTCACCCCGCACCTGTCCCTCGGCCGTACCCCGGACCCGCACCCCCTCGCCCGCAAGGCGGAGGCCCTCCTCGGCCCCATGACGGCCCGGGTCGACGAACTGGTCCTGCTCTCCCGGCGCGGCGACGAGCCGATGCGGGTCCGGGCCCGCGTCCTGCTCGGCAGCGGCGACGCACGCCACCCGGAGAATCCGGCCCTTCCGGGAAACCCCCCGCCGTCACCGCCCGCCTAGCCAGACGTGGCCACGGACTTCGACATGCCCGGCCGACATACAACGAAGTCAGGAGTAGGCACCCACGCCTTCCGCAAGCGGCGCGGCCGAGAAGGGCGCTCGCCGATCTTGACTAGGGCGTGCGGCACGCCGTCGAAGCGGTGTGCCGGCGTATCGACTGCCCGGTGACGCGGATCGTCAGCTCGTACCGGGCGCCGGCGCTGACTGCCTCCGCCTGCTCGACGAGGTCGGCGGCGGTGAAGCCGAGGAGCGCACGGTCGGCGGCCGCGCGGAGCAACGGCACGATCTCGGCGACCGGCCTGCCACGTTGTGAGACCGCGAGCTCGGCGTAGGCCCGCTGATACGGGGCGCCGTACGCGCCCTTGGGGTCGTGCAGGAGGTGGTCGATGTCCTGCGCGCTGACGGTGATCTCTCCCATGACCGCTCCTGGCGTCGTCGGCCGGGCGGCTCCCGGCCTTCCTGCTTCCGACGCTACGAGCCGCCACTGACAACGACGGGCCAGGTGGGCTGCCGGCCGGGCTCCACCGGGACGATCTCGACGTCGCTGACGCCATCCGCGGCCGCCGTCCGGGCCTTGTAGTACTCGGCGCTCTTCGCGTCGTAGCTGACGGTCGAGACCTGCCGCTCGTCCCGTCCCGCCCGCGTCCACAGGAGCCGGTAGATCTGCACGTCGTCCTCCGCCGATCCTGAGGGGGTGCCCGGCGGCTGCATCGGCTTCAAGGATGGGTGCCGCCGGGCTCCGTCAGAGTGTCATGGGGCCAACGTCTGGCGTCGATAGCCGTTCCGCTCAGCGACGCCCCGCGAGCCGCTCGTCGGCGTACGCCCCGCCAGTGGCCGGTGCGGCGGCCGGGACGTCGGCGCGTCGGTGCTGTCGCCGCTCCACCTTCTGTAGCAGCGACTCGAGCGCCGCCCACCGCTCGTCACCGACTTCCCACCACGCAGGCCGAGCCACCCCGCACCCCCGGATCATCAGTCCCAGAGTGATCCGACCACCTTGAAGATCATGTGGTTAGGAGTTCTCAGGCCGCGCGCTCTGGTCCGGGTGGAGGGCGTCGAGGACGAGGGCGAGACCGAAGGTGAACTCGTCGGCGTAGTCGTAGCCGGGCGTGAGGACGTGCTGCGTGGCCAGCTCGGCGAGGTGGGGGTAGGTGTCGGCGGGCATGTCGTGCAGGATGGCGCCGGCGACCTCGTCGCGTTCCACCGGGCCGCTGAACGGCAGGCTGAGCTCCTGCAGAACGAAGCCGTACAGGTAGCTGTCGATCAGCGAGACGGCGTGCGCGGTCATGGCCACGGAGAACCCGGCGGTGCGCAGCGCGCCGATGACGGCGTCGTGATGGCGCAGGGTCGCCGGGCCGGGCCGGGAGCGGGAGTCCATCAGGCCGATGGCCCACGGATGTCGCAGCAGGGCGGCGCGGGCGGAGAGCACGCGGTGGCGCATGGCGCTCTTCCAGTCCGTGCCGTCCGGCGGCAGGTCGATCTCGCCGAACACCGCGTCCACCATGCCGTCGAGGATGTCGTCCCGCCCCGCGACGTGGTGGTAGAGCGACATCGCCTCGACGCCCAGCGGTCCGGCGATCGCCCGCATGCTGAGCGCCGCCGAGCCCTTCTCGTCCGCGAGCGCCACCGCCGTAAGGATCACACGCTCACGACTGAGTGGCGTACGCCCCGCCCCACGTCGACTCATCCACGTCTCCTTCCGGCTTCCTTGACTGCCTTACGCCATAAGGCTAGCGTGCCTTACAGCATAAGGTCAGCATTCTGTGGGAGGGGCTGCGCCATGAAGGTCTGCATCGTCGGGGCTTCGGGGAAGCTAGGGCAGTACATGGTCCGCCACGCGTTGGAGCGCGGGGACGAAGTGGTCGGCGTGTGCCGTGAGAGCAGCGTGCCGAAACTGGCCGCGTTCGAGGGTCGGATGACCGTGATCCCGGGGCCCACGAACGACCCGGACGTGATCGCGCGGGCAGTCGCCGACTGCGACGGGGTCCTGACGGTGCTGGCACCCTGGGGCGTGCGCCAGTACTCCTCGGGCACGGCGCAGGCGGTCCTCGACCACGCACGGCCGGGCGCACGCCTGATCTTCTCCTGTGGCTGGCACATCTCGCGCGACGGCAAGGACAGGTACTCGCGGCTGTTCACCACGGGCGTCAAGGTCGCCGCCGTGCTGGCCAAGCTCGTCCGTGCGGTCGAGATCGACGACCAGGTGGAGGCGTGCCGCCGGGTCTTCGCCAGCAGCACCCGCTGGACCGTGGTCCGCGGCAGCACCCTGGAGGAGGGCGAGAGCCAAGGCCTACCCGTCTGGAGCCGACACGTGGGCGACCCGATACTGGCGAGCAACCTGACGCGCCGGGTGGACTTCGCCCTGTTCATGGTGGAAGCACTCACCGACGACACCCTCGTCCACGAGGCCCCGGCGATCGTCGGCTGTCGCACCCCCAGCGCCCTGACCCACACCACCACCCCCCAAGACCGCGCCTAGGACATGTCCGGCCGATCAAGCTCGGGGGATCGGCCACACCCGTGATGGGCCCACTCGACGAGCAGGTCGGCAAGGCCAGCCAGCGGCGTGGACATGGGCCAGGGGAGGTGCTCTTCGCGACCCGCCCAGGTCAGGTGCACGGCGGCCCAGGGGAAGGATCGGCCGGTCACGCCGAAAAGGACGTCGTCCCAGCCCTCGCACCGCGCAGCCGCCACGAGTCCTGCACCGTGCAGCAGGTGCCTGGGTGTGCGAGGCATGGAAGCATCCTGACATCGCGATCCGGCAGGGCGCTTGATCGCCCGGACCCGCCCTGATTGCGGTGCGGTGAGAGCCGATTCCGCTCCGACATGGAAGACCGTCTTGAGCCTCGCGTCTTGTACATGTGGTTGATCAGCCTCCAGCCCTCGGGGCAATGGGCCGCCGAGAGGACGTTCCAGGCCTTCCAGGGCCCCACCGCTCCGTAGTGGCGCGGCCCGCCGTTAGAGCATGTGATGCTGACCCGATGCTCGCGGACCAGGCCGGCCGAGAGACCGCTGCCCCCAACCTGCAGGACAGCGAAGGCCATGACCACGTTGACCAGGTTGGTGCCTGCGGTGGAGCACCCCGGCCTGCGGCATAGCGCAGGTAGGGCTTCCGCCAGCTGCGGTCAGGGGAGATGGGTGGGGGGTGGATGCCGTGATGCATGCAGCAGGCTCCTGGCTGGAGGCGTTGGATCAGACAGGCATGTAAGGCCTGTTGCGAAAGTGGATCTTCCCTTGCGATGATCATGGTTTGGCGCGAGGGGATGGCGGACCGGCAATGAGGCATGAGCCGAAGGCGTGGTACAGCGCCAGAACCTTCTATAGATGGCTGACCTGGGAAAACTGTCCCTTCGAGGAACGTGTCGTGCTGTTCCGAGCACGGTCGCTCGACGAGGCCATCGAACTGGCCGAGCGGGAGTCGGCCGAGTACGCCAGGGAGGGCGACCTCGAAGTCCTCGACATGGTGCAGGCATACCGGATCTCCGATGGCGACGAGGAGATGGGCGCGGGTACGGAGGTGTTCTCCAAACTGCATGCACTCGACCTCCCAGCGAACGCGTTTCTCGACCGCTACGACTCAGGACCGGCACACACTCAGATCAGTGAGCGTCTTCGAGGTGGCCACCGATCGGGTGATGGTGCGTGAAGCGCAACGAGCGAGGCCCCCGGGCTGTTGATCGAGATGTCTGACGTCTCAATCACGTTGCTCGGGGGCCTCGTTGGTCATCCATCCTGTCGCACTTGACCTGCCGCATGCACTCGTGGAGTGGGTCACCATGCTGGTCGTCACCCGTGAGGGCGACCGGCGCTACAAGCTCCGTCCGTCCCAGCGCGCGATGGTGGCACTGGTGTACCTGCGCGAACACGCCACTCTTGCGAAGATCGCCGCCGGATTTGGGATCAGCGAGTCCACCGCCCACGCCTACACCCGCGCGGTCGTTGACCTGCTCGCCGAACGAGCACCGGGTCTGCTCAAGACGCTGCGCGAGCACGATCCCGACTTCGTCCTGCTCGACGGCACCCTCGCCGAGTGCGACCGGGTCGGCGACGGCCGGGCCGACTACTCCCACAAACACCGGCGCCACGGCGTGAACGTGCAGGTCGTCACCGACCCCTGCGGCCGGCTGCTGTGGCTCTCGCCCGCCCTGCCGGGCCGCGCCCACGACCTGACCGCCGCCCGCACCCACCGGATCATCCGGATCTGCGAGCGCCAGGGCGTTCCCATCCTGGCCGATCTCGCCTGCCAAGGCGCAGGACCGTGGCTGACGACCGGCATCAAACGCAAGCCACTCCAGGAACTCACTCCCACCGAGAAGACCCTCAACCGGGCGCTGGCCGCAGCTCGAGCGCCCGTTGAACGCGGTGTCGCGAGCCTGAAGTCCTGGCGGATCTTCCGCAGGTCCCGGTGCAGCCCCAACCGCATGACGTCAATCGTCAAGGCCATCCTCACGCTGGAGCGGCAGCGCTGAAGATCCTTAGTGAGCGCTTCGTCTGGCGATAACCGCCACATGAAGCGCTCACGCGGAACCGAAACCCCTGGGGTCAGTCCTGATCTTGGCTGTACTGGGCCGCGTACCAACTGGAGTCGATGGCGGGGTTGCGCAGCGCCCCCCAAAATCGGTCGTCAGGTATCGGTGGCAGTGGCGGATTGCCCAGGTCCGCATGCAGATCCGCACGCCAGTCGAGAGTGAAGTGACTCCGGGTCTCCGCGCTCTCGCACACGGATCTGTAGGGGGACCCCCAGATCCCGAGGGCTATCTTCTCCGCGGCCCACCTGCGAGTGCGGTCTCGGTCGGTGTCGGCCTGTGCGAGCACCGCGCGGAGTCGCATGGCGAGCGGGCCGGTTTGGTCCGGCCGCGGTAGGGCCACACCACGCTCCCACGCGTCCAGGGCTGCCTTGACCTCCGGGTAGTTGTTCAGCCCCGTTTCGACCGCCAGTCTGCGCAGCTGCTTCCGCGCGGCCTCGACCACCTGCTCATACGGCAGGACTGCGATCAGTGCACCGAGTTCCTCATGTCCGTCCAGGTGGCTCACGTGGAGGAGGTCGGTGGGACTGTGGGACAGGTCGAGCTCTGGCAGCTGCTCATCCGGTGCGGGAAGGGGCTCGTCGGCACTGTACTGAGGCCTGGCAGGCGGACGCGCCTCCCAGAGCAGTCGGCCGTTGAAGGTGACGACACCGGCGTCCTGGCCGCGCTCAAGTGTGTCGGCCAGTTCGGCCAGATACTCACCCAGCGAGTCGGCCTCTCCGAAGCTGGTGCCGGTCTCGTCGAAGAACCGTCCGATCGCACCGAAGGAGTCCCGCCCAGTACGGCAATCCATCAGGAGACCGTCCGACGTCACGTCGTAAGAACCGAACTTCACGTAATCGTGAAGCCAGTAGCCCTCGGTCTCCCCGTCGAGTCCCTGGTCGATGCCGCGCATGAACCCGGTGTCCCCGAGGATTCCGCTCACTCCGAGCAGCCGATCGCCCGTGCTGAACCGGAAAGCCTCAGGTCCCTCCTGCGCCCCGTTGTGCCGTTGGAGTGAAGCGACCAGGTCCGGAGGAAAGGCGACCCCCAGTTCCTGTTGCGCTGCTGCGATTTCCTCGCCGCCTGCGGGCGGCCGAAGCGTGGCAAAAGTGCGGGGCGCGTGCTCGCGCAGCCACGCGTCGATGCGAGTCCATGAGTCCTGGACCAGGTCTGATGTCATAGGGCCGACCTTAGAACCAGTGGCTGACAACAGCTTGATCGTCGCTCACCGGCCTTACCGCCGGGTTGGCGTTCAGGCCGGCAAGCTTCGAGTGGCCCCTTGTCCCGGCTCACCAAGCTGCTGGCACCGGACGCTGCAGCCGCCCACTCGACGCTGAAGCGCTCAGTCGCAATCACCCGATCGGCGGCCAACTCGAAGAAGCTCAGTGATGTCGTTCGCAAGGTTCGGTCCGACAGCAGGGCGTGGACGCCGTCGCTCGACCATCCTCACCTTCACCGCCATGTCCGCTGCGGAAGTGGATCTCGCCTTGCGATGATCATGGTGTGGCGCGAGGGGATATGACGGATCGGGGGATATGACGGATCGGCAGTGGGCTCGGCTGGAGGGTCTGATCAGCTGGGACGCGAGTGGACTCGAGCGTCTGCCGCGCTCACCAGCACGCCGCTGGTGCACGTGAAGAAGGGATCTCCAACGCGAGCGCCCTGGCGGCGTGGACATCGAACCCGGCGACCACGGGCTAGGACGCTCGCGAGGCGGCTTGACCACGAAGATCCACTTTGCGACGGAGCAGGGACAGAAGCCCCTCTCCCTGCTGATCACGGCCGGCCACCGGCACGACAGCCCTCAGTTCCAGGCCGTCCTCGAGCGCATGCGCGTCCGCCGCGCCGGTCCGGGACGACCACGAACCACACCTGACAGGGTCCGCGCCGCCAAAGCCTACGGCTCCCGCGCCAACCCAGCGGGCCAACCGCAAACGGCGCGGCAGCAAGGGCGGCCGGCCCACCTGCTTCGACAGCGAGATCTACAAACACCGCAACGAGGTCGAGCGCACGATCAACCGGCTCAGGAGCTCCCGGGCCGTCGCCACCCGCTACGACAAGAGGGCCTACGTCTTCCACGGCACCGTCACGGTCGCGGCGATCCGCTTATGGCTCCGCCCATGACTCGCCTGACAGAATCTAGGCGGTCTTGGTGGCGTTGCCGAGGATCTTGGTCGGGGTGATGCGGACGGCCACTCGAACCTCTTCCGGCGGGGCCTCCAGGTACTCCTTGCCGCCGCCCGGGCCGAGGTATTCCTCGGCGATGCGGACGGCCACCGCGTGGTCGGCGTCCTCGGCAACGGTGGCCGTGCCGCGGATCTCCACGTACAGGTAGGGGTTGGCGAGGCAGGCCGACGCGTGGGTCGCGGAGGATGTTCCGTTCTTTGCGCCGGCCCTGTTCGGTGGAGATCAGCAGCTCGCCGCCGTCACGGCTCACCCAGACCACCGAACTCTGCGGGCTGCCATCAGGGTTGAGGGTGGACAAGACGCGGCCGGGTGCGGTACGTCAAGCAGGCTGCGCACGGTGTCGTTCATCTCAATGGGCATGTCGGGGAGGCTAATCGGGCTCTCTGGTGTGGCTCACCGGAATACATTCCCGCCGTGCCAGATCGCCCAGGTGAGGCCCTCAGGCCACCCTGCCAACACCCAGACCGGTGACCCGAACGCGAGGCAGTCACGTGATCCGCCGGACACTGCCTAGTGACCTGAGTCAGAGATTCGGTGGCAGTAGGCGGCAACCTTGTCGAGGATCTCGTCGGCCGTCTTCGTCCAGATGAAGGGCCGGGGGTGCTCGTTCCAGTCGGCGAGCCAGGCCCGGACGTCACGTTCGAGGGCCTGGACGGAGCGGTGGACTCCGCGCTTGAGTTTCTTCTGGGTGAGCTCGGCGAACCACCGCTCCACCAGGTTCAGCCACGACGCACTGGTCGGCGTGCAGTGCAGGTGGAACCGCGGGTGCGTCAGCAGCCACTTCTTGATCTCGGGTGTCTTGTGTGTCGCGTAGTTGTCCAGGATCAGGTGCACCTGCAGG